>CAYXAP010000015.1:9871-32812 GCA_964462035.1 uncultured Sandaracinus sp.
GATCTACCGAACCGATCTGACGACCGGAGAGGCGACGCTCGCCTTCGACTACCCAGACAAGAGCACCGTCGAAGCAGCCGGGGATGGGCTCGTCGTGCTCGAAGGTGAGGAGCTCGTGGCTCGTTCGTTCGAGGGTGAGGAGCTGACCCGCGTGACGTTGGGCGGGGGCGCCCAGCTGCTCGGTTCGTTCCACGACCGGACCATCGCCTGCGTGAAGACATCGAGCTCGCCACTGATGCTCTTCGGGGTCCGGGGTGGTGAGCTGCGCTTGCTCGGTGCGGTCGATCCGAACGGAGATCTCGGAGCGCTCACCTTCGAGATGCACGCGCAGCCACAGTGGGTGAACCGACTGATCGGTAGAGCACCGGATGGCGCTCGCTTCGGCATCCGCGGCCTCGGCACGCTGAACGCTGGCTCTGGTGTCGGGCTCGATGGCTCGCTGCCCGATGTCCCGTGGGAGGCGGCGCCCTTGGCGCGCGGCTGAGCGGGCGCTTGCTCGAAGCGCTCGGTGGGCTCACAACCGTCACACCATGAGCGAGCTCTACGACATCGAAGTCACGACCCTCGACGGTCAGAAGAAGGACCTGCACGACCTCGAAGGGAAGGTCGCGCTCTTCGTGAACGTGGCCAGCAAGTGTGGGTTCACCCCGCAGTACGCCGGTCTCGAGAAGCTCTACGAGAAGTACAAGGACCAGGGGCTCGTCGTCCTCGGCTTCCCCTGCAACCAGTTCGGCGCGCAGGAGCCGGGCTCGGAGGAAGAGATCGCCGGCTTCTGCGAGAAGAACTACGGCGTGAGCTTCCCGATGCACTCGAAGATCGACGTGAACGGGCCCGACACCCACCCGGTCTACAAGTACCTCAAGGGTGAGAAGAAGGGCCTGCTCGGGACCGAGAAGATCAAATGGAACTTCACCAAGTTCCTCGTCGATTCGAGCGGAAAGGTCGTGAAGCGCTACGCCCCGACGACCAAGCCCGAGGCGATCGCCGGCGACGTCGCCAAGCTCCTCTGAACGGCCTGAGCCGGTTCGAATCTCTGGGGGTACCTACGAGGGAACGTCCCTCGGAACGGACGCCAGCTTCGTAACACCACATCGGCTCGCGGATAGGTATGCTCGCCCTTGAATCTTCTGGCGTGCGCACCGTCCATGTGGCCGCCGCCGATACGCGACCCCGACCCCCCTGGAGAGACCCATGCGCATGCGCCAGCTTTTGATTCCTGCCCTCGTCCTCGCGACCGCCGCGATCGCCTCGGCGGACACCCTGGAGATGCAGATCCGGCGCGCTCGCGTCTCGTTCAAGTCCGAGGCGCCCCTGGAGACCATCAACGGTCGCACCAGCCAGGCCAGCGGGACCTTCCGCATCGATCCGAGCAACCTGAGCGCCACGCGTGGGACGATCACCGTGCCCGTCGCGTCGTTGCGCACCGGCATCGAGCTCCGCGACGAGCACCTCCGGGGTGAGGACTGGCTCGACGCCGGCAGCCACCCGAACGCGACCTTCGAGATCACCGGCGTCACCGGCGCCAGCAGCCTCTCGGCGAACGAGGACGCGAACGTCACCGTGCGCGGCAACTTCACCATCCACGGCGTGACCAAGCCGGTCACCGCGCGCACCCGCGTCCAGTGGGACGGTGGCACCCGCGTGCGCGGTCGCGCTCAGTTCACCGTGAAGCTCGACGAGCACGGCGTGGACATCCCCGCCATCGTGCAGGCCAAGGTCTCCAACGAGATCACCGTCCGCATCGACTTCCAGGCGTCGTCCTGAGCGTCAGCCGCCGAGCCGTTCGACGAGGAAGTCCACGAACACGCGCACCTTGGGCGCGAGGTGTTGGCGGCTCGGGTAGACCGCGTAGAGCCCTCCGCCAGTGATCCCCAGCGCGGGTAGCACCGGCTCGAGGTGCCCCGCGTCCAGGTCGGGCTGGGCCATGTAGCCGAGCAGCAGCCCGATCCCCAGCCCGTCGCGAATGGCGCGCTGGACCAGGCCGAACTCGTTCACGACGAGCCAGGGATCGATCGGGAGCTCGACCGGTCCGTCCACGCCGAAGAGCCGCCAGGAGCCCACGCTCGGCGGTGGGCGCAGCATCACGGTGTCGTGGTCGGCCAGGTCGGCGGCCGTGGTGGGTCGCCCGTGGGCGTCGAGGTATTCCTTGCTGGCGTAGAGGTGGAGGTCGCCGCTCATGAGCTTGCGGGCGATGAAGCCGGTGTCCGGCAGGTCCCCGCCGCGGAGCGCGACGTCGAAGCCCTCGGCGACCAGGTCGGTTCGGCCCTGGCTCGCGATGAGCTCGAGGGTCACGTCCGGGTAGCACCCACGGAACTCGGCCAGCAGGTCGGGCATCAGATCCCGGGCGACGTCGATCGACATGCTCACCTTCAGGTTGCCGGTGGGTCGTCCCGACAGGTCCAGGGCGACGCGCTCCGCGTCGGCGATGGCCTCGATGGCTGGGCGGCAGCGTTCGAAGTACGCCTCGCCCAGATCGGTGAGCGAGAGCTTCCGGGTGGTGCGGTTCATGAGCCGCGCACCGAGCCGGTCCTCGAGCCGGGAGACCTGGCGACTGAGCGTCGACTTCGGGATCCCGAGCCGCTTGCCGGCCTCCGTGAAGCTGCCGGCCTCGACGACCGCCACGAACGCTCGTGTCTCCTCCAGATGCATCGGAAAGCTCGATTACGGCTAGATTGTTGATCTGAGTCAACAATGTTTTGAAAAAGTCGGGCCTAGTTGCCCGTGTGGAACGAGGACAGGCTGAGTTTCGAAAGGAACCTCAGTCATGAAGAAGCTCTCGTTCACCCTCCTCCTCCTCCTCGGCGCTTGCGCCTCGACTCCCGCACCGGTCACGCCCGGCTTCGCCGAGCCCGATCCGGCGATGACGGAATGGGCCTCGGCGCACGACGCCGCCTGGAACGCCCACGATCCCGACGCGATGGCCGACCTCTTCACCGAGCACGCGACGCTCATCACGCCGACGGGTCAGCGGGTCGAGGGCCGCGACGCATTGCGCGCGCTCTTCGCCTCCCCCGGCCCGACCAAGCAGACCACCAGCTCGGTGCAGCTCGAGTCCGTGCAGTGGGTCGCGGCGGACGTGGCGCTCGTCGACATGAGCCAGCGGCTCGAGGGCGAAGGGGTCGCGATCCTCGGCTCGGATCGAGCTCGGCTCACCGCGGTCGTGCGCCGCGACGGCGACGGCTTTCGCGTGCTCGCGGCGCGGGTGACGGTGCCGCGATGATCGCGAACGTGACGTCGGGCGCCCCCTCGGTCCAGGTCATCACCAAGGACCAGCTCTTGCACGAGGAGGGGGGCGTCACCCGTGGCTACGCCCACGTGCGCGGCGCGGACGCGGGTTCGCTCGACTTCGGGCCGCTGACGCTCTTCGCCGAGGGCTGGCTCCGTCGCAAGGAAGGCTTCGAGATGCACGAGCACTCTGGCATCGAGAACCTCCTCTTCGTTCGGCGCGGGAGCTTCGAGCACCGCGACAGCCTCGGGAACGAGCGGGTCGTGGGTGCCAGGTCGATCGCGTTGCTCTCCGCGGCCACACCGGTCTCGCATGCGGAGCGGGTGCACGGCGACGCCGAGGTCCACGCCGCGGTGATCTGGCTCGCCACCACCACCCCGGCACCGCCGCGCTTCGAGGCTCGTCGACTCTCGGCCACGCCGGTGCAGGTGCTCGCGAGCGGGCGGGGCGAGGGCGGCTTGGCGCTCGGCGTTCCCAGCACCCTTCGGCACGTCGCCCTCGGCGCTGGCGAATGCCTCGCGCTCCCGGTGCATCGGCGCGCCTACCTCTTCGCGTTCGCCGGCGGCTATCGCGTCAACGGGCACGCGGCGCGCAGCGGCGAACGTGTGCTGGTCCGGGGCAGCGGCTCGGTGCACGTCGAGGCCGAGGGCGAGCTCGAGCTGCTCGCCCTCGATCTCGGCTGAGCGCCGTCGTGCTCGGGCGCGAGGGGAGACTACGAAAAGCGGGGGGACGCTCTTACGCAGTTACGCCGCGAGGTCGCGAGAAGAACACGTCTAGCCCCTCCCGCGGCTCAACTGCTCGAGAGCGTCCCCCCACGAAGCGCGCGGCAGCAGCCCCGCGTCTCGAGTCGCCGTCGCTCTTGGCCCAACTCACGTTCGGAGCCGGCCCAAAACGCGAACGCTTGACGCGCAGACGCGCGCCGGGCGTTCCCCTCGCGTCAGCCGCTCAGGCCGCGAGGCCGGAGCGGACCAGGAGCGCGTCGAGCGACGGGTCGCGGCCCATGAACTTCCGGAAGAGCGCGTCCGGCTCCTCCGAGTCGCCCATGGCCAAGATGGCGTCGCGGAACTCGCGGCCGACCTCGGCGCTGAGTACGTCCGCCTCGAGGAAGCGGGTGAAGGCGTCGGCGTCGAGGACCTCGGCCCACTTGTAGCTGTAGTAGGCCGCCGCGTAGCCCACCGGACTCGCGAAGAGGTGGGTGAAACCGCAGATCATCGCGTAGTCGTCGGGGTAGGTCGCCGGGGCGTGGGCCTCGAGGATCTCGCGGGCGAGGTTCATCGCGGCCTCGGGACCGGCCTTCGGGTCGAAGGAGCGGTGCAGCCGCAGGTCCACGGAGCCGAAGCCGAGCTGGCGCATCTGGGCGGTGGCGGCGCGGAAGGTGCGAGCGGCGCGCATCTTCTCGAAGAGCGCCTCGGGGATCGGCTCGTTGGTCTCGTGGTGCCGCGCGAAGAGGTCGAGGCTCACGCGCTCCCAGCAGAAGTTCTCCATGATCTGGCTGGGCAGCTCCACGAAGTCCCAGGCGACGTTGGTGCCGCCGAGCGACCGGAGCGGCACCTCGCTGAGTGCGTGGTGCAACAGGTGGCCGAACTCGTGGAAGAGGGTCTCCACCTCGCGGTGCGTGAGCAGCGCCGGCTCGTCGCCGATCGGCTCGGACACGTTTGCGCAGAAGAGGCCGAGGTGCGGCGTCTCGGGCGAGGGCCCGTAGCAGAGCGCGTTCATCCACGCGCCACCGCGCTTGTCCTCGCGCGGGAAGAGGTCGACGTAGAAGGCGGCGGCGAGTCGGTCCCCGTCGTGGACGCCGTAGCAGCGCACGTCGGGGTTCCAGGTCGGCGCATCACGGCGTTCGATGCGCACGCCGTAGAGGCGCTCGGCGATCTCGAAGAGCCCCTTCAGCACGGCGTCGACCTGGAGATAGGGGCGGAGGATCTCGTCGTCGAAGTCGAAGCGCGCCTTGCGGAGCTTCTCCGCGTAGTAGGCGATGCTCCACGGCTCGATGGTCGGTGCGTCGTCGCCCTCGAGCTCCTTCCGGAACGCGAGCAGCTCCTCCTCCTCGCGCTCGAAGGCGGCCATGGTCTTTTCGCGGAGGTCGTCGACGAAGGCGTTGGCCTTGGCGCCGCTCTTGGCCATCCGGTCCGCGAGGATGAAGTCGGCGAAGTCCGCGTGACCGAGCAGCTGGGCCTTCTCGCGACGAAGCTCGAGGATCTCGCAGATGAGCGGTCGGTTGTCGCGCTCGCCGGCGGCCGCGCGCGTGTTGTAGGCCTTCCAGAGCGTCTCTCGAATCGATGCGTCGTCGAGGTAGGTCATCACGGCGATGTAGCTCGGGGCCTGGAGCGTGAAGCGCCAGCCTTCCTTGCCCTTCGACCGAGCGGACTGGCGGGCCGCCGCCCGCGCGGAGTCCGGCAGGCCGGCGAGCTTCGCCTCGTCTTCGATGACGAGCTCGAAGGCGTTGGTCTCGTCGAGCACGTTCTGCGCGAACTTCGTCGTCTTCTCCGAGAGCGCGACGTCGATGGCGCTGAGCCGCTTCTTCCCCTCCGCCCCGAGCTCGGCGCCGTGGCGCTTGAAGTCGTCGAGGGTCTTCTTCAGGAAACGAGCGCGGAGCGGCTCCAGCGCCTTCGCCTCCTCGGTCTCGGCGAACTCGCTGAGGGCGGCGAAGAGCTCGGCGTTCAGCGCGAGCGACGAGAAGAACGCGCTCGCCTTCGGCTGGACCCGGTTGTAGGCCTCGCGGAGGTCGGGGGTCGTGGCCACCGACTCGAGGTGGCCGACCACCGTGAGCGCGATCTCGAGCGGTTCGGTCGCCGCCTCGAGCGCGCCGAGGGTGCCGTCGTAGGTGCGCGGCGCCGACGCGATCGCGCCGACGGCCTCGCTGGCCTCCGCGATCAGCGCGTCGACCGCTGGCTCCACGTGGCTGGCCTCGATGCGGTCGAAGGAGATGTCGAAGGGCTCGGCTTCGGCGCGGAGACCGATGAGGGGATTGCTCATGGCAGTGGAGTCGGACATGGGGGCGCATGGTGACGGGTTCCAGGGCTGGCGAGGGTTCCGCCCTTGAGCCAACTCACGATCTGCGGCAGAGCGGGGTCGTGGGGTCCAAGCCGAACGAGCCGCTGCCCATCGCCGCGATCCGCGAGGCGGTGCGAGCCGAACGGGGTCCGTTGGTCATCACGGCCCCGACCGGGTCGGGCAAATCGACCGAGGTCCCCCGCTATCTGATGGAGCGCGGGGACTCCGTCGTGGTGGTCGAGCCTCGGCGGGTGGCCTGCCGCGCGCTGGCCTCGCGGGTGGCCGAGCTCGAGGGGACGCCGCTCGGAGACCGCGTCGGCTACCAGGTTCGGGACGACGCGCGGGTCTCGGACGCGACCCAGATTCGCTTCGTGACCCCCGGCATCGCCCTCCGGCAGCTGGATCAGGTGGCGGCGAGCGACGTGGTGGTGCTCGACGAGCTCCACGAGCGACGGCTGGACGTCGATCTCCTGCTGGCGCTCCTGCGCGATCGCGACGAGGCGCAGCTGGTGACGATGAGCGCCACGCTCGATGCGGAGCGGGTGCGTGACTACCTGGGTGGGCGACACCTGGCGGCCGAGGGCCGGCTCCACGAGGTCGATGTCCGCTACCGCGACGGAGGGCTGACGCTCCCCGCGAGTCAGCAGCTGACCGAACGCGTGCTGGCGGCGCTCGACGAAGCGGTCGAGACCGTCGACGGCGACGTGCTGGTCTTCCTGCCCGGAAAGGGCGAGATCGCGGATCTGGAGTCGGCGCTCGCGGGTCGACCCTTCGAGGTGGTGCCGCTCCACGGCAGCCTGAGTCTCGATCGGCAGGCACGGGTCTTCCGAACGACGAAGCGGCGAAAGGTCGTGCTCGCCACGAACGTGGCGGAGACCTCGCTCACGGTGCCGGGCATCGCGCTCGTGATCGACACCGGCCTGGTGCGACGGACGGCCTATCACCGGGGTCGCGCGCACCTGGCGCTGCATCCGATCGCGAGCGACGCGGCGGAGCAGCGCGCCGGTCGCGCCGGCCGGACCGGACCGGGCGTGGCCATTCGGCTCTGGGCGCGGCGCGCGGAGCTGGCCGAGCGCACGCCACCGGAGGTCCATCGCGAGTCGCTGGTGCCGCTCGTGTTGGGCGCGGCCGCGGCCGGGCGGTCGGTGGACGCGCTGGAGTTTCTCGACCCACCGAAGCCCCACGCCGTGGAGGCCGCGCGCGAGGAGCTCCGCCTGCTCGGCGCGATCGACGACGAGGGGATCACCTCCATCGGCGCGGGTCTGCACGGCTTGCCGCTCGACGCGCCGCTCGGCCGGTTGCTCCTCGAAGCGAGGCGGAGCGACGACGAGGCACTCGTACAGGACGCCGTCGACCTCGTCGCGGCGCTCGCGTCCGGGCGGCGCCTCTTCGCTGGGGAGCCCTCGCGCGAGCCGAACGACCCGCGCGCCGCCGGCTGCGACGCCACGGCCTTCGTCCTCGCCGTCCGTGGCGTGGGGAACGACCCGGGGCGGCGCGAGGCGCGACGGATCGCCAAACGGCTCCGAGATGCGCTGGGGCTCGACGCGCCCGTACACGAGACGGTCGACGCGGCGGCCCTGCGCGCCGTCGCGTTGCGAGCGGACCCGCGGAGCGGGCACCTCGCTCGGCGACGCAAGCGGCACGTGGCCTTCTCGAGCGGCGGTACCGAGGTCACCCTCGCGCGGGAGAGCGCCGCGTGGCTGGCGGTGGAGCCGGGCCAAGGCGAGACGCCCGCCGAAGCCCTGGTCGTCTTCGAGGAGCGGGCGTTCGGCCGCGGCAAGGATCGGCGCCTGCTCGCGACCTGCGCGTCACCGGTCTCGATCGCCGAGCTGCGGGCGTCGGGCATCGGGCGGGAGCGGGTCGGAAGGGCCAAGCTCGTGAAGGGCAGGGTGGTGGCGACCCTCGAACGGGTGCACGCCGGTCGCGTGCTCGCCGAGCGCGAAGCGATTCCCGAGGGACAGGCCGCCCGCGACGCGGTGGTGGAGCTCTTCCTGGCCGGGCGGCTCCATCGCAAGAGCCGAGACGAGAGCCGGCGCCGGCTGGAGATTCGGACGCTCGCGGCCCGACTCTCTCGGAGCCGGGTCGGTAAGGGGCTCGGGCTGCCCGAGCTCTCGGAGCCGGCGCCGCTCGACGAGTGGGCACGGGCGCGCGTGGACGAGCTCGGTGTCGAGAGCGGCGCCGACGTCGCGCTCCTGAGCGCGGAGGACTTCCTCGCCGAGGAGCTGCCCTTCGAGCTGCGGCACATCGTCGACGAGACCTTCCCGCGTGAGGTCGATCTCGGCGACGCGCGCTACCGGGCGGTCTACGACCTCGACGAGCGGAGGGTGCTCCTCGAGCTCACCCATGGCCGCCGCGCCAAGCCTCCGAGCGCCGCCTTCCTCCCCAGCTTCGGCGGCCTGACCATCATGATCGAGGCCGGCGGCACGCTCCACCGCGTCAAGTGAGGGCGGCTCAGAAGGACAGGGTGACTTCGTCCTGCACCGTGCCCTCGGAGTCGATCGCCCGCAGCTGCATCTCGGTCTCGTCGATCGTGATCCGCACGCCGTGCTGGAAGACCCCCGCGGCCAGCCGGAAGGCGACCTCGTCGGGTCGAGTGTCGACCTGCGAGTCCAGGTCGTAGAGGCCGCTGCCGCCACCACCGGTGACGATGTAGGTGCGGCCGTCGACGGAGAAACGCTCGTAGACGTGGTTGTGGCCCTGGAGCACGAGCGGTACGTCGTGGGCGTCCAGGATCGGGTCGATCACCGCGCGGAGCGACTCCGAGGGCGCGTGCCGCGCGAGGGTCCAGATGGGCCGGTGGAAGAAGACCACGCTGAAGCGGTGGCCCTCGCTGGCTTCCGCGGCCGTGAGCGCATCGTCGAGCCAGGAGAAGTCGGCGTCGAATTCGCCGATGTCGTCTTCGCTGTTGACCGAGAAGAAGTGAACCCCGCCGCTCTGGAAGTGGTAGGCGCTCGTGTTTCCGTCGGGCTCGCCGGCTTCGGTCAGCGAGGGGTTCTCGAAATAGCGTGCGTAGGTCTGGTCGTACTCGCCGTCCCGCTCTTCCTCGTGGTTGCCGATGGTCGGCCAGAACGCTCCCTGCGAGAGGATGGGCGCGTGGGCCGGGAACCACACGGCCCAGGTCTCGAAGAGCGCGTCGTAGTACTGCAGGTCGCCCGCGTGAATCGTCATCTCGACGCTGTCGTCGACGAGGGCGTCGATGAGCGGGTCGGTGGCTCCGAGGACCGGGCTGGTGTCACCGATCACCAGGAGCTCGATCGGAGTGGTGTGGTCGGTCGGCTCGTGCGCCGTGCAGAACCGACCGCCCTCCTCGATCGCCGCGACCTCGTAGGTGTAGCAGGTGTTCGGCGTGAGCTCGTCGATGGTGACCTGCTGCAGGTAGTAGGTCCCCGCGATGTCCGGGTACTCCACGGCGGCGAGGTCGAGGCCGTGCTCGAGGGTCAGCGTGTCGGTCCGATAGGTCCCCTCGATCGTTCGGGGCTCGCCCCCCGCCTCCGGAGTCAGGGTGAGCTCGACCGATGCCGGCTCGTCCGGGGTCTCCCAGCGAACCATCGCCATCGTGGTGTTCACGCCGACGACCCAGGGGCGCTTGGGGATGGGCTCCGGATCGGGCTCTGGGGGGCCGAGGTCCGGCGGCCCCTGGTCCACCCCCGAGTCGATCGGCGAGTCGTCCCCGTCGTCGTCGCCACAGCCGAGCGCCAGGCCCATCGCCAACCCGAGCACCAGGCGCAGCGCGCCCACACACCACCCCGTCGATTGCATCGGCCGCAGCCTCCCCGCGAAGCGAACGCCCGTCAACGTGGGCGCCTTTCGGGCGCTTCGCTCGGGGGCCGACGACGTAGCCACCCTCCGACCGCGTTTCGGGGGATCACCCGTGGCACAGGCGGCCGGAGGGCCGAGTCAGCCCTCTGTCACGGCCCTGTGACAGCGGTGGCTCCCGGCAGGGGTGGGGTGCACCGGAAGTGCCCGAGATCCACGAAGATGTCGACATCCGATCCCGTCTTTGATCTAACTCGCGGGTGACCTCATCGACGGCCACGAGTACCTTTCGCGATCCCCTCAGGCCCCCCACCAGCCCCGGCGAGGTGGTGGCCGAGTCCTGGCAGAACCTCAACGATTCCGACGGTTCCAGGCCCGACTGCGCGGAGAGCGCGGGCCCCCTGGTGCCCTGCCTTCGGGTCTTCACCGAGCGGGTCCTGGTGGATCGCCACGGATACGGCGCCGATTTCGCCGAAGTCGAGGCGCCGCTCCTCGAGCTCACCTTCGAGTACCCGGAGCTTCGGGCCCGCGTTCGGGCCTCCGACCCTCGCGACCGCTTCTACGCGGCCGGGCAGGGTGGCATCCGCGCGTATCCCCGGGACCGAGAGGCGGAGATGAACGCCCGACGGCTCCTCGAACGCTTCGGCGTGGTGGACCTCGACTGCCTCGAGAGCGTGGGAGTGCCTCCCGACGCCGACGCCGACTACATGGTTCGGGTCGACGGCGACGTGCATGCCCACGTCGCCTTCAGCGCCCAGGCCCTCCCGGCGCTGCGGGAGCTCGGTTGGCGGGTGGAGGTCCCGGCGGACTATCCCTACCGCTGCGTCGCCGTGAGCCCGAGCTTCGTGGCCAAGGTGACCCCCGACGATGAACGACCGGACTGGTTCGCTCTCGAGCTCGGGGTGGAGGTCGGTGGTCGGCACCTCGACCTGCTGCCGGCGCTGGTGTCGCTTCTCGAGGAGCAGGCGGACGGTCAGCTCTCGCTCGGTGACCTGGAGACGCGACAGCGACCGGTCGCGCTCGAGGTGGGACCGGGCGAGCACGTCGCCGTGGACCCCGGACCGCTCCGAGCGTTGATGCGAGTGCTCGTCGAGCTCTACGACGAGGACCGCGGGCTGGTGGTGCGCGGTCACAAGGCCATCGCCCTCGAGACGCTCGACCAGGCGTTCCAGGACGCGACCGAGGAGCTCCGCTGGGAGGGAGAAGGTCAGCGCGAAGCCCGCAAGCGCGGGAAGGTCCTCGTGGACGCGCCACAGTCGCGGCTCGAGCCCGCCGGGCTCCAAGCCACGCTCCGGCCCTACCAGCGGGAGGGGCTCGCGTGGATGCAGCGGCTGCGCAAGAGCGGCGCCGGCGGGATCCTCGCGGACGACATGGGCCTGGGGAAGACGCTCCAGACGATTGCGCACCTCCAGACCGAGGTGTCGGAAGGGCGAGCGGACATCCCCTCGCTGGTCATCGCCCCCACCAGTCTCATGGGGAACTGGAAGCGCGAGATCCAGAAGTTCGCTCCCGGGCTGAAGGTCGTCGGCTACCACGGACCGAAGCGCCATGGCCGCTGGTCGAAGGTGAAGGACGCCGACATCGTCCTGACGAGCTATCCGATCCTCGTGCGCGACGCGGAGCAGCTCGCCAGCCGCGACTGGCACTTCATGGTCCTGGACGAGGCGCACGTCATCAAGAACCCGCGCAGCCGTTCGCACGCGGCCGCCTGCGCCATCGAGAGCCGCCACCGGCTCTGCCTCACCGGGACTCCGGTCGAGAACCACCTGGGCGAGCTGTGGGCGCTCTTCCACTTCCTGGGCGACGACATCCTCGGGAGTCAGCTCGACTTCCGTGAGCGCTACCGCAACCCGATCGAACAGTACGGCGACGAAGAGCGACTCGAGACGCTCTACCAATCCGTCAGCCCGTTCATCCTGCGACGGAACAAGAGCGAGGTCGCCAAGGAGCTCCCCCCGAAGACCCAGCTCTTCCAACCGGTCGAGCTCGAGGGGAAGCAGCGCGAGCTCTACGAGGCGATCCGCATCGCCGCGCACACGCAGGTGCGCGCGACGATCCGGAGCAAGGGCATCGCCGCCAGCACGGTCACGATCCTCGACGCGCTCACCAAGCTGCGGCAGCTCTGTTGCGATCCCCGGCTCGTCCGGATGGACGCCGCCCGCTTCGTCCGGGAGAGCGCGAAGTACCGCGCCTGCATGGAGCTCATCGAGACCCAGCTCGCGGCGGGCCATCGCATCCTCCTCTTCAGCCAGTTCACCACCATGCTCGGGCTGATCGGCGAAGGGCTGCAGGAGAAGGACACGCCCTTCCTGATGCTCACCGGCCAGAGCAAGAACCGGCAGCAGCTCGTCGACCGCTTCGAGAGCGGCGAGCGCGACGTCTTCCTCATCAGCCTCAAGGCGGGCGGCGTCGGCCTCAACCTCACGAGCGCCGACACGGTGATTCACTACGACCCGTGGTGGAACCCGCAGGCGCAGGCGCAAGCCACCGACCGGGCGTACCGCATCGGTCAGCAGCGCCCGGTCTTCGTCTACGATCTCTACGTCGCCGGCAGCGTCGAAGAGCGCATGCTCGCGCTCCAGGAGAAGAAGCGGAAGCTCGCGAACGCCATCCTCCACGGCCAGGCGGGCACCAGCACCTTCACCGAGGACGAGCTCGAGACGCTCTTCGCGCCCCTGAGCCGATAGCGCTCGACCTCGCGGTTTCGCTCCGCTCCCCCGTTCGCGAGAAGAGCGTGATGCTCCGTCCATCGGAGATGGGCTACGGTCCGACTCGTGGACAGGCAGCAGGGGTTGATCCTCGCGGGGGTCGGAGCGGGGTTGGGGTGCCTCATCATCGGCGGCCTCGCCGTGGGGTTCGTCTTCTTCGTGGGGGCGCGCGACAGCGGGCCCTCGGTGGCTCCACCGAGTCCGGCGGTCCCCACGTCCCCGAGCGCCACACCGGGCTACCTGCACTACGACCACGGCCTGAACTGCCTCGCCAACCCGCAGCTGGTGCTTCCGAGCTTCGGCGTGGACTACCCGGTCGGCTACCAGGTCATGCCCTGCACTCAGCAGTCGCCCTCGCCTTGGTCCTACGTGACCTTCCACCGCGAGACGCCCGCCGGAGCGGAACAGCTCACGGTCAGCTGGGGCCATGGAGCGGTCACTCCCGACCTGCTGGGCCAGGCCGCCGACGACCTCGTGCGTCAGCTGGGCGCGCAACCGACGCGCGAGCTGGGCCGCGCGCCCTTGATGGCGCGTGGCGGCTCGCTCGTGAGGCGGGACTCCGCCTTCGACGTCCCGACGACCATCGGTCCGTTCGTTCCGGGCACCTACATCTTCCGGCAGGTCTACGTGCCGCGGGAGCCCGAGGGCCTGACCCTCATGATGCTCGCGCCCGCCCGCGGCGGAGAGGCTGCGGCGCTCGCGGCGACCGACACGACCTTCCGCACCGTCCTCGAGTCCATCACCTTCTGACTTCAGGGCACGGGACCCATGCAGGTCCCCTCGCCGTCCCAGCAGCTCCCGCTCACGCAGGCGCCGTGGTCGCAGTCGCGATCGCGGTCACAGCCGAGTCGAACGCACCCGTGGGCGTCGCCGCCGCCATCGGTCGCGCAGCGGAAGTTGCTGGGGCAGTCGTAGGGAAACTCGCCAGAGGTGCACTGGAGGGGTGTGCAACGGCCGGTGTCGAGGTCGCAGCGGCTGTCCTCGGCACAGCTCCCGGCGGTGCAGTCCGCGACGCATCGGGTAGGCAGCACGCCGGTGCAGCTCGGACAGATCGGCTCGTACTCCTCGCAGTGCGACCCCTCGGTGCAGTCCGGGTCGGACTCGCACGTTCGAGGCTCCCCGCTGCAGATGCCGCACACCCGGGGCGACCCCGGTGGGACGCAGCTCGTTCCGCTCTCGCAGTCCGATTCGGAGTCGCACGCGTCGCCGATCTCGGCTGCGCAACCGAAGCCGAGCAGCGCGAGCGCGAGCGTGAGCGTGCCAGTTCGTGTCATCCTCGCCATGGCCGAGAACGAAGCATCATGCGTGCCGAGCGAGTCTCGAGCGGATGCGGCCGACGGCCAGCGAACCGGCGAGGCGCGCGGCCGCGCGCCACCGAAGGGCGCGCTCGGCGATCGGCATCGGCTCCTCGATCGAGAGCCAGAGGCGGAGCAGGTGCCGCCGGTGCTCGAGCTCGGGCGCGTCCGTGTAGGCCGTCCTCGCGTGCGCGATGGTGTGGTTCGAGAGCAGTTGGACGTCTCCGGCCGCGAGCTCCATCTCGAGGACGTGCTCGTCCGATTCGGCCAGCGCATCGAAGCGATCCAACGCTGCGAGCTGCCGTGGCCGGAGCGGAGGCACGTGCGCGTGCCGGCTGGCCGATCGGAAGTAGCCGGAGTGATAGAAGAGACGCAGCCGCCCCGCGTGGTACGCCGCCGGCTGGATGGGGACCGCGTCGAGGCCGCCGTCGCCGCGGGTGTCGAGGTGGAAGGGCTCGAAGAACACCGCCGCCAGCGCGGGGTCTTGCGCGAGCATGCGGTCGAGGATCGCCGCCGAGCTCACGATGCGGCTCAGACCGCCCTCGGCGGCGGGCTTCACGCAGAGCAGACCGACGACGTCGGCCGCGTCGCAGTGGAAGCGGATGGACTCGTTGGTCTTGTACTGACGCACGACCACGTCGGGACCGAGCCGCTCGTCTCGTACGTGTCCGAGGAGGTCGCCGGCGTCGTTTTGTGCGCCAGGGATGCCGAGGAGCGCACCGAGCGAGGTGAAGAAGCGTTCGGTGTCCTCGAGGGGCCAGCGCTCCACCGGGACGCCACGGATCCGAAGGAAGCCGCGGCCGCGCATCAGCTCGTGGCGCCAGCGCTCTGCTTCGCCGACGAGCGGCGCCAGGGAAGCGGCCTCGCGAGGGTTCCCTCCCCGGAGCGCGCGCAGCTCGTCGCCGATGGCGGTCAGCTCCGGCTCTCGAAGCTCGCGGGTCCACGTCGTCGGGTCGGCATGATCGGCGGCCGTCCACGAAGGCGCCCCTCCGATCGGCCTGCTCGGAATCCGCGAGTGGGGACGGGCCAAGTAGTGGAGCGTCTGTCGCGCCACGCTGCGGATCGGTCCGTGAGCCACGACCCAGCGTCGCACGCCTTTCGGTGTCGCTGCCCACGATTGGTGAAAAATTCGGTCGCCCTGGTTCAGGAGTCCCAAGGCGGCCCGTTCGGATCCCACGAAGCGCAACGCGCGAAAGGAGTGGAGACACAATGGACATCAAGCAGACCCTGCAGCAGGCCATGACGGTCGAAGGCGCCATCGGCGCGGCCATCGTCGACTACGAGAGCGGCCTGACCCTCGGCACCGCCGGCGGTGGCTCGCGCCTCAACATCGAGACGGCCGCTGCGGGCAACACCGAGGTGGTGCGCTCGAAGATGAAGGTCATGAACATGCTCGGCATCGAGGGAACGATCGAGGACATCCTCATCACCCTCGGCGACCAGCTGCATCTGATTCGCCCGCTCGAGAAGAAGCCCGAGTTCTTCATGTACCTCGCGATCGATCGGCCGAAGGGCAACCTCGGCATGGCGCGCTACCACCTCAAGGAGCTCGAGCAGAAGCTCCAGGTGTGACGCTCTCCCTGGGGGTCAGCGCCGGTCCTTCTTGGACCGGTAACGCATGCGGATGGGGGAGCCCTCGAAGCCGAAGCGCTCGCGGAGCTGGTTGACCACGTAGCGCTGGTAGCTGAAGTGGATGTGATCCGGCGCGTTGGTGACCGCGACGAAGGTCGGCGGCGCCACCTCTGCCTGGGTCACGTAGTAGAGCCGCACGGCGCGGTTCTTCATCGTGGGGGGCGGATGGCGTTCGAGGACTTCCTCGAAGAAGCGGTTCACCTCGGCGGTGGGGATGCGCTGTCGGTGTGACGCGACCGCTTCGTCGATCGCCTCGAGGAGCTTCCGAGTACCGCGGCCGTTCTTGGCGCTCATCGGGACCACGCGGGCCCACGGGACGAACGCGAGGATCTCGCGGGTGCGCTCGATGGCCTTCTTCCGCTCGTCGCCCTTCATCAGGTCGACCTTGTTCAGTCCGATGACGAGCGCGCGGCCGCGGTCGTCGGCCAGGCCCGCGATCTTCGCGTCCTGCTCCGAGACTCCATCCGCTCCGTCGATCATCAGCACGGTCACGTGGGAGCGTTGCATCGCCTTGATCGACTGATAGACGCTGAGCTGCTCGACCGCCGGGGCGTCTTTCTTCCCGGCGTCCTTCTTCACCTTCGTCTTCCGCCGCATGCCGGCGGTGTCGATGAGGACGATCCGTCGGTCGTCGTCTTCATAGAGGGTGTCGACACTGTCGACCGTCGTTCCGGGTCGGTCGTCGACCAGCTGCGTCTGGGCTCCCATCAACCGGTTCACGAGCGAGGACTTGCCCGCGTTCGGCCGGCCCACGATCGCCACGCGCGGAATCTTCAGGTCCACCTCCACCACCGGGCGTGGTTCGGGGAGCCCCTTGACGATCCGCTCTTCCAGTTGGCCCAGCCCTCGCGAGTGGAGGGCCGAGATCGGGAGGATGTCGTCGACCCCGAGCTCGTAGAGCCCCATCGACTCCTGGGCCTGCTTCTTCCCGTCCGCCTTGTTGGCGACGAAGATCACCGGCTTGTCGGTCTGGCGGAGCAGGTGGACCGCGTCTCGGTCCGCTTGCAGGGCGGGCGCCGTGCCGTCGAAGACGCAGATGACCAGGTCGCACTCCTGGAGTGCCGCGCGCACGTTGGCGGCGATGCCCTCCGTCATCGGGTCGTCGCTACCCGGGTCGAAGCCGCCGGTGTCGACGAGCACGAACTCGCGCCCGAGCGCGAAGGAGTCGGCGTAGTGCCGATCCCGAGTCACCCCGGGCATGTCCTCGACGATCGCGATCGTCCGCCGCGCGAGCTTGTTGAAGAGCGTGCTCTTACCCACGTTCGGGCGACCGACGATGGCCACCAGCGGCTTTCCGCCGTCCGCGCCCGCTGGGAGCGGCGCGCCTCTGCGCTTCTTACCCAAAGCTCTCTCTCTATCCCTCGGCGTCCGTCGCCAGTTTCTTCACGCGGTGTGGGTCCGAGGTCCAACCCTCGATGACCTTCACCCACAGCTCGAGGTGCGCGCGGCGGCCGATGTGCTCCTCGATCGCCTTGCGCGCCTCGATGCCGATCTGCTTGATCCGCGCGCCCTGGGCGCCGATGACGATTCCCTTGTGGCTGGGCTTCTCGACCACGATGGTCGCGTGGATCTTCACCACGCGGCCCTTCTCGTCGAAGCTCTCGACGTACACCGCCGCGCCGTAGGGCACCTCTTTGCGGGTCGCTCGGATGACCGCCTCGCGGATCAGCTCGGCGACGAAGAAGCGCTCCGGTCGATCGGTGACGAAGTCCAGGTCCTCGTAGAGCAGTCCCTCGGGGAGGTGCTCGCGAATCAGCTCGAGGAGCGTCGGGACCTGCGTCCCCTTCCGGGCGCTGATCGGGACGATCCCCACGAGCTCGACCCCGGCCTCCTCGAGCATCGCTTGGTAGCTCTCGAGGATCGGCAGCAGCTTCCGCTTGTCCTGGATGCGGTCGACCTTGTTGAGCGCCAGCACGACCGGGGCCTTCACGCCCTCCAGGTAGTGGGCGATCTCGCGGTCGGTGGGGTGGACGTCGGTGCGCACCTCGGTCTTGCCACCCTTCTTCTCCAGGGGCTTCGGCGCCTCGGTCATCCACAGGACGACGTCCGTGTCGGTGAGCGCCTGCTGGGCCTGCTCGACCAGCACCTTGTGGAGGGGCGTGCGCGGCCGCGCGACGCCCGGGCTGTCCACGAAGGCGATCTGGGTCGGCGGCTCCTCCTTCAAGTAGACGCCGAGCACGGCGCTCCGGGTGGTCCCAGGGCGAGCGGTCGCGATGACCAGCTTCTGTCCCAGGACATGGTTCAGGAAGGTCGACTTGCCGACGTTCGGGCGCCCGAAGATCGCACACCGACCGGCGCGCGCGGCGGTCTCGTGGGGGGGCTGGTCTGGGGCATCCGCGTCCATGGGGGCCGGAGTATGGACCGTGGACCCTCCGCTGGCGAGGAGGCGTCTTCCGGCCATGGAAGTCGCTTGATCTCCTCACGGATCCCGACGACTCTCGCACCCCTCATGCCCATCGCCTCACTCGTCCTCGGCGGCGTCGCCTTCCTCTTCATGATCGGCGGGTTCTTCCTGACCGCCGTGCCCATCGCGGGCTCGATCCTGAGCTTCGGCGCTCCGCTGCTCTCGCTCACCGGCATCGTGCTCGGTGGCATGGCGATGAGCCGGGCCAAGCAAGAGGGTGGCAGCAACGGCGTCGCCCTGGCGGGGCTGATCCTCAACATCGTGGCCTTCCTGCTCTCGCTGGCGGTCGCGCTGACCTGTGGGCTCTGCAACGCCTGTCTGACGGCTGGCGAGATGAACCGGCAGAACAACCCGTCGGGCTCCGCGGCGGGCGACGCGCTCGGTCAGCAGCTCGGCAACGCGTTCGCGGCCGAGATGAGCCGGCTCTCGGCGGGGCTGAAGGTCGGTCAGATCAAGCGCGCCTGTCAGTCGGATCCGAGCGGTGCGACGGCGATGCAGCAGTTCCACCCGTCGGTCGCAGGTCAGTATCAGTCGATCGTCTGCCAGGCGGGCCAGCCCCTCGAGGACGCCATCAGTCGTTCCTGTGACCAGGGTCAGCGCCCGTGCTCGACCGTCGCACAGCTCGCCGGTACGCCGGACGCGAGTCGTGCGACCAACCTCGGGCTCGACCCGGCCCAGTGCTACGTCTACACGTCGGGCTCCGCGAAGGTGATCGCCTGCAAGGATGCGTCGAACACCTTCCAGCTGATCCACATGGAGAACCCCTCCGGGGTCATGTAGCCAGCCTCGCACTCCCGCCTGGCGAGCTCGCGCCGGGTCGTGTAGTGCGTCGGGGTCCCCATGGACCCGATCCTCACCGTTCTGCGAATCGGCGAGGCCGAGCGTGCCTTCGGCACCTACGGCCTGATGCTGATGTTCGCCATCGTCGTCGGCGTCACGCTCGCGACCCGAGCGGCGTCGGTGGCGCGGCTGGACGTGGGCGCGGTGATCGCCGCCGCTGGTTTCACGGTCGCCGGAGCGATGTTCGGCTCGTGGAGCCTCTTCGTGCTGGTCGAATGGATTCGCACCGGCGAGCCGATGCGGGCGATCCAGAGCGGGGGCCTGGTCTTCTACGGAGCGCCCATCGGTGGTGCGGCGGCCTACGCCTTCGCCGCCCGCGTGCTCCATCTGCCGGCCTGGCGGCTCCTCGATCTGGCCGTTCCCGCCATCCCCGCGGCCCACGCGCTGGGTCGCATCGGCTGCTTCCTCGGGGGCTGTTGCTTCGGCCTGCCGTGGGACGGACCGTGGGCCGTGCACTATCGGCACCCGGCGGCGCCGGCTTCGTTCCCCGGGCTCTTTCGGCACCCCGTGCCGCTCTACGAGTCGGCGGCGCTCCTCGTGCTGGCGTTCGTGCTCTTGCTCTGGCCGAAGCGGAAGACCGGTGATGGCCGCTGGGTCGGCGTCTACCTGGTCAGCTACGCCGGCATCCGGAGCGTGGTGGAGACGCTCCGTGGCGACCAGGTCCGCGGTCTGGTCGGTGGCGTCATCAGCACGTCGCAGCTGATCAGCATCGCGATGGCCTCCGTCGGCGCCTGGCTGATCTGGCGCGCGCGCCGCCGAGCTGCTCGAATGGACGCATGACTCGCTGGATCCCGTGGACCGCCGCCGGGGCGCTCCTCGCCCTCGGGGCGGGGCTGCCCCTCGAGGCGCAGGGCCCCCGAGTCTCGCTCGAGCCGGAGCGGGTGGTCTGGATCGACGGCGGCCACTTCCGACGGGGCAGTCGCCCCGAAGACCTTCGGACCGCGCTCACCCTCTGCACCCGTGCGTACCGGGGCCGAGCCGACCGCTGCTCGGAGGAGCTCTGGGCGCTCGAGCTGCCGCAGCGTGACATCTACATCTCGCGCTTCGGCATCGACCGAACCGAGGTGACCAACGCCGCGTACGCACGCTGCGTCGCGGCGGGGGCGTGCAGCCCGGCGCGTGTTTCGCTCGCAGACGACCGGGTGGGTCGACCGGAGATGCCAGTCAGCGGGGTCACGCACCGCCAGGCCCGGACCTTCTGTGAGTTCGCCGGGGGGCGGCTGCCGACCGAGAGTGAGTGGGAGCGCGCGGCCCGTGGACCCGACGGTCGCCCGTTCCCCTGGGGCCATCAGTGGAACGACAGGCTCGCCAACCACGGGGCGGCGGGCTCGCAGCCCGACCCGATCGACGGACACCGGTACGCGGCTCCGGTCGGTTCCTACCCGGGCGGCGCCAGTCCGCGTGGGGTGCTCGACATGTCCGGCAACGTCTGGGAGTGGACCGCCGACCGCGGCGGGCCCGATGGCCACGACTGGGAGTCGGGGCCCACGGTCGACCCCACCGGGGCCACGACCGGTGGTGAGCGCATGGTGCGCGGGGGCTCCTGGCGCTCGACGCCCGACGCCCTGCGCGCGACCACCCGCATCCCGGTGCCCGAGGGCACGACGGCCCCCGATCTCGGCTTCCGCTGCGCCTACGAGCGGCCCCAGAGCGCCCGCCGACGCCGCTGATCCCGAGCGGTTGCAATCCCCACGGGGCTGCTATCCTCCGCCGCCGACCGGCGCTGAGGCCCGGTCCCCAAGGAAACGCATGACTTCGACGATCTCCCGACTCTTCCTGGCGCTCACGCTGGTTGGCCTCCTCGGCTGCAAGCAGGGGAGGGGCGACACCTGCTTCGAAGACAACGACTGCTCGGGGGCGCTGGTCTGCTGCAAGGGCACCGCCAGCGCGACCGCGCGCGGCATGTGCCTGGACGAGGACGAGACCTGCTCGGATCCGCCCCCCGAGGAGATCGACATGGGCGAGCGCGGGGAGATCGACCTGGGCGCCGACCTCGGGAGCGAGGAGGACCTCGGTACGGTCGACATGGGCGAGGAAGAGACGGACGCCGGCCCCGAAGACGCCGGCGCCGAGGACGACCTCGGTCCGGAGGACGGAGGCCCCGAGGACATGGGCGAGCCGGACCTCGGTGGCGAGGATCTGGGCTGAAAGGACGTTCCGATCGCCACCCGAAGACGGGGGCACCCGATCCACGGTAGACTCGTCGGTCCCTCCCCATGAAGGTCTGCCCCCAATGCGGTAGGAGCTACGGCTCGTCGAAGGAGACCTGTCCTGCCGACGGCCACCCGCTCGAAGCCGTCAAGGATCCGCTGCTCGGTAAGACCGTCGCCGGCCGGTACCGGCTCATCTCGCGTCTCGGCGCGGGTGGGATGTCCAACGTCTACCTCGCTCGCCACGTGCTGATCGACCGGCTCGTCGCCGTGAAGACGCTCCGGCGCGACCTCTCGCGGGACCCGATCCAGCGCGACCGCTTCATCCGCGAGGCCCGCGCGGTCAACCGCATCAACCACGAGAACATCGTGGAGATCACCGACTTCGGCGAGACGGACGACGGGCTCGTCTATCTCGTGATGGAGTACGTCCCGGGGGAGCCGCTCCTCGACGCGCTCGCGGACGCTCCCTTCGCGCCGGCCCGCGCGCTGCACGTGGCCGAGCAGATCGGCGCGGCCCTCGGTCGGGCGCATCAGATGGGGGTGGTCCATCGGGACCTGAAACCCGAGAACGTCCTCCTCGTCCCCACACGGGACGTCGACGACGAGGTGAAGATCCTCGACTTCGGCATCGCGAAGATCATGGACGCCCCCTCGCTCACGGGGAGTCAGCAGATTTTCGGTACCCCGGGCTACATCGCGCCCGAGTACATCCAGTCGACGTCCATCGACGGGCGCGCCGACCTCTACTCGCTCGGCGTGATCCTCTACGAGATGGTCACGGCGGCGCTGCCCTTCGACTACAAGTACCCCGGCGATCTGCTGGTGAAGCACGTCACGGAGCGGCCCGTTCCCCCGAGCGAGCGACACCCCACGGTGGAGCCGGCGATGGAGAAGCTGATCCTTCGCTGCCTGGAGAAGGATCCGTCGGACCGCTTCCGGGACGCCTATCACTTCCTCGAGGAGCTGCAGGCCACCCGCGAGCGCCTCGGTGGCAGCGAGAGCTGGGGCGGGCTGAACGAACAGAGCCGAGAGGTCGATCTCGCGGAGTCGGGACGGATGACGCTGCCCGCCCCACCGCCGCCGGAGGCGGAGGCCTACGAGGGCGAGCCGGACGAGCCCACCGATCCCGACGGCTTCGAAGGGTCGATCCCCGGTGCGCCGGCGATCACGGTTCCCGAGGTCGAGCGGGGGACCGGGGCGGCGCCGAAGGAGCTCGGCCCGCTCGGGATCCACCGCTGGCGGCGGCGCTTCGAGGCGTTGCTCGCGGCGGTGGAGTCGATCCGGGCCAGCGGCTCGGTGCCCAATGGGGTGTCGGATCGGATGGAGCTGGCTCGCCAGACCCTCGCCAACCTGGAGAGCGGCCTCGAGGGGGTACAGGAAGCGCACGTGGCGATCGAGGGCCTCGAAGAGGAGGCCCGCGACTATCGAACCACTCTCGGTCGAGCCATCGACCAGCTCGCTCAGAAGCTCTCGAAGACTCGGGGAGCCTTCGAGGAGATGATCCGCCGGCGCGAGACCTTGCGCACCAAGCACGACCTCTTTCGCCGCAAAGTGAAGGACGGAACGGCCACCGAAGGCGAGTCCGACGCCATCCTCTGGGAGCTCGCCACCGTCGAGGAGACCCTGCAGAAGCAGGCGGCGGAGTGCGACGCGGTCGAGTCCCAGCTCCAGGACCTGCGGCTCGAGCTCGAGCGCCGGAACGAGGCGATGGAGGGCCGGGTCGCCACCGAGGTGGCCGCGGTCGAGGAGACCATGGAACGGCTCGAGGCGCTCTCCGAGGCGGTTCGGCTGCCCCTCTCCGAGGTGGAGGCGTGGGTTCGAGAGTGCTGGCTCGCCAGCGGCTCTCCCTAGTTCTTTCTGGGGGATTTTGACAAAATCCCCCCACTCGTCGCGAGTGAATCGCTCCTCGTTCCCCCAAACACCTGAAGGTCTC
>CAYXAP010000015.1:32912-61308 GCA_964462035.1 uncultured Sandaracinus sp.
GAAGGTCTCGCGGCGAGCCGCTCGGTGCGTCCTCGCGCTTCGCGCTCGTCCTCCAGATCCCCCACTCGTCGCGAGTGAATCGCTCCTCGTTCCCCCAAACACCTGAAGGTCTCGCGGCGAGCCGCTCGGTGCGTCCTCGCGCTTCGCGCTCGTCCTCCAAATCCCCCCTTCCGTGTGTCGGGACGGTGACGTTCGCAGCGGGTCGAGTTGCCGAATTCCCTGAGATTGCACTAGGGTCCGCGGGCTCTAGGAGGCCATGCATCATGCGCTCGTTGCCGATCTTCCTGTCGACCCTGCTTTCATTGTCCTTCGTCGCCCTCGTTCCGGCGGCCCACGCCCAATCGGGGGAGGCCGAAGAGGCGGACCCGATGTCCCCCGAGCAGGCCCGAGAGGCCGCTCGCGAGGCCTATGGCCAGGGCCAGGCGCTCTTCCGTGAGGGGAAGCACGAGGAGTCCGAGGCTGCTTTCCTGCGTGCGTACGCCATCATCCCGAACCCGGTGGTGCTCCTCGGCGTCGCCGAGGCGCGGCAGGCCCAGGGCAACCTCCAGGGCGCGGTCGAGGCGCTCGAGAGCTACCTGGAGAACCGGGCCGATGCCCCCGACGCCGAGACGGTCCAGGCGAAGATCGACGAGATGAAGGCCACCCCGGCCACCCTCTCGATCACGTCGACGCCCGCTGGGGCGGCCATCGTCATCGATGGCGAGGACACCGGGGAGGTCACCCCCGCCGAGATCGAGGTCGAGCCCGGCACCCACGTGGTCGCGCTCCAGCTCGAAGGCCGTGAGCCCGCCGAGCAGCGCGTGGAGGCGGGCTTCGCGAGCCGCCCCGAGGTCGCGGTCGAGCTCGCCGAGGTCCAGGCACCAGAGCCCACGCTCGAGGGCGACGGAGAGCCGCTGCCCGAGGCCGGCACGGACGACCTCGAAGACGTGGACGAAGACGACGACGGCCCCGGCACCGCGGTGTGGGCGCTCTCGGCCGTGGCTGCGGCCGGTCTCGTGGGCGGCACCGTGCTCGGCTTCCTCGCGCTGACCGAGGAGAGCGAGTTCGACGACACGCCGACCGAGAGCGGAGCGGACAAGGGCGAGCGCTACGCCCTCTTCGCGGACGTGGCGTTCGGGCTCGCGGCGGTCGCCGGGATCTCGGCTATCGTGATCTTCCTGACGGCGGACGACGACGACGACGAGGAAGAAGAGAGCGACGACGGCGCGACCGCCGTGTTCTATCCCGTCGCGTCGCCGACGGGTGCAGGGTTGGTGGGCGAGGTGACGTTCTGATGGAGCGACGAATGAGTGATTTGGGACGCGCCGGGTGGCTGCTGGCCCTCGTCGCCATGGCTGGCTGTGAGCTGGTGGTGGACTTCGACCGGGATCGGATCGTGGACGACGCGGGCGTCGACATGGCGATGGACGACGAGGACATGGGCCCGCTGCCCGACGAGGACATGGGCCCGCTGCCCGATGAGGACATGGGTCCGGAAGCGGACATGGGTCCGGAAGCGGACATGGGCGCGGCCGAGGACATGGGCGCGGCCGAGGACATGTTCATGGAGACGGACATGTTCGAAGGGGACGCCTTCATGTGCACCGGCCCCAGCGACTGCGACGACTCGGTCGACTGCACCATGGACGAGTGCTCCGGCGGTGCGTGCTCGAACACGGCGATGGACTCGCTCTGCGACGACACCAACGCGTGCACGGCCGACAGCTGTGACGCGGTGACCGGTTGCTCGAATACGAGCGTCTGCTCGCTCGACGTGAACGGCGGCGCGATCACCATGGAGCTGAGCACCGTGCTGACGATCCCGGAGGTCCAGGCTGGCGCCGACGGCTTCCTCGTGGTGTGGAACGCTGCGGACGACATGGTCCTCGGCCAGCTCGCCGTGAGCGCCGGCACCACGACGGACGCGGACGTTCCGCTGACGACCCGCCTCGGTGACTCGGAGATGGTCATCGTTCGTCTCCACGAGGACGTGGGCACGATCGGCACGTTCGAGTCGGGCACCGACCCGATCGCGAACGATGGCGCTGCCATCGAGGGCAACGTCACCGTGACCATCCCTGCGGGCACCCCGGACATCGAGGTGACCATCAGCGGCGACGGAAGCAACTTCAACTTCTCGATGGCGAGGTCGGCGGCCTTCACGCCGACGGCCAGCCTCACCGGCGCGGACCCCGCGATCACACTGATCCGCGGCTTCCGCTACCGTTTCGTCAACACCAGCCCGGGGGCTCATCCCTTCGAGCTGATCACGGACGGCGGCGGCGGCGCGGACACGATTCTCCTCGCCCAGGGCACGGACGTCGGCACTCTCGAGGGCGACACGGAGATCGATTGGGACGACAGCTCGCCGTCGGTCTCCGCGACGATCGACGCGGACTTCGAGGCCGCGATCGATGCCTATCGCTGCGGGATCCACACCGGCAGCATGCGGGGCACGATCAGCTACGCCGACGCCCCCTGAGGCGCCGTGAATGAACAATCGGGCCGAGCACGCCGTCCCATGGGGCATGCGTGCTTGGACCCTCGTGCTCGCGCTCTGTGCGCTCGGTAGTACCGCGCTCGGGAGCGCCGCGTTCGCCCAACCGGACCCGTCCGACGCGGCGGACGCGCCGCTCCGCACGCTGAACGCGGCGGAGCGCTCGCTGCTCCGGCCGCACCTGGAGCGGGGGCCGGCGCTCCTCGCGCACTTCTACGACTCCCATTCGGACATCTCGTCGATCGTCCTCGCGGGGCTGGTCGACGCGCCGGCGGACACCGTGGCCGAGGTGATCGCCGACCCCTCGGCGTACCCGCGCTTCATGCCGGCGATGGACGACGTCGACGTCACCGCCCACGAAGGGCGCCAGACCGCGTACGACTGGAGCTGGCGGCTCGCGGTCTTTCGGCTCTCGGGGCAGAACGTGATGACGACCTATCCCGGCAACGCGCGCCGAGGCCATCGCATCGACGTCCGCGCCATCGGTGGCGATCTCGGCCAAGGACGCATGGTGTGGCGAGTCCATCCGGAGGGCCCGAACCGCTCGATGGTGGTGCTGGCCATTCGCCTCGACATGCGGGGCGCGAACTACGTCGCGGACCGGCTCTCGAGCGGTGGTCGTTCGGTCTTCCGGAGCATCAACACGATCCTCGGGGCCGTGATGCTGCTCGGGACGGAGGGCGAGGCCGAGCGCCGTGCCGGTCACGTCGAGGCCGAGCGACCCACGCGCCCGCTCGCCCGACCGCAGTACGACATGATGGCGCTCACGCGGCTCATCGGTCAGGGCGACCTGGTCTTCCTCGAACGGAACGGCGCCGCCATCGAACGGGTGAGCGTGGTCGCGCGGATGGGCGCCAACCGCTCGCGGGTGCGACCGATGATGACCGACCCCGAACAGTTCGGGCAGTCGCTGGTCCACGGCAGCCGCGCACGGATCGTCGAGCGCACGGACGAGCACGTCGACTTCGACTGGGAGATCCCGCTCCCCTTGGTCGGCGTGTCGGGGCAGATGCGCCTGCACCCGAGCGACGGGGTGGTGCACGTCGAGGGACGGAGCGGCGCGCTCCGGAGCGGTGACTGGTATTACGACAGCCACAGTTACGAGTGGGGCGATACCGCGATCGTCGGCTGGGCGCGCTTCGACCTGAAGCAGACCGCCCGGCTGGTGCGCAACCTCGTCGAGGAGCAGCCCGACATCGGCCACGGGCTCGCCATGGCCACGCAGGTGATGGTGGTCCGCTCCCTCCGGAACCGGATCCACCGCTGACGGGCTTCCGCCGCGGCTTTGGTGTAGGACTCTGGGCATGCGCGTGCCCGCTCGGATGGACTCCCGGAGCCTCTGGCTCTGGGTCCTCGCCATCGTCGGCGCCGGCGTGCTCACATGGCTGGAGCTGCGCATCGATCCGCCGGCGCAGGCGGAAGAGGCGCCACCGGAGGACACCATCGTGGAGATCGAGGTCGTGGAGTGAGAGGAGCACTGCTCGTCGCGTGCGCGCTGAGCGCCTGCGGCCCGCAGATCGGGCCCGTCACTCCCGACGCCGACGCGGAGCCCCTTCGCCTCGAGGCGTGCGTCACCTTCGACTCGCGCTCGCCGACGCCGACCGGTGCGTCGTCTCTTCGTCGGCCGCTCCCGGCGCGCCTCGTTCACGTGCGAGCGCTCGACGGCGCGGGCGCGCCCGTGGCCGTCGGCGTCACCGACGAGGAGGGCTGCTTTGGTCTCGACGCCACGACGGCCGCCGCCAGCGTGGAGCTGGTGAGTCAGGTGAAGGTGGCGCCGCACGACCTGATGGTCTCGACCGATGGCGGTGGGCTGGAGCCGCACCGGCTTCGCGTGCCCTTGCCCGAGCCGGGAGCGACGATCCACGTGAGCGACGAGGAGTCGATGGCGGGCGCCCTCCACATCCTCGACGCCATGCTCCGTGGGGCGAACGCCGTGAAGGGCTGGGTGGGCCTCGACCTGCCGCCCTTCTTCGCCTACTGGGGGCGTGGCCAGACCACCGAGTGGAGCTTCTACACCGGCGAGCGGCCGACCGGGTCGGGCCGCTACACCATCGAGCTCCTCGGGGGCGAGCCGAACCAGCAGTTCACCACCGACACCGACGAGCACGACGAGACGATCGTCCTCCACGAGTTCGGCCACTTCGTCTTCGACGTGCTGACCACCGACAGCTCGCACGGCGGCGGCCACCCGCGGGGCTTCCTGCTCGACCCGGGTCTCGCCTGGGAGGAGGGGCGCGCGACATTCTTCGCCGCTGCGGTCATGCGCCACCCGAAGTACCTCGACACCATCGGCGTGGAGCCGCACGGCAGCCTGCGCATCCACCACGACCTCGAGCGCGGCGCCCACGACGAGCCCCACGGCATCGGTAGCGAAGCCGGCGTGGCCGAGATCCTCTGGGACCTCGCGGACGGCACGGGCGAGCTCCCGGACTCCGACCGGGACGGGGTCGCTCTCGGACCCGCGGGGGTGCTCGAGGCGATGCGCGAGCTGCGATCCGTCGACGGGGCGTTTCCATCGGTCGCCACCTTTCTTCGTTTCCTGGTGCGGACCGGTCGGGTCACCGAGGCGGCGATGAAGCGCGTGCTGGTCGTCGGCGGCCACCCCCACGAGATGCTCCCGGAGGACGACGTGAGCCTCTGGCCCACCGACCTGCAGCTGCCGGCGACGCTCTCGGGGAAGATCGACTCGGTCTCGAACCCCACACCGAGCGGTGGCCCGCCGCACCCGGTGAACGGCCTGGATGCCGTCGACGTCTATCGCTTCCAGCTCGAGGCGGCGACGAACGTGGTGATCGAGCTGAAGATCCTCGGCAGCGGCGCTCCCGCCGACCACACGGACCTCGACCTGGAGCTCCGAGACCTGCGAGCCGAGCTGGTGGACGGCGCGCGGGGCACCGGCTCGCGCGAAGTGATTCGGCGCCGGCTGGAGCCGGGTTGGTACGTGCTCTACGTCCGCGACGGGGGAAACGGCACCAAGGTGGCCTACGAGCTCAAGGTCGCCGCCGCCCCCTGACGGCGTGCGGAGTCGGTGGTCGGTTCTCGGAGTCGGTGGTCGGTTCTCGGGCGGCGGTCGGTTCTCGGCGTCGGTGGTCGGAGTCGGTTCTCGGAGTCGGTGGTCGGAGTCGGTTCTCGGGGCGGGTCGAGCCCGCAGGGGGTGCGTCATCTCCCGCCCCGCCACGAGCAGCCTTGCTTCTGGCCGCCGCGCTTTCTATGCCTCCAGTGACAGGCGCGTGGCGCCGTCCGACCCTTCACGAGAGAGACACCATGCAGATCTTCATCGACTCCGCCGACATCGACGACATCAAGGACGCTGCGGCCATGGGCCTGGTCGACGGGGTGACCACCAACCCGAGCCTGATCGCCAAGAGCGGCCGGAAGCTCGAAGAGGTCATCAACGACATCGTCGAGATCGTGGACGGTCCGATCAGCGCCGAGGTCATCTCGACCGAGTGCGAGGGCATGCTCGAAGAGGGCCGGAAGCTCGCGAAGATCCACGAGAACATCGTGGTGAAGGTCCCGCTCATCGCCGAGGGCCTGAAGGCGGTTCAGATCTTCTCGAAGGAGGGCATCCGGACGAACGTGACCCTCTGCTTCAGCCCGACCCAGGCGATGCTCGCGGCGAAGGCCGGCGCCACCTACATCAGCCCCTTCCTCGGCCGGGTCGACGACATCAGCGGTGAGGGGATGGAGCTGCTCGAGCAGATCATCACCATCTACCGGAACTACGACATGCAGACCCAGGTCCTCGCGGCGTCCATCCGGCACCCGCTCCACGTCGTCCAGGCGGCGCTCCTGGGCTCCGACGTCGCGACCCTTCCGCACAAGGTCATCTACCAGCTGCTCAAGCACCCCCTGACCGATCGCGGCCTCGAGCAGTTCCTCGCCGACGCCAAGAAGTCGGGCTGAGCGAGCAGGGCTCCTGTAGCCTTCGTCTCGGAGAGCCACCGACCTTGCGTTCTTCCCGCTTCGCCCTCGTCTTCCTGGTCGCCCTCGGCGCTTCGGCCAGTACCGCCCGCGCCGACTGGAGCCCGGACGGCTCCGTGGCCGCCCAGCTCCACTTCGAGCTGGGCGACCAGGGCGAGCGCGGCGGCACGCTCGTGGTCGACCTGTGGCAGCGCTGCGGGCTGTTTCGCCTCGGCCTCGCCGCCGGCGTGGGTGCCCTGACCGGCGGGGGCGACGCCGGCGAGAGCAATCGAGCCTTCGCGCCGATCGGGCTCTCGCTCGGCCTGGCCGGCATGGGCGAGATCGTCGGTGGCAGCGTCACCCTCCGGGGCGGCCCTTGGGGTGGCGCCACGAACGACGGCCTCAAGGGTGGCGTCTTCATGAGCCTGGGCGCGAGCCTCGACCTCCGCTGGGGCGAGCGGCTCGTGGTCTCGTTCCTCGCGGACTACTGGTTGATCGCGGGGGCCGGTGAGGTCCGCTCCACGCTGGCTCCGGGCATCGCGCTGCGCTGGACCTGGTCGGACGAGGACCCGCCCTTGTGAGCACCAAGACCAAGGTGCTGGTCGTCTACAAGAAGACGACCCTGCAGCGCTACGGCAAGGACGACGCGCGCATCGCGAAGCTCATCGCCGAGGGCGACGCCTCGGTCGACGTCCTCGAACACGCCCACGAGACACACGTCGCCACGCTCGATCGAGCCAAGGCGTACTTCCGGGGGCGCAAGGACCTCTCGGTCACCTTCCGCCACCAGCACGACGACGACGGAAACGGGTGGGACCTGGTGCTCACCCTCGGCGGCGACGGTACGCTCCTGTGGGCGTCCCACACGGTCGACGCGAGCACGCCGATGCTCGCCATCAACAGCTCGCCGGACACCTCCGTCGGCTACTTCTGCGCCGGCGACGCGGGCGAGCTCGAGGAGCTCGTGGATCAGGCGCTCACCGGTGACCTCACCCCGACGCGTCTCACCCGGATGGCGGTGGAAGTCGACGGCGAGGTCCACACCAAGCGCGTCCTCAACGACATCCTCTTCTGTCACAAGAGCCCCGCGGCCGCGACGCGCTACCTGATCACACCGCTCGACGCCGACGGCGTACCGATGGGCGAACCGGAAGCGCACACCTCGAGCGGCATCTGGGTCGGCCCGGCGGCGGGCTCGACCGCCGCTCAGCGCAGCGCCGGCGGCAAGGTGCTCCGGATTCAGAGCAAGAAGATCCAATGGGTCGTCCGCGAGCCCTATCGGCCCGGCGAGACCGAGCTCGCCCACACCAAGGGGCTGCTCAAGGCGGGGCAGACACTCTCGGTGAAGAGCAAGATCCGCGAGGGCCGAATCTTCTTCGATGGCGCGCAGAAGGTGCTCAAGGTCGACATCGGCTCCGAGCTCCGCCTGCGCCGGAGCGACGAGAGCCTCACGCTCCTCGGGCTGCGCGCGCGCGGTCGGAAGTGATCGCGAGCCCGAGAAGGCCGATCGATGGCGCGTTGGTCGTGGAGGCTGCGCCGGACGTGGGCGGGGTCGTCTCCCATCGCGGTTCGGAGCCCACCGGAGTTGGTGGCTGAAAGGGCTACCCCGACTCTACGAACAGCTGGGGACGGACGTTGTCTTGTTGTCTTGCAAGGGCGCATCGGCCCGTTGGGGCAAGAGAACGAGACAACGTCCGTCCCCGACTCTACGAACAGCTGGGGACGGACGTTGTCTTGTTGTCTTGCAAGGGCGCATCGGCCCGTTGGGGCAAGAGAACGAGACAACGTCCGTCCCCCACGAAGCGACCGCCAGGAGCCCAGACTCGATGTTGGTCCCCGGCCGGTCGCTCGAGCGGACACTCAAATCCGGCGTGTCCGCCCGCGGACGGAAGAGACCGCGAGGGCGAGCAACCCCAGCAGCACCCCGAGCACGAGCGACGTGACCCAGTCGCCGAACCGGGTGTGGAGCGTCACCCCGTCGAGCAGCGTCACCTCCGCCACGAAGCTCGCCGGCTCGAAGGTCGGGGTCTCGATCAGGCTCACTCCGTCGGCGCGGACGTGGCTGCTCACGCCGGTGTTGACCGCGCGCACCAGCTCGCGACGGCTCTCGATCGTTCGCAGGCGCGCGATCAGCTGGTGCAGGTGCGGCTCGGCGGTGTCGCCGAACCAGGCGTCGTTCGTGAAGTTGGCGAGCCACTGGGGGTCGAGCGCCGCGACGTCGCGGGTCGCGTCGGCGAGCACGTCCTCGTAGCAGTTCAGCACACCCACCCGCGCTCCTGCGCTCGGCAGGACCGTCGGGGCCTCGCCCGCCGTGAGCCCCGGACAGCGAAAGTAGTCGCGGAGGGGCGGAAGCACGTGCCACCCCGGGACCGTCTCGCCGAAGTGCAGCAGGACGACCTTGTCCGCGACCCCCGCGATCCGGCCCTCCGGCGTCACCGAGACCACCGAGTTCCAGCGTTCGCACTCGCCTCCGCGGGTGATGGTGCCGGCCAGCAGCGGCACGTGACTCCCGATGGCGCGCATCCGGTACGCGCCCACCGGCTCGTAGTCCATGCCGCGGCCCAGCGGGTAGGGGTAGGCGGTCTCCGGCCAGAGCACGACCTCGGCGCCCTGGCGCTCGAGCTCGGCGCTCATGCTGCGGAGCTGCTGCAGGTGCCGCGGCGCCAACCGCCGGTCGCGCTTGTCGTGGATGCCCACGTTCGGCTGGACCACGCCGACCCGGAGCGTGGGGGCTTCGGCGTAGTCCCGTTCGAGCGCCGGCAGCCGCACCAGCCCGAAGACCCACGGGCCGAAGAGCGCGACCACGGCCACCGCCGCCGGCAGCGCCCGTCGCCGGCGCATGGCTTCGAAGGCGCCCGCGCCGGTGAAGAGCAGCGCGGCGTCCAGCATCGCCGCCCCACCGAGCTCGGCGATCTGTGCCACGGCGGTCCAGTCGACCAGGCTCGCCGAGGGGTTCCAGGGGAAGAGCGAGGGCGAGGCGCCGAAGGCGGCGACCACCGCGAGCGGGAAGCCGACCCAGAGGGGCACGCCCGCGCGCCTGGCGGCCGCCGCGAAGGCGCCCGCCAGCGCCATCGTCAGGCCCTGGGCCGCCCAGAGCAGGGCCGCGACCGGGAGCGCCGCCACGAGCGGGAAGTACGCGAAGGCCTGGAGCAGGCCGACGATCCAGTAGAAGGCCACCGCGTTGCAGCCGAAGCCGGCCAGCCAGCCGAGCCACGCAGCGCGCTTGATCGTGGTCGCGGGCTGGAGCGCGACCAGCATCAGCCCGGCGAAGGGGAAGGCCACCGCAGGGAAGGGCCGGCCGCTCGGGTTCACCACGGAGGTCGCGAGCAGCGCCCCCGACGCCAGCGCGAGGAAGGCCTGCGCTCGCGGGTGCGCGAGCCAAGGGTGTGGCGCTGGGAGGCTCACCGAAGCTGCAGCACCCCCGAGCGGAGCTCGAAGGTCGCGGGCAGTCGCCCCGGCGCTTCACCGTCGACGTCGAGCTCCACGGGCAGCCCCTCGAGGGGTTCGGCGCGGATCGTCGTCCCCCGGGTGAACTCCACCCCCGACTGCTGCAGCAGCGTCCCGTCGTAGAGCGGCTTCGTCAGGGTCAGCTGCTCGGCGATCCCTTGGCGCTCGAGGCTCACCACGTCGAAGAGCCCGTCGTCGAGGGCCGCCTCCGGCGCGATGTGCATCCCACCACCGAAGAACTGTCCGTTGGCGATCGCCACGTTGATCACGCGAGCCTCTCGCGGGTCCTGGCCATCGACCTGGAAGCGCACGAGGCGGTTCCGATACTTCGCCAGGGCGCGGAGCGAGCCGACGAAGAACGCGGTGCGCCCACCCATCCACTTGGGGCTCTCGTTGACCAACCGGTCGACCAACCCACCGATGCCGAAGCTCGCGACGTTGAGGAAGGCCCGATGGGCGTCGCGCCCGTCGTGGCCCACGAAGGTGATCCACCCGACGTCGATGGGCTTCGGCTTCGAGGCCACCAGACGCTCGGCCATCGCCTCCGGCGACTCGGGGATCCCCGCCGTCTTCCGAAAGTCCCCGCCCGTCCCGCAGGGGAGGGGCCCCAGCCATGCCCCGGGGGCCACGGGCTCGCCCGCTTCGTCGAAGAAGCCGTTCACCGCCTCGTTCACCGTACCGTCGCCGCCGACGACCGCGACACCGGCGGCTCCTTCAGCCAGCAGGCGGCGCACGAGCTCCGTCGCGTGACCGGGGTGGCGAGTGTGATGGACGATCGGGTTCGCGCCCGCCGCGCGCAGGGACCGGAGGAGTCGAGGCAGGCGCTTGCTGGCCTTGCCGGCGCCGGCCCGCGGGTTGACGACGAGGGGGATCTCCTCGGCGGTGACGTCGCTCATGGGCGCGACGATACCCCGCAGCCGCGCCCCGAGCGACCCGGAGGCGGGTCGCCAGGACGTTGACCTCTCGCGCCCATCAGAATAGGGGTGGAGCGATGGACGACGGGGCCACGCGGCGCGAGAAGGTGCACGCGCTCGCGGGGCTGCTCTGGCCCGCGATGGTGCTCGGGCAGCTGGCGCTCTTCGCCCACGCGTCCCGCGGTGGTCCAGCCACCTTCCTGCCCTGGGCCGAGGGCCACCAGGTCTTCGCTCCATGGCTGATGGCCATCGTGGGTGCGGCGCTCGTGACCTGGCTCGGGCTGGGTGCGGCACGGCGTTTCCGCCTCGGGCGGGACGAGTCCATGCTCCGGCTGCGGTGGCTGGTCGCCGCCGGCTCGACGACCTTCGCGCTGGTCCATGGCTGGCTCGTCTGGGGGCGGCTCACCTTCGGTGGCGCCGACGCCCGCGCGCTCTGGGTGATGTCGGTCGACGCCCTCAGCCAGACCGGGCCGGCGTGGGCCTATGCCTTCGGCGCCGCCGCGCTGGCGTTGCAGCTCGAGCAGTCCGCCCGGGTCGTCTCGGAGGTCTTCGACTTCCCCCGCCGCGAGAGGAACCGTCTTTGGTACGGTCTGTTCGCGATCGTGGTCTCCGCTCTCCTCCTCCTGGTCGCCTACGACGGCCTCGCCGCCCTGATCGGCGGCCAACCTCTCATCGGAGGTGCCGGGTGAGCCGCATCTGGGCCATCGTCCTCAACACCTTCCGTGAGGCGGTCCGCGACCGGATCCTCCACGGCGTGCTCGGGCTCGCCTGCGCGGTCCTCTTCTTCAACCTCGCGCTCGGCGAGCTCGCCCTCGACCAGCAGCTGCGAGTCGTCGCCGACATCGGGCTCGCGGCGATCTCCTTCTTCTCGGTGGTGGTCGCGATCTTCTTGGGGTCGTCGCTCCTCTACAAGGAGATCGAGCGCAAGACGCTCTACGTGATCCTCCCCAAGCCCATCCGCCGCTGGGAGTTCCTGGTCGGGAAGTTCGGTGGCATCGTCCTGACGGCGGTCGTCTTCGTGCTCGTGATGGGTGGGATCCTCCTCGCGGTCCTCGGTGCCCAGCGAGGCGCCAGCCTCGCGCTCGTCGGCGGGCTGCTGCTCGCGTTCGGCATCGCTCTCGCGGTGCTCATCAAGAAGCTCTCCGACCCGACGGTCGCGACCATCGCTCTGGCGGCCGTCTTCGCGGGCACCATGCTGGCGATCGCGGGATCCGTCCACGTGGACGTGATGCTGGTCTGTCGCTCGTTGATCCTCGATCTCGGCGAGGTGGCCGTGCTCACGACCGTCGCGCTCTTCTTCTCGTCCTTCTCCACTCCCTTCCTGACCGGTGGCTTCACCTTCGGCGTCTGGTTGGTGGGTCGCAGCGCGCAGTCGATGGCGGAGATGCGCTCCGAGCTGCTCGGGGACGAGGTGAAGACGATGCTCCACGGTCTCGCTCGCGTGGTGCCCAACTTCGATCTCTTCGTGCCCGGGCACGCGACCCTGGCAGCCGCCGCCGACGGCGGTCCCTGGCTCTACGTCGGTCAGACGATGGGCTACGCGGCCCTCTATTGTGTCGTGCTCTTGGTCCTCGCCTCCGCGGTCTTCTCCCGGCGGGACTTCGTGTGATCGACGAGAGAGCCGACACCCTCGCCGCGCCGCCCGAACCCACCCAGGAGAAGCGTCGCCCGGCCGGGAAGCGCCGGCCGGGAGCGCGCCGATTGCTCCGGGGGCTGGCCATCGCCGGCGCCCTGCTCATCGCGATCGCCGGACGGGTGGTCGTGGGCTCGGCGATGGAGCTCGACCGAGGCGACGAAGCGATGGCCGGCGGCGACCCCGAGGGGGCGCGCATGCACTGGCGTCGTGCCGCCGCGTGGTACGCGCCGGCCAACCCATACTGCGGTCGAGCGCTCGACCGACTCGAGGATCTGGCGACGGAGGCGACCGAGGCCGGCGCCATCGACGACGCGGTGCTGGCCTGGCGAGCGATGCGCAGTGCCATCGTCGGCGCCCGCGGCCTGACCACGCCCCACGCCGACCGGCTCGCGCACGCGAACGAGCGGATCGCGACGCTGATGCTCCAGCAGGAGCACGCGCCGATGGACTCCGACAAGAGCGACTCCGAGCTCCGCGAGGCCTACGCCGCGCAGCTGGCGCACCCGCCCGGGGCCAGCCCGCTCGGCGCGCTCCTCGCGCTCTTCGGCTTCGCGCTCTGGGTGGGCGCCGCGTTTCGCATGAGCCAGAAGGCCTTCGACGACGAGGACCGTTTCGACCGTCGGCTCGGCTCCATGCACCTCGGAGCGGTCCTGCTGGGCCTCGTGCTCTTTGCCACCGGTCTCTCGATCGCGTAGCCCGCGCTCGGCGAACGGTCAGCCGCGCTTCTTGGCGAGCTGGCGCGCCATGTACTTCTGCGCCGCTCGTTGGGTCTCCGGGTCTGCGAGCGCGGTGACCAGCGCGTCCGCGTCCGTGCTCGCGTCGAAGCGACCCGCGCGGATGGCCATCAGCTGTCGCTTCGTGGTGCGAAGCGCTCCGCGCGGCCGAACCGCGATCACGTCGACGAGCGCTGCGAGCGCGTCGTCCATGGCGCCCTCGACCACGCGCGTGACCAGGCCCAGCCTCGCCGCTTCGGGGGCGTCGATGCGGCGACCGGTGAGGATCAGGTCGATGGCCGCGGTCTCGCCGAGCAGCTGCACCAGCCGCTCCGTCGCTCCCCAGGTCAGCGGAATCCCGATCTCGAGCTCCGGAACGCAAAATACGGCTCCCGCCGTGCACTCGCGCACGTCGCAGGCAGCGGCGAGCACGACCCCACCGCCGACGCAATGACCCTCGATCGCGGCGATCGTGATCTGCGGCAGCTCGGCCAGCGCCTGCGCCGCGCGGCGGCCCAGGTCACACGTCTCCTCGGCCTTGCCGCCGAGCTCCGCCATGAAGGTCGGCAGGTTGGCCCCGGCCGAGAACGTTCCCCCCGCGCCGCGGAGGACCACCACTCGCACCTCGTCTTCGTTCCCGAGCGCCTCGCACGCGGCGATCACACTGCGCAGCACCTCCGGTGAGAGCGCGTTGCGCATCTCGGGCCCGTTCAGGATCAGCCGCGCGACGGTCCCGTCCCGCTCCACGTCGAGCTTCGTCATGGGACCGGAGGGTACCGGCGGTGGGACGTCGATTCGAGCCTCGAGGGCGGGCTTGCCGGGCAGGGGCCGGTGCATCAGCCACCCCCGGGGCGACCCCGCGGGCCGCTCGCTTCTGCCGACCGAGTGAGAGTGTAGTACACCGGGGGCGATGGACGACGAGACCTTCGCGAAGGTCGCGGCGCTCGAGGCGGAGAACGCCGAGCTCCGTGAGCGGCTGAGCCGGCTCGAGGCCAAGGCCGAACGCAGCAAGTCCGCGCGCCGGGGCTTCTTCTCCGGGCTGCGGTTGCTGCTGCCGATCTTCGACCGATACAAGGTCGTTCGGTCGTTCGGGAAGATGGTGGAGACCCTCGGCCGTTTCAGCGGCGAGCGCGCTCAGTGGCCCGATCGCGAGGAGATCCTCGACGACGGGCGGACGTTCGCCGAGTCGGTCGTCCGCTTCATGGTGCGCCGCCGGCTCTTCATGTTGATCTTCACCATTCTCGCGCTCGCGATCCCCGGCATGCAGGTCTATCTGGCGTTCCAGCAGAACCGGATCGTCGAGAAGCAGAACGAGATGTTCGAGATCCAGGTCTATGACGTGGTGGCCAGCTCGCTCACGGAGGGCGACCGCAACGCGCGGGTGATGACCGGCGCGCTCCTGGCACGCACCGAGCCCGGCTTCCTGGAGGGCGTGGTCCGCGAGACCTTCGACCCCTCGCTCTCGGAGGTCTACCGGCCCGAGGGCGTCGACGCGCTCCAGCGCCGTCTCGAGGACGCGGCCCACCGCGGCTATCTGGTGCGCGCGCTCGACCGGGCGATGGCCGTGCGCGCTCCCACGACCGACGCGGAGACGCTCCACGATCAGCTCGACGAGCCGTCGGCGATGATCCTCGCGGACGCTGCGTCTCGCGTGCCGGCGGTGCTCCGCCTCGGCCGGCCGGGCGCCAACATCGACGGCGAGCTGGCCGAGCAGGTCGACAACTATCTGGTCCACGTGGGCTCCTTTCTCGCGACCGACGCCCGCGTGAGCCGGGAGGCGGATGAGCAGGAGGCCTTCTGGGCGCGCGCGCGCCCGCTCTTCGAGCGACTGGCGCAGGTGCGCCTGGAGCCCGACAATGCGTTCGCGTTGGCCTACCGAACCATGCTCGAGGACTTCTTCATCGATCTGGCGCTCGAGCCGGCGATCGGCGCGATCGCCCGTCTCGGCGAGCGCTCGCCCGAGCAGACGCTCCAGCAGGGGCTCGCCGAGGCCCGCGCGAACCTGAGCGGCGTGGACTTCGCTCGCATCACCGCGACGGTGGCGCAGTGAGCCGAGGTCTCGCCCTCCTCCTCGTCATCGTCGCGTGTGCCGACCCCGAGCCGGCGGACCCCACGCCGCCGACGACCGGTGGCGAGACGACGGTCGATGACACGTCGACATCGGTCACCGCGACCGACGCGCCACCAGCGCTCGTCGCCGAAGCGAGCGGTGAGACCGAGGAACGGGCCGTCGCCGCGGCGAGGCTCTCGCTGCGCGAGCAGGTGCTCGGCCCGTGGGGCCGAGCGGCCCCCGTGACGCTCGTCGATACCGCGGTCATCACCACGGAGCCCTCGGACTCGGGGTTCACCGCCCGCGTCGCGCTCGACGATGGTCAGCTCCGCGCGCTCGTGGACTCGCTCCCAGAGCGGCTCCCCCGCCGGACCTTCGGCGGCGCGTTCGCCGACCGGGTCGCTCCGCTGCAGGAGTCGGCCATCGCCAACTTCGTCTGCGAGCGGCGGCGCGCGCTCCTCGCGGACGAGAGCTGCGAGGTCGTCGACGTCGAGGACCAGCTTCGGGTCGCCGCCGAGGCGCTCCGCCCGCTGACGCTCGAGCCCTTCTGGGCCGGAGGCGTTCCGGTGGACGACGAGGGGCGGCCGCTTCGCAAGCCGGCCGTCCAGCTCATGCTCGGCCCCGACCCGGCGGGTCAGCTGACCGGCTTGCCCTTCCTCGTGACGCCCGTGGGGGAGGGCGAGCCCGTTCGGGTCAGCGTGGACCCGGTCGGCGTCGCGCTCGTCAACGCCTCGCCCGGCGAGGGACTCGTCGCGACGCTCGATCGCGCGTCGTTGGTCCCGCCGCTCGACTCGCTCTTCCCCGAGCTGCGGACCGCGCTGCGGCCCCGCCGGGTCAGCCTCCGGCAGTGGGCGCTGGTGACCGGCGAGCGAACGGAGGAAGCGTTCTCCGAAGCGCTCGCTCGCTCGCTCCGCGAACGGGGCGCAGGCGCTCGTCGGTCCCTCGAGGCCGACCGCGGTCGCGCGTTGAAGGCGGCGCGGGGCTCTCGCCGTGTCGCTACCCTGCGAGCGCTCGCCAACGAGCACCGGGGCGAGCTCGACGTGGTCTTGGTCGCGCGGGTCGAGAGCCACTTCGCGAGCCGAATGGGCTCGCGCCGTACCTGGTACGAAGCGCGGGCCGAGGTGGACGTCTACCTCGCGTGGACCGGCGAGTCGCTCGGTTCGTTCGAGGCCCAGGGCAACGAGAGCGGCATCGGCGACGAGCGCGCGGAGGCGGCCGCGCGAGCCAAGGTCGCCGAAGACATCGCTGGCCAGCTCGCCGCGTCGCCGGCCCTCGGCGTCGCCCGCGGCGCCACCGCCGCAGCCGCGCTCCGCGAAGAAATCATCGCCGCCCTTTGACCCGATTCGGGAACGGCTCGCCTCTGGCTAGTCGAATCCCGCAATCGATCGAAGGTCCGATGACCCGCTTCTCTCCCCTCGCCCTCCTCCTCTTCGCGTGCACCGGCACCATGACCGGTGACTCCACCGACGCCACCGATTCGCCGAGCGACTCCCCTGCGTTCGATGGCGGCCCGTTCACCCCGGACTCCGACGGCGGCTCACCCACGCCGGATCGCGATGGGGGCGGACCCACGACCGATGGGTCCACCCCCGGGCCGGCGCTCTGCGACCCGGCCTGTGGCGAAGGAGAGGTCTGCGTCGACGGCACGTGCGACGCGACGATCACCGGCGTCGCCGCCATCGACGGCGTGCTCCTCGGCGACCCGAGCCGCTACGACGAGGAGGTCCTCATCTCCCAGGACCCGGACCTGAGCTGGCGTCCCTCGCGGCTCTACAAGTGGCGCGACTTCGCGCGCGGCGTGGCGATGATGCACCGGGTCGGCGTCGGCGAGCACCGGCTCTGGCTCGGCGATCCGGACGCCAGCGACGAGGTCCGCACCCAGCAGGCGCTCGTGAACCTCGCCGCCTTCCTCGCGCAGAGCATGAAGGAGACCATCCGCTACGACGCCTGCGACGAGAACAACTGGGATTCCACCAACGGCTACCAGATCTCGAACTCCTGCGGGCAGCTCGGCCAGGACTACGGCAACTACGACTGCGAGATGGCCTGTCCGCGCGACCCGACCATGCGGGCCACGGCGGTCACTCACGCGACCTGGTACGGCGCCCCCGGGCCGATGTTCTGCGCGCCCGATTCGGAGCTGCAGGCGGCAGGCCTCCTCACCGCCGATGGCCGCACCGGCCGCTGGAACCACGGTCACGACTGCTACCCCTATCCGGCCACGGAGGCCGACTTCACGCCCAGCGGCCCCGCCTGGTCGCGCCCCGAGTGCGAGGTCTACGAGGGTCAGCGGGCCGGCGCTTGGGTCTGGGACGGCTCCGGCGAGTCCGTCGAGGGTTGTTGCTGGTGGGGGCGCGGCGTCATCCAGACCACCGGCCGCTGCAACTTCGGTGTGCTCAACCACTTCCTCGGTCGCACCCACCTGAACCCCGCGGAGCACGCGCCCCCGGCCACCGTGCTCTACCCGGACATCGACTTCTGCCAGGACCCCGAGTCGATCTGTGCGAGCACCGACCACCCGGAGTTGAAATGGGTCGCGGGCCTCTTCTACTGGATGAGCACCGTCCAGACCTACGACGAGGACGGCTGGGCCTACCTCGACCAGCTGCGCTCCTTCGTGGCCGGCGGCCTCGGCGGCAACGCCTTCATCGACGCCGTCAGCGGCATCGTGAACCGTGGCTGCCACGACGCGCCCTGCGCCACCGGCCCCGTAGACGGAGTCGACGACCGGCGCGAGAACTTCGACACCGTCCTCCGCGTGATGGGTCTCCGATGAGGTGCTAGGTCTGGCGCATGCGCTGGATCGCTCCTGCTATCGTCATCGCCCTCGCTTCGCTCGCCTTCGCCCAGGACATCGAGGTCCCGGCCAACAACCGCCCGGATCTGACGGAGGCGCCCCGCCGCCCGGGGCCGGGCAACGTCGACGAGAAGGCCCGCACGCTCTTCGAAGCCATCAAGGCCGACGACGTCGAGGCCGGCAAGGGCTTCTTCATGAGCCGCGAGGTGTTCCGCGCCATCAAGGGCGTGGCCGACCCGGATCGCTTCTACGATCGCATGCTGGCTCTCTGGGAGCGCGACATCCACGCGCTTCATGCGCAGATCCCCGCCGAGGCCGAGTACGTGCGCTTCGAGTTCTCGCGCCGCCGGGGCTGGGTCGCCGTACGCCAGGAGTCGAACCGGCTTCCGTACTGGGCGCAGCGCCACAACCACATCGTCTACCGCGTCGGCGACGAAGAGCGCCGCTTCGAGGTCCGGACCATGAACGCCTGGGGCGACGAGTGGTTCATCACCCACCTCAGCGAGTTCCGGAACTGAGCCGGAGTCAGAGCGCGGTGGCCTGGCTGCGGAAGTCCGCCGGGGCGCGCGCGAAGAGCTGCTGGCGCTCGGCCGAGTACCCGAAGATCGCGTGGGGCAGCCGCTCCTGGAGCGCCATGAGCAGCGGGCCCGGGTCGAGCTGCGCGAGGTTGAACTCGAGCTGGGTGCCGTCCTCGAGGTGCACGTAGATGTGGTAGTTGGGCACGCCGTTCACCTCCTGGGTGAACTGGTAGATCCAGCAGATGCGCTGCGGCTGCTCGAGGATGGCGCGCATGATCGGCGCGCGCTTCGGGTCCCGGAGCGTCCACGCGCGGGAGAACATGAAGAGGCCGGCGAGGATGGCGATGGCGCCGAGGGCGACCAGGAAGATCAGCCCGCCGGTGCCGGCGCTGTCGTCGAAGAAGGGCACCACCACGATGCCGAGCCCCATCAGGACCATGAGGGTTCCGGCGATGATCTGGGTGTTGCGCGTCTTCTTCACCATGAAGGTGATCAGCCGAATCGGGTCGGACTGTGCCTCTTGGATCGCCTTCCGCTCGAGCATCGGACCGACGAACGCCCAGGCGGCGATGAGCAGACCGAGGAACACGCCGAAGAGCAGGAGCGGGCTGGGCCGCGAGAGGCTGACTTCGAGCTGGCCCTTCTTGATGGTCACGGGGTTGCCCGGTTGGAGCGTCGCGAGCGCCGAGTCCGGCGCGTCATCGTCGGTGTAGGGACCGACCCAGCCGTCGCCATCCTCGTCCCAGGGTGAGCCCGGGTCGTGGATCTCGAAGCGAATGGCGTCTTCGGTGACCTCGATGACTCGCCCTGGCTTCCCCTCCGACTCGATGGCGTCGTCGTACTCGCTGGTCATGGCGAGATAGGCGATCAAACAGGCAGCGCTGATCAGGACGCCGATGAGTGACTTCAGGAAGGTCATCGAGATCGAAGATACGACGACCGAGTGGTCATCCTTCCTCGCTTTGGAGGTACGCTCCCGCTCCCGAGAGGAGCGTCGAATGAGCACCCCCGTTCTCTACGTCGGTAACAAGAACTACTCGTCCTGGTCCCTGCGTCCCTGGCTCGCCCTCGCGTGGGCGGGGGTCGACTTCGACACCGAGGTCATCCCGCTGGGCGGCGACCACTACGGCAAGGCGAACAACCCGGCCATCCTCGCCGTCAGCGCGACCGGCCGAGTCCCGGCGCTCCACTTGCCGAGCGGTCGGGTGGTCCTCGAGTCGCTCGCGATCGCCGAGTGGGCGGCCGAGAGCGCCAAGGAGCCCGGCATCCTCCCGAAGGACCGCGAGGCTCGCGCCCACTGCCGCGCGGTCAGCGCCGAGATGCACGCGGGCTTCCCCGCGGTCCGTGACGAGCTGCCGATGAACATCCGTCGACGCACCGAGCCGCGCGATTGGAGTGACCTCGCCCGCCACGAGATCGATCGCCTGATGACCCTCTGGGAAGAGCTGCTCACCGAGTATGGCGGTCCCTTCCTCTTCGGCCATCGGACGATCGCCGACGCGATGTACGCGCCGGTCTGCACTCGCTTTCGGACCTATGGCGTGGACCTGCCGGCGGGCGCGCGCGCCTACTGTGACGCGGTCTTCGCCGACGCGGACTTCCAGCGCTGGGAGGCCGACGCGGTCGCCGAGTCGTGGGTCATCGAGGGGACCGACGCCGTCTGACGCTTGACGGGTCGCGCGCGATGCTTACTCACCCCCGAGGCGAATGCCGGCGGGACTACATTCACCCCGAAGACCCCGGTTCGAATCCGGGTCGCTCCGCGGAGCGGTCGTCTAGCGGTCAGGACATTGGTCGACCGTCTCGCCAACCCCTCGTCGCCTCCTCTTCGAAGACGGTTCACGCAGTGAGCCAGTGCAGCCTCCGTCCGTGACTCCGTGAGCCGCGCGCGCTACCTGCCCCTCGTCGTGAGCGATGGGTGTGCGCCCGCGATCGAGGTCGTCATGGTCATCGAGCACGCTCGCGTACTCCTGCTTCTCCTTCTCGCCGCCATCGCCAGTTGCGGCGACTCCCCGCCAGTCGCCGAAGAAGGCGCCTGGGTCGGAGCCTGGGCGGCGGCTCCGAGCGATTCGGGGCCCTCCTACGGCGACCAGAGCCTTCGACTGCTCCTGACGCCGCTTCGTGGTGGCGAGACCGCTCGGGTGCGGCTCTCCAACCGCTTCGGGTCGGCACCCGTCACCTTCCAGCACGTCTTCCTGGGTCGACAGGACTCCGGCGCGGAGCTCGTGGCCGGCTCGAACGTGCCCCTCACCTTCGACGGCGCGGACGAGGTCATCGTCCCCCCGGGCGAAGAGGTCCTCAGCGATGGGGTGCCGTTCTCCTTCGAGGCGTTCGAGCGGCTGGCCGTGAGTCTCTTCGTGCCGGCGCCGGGCGGCGCGACCCAGCACTTCGCTGCGCGGCAGACCTCCTATGCGAGCGCACCCGCGGCTGGCGATGTGGCCGCGGACGATTCGGGTGAGGCCTTCACGATGACGATGACGAGCCGACCTTTCGTGGTCGGCCTGGACGTGATCGCACCGGAAGGTCACGGCGTGATCGTCGCCATCGGCGATTCGATCACGGACGGCGATCAGCGCGACGCGATGTTCGCAGAACTCTCGGTGGACGCCGACGCGCGCTATCCCGACTTCCTGGCGCGTCGAGTCTCCGAGTCGATGGACGGCACCTCGGTGGTCAACCTCGGCATCAGCGGCAACCGCGTCCTCCGGCCGGGGGTCTTCCCCTTCGCCGGTCCCTCGCTGGTCGCCCGCATCGAGCGCGACGTGCTGTGGCGCAGCGACGTGACCGACGTGATCCTCTTGCAGGGGATCAACGACCTGGCCCTCGACCCGCAGCCCGAAGCCGCGGAGGTCGTCGCCGGGCTCGAGGCGGCGGTCGCCATGTTGAAGGAAGCCGTGGGCCCGAACGGCGCGCCGAACGTGCTCGTGGGCACGTTGACGCCCGCCGGTGGGGCGGTCGGGAGCTTCGGTCCGCTCTACGCCGACGCCGATGCGCGACGCCGTGAGGTCAACGAGGCGATCCGCTCGGGCGAGCTGGGTGACGGCTTCGTCGACTTCGACGCGGCGGTTCGGGACCCGGCCGATCCTTCGCGACTGGCGCCGGAGTACGATGGAGGGGATGGACTCCACCTCTCGCCCGCCGGTTACGAGCGGATGGCGGAGGCGGTGGATCTGTCGCTCCTCCGAGGCGCAGCGGTCGGAACGCACTGAAGCGCTGGCGCTGGGGACGCCCCGTGGGGGCTCCCTGTGCTAATTACTGGGACATGTCGCGCGCGCTCATCGTCATGCTCGCCCTCGCCGGCTCGGCGTGCGCGGTGGACGTGTCCGGCCTGGGGCCGTCGCGCGCCGACGGCGGCATCGGGGGGGATCTCGGACCGATCGGTCCGGTGGATTCCTTCGTGCCGGGGAGCGACGCGCGACCGGTGGACTCGGGGCCCGAGGTGGACTCCTTCGTGCCCCCGCCGGACATGTGCGTGGCGACCGCGGAGATCTGCAACGGCGAGGACGACAACTGCAACGGGATCATCGACGACGGTCTCAGCAGCGCCGCCTGCGACGGTGACGGCGACGGATGCATGGACGGGCTCAGTGGCTGTTCCGGCGGGAGCCCGACCTGCACCGACGCGGCCCCGGTGGCGGGGACCGCCTGTGACGGGCCCGACCCGGACACCGTCGCGGATGGAACGCTCACCTGTGTCGGCGACGTCCTGGTCTGCGAGGGCGACTGCGTCGTCATGACCGAGACCTGCGACCGAACCGACCAGAACTGCAACGGCATCGTCGACGACGACGGTGCCTGCGACGTGGGCGGCGTCACCTGCACCAGTCGTCAGAACGCGGGGCGCGTCTACCAGTTCTGCACCGTGCCCGGCGGCGGCTACAGCTACGACGACGCCCTCTCTTACTGCGAGGACCGCGGCTACGATCTGGTCCGCATCGCGGACTCCGCCGAGCACGACTTCATCGCGATGCACATCGGCGGCATGAGCTGGTGGAGTCGCGCGCACGTCCACTCGGACGACCCGGAAGAGCGCCGCGACAAGTGGCGCTGGCACTGGGCCGGCGGCGACGACATCGACGGCGACCCCTGGGGTGGCGGTGAGCCGAGTGGCAACGGGAGCTGTGCTCAGCTCCGTTCGAGCGACGGGCTCCTCGACGACCGCGACTGCGACGATCAGCTCGCGTTCATCTGCGAAGCCGGCGCGCTCTGAGCCGGCGGCTCTCAGGGCAGGGAGTAGCTGTTGTGCGTGTGGTGGTGGTGGAACGCCCAGCCGCCATCGTTGCCCCAGCCGAGCCGTAGCGCCCGGCCGTGCTCCTCGGGCGTGATGTCGCCGGCGACCCGCAACGCGTCGAGCTCGCGCTCGAAGTCGTCCGCGAGGGTCTCGTCGATGCCGAAGACCCGTACGAGCGGCGTGGTGGCGAGCTTGGCGAACCAGTAGGCCTGCCGCGGCCAGTCGATGATGTTCTCTTCGGTCGTGCAGAAGTAGCCGTCGTTGTACGTGCCTGCGACACCGTTGCCGTTGTTGTCGCTCCCGTCGCCGCAGATGATCTGCGGGTTGTTGGAGCCATCGGTCTGGTAGTAGGCGATGTCGAGATCGCTTCCGCGATGGGTCGTCGTCGGGTGCCGCGGGCTGCCGGTGTCGGTCCCCGGTGTGAGCCCGTCGGCCTGCGCGAGATCGGCCAGGCCGATCGGGTTCGTGCCCGGGTAGCGGAGCGCGACCTCACAAGCGGCGTGGCGCACCAACATGGTCAGGTCGCGGCGGAGGTACGAGTATCGCTCGAGGGTTCCGATGTAGTAGCCGTCGGCCATCGCCTCGGCGCTCGTGCGGTCGTACGAGCCGGGCATCGGGATCAGCTCGGTGCAGTGGCTGCCTTCACAGCGCCAGTCGGGGCAGCCGTTCGGGAGCACACACTCACCGTCGGTGCAGCTCGCGCCGTCCTCGCAGGCGCCGGCGGGCACGCTCGGCGAGCACACGTCGCTGCACACTCCGTCGACGCAGGTCTGGCCACCCTCGCAGGTGCCGTTCGGCTCCTCGGCCGAGCACGCACCGACGCCGCAGACGCTCCCGCACATCGGGTCGCAGCTCGAGCTCTCGGTGAACACGCACGAGCCATCCCCGTCGCATTCACCCGCGCAGCTGAAGCTGTCGCAGTCGGGCCAGCAGATGCTCGCGTCGCTCTCGCTCAACCCCCAGCAGCGCGACCCCGCGTTGCACTCGCCGGCCGAGCCGCCCTCCGCGCACGCGCCGGCCGACCGCTGCATGCAGATGCCGTAGACGCACATGCCGGGGTGCGCGTCGTCGCCCTCGCACTCGGCGTCGCAGGTGCAGGCCGAGCCCGGCGGCTGTGGCATCACCGGCGGACCCGTGTCCGTCATGACCATCCCGGCGTCGGTGCCGGGACGCGGTCCGGCGTCGTCGCTCACGACCGCTCCGTCATCACCGCACCCGATTGCAGTCGCACACAGTGCGACCAGTAGTGCTCTCCACCACATCATCCTACCCTCCGGCTCTCCTATTGGCTCGGCGCCGCCCTCCACGCAAGCGTTGGCCACGTCGTGGCGCGCATTGAGGTGGCCGATGAGCTTCATCGAATGGGCGCCGAGAGCTCCCGAGTAGCCCCCGCGTTTGGCGACCGCTTCATTGCCATCGGGGCGGGCAACGGGTAAGCCAGCCGCGTGGACAGCTTTCGGATCCGCGGTGGTGCCAGGCTCGAGGGATCGCTCCGTGTGAGCGGCGCGAAGAACGCAGCCCTCCCGATCCTCTGTGCCGCTCTCCTCGCCGACGGGGAGCACCGCTTCCGCAACGTGCCGGCGCTCCGCGACGTCGCGACCATGGGCCAGCTCCTCGAGACGATGGGGCTGACCGTCGTCCAGGACGGCTCGGTGCTCGACATCACGAGCCGCGCGGTGAACGAGCCGGTGGCGCCCTACGAGCTGGTGAAGAAGATGCGGGCCTCGGTGCTCGTGCTCGGGCCGCTGGTCGCGCGCTATGGCGAAGCCACCGTCTCGCTACCCGGCGGTTGCGCCATCGGCGCCCGCCCCATCGACCAGCACCTCAAGGGGCTCGAGGCGATGGGCGCGAAGGTCGACCTCGACCACGGCTACGTCCACGTGAAGGTCCCGCGCGGTCGTCTGAGCGGAGCCGAGGTGGTGCTCGACATGCCGACCGTCACCGGCACCGAGAACCTGATGAGCGCTGCGGTGCTCGCCGAGGGCCGGACCACGCTGGTCAACGCGGCACGCGAGCCGGAGATCGAAGAGCTGGCTCGTGTGCTCAACAAGATGGGCGCCAACGTGACCGGCGCCGGCACCGACGTGATCGTCATCGAGGGCCGCGAGGGGCTCGAGCCGGTGGACCACGCGATCATGGCCGACCGCATCGAGGCCGGGACCTACATGGTCGCCGCCGCCGCGACCAAGGGGAACGTGTTGCTTCAGGGCGTGACCTTCGATCACCTCGAGGCCGTCGCGGCGAAGATGCGTCAGGCCGGCTGCGCCGTGGAGCGCGAAGGGGAGGGGGTCCGCGTCGTCGCCGAGGGCGATCTGAAGGCGGTGAACATCAAGACCGCGCCGCACCCCGGCTTCCCCACCGACATGCAGGCCCAGCTGATGGTCCTGATGGTCATGGCCAAGGGCCAGAGCGTGATCGAGGAGACCATCTTCGAGAACCGCTTCATGCACGTGCCCGAGCTCAACCGGATGGGCGCGAACATCTCCGTCCACGGCCGCACCGCGACGGTGAAGGGCGTGGATTCGCTGCAGGGCGCACAGGTCATGGCCACCGATCTGCGCGCGAGCGCCTCGCTGGTCATCGCCGGGCTCCTGGCGCAGGGCGAGACCGAGGTGCTGCGCGTCTACCACATCGACCGCGGCTACGAGCACATCGAAGAGAAGCTCGCCGGGCTCGGCGCGACCATCGAACGCGTCCCCGGGGCGAGCGCCTAGAGGGTCGTCGTGGACGCGCCGATCACCATCGCGATCCCGAAGGGCCGCGTGCTCGAGCAGCTCGTGCCGCGTCTCGAGGCCGCCGGTCTGGACACCGGCCCCCTCACGAAGCGCAGCCGCAAGCTGATCCGCGAGCTGCCCCCCTTCGAGCACGCCGGCGGCACGCACCCGGGCGCGCGCTTCCTCCTGCTCAAGCCCGACGACGTGCCGACCTACGTGGAGTACGGCACCGCCGACATCGGCGTGGTCGGTCGGGACGTCCTCCTCGAGCGCGAGTACGACCTCTACGCCCCGCTCGACCTGGGCATCGGCAAGTGCCAGCTCGCGGTCGCCGCGATGAAGGGTGCGACCTATCCGCCGCCCACCTCCGGGCTGCTGCGAGTCGCCACCAAGTTCTCACGGGTCGCGCAGCGCCACTTCGCCCAGCGCGGCATCCCCGCCGAGGTCCTCTACGTGCAGGGCAGCGTCGAGCTCGCGCCGCTGACCGGCTTGAGCGACGTGATCGTCGATATCGTCGAGACCGGCGAGACGCTCCGGCAGAACGGGCTCGAGGTCGTCGAGCACGTCGCAGACGTCTCGAGCGTGGTCGTCGCCAACCGGGTCGGGCTCAAGCTCCGACGGGCGCTGATCGCGCCGATCCTCGACGCTCTCGACACCGAGAGCTGAGAAATTCGTCCCTGACGGTCGAATTCTGAACGTTTGCACCCCTTGTGGGGGCTTGTGCAAGGTGACGGCTGCCTGAGACATGTGAGACCCTCGACCCGCTCGGATGGGGAAGGCCCGGGGGGATGGGCCGACCTGGTTCCGAGCTTTGGAAGGAGAGCTCTGAATGCGCTCAGCTGGATCCATTGCTTTGGTCATCGCGACTGCCGCCGCAGGGTGTGGAGGCACGGTTGCTTTGAACGAGACCACCCCGGTGCAGATCCGAGGTGAGAGACCGCCACCCCCTCCGCCCCCGCCGCCGGAGCCGCCGCCGCGGGTCGAGGTCGAGGAGACCCGCATCCGCGTGGACGAGAAGATCCACTTCGCCTTCGACGAGGCGACCATCGAGCACGACTCCGACAGCCTCTTGCAGGAGATCGCTCAGGTCATGATCGACAACCCGCAGCTGGTGAAGATCAAGATCGAGGGACACACCGACAGCCAGGGCGGCACGGAGTACAACCAGGAGCTGTCCACCCGGCGCGCCAACGCCGTCATGGAGCGGCTGGTCAGCAACGGCGTCGCGGCCGATCGGCTCGAGGCCGTGGGTCATGGCGAGTCCAGGCCCATCGACACTGGCGACACCGAAGAGGCCCACGCCCGGAACCGGCGCGTGGAGTTCAACATCGTCGAGACCGACGACTCGCTGCGGCCGTCCGCAGACGCAGCCGAGGGTGACGAGTCGGGCGACGACGCCGCCGAGGAAGAGGAAGCTGCAGAAGAAGGAGAGGCCGAATGATTCGCGCCACGCTCATCATCGCGAGCGCGCTCGCGCTCACCGCCTGCGGCATCGGGGATGCCCAGCCGCGCCTCCGCACCGCCGTCGACGCCAAGCAGGCCGAGATGGACAGCTGCTACACGACCGCCCTCGCACGTGACGAGGCGATCGCGGGCGAGGTCCAGGCGACCCTCCACGTGGAGGGCTCGACCGGTCACGTGCAGCAGGTCGAGTTCGGCGAGGGTCAGGTCACCGACCCGGCGCTCCGCTCGTGCCTCACCAACGTGCTCCAGAGCGTGACGCTGCCAGACGCGCCGAAGAAGAAGCTGGAGGTGCTCTACACCTTCCGGCTGACCGCCTCCGACTGAGGCCCAGTGGCCCCCGTGGTGGGCTCCGACCCCAGCCAACTGGGGTCGGATGTCACCACGGGGTGGCCACTTCGCCGGTCACTCCCGGGTTGGGGCGTCGTGTGAGCAATGGCACGAACTGTGCTCTGTGGTGCTACACACGATGTCCACCACCCGACTCCTCTCATGGCTCGCCCCTCTCTCCCTCGCCTTCGCGTGTGCGCCCTCGGGCGGCCTCCATGCGATGGATCCGGACGCCGAGGGGGACCCCGACCACGGCGAAGCCGAGCAGGTGCTCACCGGCGCGCAGATCGCCGAGACGTGGACCGCGCTCGACGACTACCTGCTCGCGCCTGGCGTGAGCGCGCCGGAGGGCGCGAATCGGGTCGCCGTGTTGGTCACCATGGGCACGCCGGACCTGCGGCCCCGCCTCGAGGCGCGGGCGATCGAAGGGGGCGTGGCGAGCGGCAGCTGGCAGCCGGTCGAGTGGACCTGGAGCGAGCACGACCAGCACGTGGGCATCGTGGCCTTCGGGGGCGTCGTCGATGGCGCGCAGATCCGGCTACCACCGGCGGACGCCGAGATGATTCAGCAGCTGCGCTGGTCGGCGACCTACGTCGATGAGAGCGCCGCCATCGGGGATGCCAGCGATGCGCTCGTCGGGAGCCGCTCCGACGCGCTGGCGGGCGAGCTCTCGGCTGCCGGTGTGGTCAGCCGCGCATCTTGGGGTGCGCGGGCCACGCGCTGCTCGAGCCGGAACCCGAGCAAGTATCGGATGGCCATCCACCACACCGTCACTGGCGCGACCAACCCGGAGCGCCAGGTGCGCGGCATCCAGGCCTATCACATGGATGGGCGGGGCTGGTGCGACGTCGGCTACCACTTCCTGATCGGCACCGACGGAACGGTCTTCGAGGGTCGCCCGCTCGATCTGCTGGGCGCTCACGTCGGCGGGCACAACACCGGCAACATCGGCATCTCGCTGGTCGGCTGCTTCCAGAACAGCGGTTGCGCGGGTCTCAGCGGGCCGCGTACCCCGCCGGCCGCGATGATCTGTGCTGCGGGTCAGCTGGCCAACGTGCTCTCCCACCGCTTCGGTATCGACGTCGGCCCCGGGTCGCTGCGCGGTCACACGCAGCACGGCGGCGCCAGCACCTCGTGCCCTGGAGCCAACACGCTGCCGCTCCTCGACGACCTGCGGGCCATCGCGCGCAGTGGGGCGTGTGACGG
>CAYXAP010000015.1:61408-137327 GCA_964462035.1 uncultured Sandaracinus sp.
CGCTGCCGCTCCTCGACGACCTGCGGGCCATCGCGCGCAGTGGGGCGTGTGACGGCTCGGCGGCGCCGCCCACCGCACCGCCGCCCACCTCCGCTGGCCGCTGCGTCCACAGCAACGGCGGCGTCTACGGCGACCGCGCCTGCTCGGCCGGCTGGCAGTGCTGCGGCGGCGCCTGGACCACGCGGGACGCGGGCTGCGGCAGCTGCGCCTGCGTCGAGGAGAGCGGCCTGACTGGCTGTGCGGGCGAGACCGAGCCGCCGCGCGAGTCCACCCCCGACCCGGAGCCGGAGCCGGAGCCGGAGCCGGAGCCGGAGCCCGCGACTGCACCGCCCGGGGCGAGCTGCGTGCACAGCTACGGCGGTGTGTACGCCAACACGGCCTGCTCGGCCGGCTGGCAGTGCTGCGACGGTCGCTGGCAGGAGGGCCCGGGCAGCTGCGGTCGCTGCGCGTGCACCGAAGCCACCGGTACCGAGGGCTGCGGTCAGAGTGCCTGCGAAGGCGGCGAGGGCACCCACGCCGGGCTCAGCCAGGGCGGCTCCGAGATCCCGCGGGCGGGCCTGAGCAACGACACGCTCCGCCGCACGCTGGGGGTTTCGACCGAGCCCTATGGCGACCAGGTCATCCACGAAGGGCTGCCTTACGTGCGCGGGAAGATCTCCTGGTTCGGGAGCCCCGACGATCGGAGCATCCCGCTCAGCGGCACCGGTGCGATCACCGGCGAGCGGGTGCGGACGCTCAACGACCCCGTCGACCCGTCCGCGGAGACGCTCGCGGCGCGGCCCGCGGACTACTACTGGATCGCGATGCGCTGGAGCTACGAGCCGCGCGGGCGGGAGTTCTGGCGGAACGCGCGCTTCCTGCTGACCAACCCGTCCACCGGCGCCAGCGTCGTGGCCCGCGCGGTGGACTGGGGTCCGCACACACGCACCCGGCGAGTGGTCGACGTGTCGCCGCAGGTCATGAGTGACCTCGGGCTGGTCACCGACCAGGACGTGCTGGTGGCGTTCGCCGCGCCGGGGACCGCGCTCGGGCCGGCCGAGGCCGCGGCATGCGAGCCGAGCGCGGAAGCCTGCGCCGAGGCGACCGCCTGCGGAGACTGCAACGGCGTGTCGGGCTGTGGCTGGTGCGAGGCGAGCGGCGAGTGCGTGCCGGACTCGGAGCGCGCGAGCTGCGGTGAAGCCGACTGGCGGGACGAGCCGAGCGCGTGCGAGCCCTGCGACTTCAGCGACTGCGGGAGCTGCGCCGACAGCGGCTACTGCTCGTGGTGCCCGGGCGTCGGGTGCATCAACGACGCGATCGACCACGAGGTCGCGATGTGCGGCGGCGAGCCCATCGCCACCGCGGCGGGCTGCTGACCACTAACGGTGTCCCGCACATCGCGTCCGGCAGGAGCACCACGTGCCCACTCACGCGCCCGGCAGGAGCCCAGCGTCTCTAGTCAGCTCTTTCTCGAAGCGGCTGAGCACGGCTGGTCACTGGCAGCGACCACGCCCGCCCACGCAGGTCTGGCCCGGCGCGCAGACGGCTCCGCAGCAGTCTTCTGCCGACGCCTCCGATTCACAGCCGGTCGACAAGGACCCGTCACAGTCGGCGGTGCCCTCGTCGCAGTCGATGGGCGTGTAGAGCCGGTCGCCGGGGTTCGAGTGGCAGCCGAGGAAGAGCAGCAGCAGCGCGACCCTCACTCGCCGAGCTCCTTGCGGTAGGTGATCTGGATCTCCGAGTAGCCGAGTCGGTCGAGCGCCTTGCGGGTGCCTCGGTTGAAGGGCCACGTCGCGACCTCGACGAGACCACAGCCGGCCTCGGCGAAGATCGTCTCGAGCGTCTCGAAGAGCCGCCGGCCGATGCCGGAGCCGCGCACCGACGGGTCCACGTACCAGTCGCCGACCACGCCCTTCCGGCGGATCACGCGGCGCTCGTCGTTCTCGATGCTGCCCGTGATGTAGCCGATGGCCTTCCCGTCGCCGACGGCGAGCAGCACGACGACCGACGGGTCGCGGAGCATCGCGGAGACGTCCTCGGCGAGGACCGTCTCGAACGACCGGTAGGCGAAGAGGCGCTCCATCCCCGCCGGCATCACCGACCCCCGGTGCTCGAGGTAGAGCGCTCGGTGAAAGGCTTCGACCACGGGGCGGTCGGCGAGGTCGGCCTGCCTGAGCTCGACGTCCATCGCTCTAGCTGCCCCGAACGGCTGCGACCACTTCCGCGAGCGACTCGCCGCTGGGGCAGATCACTCCGTGGGCGCCAGCGATGCGGGCGGCCTCGGCGAGGCGCGGGCGGGCCTCGGGGCTCGCAGCCTGCAGGCTGACGAGCACCGGATGATCGCAGGCGGCGGTGATCTCGGGCAGCAGCGCCAGGTCGGGCAGGCGGCGCGAGGACCCATCGACGAGGATCAGGCGACCGTTGCCGCGCTCACGAACGAAGCGGGCCGCGTCGAGCCATTCGGAGAGTCGGGAGCCGGGCAGCCGGACGATCGCGACCGCAGCGTCCACGTGGCCGAGCTCCCGCAGCAGCACGGTGTCGTGCATCCGTGCCGGCGGCACCACCAGCAGCTCGGCGCGACGGGTGAGCTCGCGGACGTCGGCGGCGTGGTCGACGGGTAGGGCGATCGGGAGGGAGCGCTCGTGCGCGGCGCGGACCACCGCTTCGCGCGCCTTGCCGATGAGGCCGCCCTCGCTGAGGAACGCCCCCCAGTAGCCCTGCGCGTTGGCGTCGCGGGCGGCGGCGGCGGCCTCGGCGGGGTCGTCGCCTGATGCGGGGCCGGCGAAGACCACGGGGACCGCGCCGATCTCGAGTCGGTCGCCGACGCGGACCACGCCCTGCGCGCGTGCCGGCTTCGGCGGCGTGGCCTTGGCGGCGGGTTGCGCGGGCTCGACCGGTCGCGACTCGGGGAGGGTGCGTGCCGGGTAACAGCCGAGCACGCGCAGGTAGCTGGTCTCGGCGCCGAGCTGCTCGAGCGCCTCGGCGACGTTCGGGTCGTCGATGTCTCCCTCGAAGTCGAGATAGAAGCGGTACTCCCATGGCGTGTTCGGTCGCGGCCGGGACTCGAGCTTGGTCAGGTTCAGGCCGTGTTCGCTGAGTACCGCGATGCCGCGAGCGAGCGCGCCACGCTCGTGCTTGGTGGCGAAGACCAGCGAGGTCTTGCACGGCAGCCGCGGATCGCGCGGTTCGTCCTCCCGGGCGACGATGACCATGCGGGTGAGGTTCTCGCGCTGGTCTTGGACGTGGCGGCGGAGGATCGGCAGGCCGTAGATGCGCGCGGCCTCCTCGCTGGCGATGGCAGCCTGGCTGAGGTCCTGCTCGCGCTTGACCTTGGCGACCGAGAGGGCGGTGTCTTCGGAGGCCTCGGCGTGGCAGCCGGGCAAGCTCGCGAGGAAGGCCCGACACTGTGCCAGCGCGACCGGGTGCGAGTAGATGCGTCGGATGCGGTGGAGCGGGACGTCGGCGAGGCCGATGAGGCAGTGCTCGACCCGCTGCACCTCTTCGCCGACGAGGCGGAGGTCGTACTCGGCGAGCAAGTCGTAGCTCTCGTTGATCGAGCCGGCGGTCGTGTTCTCGATCGGGAGCACGGCGTAGGCGAGGGCGCCGTCGCGGACGGCCTCGAGCATCGAGCGGAAGTCGGGATAGCCGCGGAAGATGGCGGCCTTGCGCGCGCTGAAGAAGCGCTGGGCGCACATGTGGCTGTAGGCGCCTTCGCCACCCTGGAAGCCGACGGTGATGGTGGGCTCTTCGCCGGCCCGACCGGCGAGCCGCTCGATCTGGACGCGGAGCGAGTGGTCGAGGACCTCACGGAAGACCCGGGTGACCAGGAAGGCGTCGAGGCCCGCTTCGCGGCCCAGGTCCACGAGCTTGCCGAGGAGCGCCTCTTCACGAGCCGGGTCGCGGACCACGGCGCCACCGCGGCTCTTGCGCTCGGCGACGCGCTCGATGAGGCGCACTCGCTCGGCGAGGGCCTCGAGGAGCCGGCGGTCGACGGAGTCCAGGGCGCTGCGCACCGAGTCGAGCGCGTGGGCGCTGTCCGGGGGTGTGCTCGCGGTGGTCGCCGAGGCTGGCGGGGTGCTGGCCGGGGGCTCGGGCGGGTCGTCGTCGGGTGAGCGGCTCACGCCGGGGCTCTACCACTGGGAGAGTTTCCTCACAAGCGGCGCGCGTCGAGCGGCGGCCGGGCCGTGCTATGGCAGCGCCATGCGTTGGTTCCGCCGCCCCATTCGACTGCTCCTCGTGCTCTTCGCGTTGGCGTTGCCGTTCCTGGCGGGGTCGCCGGCCGAGCCCGTGGTGCAGGGCCAGGCTCGGCCGCAGCGGGCGCCCATCCCCGACGACGCGCCGCCGCTGCCGGAGAACACGACGCAGTGCAACTATCAGACGCCGCAGCCCGACATGGTTCGGGAGAACTTCCTGCCGCGCTGGACGCAGCCACCGGAGGAGCAGGTGCGGCGCCGTGAGCTGATGGAGCAGGCGGTTCGGTACCGCACCGAGCAGTACGGCTACTTCGAGGGCTTCGGCGACTCCGACTGGAACGACACGACCCCGATGGACAACTCCGAGCGGGTCGAGTTCATGGGCCTCAACGTACGGCTCAACAAGAAGATCCTGCCGGCGCTCGCGTGTGTCGAAGAGGTGTTGAAGACCGAGTGCGCGGACTCCGGCTACGACCCGGTGCGGCTCTCGGGCCTGCGGACGCGGAACACCTATCACAACGGTCAGGTCTCCAATCACGTCTACGGGATCGCCATCGACGTCGACCCGCACCTGAACACGTGCTGCATGTGCGTCGCGCAGTGGGGCGACCACCCGCTCTGTCAGCGGGACGTGGAGTCGATCTACGAGCGCATGTCGATGCCCTCGTGCTGGGTCCACGTCTTCGAGCGCTTCGGCTTCTACTGGCTCGGCCGCGACCGGTTGCAGGACACCATGCACTTCGAGTTCCTCGGCGACCCCGACCACATCCTGAAGAGCCAGGGCCACCCGCCCCACATGCCCGAGCCGGAACCCGAGCCCGAGCCCGAGCCAGAACCCGAACCCGAGCCGTCCGACACCCCCGAGCCCACCGCCACCATGGAAGCCGAGCCCGAGCGCGAGGCCACTGCCACGGAAGCCGAGCCCCCCAGCGGCGGCTGCGGCTGCCGCCTCGCCGGCCACTGACCCCACCGACAGTCGGGGACACTCCCCCCCTCGGATCCCCCTGTTTTCAAAAGGGTTCCGGGCGAAGAATTCAAACACTCGCCGGATGGCGCTCGGATACATCGCGCCGATGCTCGCCTGGGCGAGTGTTTGAATTTCTCGGCCCGGAACGCCCGGTATTCGCGGGGGATCGGGAGGGGGGGAGTGTCCCCGTCAATTCGTGAGGTGGTGGACGGCTTGGGTGAAGGCTTGGCGTTCTTCGGGGGTGGGGGTGAGCTCGATGGGCTCGTCGGCGACTCTGACCTCGGTGATGGCTCGGCTGTCGGCGCCGAAGACGATGGCGTCGGCGTCGCTGGGGGCGCCGAGGAGCGAGGGGTCGGTGGCGTCGAGGGTGAGGGTGTCGCCTTCGCTGCTCTGACCGATGGCGGCGGTGCCTTCGGAGGTGCCGGCGGCGAGGAGGGCGGCGCCGTCGGCGGCGAGGGCGCGGCCTTCGGCGCGGATGCGCTCGTCGAGCTCGACGGCGCGGAGCTCCTCGAGACCGTCGGAGCGCGCGTGGGAGTCGACGCCGACGCACAGGCGCACGCCCGCGTCGCGGAGCTGCTGGACGTCGGGTGAGCCGTCGCCGAGGTCGCGCTCGGTGGTGCGGCAGAGGCACGCGAAGCTCTTCGCGTCGCCGAGCAGCTTGGCTTCGTGTGGACGGAGATGAGTCGCGTGGACCGCGACGAAGCGGCCCGACAGGATGCCCTCGTCGGCGAGCAGCTCGACCGGGCGCCTGCCGTGCTCGGCGAGGCACTCCGCCAGCTCACGGCGCTGTTCGGCGACGTGCGCGTGCAGCGGCAATTGGTGCTCGTCGCAGTAGTCGCGCGCCGCGCGCAGCCACTCCACCGGGACCGCGCGCACGCTGTGCGGCGCGAGCCCGAAGCGGACGTGGTCATCGTCCGAGAAGCGCTTCCGCAGCTCGTCGACGTCGGCGAGCGCGTGGTCCACGTCGCCGTCGACGAAGCGGTGCTGCGTCGGCTCGAGCGGCCGGCCCCAGCCGCCGCGCGCGTAGAGCACACGCAGGAGCGTGATGCGGATGCCGACCTCGCGCGCCGCCCGGATCACCGACTCGGCGAGCACGACCCGATCGTCGTAGGGGGTCCCGTCCGGTTGGTGCTGGACGTAGTGGAACTCGCCGACGGCGGTGACCCCGCCCCGTGCGAGCTCGCGGAACGCGAGCTTCGAGAGCGCGAAGATGCTGTCCGGATCGAGTCCGGCCGCGAAGCGGTACATCAGCCCACGCCAGCTCCAGAAGGAGCCCTCTCCGGCCCGCGCCAGCGCGTGAGTCCGTCCGCGCAGCCCACGCTGGAAGGCGTGGGAGTGCGCGCTCACCAGACCAGGCAACACGAGGCGGTCGCCCTCGCGGCGGACCTCAGTCATCGCCCTCGATCGCGCGCTGCCGCTCGAGCCTCTCACGTACCTCGTCTTCCTTCTCCTTGCGGTCGCTCCGCCGAGCGCTCCACTCGTCGCCGAGCTCCCGCGCCCGCTCCAGCGCGCTGACCTCGTCGGCGAAGCACTCACCCACGGAGCGTCCCTGGTACGTGCACCACGGGTAGAGCTGATACGCGTTCGCCTTCTCGTAGGCTTCGAGCGCCTCGGACAGCTCCCCTCGTCGACGGTGGTCGCCGCCGACGAAGCGGTAGTAGTCGTAGCGAACGTCGTTGAGCTGGGTGATCGAGACCCACATGCACAGGCCGGCCACCAGCGCACCCAGGCCCCAGCCACGCGCGTCAGCCAAGCGCTCCTTCCGCTCCGCCAGCACGACCCCGAGCACCAAGACCGCGGCCAGCAGTCCACCCGCGACAGCCGCGCCGGGCAGGTCCAGCACCATCGCCGCCGGAAGGCTGGAGAGCAGCCCGAGCGCGAGGAAGAGCCACGGAGAGCGTGAAGAATCTCCCAGCCGATCGCGCAGGAAGCGGGCAGGCCAGCTGAACGCCGCGCCGACCGGGCGGAGCACCTCGACGGGGAGGAACACCACGAACAGGACCAGCAACATGTAGTAACTGAACCAGCCGATCTCGAGCTCCATCCGCTCTGCGCCGATGTGGAAGCTCAGCGGTGCGAGGCCGATCGCCGCGACCAGGGTTCGCTTCCAGCCCTCGAGCCGGTCCTGCCCCGCCGCGAGGAGATAGCCCGCCGCGCTCACGAGCTGAACCAGGATCGCGCCGGTCGCCATCAGCTTCCAAAAGTCGTCGACGGCCATCGTCCCGATCAGCGGGAGTCCTTCGTCGCCGATGGCCTGGGCCTGCAGCTCCTGGAAGGCGTCCGAGTTGCCGAGGCGGCGTAGCGCGTGGCCCTCCCGCCAGTCCTTGGAGAGCTTGGTGACCGCCGTGTAGCCGTAGACGATCGCGCACGTCACGCAGAAGCTCACGTAGCCCCACGCGCTGGTCCGTTTGCCCTCCGGCTTCGGGCTCTCGTCGACCATGAAGATCAGGAGCACTCCCAAGAGGATGGCCGTGGCGCGACCACCGATCAGGAGCGGGCTCTCGTCGAAGAGGCGGTCGAGCACGCGGACCCCGCACGCCGCCATCGTCGCCTCGGCGACGAAGATCAAGAGGAGCAGCCCGCCCAACGTGCGCCAGCCGCCGAGCTCTTCATCCGGCTCTCTCTCCCCACCACGCGTCGGACCGAAGACCTCGGTCGCCGCTGGCACCGGGAAGAACATGAAGCTGAAGAGCAACAGCGAGATCAGATAGTGGTGCTGGTAGCTGTCCAGCATGCTCATCGACCACCCGTAGGTGTACAGCCCGAAGAGCAGTGCGAGCCCGATGCGTGCCGGGCGGATCGCCATCACCATCGCGAGCCAGCCGCAGAGCACCATGGTGCCGATGTAGATGGCCGGGGTCGGTGTCGGCAGGATCTCCAGGACCCAGAAGTGAGCCACGTTGAAGTCGCCGACGCCGTAGCGTCCGGCGTGCGGGATCAGATCGACCCAGCAGTCGAACGCCAAGAGCAGGAGGGTCAGCCGGAGCAGCAAGTAGGGCCGCACCGGCGCGACGGCGCCGAAGAAGTATCGGTCGAAGCCTCCCAGCTCGAGCTCCTTGCCCTTGCCCTTGCCCTTGCCCTTGCTCGATGAGGGCTTCGCCGCCGATGATCTACCGTCGCCCGTCGACGCCGGCTTCTGCTTCTCCGTCTCTTGAGGGATCGACGACGAGCCCTTCGACGACCGGAGCTTCGGCTTCTTCTTCTTCCGCTTCCCCATCTACTCGTCCTCGATGATGAGCTGTTCGGGGAGCTCTTCGGTGCCGTTCTCGCAGTCGCGCCGATAGATCTGGGGAGCGAGCCGTGTCCCGCTGGCGGTTACGCAGACGTTCGTGAGCGTCGCCTCCTGTACGTCTTCTTCTTCGCAGCGCTTCGCCAGGAACGCGCGGATCACGTCCTCGCGGTTCCGAGCCATCGTGTTGATCCACGCCTGGTGAATCACCGCCGGCATGTCCACCTGCCGTTCCCCGCCGTCCGCGACCTCCGTCGCGCTCGGCCGGCAGCTGTGCAGCCGCACCGCCGAGAACATCCGCCACGCGAAGCGCTCGTCGTAGGGGTCGGCGCGCAGGTAGTAGGTCAGCGGCACGATGAGCTGAAAGGCCAGGAAGCCGAAGAGCACCCGACGGAAGAGCTGGCGGCGCCGGCCCATCGGTACCGGCAGCTCGGCGGGCTCGATGTCGGCCCCGGGGCCCGGTTCGTCGGCTTCTTCGTCGCTCATGAAGGGGCCGAATCCTCACGCGGCGACCATGGCAGGTCAAGGACCGGCTACCCTCACCACCCGATGCGCGTCGGCCTCAACCTCCCCTGGATCGACTGTGGCCACGACTTCGGCCACCGCCCGCCGCCATGGAACGGCGGCAGCGCCCCACCGAAGCGCGACTGGGCCGCGCTCGGCCGAGAGCTCGCCGAGTGGCGCCGCGAGCTCGGCGTGGAGGTCGTTCGCTTCTGGGTGCTGGCCGCCGGCGTGAACTACCCGGTCGGCGCCGACCCTCGCGACCACTTCTCCCTCGCGCCCCTGAGCCCCGAAGACGCGCTCCTCGGTCGTGGCGGCCGCTGGCTCCGTGGTGCGCTCATCCGCGCGACCTGGGAGGAGTCGCAGCGCTTCGTCCTCGCTTCGCCCGAGCTCCCGCCGCTCCCCGAGTCCTTCCTCGCCGACTTCGAAGCGCTCTTCCGAGCCGCGGCCGACGCGAACGTGAAGCTCATGCCCTCGCTCTGCTCCTTCGAGCTCTTCCACCCGGTCGAGCCGCAAGGCAAAGAGGTGTTCAGCCGCGGCCGCGGCGCGCTCGTCTTCGGCAACGAGGGCGACGACCACGCACAGATCGAGCGATTCCTCGACGCGACCCTCGAGCCGCTCCTCGACGTCGCCGCCCGCTACCCCGACGCCCTCGAGGCCTTCGAGGTGATCAACGAGCCCGACTGGTCGGTCGAGGGCGGCCCGATGCACGGCCGATTCCACGGTCGCTCGATCCGCATCATGCCCAAGACCGTCCCCGCACCGATCATGGCCCGCTTCCTCGAGCGAGGCGTCGCCCGCATCGTCGCCCGTGGGCTGCGCTCCACCATCGGCTTCAAGCTCGCCGACCCGAAGTGGCTCCCACCGCAGGTCACCCGCCGCTTCGCCCAGCTCGGCGATCGCGGCGACTACGTCCACCAGGTGCACCACTACCCTTCGCTCTACGAGCCCTGGCGCCTCCGCCGCCACGACCGCCTGCCCATCCGTCCATGCATCGTCGGCGAGATGCCCACGCGCCAGGCCAAGGCCTGCGGCGTCAGCCACGGGTGGTGGCGCGAGCGCCTCCGCGACCTCTCCCGCGCCGCCGACCCGGACGCGTTCCTTCAGCGCCGCCTCGAGATCTGCGCCGAGCTCGGCTACCCGATGGCGCTCGTCTGGGCCGCCAAGAGCGGCGACGAGATGACCGCCTGGAGCCCGCGCGAGCGGGCCCAGGTCGGTCGCTTCCACCGCGGTCAGTAGTGGACGTCGTAGACGAAGCTGGTCCGCGGGAAGCGCTGGTAGCGCTGGCGGATCTCTTCGTGCGGCACCGGTGAGTCGTCGGGCACGTACTTGTTCGCCAGCGCCTCGGCCGCGCGCTTGTCGCCGGTCGCCTTGATGCGGACGACCTCCTTCATGAGCTCGGTGACCACCTCGTCCATGTTCTCGAGGTTCACGCTGAAGGCGCCCTGGCTCTCACCGTCCGCGGCGGTCGCTTCGGCGTCCCAGCTCAGGATGCCCTTCTCCATCAGGAAGCCGACCTGCACCGCGGCCAGCTGGCTGTAGGGCTTCCGCTGACCGCTCGGGGTGGTCATGCCGCGGCTGATGTGACCGAAGGCCCAGACGATCGAGTCCATGTAGGTCTCGCGCGCGGCGTCGGCGCTGATGACTTCCTTCTCCACCAGCATCGGCACGAAGAAGAGCGCACCGGTCTGCGCCTTGAGCTCCTCGAGCATCGAGGCGAGACCGCCACCGAAGAGCTCGCCTGGCGTCTTGCGACGCACGCGGGTGGCGCTCGTCGGCCCGAGGTTGTGGGTCGCCTCGTGGAGGATCGTCGACATCAGCCCGGCGTCGGTGCCGTCGCCGAGCATCGCCATCGCCTCTTCGGTCAGCAGCGACGACGCGATCTCTCGGCGACGCGCCTGGCTGTCCGGGTCGGCGTAGAGGTTGCTCATCGCGACGGTGCGGCCGCGGCCTTCCTCGGCCACCGGGCCCCAGTTGGGCAGGCTCTGGCCGATCGTCGCGCCGAAGGGGTCGCGGTCGTCGCCGGCGTTGATCACGATCTGGATGAAGTCCGGCATGTGGAACGAGACCTCCCGAGCGCGGTAGCGGCGCACGAGCCGCGCGAGCGAGCCCTCCATGTCGTTCTGCAGCGGCGTGAGCTTCTCCTGCCACTGCAGCGAGGCCGGATCGATCAGCGCCAGCGTCAGATGGAAGCCGGCCTTCTGGCTGCACGGATCCCAGTAGACCTCGTCCGGACCGACGCGCACGTACCACTTCGAGTTCTGCGCGTTCATCGCGGCCCACGCCTCGTTGGCCGGGTCCCAGTCGTTGTCGGTGAACGCCTGCGCGGCGGCGCGGAGGTAGGCGACCAACTTCTCCTCGCTCTCGTCCTCGGCGATCGCGTCGGCGGCGGCACGCAGCTCGGTCACCAGCGGCGCGATCTGCTCGGCGTACGCCTCGTGGTAGGGCACCGCCCGGAGGCTGCCCTCTTCCTCACCCTCGCGGACCACGGTGAAGTGGCCGAGGAGCGCGGCCGAGTCGTCGCGCGCTTCGAGCGCCGCGCAGAAGTCGTCCTCGGTCTGGAGCTCCGCCGGGTACACGTCGACGGGCTGCTTCGGAGCGCCCTCGATGGCCGAGCACTCGGGGATCGACTCCGTCGCGGAGCCGAGGCAGCGCGGGCCCCAGTTGCGGCGGAAAATCGCGCGCGAAGCCGGGTCGTCGGCGACGTCGCCCGCCATGGCGGTCATCCCGACCTGGCGTGCGTAGAGCGCGTCGATGTGACCCGCGACCGCAGCCATGTGCCGCGCGAACGCGCGGTGCGGCGCCGGCATGTCGCCGAGGTCCGTCTCGATCAGGGTCGGAGCCGTGGACTCGAGCTCCTGGCGAATGGCGGCCAGCCGCGCGTCTTCCGGCGTCGGCTCCTGGCTCGACGCGACGATCAGATCGTAGACCTGGTCGAAGGTGGTCGTGAAGGCGTCACCCTCGGTCCACTGGACCTCGTCGGCCACGTAGAAGTCGAGCGCCCGCACCTCACTCGGGTCGATCGCGCCGTCTTCGTCGGCGTCGGTCGTCCAGAAGAGCGGGAGGTTCAGCCGCATCGCGACCTGGTTGAAGCGCAGCCGCTCCAGGTCGTCGTAGGTCCGTGCCTCCACGGTCTCGGTCGGCGCCACCGGTTCCGGCTCGGGCTCCGGCTCGTGGGTCTGAACGTTGGTGCTGGTCGTCCCACACCCGGCGAGGGCGAGGACACATGCGATCCGTCGAAGGTTCATCGCCCCACCATATGGGGGCCGGCCCGCCAAATGGCCGTGAGAGGTCTCTCAACGAGAGGGCAGGATCGCGTCGTCGGTCGCCGGGCGCCAGGTCCGCAGCGGGGTCGGCTCCACCCCGTCGATGCCGAGATAGAAGAGCTCCACGCCCCCACCCCAGACGCGGGCATCCGGGGCTCGAGCGCCCAGCGGCGCATACGAGCCCGAGCCGCTCGCGAGCGCCCGGTCGTCGACGAGACGCCAGTAGCGCAGGTCGTCGCTGACGATCTGCGCGATGCGCCAGCGCGTGCCCCGCCGGACCGGCAGATAGAGCAGGTACGTGCCGTTCTGGACGGTCAGCGAGGGCGAGCCGAGCTCCTCGGCGTCCTCGAGCTCCGGCAGCGCGAGCGCGCCACGGGGCTCCCAGCTCTCGCCCGCGTCGCCGCTACTGAACGCGTGGAGCTGTCGGTCTCCGCCGAACTCGGCCCAGGCGATCATGACCAGCGCCGGGGTTCCGTTCCGGACGGCCAAGGTGGGCGCAGCGATCCGAGTGGCGCCGATGGCCGCCGGGTCGAGCACCAGCGACGCGTCGCCGAAGCCGTCCGAGAGGTTGCCCGCCGCTCGAACGATGCCCGCGTCCGATCCCTCTCGCGTCATGAAGAGCGCGAGCCCTTCGCCACCGAGCGGCTCGAGGGGCAGCAGCTCCGGATCGGAGAAGCGCTCGAGCTCGCTGCCGCCGACGCCAGCGATCGTGGTCCAGTCACCTTCGGCGCTCGAGCCCGTCGCGAGCTCGATGGTGCCGTCGCCGGCCCACGCGAGCACGTCGACTCCGTCGATGCTCGCGATGCTCGGTCGTCCCGCGATCGGCAGCGGATCGCTTCCGTCGCTCACCACCGTCGCTGGCGCCCAGGCCCGAGGCATGTCGCAGAGCGCGCGCTGGAGCGAGAGCGCCAAGAGCCGCGCCCCACCGCTGGCGGTGGCGCTCGGGTTGGCGTTGTGGCCCCAGACCACCGGGTGTGCGCCGCTCGCCGGAACGAAGCGCGGACCCACGGGCTCAGAGCCGGTCGGCGACTCGACGCCCACGGTCCCATCGGGCGCAGCGTGGATCGACCACGCGCCCTCCGCCGCGGCGAAGCGTGCGAGCACCCGATCTCCGGCGCGCAGCGAGACCTCGCCGCGGCTGGGCGAGAGTGTCAGCGCGAGCAGTGGCTCGACGTGGGACTGGGTGTCGAGCGCGTCCTGATCGGTGAAGCCGAAGGAGACGCTCTCCATGCAGCCACCGTCGCAGTCGGCGGGCAGCGCCAGCGTCCCGCTCAGGGTCGCGCGCTCCGCATCGAGATCGACGCTCGCGTCGAAGAGCAGCCCGCTGTCGTAGACGCCGTCGCCGCCGCCGCTGAGCCCGTCGGCCACGTACGGGCCGGGCGCGCCGAAGCCGGCCGCCGGCAGGCAGCTCGCGGGGTCGCTCGCGCAGGTCGCCAGACTCGCGGGATCGGCGAAGAAGCTGACCGTCGACGGACTGGCGCAGCAGTCGCCCCGACCGGCGCAGCAGGACCGCACCGTCGAGGCGCAGTCGCTGTCCGCGCAGTCGGCGTCCCCATCACCGTCGGAGTCGAGGCCGTCGAAGCAGCTCGCGATGGCGTCATCGAACACGCCGGGATCCGGGCTCGCGAGCTCTCCGCGGTCGTCGGCGGTCCGTGAGGGGTCCGCGTAGAGGCCGACGTCGTCGTCTCCGCTCGGTCCCAAGTCGACGTCGCCTGCGCCGCCGTCGGAGAGGCCGGTGCCGAGGTCGACGCCGGGTGGACCGAAGGCGTCGGCCGAGTAGTCCGGCGTGTCCTCGCTCGTATCGCCCGCCACGCAGGCTCGCGCGAGGAGCAACACCATCCCGACCACCACGCCGGCGTTCATCGGGTGGCTCCCAGCCAGCGACGAACGCCGCCGAGCACCTGCTCCGCCGGCCCGTGGCCGACGTAGTAGAGCTGGAGCGCGTCGCCGTCCGTGACCACCGCCGGCGCGCTCGCGCCGAGGCCATCGAAGTCTTCGAGGTCACCGCTACCGGCGAGCACGATCCCCATCGGCCGCCACGCGACGAGCTCGTCGGACGCGAAGAGCTCCACGACCCAGCGGGTGCCCATCCGTCGAGCGACGTGCAGCAGCCAGACCCCTTCGCGGGTCCGGTGCAGGTCGGGCTGACGAACGCCCTCGGTGAGCCCGGCGAGGTCCGAGTCGAGCGGGGTCCACGAGCCATCGGCCGCGGGGACGTCGGGACCGCGACCGAAGAGCGCGACGCCCCGGTCGTCACCGACCACGAGCAGCTCGTGGCCACGCTCGACGACCCACCGCGTGCTGGCGATCGGTTGGCCGGGCTGGAAGAAGGGCTCTGCCTCCGGCTCGAAGGTGTCGCCGTTCAGACGCGCGCGACCAAAGGCGACGAGCTCTCCGTAGTCGGCGAGGAAGGTGAGCCAGAGATCAGTGCCGTCGTGGGTCAGGCCCCATCCGCGCGGGCTGCGACCCCAGGGGATGGTCCCGACCTCGAGGGGCTGCGGAGCGAAGTCACCGCTCTCGTCCACGGTGCCGATCACGAGCCCGTCCATGTCGTCGAGGGCGAGCCAGTGGGTCCCGGTCGCGTCCGTCGCGGCTCCGATGCCGACCAGTCGTCCGCCATCGGCGCCCGCCGGTTCGCGATCTCGCCAGCCATCGGCGGTCCCACAGTGGGCGCGCTCGATCGAGAGGTCGTCGAGGAAGACCCCCTCCGGCGCGGAAGCCGAAGGGTTGCTCGAGTAGCCCCAGGCCACGGCGTGGACCACGCGGCCGACAGTGTGCGCGAACGTGTGGGTGGTTCCGGCGTGGGTCACCTCTCCGACTCCATCGGGTCGCAGCACGAGGGTGAAGGGCGCGCCTTCGGTGACCACGAAGCTCCGCATCGTGCGTGGTCCGACGCGTAGCCGGACCTCGCCCCCCGCGTTGCGTTGGAGCGCGACGAGCGGCTCGACGTGGTCCTGGTCGTCGAGGCTCGCCTGCGCGGTGACACCGAACGCGGCGCCGTCGAGGCAGCCGGTGCAGGAGGTCGTATCGCGGAAGGTCGCCTCGAGCCGCACGCGCTCGCCGCGGAGGTCGAGCGGCTCGGTCACGAGCACGCCCGAGTCGTAGAGCGAGTCGCCGCCCATGGCGAGCGCGCCGCCCGAGACGAAGGGCTCGGGTGAACCGAAGACCGTCGCGTCGAGGCAGCCCGCCGGGTCCGAGCAGGTGTCGAAGCTCTGGTCGGCGATCACCTCCGGGGCGGTGCAGCACTCCACGCGCCCGCTGCCGATGCAGCAGCTCGCGACCGGGAAGCACGCCGGGTCCGCGCAGTCGATGGACTCGTCGAGGTCGTTGTCCTCGCCGTCGTAGCAAGTGCGGATGTCGTTCAGGAAGTCGTCCGTGTTGCTCTCGCCGCCGGTGGTGACGGAGTCCGCGTCGTTCGCCGGGATACCCGTGTAGCCGGGCGAAGGCGGCGACATGCCCATGTCGCTCGTGCCTGGTCCCTGGTCCGCGCTCGGCGCGCCGGCGTCGGTGGCGGCGCCCCCGTCGAGTCGCTCGGTGGGGTCGTCGCTTCCGCGGATGCTCTCGTCGTCGCCGCCGCCGAGGTCGGCGCAGCCCACCAGCGAGAGCGCGAGCAGCAGCGATGTGGTCCGGAGAGTCATGAACGGGTGGGCTGGACGGAGTCTGCCCCACCCAGGGAGAGATCATGACGCGTGCCAACCGTGCCAAGCGAGATTTGTTGGAATTGCTGGGCTTTTCGAGCGCGATGTTTGTGCCACGGCGTGCCGACCGGGCGGATCTGCCCGATCGCGATCCGATCCCTGCCTTCGATGTCCGACTCAGGGAGCGGGGCGGGTGGTGCTGCCGATCGTGGGATCGACCCCGTCGCTGCCCCGATAGACCGCGCGGAGCGCGCCCTCGTCGCGGCCGTTCGCGACGGCGAAGCTCCACACCTGGAGCGCGTCGAAGCCCTCGCCCGACGGTCCGAATACCTGGCCCAGCTCCCGCCAGACGACGAGCTCCTCGGAGACGAAGAGTCGCACCAGCGAGCGGGTGCCGCGCGCGTAGGTCACGTGCAGGTGCCACGCGGCATCACGGAGCACCAGCGACACGCCGGTCAGTCGTTCGTCGCGCGACGGTCGGGTCAGCTGGTCCAGGACGGAGCTGAGACGAGGCACCTCGACGTATCCGGTGTCGCCGCTGAGCGCGTAGAGCCGCGGATGGCCGTCCTCGAGAAGGACCAACACCGGGGTCCCCGAGAACGCGGTCGCGATGGTCGGGCTGGACCGCTCGCAGTCGCCACAGGAAGGGACCAGCTCGGACCAAGTCAGCACCGGGTCGGTTTCCAGGTCGCTGAGCTCGCCCGCGAGCACGGCACCGTCGGCACCGAGCGCGAGCACCCACGGCTCGATCGCGTCGACGAGCTCGGGGTCGGCGATCGGGTCCTCGGGGGCGCTGACGCTCACCGGGTCGAAGCGGCCCGAGACCGACTGGCGGAAGAGGCGCAACTGGCCGTCCTCTTCGACCGCCAGCAGCGTCGGGTCGCCGAGCAAGAGGCTCGGTCGCCCGATGCCGGGGCCGGGGGCTTCGGTGAACTCGAGCGGCGCGCCGCGGAGCCAGCCGGTTGGGATGTCGCAGGTGTCGACGCGGACCGAGAAACGAGTGAGCCGGGCGGCCTCGCCGCCAGAGGCGCTCGGGTTCCGGGTGCGACCGACCACGGCGGGGTAGACCACGCCGGGCACCACGCGGTTCGGCAGCGAGAGCAGCTCTGCGCCTTCGCGGAGCACGCGGAGCGTACCCTCCGGGGTGGCCTCGAAGCGCCAGGTCCCCGCGGGTGCCTCGGTGAAGCGGTGCAGGATCTCGCCGCCGGCTTCGAGGAGCATGCGGTCGTTGGCGCCCGAGTAGCGCAGCGCCGCCATCGGTTGGACGAGCACCGTTTCGTCGGAGGGTGGCGCCTCACGCAGGATGGCCAGCGCAATGGTCTCGAAGCACCCGTCCTCGCAGCCCGCGGTGGGCGGCGCGACGGTCGCCTCGATGGCGACCGATTGGTTTCGGAGGTCGACGGGGGTGTCGTAGACGACGCCACCGTCCCCGCTCACGTCTCCGCCGCTGACCAGGCCGATGTCGAAGCTCGGACCCGGCACACCGAAGGCCCGAGCGTCCGCGCCGAGGCAGGCGACGCTCGTGCAGTCGGCGCCCCCGATCCGCGTCGCGGGCACGCGGTCGCTGCCGTTGCAGCAGCCTGCGCGGGTGGCACCCACGCAGCAGACGGGCAGCTCGCCGCAGAGCGCGTCGGTGCACTCGAGGGTGCTCTCGTCGCGGTAGCAGCTGCTGCGGGCCGCCGGCCCTTCGGAGCTGTCGAGCGCGAAGCCCGCCTCGGCGTTGGCCGGGTAGCCGTCGTCTTCCGGGGAGGGCACACCCATGTCGGCGCCCGGCTCCAGCGAGAGATCCAGGCCCATCCCGGCGTCGCGCGGGTCCGCGGGCCCCATGTCGGTAGTGGGGGTGTCGTCGACGCGGGTGATGTCGTCTCCACACCCCAGCTGCAGGAGCGCGACGCTCGAGACGAGCAATCCGGGCATCAGGATCAGGAGGCGGCGCAACATGACTCAGTGGGGCTTCGAGGCTTCGGCGGGTGATTCTCGGTGCGTTTCCTCGGTGATCTCGGCCACGTCTACTGGAGCGGGTCCCAGGCCTGCTCGAGTGGAAAGAGGTCGAAGAAGCGTCCGGCCCCGGGAACTTGCACTCGTCGTGCCACCAGCATGCGAAGCAGCCCTGCGCGCATGTCGTCCGGCGAGTCGGTGATCGCGAAGCCGTAGATCTCGCAGGTGCGCGTCGCGCAATCGAGCGAGCGGTCCGTCGGCTGGAGCACCGGGTTGGCCGGGTAGGGGGTGAGCTCCGGAGCGATGGTGGTCGTGGCCAGGTTCTTCTCGTCCGCGATGGCGACGCCGATGGATGCTTCGAAGTCGCGGTCGAGACCGATGAACCACACGCGGATGATGTCGCGGGTCTCTTCCGAGCTGAGCACGGGCTCTGGTCCGCGCACGGCGGTCGCGCCGAAGGCCTGCACGTCACCGGGCGCGAGGACTTCGGCATCGGTCCCGTCTTGGACCGAGATGCTGCCGAAGAAGTCGAGGCGGGCGGCGCGAATGGTCGAGCGGCCGGCGCCCTGCTCGCAGGTGTAGAAGAGCCAGTAGTGGCGGTCGTCACCGGCGGGGACCAGCGCTGGGTCGCGGAGCGACTCGCACTCCGAGCCATCGCCGACGTCGTCGGGAACGAGCACCTGGGTCGGCATGAGCGCGTCGGCCACGTTCAGCGGACCGACCGCCACGTAGATCCCGTGGGGCCGCAGGAAGGGCGTGACCTCGCGTGCGAAGGCGTAGATGCCGTTGCCTTCGCCGATGTCGAGCAGGAAGGGGTCGCGCACGCTGCCGACGGGATCGCTCGGGCAGCTCATGGGCATCGACGCGCACGAAGGCGGGTCGTCGCCGTAGCGCGCTCCTTGGGAGCTGAGCGGCCAGGTCGCGAGGTTCCAGACCGTCGTGGTCGCGTGGCCGAGGGCGTGGCCGACGCGGAAGTCGCCCTGCTCGAGCTCGAGCTGGTCGTTCGAGCCGGAGGCCAGCACGTGCCAGAAGGGGTCGGCGTCGCCCTCGCTGACGATGGTCGGCGACTCGATGCCGCCGCCAGTGAAGCTGGTGTCCCAGTCGAGCTCGACCCGAGTGAGCGGCTGCGCGTCGGCGGGCTGGGCGAACTGTGCGGGGTTCGGGCAGCTGAGCGTGCCGGCGAAGGTGACGCCGATCTGACCGGCGTTGGTGCCTTCGCCCTGGAGCGCCATGTAGAGGCCGGGCACCTCTTCGCAGCCGGGCTCGTCCAGCAAGTCGCCGATGCGAATGGCGTCGGTCGAGTAGGTGTATTCCTCGCCCGCGTATCCCACTCGGATGGACGCCCGCAGCACCGGGACCATCGCGTCGTCGAGGGCTGGTCCCACTTCGACGAGGAGCGTCATGAGCGTGCCGGCCACCGCCGCGCTCTCCGGCTGCCACGAGTCGAGCACGGTGCCAGTGCGGCGCACCTCGACGCGGAGCCCGGGGTAGACGCGCACCGAGAGCTCGTCGAGGAGCTCGCCGGCCACGCCTATGTCGTCCGCGGGCGCGAGCACCCACTGGATGAACTCGTCGCAGACTCCGGGATCGACGCAGTTGAAACCATCCGGATCCGGCTGCGGATAGAAGTCGACCGACATGGTCGCGCCGAGCGCCAGCGGCATGCACTCGGGGAACATCACGGCGGCGGTCCGGTTGGGATCGAAGCGGGTGATCAACCCGCCCGCGGTGGAGATCGTCGGCCGCATGCTGCTCGGCAGTCGCAGCATCCGGTTGATCTCCGTCGTGTTCCACGTGGTGACGTCGAAGATCGGGAGGCCGCCCCCGCAGCACGCGGGGTCGTCCACGCAGTCGAAGTCGGCGCAGTCCTCGAGGCCGTCCATGTCCTCGTCGCCCTCGACGCCACAGAGCTCACGAGGCGGGCCCAGGTCTCCCATGTCGCCCGCGTCGTCGGGGACGTCCATGTCGCCGGCATCGGGCATGCCGCCGTCGCCCATGTCGTGACCGCCGTCGATGATCGGCGCGTCCTCGTTCCAGTCGGGATCGTTGATGAGCGAGCAGCCGCCCACCAGCAGCGCGCCGAGTGCGAGAGCGACGCGCATCAGAAGCGCCCCCCGATTCGAACGCCGCCGCCGTTGCGGTCGACGTTCACCTGGATGAGGTCCTGGTCCGCGCTCGGCCGGTTCACCAGGTAGAGGATCAGCGTGGTGATCGCGAGCGCGCCGGTCACACCCAGCACGATGTCGGTGGCGCGGTTCGCGTCCTCGACCTCGCCGGCGAGGCGGTCGCAGGTCGCGGGCGCGACGATCGGTCCGCCGGCCGCGTTGCACGCCGCCTGGTTGTCGTCGTTCATGTTCAGCGCGCGAACGCCCAGCCCGACCGTCGCCCCCAGGCCCGCCGCGGTCACGCCGAGCGCGATGTGCGGCAGCACGCCGAGCGGGCGAGTCTCTTCCTCGAAGGTCGCCTGCAGCTGCGAGGTCTCGCCGGGCTGGATGCGGACCATGCGCCGGAGCGGATCGCGGTCCGGGACCCGCACCTCGACCACGTGGCTGCCGGGCGAGAGCTCGGCGGCGACCTCCTGGCCTTCGCCCACGGGGGCGTCGTCCACGAAGACCTGCGCCGAGAGGTTGGAGGTCACGCGCAGCGCGCCGGTCTGGACGGCCACCGCGGTGCTGCTCAGCTCGAGGCGGACCCGCATCGGCTCGCCGGGGCGCACCTCGAAGCGGCGCTCGACCGGCGTGCCGCGCGGCGGCTCGAGGCGCGCGACGTGCAGACCCGGCGCGAGCCGCACGGTGCCCGCCTGCGCCGGCTCGCCGTCGAGCGTGAGCGGCGTCTCCGCTGGCGCCATCACCTCGAGGGTCACCGCGACCGGCTCGGGCGCGAGCGTGGCCTCGACCGCGGCGCGCTCGCCGGTCGCGGCCGTGACCTGCCCGTCGAACGTCTCGTGGTGCGGCAGCACCAGATAGACGGTGTGCTCGCCCGGCTCGACGGCCACTTCGATGGGCGTCGTCCCACGCGCGGCCAGATCGCGCCGGTCCACGTAGACCTGCGCGCCAGCCGGTTCGCTCGTGACGGCGATCACCGCGACCTTCGCCCGAAGCTCGGTCATGCGGGCCTCTCCGTCGGCGCGCTCCTGCTCGGTGAGGCCGGGGATGGCCAGGTACTCGCGGACGTAGCCGAAGGCCTCGGTCGGCCGCTCGAGCTGCTCGAGCACGAGCGCCGTGTTGAAGAGCGCGTTGCGGCTCCGGACGATCGCGAGCGTCTGCATGTACTCGCCGAGCGCCTCCTCGAGCGCTCGCGTTCGGCGGGCTCCTCGCAGCCGACGGGCCCGCGCGAAGTGCCGGTTGGCCTCGTCGAAGTGGGCGCGCGCTTCCGCGTTACCCGACTGCGCCCGAACGGACGCCAGGGGCGCCGCGGTCAGGAGCACGGTGATCACGAAGAGTGCGGGACGCAGCGGCGCTCGCCGGGGGCTCATCAAAGGTCCATGCGGATCGAAGGAAAGTCATTCGAGCCCCCGGATTCGTTCGACCGCGCCCGGAGGCGGACGGAGACCGTCGACCCTTCTTCCGGGACCACGTCCTCCTCCCGAGGCCGATGGCCCCGACGAGTGAAGCGTACCGTGAGGGGCTCGCCGGTGGGAAGATCCGCCGTGAACGGGGTCACACCGAGGGTCTCGTCGCCGGGACCACGGACGGTCGCACCCGTGGGGGTGGACTCGAAACGAACCGACACGAGCGCGGGGGGAGGCTCACCGATGGGCAGGGTCTCGGTCTCCGACTCCGACTCCGGATCACCGACGGCCGACTCCGACTCCGGATCGGCGACGGCCGACTCCGACTCCGGATCGGCGACGGCCGCCTCCGTGTCCCGATCGCCGACGGCCGACTCCGACTCCGGATCGGCGACGGCCGACTCCCCGCCGAAGGCACCGCTCATGGCGAGCGCCCCCAGCCCCACCAACGCGAGCGCCGCCCCCGCCAGCCCCCACTTCCAAGCCGGCCGCCCCGGCGGCAGCGCCGGCTCGGGCGTCGGCGTCGCCGCGACCGGCGTCCCGGCCACCACCTGTCGCGGCGGCAGGCTCACCAAGCGATCCGGGTCGATCGCGATGCCCGGGGCTCCGGCCATCAGCGCGGCGCCCATCTCGGCCATCGTCTGGAAGCGGTCGTCGGGCGACTTCGACAGCGCCTTCATCACCGCCGCGGCCACCCCCGCGGGGACCTCTGGCCGCTTGGCGCTCAGCTCCGGCGGTGCCTCGTTCCCGTGCTTCCACAGCAGCTGGAAGTAGTTGCTCCCCTCGAAGGGTGGCTCGCCCGCGAGCATCTCGAAGAGCATCACCCCGAGCGCGTAGACGTCCGCGCGGCGGTCCACGTCGGCTTCGCCCTTGGCCTGCTCCGGCGACATGTAGAGCGGCGTGCCGACCAGCTGGCCCGTGCGCGTCATCCGCACCTGCTCGGCCTCGGCGGTCTTCACCTTCGAGATGCCGAAGTCGAGGACCTTCACGAAGTCCGCGTCCTTCTTGCGCACGATGAAGACGTTGTCCGGCTTGAGATCACGGTGGACGATGTCCCGCTCGTGGGCTGCGTGGAGCGCTTCACAGACCTGCAGCGCGATCGGGAGCGCCCGCTCGACCTTCATCGGTCCCTTGTCGACGAGATCCGCGAGGCTCAACCCCTCGAGCATCTCCATCACCAGGAAGACCTTGCCGTCCTCGGTGGCGTCGAAGCTGACCACGTCGACGATGTTCTCGTGGTCGATGGAGCTGGCGGCCTTCGCCTCCATCAGGAGCCGGTCCACCGCCTGCTTGTTCGCAGCGACCTTCTCCGAGAGCACCTTCACGGCGAAAGGCCGCTCGAGGTGGACGTGGAAGGCCATGTAGACCGTCCCCATCCCGCCTTCGCCGATGCGGCTGTCGACCTTGTAGAGCCCGCTCAGGACGCGCCCGATCATCGGGTCTGGTCCTTGGTCCTCGCCCTCGCCCTCGCGGACGATCGTCGGCTGTGGCCGAGAGGTGGTCCACTCGCCGTCGCCGCTCGCGCGATCGGGGTCGCCGGTGTCGAGCGCGGTCTGGGCCAGCGCGGGCTCGTCCACCCCCTCGTGCTCCTCGCGTTCGCGCGCGCTCGATTCCGTGACCAGGGGCTCCCTCCGAGGCCCGAGGGTAGCATGTAGAGCGGTGTGTGCCCGCGTGACGCACCGTCACGCTCGGCCGGCGTCCGACCGGAGGCAGACCGGCGCCCGGGCACCGATTGGCACACACCACGAGGCATGCCGCCCGGTGCAGCATGCGGTGTGCCACGGGCGGACTATTCCGCGGGCTCGGTCTTCGCGGCTGGCACGGGTCGCTCGCGGCCGGCCTCGGCGGCGTGGGCGATGAGCGCGCGGCAGGCGAGCGACACGCCCAGGATCATCGGAATCAGGGTGCCGGGGGTGGTCGGCGAGAAGCCGCCGGCCATCAGGAGCAACGCCGCGAGGCCCTTCTGTTGGTCGCGGGGGTTCTCGTGGAAGAGCGCGGCGACGCCCGCCAGCATCGTCAGGCCGATCCATCCGACGTAGAAGGCGCTGGCGTTGTCGAGCAGGAGCTCGAAGTGGGTCGCGCCGTAGAGCACGTCGCCCCAGGCCTCCGGCTCGAGCACGGTGGGCCCGCGCGAGACCGCGGCGATCGCGCAGGCTCCGACGAACGCGCCCACGGCGATGCCCACCCGTCGCCAGCCCTTCAGTGGCAGCCCCGACAGCGCCAGCAGCGGCACGGTCACCAGGAACGAGACCTCGCCGGTCCGGCGGAGCGCCATCCCGAGCGGGTGCGCGTGCTGCCAGAGCGTCTGGGCGCCGATCACCAGCACCACGGTGGCGGTGAAGGCGAAGAAGCTCGCGCCGATGATGCCGGTCACACCGAGCCGAGGCAGTCGCGGCGCGCGCCAGGGGATGGCGCCGATCCCGAAGAGCACGGCCAGCAGCTGCGCCGAGCCGGTGGCGACCAGGACCACCACAACCGTGGTCCGCTCCACCGGGAGCATGGTCGAGAGCACCAGGGTCGGGAGGAGCACGCCGGCGATCGCGGCGATGCCGATCCGGAGCCCCATCGAGAGGAAGGGCCGCGGCTTGATCCAATCCGCGAGGGTGAAGGCCAGGGCCACGAGCGCGGCGACCGCACCGAGGTTCCGGGCGAAGGCGGCCCAGGTGTCGAGCTCGAGCAGCTGCTGGTGGCTGAGCTCGGCGAACTCACGGGACCCCTCGATCCGCAGGGAGAAACGAGCGCCGATGAGCTCCACGACGGCCGCTCCGGCAGCGATCGCGGCCAGCGCGGGCACCTTCGCCATGGGCGCTTCGGTGCCGTCGCTCTCTGCGGGGGGCGCTTCGCTGGGCGCCGGCTCGTCGTCAGTGGCGCCGTGGGCCAAGGGCTGCGGAAGTTAGCAGCGTGGCCCGAGAGGGTGCAATGGGAGCGATTTCGGGTTAGACGCACCCCGATGACCGACTCCACGGCGATCCGTCACGACTGGACCATCCGCGAGGCCAAGGCGCTCTACGCGCTGCCGCTCACCGAGCTGCTCTTCCGCGCCCAGAGCGTGCACCGGCAGTTCCACCCGCCGGACGCGGTCCAGCTCTGCACTCTGCTGTCGATCAAGACGGGCGCCTGCCCCGAGGATTGCTCGTACTGCCCGCAGAGCGGCCGCAACGGCGCCGACGTCGAGCCGGAGCGGCTGCTGACGGTCGACGAGGTCCTCTCGAAGGCGAAGGTCGCTCGCGAAGCCGGCGCCACCCGCTTCTGCATGGGTGCCGCCTGGCGCGACGCTCGCGAGGGCGAGCAGTTCGAGCGCGTGCTGACGATGGTCCGCGGGGTCCGCGAACTCGGCATGGAAGCCTGCTGCACCCTCGGCATGCTCACCGACGAGCAGGCCGCGCGGCTGAAGGACGCGGGGCTCACCGCGTACAACCACAACCTGGACTCCTCCAAGGAGTTCTACGGCGAGATCATCACCACCCGCACCTACCAGGAGCGGCTGGACACGATCAGCCGGGTCGCCGGCGCCGGCATCCACGTCTGCAGCGGCGGCATCATCGGCATGGGCGAGACCCTCGGTGACCGGCTCGGGATGCTCGTCACCCTCTCGAGCCTGACCCCGCATCCGGAGAGCGTGCCCATCAACGCGCTCGTCGCCGTCGAGGGCACCCCGCTCGAGGACCAGCCGCCGGTCGAGCCGCTCGAGCTCGTTCGGATGTGCGCGCTGGCGCGCCTGATGCTCCCGCAGTCGATGGTCCGCCTCAGCGCCGGCCGCAGCCGCCTCAACCGGGAAGCGCAGCTGCTGGCCTTCATGGCGGGCGCCAACTCCATCTTCTACGGCGACAAGCTGCTCACCACCGGCAACCCGGACGTCGAGGCCGACATGGCCATGCTCCGCGACGCCGGCATGCGTGCACTGGTCCCCGCGACCGACACGACCGACGCCGGCACCGAGCCGCTCCCGGCCGCCAGCGCGCCCGCGCCCGCTCCCGCTCCCGCCGAGTAGCTCCGGTTCGGTCCGCGAATCCTCCCGCCGAATGAACCGATCGGCGGCTTCGCTCGTATCTCGTCCACCAGCGCCCACTTGGCGCATAATGCGGAGCGAGGGAGGTACGAGGGATGGAGACCGTGGTCGAGGGGGGCCGGCAGGAAGACGTCGGGCCCGTGGTCGCAGAGCCGGAGTCCGTGGAGAGCCTGGAGGCGGGCTACACTGGCGCGCACCGGCGCTACGAGTGGCTGGGGCTCGCGCTCGCCGGGCTCAGCCTGATCGGCGCGGCCGCTGGCGCTTGGGTTCACTCCGGCGCGGGGCTGCTCGTTTGGTTCGTCGCCGTGGTCGCGGGCATCGCCTTCGCTGACCTCGTTTCGGGACTCGTCCACTGGGGCTTCGACACCTGGGGCTCGGTGAATACGCCCATCGTCGGTCAGCTCGCCATCCGGACCTTTCGGCAGCACCACCTCGATCAGAAGGCGATGGTCGGTCACGACTTCGTCGAGACCAACGGGCACAACGCCATGCTCTCGGTCGCGCTCACCGCTCCGGCGGCGTGGGCACCAGAAGCCCTCGGCGCCGGGCCCACCGTCTTCCTCTTCACGGCGGGCCTCTTCATCGCGCTCACCAGTCAGCTCCACAAGTGGGCGCACATGGACGAGCCGCCCCGCGCGATCCGCCTTCTGCAGCGGGCCGGGCTCGTGCTCTCGCCGGAGGCGCACGCGGGGCACCACACGTCCCCCCACGATCATGGCTACTGCGTCACCACCGGGTGGATGAACGGACCGCTCGACAAGCTCGGCTTCTTCCGCGGGCTCGAGCGGGTGATCCAGGCTGTGACCGGGGCCCGCCTCAACCGCTGAGCGCTCGTCTGGTAGCCTCTTCTCCGTGGCCGCCGGCACACCGGCGGGGTGGAGATGAACATGCGATGGACTTGCTTGATGCTCGCGGCGGCGCTCGCCGTGGGTTGTGGTGATGACGATGGACCGGCCGAGGACGACCCCGGCACCGACATGGGGGGCTCGAGCAGCGACCTCGGCACCTCGCCGGGCGACGACCTCGGCACCAGCCCCGGTGACGATCTCGGCACGTCGCCGGGCGACGACCTCGGGACCAGCGCCGGCGACGACATGGGCACGACGACGGACACCGACGGCGGCTCCGGCACCGTGGGGACGATCGACTGCGGCGAGATGACCTGCGACGCCGAGACTCAGGAGTGCTGCGCCAGCTTCGCCGGTGGCTCGGCCACCTTCGAGTGCATCACGGCGGGCGACACCTGCATGGGCGGCACCGCCGAGTGCGATGGTCCCGAGGACTGCGGCGGCGGCGAGGTCTGCTGTGGGTCTGGCGGCGCGGGCGGCGCGAGCGTGGAGTGCGCGGCGACGTGCGAGGGCTTCGGTTCGTTCGAGCTCTGCCACGAGGCCACCGACTGCACGAGCGGGACCGACATGTGCTGCCCGATCATGATGTTCGGGATCTCCGGTGGCGCCTGTCTGCCGATGTGCGGCTTCGCGCCGTAGCCTCGTCCGCGTACCATCGGCGCGATGCAGCTGGAATGTCAGAGCTGTGGCGCGCGCGTCGAGATCGAGGCCGATCGGCGGACGGGGAAGTGTCTCTACTGCGGCTCGCCGCAGGTGGTGGACCGCCCCCCGACCGCCGACCGGCCGAACCCCGAGCTGGCGATTGGCTTCTCTCTCCCGCCCGAGAAGGCGCTCGAGGTCGCCCGTCGCTGGGTGAAAGGCGCGTTCTTCGCGCCCCAGGCGTTCCGAAAGGCCGCTGTGGACGAGATCCGCGGGCTCTACGTCCCGACCTACCTCTACTCGGCGGTCGCCCACAGCCGCTACTCGGCGCAGATCGGTGAGAACTACACGGTCACCGAGACCTACACGACCACCGACAGCAAGGGGCGCACGGTCACCCGCACGCGCACCAAGACGAAGACCGAGTGGCGCTCGCTCGACGGACTCCATTCGATCTACGTGAGCGACCACGTCGTCACCGCGTCGCGTGGCATCCCCAACGACGAGCTCGAGGCGATCGAGCCCTTCGACTTCCGCGACCTGCGGCGCTTCCAGCCCATCCTCCTCAGCGGCTGGGGCGCGGAAGAGCCATCGGTCGCGCCGGCTCACTGCATCGAGCTCGCCCGCGGCGAGGCGGCCCGGCAGATCGGCGGGATGCTCGGTGGGTTCATGCCCGGCGACAAGCACCGGAGCCTGCAGTACGCGACGCAGTTCGACGGTGAGGACCTGCGATTGGCGATGATGCCGGTGTGGGTGCTGCCGGTCGTCTACGACCCGGAGAAGCCGCCCGTTCGGCTGCTGGTCAATGGACAGACCGGCAAGCTCACGGGCAAGCCGCCGAAGAGCTGGCTGAAGATCACCATCGCGGTGCTGCTGGCGCTGGCGGTGGTCGCCGGGGTGATCCTGCTGGCCATGGAGGCGAGTCGATGACCGACGCCGACCTCTGGGAAGGAGAGCGCGGGAAGCCGGGCTGCGGCCGCTGTGGGAGCCCGCTCGAGCTCGAAGATCTCCGCTGCGCGGTGTGCTGCCTGCCCGTGCCCGCTGGCGCGAGCGCCATCGAGCGGGTCGTCGCCCGCATCCTCCGCTGTGACGGCTGCGGCGCCGCGCTCACCTATGACGTCCAGGCGAAGGCACCGAAGTGCGCCTTCTGCGGATCGGTCGCGCACCTCGAGGAGAGCGAGGACCCGATCGACGGCGCCGACGCCTACCTTCCCTTTCGGGTCGACCCGGCGACCGCGCGAACCGCACTGAAGACCTGGCTCGGGTCGCTCGGCTGGTTCCGGCCCGGGGACCTCGCGAGCGAGGCGACGGTCGCCGACCTGACGCCGCTGTGGTGGGTCGGGTGGACCTTCGACGTCGAGGCGCTCGTCAGCTGGACCGCCGACTCGAACGCGGGCGCGCGCCGATCGGCCTGGGCGCCGCACTCGGGGCAGGTCCCGCTCACCGTGCGTCAGGCGCTGGTGAGCGCGTCGCGCGGCCTCACGGACGAGGAGGTGCAGAAGCTCGCGCGCCACTTCGATCTCGGCAGCGCCGTGAGCGAGCCCCACGCGATGGAGGGCGCGGCGATCGAGCGCTTCGACGTGCCCCGCTCGTCAGCCCGCAAGATCATCGACCGTGCGGTGCTCGCGCAGGCGAAGGAGCACGCGAAACAGTTCGTCCCCGGCTCGCGGATGCGCAAGCTCGCGGCCGCCGTTCTCCCGCGTCGGCTACGGACCCGCCGCTACGCCTTCCCGAGCTACGTGCTCGCCTATCACTACCGCGGCGAGCTCTACCGCGCGATCGTGCACGGCCAGGATCCGGCGTGCGTCTTCGGCAAGGCTCCATGGTCGGTCGCCAAGATCTTGCTGGTCGTGCTCGGCAGCGCGGCAGCGCTGGCGTTGATCGGCTTCCTGATCTTCTCGTTGACCCGCTAGCTCTCAGCGCAGGCGGTCGATGGGTCCGTTGCAGTAGCCCGGGTCGCCGAAGGTCTCGATGCCGTGGCCCATCGCGTTGGCGAAGGAGACGAGCAGGTCGTTGTGGCGGTCGTCGTCGTCGAAGGTGAGGTAGCGGCCGGTGTCGAAGTAGCCACCGGCGCCGCCGGCCACCACGAACTTCATCTCGCGGCGGAGGTGGCGGTCGCCGTCCGAGAGCTCGTTGCCCCAGAAGATGATGGTGTTGTCGAGCATGGTGCCATCGCCGTTCGGCTCCGGGAGCGAGTCGAGCTTCGCCAGCAGGTAGGCGACCTGCTCGGCGTACCAGCGGTTGATCTCCACCAGCTGGTCGTGAGCGCGGTCCGAGACGTGGGAGAACGAGTGGTGCGAGGTGGTCGGGTTCCCGTTTTCATCGCTGACCTCCGGGAGGCCGAGCCAGGGGAAGCGCTGACCGCTGGTGGCACCAGACCAGAGGAAGGTCGCCACCCGCGTCCGGTCGCAGGCCATGGCCGCGGTGAGGATGTCGAGCTGGAGCAGGGTCATCTCCGGGTAGTTGCTCTCCGCAGCCGGGTCCATTCGCTCGCCGAGGGAAGGCGGCGCGCAGACGACCGCTCCGTCGAGGCCAGAGGTGAAGCGCCGCTCGGCGTCGCGCAGCGACTCGAGGTGCGCATCGAGCCGGCTCCGGTGCTCCACACCGAGGCGGGTGCGGAGCGACTGGATGTCGCCGCTGATCGAGTCGAGCACGCTCCGCTGTTCCAGTCGACGGCGCTCGCGTGCGGCCTCGTCGGCGCCCGGGTCGAGGTCGCCGAACACGAGGTCGAAGACCTCGTAGGGGTCGTCGAGGTGTGGCAGCGGATCGTCGATGGCGCGGTAGCTGAGGTGCCGTCGCTGGTTCCCGCTCCGCACGCGGACACCGAGCTCCAGGCTGGAGAAGGGCGTGACTCCGTCGAGGGTTCGAGCGATCTCCTGATCGATGGAGTGACCGCCGGGCCAACCGGAGCGGCTCGCGCAGTTGTTGCCGCCGCAGAAGTCACCGTCCTGCAGCCCGTGGCCGGTGAGCAGCGCGCCGATGCCCGCTTGGTGTCCGCCGGCGGCGCCGGGGATCTGCATGTTCAGCCCGTCGAGGACGAGCAGCTTCTCGCGGAAGGGCTCGAGCGGCTCGAGGATCCGGTTGAAGGTGAAGTCTCGCTCGCCGCCGTTCGGGACCCACTCGTCGAAGATCGTGCCGCAGGGCGAGAAGAGCGCGATGAAGCGCTTCGGGGTGGCCTCCTGCGCGTGCGCAGGGTTGAGCAGACGGCCGAAGGGCAAGGTGGCGGCCGCCGCGCCGAGCGCGCTGCGGCGGAGGAAGCTGCGCCGAGAGAGGTTCTGTCGTCGCTTCATCGTCCTTCTCCTTCACCGAGCCGTCGGTAGAGGAAGGCGTCGGTCTGGGTCACCGACACCAAGAGGGTCAGCAGCTCGTAGTCGGCGGCCGCGAACGCCTCGTCCATCCGCCGGAGCGAGCAGGCGTCCTCGCCCCCCTCGAGGCGCCCGAGAGCGCGCCGGAGCAGCTGGTTCGCCATGCACTGGCGGACGTCCTCGCTGACGGCCAGCCGTTCGGCGAGCTCGATGGCGCCCACGAAGGGTCCGTCGCTGTCGATGGTCTCGATGACGTGACCGCTGGCGTCGATCTCGCCGCCTGGCCCTTCGAGGCGGAAGCGGCCCGCCCCGTCGTAGTTTTCGAAGCCGAAGCCGAGCGGGTCCATGTATTGGTGGCAGCTGGCGCAGGCGGGGTTCTCGCGGTGCTGGGCGAGCCGGTCACGCAGGCTGTCCGCCTCGGTGCCCGACTCGCTGAAGGGCGGGATCTCGCCGGGGGGCTCGGGGAGCTGTTGGCAGAGCAGCTCCTGCCGAACGAAGAGGCCTCGGAAGACCGGCGCGGCCGAGCCTTCGGCGGCGGTGCTGGTCAGCCAGCTCGCTTGGGTGAGCACGCCGGCGCGCTCGTTCGGGTCGAGCTCGACGCGCACCCACTCGTCACCGCTGATGCCCTCGATGCCGTAGATGGCGGCGAGCTCCTCGTTCACGAACGTGTGCCGCGCGGTGAGCAGATCCTCGAGGGAGCCCCGCTGCTCGAAGACGAGGTCTTCGATGAAGCGCTCGGTCTCTTCTTGCATCATCGTGGGCACGCCCGCCGGCAGCCCTTGGACCCGCTCGTCGTCCAGATCGAGATGGAGCCAGTCGACGAAGAGCTGGGTCACGGACGTTCGCGCTCGCGGATCCTCGAGCATCCGTCGCGCCTGGGCGCCCACCTGCTCCGCGGTGTCGAGCTCACCGGCCGCGGCCGCTTCGAAGAGCGCGTCGTCCGGCATGGAGCCCCAGAGCAGGTAGGAGAGGCGGCTGGCTCGCTCCCATCCGTCGAGCGCGACGATCTCCGAGGACACCGGCGTCGAGCGGTCGGCCTCGACCTTGTAGAGGAAGTAGGGAGACTGCAGCATCGCGCGCAGCGTCAGCCGCAGGCCGTTCACGTAGCCGCCCTGCGCGAGCCCGGTCTCGAAGACCGCTGCCAGTCGCTCGGCGGCGTCGGCCGGGACCGGGCGTCGGAAGGCGCGCTGGCCGAAGCGCTCGATGAAGACCTGCCCGCACTCCGCCTCGCCTCGCTCGCTCACCGAGCACTCGAAGAGCGACTCTGGATCGACGGCGTTCGCCAGGTCGTCGGCGGCGCCGGCGTAGAGCTCGAACTGCGCGGGCGAGATCCCGACCTCGAAGCCGACACCACCGGAGACGGTGTCGGGGAAGCCGGCGGCGGGAGAGCCCTCGACGCCCAGCAGATCACGCACGGTCTGGTCGTACTCGTCCTTCGTCAGCCGGCTGAAGGGCGAGGTGGCCGCGGTCACCCCGAGCTCGGCGCAGAGCTCGTCGGCGGATTGGTCCCGCGGTCGGGTGGGCTCCGGAGGGGTCGGCTCGCCGGGTCGGTCGGCGCTGCCGATCTCCCCCTGGCAAGCCAGGAGGAGACCGGCGAGCACGACGCCGAGGTGGGTGTGGGTACCTCGCATGTTCCCACTGTGTGCACAGGTGGGACGCAGGTCCGTTACGCAGCTGACGCGAGATCAGCGAGCGGCGGCGCCGCCGATGCGGATCCCGAGTGTCCGCACCAGATCCGCGTCGCCCGTGAAGGGGTCGACCCGCAGGAGGGTGCCGTCGCAGGTGAAGCCGAAGAGCTGTGGACCGAAGGCGGCGAGCGCCCAGATGCAGGGGAAGCCCGTGCGTCCGAGAATCCGGGCGGTTCCGCTGGCGAGATCGATCTCGGCCAGGCGGGTGTCGTCACTCGAGGAGGACGGACGGTCGGTCACCGTGATCAACATCCGGCCTTCCACGAACGCGATGTCGCCGGACGCGACGAAGGGTGGCGGCAGGCGCGCGACCACGCGCGGAGCGAAGGTCTCGAGGTCGATCGCCACGACCCGTTCGTTCTCGCCCGCGGCGTAGAGCAGGCCGTCGGGACCGACGTCGAGGGCCACCCAGCTGTCGGAGCCGCCGAGCGGCCGAGCCGTCGGAGAGGTGTCGTCGATGGCGTAGAGCTCGGTGCGGCTCACCGCGTAGAGCTGACGGTCGTTGGCGAGAGCGATGTCGGTGAAGCTCGCGCCACCCCGGGTGAGGAAGCGGAGCTCGCCAGTCGGGAGCTCGACCTCGTAGAGATCGCGGTTGTCGTGGACGAGGGCGCGCGCGATGCACCCACGTTCCGGATCGCATCGGTTGCTGATGGGGCAGAGGGAGTCGTCCGGCGTGCTCGCGCATCCGTCGCCTTCGGTACACTCGTCGACCGTACAGCTCACACCATCGCTGCAGCCGATCGGCTCGGCCACGCAGCCGAGCTCGGCGTCACAGCGCCCGACGGTGCACGTGGTGTCTTCGCAGCGGCCGTCACGGGCCCGGTGCTCGCAGCGCCCGCCCGTGCACTCGTCCCGGGTGCACTCGAGTCCGTCGTCGCAATCGCGGTCACGCCCGCACTCGGCGGCGTCGGGTCCGGCATCGAAGGGGCGCTCCTCGACCTCGAGGCCACTCTTGGCACCGCAGCCGGCCAGGAGCACGATCAGTAGGACCCGCATCTCGACCCTGGTGATGACCCAAGGACCTCTCGGAGTCACGCGAAGGAGGGTGTGACACTCCGGGTGCCAGAAGATATCCTGTCCTCGTGAGCGTCATCGAGGTGGAAGACGGCCGCCGCCGCCGAGCGGTCGACAATCGCGAGAAGACCGCGAAGGCGATGTTCGATCTGATCCGCGAGACCGGTGAGGTCCCGACGGCGAAGGAGGTCGCCGACCGCGCGAAGCTCTCCCGCCGAACCGTCTTTCGGCTCTTCGAAGATCTCGAGGACGTGCAGCGCGCTGCGATGGAGATGCAGCGCGCCGAGGTGATGCGGCGCTTTCCCCCGCCGACCGGCGGCGCCACACGCGACGCGCGCATCGAGGCCCTCGTCGAGCACCGCACGGCCATCTACGAATACATCATGCCGCTGCGCCGAGTCGCCGAGCGGCTCAAGCACCGCAACGCGCTCGTTCGCGAGTCTCAAGCGAAGAACCGCAAGCTCGCCCGAGCGCATCTACAGGGGCTCTTCGCGAGAGACCTCCCCGCTGGCGCCGACCGCGACGAGGTCCTCGATGCGCTGCTCGCGGCCACGGCATGGAGCGCGTGGGCGCACCTCCGCGACGACCACGGCTTCGACGTCGAGCGGTCCAAGGCCGCGATGCGCCGAATGGTGGCTGCGCTGCTGAGCTGAGCTATCGCGAGGCGGTCTCGCGTTCCTGGCTGCGCCGAGCGTCGAGCTTCTTCTGGTAGCGACCCTGCAGGACGTCGACGACGACCAGCACGACGATCGAGAAGTAGAAGGTCATCTTGCTCATCGGCTCGACCGCGTAGCCGAAGATCTTCAGGTGCGCTTCGTGGCCGCCTTCGCCGAGCAGGACGACGCCGACGATCAACAGGATGAAGAGCCCGAGGACTTCGTACTTGCGGTTTCGTTGGAGGAACTCGGCGACCCGGTCGGCGAGCACGAGCATGCCGAGACCCGAAGCGAGGATCGCAGCGGTCAGGACCCAGGTGACCCGCGTGATCGCGACGGCGCTGAGGATCGAGTCGAACGAGAAGACCAGGTTCATCACCACGATCATGATCAGCACCTGGGTGACGCTCTTCTCTTCGCCCTCGACCGACGGGTCGAGGTCGTCGATGCTGATCATGTGCCGGATCTCTTTGACGGCGGTGTAGATGATGAAGACACCGCCGATCAGAAAGACGGTGGTGGCGAAGTTGAAGCTACCCTCGAGCACCCCTTCGAAGGGCACGTGCAGGAAAGGCTCGGAGAAGCTCTCCAGCAGCATCAGGACGACGAAGAGCAGCGCGATGCGCAGCGCGATCGCCATGAGGATGCCGATCCGTCGAACCCGCGACTGCTGCTCCTTCGGTGCTCGCTTCGATTCGATCGACAGGTAGAGCAGGTTGTCGAAGCCCAGGACGGCCTGGAGGAAGACCAGGACCGCCAGGTTCACGAAGTTCTCGACGCTGAAGAGCTCGCCCATGGCCAGTCCCTATAGGTCCAAAGTCCATCGCCGGCATGGCCGCGAAGGACATCCGCCGCTTCGCTCGATGGCTCGGTTCATCGGCAGGGGAGGGTGGAGTCCGGAGCGGTGAGGTCCGCCGTGCAGACGCAGGTCCCCGCCGTGGTGTCGTGGACGCAGGGGGCCGTGGTCTGCGCGCCAGCGCCGCACTCCCGCGTGCCCCCCGGGTAGATCTCGGGCGGACACACGCACGAGCCGGTGCACGGCTTCGAGCACTGGTATTCGTCTCCGCCGGAGATCGTGGAGCAGGAGAAGCCGGCGTCGGCGGGCGCCAACTCGTCCGTCCCGTTGCAGTCGAAGTCCCAGACCGAAGGCTCGGTGGCGTCGCCGGGATCGGCGAGCACACAGCTGCTGCTGGTCTCGCAGCTGGTCACGTACACGGAGTAGCACTCACAGGCGCGGCCCGTCGCGCAGGTGCCGTCCGTCTCGGTCGGGGTCCCGTCGGTCGGGCTGCAGTTGGCGCACTCGGTGGCCTCGATGCACCGTCGGGCTGGCTGATCGCACCCGCAGCGTGTTGCCCCATCCGGGCACAGGCCGGAGTCCGGCGCCACGCCGTCGGTGACGGAGCAGCTCACCGGGCAGCGGCCGCCAGCCAACAGGCAGCGCTGGACCGGCGACTCCTGGAGTCCGCAGGGCGTCGGGCTCTGGCCGGGCTCGCAGACCGGTGTGGACTGGAACCCCGCGCCCGGGTTGCGCTCCTCCTTGTCGTCGTCGCAGTCGCCCGATGGGAAGCCGCCGATGCAGGCCGCGGTCGGTGCCGCGTACCCATCGCCGTCGGCGTCTTCGGACCTCGGGTCGTGGGTGGTGTCGTTGCAGTTGTTGAGCCGTCCGTCGCAGATCTCGTCCGCGCCCGGGTAGGTGGTGGGATCGCCGTCGTCGCAGTCGGCCGCGGTCGCGGGGTTGCGAGCAGTCCAGTTGCCATCACAGGTGCAGCGCTCGGATGTGAGCGCCCCCATGGAGGCGAACCCGTCGTCGTCCGCGTCCGCCCAGCAGGTGATCGATCCGATCGCGCCCGGCTCGTCGAACATCCCGTCGCAGTCCTCGTCGCCGCCGCCGCAGCTCTCGTTCGCGGCGGGCGCGGGACAGCCCAGCCAGACCCCGCCGATGCACGTCTGAGCTCCTACCGCGCAGGCGCCGATGAACCCGGCATCCACGCAGCTGCGCGTGTCCGGAACGGTGCACTCGCAGTCCAGTGGGTCGGGGACTCCGTCGCAGTCGTCGTCGACCTCGTTGCAGGTCTCCGCTTCGCCCGGGTTCCGCTCGTTGGCGGGGGGGTCGCTGGGGTCGTCGTCGAAGGGGTCGTCGTCACAGTCGCCCCCACGAACGGTGTATCCGCTCGGGAGGCTGCAGCCGAGCAAGGTGTCCGTGTCGAGGCCGTAGTTGTCGTTGTCGGCGTCTCGGTAGTAGGTCATCTGGACGCCTTCGTCCGTGGTGCCGTCGCAGTCGTTGTCGTTCCCGTCGCAGATCTCTTCCGCTTCGGGGCTCACCGCCATCGATGCGTCGTTGCAGTCGGAGCCGCAGGCGAGGCCGGCCTCCGTCATGTTGCAGCACTCGGAGGGCGCGTAGCCGTCGCCGTCCCGGTCGGTCCCGAAGGTGGTCGGGTCGCAGTCCTCGTCCACGCCCTCGGCATCACAGATCTCGACGCCGGATCCGTAGCGGTTCGGATCGTCGTCGTCGCAGTCCGTGCCCCCCTCGTCGATCGCGCAGTCGCCGTCGCGGTCCGCGTCGGTGCAGCGCTCCACGCATTCGTTCGTGTCCTCGATGCAGGTCCCGGCGCACGGCGGGGTTCCGGCCTGGCACACGCCCGCCACGCAGCTCTCCACGCCGTTGCAGAAGACGCCGTCGTCGCAGTCGCAGGTCGAGGCGTCGGCGTCGGTGTCCACCGTTCCGTCGTCGCAGGCAACGATGAGGAGGAGGAAGCTGGCGATCGATGCACGGGCGAACATCGTTCGATGATGCCGGATAGTTCCAGTCTGACCAACCTGCGCCGATCGACGGCTTTCGGCGACCGCCCTCAGCGTCGGGTGAGCTGACGGATCCGTCGCCGCGTCGCTTCCCGCGCTTCTGCTCCGCGGGTGGCGGCGTCCATGGCGGCGCTCCGGGCGAGGTCCTTCATCCGCGCGCCCTCGTTCGGGGGCGTCCATCGCGGCTGGTAGGGGACCATCGGTTCCCAGAGCGCGCGATCGATGAAGCGGTCCTCGTGAGGGCCCTGGTAGCGGATGCGGGCGGGCGGGCGGTCGTCGTTCTCGAGGACGGCGAAGTTCGCCGCTTCCCGGTAGTGCGCGTGGGGCTTGCGGTCGTGGGCGAAGGCCACCCGCGGCGCGCGGCTCTCGATCTCCGACGGGCGCTTGGCCTACGCGAGGACGCTCAGCCGACCATCGACGGCGAGCGTGGTCACGACCTCGAAGCCTGCCAGCCGGCCGGTGCTAGCGCGCTGCGGTGCTGGCGCAAGCGGGTCGCCCGTCGTCCCCGTGCGCGTTCACGGGGACGACGAACGAGCGGCGTTCAGCTCTCTGGAGTGATGACGCCGAGCCGCGCGCCTTCGCGGTCCGTGATGAAGCCGAAGCGACCGACGCCGGGGACCTCCATCACGTCGCCCTGAGTGGCGCCGCCAAGCTTCTCGGCCTTCTTCCGCGTCGCGTCGACGTCGCCGACCTGGACGTAGAACGCCCAGTGCGGAGGAATCGAGGCATCCGGCGTGGTCATGATGCCGGCGCGGGGAACGCCCTCGCTCTCGAGGATGAAGTAGCTGCCGTTCGGCATCTCCATCGCCTTCTTCTCCAGCCCGAGCGCCTCCGCGTAGAAGCTGGCAGCGGCGTCCGCGTCCTTCGCCCAGAGCTCGTTCCAGTGCCACAGCCCCTCGCCGGCCTCGGTGTTGGGCTCGTCGCCTTCGGGCGCGAAGAGCAGGAACTTCCCGCCCTGCGGGTCACTGACGCCCTGGATGCGACCGACGCCGGGCACGTCGAAGGCGTCCATGAGGGACTCGCCCCCGAGCTCGGTGATCTTCGCCGCCGTCGCGTCCACGTCCGCCACGGTCACGTATCCGGCCCAGTGCGCGGGGGCGCCATCCATCGGCGGCGGCGTCATGCCCCCGATGCCGGCTTCACCGGCCTTGATCAGCGGGTACTCCTTGCCGTCACCCATGGTCATGGGCTCGATCGTCCAGCCCAGCAGCTCGCCGTAGAAGCCCTTGGCCTGCTCGAGGTCGTTGGTGAAGAGCTCGTGCCAGCTGAAGTGGCCCTGGTGGGTGTTGGAATCGGTCATCGTCGTTCTCCTCATCGAGCGGCCCGACTGTCGAGCCGCGGTGTCACGAAGAGGTCGAGTGACGTCCCCGCCGATCGACAGCCGATCGAAAAAAAATCGAGAGGGCGGGAATCATTGGGGAAATGTCGGAAGTCGCGCCGCGAGGCGAAAAAATCGACGACGGGCTGTCGATCGGCACCCGGGTCGATCGACTCTCCGTCGTCTGGGCGCCGAGCGCCAGAAAGGAAGACCGATGCAATACCTGCTGATGATCTACGAAGACGAGTCCCTCCGCGCCCAGCGGACCCCCGAGGACATGCAGGCCATCCTGGCCGGCTACACGACCTTCACCAAGGAGCTGCAGGAAGCCGGCAAGATGATCGCCGGTGACGCGCTCGAGGGCGTGAGCACCGCGACCACCGTCCGAGTCCGCGACGGGAAGACGATGACGGTCGACGGCCCCTTCGCCGAGACGAAGGAACAGCTCGGCGGCTACTACCTGGTCGAGGCCGACGACCTCGACGACGCGCTCGCCATCGCCGCCAAGATCCCGACGGCCCAGCACGGCAGCATCGAGGTTCGGCCGATCATGATCTGGGACGAGCCGCCGCTCAGCGAGCGCTGACGTCCCACCGCTTTGCTAGCCTGGCGCCATGAGCGCCACGGCGGCGATTCAGCGGGTCGTCCGCGAGCATCATGGTTGGGTCCTCGCGCGCCTCGTGCGCAGCGTTCGGGACCTGACCCTCGCGGAAGACTCCCTCCAGCTCGCGCTCGAGGCGGCGCTGGTCCAGTGGCCCCGTGACGGGGTCCCGGACCAGCCGCGCGCCTGGCTCGTTCGAACCGCGCGTCGCCGCGCGATCGACGAGCTCCGTCACCGGACCATGCGCCGGGAGAAGGAGCGCGAGATCGAATGGCTCGAAGCGCTCCGCCAAGACGAGCGTGGCGCGCCCGCCGAGGCCGCCGACGTCCCCGACGACATGCTCCGCCTCCTCTTCACCTGCTGTCACCCTGCCCTGGCGCGAGAAGCGCAGGTCGCGCTCACCCTCCGTGCGATCGCCGGGCTCGAGACCGAGGAGATCGCCCGTGCGTTCCTGGTGCCGGTGCCCACGATGGCGCAGCGGCTGGTGCGCGCGAAGAAGAAGATCGAGCGCGCCGGGATCCCATACCGGGTGCCCGGCCGGAGCGAGCTCGACGAGCGCCTGGAGTCCGTGCTCGCGGTGCTCTACCTGGTCTTCAACGAGGGCTACGCCGCGAGCGCGGGCGCCGAGCTGGTGCGTCGCGACCTCTGCACGGTGGCGATTCGCTGGACCCGCGAGCTGGTCGAGCTCCTGCCCGAGGCGTCGGAGGCCTTCGGGCTGCTCGCGCTGATGCGCCTGCAGGATTCGCGGCGCGACACGCGGGCTGACGCGGACGGCGATCTCGTCCTGCTCGAGGACCAGGATCGGAGCGCGTGGGATCGGGAAGCCATCGCCGAGGGCGTCGCGCTGGTCCGCCACGCGCTGCGCATGGGCCCGCCCGGTCCGTACGCGCTGCAGGCCGCGATCGCCGCCGTGCACGCCGAGGCGCCGACGCCGGATGCGACCGACTGGGTCCAACTCGTCGGCCTCTACGACGTGCTCTTGCGCGTCGTGCCTTCGCCGGTGGTCGCGCTCAACCGCGCGGTCGCCGTCGCTTTCGCTCATGGCTTCGAGGTCGGACTCGCCGCCATGGATGGGCTCGACGAGCAGCTGAGCCGCTATCACCTCTTCCACGCGGCGCGGGCGGATCTCCTTCGCCGCCTCGAGCGCTCGAGCGACGCGCGCGAGGCCTACGAGCGCGCGCTCGAGCTGTGCCAGAACGAGTCCGAGCGTCGCTTCCTCACCCGGCGGCTCTCGGCGCTCTGAGCGGCGCATCGCCGTCCAGCGGCGCTGAGTGCGAGGCAACGGGTGTTGCGTGGGCAGCAACGGCGCCCGTGGCGCTCACCAGCGAGCGCCCGTCGATTCGCGATCGGCACGCCGCCTGCAGTGCCTCCGATCGGGCCGAGTCGGCCCACGAAAGGAACACGACGAGATGGAGACGATGGTCGATACGCAGGCGCTCGAGGCTCAGGTGAAGGCGATGTACGAGAAGGTCGCGCTCAGCCCACAGGCGGAGTTCCACTTCGAGATGGGTCGCGCGCTGGCCGAGCGTTTGGGCTACGACTCGGCGCTCCTCGACCGGGTCCCCGCGGAGGCCATCGCTTCGTTCGCTGGCGTGGGCGAGCACCTCTCGCTCGCGGCCATCCAGAAGGGCGAGTCGGTGGTCGACCTCGGCTCGGGCAGCGGTCTCGACACTTTCGTCGCCGCCGAGCTCGTCGGTCGCGACGGGTGGGTTCTGGGTGTGGACATGACCGACGCCCAGCGCGCGAAGGCCGAGGCGCTCCGGGCGGACGCCGACTACGAGCAGATCACCTATCTGCCCGGCTACATCCACGAGCTGCCGGTCCCGAGTGGGAGCTACGACGTCGCCATCAGCAACGGCGTCATCAACCTCGCGCCCGACAAGGGAGCCGTCTTCCGCGAGATCGCTCGCGTGCTCGCCCCGGGCGGCCGCCTCGCCCTCAGCGACATCGTCACCGGTGTCGAGCTGCCGCAGGGGATCAAGTGCAACGCCGATCTCTGGGCCGCCTGCATCGGTGGCGCCATGGAGCGTCAGGCGTACCAGCGGGCCATCGCCGCCGCGGGCCTCGAGGTCGTGCTCGTGAAACCGAACCCGGAGTATCGCTTCCTCAGCGACAGCGCCAACGGCGCGGCCGGCCGCTACGCCGTGTCGAGCCTCTCGCTCCTGGCCATCAAGCGCTGACCGGCGGTGTTCCGCTGACGCTTCGCAGCGTTGCGCATTGGCCGGTTAACCTCCGTCGCTTCGGCGCCGACGCAGCTCACGAATCCAACAGGAGGAGTGAGTCCATGTCCCGTTTTCACAACAAGAAGATCCTCGTCACCGGCGGTACCAGCGGCATCGGCCGCGCGACCGCCGAGCGCCTCGCCGCCGAGGGCGCCCAGGTGTTGGTCACCGGCACCAACCCGGAGCGCATCGCCGAGGTCGGCGCGCTCGACGGCATCACCGCCATCGCGAACGACGCCTCCGACCCCAACGCGGCCGACGCGCTCGCCGTGGCGGTCCTCGAGCACCTCGGCGGCCTCGACGCCGCGTTCCTCAACGCCGGCTTCGGCCGCTTCCAGCCGCTCGGCGACGTCACCAGCGACGAGTTCGACGCCCAGTACGCCGTGAACGTCCGCGGCCCGATCCTGCAGGCGAAGGCGCTCGCGCCCCTGCTCCCCGTGGGCGGCTCCATCGTCTTCAACACCTCGGTGGCGCGCGACGTCGGCATGGCCGGCGCGACCATCTACGCCTCGACCAAGGGGGCGCTCCGGACGGTCGTGCGCGCGCTCGCCCGCGAGCTCGCGCCGCGCGGCGTCCGCGTCAACGCGGTGAGCCCCGGGCCCATCGACTCGAGCTTCTTCGCGCGCACCGGTCTGCCGGAAGAAGCGATCCAGGGCTTCGCCGAGCAGATCCTCGCGCAGGTACCGCTCGGTCGCTTCGGTCAGCCGGAAGAGGTGGCGTCGGTCGCGAGCTTCCTGCTCTCCGCCGACGCGAGCTTCGTCACCGGCAGCGAGTACGTGGTCGACGGAGGCATGACCGAGCTCTGAGCGCCGCGCTCGGAGCACCGCCCTCTCTTGGCTAGCGCTCGAGCCAGTCGAAGAGGGCGGGGGCGACCTTCGCGATGGCGTTCATGGGCGCCAGGTGTCCCGCCTCGAGCTCGAGGCGCTCGGTGTTCGGGATCACGGTGCCGAGCCGCTCGCAGACCTCCCGCGCCTGTACCGGCGATTGGGTGCCGTTCATCAGGAGCGTCTTCGCGGTGATGGTCGCGTAGTGGATGAGCGGCGTCTGGTCCTCGCCGAGACTCCGCACCTCTTCGAAGGTCTTCCGCGCCGAGCGCATCATCTGGCTGCGACCGCGTTCGCCGATCGCCTCCCAGGCGCCTTCGCCGCTCCACCACTCCACGAAGCCCTTCATCCATGGCTGGGTCCCGCCCGTGGCGTCGTCGAAGAAGCCCCGCTCGACCTGATCCCGGTGGAAGCCGTCGCCGTCCTTCTCGTAGAGCACGCCCCAGGCCACCGGCTCCCAGACCGCGAGCCGCTCGATGCGATCGCCGAGCGCGCTGGCCAGCTGGATCGCCAGGAACGCGCCGTAGGAGTGGCCGACCAGCACGCAGGGGCAGTCGAGGCGTCGGATGAGCTCGTCCGCCATGCGCAGGTCGGCGAGGAAGTGGAAAGGGCCCGAGCCGCGCCACGGCTGGGACTCGCCGCAGCCGATGAAGTCTGGCGCCAACGCCCGCCAACCGCGGTCTCCGAGGGTGCGGGCGTAGTAGCGCCATTGACGGCTACTCATCCCGCTCGAGTGGAGGAAGACGATGGGCGGTCCGTCGGCGGGGCCGGCTTCGGTGATCGCGATCTCGTGGCCGTAGAGGCGCATGACGGAGGGAAGTCGCACGGCAACGAGATGCGTAACACCCCTGGCGTTCGGGCGTCGGGACGAGCCACCAGTCTCTTCACCCCATACGGGCCCATCCAGTACCCTGCGGAGCACTCATGAACACCCTGCGCATCCTCACCTTCCTGGCGCTCTGTCTCTCGCTCGCCTGCGGCGGCGACTCCGAGACCGAGCCCGTCGAGACCACCGAGAGCACCGAGGGCGCCGAGGCCGATCCGGTGGAGTCGGACCCGACCACCAGCGGCGTGCGGACCCGCGACCCCTCGGAGATCCCCGTCGCGCCCAAGCCCTGGGACGAGATGACCCCGGAAGAGAAGGGCCGCTTCATGGGCGAGTCCGTGCTTCCCTACATGAAGGAGCTCTTCGCCGAGTACGACTCGGAGGAGTTCGGCAACATGAACTGCGGCACCTGCCACGGCCCCGACATGCAGGCACGCAACTTCGAGATGCCCGCGCCCTCGCTGCCGCCGCTGCACCCGAGCGGCTCGCCCGAGCAGCATCAGATGGTCGAGGAGCACCCGCAGATGGTGCGCTTCATGTTCAACCACGTCGTGCCGGCGATGCGGACGATGATCGGTGAAGAGGAGTACGACGCCGAGACCGGCGAAGGCTTCTCCTGCTACTTCTGCCACCCCCACGCCGAAGACGTGGACACCGAGTGAGCCCCGCCAGCTATCAGTCGCTCTGGACCAAGTTCGCTTACTTCCAGGCGGCGCTCACCACCGGGCTCGGCGTGGGCTGCCTCGCCGTCCCGACGATCATCAACGGGCTCATCGGTCTGGATGTCGACGCGAGCACCACCGTGCTCCTGCGGACCTTCGGCGCGAGCCTCCTCTTCGTCGCCATCCTTCACGCGACCCTCGCCAAGTCGGAAGAGCGCGCGTCGATCCGAGGCTTGCTCTATGCGAACCTGGTCGAGGACGGCATCCTGACCCTGCTCTCGGTGGCCGCGATCCTCGCCGGGGTGATGAATGGCTTCGGCTGGCTCCTCGCTGGCGCCTTCGGCTTCGAGGTCGTCGCCGCGATCGTGATGCTCGCCCTGATGCCCAAGGAGTGAGTCACTCCCAGGGCCCGGGGGAGCGCAGCCAGGCGTAGCGTCGCGGGTTCACCACACCGCAGCTTCGGAGCGCTTCGCTCGCACGGCGGGCCGCGTCGTCGTCCTCCTCGAGCACGGCCCTGCGGAGGGCGGCCGCGTGGGCGTAGCCGTCCATCGCTCCGGCGCGTAGGCGCCCTTCGGCCTGGCGGAGCATCTCCGCCGCCTCCCCGGTCAGACCGCGCGCGGCGAGGATCGAGCCCTGAACCTGGTCGAGCTGGCCCTGGCAGGCGTCGTTGACCAGCAGCGGGCGCGCAGCCTTCACGTCCTTGGCGGCCGTGCGCACCAGTCGCTCCCGCTCCGACGCATCGTCCTTGGCCGCCGCGAGCGCAGCGCGGGCGCGGCACGCGAGCATGATGAACTTCACCGAGCGGACGGTGAGAAGCAGCGACTTCCGAAGGTCGGGCCAGCCCGCCTGCAGCCGGTCGAAGGCTGCGCGGCCACCCATGTAGACCTCGAGCTCGGTCATGGCCTCCATCTCGAGGAAGTGCTGCAGCTGGAAGGGCGGCTGGCCCCACTCTCGCATCGCCGCCTGGACCCGTTCGGCCCCTTCCTCCGCTCGATCCTCCGCGATGTACATGGCGTACGCGCCCGAGGTGGTGATCGTGGTCGAGCCAAAGACGTCACTGCGTTCGCGCGCCTCGCGCAGCACCTGCGGGGCGATGCTCGCCAGCTCGCGATATCGCCCCATGCTCCAGAGCGACATGGTCCAGACCGTGTGCACGGTGCTGAGCTCCCAGGGGACACCGACGCACTCCGCGCGCAAGACCTCGTCGGCGCGCTTGGCGCGCTCGAGCGCTGGCGCGAACTCGAACTGATTGAGGAGCGCCGTGCTCCAGCTCAGATCGACCCAGGCCGAGGTCTCCGGATCGCCGATCGCGTCGGCGAGCGCTTCCGCACGCTCCAGGAGCGCGCGCCCCTTCTTCATCGGCGGCGCTTCGCTGCTCGAGAGCGTCGCGCCCTCGCTCGCCAGCGCCCGGGCCACTCGCTTTCGCTCGCCCGAGTCGAGCGCCAGCCGGACGGCGCGCGCCTGGAAGTCCGCGCCGCGGATGAAGTCGGCCAGCGCCAGCACCGTCCCCATCGTGGTCACGGTGTCGACCTTCTCCAGCGTCTCCGCCGGCACGTCCGCTTCGTCCTTCGCGGTGAAGGCCAACCCTCGCATGGCGTTCCGCGCGCGATTCCAGAGCAGCGAGGCCAGCGCTCGCTTCGGTCCCTTCGGCAGCGACATCCCCATCTCTCGGAGCAGCCCCTCGGCCAACTCCAGGCCAGCGTCCAGCTGGCCGCTCTGCAGATAGGTCTGGGTGGCGAGCGCCCGAAGACGCCGCCCCTCCACCGGGTCGGTCTCGCGAGTCGCCGCGACGTAGTGCGTGGCCGCCTCCGCTCCTCGGCCCGCCTGCCTCAGCGCGTCCGCGAGCTCGACGTGGATCGGCTGCTGTGCATCCCAAGCGCGCTCTCGCTCGAGCGCTTGCACGAAGAAGTCGGCTGCCCGGTCGAAGGCCAAGGCACGGATCGCGCTCCGGGCCGCGACGAGCGCGTGGTCCGCGCCGCGGTCGGTCTCGCCGGCTTCCCGCCAGTGGAGCGCGAGCGCTTCCGCGTCGGTCGTCTGGGCGCGCGCCTCGATCGCCACGGCCAGCCGCCGGTGCCAACCCGCGCGGGCGGGGTCGTCCAGCAGCGAGAGCGCGGCCGCACGAACGTGGTCGTGGAAGCATTCGAGCCGCGGGTCCTCGGCGTCGGGTGAGGTGCGCACCAAGCTCGCGATCCGCAGCGCCTTGAGCCGCCGGGAGAGATGCGCGACCGGAACCTCCGCGGCCCGGGCGCTCACGGATGGCGGCATCGGGCGTGCCGCGATGGCCGCGCCGAAGACCAGGTCGCGCGCCTCCCGGTCGAGCGCCTCGATGCGCGCGCGGATGGCCGCTCGCAGATCGATGGGCCCGTCGCTCTGTCGTTCGAGGTGTTGGGCGAGCTCCGCGATGAAGAGCGGGTGGCCTCCCGCCTGCTCGGCGAGGGTGGCGGGGTCGACACCCTCCGGAGCCATGGCCTCTGCGAGCGCCTGCGCCTCCCGCGGACCGAGGCGCTCGAGCGGGAGCCGCTCCCAACCGGAGGCGAGCTCCTCCACCTCGGGGGTCGGTTCGCGGAGGGTGGCGACGAGCAGCACGCGCGTGTGCTCGGCCAGCACCTCGAAGAGTCGCAGCGAGTCCGCGTCGGCCCACTGGAAGTCGTCGATCGTGAGCACGAGCGGTCCCTCGTCGGCGAGGGCGTCCAGGAGATCCGCCAGCGCTCGAAAGCACAGGTCCCGCAGCTCGAGACCGTCCCGCGGCGCGCGCACGCCGCCCCCGATGGCGATCGGCGCGACCTGCCCGAGGACGGGAAAGACCCGATCGAGGAGCGTGCACTCCGGGGTGAGCAGTCGCTCGACGTCACGGTCCTTCCGGCGCCGGAGCCGGCGGCTCAGCGCATCGATGATCCCGTCGAACGCCTTGTAGGGCACGCGCTCGTGTTCGTAACAGCGGCCGGTCAGCACGAGCCCCTCGGCGCGTTCGACCTGCGACCGGAACGCACTCACCAGTGCGCTCTTGCCGACCCCGGACTCGCCCTCGACGAAGACCGCCGCGAACCTGCCGTCGCGAGTGGCGCGCAGCGCTCGGTCGAGGATCGCCAGCTCGGCCTCGCGCCCGACGAAGAGCGTGTCGGGGGGCGCCTCGGCGGCGGCGGCACGCACCTGCGCGACCGCACGCGCCGAGATCGGGGTCTCGTGCGTCGGGATCGCGTCGAGCGTCGCGTCGTCCTCTTCGGCGCTGGGCGCGACGGTCGCGCGGAGCTCGAGCGGTGGGGAGGGCGCGACTCCGTCGAGCAGCCCATTCGCGAAAGCGGCGCTCACCTGGTCGGCGCTCGGTCGAGCCTCCGCGTCGCGGTGCAGCATGCCGTCGCAGAGCGCGATGAGCTCTCGTGGCGCGTCGGGGTCGACTTGGCCGAGCGACGGCGCGTCCACCATCTGCTTGCGCACGACGAGGTGCAGGGCGTGCCCCTCGAAGGGCAGCTCTCCCGTCCATGCTTGAAAGAGCATCACGCCGAGCGCGTAGACATCGGCGGGCGGTCCGACCGGCGCCTGTCGCGCCTGCTCGGGTGCCATGAAGCTCGGCGTGCCGACCATGTCCTCCTGGTCGGCGCGGCTCGGCGTGACCAACCCGAAGTCGAGGAGCACGGCGCGGCCGGTGTCGTCCACGCGCACGTTCGAGGGCTTCACGTCGCGATGGACGAGGCCGGCGCGGTGGAGAGTCGCCAACGCCGTCGCGACCTGACGAACCGCTTCGCTCAGCCGCTCCGGGACGAGTCGCCCCTCCGGTCGCACGTAGCGCTGGAAGTCGGTGCCCTCCACCAGGTCCATCGTGAAGAACCACTCGCCGTCGACCTCGTGGAGCTCGTGGAAGTGCACGACGTTCGGGTGGTCGAGGTCCTGGAGCGCCCGGAACTCGTTCTTGAAGTAGAGCAGGCTCTCCGCTTCGACTTCGTGAAGGGTCTTCAGCGCGACCACCGTCTCGCGCTCCCGATCCTCCGCGCGGTAGACCGCTCCGAACGCGCCCGCGCCGAGAGTCTCGAGCAGGCGGAATCGTGTGGAACCGGCGAAGCTCACCGCGCGGCAGGATACACGTCTGATCGACCCGACGTACCTCGTTTGAGCGATGGTGCCCCCACGGGCCCCGTCCGCTTGGTAGCGTCCGCGCGATGACCGACGCCAAGACTGGACCGGACGGCTACGTCCACCCCGAGAACACCGACGACGTGGTCGCTGCCGTGAAGCGCGCCCGCGACGAGAACAAGACCCTCCGCGTCCGCGGATCCGCGCACTCGGTCGAGGGCGCGATCTTCAGTGGGCCGCTCCAGGGCGGCAAGCCCCCCGCCGATGCCATCACGCTCCTCATGGAGAAGATGACCGGCGTCACCATCGACGTCGAGAACCAGGAGGTCACCTCGCTGGCCGGCACCCATCTGGGCAAGGACCCCTACGACCCGACGAAGACCTCGACCTGGGCGAACAGCCTGGATCTGCAACTCGACCAGGCCGGTTGGGCGCTCGGGGACCTCGGCGGCATCAGCCACCAGACCGTCGCCGGCTTCCTCTCGACCGGCAGCTCCGGTGGCTCGCTGACCCACTCGCTCGAGATCACCGGGCTCACGCTCGTCGACGGCACCGGCACCGTGCGCGAGCTGCGCGAGGGCGACGACGAGCTCGAGGCGGCGAAGGTCTCGATGGGTCTGCTCGGCGTCATCACGGAGGCCAGCTTCCGGATCATCCCGCGCTTCAACATCTTCGGCGACCAGATCACGGTCGGCACCGAGAGCCCCGACGCGCCGGTGAAGATGTTCGCGCCGAACGACGACCCCGACTCGCTCGCGAGCTTCCTCCACGCTACGCCCTACACCCGGCTCATGTGGTGGCCGCAGCGGAAGTTCCACCGGGTGCAGGTCTGGCGCGCGGCCCGCATGGAGCCGCTCGCGCCCTTCACGCCCAAGCCCTACGCCGAGCTCGGTCGCGCGCCGCGCATCGCCGCGCTGGCGGGGTCGCTCATCTACACCGTGCTCGGCAACCTGCAGGACATCTCGGTCATCCCGGGGAAGCTCGACGACTTCTTCGCGCACCTGAAGGACACCCTCGACGACGACCCGGACCCGAACGCCTGTCCGACCCTCCAGGACGATCCGACCGGTCCGCTCTCGATCGGCGACGTGCTCGACTACGTCCGACAGCGCCTCCACGGCTCGACCAGCGACCACCTGATGGCGCACGACTCGCTGCACCCTCAGGTCGAGAGCTTCGTCAGCGAGGCGCACGCGAAGATCGACGAGCTCACCAGCATCGGCTCGCTCGAGAAGGACTTCGTCGCGGTGCTCGTGTGGCTCCTCGAGAAGCTCACCGAGCTCGTGAGCCACTCGCCGGTCGTCCAATGGGCCGCGCGCGAGCTGGCCAAGGTCGTGCCCTACGTCATCGCCCCCATCCTCGGCGTCTTCGTCAGCGATGGCACCCAGACCTTCTGGGATGGCTGGCGCTGTGGTCTGCCGATGGACAACCAGATGGACGACCAGCTCTGGCCGACCCAGTTCACCGAGCTCTGGGTCCCGCTCGAGCACACCGGCGACGTCATGAATGCGCTCAAGGACCACTACGCCGGTGACGGCACCGCCCCCGGCGCGTACAAAGCCACCGGCGCGTTCTCCTGTGAGGTCTACGGCGCGAAGAAGAGCGATGCGTGGCTGAGCCCGGCCTACGGCACCGACGTCGTGCGCATCGACGTCTTCCGCTTCGGTCGCGACGCGCCGACGAACCCTCGCGGCTTCTACGACGCCTTCTGGCAGGTGCTGAAGCCCTTCGGCTTCCGCCCGCATTGGGGCAAGTGGCTCCCGGAGGCCTCGGCCGACTGGCGCGCCTACTACGAGCAACAGCTCCCCCGGCTCGCGGACTTCAAGGCCCTGCGCGCGAAGTGGGACCCGGACGGCATCTTCCTGAGCGACTACTGGCGCGAGCACCTCATCGGCTGAGGCGGTCGGAGGAGTGAACGGCGCTCGGACCGTAGGTTCGATTTCGGCTCTGTTTCGTTCGGTTTTTCTTCGACTCTCACTGACCCGATCGTGGGTCTCCTTCCCTCTGGGCGGGGTGTGATCGACTCGGTCGATCTCCCCCACCCAAACCCCCGCTCGTGAGCGGAAGGAGACCCCGTTGCATCTCTCGCCTTCGTCTTTCTTCGGTCGACATGGCACTCGACCCATCGCGGCCTGCCTCTCGTGGGTCGCGCTCCTCGCCACCGGTTGTGGCACCGGTGAGGTGAGCGCTACCGATACCCCCGCCTCGGGTTCCGACATCGGGGTCCCCGGCGAGGATGCCTCCGTTCTGGAACCGGACGCCGGAGCGGACCCCGGTATGCCGGACGCAAGCGTGCTTCCCGGCGCCGGCGAGGTCGTCTTCATCCGTGCGCGGCCGAACGGGATGATCGTGAGCGCCGAGGACGGCGGCTCGGGCCCGCTCACTGCGAGTCGCTTCGCCGTGAGCGACTGGGAAGCGTTCGAGCTCTTCGAGCTCGGCGGTGAGTTCGTCATGCTTCGAGCGAGGGCGAACGGTCGTTTCGTGGCGCCCAGAGCGAGCGACGATCAGCTCGTGGCCACCGAAGAGGAGCCCACCGTATCGGCCAACTTCCGCATGCATCAGCTGGCCAACGGCGCGGTGAGCCTTCAGTCGGTGGCGACGGGTCGATTCGTCTCTGCCGATCTGAACGGTGATGGAGTGCTGGTCGCCAACCGTGACGAAGTCGGTGACTGGGAGGAGCTGGTGATCCGTCCGCTCACGCCGGCGACGGCGCCCGACTTCGGGCCGAACGTCGCCGTGTTCGACCCAGCGATGGACCCGGAGCTCCTGCAGCGGCTGCTCGACGAGCTCTTCACCCAGCAGGAGACCAACCAGTTCGGTGAGGAACGGCGCGTCGTGATGTTCCGCCCAGGTCGCTACCCGCTGGATGTGAACGTCGGCTTCTTCACCCACGTGATGGGCCTCGGTGCGTCGCCCGACGACGTCACGATCGAGGGCGCGGTCCGGGTCGAGGCCGACTGGTTCCCAGGCAACAACGGCACTCAGAACTTCTGGCGCGCCGCCGAGAATCTGGCGATCGAGCCGAGCGGCGGAGCGAACCGCTGGGCCGTGTCCCAGGCAGCGCCTTTCCGTCGCATCCACGTGCGGGGCGACCTCATCCTCCATGACGACGGCTGGGTCAGCGGCGGGTTCCTGGCCGACTCGGTCGTCGATGGCGAGATCGACTCGGGCCCGCAGCAGCAGTGGCTCACGCGCAACACGACCATGGGAAGCTGGCGGGGCGCGAACTGGAACATGGTCTTCGTCGGTGACGTGGGGGCGCCGGAAGACAGCTTCCCCACGCCGCCCTACACCAACGTCGGGCGAACGCCGGTGCTTCGCGAGAAGCCCTACCTGGTGCTCGACGCAGAGGACCGGTTCGTGGTCGTCGTCCCGCAGCTCCGAACCGACACGGTCGGCCACAGCTGGGGCGGCGAATCGACGCCCGAGTCGGTGATCCCGCTCTCGGACTTCCACGTCGCCCACCCCGGGGAGAGCGCGGCGGAGATGAACGAGGCCCTCGCGGCCGGCCAGCACCTCTTCCTGACACCGGGCGAGTACCACCTGGACGCGCCCATCGAGGTGACCCAACCGAACACCGTCGTGCTCGGGATCGGGCTCGCGACCATCGTGCCCGCGGACGGCGCGATCGGCATGACGGTCGCGGACGTCGACGGAGTGAAAGTGGCCGGCGTCTTCTTCGACGCCGGGGAAGTCGAGTCACCGGTGTTGATGGAGGTCGGCTCGCCGGAGAGCACCATGGACCACGCCGCCAACCCGATCTCGCTGCATGACGTCTTCTTTCGAATCGGAGGTGCTCGGGCCGGCAAGGCGGTCGTCAGTCTCCGCATCCACAGCGACGACGTCATCGGTGACCACTTCTGGATCTGGCGCGCCGACCACGCCGACCGTGGAGGCACGGTGGGCTGGGACATCAACACCGCGGCGAACGGGCTCGTGGTGGAAGGCGACGACGTGACGATCTACGGCCTCTTCGTCGAGCACTACCAGGCGCACCAGACCATCTGGAACGGTGAGCGCGGTCGCACGTACTTCTACCAGAACGAGATCCCCTACGACGTGCCGAACCAAGAAGGGTGGATGGACGGCGGCTCCCGCGGATTTGCGGCCTACAAGGTCGGCGACCACGTCACGACCCACGAGGCGTGGGGATTGGGCAGCTACTGCTTCTTCCAGCACAACCCGGACGTCGTCCTGGAGCGTTCGTTCGAGGTCCCCGACGCCGAGGGCGTGCGGCTCCACCACATGACGAGCGTCTCGCTCGGCGGAACGGGGACGATCGCCCACGTGGTGAACGAGCGTGGCGGTCCCGCGGCTCCCGGGAATCTGGTGTCGGTGGTCGAGCACCACCCCTGAGCGCGTTCGCTTCCACGTATGATGGGCTCCCAGGCTGGTGCGGGAGCGTTCGGTCGGGGAGCTTTTGAGACGGATCAGTCCGTTACTTGAGCTCTAGGAGGTCACTGCCGTCACAAAGCCAGCGGGACGGTCACGAAATCGGGTCTCGTGGTCACTCGGAGGACGTGATGGCAGCAGGAACAGTTGCGGAGGTGAGCGCCGACCCGGTGCTCGCCCTCGCGAGGGAGGGGAAGCCGAGAGAGGCTCTCGCGCTCTGTGCTCGTGAGCACGGCGGCGCGGTGGGTCGTTTCTGCATGGCGTTGCTCGGCGATCAGGCCGAAGCCGAAGAGGTGCTCCAGGAGTCGCTCCTGGCCGCCTTCGACGGCTTCGACTCGCTCCGAGGCGACGCCGTGCGGCCTTGGCTCTATGGCATCGCGCGCCGGATGTGCGCGCGGCGGCTCGCCAAGCGAGCTCGTCGCGCCGGACGGCTCCGACTGATTCACGACGCGGAGGGCGCCGCCGAGGGAGCCGACGAGCTCCTCGAGCGGCGTCAGCGCGCCGCGACGGTCCGGGCGGGGCTCGAAGAGCTCAAGCCCTCGGACCGTGAGGCGCTGCTCCTTCGCTACGAGGCGGGACTCTCCTACCGCGAGGTCGGGGAGATCCAGTCCATCGACGAAGCCACCGCCCGCAAGCGCGCCAGTCGCGCCCTCGCCCGACTCCGCGACGTTCTCCTCTCCTCTGGAGCCCTCCGATGACCACCGACAAGCAGACCCACGAAGACTTCCTCGACCACCTCGCGCCCATCGTCGACGGCGACGAGGCCACCCTCGATCGCTTCGCCGACCACCTCGCCGACCACGACGACGCCCGCGACCTCCGCCACGACGCGACCGACGCCGCCGAGCGAGTTGCCGAGTCCGGCGTGGACTTCGATGTGCCCGCCGATCTCGAGAGCCGCCTGATGGCCGCGCTCGACGCGCGCGCCGGTGAGGCGGCGACGGTCGAGGACCCGGCGCTCGCCGAGGCCGCGGCCGCCGCGGTGACGGCCAGCGCATCCGAGACCGATGCCGACGCCACCGTCGACTCCGACTCCGAGAACCGAGAGCCGATCGCCGAGACCGCCTCCGCCTCCGACTCCGAGAACCGAGAGCCGATCGCCGAGACCGCCTCCGATCACCAAGAGCCGACCGCCGACACCGAGTCCGATTCGTCCGGCGCAGCGGCGCGCTCGGGTGGCACCGTCCACCGTCTCGACAAGCGTCGCGCCATCGTGGCCGCCGGCGTGGGCGGTGTCCTCGCCGTCGCCGCCTCCGTCGCGCTCGTTGTCGGCCTCAGCGGCGGCGACGCCGATCCGACCGAGCAGACCGACTACGCACACGACCTTCACGCGACGGTCGCCGAGCTCGACCAGGGCGGCGTGACCATCGTCCATGACGGGGAGCTCGGGGCCACCGCCGGCGCTTCCGTCGCGCAGGGCGCGACCGTGCGCACCGACGCTCGCAGCCGCGCACTGCTCCAGCTCTCCGATGGCTCGACCGTCGCGCTCAACCGCGACACCGAGGTCGTCGTCGGCGACCGCGGTCGCGGCCTGACGCTGAAGCGTGGCGAGATCCTCTCGGACGTCGCCCACCTCGACGCGGGCCCCAACTTCGTCATCCACTCGCCGCTCGGTGAGGTCGAGGTGCTCGGCACCAAGTTCCTCGTCTCGGTCGGCGAGGAGGAGGGCTCCGTCCGCGTGCTCCGCGGCGAGGTCGCCGTGCGCTCCGGTGGCGGTGCCGTCAACGTGAAGACCGGTCAGGAAGCCCTGCTCGCGAGCGACCGCACGCCCGACGTGGTCCCTGCCACGAACCTCGCCGGCTCGGTCGCCTGGAGTGAGCTCCAGCCCGAGGTCGGCGACGACGTGCCCGTCCCCGGCCTGGGTGAGCTCCGCGCCCACCGCCCCGGCGAGCGCGAGGAGTCCGAGCGCCCGCTCGCGTTGGCGCACCACTCCGTGAAGGTCCGCATCGTCGGCAACGTCGCGCGCACCGAGGTCGAGGAGACCTTCCGCAACGACGGCAACGAGACCCTCGAGGGGGTCTTCCGCTTCCCGCTTCCGGCCGACGCGCGCATCGCGAGCCTCTCGCTCGACGTCGAGGGCCAGTGGGAGGAGGGCGCTTTCGTGGCCAAGGACCGCGCGCGCCGCATCTGGAACGGCGTGATCCGCAACGCGACCCCGGAGCGTCAGCGCCAGCAGCAGGAGGAGTTCATCTGGGTGCCCGGCCCGTGGCGTGACCCCGCCCTCCTCGAATGGCAGCAGGGTGGTCGCTTCGAGCTTCGGATCTTCCCCATCCCCGCGAATGGCGAGCGCCGCATCCGGATCGCCTATGAGCAGACCATCCAGCCCCACGGTGACGAGCGCCGGTACGTGTACCCGCTGGCCCACGCCGGCGACGACTCGACCGCGGTCGGCCACTTCGAGGTCGACGTGAAGGTCGCGGGTGACGCGAACGCGAAGGCCCACGGCTACGAGATGGCGTCCGCCCGCGAGGATGGCAGCGACCGCCTGCGCTTCTCGGCCCAGAGCTTCCGCCCGGCCGGTGACCTCATCGTCGACTACCAGATGCCGAACGGCGACGCGGAGATCCGCTGGTGGACCTTCCGCGGCGACGCGACCGCGCCTCCGCCCGAGGAGACGCGCGAAGACGAGGAGGTGCTCGACGAGCACCGCCAGCTCGCGCAGGACGATCGCGGCTACGTGGTCTTCGCGCTCCAGCCGGAGCTCCCGATGGCCACCGCCAACCGAGCCCGCGACTACGTGCTCGTGGTCGACGCCTCGCAGAGCATGGTCGGCGAGCGCTACGAGCGCGCCACCCGGCTGGCGAGCGCGCTGGCGAGCGAGATGGACCGCCGCGACCGGGTCACCGCGCTCACCTGCGACGTGACCTGCCGGGAGCTCTCCGGTGGCTTCCGGATGCCGAACGCCGCGACGGCGGCGGCCATCCAGCAGTTCTTCGACAAGGAGGAGCCCGCCGGTGCCTCCGATCTGGTGGCCGCGCTCGGCAGCTCCCTCGAGGTCGCGCAGCGGCTCCGCAGCGGCACCGACCGAGAGCTGCACCTGGTCTACGTCGGCGACGGCGCCGCCAGCGTCGGTCACCGCCGCGCCGGCAGCCTCGGCGACGAGATGCGCGAGCTCCTCGACGGCAAGGCCCAGCTGACCACGGTCGGCATCGGCCAGGACGCGGACGCGCCGGCGCTCGCCTCGATGGCCCGCGGGGGCGGCGGTCACTACGTGCCCTTCGTCCCCGGCCAGCGCTCGAGCCAGGCCGCCCTCGCGGTCCTCGAGACCACCTATGGTGCGTCGCTCCAGTCCGCGTCGATCGAGATGCCCGAGGGCGTCGCGCTCATCGCTCCGACCGAGCTGCCGACCATCCGCAACGGTCAGGAGATCCTGGTCGCCGCTCGGATGGACCGCGACTCGCTCTCGGGTGACGTCGTCCTGCGCGGCAAGACCGCCGGCGGTGCCTTCGAGCAGCGCTACCCGGTCACGCTGCAGACCGAGACCGCCGCAGGCAACGCCTTCGTGCCGCGCCTGTGGGCCTCGGAGCGCATCAAGGCGATGGAGAACGAGGGTCGCTCGGAGAACCAGGCGAGCATCATCGCCCTCTCCAAGGCCTATGGCGTGATGAGCCGCGAGACTTCGCTCCTCGTCCTCGAGAGCGAAGCCATGTTCCGTGCGTTCGGCGTCGACCGGGCCCGCGCCTCGGTCCAGTGGACCGGCGAGGAAGACATGGTCTACGGCGAGAGCGAGGCGGCGAACGCGGGCATCCTCGGTGCCCTCGGCGGCGACCTGGGCACGATCGGCGCACTCAGCGGTCTCGGCCTGGCCGGACGCGGCCGTGGGGGCGGCGGCGCGGGCTACGGTCTGGGCTCGGCGAGCAGTGCGCCTCGCTCCTCGTCGCGTAGCGCTGCAGGTCCCGCTCGCTTCGGCGACAACGCCGGCGAGCTCGACGACATGCTCGCCGCCAACACGCGGCAGGAGCGTCGTCGTCGAAACGCCGACCCGGCCCCCCGACCAGAGGAGCCGATGAACGAGCCCGAGCCCGAGCCCGTGGCCGAGGCGACCGGCACGGAGAGCAGCGCCGACCGCGACGAGTCTGCGGCTCGACCGCAGCAGCCGGTGGCCCGCCGCCGCCGCCGCGGCCCCGGCCGCTGGATGCGGAAGGTCTGGTTCCGTGAGGGGCGCATCAGCCGCGACGGCGTACGCGAGCGCGACATGGTCGCCGTGCGCGTGGCCGAGGAGGCGCTCCGCGCCAGCCCGGACAGCCGCGACCGGCACCGCGACCTGGTCCGTGCACTCTCCCGGGCCGGCCACCTCGAGCGCGCCGAAGAGGTCGCCCGCGAGTGGATGGAGCGTGACCGGCTCGACCCGGAGGCGCTCACCTACCTCGCCGACGTCGTCGGCCGCCGCGGTGACCGCGAGAAGGCGCTCCGCCTCCTCAGCGGCATCGTCGACCTCCAGCCCGAGTCGCGAGTGCTCCAGGAGCGCATGGCGAACGCCTTCGAGCGCTCCAACCAGGCGCCCCGAGCCTGTGCCCACCGCGTGGCCCTCGCGGAGATTCGTCCGAACGACGAGACCATCGTCGCCGCCGCCGTCCGCTGCGAGCGTTCGCTGGGTCGCCCGGAGGCCGCGAACCGGCTCCTCGACGCCGTCTCGGCCGACGATCGCGAGAGCGTGCGTCAGGCGGCCTCGACCGCCCCGAGCCCGGAGAGCGTCCGCGGCGACCTGATGGCCGAGGCGACATGGACCGGCGGCAGCGACGTGGACATCACCCTCGTCACGCCGCAGGGCACCCGCCTCAGCTGGATGGGCGGCCGCACCAACGTGGTCGGCGAGGACGCGCGGCGCATCGGTCACGAGCGCGTCGGTCTCCGCCGGGCGGGCGTGGGCACCTACTACATCGAGGTGAACCGCGTGGACCCGAACGACACCACCCCCATCAACGGCACGCTCGAGATCCGAGCGCGCGACGACCGCCAGCGGATCCCCTTCCGAGTGGAGGGCACCCGCACCACGGTCGGTCGCGTGAGCATCGTGCGCCGCTGGCGGATGGAGAACCGCTAGTCCGGGGTCGGCGAGTCGAGTGCCCGCACTCGGCTCGCCGACGATCCGTCGACGGACGCGGACGCCGACGACCGCGCGAGGGCCGAAGGACGGTTCCGCGGCCGAGCGGGAACAACTCCGGCGAGCCGCTGTCGAGACCGGAGCATGGGATACCGCGACACCGGGCTGGCGCTCCACCTGCGGGTGGACTCCTTGGACCGAGAGCTCGAACGAACACGAGCCAGAGCCGAAGCGGCGGAGCGAGCGCGCGCCCAGGTGGAGGAGCGGCTCGCGCGACTCCAGGATGGAGTCGCCGAGACCGACGACCTCGACGAGCTCGGCCTGCGTCGGTGGGGGAGGGCCCTGAGGGGGCTGGCCCTGGCGGGCATCCTGGGCGCTCTCATCGGTGCCATCGTCTTTGCGGCGGCTTACTTCCCCGAACCCCACCTCTCGTTGCAGGGGATCCGCAACCTCGCGTGGATCGTCCGCAATGGCGTTGGAACGAAGGGGCTGCTCGGGGCCTTCGCCATCGTGGTGGCGTGCGCGCCGTGGTTCCTCCTGCCGTGGATCGGCGCGCGAGGTTTGCTCCAGCGACGGCGCCGCGGTTGGTACGCCTCGGTGATCGCCTGCGTCCTCTGGCTGCCCACGCCGCTCATCTTCGTGAGCGTCTACTCGCTCGCGCGACTCTTCCGCCCATCCACTCTCCAGGTCTTCTTCCACGACCACCGCTGACGAAGGCCTCGGCGCCCAGGCGACGCGACGCATCCGGGTGGTGGAGGTAGAGTCGGCTTCGGCCATGCCCTCACCGACCCTCCACGTGATGGACATCTCCTACTTCAGCGGGAAGGTGGAGTCGTATCTCCGCTACAAGGAGATCCCCTACCGTCGAGAGACGGTGACCCATCGAACGTTGGTCGGGCACGTGGGTCGGCGGACCGGCGTGGCTCAGGTGCCCGCGATGGAGCTCGAGGATGGGACCTGGCTCCGCGAGTCGAGCACCATGATCCGCTGGCTCGAAGAGCGACATCCGTCGCCGCCGGTCGTTCCCGTCGATCCGGTCGAGGCGTTCATCGGTGCGCTCGTCGAGGACTACTGCGACGAGTGGCTCTGGCGTCCGGCGATGTGGTGGCGCTGGGTGCCCGAGACCACCCGGCGACACCTCGGCCGACGGATCGCCCGCGAGGTGCTGCACGATCTGCCCGTGCCCGCGGAGCTCCTGGCGCGCATCTTCGCGCGGCGGCAGCACGTGGCCTGGCTGAGCGGCGATGGCATGTCGAAGGATGCGTCGCGGGCGGTCCGTGACGCCTACCTGGTCGAGCTCCGCTCGCTCGAGGCAATCCTCGCCGAGCGTCCGTTCCTCGGCGGCGAGCGACCGAGCATCGTGGACATCGGCTTCATGGGGCCGATGTTCCGCCACTTCGCGTGTGACCCGGATCCGGCGATCGTGATGCGTCGCGAGGCCCCGCGGGTGTGGGCCTGGGTGGCGCGCATGTGGGCCGCTCGGGCCTCCGAGCTCGACGCGGGCGCGAGTCACGCGCCGCCGACCGGCCGAGGCTTCGACGAGCTGCTCGGGCGCGTGTGCCAGATCTACCTGCCCTATCTGCGCGCCAACGCTCGGGCGCTCTCGGCTGGCGAGTCGCGCTTCGACTTCGAGGCGGGTCCCTTTCGATTCGAGGGGACCCGCACCAACGCTCACCGAGCGTGGTGCCGCAGCGTGCTGCGCGAGCGCTTCGCCGCTCTCGAGTCGCGGCACCAGCTCGCGGTCGTCGAACGGCTGCGCCCACATGGCGGCATCGGCGCGCTGGTCGACGAGGACCTGCGCTGCCCGGCGCAGTCGCCGCCGCTCGAGCTACCGCTCGCCCCGCGCGAGCATTCGAGCGTCCGGGAGGTCGTGGGCCTCTGGCTCGGCGACAGCTTCGGCACTCAGCGCGGCTGAGGCCATGCGCCCATCCGCTGGGACGCTCGGCCGGATCTCAGAAGACGCCCTCCATCAGGTCCATTCGTTCCTCGTCGGGCGGGCCGCTCTCGTCCCCCGGTTCTTCGGCTCCGCCGGCTTCTTCGGCATCGCCGGGCTCGTCGGCCGGCGCGGGCTCTTCGGCGGCCGGCTCCGGCTCGGGCTCCGGCCGAGGAGCCCCGTCGGCGCTGCTGGCCCCTGCGTTCGCGCGCGGCACCGAGGCGCAGCCGGACGGCTCGCAGCGGTAGAAGGTGAGCTCCTTCCCTTCGGTCACCGCGAACCAGGCGGCTCCGTCGGGGGTCGTCCCGCCGCCGGTGACGACCGGTGTCGGCGCGCACGCACAGAGAAACATCAGCGTCAGCGTTCGCTTCACTGGGGCTCTTCCTTCGCTTCTTCTTCGGGGTCGGCCTTCACCTCGTCGGTGGAGGCCGGCACCATCTGTTTGAGCTGCCACGCTTGCATGCGCAGCCGCGCCTGCACCTTGTCGAGCTCTTTGCGGATCGGCCCGATCGCGCCGCCGGCGATCGCGATGACGGCGAGCGAGACGATGGTCAGCAGGGCCAGGGTGGGGACCCGCGCCAGGTCCGAGCTGCGCGGTAGGATCTGGAGCCCATCTTCGGTGAACGTCATCGAGGGCGGCACCACGCCGAACCACTCGAGCGAGATCGGGAGCAACGCCGCGAGCAGCCCCGCCACCATGAACGGGATCCGGTAATGCGGCGGATGGTTCAGCGTGAAGAGCAGGGTCACCACCACGATGATCAGCGGCGAGATCAGGAAGGGCCCGATCAACGAGGAGGTCGAGGCGGCGGTCGCCAGCGCCAGGCCGAAGACGATGGTCGCGGAGCGCGTCGTCGGCCGCTCGAGGCGGGACACCAGCCAGCTCGCGACGCCCGTGAGCGTGGTGAGCGTGGAGAAGAGGATCACCGGCAGCCACGTCCGCATCCCGGTGAGCAGCACCAGCGGGATGAAGAGGTTGAGCCCGAGGAAGACCACCGCGCCGATGCGTCCCGCCTGGCGCGTCTGCTTGGCCTCCTGCTCCTCGAGCTCGGCCCGCACCTCTTCGGGGAGCAGGGGCGGTGGGTCGGTGAGCAACCCGACGAGCCCTTCGAGGGCGCCCCGGTGGGTCGGGTCCAGCGCCAGCGCGCGGCCGAGCTTCGCGAGTGACTGCCGCCGAATCTCTTCCGGGTCGAGCGACTCCCCTTCGTCGTGCGCGTCGACCTCGGCGACCAACGCGTCGGCTTGCTGGCGGCGTCGCTCAGAGTCGCGGTGGCCGTCCAGGTAGCGCTCGATTCCGTCGTGGAGCGCGCGTGCGCTCGGGCATCGTTGGCCGGGGTCGAGCGCGGTGGCCCAGAGCACCAGGGACTCGAGCTCCGGGGCGAGCGGGGTCTCCACGTTCCGAACGCGGTCGTCGACCGGCGCTTCGGTGGAGCGAATCAGACTGACGATGGACTCGCCCCGATGGAGCGGCTCGCCGGTGAGGAGCTCGAAGAGCAGGGCGCCGAGCCCATAGACGTCGGCCTTGGCGGTGAGAACGGGGTTCTTCCCGACCAGCTCCGGTGCCACGTAGCCGGGGGTGCCCATGATGGTCCCGAACTGAGTCTGCGGTGACGAGTCCTTGAGCGTCCCCTGGGGGTCGATGGCCTCCGTCTCGTTCGTGGCCGGATCGTCGGTGCCGAGCACCTTCGCGAGCCCCCAGTCGAGCAGATAGACCTCTCCGTACTCGCCGAACATGATGTTGGCTGGCTTCAGGTCGCGGTGGACCACGCCACGCTCGTGGACGAAGTCGAGCGCCAAGCAGAGCTGCGCGAACGCAGAGAGCAGCCGCCGTTCGCCGAAGCGCTCGAGGACGTCCGCGTCGCCAGCGCGGCGCGCTTCGAGCACCTGCTCGAGGGTGCGGCCCTTCACCCGGCGCATCGTGAAGAAGGGGGCGCCTTCCTCGGCGCGGCCGAGATCGTAGACGGGCACGATCGACGGGTGCTCGAGCTGCGCCTGGACCCGCGCTTCGAGCAGGAAGCGCGCGCGAATGTCGCCACGTTCGTGCAGCTCCTCGTGCGCGACCTTCATCGCGACCTGCCGGCCGATGGCGTGGTCGAGGCAGAGCGCGACCTCGCCCATACCGCCGGCGCCCAGGTGGCCCTGCTGCTCGTAGCGGGAGCTCGCCGCGGCTGGGAGGAGCTCGTCCGGGAGCTCGAGCTCGATGGACGGCGGCTGATCGACCGGACCGATCTGGGTCTTCGCGTGCTCCGGGAACCAGCGCCCGTCCGGCTTCTCTGCGGTCAAACGCGCATCCCCCGCCATTGGCCGCTCGGGTCCCTCCACTCGCTCGCGGGCATCGTCGGCACCCTAGCGCAGCTCTCGCGAGCTTTCAGCTGATGCAGGCTTCCGTTCGAAGGCCAGAGGATCGGTATGATGCGCACGTGAGTAACTTGCACCGAGTGTCAATTTGCGTTCTAGCGGTTCTGGTGGGCTGTGGCGATGACGACGATGTGACGGCCGTCGACGCTGGGCCTCTGGAGGACGCGGCACCTCCGGATCTGGGGGTAGATCTCGGCCCTGACGAGTCCGAGAGCTTCATGCCTTCCGGCGAGGTGACCATCCGTCGCGACGACCTCGGTATCCCGCACGTCCAGGGGGCGGATGCGGCGGATGCGTTCTACGGAGCCGGCTACGCCCAGGCCCGCGACCGGCTGCTCCAGATGTCGCTGATCCGGCTGCGTGCGCAGGGTCGCCGGGCGGAGGTCCTGCCCGACAAGATCGACGACGACATTCTGCTGCGCAGCGTGAACATCGCTCGGATGGGGCGCGAGAACGCGGCGCTCGCTCGGGCGGAGCATCCGGACTCGCACTCGCTCATCGTCGCGTGGACCGCCGGCGTGAACCGTTTCATCGACGAAGTGCTCGGCGGCGAAGTGGCCATGCCCTACGGCTTCGACGAGCTCGGCTTCGAGCCCGAGCGTTGGCGCACCGAGGACGCCTACACGGTCGGCAAGCTCCTGCTCTTCAGCAACGCGAACCAGATCGAGTTCGATCTCCTGGCGTCGTTGATTCGCCGCTACGCGCCGGAGATCTGGACGGCCTTCGGTGGTCAGGCGTGGCGACCGATGGTCCCCACCTATGTCCTGCCCGAAGACGAGCGGCCGGCGGTCGGCGACGTGGGCGACCCCCTGCCCACGAGCCTGCCCCCGGCGCCGCTGCCGCCCGACGCGGCCGAACGGCTCCGCGCGTTCACCGAGCGAGTCCGCGAGCTCCGACCTGGCGCCAGCAACAACTGGGCGATGGACGGGCGTCACACCGCCGACGGTCGCCCGTTGATCGCTGGTGATCCGCACCAGCCCCTGCAGTCGCCGTCGATCTTCTTCGCGCAGCACGTCCACGCCCTCGACGGCACCTTCAACGCCGTGGGCTTCTCCTTCGTGGGCACCCCCGCCGTTCAGCTCGGCCACAACGAAGACGTGGTCTGGACCGCGACGACCACCTACCCCGATTGGATGGATCTGGTGGCGGTCGACGTCGCCGACGACGACACCGTACGGATCGGCGGCGAGCCCGTGCCGATCGCCCGCCGCGCCGAGTACTTCGCAGTGGCCGGCGACGACGCGCAGACCGAGACCATCATCGACGTGCCGGGTCACGGCGTGCTCCTGCCGCGCGGCTTCGCTCCGCTGCCGCTCACCGATGGCAACCGCCGGGTGATGGTGCGCTGGGCCGGGGACACGCCCACCACCGAAGCCGACGCGTTCCACGGCGTGGACACCGCCCGGACGCTCGACGACTTCGAGAGCGCGGTCGACCGGATGGAGCTCGGCGCCTTCAACTTCGTCGCCGCGACCGCCGATGGCATCACCTACCGGTCGAGCCCGCGGGTGCCCGATCGCGGCACCCCGGGGACCTTCGGAGAGCCGTGGGCGGTGCTCGACGGCGATGACGCGAACAGCGCGTGGACGGGGGACTTCCTCTCGCTCGAGCAGCTCCCGCGCAGTCGCGCGGAGACCACCGGCTGGATCGCGAGCGCCAACAACGACAACTACGGCTTCACCGGCGACGGCGCGCTCGAGGGCGACGCTTTCTACTACGGCGTCTGGTTCGACCCGGGGACCCGCGGCTATCGCATCGGCGGTGAGCTCGAGCGCCTGGCGGACCGGGGCGACGTGACCCCCGACGACTTCCGCACCCTGCAGCAGGACACGCACAGCGTGGTCGCCGAGCTGATCCTACCGACCCTCCTCGAAGCTGCCGAGGGGCTCGAGGCCGACGAGGCGCTGGTCGACTACCGGGATCGCGACGACCTCGCGGGGCTCGTGGCGCGCCTCGGGGCGTGGGACCAGCGCATGGACCGCCCATCGGCGGATGCGCTCCTCTTCCAGGCCTGGGTCTACTTCTTCGCGGAGCGGATCCTCGCCGACGAGCTCTCGATCCTCTTCGAGCCGCTCATCGACGCTTCGTCGATCTACGTGCTCAAGTGGGTCCGGCTCGCGCTCCTCTTCGCGCCGGACATCGTCGACGGCCCCGCGAGCGGCCATGCGTACGCCGCGCTCGACCAGGCGGCGACCTACCTGACCGACACCTTTGGCAGCCTCGAGCCCGATGCCTACTCCTGGGGCGACGTCCATGGCGCCGTCTTCAACACGAACGTCGGCGGTCGCTACGAGCGCGACTGGGTTCCCACCGACGGTGCCGACGGGACGGTGAACGTCGCGGACGCGAGCTTCCTCGGCGGGGACGGTCCCGTGGAGCGCATGGACGTCACCGGCGGCGCCGTCTACCGGATGGTCGCCAGCTTCGACGAGAGCGGCAGCCCACGGGCGCTGGTCAACTTCATCGGTGGTGTCAGTGGCGACCCGGACAGCCAGTTCTGGGACGACCGCACCGAAGGCTGGGTCGAAGGCGAGTACGAGCCCCTCGCCTTCGAGGAGTCCGAGGTCGCCGAGCGAACGGTGGAGACCACGACGCTGACGCCGTGAGGCTCAGAGCGAGCGGAGGTACTCGACGAGCGCGCTCGTCTCTTCTGCCGTCAGCGGCACGACGCTCTCGTGTCCGGGTGCGCAGCTTCCGTCGATGGTCTCTTCGAGGGAGCTCGCGCACCCATCGTTGAGCCAGGGAGACCGGTGGGCGACACCGCGGAGCATCGGGACCTGCAGCGCCTCGGTCCCTTCGCCGAAGTCGACGGTGTCGTTGTTCGTCCGGAGAACGCCCGCGTGACAGCTCTCGCAGCCGGCCATCACGAAGACCTCGGCACCCAAGCCAACGCGTTCGGCATCGGTGGGTGGGGCCGGCAGCGCCCGCAGTCCGTCGAGCCACCCGCCGAGCTCGGCGAGGTCCCGAGCGTCGAGCTCGCCGCCCTGCATCCGCTGAGTGAACGTCACGACCATCAGGCTCTCGAGCCCCTCGTGCTCTCCGTTCCAGTGAAAGGGAGCGGTCGCCATGATTCCACCCAGGAGCGTCTGCGTCCGCCGGGGAGGGGCGTCCTCGAAGTCCCACGAGTGGCCGTCCTCGCCACCCTCGGGGTGACACGAAGCGCAGGCGATGTTCGAGGTGCCGACGTCGTGGAAGAGACGGTAGCCAGGAGAGTCGATGCCGAGCTCCTGTGGGAGCGGGATCGAGTGGAGACTGCCAAAGTCCCGATCGGGATCGTGGACCCGAATCCGCGACTCTGCCTGCATCTGGACCACGACCGCTTCGTCGTGCCAGACCACGCTCGCGCCGCCGCTCGTGAACGACTCGTCCACCCTGCCCAGACACTCGCTGGCGTCCAGCGTGACGGCCGCCTCCAGCGGATAGGTCCGGGTGTAGTCCCGCGATGTGGCTGCGCTCGTGACTGCGAAGCGCGTCCCATCGGGCGCGATGGCCATGTCGACCGCCAGGGGCATCGCGTCGATCACCGGGCCCGGAGGAGCGTCGCTCCCGTCAGCGGGGAAGCGCGTGACCGTCGTCTGAACGACGGACGTCGCACAGCCGGAGATCACCCGCCCGTAGTACTGGGTGGAAGGGACGCCCATGGGCGTCGTTTCGAGCGGGCTCGAGAATGCGCGCTGATGGAGCATCAGGACGTCTCCGTCCGGCGTGGCGAGGGTCCGCCACGCGACGTGGGGGAGCGCGGAGACGAACTCGCCCGTCACGACCCGGTGCGTGACGCTCACGGGAGCGCGACGCGCGACGACTGCCCCCGACGCGTCGAGCGTGAGGAGCTCCGCACTGCGGAAGCGGCTCACGAACCAACCACTGGCGGTGACCACCACGTCGCGGAGGTCCGTGTCGACGAACACCCGTCGTGCCTCCGCGCCGTTGCTCGCCTCCAACGACACCAGCTCACCGCCGGCGCACGCGACGAGGATGTGGTCGGTCACCGGATCGTGAGCCAATCCGCGCGGCGCGGGGCACACGTCGGAGCGCCGTCGGAGAATGGATCCGCCTCCGCTCAGGGTGACCACCGCGCCACCGCCACGGAGCGCGACGTGAACGCGACCCGCCGAGTCTTCGACCAGTCGACCCGGCTCGTCGCCAGGCTCGAGCGCTCGGGTGGCGATGGACTCTGCTGCGGTACCGAAGTCGCGCACGGCGTGGATCACGTCTCGAGCGGGGTCGGCGGCGAAGAGCGTCCCCGACGAGGCGAGTAGGAGCGTTCCTCCGGAGACCGATGGTGCGTCCGGGCGCACCGTCTCGGGCGGTTCCGGCAGGTCGTAGTCCGGGGGAGTCGTGCGCTCCGGCTCGGCGCATGCCCCCAACACCATCACCGCGAACGCCACGCTCCATGAGCGATGTCCGGCCCACCTCATGCGCTCAGCGTAGCGGGGGCTGCGCGAGCCGCCACTTGGGGAACGACAGGGCTCAGAACAACGCATGACAGCCTGGTCGACCGGAGATGAGCACGCGCCCCTCGAACGGGATGGCGTCGCTGACCGTGTCCGCCCCCACCCACCGATAGACCATGAGCGGCGCGGGGTCGTCGACGTTCCGCTCGGTGATCCGAAATACCACCGTGGCGCCTGGTCGGACCTCCGCGAAGCCCTCGTCGTCGGGGCTCGCGCCATCTGCCGGCGTGACGCTTCGCGTACTCGCGGTGGCCGGAGGAGCGACCATCATGGGGGTGCCGATCTCGTTGAGGACCTGGAACGTCAGATAGCCGAGGGTCTCCGGGCCATCCCATCGCAACGAGAGGAAGCGACGCGTTTGCGGAGGATCGGTGCAAGGCAGGAACACGAGGTCGTGCGGCCCACACTCCAGTCCCTCGTTCACGACGCCATCGGGGCAACCATCCTCGTCGGAGTCGGGGAGGCGCCAGTCGAGCCCGTCCGTGATCCACTCGACGGCATCGGGCACGCCATCGTCGTCGGAGTCCGTGTCGATCATGTCGACGAGGCCATCCCCATCCGAGTCGATGGGGATGTCGCACCGGGTCAGCTGTGCCGCCTCGACCTGGTCGGGGATCCCGTCGCCGTCGGAGTCGGGGTCCACGGGGTTCGCGAGCCCGTCCTCGTCGATGTCGGGCTCGGCCGAGGGTTCGAGGAAGTCGTAGACGCCGTCCCCGTCTGCATCGACCTCGGCTCGCGGGTCGAAGTCACAGTCGACCTCCGTGTCCGAGTCTGGTGCCATCGGCGAACCGTCCGGGCTCACGGCTGGTGAGGGACAACCGCACCAGACGACCAGGAGCACCAGGAACGGTCGTGCCGAGATCACGGCCGCAGTGTCGCTGGGCGCCCGTTCGCCGGCAAATCGCTCACTGCTCGATCGGCAGGCGGCAGTAGCTGCAGCGGATCGGCTCGGACGCCCGGTCGAAGATGAAGCCGCCGCCGAAGAGGATGGTGATGGCGAAGGGCGTCATGAAGGTGACGTCCGCGCTGATCGCCAGCGTCCACACGGCCATGAAGACGATGGTCGCGAACCAGACCACCTTGAGCACGACCCAGACCCGCGAAGGCACCTCGTAGCGGCGCTCCCGGTCGCAGCGCGGACAGTGGCCGCGGCTGGGTCGGCGAGCGAAGGCGCGGGGGAGGGCGCTCATCAGAGCCCTCGGTGGTGCTCGGGGCGAAGGGGGATCCGGCCGTCGACCGCTTCGTCGATGATCGCGACGATGCGCTCGCGGTCCCGAGGCAGACGGCCGCCGAGGGGCAGGTAGTTCGAGGCGTGGTTGGTCCGGAAGAGGCAGTCGGTCGGGCGCGCTTCGGCGACCATGGTCCGCAGCTCCATCAGCAGCTCGGGTACCGGCGGCACCTCGAACTTCCCCTTGGCGCGGAGCTTGGCCAGCGGCGTGCCCGGGACGACCGTGACCGTGAGCGCCGCGAAGAACTCCGGGTCCATCGCGGTGACGAGCTCCGCGGTCTTCTTGGCGTGCTCTTCGGCGCGGTCCTGACCGATGCCCAGCAGCGCGATGACGCTGAGCTCCATGCCCGCGGCCTTCGCGCGCCGCGCGGCTTCGGCGTGCCCTTCGAAGGTGTCGCCCTTGGCGATGCGCTTGAGGGTGACGTCGTCGCCGGACTCGGGGCCGATGTAGAGGCGCGTCAGCCCGAGCTCCGCGAGCTCCTTCAGCTCGTCGTCGTTCTTGGCCGCGACGTTCCGCGCCATCGCGTAGCAGGAGACCCGCCGCAGCCGGGGGAGTCGCTCCCGTGCCCGCTCGAGGATCGGACGCCAGTGGTCCAGGTCCATGATGAGCGCGTCGCCGTCGGCCACGAAGAGCTTCTCGATGCGCCCGCCGGCAGCGTTCGCCGCGGCGTCCAGGTCTTCCAGGGTCTGGTCCAGGTCCCGGACCCGGAATTCCTTGTCCCGGTACATGTCGCAGTAGGTGCAGTGGTTCCACGAGCACCCGATCGTCGCCTGCAGGATGTAGGCGTCCGCTTCGGAGGGGGGCCGGTAGATGCGTCCTTCGTAGCGCATGCGCCCTTCAGTTAGCGCGCGCCGCGCTCGCTGTCACGGGCGCCCTGACCGACGAAGCGCTCGAAGAGCCGCCGATACTGCTCCCGGACCTGCTCGGACTCGGCGCGCGCCTGCTCCAGCGCTGCCTCACACGCAGCGGCCCGGGCGACTCGCTGTTCGGACTGCGTCATGGCCTCTTCGGTGATCTGCCGTGCTCTCTCGAGCTGCGTCTTCATCATGAAGCCCACGCCGGCGACGAGGATCACGGCGACGAGCGTGAGCGCGCGACGCATCGTTCGCCTCCGCAGCGCCCGCTCGCCCAGGTCCCCACCGAGGAGATCTTCCAGCCCGGCAATGCGGCTCTTCGCCAGGTCCAGCTCTCGCTCGAGCCGCCCGGCACGCTCGGTTCCGTCCGCGGCTTTCGCCCGCGCGGCCTCCAGCTCTCTGCTCACGATCTCGTGATTGACCCTCAGCGCTTCCAGCTCGTCCCGATACCCCATGCGAGGAGATTAGCGCGGCTCCAGTCGGATCAGGTGACCCGGCGCGCCGAAGTCCACGAACTCGGCGATCAGCAGCGCACCGTCCGCCGCCCACGCCATCCCGCCGGGGCGGCCGATCCCGTCGAGCAGGACCTCGGTCGAGCCGTCCGCGCGATGTCGCACGATTCGACCGGCGTGGTCGCCGACGATGAAGCCACCCTCCCGATCGCTCACCAGGCCATAGGCGTTCTCGTAGCCGGCGCCGAGCTCCATGGCCTCGTCGCCGCCACCCGCGGGGAAACCCACCACCGCCGACGGCAGGTGCCACTCCACCACCCGGAGGGCGTCGCCCTCGAAGAAGAGCCCTTCGGGGACGTGCAGGCCGGTCGCGTACGCGGTCCGCTCGGTGGTCTCCAGGTCCACGCGCCACACCACGCCCGTCCCGGTCCGGGCGACCTCGCGGAACGACGAGACGTAGGCTGCGCCATCCGGACCCAGCTCGAGGTAGGTGACTGCGCTCAGATCGGCGAGCACTTCCATCCGCTCGCCGCTGGCCACGTCGATGCGAGCGATCGAGCCCGCGCCCTCCTCGGCGACGAGCAGGTCGCCGTCCGGGAGCATCCGCAATCCGATGGGCGCCGCGAGCCCCTCGGCGACCACGTCGACGGTCTCGCCGACGGCGACGATCCGGCCAGAGCCCATCTCGCTCACGAAGATGGAGCCGCCCGCGACCGCAACATCGCGCGGTGCCGTCAGGAAGCGCGGATCGCGGATGCAGCGCCACCCGGGGCTCGGGACACCAGTGCCGACCGACGGGTGCGCCCCGGGTGGCGCCGGGCAGGTCGGATCGCCGGCGTCCGGACTGGGATGCAAGTCGCTCCCGCCCGCATCCATCGGTGGCGTGGAGCTCTCGCCACACGCCATGACGAGCCAGACCATCAGCCACCAACGGACCACGATCAAAATGTAAACGCATCCCGGAGCGAGGCCCCGTACTTTGGGATCGTGCGCGTTTTCTGCCTGCTCGCTCTCCTCTCCGTCGCTGCACCGGCCGCGGCTCGGGACGTCCACGTCTCCCCTGGCGCCAGCGGCGACGGCACCGAGGGCGCGCCCTTCGGGACGGTGGCCGACGCCACCGACGCGACTGGCGCTGGCGATACGATCTGGCTGCACGAGGGCGACTACGGCGACCTGACCATCGGCGGGAGCGGGGTCACGGTCGCGGCGGCCGAGGGCGAGACCCCACGGCTGCGCACCCTGACTCTCCAGGGCGCGACGGACGTCGTCGTTCGAGGCCTCTCCATCAGCCTCTCGTACGCCGACCCGTACGAGCGCGGCACGATGGTGAGCATCCACGGCTCGAGCAGCGGCGTGACCGTCGAGGACTGCGACATCTTCTCGACGACCGACGACGTCGTCGCCGACTGGTCCGCAACGGACTGGGCGGACCTGCCGGGGACCGGCATGAGCTCTCGCGCCCCCGACACGACCTTCCGGAACAACCGCGTGCGGAACGTTGGCTACGGGATCTCCATCGCGCACGACTCGCCGAACGCGCGGGTGCTCGGGAACCTGGTCGACAACTTCAGCCGCGACGGGCTCCGGGGCATCGGCGACTACGGCCTCTTCGAGGGCAACGTGGTCAAGAACGCCTACGACGTGGACGACCACCACGACGACTTCTTCCAGTCCTGGTCGGTCGGCGAGGACGGGTCGCCCGGAACCGGCGTCGTCCGCGGTGTCGTGCTCCGCGGGAACCTCTTCATCGGCTTCGAGGACCCCGACCGCCCCTTCGCGGGCTCGGCGCAGGGGGTGGGCTGCTTCGACGGCTTCTTCGAGGATTGGGTGGTCGAGAACAACGTGGTCATCGTGAACCACTGGCACGGCATCACCTTTCTCGGCGCGCGGAACCTCCGGATCGTGAACAACACGGTGCTCGACGTGCGCCGCGGCGAACGACCGGGGCCACCGTGGATCGACGTCAGCGCGCACAAGGACGGCACGCCGAGTGAGAACATCACCATTCGGAACAACCTCGCCGAGACGATCACCCTCGAGGCGAACGACTCGGTCGAAGACCACAACCTCCTCTTCGACGACCCGGCCGCGCTCTTCGTGGATCCCGCGGGCTTCGACCTGCGCCTACTCGAGGGCTCGGCCGCGGTGAACGGCGGCTCCGCCGAGGACGCGCCCGCGTTCGACTTCGACGGCATCCCGCGACCACAAGGGGACGCGATCGACGTCGGCGCCTTCGAGTGGCACGACGGATCGGTAGAGCCGGACCCCGACGCGAGCGTCGGGCCGAGCGACGCGGGCCCGCGCGGGGACGACTCGGGCGACTCGGGCGCGGACCCCGGCGACGGCTGCGGCTGTGCGACCGGCGGCACCGCGGGCGGCGCCTTCCCGCTGCTCTTCGCGCTCGCGTGGCTTCGGCGGCGTCGCTAGCGAGCGTCACGTTCGGCGCGTCGTGCCTGCCGTGCCTCGCGCTCGGCGCGGCGCTCGGCGAGCAGCGCCTGGCCTTCGCGGCGCCGGCGCGCGGCCTCGGTCATCATCCGTCGCTCTTCCTCGTAGCTCGGTCGCTCGACGAAGCGGCGGCGCGGGTTTCGAGCGCGCGCACGCACCCGATACTCGAAGTGCAGGTGCGGCGCGTAGGTCAGCCCGGTGCGACCGACCTCGCCGATGACCTGACCGCGCTCGACGGTCTGGCCCGCGAAGACCGCCGCGCGCTTCAGGTGCGCGTAGACGGTGCGGGTGTCGCCCGGGTGGAGGATCGCGACCATGTTGCCGTAACCCTCGACCGAGTTGTCGGCGTAGACCACCAGCCCGTCGTGGGCGGCGCGCACCAGCGAGCCGACCGGCGCGGGGATGTCCACGCCACGATGGAGCCGATGGCGGAGCCGGCCCCGCCGGGTGTGACCGAAGCCGCGGCCCATGAAGCCGTCTTCGACGGGCCAGAGCAGAGTGTCGCTCGAGTCGCCGGGGACCTCCACGAGGACCTCGTGGGGGGCGGCGCCACCCATGACCGTGAACCAGCCGTCGCGACCCTCGAGCCCGAGGCGTGCCGCGAGCTCGGCGGCCTCACCGTGGGGGGCGGGGATCTGGCGCGGGCCATCGCAGAAGCGCCGACGTCCTCGGCGAGCGCAGCGGCGCAGCGGCTGCTGCCAGTCGGCGATGGTCGGAAAGACCGGCTCGGGGAGCGCGTGTGGGTCGATCACCTCGACCGGCTCGGCGGCCACTCGTTCGGCCACGACCTCCGTCTTCTCGGGGGCCGCTTCGGCGGACGCGTCGAGCTCCGGTGTGGCCGGCATGAGCAGGGCCCACACCGTGCCGAGAAGCGTCGAGATCGGCACGAGCTTGTCCACGAGCGGGCGATTCTGTCACTCGAAGGCGAGCGCAGGAAGGCGGAGGGATACCCACAGGAACGGATGGTCAGGGTCGGCTGATGCGCCCAGCGGGCACCGGCTCGACCGCTCCGGGCTGCTCCCCGCCCTCGTCGGCGCCGAAGAGCCGGCCCCGTTCGGTCAGCAGGACCATGCAGAGGCTGGTGCCGCCGAGCACGACGAGACCGCTCAGCAGCGGCACGGTCGTGCCGTCGAAGGCGCGGCCCACGAGCCCGCCGAGCACGCCGGAGAGCGTCGTCGTGATGAAGCCGAAGGCGGCCGACGCCGTGCCCGCGATGTGGCCGAGCGGCTCCATCGCCAGGGCGTTGAAGTTCGCGCCGATCATCCCGAAGCAGGCGAAGCAGAGCGCGAAGAGCGGCAGGAAGACCTCGAGGCGGTCGCCGAACGAGTGGGTCAGCGTGAGCAGGATCCCCGCGGTGACGGTGAAGCCGAGCACGGCCCCGTGACCCAGCCGGCGCATGCCCCACTTCTCCACGAGTCGCGAGTTCAGGAAATTCGCCACCGAGAGCGCGACCGCGATGCCGGCGAAGTAGAGCGCGAAGGCGTCGCCGACGCCGAAGACCTCGCGGAAGACCTGTTCCGAGGACGAGATGTACGCGAAGAGCGACGCGAAGATGATGCCGGCCGCGAGCGTGTAGCCGCGCGAGACGGGGTTCTTGAAGACCGCGGCGTAGGCCTTCAGCGTGCCGCCGACGCTCAGGGGCGAGCGCTTCTCGGTGGGCAGCGTCTCCGGAAGCCGGAGCGTGACCCAGAGGAAGAGCCCCGCGCCGGCGATGCCGAGCACGTGGAAGCACCACTGCCAGGGCGCGACCATCAGCACGAGCTGACCGAGCCCGGGCGCCGCGATGGGGATGACCATGAAGACGGTCATCACCAGCGACATGATCCGGGCCATGCCGCGGCCCTTGTAGACGTCGCGCACGACGGCGATCGCCGTGACCCGACAACCGGCGGCGAAGAGCCCCTGGGCGAAGCGGAGCGCGAGGAGCGCGTAGAAGCTGCCCGCGAAGGCGCACGCGATGCCGGTCAGCGTGTAGCCGAGCAGGCTCAGGAGCGTGACGGGCTTGCGGCCGATGCGGTCGGAGAGCGGTCCATAGAAGAGCTGCGGCACGCCGAAGCCGAGGACGTAGGCCACGACGACGAGCTGGCGATCGTTCGCGTCCGCGACCGCGAACTCCGCGGCGATGCGGTCCAGCGCCGGCAGCATGATGTCGATCGCCAGGGCGTTGAGTGCCATGAGGCTGGCGACGAGTCCGACGAGCTCCCAGGTGGGCGGCGCGCCGACCCGGGGTTCCTCGGGAGAAGACACCCCCGGAGCTTGTGGCCTCCCTCCCGCGAGGCAAGCCCCATTTCCTGGGCGACAGCGTTGCGTTTGCGCGGTTGCCCCGGCGGAGGGAGCGGCCATACTCGCGGCGATGGTTGCTTCGAGTCTCCGAATCGCCTTGGTCCTCTCCTTTGCCCTCGGCGCGTGTCGCACCCCCGAGCCCGACGACAGCGAGCGTCGGCGCGCCCGCGAGGCCCGCGCCGAGCAACCGGCGGAGCCGCCGGTCGAGCCCGGTGAGCCGGCCGCCGAGGAGCCGCCGCCCGCCCAGGCGGAGCCCGCGGAGCCGGCCGCTGCGGCCGTGAACCCGCAGCTGTTGAGCCCGCCGGAGGAAGAGCAGGCGCCCGCCACCTACGCAGTGCAGCTCGAGACCACCGAGGGGCCGATCGTGATCGACGTCACCCGCGCCTGGGCCCCGAAGGGCGCCGACCGCTTCTACAACCTGGTGAAGCTCGGCTACTTCACCGACGTGGCCTTCTTCCGCGTGCTCGAGGGCTTCATGGCCCAGGCCGGCATCCACGGCGATCCGCGCGTGAACCGCATCTGGACCAACCGGACCATCCAGGACGATCCGGTGACCCAGCACAACACGCGGGGCATGGTGACCTTCGCGACGGCGGGTCCGAACACCCGCGCGAACCAGTTCTTCATCAACTACGCCGACAACCAGCGCCTCGACGGGATGGGCTTCGCGCCCTTCGGTCGGGTCCGCGACATGGCCGCGGTCGACCGCCTCCACAACGGCTACGGCGAGGGCGCGCCGCGCGGCCGTGGCCCTTCGCAGGGCGACATGAGCCGGATGGGCAACACCTACCTCCGCGCCAACTTCCCGGAGCTCGACTACATCCGCTCGGGTCGCATCCTCGAAGAGAACGGCCAACCCGTTCAGTAGCTCAGCGCTCCGCAGGCTCTCGTAGCTCTTCGGGGAGCGCGCTGGCGATCGCCGTGCGGACCTCCGTCATCAGCTCGTCGCGGCGCTCGAGTCCGTAGGCGGGCGCGTCGACTGGGGGGTGGAAGGTGATCGACACCTCCTGGCGCCGGTGCACCGCCAGCTGCTTGATGGGCTGCACGTGCCGCGTGCCCTGGATGGTGGCCGGCAGGATGCGCACGCCGGCCTGGAGCGCGAGCATGAAGCCACCCTTCTTGAACGCGCCGAGGTGACCGGTCTTGCTGCGGGTGCCCTCGGGGGCGATCCACACGCTGACCCCGGACTGCATCAGGTCGCGGGCGATCGCGAGCGACTCGCGGGCGCGCTGATTGTCCCGCCGGTCGACGAAGATGAACTCCGCCGCCTCCATCGCGCGACCGAGCAGGGGGATCGTCCGCATCTCGATCTTCGCCACCATGCGGAGCGTGCTCGGGTAGGCGTAGTACATCGTGAAGATGTCGTAATTGGATTGGTGGTTCGACATCACCACGTACGTCTCGCCGGGGTCGATGTGCTCGGCGCCGGAGACGTCGATGCGCATGTCGGCGAGCCACGCGGCCACCTTCGACCACTCGTCGAGGCGCGCGTCGGCCTTCTCCCGGCGCAGCTTGCCGAGGGTCCCCTCGACCACGGTCGGCGCGCAGACCTTCGCGGTGTGCGCGATCGTCATGAGCGCGACGCCGAGCGAAGGCCCGGTGCGGGTGTGGCTCGGCGGATCGGGAGTGTCGTCGTCCGACACGAGAGCTAACTCTTCGGTGCGGGTCGCAGTCGTTCGAGGACGAAGAAGTTGCTGAAGACGCGGCCGACCCCGAAGAGGTCGAGGAACGCCTTGCCGAGGTAGAGGTCCGGGTTCGCCGGATCGACCTGCACGAGGAAGTCGCGGATGCGGCCCTCGGGGTCGATGCGCTTGTTCCGGCCGCTGCCGTAGTCGAGGAGGACCGCGTTCGGGTAGTCGTCGTAGCGAGGGTCGGGGCCGACGGGGACCACGTCGTAGAAGCCGTGCCGGGCTTCCGGCGCGCCGTCCTTCTTGGGCCGCCAGGCGGCCTTCGGGCCGCTGCGCGGCTTCTCGACGAAGAGGTTGTATCCAGCGAGGTTGCCCGCGTCGTCGACGAAGAAGCCCTTCACGAACTTCTGGAAGCCCAGCACCTTGGCGAAGGCAGGCGGGTTGAAGCCCTTGAACTCCCACCCCTCGAGGTGCTCGCGCAATGGCGTCGCACCGTGGTCCATCACGGCGTTCAGCGTGCGCTTGTCGAATTGGATGACGTCCTCGAAGGTGACGCCGGTGAACGGGTGGCCGCGGCTCATCGGGCGCGATGATAGCTCCCTCCCGGGGGATTTTTCGAAAATCCCCCCACTCGTCGCGAGTGAATCGCTCCTCGTTCCCCCCAATACCTGAAGGTCTCGCGGCGCGCCGCTCGGTGCATCCTCGCGTTCCGCGCGCTACGTCCTCCGGCCGTTCGCTCAGGACACGCCGGCGAAGCGAGTCACGATCTCCGCGAGGGTCTCGGTGCCCCACTTCAGGCCGTCGATGGGGATGCGCTCGTCGTTGCCGTGGAAGAGGTCGGCGAAGCGGATCTCGGGCGGCATCTTCACCGGCGCGAAGCCGACCCACTTGCAGCCGATGCTGGTGAAGGCCTTCGCGTCGGTGAAGCCGGGCAGCATGTAGGGCACGACCGGGCTCTCGGGCGCGCGGCGACTCATGACGTCGGTGATCGTGTCGTAGAGCTCGGTCCGCTCTTCGACCACCGGCGGCAGGTCGTGCATCACCTCGAGCTCGACCTCCGGGCCGAGCACCTCCTGCAGCTCGCGGAGGATGTCGGCGGTCGTCTGCCCCGGGACCGTGCGGCCGTCGATCTCCGCCTCGGCGTAGTTCGGGATCACGTTGGTCTTGTTGCCGGCGCGGAGCACCGTCGGGCTGGCGGTGTTGCCGAGCATCGCGCGGAAGCCGCGGGCGGCCGCCGGGTCGAGGATGGTGTCGAGGATCTTCGGCGCGATGGCCGGGTGCAGGAGCTTCGGGAGCATCTTGCGGATCGGCCCCGGCAGGTCCTGGGCGAGCGCCAGCACGAACTCCTCGACCGGCTTGGTCGTCCGCATCGGCAGCCCCTGCTTGCCGAGCCGGGCGATGGCCTCGGCCAGCTTCACCACCGCGGAGTCCGAGCGCGGCATCGAGCCGTGACCGGGCTCGCCCTGGGTCCGCGCCTTCACCCAGCACACGCCCTTCTCGGCGACCTGGATGGTGAAGAAGCTCTTGCCCGCGAGGTGGATGTTGAAGCCGCCGCCCTCGCCCAGGGCATACTCGGCCTCGACCAGCTCCTTGTGCTCGGCGCAGAGCCAGAGCGAGCCCATCCGGCAGCCGGCCTCTTCGTCGGCGACGCCGGCGAAGATCAGATCGCGCTCCAGGGTGACGCCCTCCCGCGCGAGGCGCGTGAGGATTGCGACGCTCATCGCGCAGTGGTTCTTCATGTCGATGGCGCCGCGGCCCCAGAGGCAGCCGTCGGCGACCGCGCCGCTGAACGGCGGGTGGGTCCACTTCTCCGGGTCGGCCTCGACCACGTCGAGGTGGCCGGTGAGCAACAGCGGGGGCTTCGTGCCCTTGCCCTTCAGTCGAGCGACCACGCTGCCGCGCCCGGGAGCGCTCTCCAGCACGGTCGGCTCGAGGCCCGCCTCCCTCAGCTCGTCGGCGAGCATCTGCGCCGCCAGGATCTCGTGCCCGGGCGGGTTGGTCGTGTCGATCCGAATGAGGCGCTGGCAGAGATCGAAGGCGTGGTCGGTCAGCTCGGCGTCGGGCGTGAACATCGCCGCGGAGCATACCTCGCTAGGGTTCGATGCGGGCGCGGACCAGCTCGACCTCGAACGCGACGGAGATGGCC
>CAYXAP010000016.1:0-9231 GCA_964462035.1 uncultured Sandaracinus sp.
GGGCTGGCCCCATGCGTTCGCCCGGGCCTCGATGGGTGAAGGCGACGCGCGGACCTGGCTCGTCCGGATCGACCCCAGGCGCGCCGTGCCAGCGCCGGTCGCCCGCGACGACCAGGAGCGCGCACTGGGCTACCTGGCGGGAGCACGCACCATGACGAGCGGCTCGCTCGCGCTCTGGTCGGGGCTGGAGACGGTGGGGCGCCGCTGGGGCGTGGGCCAGGCGCCGGAGGGCGCAGCCGTCGTTCTTCGCGGTGAGGCCCCAGCCGCGACCGACGGAGCGGCGATCGGCGTGGACCACGATGGCTTCCTGCTCTACGTCGAAGGGCCGCCCGGCTCGCTCGAGGCCGCCTTGGACGCCGCGGAGATCGAGAGCGCCATCGGGCTGGCCGAGGGGGTGCGCCTGGCATTCTCGGTCGGCGACCAGACCGTGGCTCCGGACAGCTACGAGCGGCCACTCGCCCCGCACGAGTCGATCGCCCTACTGGCCGAAGAGCAGCCAGCGGCGGAGGTCCTCTTCCCGGAGGTCGAGCCTCGGCCGTATATGCACTGGTACCGGATGCAGGACACTCGAGTCCGGTATTTCAAGGACGACGATGGACCGCCACGGTTCACCGCACCCGACGCGGGGGTCCCGGATGAGTGAGGGGCGATCCTGTCACCCTCCGCGCGCTTCTTTCGCGAATCCGCCGAGTTGGGCAGAATGGGCCCAAGGGAGCGGGGACGTCGCGCGTCCGACGGGTTGGGCCGTTCTCAGAACCAGGACCGTGAAGATTCCTCCGAAAACGAAGTCAATTCACCGGATCGACGCTTGCGAGGGTGCCCCTTGACCCCTTCTGCGCAGCGTGGGTACAGTGCGCCGATTTCTCGGCCGGGAACGCCATTCGGGTGCCCCCAACACGCCGAGCTTATTGAGCTCCCTTTCGGGGATACGCGAGGATCGCGGTGAAGAAGCCCATCCCCTTCGGCAACAAGTATCTGCTGCTCGAGCGTGTGAACGTCGGCGGCATGGCCGAGGTCTTCAAAGCGAAGGCCTTCGGTGTGGAGGGTTTCGAGCGGCTGATCGCCGTGAAGCGGATCCTCCCGAGCATCGCAGAGGACCAAGAGTTCATCACGATGTTCATCGACGAGGCGAAGATCGCGGTGCAGCTGACGCACGCGAACGTCGCCCAGATCTTCGACCTCGGAAAGGTCGCGGACAGCTACTTCATCGCGATGGAGTTCGTGCGCGGAAAGGATCTCCGCGCGATCTTCGATCGGGTCCGCAAGCGTGGTGGAACCGTCCCGGTTCCGATGGCCTGCTACACGATCATGAAGGTGTGCGAGGGCCTCGACTACGCGCACAACAAGAAGGACTCCGCCGGTCGGGATCTGAACCTGGTCCACCGCGACGTCTCGCCGCAGAACGTGCTCCTCAGCTACGACGGCGAGATCAAGCTGATCGACTTCGGCATCGCGAAGGCGGCCAACAAGGCCGGCAAGACGCAGGCCGGCATCCTCAAGGGCAAGTTCGGCTACATGTCGCCGGAGCAGGTCCGAGGCCTACCGCTCGATCGACGCAGTGACGTCTTCAGCGTCGGCATCGTCCTCTACGAGCTGCTCACGGGTGAGCGCCTCTTCGTCGGGGAGAGCGACTTCTCCACCCTGGAGAAGGTTCGCAACGTCGAGATCATGCCGCCCAGCACCTACAACCGGAAGATCCCGGAAGAGCTGGAGCAGATCGTCCTCAAGGCGCTCGCGAAGGACGTCGACGACCGCTACCAGACGGCGATGGATCTGCACGACGATCTGCAGTCCTTCATGTACACGAGCGGCAACTTCTTCGCGCGCAAGGACCTCGCGGCCTACATGGGCAAGGCCTTCGCGGAGGAGATCACCCGCGAAGAGGCCCGCGACGAACAGTACCGGAAGATCCGGGCGCCCGGCGATTCCGGCCTGGATGCGTTCGACGATCTGCCGCGCCGGAGCGAGCCGGCCAAGCAGCCGCCGGCCCCGCCTGCAGCCGCCAACGTCTCCAAGGCGCCGCCGCCTCCGCCGCCGAGGCCCAAGCCCCAGAAGCGGACGATGATGGGCATGGGCGCCGTGGCGCCTCCGCCGCCGAGGCCGAGCGCCCCCCAGCCGCCACCGCCGCGACCGAGCGCTCCGCAGCCCCCACCGCCGCAACCGCAGGGACCGGCGCTCGACATGGACTGGGACGACGACGAGCTCGCGACCCAGATCTACGACAAGCCGGAGGGCGAACTCTTCGGTGGGCCGGGTATGGGGATGGGTCCTGGTCCCCAGCCCCAGCCACAGCAGCACTCACCGATGCTCTCGGCGCCGACGGCTGCGCCTCGTGGCTCTGGCGCGGGCGCTCCGTCGCCCTTTGGAGGGCCGGGACCGAGCTCGGCGCCGCCACCGCGCCCCGGGCTGCCTTCTCCCTTCGACGATCTCCCGCCGGACTCGGGTCCGGCCACCGAGCCCCCGCATCGCGAGCCGACCGCGGTCACTCGACAGCCGAAGAGCGAGAGGGGCGGTTCGATGGGGATGATCATCGGGATCGGGGTCGTCGTTCTCCTCGCCCTCGCCGGAGGCGCTTGGTACATGCTGCGGCCGCCCGAGCCAGGCACGGTCCACCTGACGACCGAGCCCGCCGACCCGACCGTTCTCTTCGACGACCAGCAGGTGCAGGCGACCTCGAGTCCGTTCGTGCTCGCCAACGTCGAACCCGGCGCGCACCTCATCGAAGTCCGAAAGACCGGCTACCAGACCTGGTCCACTCAAATCGACCTGCGGCCCGGGCAGACCCTGACCCTCCCGCCGGTCACCCTCCGCCCCGAAGAAGGCGGTGACACGAGCGACGCGGGCGAGGGGACGGGCTTCGCGCTCACCTCGACACCGGCAGGTGCCAAGGTCTTCGTCGACGGGCGGGAGCTCGACGGCACGACGCCGCTTCGGGTCGAGGATCTGCCCGCGGGCAGCCACACGATTCGAGTCGAAGCGGACGGGCGCCGCACCTGGCAGCGGCAGATTCAGCTGGCGGCAGGCCAGATCATGGATCTGGACGCAGAGCTCGAAGGGGCGACCGTGTCGGTCCGTTTCGAGTCCTCACCGCGAGGGGCCGAGGTGACGCTCGTTCGTGGCGACGACCGCGAAGAGATCGGCACCACCCCAGTGCGCGAGGACGTGGACCTGAGCGGCGGTGCGTGGACCATCGAGATGAGCCGCACCGGCTACGAGACCTGGAGCGAGGAGCTCGAGGTGCCCGAGGGGGAGGACCGCTTCACCGTCGAGGCCGAGCTCGACCGAGAGACTCGCGTCGCGACCAACGTCATGCGTCGCCGCACCAACACTGGTGGCGGCGGTGGCGGTGGTGGCGGTGGCGACACCATGACCATGGCGGCCACGGGCGGCACCGGGACCCTCCGCGTCAACACCCGGCCGTGGTCACAGGTCTACGTGGACGGCCGACTCATCGGCAACACCCCGCAGATGAACATCACGGTCTCGGCGGGCAGCCACCGACTGACCCTCGTGAACCCGGACTTCAACATCCGGCACAACGTGACCGTCAACGTCGCCGCCGGGGCGACCGAGACGAAGGTCATCAACCTGCCCACCAACTAGGTTCCCTGGGGGGAGGGTCTTCGAAAGACCCTCCCGCTTCGCTCGGGCGGAGCCCTCGACTCGCTCCCTCCCACACGCGGCGGCCCTTCGGCCGCCGGTTGGGCTTCGTGGTCGGGCTTGGTGCCGGAGCCCTCGGCTCGCTCCCGCCCGAACGCGGCGCCTTCGGCCGTCGGTGGGCTCGTGGCGGTGGCTACTCGATGGGGTGGTCGACGTAGAGGATGCCGGACGGGATGACCCGTCCATCGTCGTCGACCGTGGCACGGCGCTCGTAGGTGGACTCGACTCCGTCGCCGTCGAGGTCCCCCGTCGCTCGGACGGTGAAGAGGATGTGGCCCGGCTCCAGATCGACGCCGCACGCCGCGCGCCGCGGGATGAGCTCGTAGCGGTACCGGATGGGGCGGTCGGTTTCGAAGCCGATCGCTTCGAAGGTCGCCCGACCCGGAGCACCGGACCCGGTGAAGTCGTGGGGGCTGGGGTCTTCGGCGGTCTCCGCGGGTGCCGGCCCGGTCTGCGCCGGAAGGCACCAGCGTTCGCCGCCCTGGCGGCTCTCGTAGTAGGACTTCGTTCGCTCGAAGAGCTCATCGAGCAGCAAGGGCGGCTCTTCGGTCTTCGACGTTCGTAGGTGGTCCAGGAAGGTCGGAACGAAGATGGCGAGGAGGCTACCGACCACGCAGACGACGATCGCCGTCTCCACCAGGGTCAGGCCCTGAATCGCTCGTGTCTTCGTCGGTGCCATCGGGAGCGCGCAGCATGGCGTCGCTGGATTCGCCCATCAAGCCCTCGGCATCGGCGGCCGGGTCGTCCACCAGAATCCACAGGCCGAGCGGCACCCAGGGGTAGGTCGACCGGTGTCGCCGCCGAAGGTGCTCGAGCTCCGCGTCGCGAGAAAGCGTCGCCGCCTCCGCTTCGAGGGCAACGATCCGCTGCTCCAACTGCTGTCGGACCTCGGGGTCGTCCACGATTCCAGCCATCTGGCGCAGGTTCGTGAGCGCCTGCTCGGTCTGCCCGAGCTCCCGTCGCTTGGTCGTCGCGGTGAAGAGGATCCAGGGAGGTGCCGCGCCGTGCGCGGCCGCGTATTCCACGTGCTCGAGCCCCTCGGACTCGAGGCGCGCACTGAGCTCGGCATCCTCCCGCACCGCGCGAGGCTGGTCGAAGACCATGGTGGCGCCGACGTCCCACCGGATCTTCGGGTCGTCGGGGAAGCGCTCGGCGGCGCGGCGAAGGTAGGTCAGGGTCCGGAGGTAGTCTTCGGTCGAGGTCTCGCCCAACCGGTAGGTCCCGACCACGCCGATCCACTCGTAGGCCTTCTTGAAATCGGGGTCGAGGGCGAGCAGGGCGTCCGCGTGGTCGAAGACCGCGCTGGCGCCCTCGTGGTGCTGGAACTCCTCGCCCAGGTACACCAGCGCCCGCATCCAGAGGATGTCGGCGAGCGCCCGGTCGTAGCCGAGCGAGAGCACCCGCACGACGTCCGGATCCGGCACCAGGCTCCGGGGATCGTAGGCTCGAGTCTCGCGGACGTGATCGGCCGCAGCGGCACGCAGCTCGAGGCTGCCCGCGGCCGCGGTGACGAGGAGCAGGACCGGAATCAGCCGACGCATGACGGAACGAAAAGAGGGCGCCGCAATCGCGACGCCCTCCCTTCTAACATCCGGACCGGAGTCCGGGCAGGGTCACTCGAGCTCGTCTTCCATCCAGAGCGGACCACGGTAGAGCTGGTTGTCGCCGTCGGCACCGACCGGGAACTCGAAGAGCGAGGTGTCGCCGTCACCGTCGATGTCGCCGACCGCCTGCAGGTTGTAGACGAAGGTGCCAGCGGGGTGCGCGACGCCACAGTTCGAGGCGATCTGGGGGTCGATGATGTACTGGTAGAGGATCGGGTCGGCGAGCGCGAAGCTGAGCTGCTCGAACTGATCGGGGTTGGTGATGCCGGTGCCGCCGGCCCAGTCGAGTCGGACCTTTTCACCGGTCGGCACGGTCGTCGGGGCGGAAGCCGCGGCGGCGGTGCAGCGGGTGGCGGTCACCTCGGTGGTCGCGGCGAGAGCGGCGGCACCCTGCTGGGTGGCGCGCTCCATCTGGTAGTAGGTCTGCGCGCCGGTGAAGAGGGACTTCAGGTTCGCCGGGGCTTCGGAGGTCTTCGAGCGCTTCACGTAGTTGATGAAGGCCGGGATCGCGATGGCGGCGAGGACACCGATGATCGCGACGACGATCATCAGCTCGATGAGGGTGAAGCCCTCGTTGTTCTTGTGCTTGCGCAGTAGCTTGGACATGGGTCTCCTTGGGTCTCCGAGGGGTTTCGGCAGGGCGCCGCTCGGGGTGGCTTGCAAGGAGTCAATGCAGGATGGGTGCCAAGCTACGAAGTGGGCGGAATTCGCCGTTGGGAGCCGAAAAGTGACGAGCTTCGTCGGGCGGGGTGACGAAAATTGTCACTCCCAACCCTTCGGCTGGGAGATCCACACCCCCGTCCGGTGGGACATCGCCTCGACCTGCACGGTCTCCCCGTCACCGTCCAAGTCGCCGTTGGCCTGCGCGACGAACCAGAAGTCGGTGTTGGGGATGTTGTAGACGGCCGGCGCCGCGTCACCGCCCGGAACGCCTGCGATGACCGAGTATTGGAAGCGAGTACCGCTGTCGAGGTCCGCGCCGAGCTGCACCCACCGAGGCATCGCCGCCGGATCGCCCCAGGAGATCTTGTCGCCGCCCGACGGCAACGTGGTGGGGCGATAGTTGCTGAGGTCACCCTCGCTGACGTCGGCGAACTGGCCGTACTCGGCTTTGTACGCCTCCTGCCGCTGCTTGATCTCCCCGAGGAAGCCCACCGACTCCGCCATCTTGGAGCGCTGGACGTAGGCGCTGAACGAGGGGAGGGCGATCGCAGCGAGCACGCCCAGGATGATCACGACGATCATCAGCTCGATGAGCGTGAAGCCGGACGTCGACCGCGTGGGGAGGGGAGAGCGACGGGTCAGGAGGCGGTGCATGCGGTTCCGTGAGGCAGGAAGTGTACCGCCAGGTTACTGCACGGATTCGTCGGGGTCATCCTCGTGCTTCGCCAGCCGGTACCGAAACTGGCGAAAGGTCATGCCGAGGAGCTCCGCGGCCCGCTTCCGAACACCTCCGCTGGCCTCGAGCGCGCGATAGAGGACCGCTCGTTCGACCGCGGCCAGGTGGGCTTCGAGGTCGAAGCCCTCACCAATCACCGGCGCAGCGACCGTTCCCACGCCGCTCCCCGGACCCTCCGGTCGCACGTCGTCGAGCTCGATGCGCTCTCCGGTGCTCAGAGCCACCGCCCGCTCCATCCGGTTTTCGAGCTCCCGCACGTTGCCGGGGAAGGGCTGCCGCACGAGCCAGTCCATCGCCTCGTCGCTCAAGGTGCGCCGCCGGGACTGCAGGGTGCAGTGCTTCTCGAGCAGGTGCTGCGCGAGCGGTCGAATGTCCTCCGGCCGCTCCCGCAACGGCGGAATCCGTATTCGGATCACGTTCAACCGGTAGAAGAGGTCCTCCCGGAACGCCCCCTCCTCGACCTCGCTCTCGAGGTCCCGGTTGGTGGCCGCGACCACCCGAACGTCGACGGGGAGCTCGTCGGCACCACCGATGGGCCGAACCTTCCGCTCCTGGAGCACGCGCAAGAGCTTCACCTGGAGCGAGAGGGGCAGCTCCCCGATCTCGTCCAGGAAGAGGGTGCCGCCCGATGCCGCCCGGATCAGGCCCTCCTTCGACGTTCCGGCACCCGTGAACGCCCCCTTCACGTGACCGAAGAGCTCGCTCTCCATGAGGTTCTCGGGCAGGGCACCGCAGTTGACCACGATGAAGGGCCCGTCCCGGCGGTCGCCCCAGTCGTGGAGCGCGCGGGCTGCGAGCTCCTTGCCGGTGCCGCTCTCGCCCGTGATCAGGGTGCTGGTCGGCGCGCTCGCCGCGCGACTCAGCATGTCGCGGAGCTCTCGCATCGCCCGGCTCGTACCGATCATGCCGCGATCGCGCCCTTCGACCGCGTCTCGAAGCCGGCGGTTCTCGCCGACCATGGCACCCTTCTCGAGGGCCTTTTCCAAGGTGGCGATCAGCACTCGATTGTCGAAGGGCTTCTCGAGGTAGTCGTACGCGCCCTTGCGCATCGCCTCGACCGCTCGTTCGGTGGTGGCGTGCGCCGTGATCATCACCACCTGGGTGGCGTCGCTGCGTGCCTTGGCGGCCTCGAGGACGTCGATGCCGCTCCCGTCCGGCATCATGAGATCGGTGATGACGGCGTCGAAGGGCATCGCTGCCGCGCTCAACGCCTCTCGGGCGGCCGTGACCCCGTCGACCACGGTGGGCGTGTACCCCGCACGGCGCACGAGCACCCGGAGCATCTCCCGCAGGGTCCGCTCGTCGTCGCAGACCAACACCCGAGGGAGCGCCGCGTCGTCCGAGTCGTCAGAAGCCAGTGCGGCGTCCCTCTTCGGTCTTGGCGCGACGAACGTGGAGCGCAGCGACGGACTCGACCGGCGCGTAGAGCGTTCCCTCGTCCTCTCGGCGAGTGATGGCCACGAACCCCTCGCCGAGCTCGATGGCCGACACCTCTCGAGCTTCCATCGCCTGTCCCGGCCGACCGAGGTAGAACGTGACCCGATGATCGTCCGCGACCTCGTAGCGGCTCTCGCCCCCGGTCACTCCGTCGGCGGCCTCCAGAATCTGGGCGAGCGTCTTTGCGTCCATGGGCGGGATCCTCGGAGCGCGCAGGGGCCACGTCAAGCACAAGCGCTCTGGGTGGTGGCCCTCTTGGTGGCGCTCGTGCTCACGGGGTGCGCGCCCCCATCCGTGCGTCGCGGAAGGCGAGCCATGGCACGCGGAGACTTCGAGCAGGGAGCGCGCTTCTACCGCGAGGCCGCGAACGACGCTCCGAACGACGCCGAAGCGTGGATTCGGCTGGCAAAGGCCGAGTTGCTCGCGGAGCGACCGGCGCGTGCGCGCGAAGCCTTCGAGCGGGCGGCGGCCATCCGGCCCCACGATCCCCGGCCGGTGGTCGAGGTGGGCTTCACCCACGAGCTCGAACGTCACTACGACGAGGCCCTGCAGAGCTACCAGCGAGCCGTCGCGCGCGCGCCCGGCGAGGCCTACCCGCACCGGGTGATGGGCACCCGGCTCCTCCGCTGGGGCCAGGCCGACGCCGCGGTGCAGCCGCTGGAGCGCGCGGTCGCGTTGGATCCGGATCACGTCGAGACGTGGAAGGCGCTCGCGATCGCTCGGCACGAGTCCGGCGATCCAGAGGGAGCGGCCGACGCCTATCTCAGCGCCCTCGAGCGACACCCGGACTCGGTCGAGCTGCACCTGGGTCTCGCCGCGACCCAAGTGAACGCCCACCTCTTCGAAGACGCGCTCGAGACGTATGACGTGATCACTCGCATGCGTCCTCGGTTCGCCGCGGCGCATGTCGGACGGGCGATTCTCCTCCACGAGCTCGGCCGACCGGACCAAGCGGAGGCGGCCTTCGAGCGCGCCATCGAGGTGGCCCAGGACCCGCGTCCCTATCAGCGGCGGCTTCGTGAGTACCGCGCCCTCCGTGCCACAGAGCCGGGCCCCATGAGTCCGCAGCGGGAGTCGGAGTCGGAGTCGGAGTCGGAGTCGGAGTCGGAGTCGGAGTCGGAGTCGGAGTCG
>CAYXAP010000016.1:9331-21856 GCA_964462035.1 uncultured Sandaracinus sp.
GCCCCCGCCGACTCCGATCGTTGACCCCAGAGCCAGCATCGGGGTAGGGCGGCTGCATGAGCGAGAGCAGCGAGCGCCCGGAGCGCGACGGTCACGGGATCACCACCGAGCGCCGAGGCGCCATCGCCGTCTGGACTCTGAACCGGCCCGACCGGATGAACGCCCTGAGCCGGGCCACCGTTCGAGAGCTCGGTCGTCTCGCCAGAGCGGTGGTCGGCGATGACGACGTCCGCGCCGTGATCCTCACCGGCGCCGGGGACCGCGCGTTCTGCGCGGGCGCCGACCTGAAAGAGCGAAAGGGCATGGACGAGGAGGACGTCCGCGACTTCCTCGGGCTCTATCGCGCCGCCTTCGACGCCATCGACCGCTGCCCGAAGCCGGTCGTCGCCGCCATCAACGGCGTCGCCTTCGGCGGCGGGCTGGAGGTCGCGCTCGCCTGCGATCTACGGGTCATGAGCCCCACGGCGAAGATCGGCCTCACGGAAGTCAGCCTCGCGATCATCCCCGGCGCTGGTGGCACTCAGCGGCTCCCGCGAGTGGTGGGGGAGGCGAAGGCGAAGGAGCTCATCCTGCTCGCCCGACGCCTCGAGGCACCGGAAGCGCTCTCGCTCGGCCTCGTCAATCGGGTCGCCGCCGACGGCCAGAGCGCCCTCGACTGCGCCCTCGAGCTCTGTGCCCCCTTCGAGAATGCGGCTCCGATCGCCGTGGCCGCCGCACTCGACGCCATCGATGGCGCCGCGGACCTATCGCTGGACGCGGGGCTGCTGCACGAGCGGCGGTGCTACGAGCGCACGCTGGCGTCGACCGATCGACTCGAAGCGCTGGCCGCGTTCCGCGAAAAGCGACCGCCCGTCTACAAGGGGGAGTAGCTACGAGCCGATGCCGCGGGCGTAGGTCACGAAGTCCGTGACGTCACGCCGGAGTCGGAGCTCGGCTTCGGCCATCCCGAGAGCGCCCGCCTGGACGGCCTCCCGGTCGGGGCTGAAGCGATAGGTCTGCTCGTCGAGCAGGAGAATCTGGGTGGAGGCGTCGCTGCCCGTCCCCGGCAGGATGCGGAGCTGCCCGTCCTCGAGAGGCGGAGGCAGGTCGTCACGCCCCAACCGGTCGTTGGCGCTGACCCACTCGATGCCGAAGCGCGGCACGTCGATGAGGGCCACGTCGACCTCGAGGGGCTCCGCTCCGACCTCCACCGAGAAGGTGCCACCGCCGCTCGCTCCCGCTTCGCGTAGGGCTTCGCGGACGATCCCCAGGGCACGCGCCTCGGGGAGCGTGCGCAGCTCGCTGGTCGCCGCCGTGCCTCCATGTTGGGAGCCGCCGCAGGCAAACAGAGCGATGGGAACGAGAGCAACCAGGCGAAGGGGCGGAAGGCGCATCACTCCAACGTGATGGGGTAGTGGACGATCATCTCCGGGCCATCGAACGACGGGAACCGGATCCGGCGCGCCGCCGTTCGGAGGCAGCTGCCAGGCTCGCCCTGGGTGACGACGGCGGGCCCGCGGAGATTCACTCGCTGGACCTGCCCGCTGCCGGCGATTCGGAGCCCGAAGGTGAGCCGTCCGGTCACGGGCGCGTCGCCGGGCACGAGGACCAGACACCGACGGATGGCGCCGAAGCCTCCGTCCATCGCGCTCTCGATCTGCCCCTGCGTCAGCTGCTGCTCGCCACCGGACTCCCCCGCGGCCAGCTCCCGTGGGTCGTTCTCGCCCAGGTTGTCGCCGGTGGTGGCCGTCCCCGTCGGGAGATTCGGCTCGCCGCCCATTCCGGCGCGGCCGCGGCGACGCCTTCGGCGCGTGCGCTTGGTCGGCTCTGCCTCTTCCTCGACCGCTTCTTCGGGAGCCTCGGCGACCACCTCTGGCTCGACGACGATCTCCGACTGGCCGATCAGCCCCTCGGTCCAGGCCCAGACTCCGGCGCCCCATAGGATCGAGGCGACGGCGAAACCAGCGAAGAAACGCGCCACGGCGCCGCTATAGCACGCGCTGCGCTCGGTTGACCGGGTGGGGCGCAGCTTCTACCGTTCGCCGGCCTCGATGCGCCCGATCCTCGCCATCGCTCTGCTCCTCCTCGCCGGCCCGTGGTCGGCGGCCTCCCGCGCTCAGACGGACGAGGTCGCTGCCGAATCGGACGCCCCCGAGGAGGCCGAGCCGGAAGCCGAACCCACTGACGCGGCCCCGCCGGACGGTGAGCCCTCCTCCCCCGAAAGCGATCCCGAGGCCGAGCCGGCGGAACCCGAAGAAGCCCAGCCGGACCCGTCCGCGCCCGAGGAAGACCCGGAGCCGGAAGCGGACGAACCCCATGGTGGGGACGAGCTGCCCCCCGAGATGCGACGTCCGGTCGTCGACGACACGGAGCCGAGCGCCGTCGTCGCCGAGCCCGCGGCGCAGCTCATGCGGATCGTCGGTCGGTTGGGCGTAGGCGGAGCGCTTCGCCTCGTCGCCCACGACGAGCTCCAGCAGGACCGCCTCGCGCCCTCCTACCTGAATCTCCAGGGCGCGTTGGTCCTGCCCCTGGCTGGGACCCTGCGACATTCGGTCCTCGTCGGAGCCTCCGGCAACCTCGAGTCCGATGGCTCGTTCGTCAGCGGCGTCGATCCCCTGGAGCAGTGGGTGGTCGAAGTGGGCTATGGCCTCCATGTGCCCTTCGGCCGGACCGGCGCGCCCACCTGGCTCGTCGGCGGTCACGTCAGCGGCGCGCTCGTCGTCTCCCCAGACATCACCTGGGGCTTCGAGATCGGTGGTGACGCCGCCTACCACTTCCTCGCGGGCCTCGGTGTCTATGCCGAGCTGAACGTCGGGACCTACTTCGGCGCAGAAGACCGTTTCGGCAATCTGACGGTCAACCCGCTGCTAGCGCTCGAAATCGGGCTCACCTGGGACTACGAGGTGTTGCCGTGATCCTTCGCGTGATCGGGCTGCTCGCCCTCGGTTCGTTGATCGTGGCGCCGACCCCCGGGGCCACTGGCGGCTGCGGAAACGCAGATGAGCCGGCCCCGTTCGCCTCGTCGTGCAGCGAGTGGCGTGCCTGGGACTGCGTCCGAGCTCGCACCCGTGGTGAGCTCGTGGACGACGCCGAGCTCCAGGCCTGCGTCGACGAGCAGGACCAGCGCTGCCGCGACATCGGCGACTGGCCCCTCGACTGCCAACCATTTCCCACCATGCGAGCGGTCGACAACTGCATCGAAACGCTCCAGCGCGCCGACATGGTGAACGTGCCCTTCGAGGAGATCCCCGAATGCGATTTCTGCCCCTGATCGCGGCTCTAGGGTGCGTGACTCCAGGGTGCGCGACGGTGGCTGGTCGCGACGACTACGCCGCCTACCGCGAGGTCCGGCTCGCCGAATCCGACGACGAGCGGCGTAGTGCGATCGCCGAGTACCTCGATGCGCACCCCGCCGGGGCTTGGGCCGGCGAGCTCCGCGCGGAGCACGACGCCGCCGAGCGGGAGGTCTACGAGTCGAACAAGTCCGACGCCGATGGCCTCCGCTACTACCTGCGCGTCTATCCCGAAGGCCAGTTCGCGGAACAGGCCCAAGCGCGACTGGCGGCCCTCGAGGCCATTCGCTCGAACCGGCAGCGCGAGGCGGACACCGACCGCGAGATCCATCGCGAGCGCCGAGAGCAGTCGCTCGAGGAGCGACGGCAGTGGGCTACGACCGCGATTTCCTTCTGGACCCGCATCCTGCTCGGCGTGACCGAATGGGGGAAGCCCATCGGCGAGGTGGCGGGCGCACACCCCGAGTTCGACGAAGCCTTTCGCGCCGACCCGCCTGCGCGCTGCAACGCCAGCGAGTGCATCAAGTACTACGAGCTGGACTTCGCGGTACCCGTACCGGGCCAGACTCGCATCGAACGCCAGATCCGGCTGGTGCTCAGGCTCCGCTTCGACGGGGAGAACCGCGAGCTCGTTCGTGCCGAGATGCTGATGCCCGACCGCGGATTCTCGCGTTGGTACGAGCTGTCGAACACCGAGTTCCTCGAGACGGCCGACCCCGAACAGCGTCAACACTCCATCGACTGGGCCCTGGAACGGCTGATTCCCTGGGTTCGCGAGCAGGCGCCGCAGGCGCAAGGCGTCGACGTGGTGCCCGAGCCGATCGATCCGCCGACGGTGGGCGCGATGGGCCAGGCGCTGGAGACCGATGGCGAGGGCGAGCTGGTCCTCCCGCTCGCCCTTCAGGGGCTCCGGACCGAAGGGCTGGAGATCGTGGTCTTCGCCGCCGCCGACGACGACACCGGGCCCGCCTACGACGGGTTCTTCATCCGCCGCATCGAGCGCGACGCCGAGTGAGCCGGCGCTGCCCGCTCCCCCTGTGGTAGGAATGAGCGGCGTGGCGCGAAAGGACTCGGAGGACAGGCTCTGGGAGAGCGAGCTCCTCGTCAGCGATGCCATAGGGCGGCTGATGGAGTTCTGGGGCTTCAAGCGGAACATGGGCCGCGTGTGGACCGTGCTCTACCTGACCGGAGAGCCGCTGAGCTCGAAGGATCTCCAGCAGCGGCTGAAGCTCTCGAGCGGCGCGGTCTCGATGACCATCAACGAGCTCGCGCGCTGGGGCGTGGTGAAGAAGGTGTGGATTCAGGGGGAGCGCGCCGACTACCACGTCGCCGAGGGCAATCTCTGGAAGATGATCTCGCGCGTGTTCAACGAGCGTGAACGGGTGGAGATCCTCGACGCCATCGACGCCATGGAAGAGGCTCTGGACTACGCGCGGCGAAAGCAGGACTCGGCCTCGGACGCGAAGGTGAGGGAGCGAGCCCAGCTGCAGCTCGACCGCATCGGCCAGCTCCTCGACCTGGCGCGACTCGGCCAGCGGCTGCTCGAGGCGCTGCTGCGCCGGGGGAGGGTGGACATCAGCCCGCTCCTCGAAGTGCTCCTGGGCCAGAGCGAAGGCCCCGACGACGAGGGCTGACGACGCATGGCACGGAGGGACGCGTGGGATGCGGTGGCGGAGGGACTCGAGGCGCGGTCGACGCGCTTCGTCCTCGCGATCCTGATCGTCCTCTCGCTCCTGCCGTACCCCGCGCTCGAAGACGCGCTCCGGCCCATCTTCCTCATCGCCTTCGGCCTGGAGATCGTCCTCCGCATGGCCGTACTGAAGAAGGGCAAGGCCAAGAGCCCGCGCGCCGAGAAGTTCTTCCTGGTGGTCGACCTGCTCGCGTTCGGCAGCTTCCTCCCGCTGCACCACTTCTTCGACGCTCCACGGCGCTTCCTGCGGATCCTCCGGATCGCGCGGCTCCTGGTGCTCGTCCGCTTCACCCGCGAGCTGGCCGGCGACGTCTACCGCGTGCTCACCCGCCGCGAGCAGCTCCAGCAGCTCGGGCTCGTGACCGCGGCGGTGGTAGCGCTGAGCTTCGTGACCGCGGTGCTGCTCTCGAACCTCGGGATCGCGCACGACTACGATGGTGTCAGCGACGCGCCCGAAGGCTTCTGGGACCACGTTTGGTGGGCGTTCCGGCAGGTCGAGAGCCCAGACAACCTGGTCCAGAACCTCCGCGGCGATCCCTTCCTGATCGTCGTCTCGCTGGGTCTGACCATCACCGGCATCTTCGTCTTCTCGTACCTCATCGGTATCGGGACCAACGTCGTGGAGCAGGTGCTTCGGGCCGAACGGCGCCGGCCGATCAACTATCGGGGGCACACCCTGGTCACCGGCGATGTCCACGACGCCGAGACGCTGGTGGCCGAGTTCGTGGCCATCTACGAGAAGAACCGGATGCTCCGGCGGGTCGCGCCCTTCGAGATCGCCCGGTGGCTCGCTGGACGCGGACCGCGCCCGCGACGGCGCGCCCTGCCGCGGATGGCGCTGCTCGGCGCTCCGGACGACGCCCCGGGCTACCTCTACGAGTCCGGCATGCGTTGGGTCGTCTACCGCGACGGCGACGGGAGCGATGCTCCCGACTTGCGACGAGTCGCCGCCGAAGACGCCAAACGCCTGCTGATCCTCGCCGAGGGAGACGGTGAGGCGGCCGACGCGCTCGCCGTCGCACGCCTCTCGTCCTTTCGCTCCGTGAACCCGAGCGCACATGTCTTCGTCGAGATCCGCGATAGCGCCAACGCGGACCTGGCGCGGGCCATCGGCGGGGAGGGCACCTTCGTTCTCGACAAGCCCCGCTTCGTCGGCCAGTTCCTCTGCCACCACCTGATCGTCCCGGGCATGGAGCAGCTGATGAGCGAGCTCCTCTCCGCACGCGGACGCGAGCTCTACACACACCTCTTCATCGATCGTGGTGACTCGGCCGCAATCCAGCGCCTGGCCGACGCGGACGGGACCATCGACTTCGAGCAGCTAGCCGCCTTCGCCTACGAGAAGCACGCGGTGACGCTGCTCGGTGTCTTCCTCGGCGCAGAGCGAACCAGCAGGGCGCCCGGTGAGATCGTTCCCGTCGATCGGACCACCCCTTGGCTGAACCCTCGATGCGATTGTCTCGAACCCGAGCTCGAGGCGATGGCGTTGACCCCGGGTCGGGTGCCCACCGCGGCCCTCAAGGGGATCTTCGGCATCGCCGAGACCTATCTTCCGTTGCGCGACGTGGCCGTGGCCATGGTGCACGGCGGCCTCGGCGAGCGGATCGCGGATGATCCGGCGGGCATCACGAATGAGCTTCTCCGACGCTTCGATGCAGAGGCCGCCCGAGGACCGCGCCGCGTGCTTGTGGTGGGCCGAAACCCGGCGCTGCCGCCGCTGGTCGATGCGCTGGCGCGCTTCGTCCCCGGGGTGACGGTCCGGGTCGTGACCGCGGATCCACCGGATCGCTTCTCGGCAGCCGAGGAGACACCGCTCGAGCAAGGCGGCCGTTGTGTCCTTCACCCGTGTGACGCAGGCCAGGCGGCGGCGGCGGCCGCGAAGGTCTTCGACACGGAAGGCGCCGACGCGGTCGTCTTCCTCTCCGATCCGGAAGCAGGGGACGCGGCCGACGCGACCATCGGGCTTCGGGTGCTCCAGTTCGTCCGCGACTCGAGCTCGACCCAGCGCGCGCAGGTGCTCGTCGAGCTGGTCTCCGACCGAAGTGGCGAGCCGCTCGAACGGCAGGTGGTTCGACTCGGAGCCGGCCGCTTCGCCGTGACGATGGTCAGCACCGCCCAGATCACGAACTACTTCCTGGTGCACAGCGCTTTCGTACCGGGTCTCATGGGCCTCTATGAGCGGCTCTTGGGCGACCGAGGCCAGGAGATCGTCCGAATCCCACTGCAGCAGCAGCAGGGTGGCCGCGCGTTTGCGCCGGTCACCTTCGGAGCCATCCAGCGCTCGCTGGCGAGCCATGGATCGGTGGTCATCGGGCTCGACAGCCACGACCAAGGGCTGGTGGTCTCTCCGGACCCCGAGCGGACCTTCGATCTCGCGGAGCTTCGAGGGCTCTTCGTCGTGGCAGACACCGCCGTCGTGTACGACCAGCTGGAGGAGCAACGAGCGCGCCTCGAGGGAGAGGGCAGCGATTGATTCGTCAATGCAGGGGCGCCGCGAACGAGGGGCCGGATCCCAACCTCGAGACAAAAGTTTACATAATCTATCTTCTGCGAAGTCAGATGGGTATTCGCGATGCGCGTGTTCTAAGATGGCCCCATGACGACGACGCGGCCGACGTTCCTGGTGCTCGCCTGTGTCCTCCTGGGCTGCTCGACGCAGCCGGCGACGACCACCTTGCTCGACCAGCGAACCGAGGAAGTCGCCGAGGAGGATCTGGTCACGGTCGAGACGCGCATCGGGCCTCCGGACGCCGTCATCCCGATCGAGGCGTCGTTCGTCACTGGACGGGATCGCTGCGCGACCGTCGAGCAGCTGGTGGTCCGGCGAACCGGCGGGACCGAGAACCTGGTCCTGTCGAACGCCTCGTCGAGCGAGGACGACTGTCAGCGCAGCATCAACGGCAACCGCGGCAAGCCGGTGATCGTCAAAGTCGACTGGAGCGGGTTCATGGGCTGCAAGCGCGTTGCCGCCAGCGGCGACGGGTTCCGGCTATTCCCCGACGGACACATCGAAGCGTTCATGCTCCAAGCGGCCGAGTGACTGCGAGAGGCCGCCTCACTCCACGGCCAGCGGCGTGAGCGATGATGCCGTCTCTGCCGGGTGCAACGAATCATCGTTGGTCGCGGGAGCCTGCATTTCGGGCACGAGGCTCGCCAGCTCCCGGCGAACGGCGTTTCGATCGCTCGACAGGCAGCCTCGAAGCTCGTCGATCATGCCGCGGACTCGATCCACATCCATGCGCTGGGTCCGGCCAATGAAGATCTTCGGGTGTTTCGTCCGGTCCGCATGCTCCCCGTCCGTGGCCAGCTCTTCGAAGAGCTTCTCACCCGGCCGGATTCCCGTGAACTCCACCTGAACCTCGGGCACACCGGACAGTGAGATCAGGTCTCGAGCGAGATCGACGATTCGAACCGGCTCGCCCATGTCGAGCAGCAGGATATCTCCACTCTCACCAATCGTGCCCGCCTGCAGGATCAGCTGAGAGGCCTCTGGGATCGTCATGAAGTAGCGCTGCATGTCCGGATGAGTGACGGTGACCGGCCCACCCTGCCGAATCTGTTCCTGAAAGATCGGGACGACACTTCCCGCCGAACCCAGGACGTTGCCGAAGCGCACGGTGACGAAGCGGGTCTGGCTCTGCTCCGCGACGCTCTGGACGTAGAGCTCGGCCACGCGTTTCGTCGCTCCCATCACCGACGTCGGATTCACCGCTTTGTCCGTGCTCACCATGACGAAGGCCTCGGCACCATGGGTGTGTGCTGCGTCGGCCATCACCTTCGAGCCGAAGATGTTGTTCTTGATCGCCTCCCCCGGGTTCTCTTCCATCATCGGCACGTGCTTGTGGGCCGCCGCGTGGAAGGCGACGCTCGGACGATGCCGACGGAAGAGCTCGCTGATGCGGCCCTCGTCCGTCACATCGGCAATGCAAGGGCGCAGCTCCAAGTCCGGGTGCTTCTGACGGAGCTCGCGATGGATCTCGAAGAGTGCGGGCTCAGCTCGTTCCACCAGGACCAGTGTGCGTGGCCCGAAAGCGGCAACTTGCCGGCAGAGCTCCGAACCAATACTCCCCCCGGCTCCGGACACCAGAACGGTACGATCACCGATGAATCGCGAGATGGCTTCCGCGTCCAGAACCACCGGGTCGCGGCCAAGCAAGTCTTCGAGGGAAATCTCACGAATGCGTGAGAGGTTCACCCGGCCCCCCATGATCTCGTAGAGCCCGGGGATGATCTTGGCGTGCAGGCCGGCAGCTTCACACTGCTCGCGGAGCCGTCGGACGGTGCTGCCTGGAACGTTGGCCATCGTGATGAGCACGTCGGTCACTTCGTGCTTCTCCGCGAGACTCTCCAGTTCCTTCGTCGTGCCGAGGACCGAGACCCCGTGGATGAGAGTGCCGACCTTCGTGGTGTCGTCGTCGAGGAAGCCGACCGGGTCGATCCCGGTGTCGGGCCGGAGTCGAAGCTCACGAGCGACCATGAATCCGGCCTGCCCAGCCCCGATCAGCAGCGTCTTCGCAGGCGCCGTGCTGGTCGTCTGGCTGGGGGGGAGATGGGTGCGCCTCGCCTCGGAACGCTCTCCGAAGATCCGTCGGGTCGCCCGCACGCCCACGACAGCTGTGAACGACAGCACGAAGTTCGCCGCCAGCGCTCCTAGCGGAACCACTCCATGACGGAGGTAGGGGTAGTCGTCCTGGAGATAGCCGAAGACCAACCGCGCGATGACCAATCCGGTGGTCCACAGGCCCGCAGCGAGGGCAAACCGAAAGGTCTCGCGGAGCCCGATGTAGCGCCACGAATAGCGATGGGCACCCATCATCCGGAGGGTGAAGTATTCGAAGAGAACGACGTACGGGAGCACGAGGAAGAGGCGCGCGAGCATCTGCTTCGGCGGTACCCAGTCGAAGCGGAGCAGGAACGCGGCGGTGAACGCGAGCGCGAGCACCACCACGTCGATGACTGCCTGAGACAAGCGGGAGATGCTACGGCTCACGGCGCCCCCGTTCCCGAGCAGACCTGCCATTGCGGCTGGACCACGTGATGGATGAGGGACGACTCGGGGCCGTTTCCACGGCACCGGCGGCGCTCTTGCTCATCTGGGGGTGAATTCCACACATGTCGATGGCCGGACTCAGCCGTCTGCGATGGCGCGTCCCCGTGCCTGCATCATCCTACTCGACCTTGGTAGCGGCAAGCCTCCCAGGGATTCATTCTCAGTTCACCAGCACGCCTCGGGCAGCTGGCTCAGAGCCGGAAGGCGATGAGCTTTCCGCCATTGGTCATGACCCAACCGAGGTTGCCTGCAACCGTGGGCGGCGCGCTGAAGCCCTGCCCATGTTCGATTCGCGCTGCTTCGCGGCCGCTGCGCAGGTCGATGGCCACCAGGCCGCCACGGGACTCGCCGATGAGCACGTAGCCGTTGGCGACGACCGGGTCCGCCGGCGCGCCGCGGCCGAGGGGCTTTCGCCAGACCACGCGCTGCGATCGAGGCTCGAGGGTCGTGACGCCCTGGGTCGCGCTGGCGAGGATCAGCTGCTGCCCTGCCGCCGCCATGCCAGTCACGTCCTGGTACTCCTCGCCGCGCCACTCGACGCTGCCACCCTCGATACTGAGCGCATAGACGCCCGCCGAGACGCTCGCGACCCAGAGCAGGTCGTTCAGGAGCACCGGCGTCGTGTCGACGTCGTAGAAGCGGATCGCCTGCCCTTCTCGTTCGAGCGCGTCGAGCTGGGTCAGCCGCTCCCACTCCACGCCGCCGGTGGCGGCATCGAGCGCGACCACGGCACCATCGGTGAAGCCGGTGAAGAGCTTGCCTTCGTGCAGCAGCAGCCCCGCGTGGCCGGCGATCGCGAACTCGACCTCGACCTCGCGCTCGTACTCCCACAGGATCTCGCCGTCTTCGCGGGAGAGCGCCACGACGTGGTCGTCTTCCCGGACGAGGTAGATCGCGTCGTCGGTGAGGATCGGGGTCTGCCGCACCGGACCACCCGAGGGCACCTTCCAGAGGAGCTCGCCTTCCTTCCAATGGAGGGCGTGGACCACGCCGTCCTCCGAGGCGAGGAAGAGATGGCCACGGCGCTCGTCGACGGCGGGCGCCGACTCGACGCCCGACTGGGGATCGTAGGACCACATCTCTTCGCCGTAGACGTCGAAGGCGAGGAAGCGGCCGTCCGAGGACCCCATGTAGACGCGGTCGTGGCGCGGATCGAGCCCCGCCCGAGCGTTCTCCACGGCGACGTAGGGCCCGTCATCGGTGATCTGCTTGCTCCAGCGAACGACGAGCGCATCGCTGGTCGCGCTGCCGCGAGCCGTGTCGGCACCGGTCAGGCGCGTGTGAGCGAACCAGTCGTTGTAGCGCGGAGTCTCCCCGCACCCGCCGAGGGCGAGCACGAGGAGCCCAAGGGTGGCGATGCGGAGGGTCACTGACCCTGCTTGCGCATCAGCTCTTCGAGCATGCGCTGCATCTCCGGCGTCATCTGCTGGCCCCCCGCGCCACCGAAGGCGCCGGCGCCGCCGGGACCACCCGGTCCGCCCATGCCCGGGAACATCGAGGGCGCGCTCGACTGGACGAGCGAAGGGTCGATCTCCCGGAGGCGCATCTCGGCCTGGTCACGGACGAACTCCATCTGCGGCGCGTCGTCCTCGTCCAGCGACTCGAGGAGCGCCTGGAGCTTCTCCTTGGCGGCCTCCGTCTCGTCCTTGGCGAGCGCGATGCGGGCGAGGTGGTAGTCCGCGAGGATGCGAGCACCTGGACGGTCGATGTCGCCCATCTCGTCGAAACGGGCCTCGGCTTCGTCCCAGTTCTCGTCGACCTCGTAGGTGAAGCCGATGCCTTCGAGAGCGCGGAGCGCCACCTCGGGATCGTCGCTCTCGGCAAGCGCGGCTTCGTAGGCCTCGCGGGCCTCTTCGGAGTCGCCGAGCACGCGCGAGGCGTTGGCGAGCCCGATTCGAGCGAAGGCCGCGGCCTTGGTGCCAGCGTGGTTGGCGATCACCTCGTCGAACGCCTCGATGGCGGCCTCGGCACGGGCGGTCTCCGACTCGAAGGTGACCTCTTCCTCCTCGTCGCCCTCCTCGTCCGAGGCCTCTTCCTCTTCTGCTTCTTCTTCCTCGGGGTCGACGATGCGGGCGTTCGCGATCTCCATCGCGTCCCAAAGCGCCGTCGCTGCCTCGGCGTCACCCGCCTTGGCGAACTTGTTGAAGGCGAAGACACCGGCCACGATCAGGACGACGGCGGCCACCAGCATCATCAACTTCTGGCGGTTCTCCTCGAGCCAACGGGAGGCGGCTTCCGCCTGCTCCGCGGCCTTGTCCTCGACCTTCTCGGCGTCCTTCCCGCGCTGAGCGGCCTTCCGGGCCGCCTTGGCCGCCTTCGCCGCCGCGAGGCGCTGGCCCGCCGTGGTCTTGGGCTTCTTCTTCTTTCGGCCGGTCTTCTTCTTCCGACGCTTCGTCGACTTGCTCTTCGAGCTGGGAGCCGGCTCGTCGTCGTCGTCGGACTCGTCGTCGTCGTCGGACTCGTCGTCGTCGTCGGACTCGTCGTCGTCGGACTCGTCGTCGTCGGACTCGTCG
>CAYXAP010000016.1:21956-130549 GCA_964462035.1 uncultured Sandaracinus sp.
TCGTCGTCGTCGGACTCGTCGTCGTCGGACTCGTCGGAGCCCGCTTCGGTGGCCTCGTCGGTCTCTTCTTCGGTGGCCTCGGCGGCCTCCGAGTCCTCGGAGGACTCTTCCTCCGTACCTTCGAGCTCTTCGTCTGTCTTCTCTTCGTTCGCCAACGTGGCCTCCCGGTGGAACGGCGCGGCAACCTTGCACGCACCGCCCGACCCGTCAACGCGCGAAACGCCCCGGCATTCGAGGACAAAACGCTCGCTACCGGGTCTCCCTCGGACCGTGCTACCAGCCACTGGTGCGCCCTTCCCTCCGTGCCCTCGCCGCGATGGGTCTCGCCCTGGCGGCAACCGCCGCCGCGCCCTCCCCTGCCGAGGCCTACGAGGACCAGGCGACGCTCTTCGTCGATCTGGGCTACGCAGCGGCCATCGGGGCCGAGACATTGCCCACCCACGGAATCGTCGGCGGGCTCGGGGGCTCCTGGGGTCTGACCGACGCCTGGACGGTTCGGGGACGGCTGGCTTGGGCCGGACACCCTCGCGACCTTCAAATGGGGACCCTCGGCGTCGAGGTCTTCTACCTGCTCGACATCCTCGAGCTGGTGCCCTTCGCAGGGGTCGGGGTCGACGGAATCCTCACCGTGGCGGACGACGGTACTGGGTCCTCGATCGGCGGCACATTTGCCGTTCACGCCATCGTCGGGCTGGATTGGCTGGTGAACCGGCGCTTCGTGCTGGGCTTGGACGTTCGCCCCCACCTCTTGCCCCTCGGCCTCTCCGACGACGCCCTCCCCTCGTTCGTGCTGAGCGCGACCCTGCGGCTGTCCGTGATCTTCGACCGGTACTAGCCTTGATCTCGGTCGGACGACGTCCGACCGCCAAACTGCCCGATCCCCAGTGAAACGTTGGGAATGCAAGGCCACCCCCCTTGCTCTCGCCCATGCGCCCTGGCACTCTGAAGCCACTGTGGAGGGAAGCCACCAAAGAGGGTCCGACCGTGGGAAAACTCAGCGGCCTGGCCACGCTCCGACCTCCGCATGGCAGCTGCTCGGCGACACCTCGGGTGTCATCTACGTCGAGTACATCGTCCTGGTCCTGCTCGTCGGGATCTTCGTGGCGCTCGCCATCATCTCGATCGGCGTACCTCTGCTCGAGTCCTTTCGGATGAGCCAGAGCTTCCTCGGAGCGCCGATTCCGTGAGCTCGACTCCCGAACGACGCGGCCTTCGCGAGCTCCTCGAAGACACCCGCGGGGCGGTCTTCGCCGAGTACGTGGTCATCCTGATTCTGGTCGTCGTGGCCGCGGTTTCCGTCTGGAAGTCGCTTCACGAGGGCATCGAGGACGACGCCGCCGAGGAATACACCACCTTCGGATACCCGCCGGACTGATGGAGGTCCATGTCGTTCGAAACGAGCATGGTGATCACCCAGGGAGCCCTGGTGCTGATCGTGGCCACGGCTGCGATTCTCGACATGCGCACTGGCAAGATCCCCAACTGGCTGACGCTCCCCGCGATCGCAGCAGGACCGATCTTCTGGTTCTTCGCGATGGGGACCTACGGGGCGGTCGAGTCCGCCGCGGGCGTCTTTCTCTGTGGTCTGCCGCCCTTCATGGCGTATCGGGCCGGGGGGATGCCGGGGGGCGACTTGAAGCTCTTCGCGGCGGTCGGAGGTCTCGTCGGTCCGGTGACAGGCATCGAGATCGAGTTCTTCGCGATGTTGGCGGCGGGTCTCTTCGGCGTGGTGCTCCTGACGTACCGCGGGAAGCTGCGGGAGACCTTCGGGGCAGCCTATCTGCGCGTGCGCAACAAGGTCCTACCGGAGCGCTACGAGAAGAAGGTGCCGGAGATCGAGCGGACCAGCATCCGCATCGGCCCCTTCGTGCTGGTGGGTTCGATCGCCGCGGTCCTGCAGCACCATCGGCTTTGGGTGGAGTATTTTGATGGCTGAACGGAGACGAATTCGCCGCGGTGGGCGATCGCGCAAGCGCCGAGAAGGTGCGGTCTACGTGGAGTTCCTCGTGGCCTTCCCGATCATGCTCATGTTCTTCCTCTGCCTGACCCAGCTCGGGCTCATCTACACGGCGAACCTCTCGGTCGAGCACGCCGCCACCCGCGCCGCCCGGGCAGCCGTCGTCATCCTCCCGGACAATCCGGATCGCTACGACGGCCAGGCGATGCACCAGATCAACCCCGAGGTCTACGAGGCCAGCTCCTTCCCGGGCGACCTCGGTACCATCCTCGAGGTCATCACCGCGCTGACCGGTGACACCAGTGACCGGATGAGCGTCATCCGGCGCGCGGCGTGGATCCCGCTGATTCCGGTGTCGCCCTCGACTCAGGCCCTCACCCGCGAGTTCACGGTGGGCAACTCGCTGGACAGCGGCGTGGCGAAGGTGGCGGCCAGCGCCGTCTACTCCAGCGCCTCGACCGCGGTGACCTTCTATGCCGAGCCCGGCAGCACCGACATGATCTGGGACTTCGAGCCGCGCCAAGAGATCACCACACGGGTCACGCACCTCTACTACTGCTCGGTGCCCCTGGCCCGAATGGTCATCTGCAAGAGCCTGGCGGACGCCGAGGCGGACGAACCGGTCCGCGCGGAGCTCAGCCAGACCTCGGGCCGGATCCTCTCGCTCTGGAGCGGGCGCTTCTTGGCGCTGCGGGCCGAGAGCACCATGCCGAACCAGGGAGCCAACTATGCGTGGTAGTCGTCGCTTGCTCCGCCGAGCTCAGAGCCCCCGTCGCCGTCGCCTCTCGGGCGCGGTCTACGCCGAGGCCGTGCTCGTCATGGGGACGATGATCCTCCTGCTCTTCCTGATCGAGTTCGTCCACGACGGCTTCGCGAAGGCTGCAGTCGCCGGTACCGAGACCCGTGGTCACGGCTGGGCCCATGTCATGGAGCCCTGCCAGGACGATCCGCCCGCACCGACCGAGATCGCCGACGAGGGCTCGTACAGCGCAGGCGCGTTCGCCTCGATCGCCTTCCTGATCATCGACGGAGTCCGGCTGCTCCAGTTCCAGCTGCTGATCGCCGAGTACACGCCGCTGCTCAGCTTCAACATCGACAAGAACCGCTACAGCCAGGTGGCCAACTTGGAGCGTCCATCCGCCATCGGCGGCGGGGCACGGTACGGACATCAGATGGTCCTGACGTGCGACGAGGACCTCGACTCGATGGAGTTCGGGTCGCTCAAGTTCGGTCTCTGGACGTTCATGGCCTACCAGCAGTGGTGATCGTCGTGCGAGGCAACGGTGAGCGAAGCCTGTGACGACGCAGCCCTGACGGCTACGGCGATCCCCGCCTCGGCGGCTCCCGAACGGCCGCGTGGATGGCCTTGGCTGGAAAAGCGGCCTTGGCTCAAGCGGACGCTGAAGGCGCTCGCGGCTACGGTGGTGATCGCCATCGCGCTGGTGGTGGTGCTCTTCCTGCGAGTGCGCGGTGAGATTCATGCCTCGCTCGGGCCGCTCGGTGCCCAGTTGGATCAGGCAGGGCTGCTCGACGAGATCCTACGCCAGGACCAGCCGATCAGCGGCGACGACCGGGTGCTGGTCATCAATGGCCAACGGCTGCACCTCGACACCGAGACCGTGGACCGACCGGTGGCGGAGGCGCTGAACGCCTTCCTGGAGTCGTGCCCCACCGGTTCACAGCTCGGGCAGCCGGTGATGGACGAGGATCGCGGGTACGCCATCTGCGCCCATCCGCCCGAGGGAGAAGAGACCAGCCTCACCGATCGGCTGGAGGCGTTCCGGGAGACCTCGGACATCGGTCAGCTCGGGCGGCTGGAGTACGCCTACGCCACATCGTTCGGTGCTGGTGGGAAGACCTCCATGCTGCGCCTGGCTTCGAGTGACCGGTTCGAGATCGACGAGCTGATGCCGGACGACGGACGCGACGTGCAGGGCAGCGACCCCCACGACTTTCCCAGGCCGCCCGATGGGCCGCGGGTGCTCCATTCCTTCGAGGAGGGGCTGCCCTACGCGCTCTATGTGTATGGGCGCTCCCAGCGGACGCCCGCAGAGCTCACGCAGTGGTACCGGAACGAGGTGGATCGGGAGATCTGGGTCGAGCTCGACCTGGAGGCCGAGGGGGAACGGCGGGGCATCGAGGTGGACGTCGAGGGGTCGCTCGTCTTCGCGCGGCGGGACGAGCCCACCCGCTTCGTCATGGTGGAGCTCAAGGAACAAGAAGAGAACGAGCGGCGACCCGGGCGGACGATGGTCGCGATCGCGGAGGCTCGATGATGGGTTTCGCAAGAGGCATCGGATGCCTCCTGGCGCTGATGGTGGCGATGGGATGCGAAGAGGACCCGACCTACGCGGGCGGTGGTGGTGGTGGTGGCTCCCAGAACGGCGAAGGTGAGGCGGGAACCAGCCCGACGACCCATGCGCCGCCCGACTATCTGGAGCCGCCGGTGAACATCCCGACTCCCTATCGCCCACCGCCTCAGACCACGGACACCACAGCCGAGGAGCGTGGCGGCGGGGGTGGCGGCTCGACCCGTCGGGGCGAGCGCTTCGGCGAGACCTTCGAGGAGATGTCGCCCAACGAGATGCGGGCGCTCTTCGATCAGGCGCGCCAGCAGGCGCAGGAAGCGGCCCCGGACGACCCGTGTGGCCGGCTCTTCGCGGGGTTCAACGTCTTCATGGAGCAGGACGATGAGGGGGCAATGATGAACGAAGGGCAATTCATGAGGTATTGTGAACGCATGTCGCCCGACGTGAAGGCGTGCTTCGAGGCACCGGAAGAGCAGACGGACGCTCAGAAGGCCCGCTGCGAGCGCCTCCTCGGGACCAGCGACATCTTCGGCGGCGGGGAATGGGGCACCCCCAACCCACCGGCCGATCGCCGGCCGAGTGCCGAGCAATTGCGTCAAGCCAAGCAGCTCCAACGGCGTGCCCAGAATGCGGCGAGGATGCAGCGATGAAGCTCTTCGAGATCAAGCCTCCCATCACCGACGAAGAGCGTCAGGAGCGCGCTGCGGAGGGCATCGCCGAGAACGAGAACGGCGCGATGCTCATCATGGGCATCTTCATGGTGATGTTCGTCGCGGCGATGCTCTACTACGTCGTCGGCGTCGGCGACACGATCATGTACCGCGAGCGGATGCAGGACGCCGCCGACGCAGGAGCGATGAACGGCGCGATCTTCCTCGCGCGCGGCATGAACCTCATCACCCTGTTGAACCTGACCCTCGCGTCGGTGTTCGGTGTGCTCGTCGCGGCGCAGACGGCGTTCTTCATCTTGCTCGCGGCTGCGGGCAAGGCGGCGAGCGAGTGCAACCCGCCCTATCGCATCGCGCCGTGTTTCCAGGCCATCTGCCTGCTCATCGCCGTGGGCCGGAGCTGCGACAAGATCGAGGACGCCAAGGACCACGTCAGCGATGCCGCCGACGTGACCACCTCGATGCAGGACAGCATCCGACAGACCGCGCCCTTGGCGGCGACCGCCGCCGTCTTTCAGATGGGTCGCAACCACTATGCCCCGCCAGTGACGGTGCCCCTGGGCATCTATGGCGACGTGGTCGACGACCTGCCGGTGGAGGAGGATCCGGATCCGCCGATCTGCGACCGGACCATCAACTTCTGGGCAAAGGGGGGCTTCCCGCTCTTCTCGTGGCTCGCCACCTCCTTCAACGCGGGCGAGATCGCGGACGACCTCGGGGGGAGCTGCGGCGGTGGCTACGTCGACGACATGAAACCGACCGGGTACGCCTTCTCGCTGCTGGCCTGCCAGATGCAGGCGGGCGAGGTCGACAACAAGCTCTATCGAGTCGAGAGCGGCGCCGAGCTCGGAGACGAGAACTTCCAGTTCCACACCCTGATGACCGGCGAGCCCGCCTATGGGATCGGTGCGGACAACAACCACGCTCAGCGCGTCAGCGTCGCGACCTGGGGTGAGGAGAGCGAGGGGATGGGGATCTGGGGTGCGCTCCAGCAGCTCAGCCGCTTCTCCTTCGCCCAGGCCGAGTTCCTCTTCGACGACGACAAGGACCGTGAGGACTGGCTCTGGGAGCTCAAGTGGCGTGCTCGCCTGCGACGCTTCCAGTGCAGCGACTCGAGCCTGCTGAGCCCCGTCTGCATCGACGCCGTCGACGCCGCCGTCAGCCACTGACTCTGCGCCCTCGAGCGGGCACGCCCGCGCGAGATCCGAGGCACGCCCGCGCCAGATCCGACCGAGGTTGACCCGATCGCGAGCCGCTCACCTAGGAAGCCCTTCATTTCCTTGGGTGGCGGCCGCCTCCGCATCCGTCGACCCGACCTCTACCTCGACCCGACCAATCCGAAGTGGCCCGAGTGGATCGAGCTCCGCTTGGTGATGCCCGAGGTGCTGATCGAGTTCTACGGCAGCCTCGAAGCCGCTCAGGAAGCCATCGCCGCGCAGGTACGGGTCTTCGAGCGCGAGGCGCGTCGGAAGGCACAGCGCCTTGGTCGTTCCTTCATGGGTGCTCGCCGCGTGCTGCGGACCTGCCACACGACTCGCTCGAACAGCCGCGAAGAGTTCGGCGCCCAAAACCCACAGTTCGCCGCGGCGGGTGACGCACCGGCTGCCAGAGCCGCCGTGAAGCGCCTGCGAGCGTTCAATGCAGCGTACGACGAGGCGCTCGCCCACTGGATCAGTGGTGAGCGAGACGTGTTCTTCCCGCACGGCACATGGTGGATGCGAGTCCATCACGGTGTCCGGTGCCATCCGCCGCCCTAGCGGACCGCAACACTCGAGAACGCGCCCCGGGCGGACCTCGGCGGTGCATCGGTCCGTCCGTCGGACCAAGGAAGCCTCGGGAACAGCCAGGATCGCCGGTGCGACCAGTGAGATCTGACTCATCCGACGGGTCGCTCGTCGGCTCACGTCGGTCAGACGGGCGAAACCAGGCTGCTTGCACACCGTATCGTCGGGCTCAGCCGGCTCACTGGCTCGCCAACCTCGGTCGGATCTCATATCGCCAAACCTTGGTCGGATCTCGTATCGCCAGACCTTCGTGCGCCTTCGTGGGCTTCGTGCCTTTGTGCGAGAATTCGTGCTCAGCGGCGGGCCGTCACCCCAAGCTCGGTCCGATCTGGACGGAATGGAAACGCCGGCGGCCCGAGGGCTCGCCGGCGTTTCTCTCATCGCCACGAAACGCGGCGTGCTGGCCTCAGGGCGCGTTGTTGCCGCAGGCGGCGTCGTTGCCGCTGCAGTTGTTGTCGTCGCAGTCGATGAAGCCGTTGCCATCGTTGTCGACGCCGTCGGTGCACTCCGCGGTGGTGTTCTCGGCCGCGTCGGCGCACACGGTCACGTTGATGTTCCGGCTGCAGCTGAAGTCGCTGCAGTCGACGAAGGTGTTGTCGTTGTCGTCCATGTCGTTGGAGCACAGCGCGTCGGTGTTCTCCACCGGACAGACGGTCACCAGCGGGTCACCGGTGCAATCGAAGTCCTCGCAGTCGGTAAAGCTGTCTCCGTCCGGCGACATGCCGTCGTCACAGAGCGCGTTGGCCATCGTCGTGATCTCGGAGTCGCTGGGCAGCGGGTCCACGACCGTGTCGCCGTCACAAACCACGATCTGCTCACCGGTGCAGCCGAAGTCGGCGCAGTCGACCTGGCCGTCCATGTCGTTGTCGATGCCATCGCTGCAGAGCGTGTTGGTGTTCTCCCGCGGCAGGTCGTGGCAGACGTCGGTCTCGAGCGTGTTCGCGCAATCGAAGTCACCGCAGTCGATGAACTCGCGGCCCATGCCGTTGTCGTCGCCGTCGTCGTTGACGCCGTTCGAGCACGCCTCTTCGACGAGCGCGGGCCACTCGGACTCGGCCGGGACCGAGTCGCCACACACCACGATGTGCTCGCGGGCGCAGGAGTCGTCGTCGCAGTCGACCATCCCGTCGTCGTCGTTGTCGACGCCGTCGGAGCAGTTCGCGTTGGTGCTCTCACGGGAGCAGACGTTCAGACCGACGCCGTCCATCAGACAGTCGAAGTCCTCGCAGTCGAGGTTGCCGTCATTGTCGTTGTCGATGCCGTCGGAGCACGTCGCGTTCGAGTTCTCGACGCCGCAGTCACCGATACCGGTGCACGAAAAGTCCCGACAGTCGATGAAGCCGTTGCAGTCCTGGTCGATACCGTCGCTACAGGTGGCGGCATCCTCTTCCACGCCGGTGGGGGTGCACTCGACCATCTCGCAGACGTCCGTGCCCATGCAGCCGAAGTCACCACAGTCGGCGTTGCCGTCGCAGTCGTTGTCGATCCCATCGCCGCAGAGCGCCTCGGTGGTCTCGTTGTCGGCCGTCCGCATGCACTCGCCGATGTCCGGCTGACCCATGTCCACGCCGCCGGTGTCGTCGCGGTCGTCGTCACCGCAGCCCACCGCGCCGAGCGCGAGGATCAGGGAGACGGTCGAGAGAAAGGACGTTCGCATCATCGATAAGCTCCTCCCCGGCGACTTCGTGCCCCGGGCGAAAGGCCTTGGTAGCCGTCTGCCGGGGCCGGCGCAAGCGTCGGCGCGCTCTCGCCACCCTCTTGGTGAACGACGATCATCGGCCGAAGCCGCTCGACGGTCCGAGGCCCAATCCCCCGAACTCGTTGAAGATCCTCCACCGATGCGAAGGGACGAGCCTCCACGATCCGCCCAGCGATGGCCGGGCCCACCCGCGGAAGGAGCTCCAGGTCGGCCTGGCTGGCGCGGTTCACATCGATCTTCCGCCCCTCTCGAAGCGCGATCGCCCCCGGTGTCTCCCGCACCGGCTCCCGAATCGCCATCTTCGCCGGCGCGGCAGTCCTCCCCCGCCAGCCCCTTGCCAGCCCGACCAGAGCCATCGCCGCCACCAGCACGCTCAGGGCGAGCACGGGCGCTGAGTCAGCCCGACGGCGAGCCTCGGGAACCGGCGACGGAGCACGATCGACCACGGCGCCCCTTCTCGGTGGCCGCGGCGGTCGGTTGCGTCAGATCTCCTGGCCGAGCCCGAAGCCGTCATGGAGCACGCGTACTGCGAGCTCCGCGTACTTCGCGCTGATCAGACACGAGGTCTTGATCTCGCTGGTCGTGATCGCCTGGATGTTCACGCCCTCCTTGGCCAGGAGGCGGAACATCTTGCTCGCGACACCCGCGTGACTGCGCATGCCGAGCCCGACGATCGAGACCTTCACGACGTCGTCGTCGATGAGGACCTCGCCACCACCGATCGAATCCGAATCGGCCAGCGCCCGAGTGACCTCCTGAGCCCGCGCGAGATCGTCCTGGCTGACCGTGAAGGTCAGGTCCGTGCGCCCATCGATGGCCACGTTCTGGATGATCATGTCGACGCTGACGTTCTGCTGGGCCAGCGGCTCGAAGACCCCAGCCACGACGCCCGGCTCGTCCTTGACGTTCCGAATCGTGACCTTGGCGGTCTTCTTGTCACAGGTCACGCCGGCGACGACCACCGACTCCAGGGACTCGTCTTCTCCGGTCACCATCGTTCCCTCCGCGTCGCTGAAGCTCGAGCGCACGTGGATCTTCACGGCGTACTTCATCGCCAGCTCGACGCTCCGAATCTGGAGGACCTTCGCCCCCAGGCTCGCGAGCTCGAGCATCTCTTCGTAGCTGATCTGCGCCACCTTGCGGGCGCTCGGACAGACGTTCGGGTCGGCGGTGTAGACGCCGTCCACGTCGGTGTAGATCTCGCAGACGTCCGCCCGAACGGCGGCCGCGATGGCCACCGCCGAGGTGTCCGAGCCGCCCCGGCCGAGCGTGGTGATGTTGCCGGCCGCGTCGATGCCCTGGAACCCGGCCACGATCACGACCCGGCCCTCGCCGATGGCCTCCCGCAGCCGCTCGTCGGCGACTCGGGTGATCCGGGCCTTGGTGTGGGCGCTGTCGGTCATGATCCGGGCCTGGTGGCCCATGAGGCTCTGCGCTGGGATGCCCTGCGCCTCGAGGGTGATGGCCAGGAGCGCCGCGCTCACCTGCTCGCCGCTGGAGACCAGCACGTCCATCTCTCGCTCGGCCGGCCGCTCCGAGAGCTCGCGCCCGAGTCCGAGCAGCCGGTCGGTCTCGCCGCTCATGGCGCTGACCACGGCGATCACGTCGTGCCCCTCGGCCCGCGTCTTGGCGATGCGAGCGGCCACGTTCCGGATTCGGTCGAGGGACCCCACGCTGGTCCCGCCGTACTTCTGGACGAATAGCGCCACGGCGGGCGGAGTGTACGCGCGGCAGCCCGCCGTGCAATCCCAAGCGCAACACACGAAGCGATTCGAGCCCCGCCCGCACGAAGCCCACGGCGGTCCCACGGACCACCCGTTTGGGAGGGAGCGAGTCCGAGGCTCAGCCGAGGCGACGCGAAAGGGGTCTTTCGAAGACCCTCCTCAGGGAATCGGCTTGCCCAGCTTGCGGAGCACGTTCTTGAGGTCGTCCCACACCGGCCGCTTGAACTGCGGGCTCCGCAGCAGAAAAGCCGGGTGGTAGGTCGACATCACGTCGATGCCCTCGTACTTGCCCCAGCGACCTCGCCAGCCGCGTCCGCCGGGCTCGACCTGGCCGAGGTTCTCCGCCGCACAGCGCCCGAGCGCCACGATGACCCTCGGTCGGATCGCTTCGAGCTGCCCCGTCAGGAAGGGCTTGCAGGCCCCCGCCTCCTCCGGCTTCGGCGTCCGGTTCTGGGGCGGACGACACTTCACGACATTGCAGATGTAGACCCCGTCCCGTGGGTAGCCCATGGCGGTGACCATCCGGTCGAGCAGCGCGCCGGCGTTCCCGACGAAGGGCAGGCCCTGCTGGTCCTCGTGGTAGCCGGGCCCCTCGCCCACGAACACCAGATCGGTACTGGGGTTCCCCCGAGCGAAGACCGACTGGTTCCGACCTTCGTGGAGCACGCAGGCGGTGCAGGCAGCGGCCTTCTCCTGGAGCACCCGCAGCTGATGGGCGCGTCCCTCGTTCGGCCCGGCAGTAGGCGCCGGGGCGGACGCCGGCTCGATGGTAGCTTTGGGGGCCGGTACCAGCTGACGCTCGGGAGGCAGCGGCTGCGCTTCGCGCGCCTCGAGCTCGAAGGCGGGGACGCCAATGCCGCCGAGCTCATCCTCCCAGCGGAGCAACTCGGCCGCCTCCTCGATCAGGGCCTGACGCTCGTCCTCCATCGGGACCATGCATAGCACGGACGCGGTGTCAGTCTTCGCTGGCGCCCTCCTCGTCCTCGCCAGCGTCCTCGGCGTCCTCATCCTCCTCGTCCTCCGGGGGCTCCGGCCGTGCTCGTACGGGACGCATGGGCTCCCCGTGATCCTCGCGGAGCTTCCGGGTGAGCTTGTCGAGGACCATCCGCTCCACGTAGGCGGGCATCGCGGGGATGCTCAGCGTCACGCGGATCTGGCTCTGGCCGTTCTCGGCTTCGAAAGGGACGAGCTCCAGGCTGCCCGGATGGCTGCGGCCCCGATCGGTGTAGTCGAAGAGCAAGAAGCCGATGTCGCGATCGCGATCACGGACCGGGAAGCCGTAGTCGACCCGGAGCAATCGAATCGCAGTGCTCCACACCTGGTTGAAGCGGTAGGCGTGAGCGTCGGACCGCCGCGCGCCTGCCCCTTCGGGCATCAGGAGCGCCAGCGCGACGACGGCGATGCCGAGCACGCGAGACAGTGGCCTGGCCCTTCGAGTCATGGCTCTTGCCTAAGGGGTCGACCGCGCCTCGGGCAAGAAATCGGCAATCGTCAGGCTGGCTCTCCGTCGGCGCCGCGGAGGCCCTGGCGGATGGCTTCGGCACCGAGAAGGTCACCCAGCTTGAGGTGCATCGCGTAGAGCGGGACCACGCCGGTCAGCACGATGACGGCGGCCTGGATCACGTACATCAGGAAGATGTAGACGGCGCCGGTTTCACCGATGAGGGTCTCGGCGAAGTACATCTTCAGCGCCACGCTGATGGCCAGCTGGAAGTTGCCGAAGAGCCCCGGCCCAGTGGGCAGCAGGATGCCGATGGCCAGGACGCCCATGACCGCGACGGCATGGCCGAAGGTCAGCGGGAGCCCGCAGCCGTAGGCCAGGAGCCACATGCCGAGCGCGTTCGTGCCCCAGTAGAGCAGCGACTCGATGAGGAAGCCGCCGGTCAGGGTCACCGAGGAGAGCGACCGGATGCCATCCGCGACGCCGTCGACCTTCTCCGCGACGAGCTTGCCGAGCTTCTTGCTGATGAGCCCGAAGCCCCACTCGGTCAGCCGCACGGCCAGCGAGCGCTGCCAGAGGAAGAGCCCGAGGGCGACGAACGCCCCGCCGAAGACCGCCAGCGCCAGGTACCCGTAGAAGGGCAACGCCTGGACCATCCGGTCGTCGCTCAGCAATCGAGGCAGCGCGAAGAGGGCCCAGGCCACGCAGAGCGACGTGATGAGCCCATCGACCACCCGCTCGACCGCGATGGTCCCGAAGCCGGCGGAGACCGTGATGCCGTGCCGGAGCTTGGTCAGCGCCGGTCGAGCCATCTCCCCGAGCCGCAGCGGCAGCGCGAAGATCGCGAAGAACCCGATCCAGTTCAGCGCGATGACCTCCTTGAGCGGCACGTCCTTGATCGGTCGGACCAGGAAGCGCCAGCGGGTCGCCCGGAGGGTGTGAGTCACCAGCAGGCAACCGGTGTAGGCCGGGATGGTCCACCAGGCGACGGCATCGAACGCTTCTCCGTCCGGCAGGATCGGGACCCCACCCCGCTCGGCCAACCAGGCGAAGAGCCCGCCCAGCGCCAGAGAGAGCACCAGCTTCGGCCCGATGCGGCGCAGGAAGCTGCGGGGCGGCGAGGCGGGGGCCTCGTCGGGCGACGGCGCGGGAGCGGAAGACATGTCGAAGAAAGCGGGCGCGAGGCGCCCAGGCCACTTTCCCTATCAGTCCTCGATGGTGCCCGCCAGGATGTCGCGCGGTCCGTCCTCCAGGAGGAAGTCCTTCTCCTCGCGCCCTACCCGCTTCTCGAGCAACTCGATGGCCTCGGCGACCACCAGGGCGTCGCCCGGGCGGTGCGCATCGCTGCACGCGGCGTAGTAGACGCCCTCGTCCAGCATGCGCTCGGCGGCCCGCTGCGGGGCCTTCCCGTACTTGCCGGTCAGGGCCATCACGTCGAGGAGAGGCAGCGCCCCCACGTCCAGCAGCGGGTCCATGGCGTCCGTCGACTCGAAGAAGGGCCGATAGCGCTCGGGATGGGCCAGCACCGGGTGCACCCCTGCGACCTTCATCCGGAAGAACGCCTGCGCCAACCCATGGGGCAATCGCTCCCGAGGAAGCTCCACCAGAGCCGACTTCCCACCGGGATAGGGGAGCGCTTCCCCCTGCTCGAAGAGTCGCCAGAAGACGTCGTCGAAATAGTGCTCGGCGCCGAGCCCGAGCACCGGCATCCCTTCGAGGCCCGCGGCTTCGGCGCAGAAGGCCCGATGGGCTTCGCCGAGCGGGTCGCGGCGGTTTTCGAACATCGCCGTCCGAATGTGGGGCGTGGCGACCACCATCGAGAACCCAACCTCCGCCAGCCCACGGCAGAGAGCGACGCCCTCCTCGTGGCTCCGGACGCCATCGTCCACGGACGGCACGTAGTGGCTGTGCAGATCGACGTAGCCCGTCTCGGGCGGCTCGATGGCAGGCCGTTCGTACTTCATGCGCGGTCCTCGGCCAGGCTGGCCTGAATCTCGGGAATCATCGCCCGGAGCGTGTCGGGCTGGTTCAGGCTCGGCTCCGCCAGCGTTCGCTCGAGGAGCGCCTCCAGGACGTCCCCCACGATGCGCCCTCCCCCGCCGAGCGCCGCGATGACCTCGCGACCGCCGAGGGCCAGGTCGCCGATCGCGAGCGGCACGTCCGAGCCGGCCACCCGCTCCAGCGAGTCGAGCAGTGCCTCCGGTGCCTCGCCACGCTCGGCCACGGCGACCGCTCGGGCCAACCGGCTCACCGACCCGAGCCCGTCTCGACCGACTCGGCTGACGAAGGCTCGCAGCCCCGCCTCGTCGCTCGGGTCGAGGGCGAGCAGCGACTCGTGGTGGCGGACGGCATGGGCAGCGTCGCGCCGTTCGGCCTTCGAGAAGCGGTAATCGGCGAACCAGGCTTCCACCAGCTCGGCGCCGACCTTGGCGTGCGCTCCCGCCTCCGCCCCACGGGCACGCCCCAGCGCGTGCAGGGCGGCAGCGACCCGCTCGTGGCCGGCGCCCACGGAGGCATCCAGCGCACGCATCGACAGGCCGAAGAGGTTCCCCTCGCCGGTGTCGATGGCCGCCAGCGCCGCCAGGTCGGGGCAGGTCCGGCCCAGGATCCCGGTCCGCCGCATGACTTCGAAGGCCGGCGACGGTCGCTCGGCCTTCATCGCCTTGAGCCACTCCTCACGGACGCGCTCCGGGCTGACCTTCTCGTACACGTCCAGCGCACCCGCGAAGGCAGCCTCGGTGTGCGGCTCGAGCTCGAAGCCGAGGGTCGCCACGAAGCGGGCACCGCGCAGGATGCGCAAGCCGTCCTCGGCGAAGCGCTGCGCCGGTTCGCCCACGGCGCGCATGAGCCGGGCCTCGAGGTCCCCCAGGCCCCCGTGTGGGTCGACGATGAGCTGGGCGGTCGGCTCGTACGCGATGGCGTTGACCGTGAAGTCGCGCCGCGCGAGGTCGTCGGCGATATCGTCCACGAAGGTCACGTCGTCCGGGCGGCGCCCATCGCTGTAGTCGCCGTCGCCTCGGAGCGTGGTGACCTCGAAGCCCTCGTTGCCCAGCATCACGGTGACGGTGCCGTGCTGGATGCCCGTGGGGATCACCCGCCGAAAGATCTTCTGAACCTGCTTGGGCCGCGCGCTCGTGGCGACGTCCCAGTCGCCCACCGACCGGCCGAGCAGGAGGTCGCGCACGCAGCCGCCGACGATCCACGCGCGGAACCCGGCCCTCTTGAGCTCGGCGCAGAGCTCGAGGACCCGCTCGGGGATGGCGTCGTGGGGAAAGTCCACGGCGCACCCATAATACGGGCGAGCCGCTCCCGCACCTCCGCGCCGTCACGCCGTGGGCATCTTGGCGCCGGGCTCGGTGGTCTCGCCTTCGAGGGGCTCGAGCGCGTAGTGCTCGCTGTCGCGGAGCCGCTGGCGGATCTCGTCCGCGCGGGCTCGCAGGCTCATCGCCTCGTGAACCGTCGTCGGGTTTCCATCAGCGCCTGCCTCCAGGAAGCCGGCCATCGCCTCGAGCGAAGCCGCCAGCTCGATCTGGTTTCCGAGCTCCTCGAAGAGCGCGATGGACCGCGCGAAGGCGTCCCGCGCCTTCTGGTGCTCTTCGCCGCCCCAGCCGGCGGCGGCGCCGATCTCGCCGAGGGTTCGCAGCGCCATTCCGAGGAAGGGCTTGCCGCGCGCCTGCTCGAAGAGACGGATCGAGCGCTGGATGTCCGCTCGGGCCGCGTTGTGGTCGTGGCTCGCCAGTCGCGCTTTCGCGAGGCCCCGGAGGATCTCGCCCTCCAGGATACGGTCCCCGAGCGTCGCCGAGATGGCCTCCGCCCGCTCGAGGGTGGCGATGGCCTTCTCGGCCTGGTCCATCCGGTAGTAGGACTCGCCGAGGTTGGTCAGGATCACCGCCTGCCGCATCCGGTCACCGACCGAGCGCGCGACCTCGAGGGCCTCGTCGAAGAGCTCGATGGCCCGCTCGTCGGTGCCGTCGTCCTGGTGGATGGTGCCGAGGTTGTTGAGCGTCTGTGCGATGCCCGGTCGGTCGCCGATCTCCTGGCGGAGCAGTAGCGCGCTCTCGAAGGCCTGCTTGGCCTCCGCGAAGCGGCCCGAGTCCTGGTAGACCAGGCCGAGGTTGTTCTGGCTCAGCGCGATGGAGCGCTTGGTGCCCTTGTCCTCGCCGACGGCCAGATCCTTTCGGAGCTCGAGCGCCTTCACCATGAATCGCTCGGCGGCCTCGTAGTTGCCGCGCATCCAGTGGACCTTGCCGATGTCGTCGATCGACGACGCCACGCCCCGCTCGTCGCCAGCGGCGACGAAGAGCGCCTGGCCGGTCCCGAGGTGGCGCATCGCCTCGTCGAGGTGGCCGATGCTGCGGTAGAGCCGGCCCAGCCGGTTGTGCGCCACGCCGCCCTTGGCCTTCAGGTCCAGCCGATAGGCGATGTCGAGCATCTCGCGGAACGCCGCGAGGGCGGCCTCGTTCTGACCGCTGAGCTGCAGCACGTCGCCGTGGTGGTGCAGGCCGTCGAGGCGCCGACGGATGTCCTGGTCCCCGAGGAGCTCGAGGCCCTTGTCGTAGAGGTCCGCAGCCTTCGCGTTCGCGTAGCGCGAGCGCGCGCGGTCCCCGGCGTCCAGGTAGTAGTGGGCCGCTCGCTCGGTGGCGCCGCCCAGCTCGTGGTGATGGCCGAGCATCTCGAGCTGGGCCTCTCCGCGCGCGGTGAGCCGGAACTCCAGCCACTCCGCGATCACCCGGTGGTGGCGGCGACGGCGGGTCCGGCTGGTCAGCCGGTGGAGGGTCTCGCGCTCGAGGTTGTGCTTGAAGGCGAACTCCACCTCCCCGTCGAGGCTCGAGTCCGGCATGGGCAGCACATAGTCGCGCTCCGCCAGGTTTCGCAGGGTCTCCTCGAAGTGGGCGACCAAGCTCTCGTGGCCGCCCCAGAGGTCCGGCGTCTTGGCCTCGATGCGACTGAGGGCGACCAGCGCCCCGAGCCAGAAGACGCCGCCCATCGTAGCGGCCTTCTCGAGCACCTCGCGCTCGGCCGGTGTCAGGCTACTGATGCGTGCGCTGATGGCGTCTTCGACGGTCAGCGGCAGCTGCGCCCGGTCGAGGCGGTCCGGGAAGGCTTCCCAGCCGTTCTCTCCTTCACGCAGCACACCGGCCTCGAAGAAGGCGCGGACCATCTGCTCGAGGAGATAGGGAGTGCCACCGGCCACGTCCACGGCCGCGTCGACGAGCTCGTCGGGCGGATCGGAGAGCGGCTCGAGGAGCTTGAGCATCAGGGTCGCCGCGTCGTCGGGCCCCAGGGGGCCGAGCTCGAGCTTCGCGTGATGAGCTCCGGTCTCGAGCCAGCCCGGTCGGCGCGCGAGGAGCTCCGGGCGCGAGCTGATGAGCCCGAGCACCGGCGCGTTCTGCAGCGAGCCGATCAGGTACTCCACCAGCTCGAGGGTCTCCTCCTGAGCCCAGTGCAGATCCTCGATGCAGAGGATCATCGGGTGCTGCTGCGCGTCCGCCTCGAGGAACCGGCGAAGCACGGCCTGGCTCACCCTCGCGAACTGCCGCGGGTCGTCCTCCATCGCCTGGGAGAAGGGCGACTCGGGGAAGTCCAGGTTGAGGTAGGCGCCGAGGAAGTGGAGGAACTCCGAGACGCGATGGTCACCGAGCACCTGCTCGACGTCGGCGCGGAAGCTCTTCTTGACCGCCGAGGTGGGGGTGCCTTCGATCACCCCGAAGCGCGCCTTCAGCAGCCGCTGCACCACCGAGAAGGCCGGCTCGCCGTCCGCGCACACCGCGCGGTACACGCGGACGTTCCGCGAGCGCTCCGTGGCGCGCTGGAGGAACTCGCCCACCAGCCGAGACTTTCCGACGCCGGCGCTGCCGATGACGGTCACCGCCTGCGGCGTGTGCGTCCCGTCCGATTCGGCCGCCAGGGCCCGTCCGAGTGCCTCTTCGAGCTCGCGGAGCTCGGGCCCTCGGCCCACGATCGGCGTCTTCGGAAGCGCCCGCGGCTGATTGATGTCCATCATCGACTCTCCACCCCTTCAGGCGGCGTGTAGCAATCGATCGACGAACGGGCCACCTTCCTCGGGTGCGAATGCGCAAAACGCCTCAGAGGCTGGCCGAGAGCTGGAGCCAGATGAGGTCGTTGCGGACGTTCTCGACCGGACCCGACATCGTGGCGTGAGGCTCGAGCTCGAGGGTGTGGTGGTAGCTGAGGCGCGCCCGAAAGGTCGGGTCCCCCATCGGGTACCAGCTGACCCCGACGCTCAAGCGCGCCTGGGTGGGTGCGTTGTTGCGGCTGGTGAGACCGGTCGGGAGCTCGTAACCCGGATCGTCCGGCCCCCCGCCGAGGAAGCCGCCGCCCTCCGGCGACCGCGGGTTCACGTAGTCGAATCGCCCGGAGAGCTCGAGCTCGTGGCGCTTGGGCAGGAGCCGGTCCGGCAGGGCGTACTGCAGCTGCACGTGCGCGCCGCTGCTGAAGAAGAGCGGCGGCGTGGCGAGACCAGACTCCTCCGCGGGCGTCGGCGCGCAGCCCTCGTAGCCGAGCTGCTCGTCGTGGGCACGACCGTTGCGCAGCCAGAGGAACGAGCCCGAGAGGTAGGCCCCACGCCAGCGAGCTTCCAGGTCGACGGTGAAGCCACGGTTCCAGAGGCCTTGGGAGTCGCAGTTGGAGTAGACCGCCCCGCCCACCGCGACTCTCGGGATGGCGTTGCGGGCGAGGTCCGATTCGGACTCGGCACCCTCGGGGTAGCCGAGCGCGTGTAGCCGGAGCCGCGCGGTGTACAGGAAGCCGGTGGAGAAGTTCGCCGAGAGGTTCGGGCCTTCGCCGTTGAAGACGCCGAGTTGGTACTCGAAGACCGGCATCATCGAGGACGGCGAGAGGTCGCCGATCCGCCCGGCCACCATCACCCCCAGGTCGCGTGCGCTCAGCGAGCTGAGGAAGGTGCGGTCGCCAGTGCCGACGTTCGGCAGGTAGAGCGGCCGATCCACGAACGCGAGCGCTCCCTCGTCGAAGGCGTAGGGCAGGAGCCCTGGAACCCGAAACTGACCCATCCGAACGCTCACGTAGGGGTGGGCGGTGAGCTCGAGATAGGCGTCGCGCAGCGCCGGGTCGGGCGCCAGCGCCACGTCGAGCTTCAGGCGAGCCCAGTCGAAGGGCTGCGCATCGACGCCGAGCCGGGCGCGCTGGATGAGGAAGGAGTGATCGCTCCGTGGCGCCAGCGGGCCCGAGTTGCGGAAGACGAGCCCGGGCTGGACGAACCCCGTGGCGTTCACCCAGCGCTCGGGGTCCCGCCTCTCGCGGGTCTCCTCCGCCCACAGCGGCGTGTCCGCGGCGGCGTGCGGGGCTCTCGCGAGCATCAGACCGAGAGCCAGGAGGCCGAGGGTTCGTCGGTTCAGCACTGCTGCCCTGATACAGCAGCAGCCGCGCCCCTCCAAGCCCGGGCGTGGTGGATCGGAAATCACGGCTTCGTCACCCGGGCGTCGCCGGACGCCTACGCGGACGGCCGACAGAGCGCCCATGACCGCGACGACGATGCCTGCGCTCTCCACCGGCCGCTCGGTCTCTCGTGCCTCCCGCCGGCTCTCCCGCGCGGGAGTCTTCGTCGCCGAGACCCTGTTCCGCTTGGGGCGAGAGCCCACCGACGCCGTCGGCGAACGCGCCCTGCGCCTGCGCTGGGTCGCGGAGAACCTCGCGGCGCTCCACGGGCTCGAGATCCGAGTCCGGGGTCCGATCCCCCGCGGGCCTTGCGTCGTGGTGGCCAACCACCTCGGGTACCTGGACCCCGTCGCGATCCTGGCCCACCTCCCGGCCATCCCGGTCGCGAAGGCCGAGGTCGCCGACTGGCCACTGCTGGGCGACATCGGCGCGGCGACCGGTTGCCTCTTCGTCCGGCGAGGCTGCCCTTCGAGTGGCGCTCGGGTGCTTCGCGGCGCGCTTCGGGCGCTCGACGCCGGGGTCCCGGTGCTCGCCTTTCCCGAAGGAACGACGACCGCCGGCGACCGGGTCCTCCCCTTCCGTCGCGGCCTCTTCGGCGTGGCCGCCATCGCTCGGGTGCCGGTCGTGCCGCTCACGGTCCGCTACTTCGACGGGACGCGGCCGTGGATCGGCGACGACCCCTTCGTGCCCCACTATCTCCGCACCGCCGCCGCTCCCCGGGGTCGAGTCGACCTGATCGTACATCCGACCCTCGACGCTTCGGGGGTCCCGTCGGAGCTCGCCGAGCGGGCCCGGCGGGTGGTCGCGAGCGCCCTGCCCGCATGAGCCGCAGCTTCCGCGAGCTCGGTGAGCTCGACCGGCTGCTGGGGAAGCTCGGCGGTCGCGCGCGGGTATCCACGCTGGCCCGGGTCGAGGCCGCGGAGGGATCGTGGCCGATTCACGGGATCGTACTCGGCACTACCGACCGCAGCGCACCGACCCTCGCGATCGTCGGTGGCGTGCACGGCCTCGAACGGATCGGAACGCGGGTGGTGCTCGCCTACCTGCATACGCTGAGCGAGCTACTCGACTGGGACAGCGTGCTCCAAAACACGCTGGAGCGGAGCCGGCTGGTCTTCGTTCCTCTCGTGAATCCGGGCGGGCTCTTCCTGCGGCGGCGCGCGAACCCGAGCGGCGTCGATCTGATGCGGAACGCGCCCGTGCACCCGGAGAGTCACGGGACGCCGCTGCTCGGCGGTCAGCGCATCTCGCCTCGGATCCCTTGGTACATGGGTGAGCCCGAGCGCGCGATGGAGGTCGAGGCGCGCGCGCTCTGCGACTTCATGGAGGCGGAGCTCTTCCGGGCACAGGTGGCGATGGCCTGTGACGTCCACAGCGGCTTCGGTTTCGTCGACCGGCTCTGGTTCCCCTACGCGCGCACCCGCCGCCCCTTCCATCACCTGCCAGAGATGCTGGCGCTCACGCGGCTGCTAGACGCCACGCTCCCGAACCACGTCTACGCCATCGAGCCTCAAGCGCGCAGCTACACGATCGCCGGCGACCTCTGGGACCACCTCTACGACGGCTTCCGACAGCTCGCGCCGAACCGAGTCTTCCTCCCGCTCACCCTCGAGATGGGCTCGTGGACCTGGCTCAAGAAGAACCCGCGACAGGCGCTCAACGCCCTCGGCGGCTTCAACCCGCTCGTTCCGCATCGGCTGCGCCGCACCCTTCGCCGACACCTGCTCCTCTTCGACTTTCTCCACCGCGCCACCGCGAGCCCCGACTCCTGGGCCCGCCCCGGCACCGATCTCCGCGACCGCCTCGGCGCCGCCGCTTTCGAACGCTTCTACGGCTGAGCACTTCCGCGCTCAGCAGACTCCTGCACCCGAGGGACGCTCTTGACTTCTTTCCCAGTTCGCCTCGTGGCCCCGTCGCCGATCGTCCTTGGGCCCGCGACCGCCGGTCAAAGCTGGCCGCCCGGAGTCATCCACGTGCCCCCGGTGACCCGCAGGCGAGGCTCCAGTGACGAGCCCATGGCGCCATCGGCTCGTCACGGGGCCTTCACCGTGCGCTCGCACGGCGTGGGCAGAGCAGCGGTCAAAGCCCGCCCATCGAACCCAGGCGCGGGCCAAAGGAGATCCCCATGGAAGCCCTCTCCCTCGAAGCCCTCGTCCAGCCCTCCCCCTACCCTCGCCATCTGGCGTCGGTCCCGGCCGGCAGCCTGAAGGCCGGCCGCTACACGCTCCGCTTCGCCCGCAGCGCGGCGGACCTCGCCGCCGTCCAGCGCCTTCGCTACGAGGTCTTCAACCTCGAGCTGGGCGAAGGGCTGGCCATCGCCCACCGACTCGGACGCGACGAAGACGAGTTCGACGGCCGCTGCCACCACCTCATCGTCGAGCACGCGACCGACGGGGTCGTCGGCACCTATCGCTTCATGACCGGCGCCATGGGCCGCACCTTCGGCGGCTTCTACTCCGAGACCGAGCTCGATCTGAGCCCGCTCCCAGACGAGCTCTGCCTCCGCGCGGTGGAGCTCGGCCGCGCCTGCGTCGCCGCCCGCCACCGGCAGGGGCGCGTCATCCACATGCTCTGGCAGGGCATCGCGCGCTACCTCGTCTGGAACGAAGCCCGCTACCTCTTCGGTTGCGCGTCCGTCGCGGGCGTCGAGCCGGGTGCGGCGCGGGCCCTGGCCGCCGAGCTGGCCGCGCGAAAGCTCATGCACCCGAGCTACAGGCTGGAAGCGCTCCCCGAGCTCCGTTGCCCCGAGAGCCCCGTGGCCCACGACGCCCCCGAGGTCCCACCGCTCCTCGAGAGCTACCTCCACCTCGGCGCTCGGATCGCCAGCGAGCCGGCGCTCGACCGCGCGTTCGGCGTCACCGACTTCTTCGTCATCCTCGACACCGACCAGCTCAGGGAGGCGGTGCGTCGTTCCTTCTTCTCGCGCGCCGAGCGCTGGAACTGAGCCCCTCAGCGAAGGCCGGCGAGCGGCTGCCACGAGGCGCCGTCGCGCGTCTCGATGACCCAGAGGTCCGACCCGTCCCGCGCGCCCAGCGCGAGCCGACCACCACGGGCGCCGAGGACGGCGGGACCACAGAACCCACCCTCGTCGCTGGTGCACGCCGCAGGCGCGGGGACGTCGGTGGCCTCGCCCCCCGCCCACCGCGCCACGCGGATCTGTGGGTCGTCGCCCCGTTGGTAGGCCACGACGACAGCCTCACCGAGCACCGCTGCCCGAGAGTGCTCCGCCTCGGCGATCACCCCCAGCTCCGTGCAACCGTCGCCACACCGGAAGACCGCGACGCCGTCCTCGCGGGGCACGAGCACGACTGCGCTCGCCTCGTCGCCGGCGATGTCGAGCCCCTCGGCCGCTTCGGCGATCGTTCCCACCCGCTCGAGGGCCGATTCTTCCTTCACGCGATGAACGGTCGTCGTGGCGCCCTCTCGGACGGCGAGCCACGAGCCCCGGAACACCGGCGTCCCCGCCGCCTGATGCACCGCCCCCCCCGGCAGGATCACCGCCGGCCCGTAGCCGAGGAGCTCCGTGGACTCAGCGGCGGCCACCGGTCGCGGCCCCTCGTCCTCGGTCGGCGGCTCCGCGTCTTCCTCGGGCTCGGCCGGCGCGAGCGCCGCGGGAAACGATCGAAGCGCCCGCCCTCGGGTCTCGTCCTCGCCCAGCGTCGCGGCCACCACCCACACGTTGCCCTCGCCGTCGGCCCGCACGTGGGTCTCGGTCGGTCCGGCTGGATGGGCGCCGACCCAGACGGGATCCGGGGTGACGTCCGTGTCGTCGGTCAGGAACGCCACGCCGCTCGCCTGGCGCGCGCACTCCGGCGCGCATCGCTCGTCTGGCGTTCGCCAGACCAGCAGCGGCCACCGCTCCGACGCGCCGAACGCGTCCACCAAAGCTGGCTTTCGGAGCCGGCGCATGTCGACCCGGCCGCCGCCGACCCGCACCCAGGAGATCCCGCGCTCGTCCATCGCTCGGATCTCGAGCCCATCGCCGCGGGGCTCCATCCAGAGGTTCGCGTCCTCCGCCGCGCGCAGCGGCACTCGTTCGGGCCGCAGCGTCTCGCTCGCTTCGGGGAGCTCGATCAGCGGGTCCTCGAGGCCGATGTACACGTCTGCCTCCTCGCTCCAGATCGTGAGCGCCGCCTGGAGCCGCTGGACCGCGAGCCTGGGACGGCTGGGCACCGTGCCGCCCCGGCCCGCACCCTCGGCCGCCTCGAGCTCCTCCCGCACCATCGCCGCTGCTCGTCGAACCTCACCCTCGGCGTGCCGGGTGTCCGGAAAGAGCCAGAAGATCTCGTCTGGGGGGACCTCGGCCAGCTCGTCAGCGCAGTGCATCGGCCAATTCTCGGGGGCACTGCGGAAAGCGTCGATGTAGGCCTGCTCCTCCCCAGGCGGCAGCGAGAGCCCCGGATCGTCTGCGAGCCGGCCACCCCAGAGGCACGCGGCCAGCTCCCCGAAGGCCTCTCGGCCCGCCATGGCCCGGTGGCGGCCCCGGACGTACGGACCACCTACGAGCAGCGCGAAGACCAGGGCGTTTCCTCCGAAAATCGCGAGGATCAGGCGTCGCCGCCGCTTGGCCTGGGCGGCGAGCTTCGCGACCTCCGGGTCGAGCGCTTCGGCTTTGGCCACGGCGGGAGAGTGGCGCCGGCGGCCTCCGCCGTCCACCGGTGGCTTCTCCACATGGAAGAAGGCGGCTCGCTCGGGTGTCCCCCCGGTATGGCGCCCCCTCGACGCGATGAGCCCGTGACCCCTGGCTCCCGGCGCCCTGGCTCGCCGAAGCCCCGATGGCTATGCTCTCCATCGCCTCGCGCGACCCGATGGGCATGGCCCCTCGATGACGCCGCCAGTCCCGAGAGAAAGAAGAGAATGAACTCGATCAAGCGCCTCTGGAAGCCCCTGCTCGCCCTGAGCGCAGTGGCCACGGCGTTCCTGCTGACCTTCGGATGGCCCCCCCGGAACGGGCTCCAGGTCGACCTCGATGGTTCCGGCCGGGCTCAGGCCGCGGCCAACATGGATCCCTATGATCTCACGCGGTTGAAGGTGCTCAACCGCGCCCTCTTCGAGGTGAAGGACCACTACGTCGAGCCCGACCGGATCGACTACCAGCGGATGTTCCTCGCCGGACTGAACGCGATTCAGCGCGCCGTCGCCCCCGTCATCGTCCACTACTCGGAGGGCCAGGAGAGCCTCGAGGTCCAGGTGCGCAACGAGCGCCGGAGCTTCGGCGTGGCCGTGGACAGCCCCTGGTCGCTCGCGCGCCGCTACAAGGAGGTCTTCGGCTTCCTCCAGGCAGAGCTCGCCGGCGAAGAGGTCGACCTTCGCGACATCGAGTACGCGGCCGTCAACGGCATGCTCCGGACCCTCGATCCCCACACCGTGCTTCTGACCCCCGACGTCTTCGAAGAGATGCAGATGAGCACTCGCGGGGAGTTCGGCGGGCTCGGCATCGTCATCTCGATCCGCGATGGCCACCTCACCATCATCCGGCCGATGCCCGGCACGCCGGCCGACCGGGCCGGTCTCGAGCGCATGGACCGCATCGTGAAGATCAACGAGGAGTCCACGCTCAACATGCCGCTCACGGAGGCGGTGGATCGGCTCCGTGGCCCGCCCGGCTCCCAAGTCAATGTCTGGATTCGCCGCCGCCAGCCGAACGGCAACTGGGCCAACCCCCGTCGCGTCGAGCTGACCCGCGCGGTGATCCACATCGACTCCGTCGAGCACCGGATGCTCGAGGATGGCGTCGGCTACGTCAGCATCAACAACTTCCAGGGGAACACCCACGAGGATCTGCAGCGGGCGCTCGCTGACTTGCACGAGCAGAACCTGCGCGGGCTGGTTCTCGACCTCCGTGACAACCCCGGCGGCCTCCTCGACCAGGCGGTCCGCGTCGCGGACACCTTCCTCTCGAGCGGGACCATCGTGCGCACCTCGTCCCCCGACGAGCGCCAGCGCGACGAGAAGTTCGCCCGCCCCGAGGGCACGGAGCCGGACTACCCGATGGTGGTCCTCATCAACGGCTCGAGCGCCTCGGCCTCGGAGATCGTCGCCGGCGCGCTCAAGAACCACGACCGCGCGCTCATCGTGGGCCAGCGCTCGTTCGGCAAGGGGTCCGTGCAGGTCCTGCAGAACTTCCAGGACGGCTCTGCGCTGAAGCTGACCATCGCCCAGTACCTCACTCCAGGCGACGTCTCGATTCAGGGCGTCGGCATCGTGCCTGACATCGGCATCGACCCGATGACCGTCGACGAAGAGGACATGGACCTCGACATCGACCCCGAGTCCTACCTGCGCGAGGCGGACCTGGCGTCGCACCTGACGAACCAGCGGGCTCGCGACGGACTCCGCCCGTCGATCGTGCTCCGCTACTACCTGAACCGCGAGATGCGCCAGCGGCTTCGCGAGGCCGACCCACGGGACAACGAGAACGAGGAGGAGGACGAGTTCCTCACCCGCTTCGCCAAGCACCTGCTCACCGACGTCGAGCACTCGCGACGGCCCGACATGCTCACGGACGCGGCCGACGTCATCGCCGAGGTCAGCGAGCGCGAGATGAACCGCGCCATCGCCGACCTGCGTCGCCTCGGGGTCGACTGGAGCGCCGGCACCGACCAGGGCCCCTCGACCGTTCAGGTCGAGGTCAGCGCCACTCCTGGCGAGACCGCCCGGGCCGGCGACCCCTTCGGTCTGAAGGTCCGAGTCACCAACACCGGTGACAAGCCGCTCTTCCGCCTCCGCGCGGTCACCGACAGCGACTACCGCCTCTTCGACGACCGTGAGCTGGTCTTCGGCCGGCTGAACCCGGGCGAGACCCGCGAGTGGACCACCACCCTCGGTGTCTGTGAGACGGACGAGAACGAGCGACGGCAGTGCCGTCTCCCCAAGGACATGCCCGACCGCGCCGACGGCGTGAAGGTCGTCTTCCAGGAAGAGCACGGCCATGCGCCGGAGACCGTCGAGATCCGCACCCAGGTGCGAGCGCTCGCGCGCCCGCAGTTCGCCTACTCGGTGCACGTCGCCGACGACATCGAGGGCAACGGCGACGGCCTGCTCCAGCGCGGCGAGAAGGCCAGCCTCTACCTGCGCGTGAAGAACGTCGGTGAGGGGCAGAGCTTCGAGACCCACGCCAACCTCCGGAACCTCTCTGGTCGGGGGATCGTACTCACCGCCGGTCGCTTCCGGATCGACGACATCGCGCCTGGTGAGGAGAAGGTCGTCCGGTTCCGCTTCGAGGTGCTCGACGACTTCGAGCGGGACCAGGCGAAACTCGAAATCTCCGTCATCGACGCCGACCTCCGCGAATCGGTGAACGAGAACGTCGAGGTGCCCATTGCCACCCGTGGCCAGGCACCGCAGAGCCGCAGCGGTCGAGTGACCCTCGCCGACGGGGCCGAGGTGCGGGCCCACCCGAGCGCGGACGCGCCCCTCCTCGGCCGCGTGCGCGGCGGCGCCGTGCCGCTGACCGCTCAAGCGACCGCCAACGGCTTCATCCGCGTAGAGCTCGCCGACGAGGAGCCTGGCTGGGTAGCGGCGGACTCCGCGAACGGTCAGGGGCGAGGCGGCCGACTGGCCCGGAGCTACGACCACATGCCGCCGGAGCTGACGGTCGAGCACGGTGGCGATCTGGTGACGCGGAGCGACTCGATTCGCATCCATGGCACCGCCCGTGACGACCATCAGGTCCGTGACCTCTATATCTACGCCGGCTCGCAGAAGGTCTATTACGACTCGAACGAGGGCGACGACGACACCCGCTCCATGAGCTTCGACACCGAGGTGCCGCTGCACGGGGGCGTGAACTACATCACCGTCTTCGCCCGCGAGAGCGACGAGGTCGTGAGCCGACGGCTCTTCGTGGTACGGCGCGACGCAGCCGATGGCTCCCTGATGGCGACGCCGCGGCACGACGACGCGCTCTTCGGGGTACCTGTCGAAGAAGAACAGGAAGAGTGATTAGCGCGGGTCGGCCTTGATTCCCGCGGGTTCAGGGTCGATCCATCGTTGGTGCGCACCGCGCAGCAGATGTGACGCGAGGGAGAGGGCGCCACGCGGAAGCGTGGCGTTGAGGGCGTGGACCCCAACCGTGCGGACGAGGGTCCGGTTCCGTGTGTCGAGCGCGCGCCTGCCAACCCACACGACCAGGCCGCCCAGAGGATCGGGCGGGAGCGCCTCGAGCACGGCACGCGCGAAGGCGTCCCCAGGCTCCGCCTCCGAGAGGAGCAGGCGAGCGGCGCGTGCCATGCCCACGCTCGCGAGGTGGCGGGCGATGCGCGTCGCGTCCAGCCCCGCGTGTTCGGACCACGTGCGGAGGTCCCGCCGCGCTCGCGCCCGACCCTCCGCCGCCTGACGCCCGCTGATCGCGTGGCCGAGCAGATGCGCGTAGACGTCGAGAGGGTCGAGGATCCGAACCGGCGCGCCGTAGGTCGCGTCGTCCACCGTGGCACGGGCGAACAGGTCCGCCGTCGGCAGCCGGAAGAGCCCAGTCTTGAAGAGCCGCCGATGCAGGTCCACCGTCGCCGGGACCCCGCCACTGTACGTCCGCGCGCGGTCGTCCCGGTCGCGCGCCACACAATGGATGCCGGCACGCTCCAGCGCCGAGTGGGCCGACTCATACGTCTCTTCGGGCACGAGGATGTCGACGTCGGCCATGTGAGACGCGCGCCCCGGGGACGCGCCCATTTCGAGCAGCACCCCTTTCAGCGGCGCGATCGGCGCGACCCCTTCCAGGATGCGCGCGAGCCGGCCCACCGCCGCCCACGCGGCCGCTCGCCGGAGCGGGTCACTCATTCGCCGACCCGGACCACGCGCCCTTCGCGGGTCACGATCGCGTCCTCGAGGTCGCTGTCGACCGTCGCCCCATCCCAGACCACCACCCGCCGGAGCGTGACTGGACCGACCGTGGCGCCAGCGCCGACCCACGTATCCTCGAGCGTGGCGTCCGCGTGGATCGTCGCGCTCGGATCGACGGGCGTGGGCGCACCCAGAGCCCGGTGGGCCTGGAGGTAGCGCTCCGGGGTCCCCAGATCCTCCCACGGCTCGCTCGCCAGATGCGCCGCGATGGTCTGCCCAGCGTTGAGCCAGTCCGCGTAGCCCTGCCGTACCACGCAGCCTTGCACCGGCAGCGCCCGCAGCGCCGCCGGGCTCAGCACGTGCACGCCAGTGAAGACCCGCCCTACTCCGGGATCGGTCTTCGGCTTCGGCGCATTGGTCCCGTCGATGCCCCTCACCTGGCCATCACGAACCCACACCGCGCCGAAGCGCGTGGCCCGCTCGTCCGCCCGAACCACCATGGTGGCGTACGCATCCGCCTCGTCATGCGTCCGACGCACCGCGCTCAGATCCGGCTCGAAGAGCACGTCCGAGTTCATGACGAAGACCGGCTCCCCCGGCTCCGCCAGCCACTCGGCCACGTTCGTGATGCCGCCCCCCGTTCCGAGGAGCTCGAGCTCGACCACGAAACGAAGCGACACCCCTGCCGGCGCGACCGCAGAAAGCGCCGACTCCACCGTGGCCGGCAGATGGTGCGTGTTGACCACCACCTCCGTGACCCCCGCCCGGGCCAGCGCCCCCAGCGCGACCGCCGCCATCGGACGGTTCGCGAATGGCACCGCGGGCTTGGCGCGCTCCTCGGTGAGCGCCTTCAGGCGAGAGCCGCGGCCGGCAGCGAGGAGCATCGCGCGCATCGGGGCGACTCTAACCCGGCGAGCGCTGGGTCAGCTCGGCTCCGCCGAAGGCACGCCGATGCCCTCATAGGCGAAGCCCATCTCGGCGAGCCCGTAGGTCGTCCAGATGTTGCGCCCGTCGAGCACCAGGGGCTGCTTCATCACGCCCTTGAGGCGCTCGAAGTCGGGGTTCTGGTACTCACGCCACTCGGTGAGCAGGCAGACCGCGTCCGCGCCCTCGGCTGCCGCGTAGGCGCTCTTGGCGTACTCGACCCGATCGCCGTAGCGCTTCTCGGCGTTCGCCATCGCTTCGGGGTCGTGGACCGCGACGGTCGCTCCCTCGGCGAGGAGCGCGTCGATGAGGGTCAGCGACGCGGACTCGCGAATATCATCGGTGCGCGGCTTGAAGGCGACACCCCAAACCGCGATCCGACGGTCGCGGAGCTCCCCGCCGAGCCGCTGACGCAGCTTTCGCAGTAGGACCCCCTTCTGACGCTCGTTCACACGGTCGGTGGTAGAGACCAGCTCGAGCTCCATTCCGTGTTCGCGGGCAGTGTGCACCAGCGCCTTCACGTCCTTTGGGAAACAGCTGCCGCCGTATCCAGGGCCGGCATACAAGAACTTCGGCCCCAATCGCGAATCGCTGCCGACACCATGTCTGACGGAGTGCACGTTCGCGCCGACCTTCTCGCAGAGCTGCGAGATTTCGTTCATGAACGAGATGCGCATGGCCAGCATCGTGTTCGCCACATACTTCGTGAGCTCCGCGGACGGCGGGTCCATGAAGATGAGCCGATTCTTGTCGAGACAGACTGGGTGGTAGAGGCGCCCCATGATCTCCCGAGCGGGCTCATCCTCTTCCTTGACGCCCACCACGACTCGATCGGGACGCAGGAAGTCGTTCACCGCGTCGCCCTCCTTGAGGAACTCGGGGTTGGAGACCACCCGAATGGTGTGCTCGGCGTCCCGCACCAGCGCGGTCACTCGTGCGTTCGTGCCGACCGGGACGGTGCTCTTCAGGACGAGGACCATGTCTCGCTGGGCGTACTGGGCGACCATCTGAGCCACGGCGTCGACCGACGTCAGGTCTGCGCCCCCATCTCCCCGAGGCGGGGTGCCGACGGCCACGAACACCACGGTCGCGTCACCGATCGCCTTCTCGACATCGGTCGTGAACGCCAGCCGTCCCGCTTCCACGTTACGGGCGACGACCTCGTCGAGCCCAGGCTCGAAGATCGGGATTTCGCCGTTGTTGAGCGCGTCGATCTTCGACTGGTCCACGTCGGCACAGATGACCGATTGCCCGGTCTCCGCGAAGCACGCGCCACTCACGAGGCCCACGTAGCCGGACCCCACCATGCACAGTTTCATGTCTCTTCTGGCTCCTCCCGTGTGTCCTAGTCGGGCTTGCCCCGGCTGGCAACGAATGTCTGGGACTGGGTGAGTTGCCCAGATGTCCGACGGATTCAGCGTCACTTTCTTTGTCATGCGGCCGGCGCGAGGCAGGCTCGGGAGGTGCCTCCTCCCGACCCGTCCAAGCGGACCAAACCCGTCGCGCGAGCAGGGCGTCGTCCCGACCCGCTCGTCGGCGCGTTGCTCGGTGGGAGCTACCGCATCGAAGCTCCGCTGGCCCGCGGGGGCATGGGCGCGCTCTACCGCGGGACCCACCTTCGTTTGCAGCGCCCGGTCGCGATCAAGGTTCTGGCCGCCGCCTTCGCCGGCTCGGACACCGCTCGCCGCCGGTTCCGGCGCGAGGCCCGAGCGCTGGCGCGGCTGCACTCGGAGCACGTGGTGGACGTGCTCGACGTGCTCGAGGCCCCGGATGGACGGCCGGTCCTGGTGACCGAGTTGCTCGAGGGCGAGGACCTCGGGCAGCGCATCGAGCGCCGAGGCCCGCTGCCGACCGACCAGGTCTTGGCCATCGGCGTTCAGCTGGCCCGCGCGCTGGGCGATGCCCACGCGGCCGGCGTCGTGCACCGGGACCTGAAGCCATCGAACGTCTTCTTGTGCGGTGGCTCGGACTCGGTGCGAGTGAAGCTCCTCGACTTCGGCGTGGCTCGCGTGGATGACGACGCAGCCATCACCCGAACGGGCGTGGCGCTCGGGACGCCGCTCTACATGGCCCCCGAGCAGGTGCGAAAGGCCGCGGCGGCGGACGCGCGCTCCGACGTCTATGGCGCGGGCGCGGTGCTCTATCACGCGCTCACCGGCAAAGCGCCCTACCCCGGTGGCAACGCGACCGAGGCCCTGGCGAGGGTGCTCGACGGACCACCGCCGGCGCCGAGCCGATGCAAGGCCGGGATCCCGTTCGCGGTGGAAGAGCTCGTGCTGCGGGCGATGGCGCGGGAGCCGCAGGCGCGCTTCCGGAGCGCTCGCGAGCTCGGCGAACGCGCCCAACACCTCCTCAAGCGCCTGACCCCAGCCGTCGACCCCATCGGCAAGGGCAGCCGACTCCGAGACGCCGCGCTCTTCGTCGGCGGCACCAGCCTCGCGGCGGCAGGCATGGCGGGACCGATGGAGGTCATGGACCTCCGTGTCGCCCCGTTCGCCGCTGGTGGTGTCGCACTCGCGGCGGTCGCCACCCTGCGCCGCTGGCCAGCGCTCGGAGAGCACCTCGCCTTCGGTACGGGGCTCGGCTTTCTCGCGTTCGCCACCGCGACCCTCTTCGGACGACTGGGCCTGGTCGGAGAGCTCAGCCCATTCGTTCTCGGCGCCCTGGCCACGATCGCGGGCGCGTTCCTGGCGGCGACCCGCGAAGGCCGTCAGAGCCTGAGCAAGCGGACGCCGGAGTCGTCGGCCAGCCCGAGCGAGATCGGCTCGAGCACCACCCTCCCCTCGGACTCGGCGAGCCGCCCCGCGATCCAGCGGGCGGAGTGCTCGGCGTCCCGCTCGCCGAGCAGCGCCGCCACCCCCGGTTCGGACCGCAGCCCGATCGACGCTCCCTCGTCGTCGTCCAGCCGGAACGCACCGCCGCTCTCCCGCAGGCGCCCCTCGGCGCGCAGGATGACCACCGGCTCCGCCAGCGCCGGGTACTGACGCACCCACTTCCGGTAACGCTCGTGGATCCGGGCGACCTCCCGCTCTGCCATCTCCGTCAGCCGCTCGTGGGACGCGCTCGTCAGCTCGGGCGCGACCTCGTACTGGAGCAGGCGAATCCGCCGAGGCGCAGGCCCCTCTTCCACCTGAGCCAGCCCCACCCTGAGCGTGCGTGGACAGGGGCCGACGCTCGCCTCCACCGCGCCGCGGGCATGCTCCTCGCGGAACACCTCGCCAGTCGTCGTGCACACCAGGTAGCGCCGCAGAACGGTCGTCGAGTCCCCGGCGGTCGATAGCCATTCGCGGCCTACTTCGACCAGCTCACGTTCGTTGAGGGTCTCCGCCGCCGCCGAACGGGCCCCGGGGCGAACCGTCCACGCGGCGATGCGCCGGCGTGCTTCGTCCGTCCCGACTTCCTCCCGCAGGTCTCGGGCGAGCCGCGCCCCGCCATCCAGGATCCGCGCGACCATGTCCACGTCGCCCTCGGCGAGACCGCGGCGCAGCCGGGCGAGCGCCCGACCAAGGCCCGGCGGCGTCGGCCGGGGTGCCTCTCGCAGCACGCGCTCGATCGCTTCCCGCACGGAGACGGCCCCCGCGGCGCTGAGCAGACCCGCTCGAACCACCGCGGTGACCAGCTCCTCGAGCGCATCCGCAAAGGGGTTCGCGACCCTGGGCGCGCTGACCGTTCCGGGGGCGGTGGGGAGCTCGCTCTGGCGGCCGGTTGCGAGGGAGCGCTCTCCAGTGAGCATCGCGAGAGCGGCTTCCACGTGCGGACCCGTCGTCGCGCCGTCGGACGCCACCGCACGCAGCACGCCCTCCCGCGTGGCGGAAAGCACGACGAGCTCGCGGCGGCCGTCGACCTCGATCTCCAGGGTGGCACGGAGTAAGCGGCCGTCCAGAGCCACCTCTCCCGGAACCGCGTCGCGCGCCGCTATCTCTCGTAGATCGAAGTCGTCGCTCACACCGCCCTCCGCAGCGCGTCCCATCGGCGCTCGAGCTCGAAGCGCAACGCACGATCGACCCGGCGGAGGTCGAGCTCGCGCGCCTCCGCCACCAGGCCCCGCGCCACGTCGACGCGCCCATCGCCGGCGACCTGCTCGGCGCGGCGGAGGAAACATCGTGTGGCCGCACGGATGGCGAGCGGCTGCCGTTCGACCCGCTCGCGGTCGATCTCGATCGCACGGCGGAACGACGCGAGCGCGAGGGCGTGCTGGCGGCGACGGGCGAAAGCCATCCCGAGGGTCAGGTGCGGCCAGACCCAACCGGGGCGCAGCGTGGCCGCGCGTTCGAGCCGCGCCCTGCCCCGTTGCAGCGCGCCGATGGCCAGCCAAAACTGCCCGATCAGGTAGGAACGCCATGCCGCGAAGCGCTTGCCGCCGACGACCACCGCCGGGCGCTCCTCTGGCACCAACCGGATCGCGCTGGTGTCGTCCGGCTCGACCTCTTCACCGCGCAGATCGACCCGGGCCAGGATCGTCTCGCGGGCCTCTTCCAGCTCGGCCATGTGCCGAGCGCCCTTCGGCGAGCGCGCCAGCGCGTGCAGCGCCTTCAGCCCACGCCCATCGGCGACCCGATGGAGCGCTCGAATCGCGCGGTGGAGCACCCGCTCGTCGTCGTCCTCCAGGAGCTTGGCGATCGCCGGAGTGTCCTCCACCGTTCCGAGGGTCTCGAGCGCTTCCAGGGCGACCTCGACCACCGCGACCTCGTCCCGCTCCAGTAGGCTACGCACGTACTCGCGCCCTCGCGGGTCCCCGTGCTCACCGAGGGCGCCGGCGATGAGCGCCTTCGACCCGTCGTGCCGCGACCGCTCGTATTGGTCGGCGAGCGCCGGGCGAACGCGAGGGTCCAGCGTTCCTCGGAGCGCGCGGGCAGCTTCCATGGCGAGCTCCTGCCCACCCTGGCGAAGCAGGATGAGGAGCGAAGGCACCAGGCGCGCGTCACCGGCGTGGCGGAGCGACGTGAGCATCTCCCGCTGGAACGCGCGGTCCCGCTCGCCAGCGTCGCCCTCCAGGATGGCGGCGACGTGATTGATCAGCAGGTCGGGGAGCTCGCGGGCGCGGAGGAACAGCTCGGCGCGGTCGTCTCCCGGCAGATCGGCGAAGGGTTCCTCCGACCGCTCGCCCTCCCAGTAGGCCCGCACCTCTGCCTCCACCTCCGCAGCGAGTTTCGCCCAACGCTCCCGTGCGGCCCGGATCGCTCGGGCCGGCCCACCGCCGAGACGCTCGCGAGCGTCCGCAAGCTCCAGCTCCAGATCGTGGTCGCCGGTTCGGCCGGCGAGCTCGGCGAAGCGGTCCACCTCGAGCGGTGAGAGCTCCCGCACCTGATGGAGGCCCGTCAGCCGAGCGAGCGCGGCCCTACGCTGCCGGAGCGACCCGGCGCGCAGAACCCCAAGCAGCGTCTCGACGTCATCGAGGTCCTCCGCAGAGAACGTGTCGTCAGCGCCAATGCGCCCGAGGAGCGATGTGTCCGCCGACGAACCCGTGGGCTCCCGCTCGGCCACGAGGCTCGGGGGCGGGAGTGGCTTCTTTTCGGCCTCGCGTTCGCCAGCGACGGCCACGCTGCACGCGCTGACGATCTGGACGATCGAACGCGCCGCCTCGAGATCCGGGGCGTCGCTGTCGAGCTTCAGCTCACCGCGGACCTCCTCGCTCGCCCCCTTGCCGAGCCCCTCGAGGAGAGCCTCGCGGAGGCGCTCCACGCGCGGTTCGAAGCGGTCCCCTCTCATCCCTCGTCCGGCTCGCCCGCCGGGTCGCGCTTCTGGGGCAGCTCGACGGCCATCACGTCGCCGAGGTCCAGGTCGTCGGCCAGCGGCTCGCCCTCCTCCGCTTCACCCTCCAGCGGGGGCAGACTGGGGAGCGCGTCGTCTCCCTGCAGGCCCATCGCGAGATCGTCGAGCCCCGTCTCGCCGCCGTCGTCGGAGCCGAGCTCCGCGAGCGTCGTGATGCCGTGGTCGCCCTCCCACTCCTCCGCGCTGGGAGCTTCCGTGCCGTCGCGATGGCCGTACTCGGCCTCCACGGCGATCTCCGCGGCCAAATCGAGCTCCACGCCGGGGGCGAGGGAGCCATCGTCCGGCGCGAGCGGCTCGTCCAGGTCGTCGAGGAGCACGGCGGGGTCGAGATCGCCGAGCCCGGCCTCGCTGTCGTCCAGGCCGACCTTCTCGCTGGCCGCCGGATCGATGTCGAGAACGACCTCGTCGCCGGTCCCGAAGGTCTCGTCGGAGCCGAGGGGCGGGAGCGGCGGCAGGTCGAGGAGATCGTCGTCGTCGCCGCGGGGCATCGGTGGGTGCATGGTAGCTGGCCGGGGGCAGGCGGAGCAAAGGCTCAACGCTCCCCGACAGGACCGAGCTCAGGCGTCCAGCTTCTCGGACCTTCGGGGGTCACGCAGAAGAACCATCACCCTGCCACCGACCGCATGGATCAAGCTTGGCGGGAGTGGCCGGTTTCGCTGCAGGGTGGCGACCGTTCGCGCTATCGGAGGTAGAGATCTGAACAAGACAGCGGCGTTCGGGCTAGCGGCTATATCGACCCGCCGGAAGGCACGCTGGGCGAGGACGAGATCGGCCGGATTTAATGGGTCATCTGTTCCTCGGTCAAGACCGCGGACCAGGCGCCGGAAGGAGACTGCCCGCCGAAGCCAAGTCGGAAGATAAGGCTCGATGAACAGAAACCAGCCCGTGGTCTTCAGGACTCGGGCAACCTCGGGAAAGACCTGCGCACGCTGCATATGATGAAGGCAGTGTCGCGAGAAGACAACGTCGAAGGTACCGTCATCGAAGGGGAGAGCCTCCGCGGCTGCAACATGCTGGACCACCCGCTCCCGCTGCTCAGCCGTGAGGCGCGCCTGTGCGAGATCGAGCATCCCAGGACTTGCGTCGAGCTGGTCCACCCTTGCCGCTCCCGCTGCCAGAAAACCGGCAGTTGTTTCGCCAGACCCACCGAGTTCGAGCACTCGGCAACCGCAAAGGCTGCGCCAAATCGGTGATGGAGGGCTAGCGAGCAGGTTCCCAAGACGGTCGTTTGGAGTGCGCCGGAGATCGAGCCAAGCCGCGGGGTCCGAAGGAGGCGGGGGACCAGGCTGAAGCCACCTGATTCTCTGCGCTGCTACCCGATCGAAGACGCTTCGCTCTTGCAAGACGCGCCGTCGAAGCTCCCGGTTGGAGGGCAAGGGCCACTCGTTGCGACGGCTCCCGCTCATAGCTGCTGTAGGCACCGGTTCGAGCGCCGGGGTGGATCGGTCGACGGAAGGCCCAGTTTCACTTCCTTGCACACCCACATAGGGTACACTTGGGATGGTTCTCCTGGTAGCAGGGTCCGTCGCGCTCATCGACTCTCGCTCGCTCGTGCCCGTCGAAGAGAACACGGGACTCATGCAGCGGTTGCTGGTCTTCGAGTACTCGACCCGATTTCGACAGGGCAAGCTGATCGAGCGCATGGCCCCGATCCGTCTGCGGGTCGAGGCGCAGCTACTCCGTGGCCAAAACGCGAAGATCCGAGTCCTCTCCGGAATCCTGCAAGGACATGCTCGAGCATCGCGAGGCGCTCTGGACCTTCGTCGAGACGGCCGGCGTCGAGCCCACCAACAACCATGCCGAGCGCGAGCCGCGTGAATGGTGCTCTGGCGCCGCCGCTCCTTCGGCACCCAGTGTGAACGAGGCGACCATTTCGCTGCGCGGATGATGGCCATCGCGCACACCGCACGGAAGCAGGGGCGTGACATCCTCGCCTTCCAGGCCGCGTGCTGCACGCCGCGGCTCGGCGGGACGACGGCGCCCTCGCTGCTGGCGGCCCGACCGAGCTACTCCCCGGCGGAAGTGGCGGGTGTACTGTCGCTGTCCGACCCTCCGCACCCGGGAGGTCCGGCGAAGCACGGTCGCCGGCCGATTCAGCTCCCGGGCGCTTGCCCCGACCGCCTCCGCGACCACCGCCATTGTCTCGCCGAGATGGGCGCACATTGCCTCGTAGGTCGCTCCTCCAGCGCGGCGATCTCTTCCCGCGTCCGGCGCGACTTTGCCGGCGCCGTCGTGGAGTGGCTGCGCGTCCGCGCTTGCCTGCCCCAGCCGCGCGGCGGAACCCCACGTGCATGGGGGCAAGCCCAACACGTAACCGATCGGAATCGCGGGCCTATCCGCTAGGTCGTGGCCCATGGGCTCTATGGTCACTCCTCGCGCAGTCTCGCGCTATCAGGGGTGTCCGCCGAGAGGATGGAAGGTTCTGGCCTCGGGCCAGAACGGCTCGCCGCTTCCGCGAGCTGATGTCCGGCGTCGGGTGCCGGAGGGTGGCTTGAACTCCACATGAAGCACTGCGACAGTCACTTAGTGACTCATCACGTATTCGACAAAGGAGAGCTGCGACACCTTCGCTCGCCAGCCCGACCCGACGCTAGCCTGACGTTCTCGGATGACGGGAACGCGATCGTCGCGGACGGAAAGGCCGTGGGTCGCGTGTTCGAAGAGGAGAAGCGAATCGAGTGGGCGCTGGAGCTCGACGACGGGTTGGAAGCGCGCATCGCTCAGGAGCGAGCGAGTTACGACGACTGGGCGAAGCGTATCCGCCAGCGGTCGCCTGGTCGCCCGCGGACGGTCGGCGCGCGATGGCACGACGACCAGCTCTATGCACAGCGGGCCTTCGAAGAGCTGGTGCGCGAGTGGCCCGCTGTGAGCTCGGTGGCGGGCGAGCGAGTGCTCGACGTCGGCGGCTCCTTGATCGACTCCTGGCGATTCTTGCGCCGCGATGCAGCCCACGTCGACCAGGTCGAGGTCTCATCGGAGTCCCAGCGGCTCGCTCTCCATCGCCTAGAGAGCATGGGGCTCAGCTCCGATGCCATTACCTTCCACACCGCGCCGGCCGAGCAGCTTCCGTTTCAGGATGGGGTCTTCGACTTCGTTTTTTCCCGGGCGACCTTGCACCACACCAGGCGTCCCGATTCGTTTCGGGAGATCGCACGCGTGTTGAAGCCGGGAGGAATCATGCTGGCACGGGAGCCCCGGATGAGCTGGCCCGTGCACGCCCTCATGCGCACGGTGCGGGTGCTGCGCCGGGTGGACCGAGGGACGGACGATCCGCTCCGAGCTCACGAGCTTCGCCAGCTCGCCCCACTCTTCGGCCATGCCCAGGTCTACTCCTGGGGTTTCGGCGCATTTCTCCTCGAACAAATGGGGGCGCCGCGAAGGCTCACGAAGCCGCTCGAACGATTGGAAGATCGCATCGGCAGAATCCCCGCGGTGACGCGGCTCCTCGGAGAGAAGTCCTGGTTGGTTGCCCAAAAGACCGCGTAGATGGGGACCATCGATCCGGTGCAAGCCAGGAGGTGGACGACGCGGCCGGCCCAGTCTCATCGGCCTCCGCGAATCTAGCCACTCTTCGAGGTCCTGGGCATCCACCTCCGGCTCGAGGTGGGCCTGAATGGCTCGGGTCACCCGAGTGCTGTAGTCGATGGCAGCAGACTGGACCAAATGGTCGGCGTTCCTCATATCACGAGCACTGTATCTCACGGGCTCGGAGAACAAGAACTCGACCTGCGGCCAGCGCCTCGCCCAATCGGAGAGCCACACCACCATAGGCTCGATAGTGCGGAGCGAAGTCTGAATCCACGAGCAATCGCTCGTAAATCGGCGCGTTCACCACGTACAGAGGGAGCCCCGCTTCGGAGGTGAGCTTCGCCAGGTCTTCGAGGGCCTCCCGATTGCCCCCCGAGACCGAGTACTCCTGCCCGCGAGCGGACCGTCGGTGCGCACGGGCGTGGGCTTCGACGCGTTCTGGCCGAGCACGTGTCACCGAGCGAAAGCCACACGGATCCATGGACACCCGTCGTGACTCGCCGATCGCCGACGGCTGGCGTACAAAGCCAGGATACTCGTTCTGCGCGTGCAGGCGGGCGGCGAGAGTCAGGTAGCCCCCGTAGACGACGAAGAAGAAAAGGAGGAAGGGCAGGGAGTTGAAAAGCACCGATCAGCAGCCGCAGGAAAGGGGCGGTCGTAGCTATCTCAAAGGGGCGAACGATTCAACGACGCTGATGAGTCGGCTCCGTAGGTATCCGCTGCACCAGCCCCGTGGTGACCTGACAGGCGCGCGGTGGCAGCCTCGATCTCGGGTAGGTCCGTTTCGAGTTCGCGGTTGCTTCGCCGCCGGCTGCTGCGCCGGGTCGGGGACGCGCAGCGGTCCGAGTTCAACGTCGAGCTGATGGGGATCGAGCCCGAGGCGGTGGTTGTCAGGGAACGAGCGAGCCCTCGCATATGAAGGGCCTGTCGACGCCACAGTCGGAGTCGGCGATGCCCGAACGGTCATCGCTCGCTTGGGGAAGCTGGGCACAAGCGCCGCGACCTCGCGGCTCGGCGGCCTTCCAGACCTCGTCGGCGATCGCGTCACCGGTGGCCACCCATCTCCAGCGAGCGCGATCCATCTGGCCACCAGGGGTGGTCGCGTCGGTCATCCCGCCGAGATGCCACCGCTCGGTGTCACTCGCGATCGCGCCGATCACCATCAGCTCGTCTGGATCCTCCGCGGCAACGAAATCGTAGCCGCGTTCCGCGCAGGCGGAGGCGGCCGCCATAAACGACCTGGGGCCTTCGCAGAAGAGGTAGAGTGCGCCGCCCGCCACGAGGATGGGGTCGCCACACCCCGCGCCATCGCCGGTATCCGCGCAGACACCTTCGTCGACGACACCGTCGCAGTCGTCGTCGCGCTGACTGCAACTCTCCGCTTCGGGGACGCAGTCGTCGAGGCAGCGAAGTTGGTTGCCCTGACAGCTCAAGGCTCCCTCTTCGACCGAGTCCGCATCCGGTCCATCGCAAGGGTCCGCCACCCTGGAGGGGGCATCGCTGCAAGAAAGCACCCCGTCGGTGCAGCTCGCGATGCCGTCCCTGCAGCCGTCTCCATCGCCATCGCAAGTCGCCGGAACGGACTCGTCGACCATTCCGTCGCAATCGTCGTCCTCTCCGTCACAAGTGTCGTCCACGGACGCACAACCGCCAGCATCCGACCCGTCCCCGTGATCGAGCGCAGCGTCCCCAGGGCCAATATCCATCGGGTCCAGGCGGCCGCCATCGGATGAGGGAAGTCCTGATGGGTCGACGGCGCACGCAAGCACGAAGAACGACCCGAGTGTCAGCGCGTACCTCAGCACCAGCGAACGATAGCAACAACTACCTACCGAAAACACCCGCGCTCTCGTGGCCCACGCCCGCGTCGCTGCCGCTCGCTCGCCGCCGCACGAAACACCACATTCTTTGTCGTTCAGGCTCGCCGAGGCAGGGTCGGTGGAGTTACCCCGATTCGGTGGACGACCACCGAGGAGGCTATCCTCGTGAATCGAGACCGAGATGGGGAAACGAAGGAAGTACCCCGAGGAGTTGAAGCTTGAGGCCGTACGCCAGCTCGAGACCCCGTGGCGATGATGGTCCTCGCGGCGGAGTTCTCTGGCTCGGAGACCGCGCGGCGCCGCTTCCGGCGCGAGGCCAGAGCGCTGGCCAAGCTTCGCTCGCCCCACGTGGTGGAGGTGTTCGACGTCGACGTGCTCGAGGCGCCGGACGGCCGGCCGGTGCTGGTGACCGAGCTCTTGGAGGGCGAGGACCTGGGACAGCGCATCGAGCGCTGCGGGACGTGCTGGCCATCGGCGTGCAGCTCGCCCGAGCGCTGCGCGACGACCACGCCGCTGGCGTGGTTCACCGGGACATCAAGCCTTCCAACGTCTTCTTCGGTGGCAGCGATGGCCTGCAGGTGACGCTCCTCGATTTCGGCGCGGCGCGCATCGACGACGCCGCCATCACCCGGACCGGCGTAGTGCGCTGGCACCCCGCTCTACATGGCTGCGGAGGGCGGCGGCGGTGGACGCACGCTCCGACGGCGCCGGCGCGTTCCTCTACCACGCGCTCACCGGAACAGCGCCCTACCCCGGTGGCAACGCCACCGAGGCGTTCGCCCGGGTGCTCGACGGACCGCCGCCTGCGCCGAGCCGGGCATCAACTGCCGTGGAAGAGCTCGTGCTTCGTGGCATGGCCCGGGAGCCCGAGGTTCGCTTTCAGGACGCCCGCGCGCTCCGCGAGCGTGCGGAGACCCTGCTCACCCGCATGACCCCTGCACTCGATCCCATCAGCAAGAGCAGACTCGCCACCCGCGCACGGCCCGTCAACCTCTCGCCCCGAGCTGGAGAAAGAGCTTCGACCCCAGTGAGCTCGCCCCCTGGCCCTGGCGGGAGCCGGAGGCTACACCCCCGGGACGATGCGACAGCGACCCATCCTCTTCGTCGTCGGCCAAACGGGGGCTCGCTCCAATGGCGGTCTTCGAAGCTTGGCCAACTGGCTCGGTGCGCTGGAGGGCTTCGACCGGCAGGTGTTGACCAATCTCGAGCGCTCCGACTTCAACGAGGAGGTCCGGCGGATGGGAGTCCGCCTCTCGGTGGGTCGGTGGACGCATGGTGGGGGCGGACGACGAGCGCTGCGCGACGTGCCAGCGTGCTGCGTCGACCTTCTGCGCGTGACAAAAGGCCGCAGACATCTCGTCCACGTGAACGACATTCAGACGCTGCTCCGATTCGGTCCCGCCGCGACGGCCCTACGACTCCCGACGGTCTTCAACGTGCGAAGCACGAAGGCTCCGAACGAACCGTATGGGTTGACCTGGAGACTTGCGGCCCGAACAGTAGAGCGTTGGTTGGTCCTGTCCAACAACATGCGCGACACTCTCGTCAGCCGGATCAATGTTCTCCGACCCCAACGGGTGGAAGCCATCCCCAGCATCGTGGACCCTGCGCGGATTGGCCCCGGCTCACGTGACGCCGCCCGCGAGGAGCTGGGGTTGCCGAGGAAACGCCCGATCGTGGTGTACCCCGCAAACTTCACGCAGCGAAAGGGCCAGGAGCGCCTGATCCGCGAGGGGGTCCCAGAACTCTTGCGCCGGCAGCCGGATGCCCTGGTATGCCTGCTCGGCGATTGTTCCGGCGCGGATCCCTACCAGGCGTCATGTCTCGCCGCCCTCGGGCAGGCACCCAGCGAGGTCCGACGAGCCATCCAGCTGCCCGGCTTCCAGAAGGACATGTCGCCTTGGTACCGGGCTGCCGACGTGGTGTTGGTCGCGAGCCGGCGGGAGGGCTTGTGCCGCACCATGATCGAGGCGATCTCCTGCAGCGTACCCGTGGCCTCGTTCGACGTCACTTCGGCGCAGGAGGTCCTTGGACGGGGGGCAGGAGCGGTCGTGCCGATCGGTGACTACCCAGCGCTGATGGAGGCGGTCAGCCACCTGATCGAGTCGCCACCCGCCGAAGAGACCCTGCTGGAAGCGGCCGCTCCTTACCGTCCGGAAGCGGTGCACCAGAAACTCCGAGCCTTCTACTCCGAAAGCCTACGGCTGCTGTGAGGCTCGGCTTGCTCATCCTCGACGTCTCGGCGAACGAAGGACCTCGAACGCGCTCGGCGCGCTTCAATCCCTGAACCAGTCCAGGGCCCTCAAGGAACAAGGACACACCATGCAAGATCTTCGACGCCGGCTCCAAGCGAACCTCGAACTGGCGCGTGCCGTCCATGGCCCGGGATCGATCGTGAGGCTGCTGACGAGCTTCAACGCTCGCACGGTCCTCTCTCGAATAGGAGGTGCCGAAGTCCTGAAAGTCACGGTGACATTGGAGCACCAGGGCCGCCGAGCAGATTTTCGAATCTTGCGAAAAAGCGACTACAGCGTTCTGCGCGAGGTCTTCGTGCGCCTCGAATACGATGTCGACGTGCACCCGGAGCCCCGAACCATCGTCGATCTCGGAAGCAATACCGGCCTGTCCTCGCTGTTTTTTCACCTCAAGTACCCGAACGCGGACATTCACGCGGTGGAAGCCGATCCAATCACCTATCAAGCGCTCGTTGCCAACGTCGGAGACAACCCACGCATCACTCCGCACAACCTCGCCGTGACTTCGGAAGACGGCCCAGTGCGATTTTACCGCACACCCGACGCCACCATCTCCTCTTCGATCTTCGCGCGAAGCAAGGCATCGGACACGGTAGAGGTGGATGGTGTATCTCTCGACTCCTTCCTCGACCGCATCGGCGTCGAAGGCGTGGATCTGATCAAATGCGACATCGAGGGCGCCGAGTATCTCGTCTTCGAACACTTCCGAGGGACGCATCGTCTGCGCCGTCTCATCGGAGAGGTCCACCCAGACCTCGCCAATCGGAGCTCCCAGGAGTTCATCGATCTCTTTCCCCCGAAAACGGTTACCGTCCTCCGCGAGTTCGGTCGCCGTCTCATCGTCGACGTCGACGTCTCCGGCCAACGAGCATAGCCACCTCACTGGCGCCATGAAGGCCCGTGGGGAAGGCAGCATCCATGTTTCGCTCACTGAGGAAGAAAACCGAAAAGGGCTTCGCCGGGGGCGTCGCCGCCACCCTATCCATACGAGTGCTGGGTACGGCGGTGGCGCTCGTGGTGAGCGTGGCCATGGCCCGGATGATGGGGCAGGACGGCTATGGAGCCTTCGCCTTCTGGATAGGTGTCGTCACCTTACTCGGCATTCCCGCCAACTTCGGCCTCGCGACGACCATCGTACGCTTCACTGCAGAGTACGACAGAGCCAACCAAGGCACGCTTCTCAAGGGCCTCTTGCGCTGGAGCAACGGTCTCGTCGCCGCGCTGTCGCTCATCATCGTCGTTCTCGCCGGAGCCGTGTTTCACGCGAAGCCCGAGCTGGCGCCAGTGAGCGACGCTTGGGCCGTCTGGCTGGCCCTGGGCATCGTGCCCATCGCTGCGCTCGCCAAGCTTCGCGCATCAGCTCTCCGCGGCCTGCGCCGATTCATCCAGTCCCAGTTGCCCGAGCTGATGATTCGACCAGTGGTCATGCTGGCCTTCCTCGGCGCGTGGTTTCTCCTCGTCGGGAAGGGACTGCCTGTGAGGGTGGGTCTGGGCCTCTACTTGGTAGCCTCTGCGGTGGCCTTCGGGGTGGGCACCCACTGGCTGCTCCGTTCGCTTCCCGTGGCCCCCAATGCCCCAGCGGAGACCGCAGGACGAGAGTGGCTTCGAACCGTTGGTGTCTTGTCGCTGACGCGGGGGGGGCGAACAGCACTGGCACGAATCGATATCGTGATGATCGGCATGCTGGCGACCGCCGCTGATGCCGGGGACTTTCGAGTCGCCACGTCGATCGTCGGCCTGATGGGCCTCGGACTGACGACGATCAATGCGGTGTCAGCGCCCTTCTTCGCTCGTCTGAACGTGGAACGAAAGCACGCCCGCATGAGTCGCCTGCTGAAAATATCCATGGCGGCATCGGCCGGAGCGGCCCTGATAGCCGCTGCCGTACTTCTTCCTTTTGGCCGACCCCTCATTCGGTTCCTCTACGGCGAGGGATTCGAGGGCGCCTACCCGATACTTGTCGTTCTCGTGTTCGGAGAGCTCGTCAATGCTCTCGCCGGTCCGGTTGGCTCTCTGCTGAACATGATCGGCGAGGAGCGGTGGAACCTGGTCGCCGTGGTGGTCTCGCTCGTCCTCTCGGTCATCGCGAACCTCATGGTCATTCCGACCCATGGAGCCATAGGCGCCGCTGTCGTCACATCCTCATCACTCGCCCTGATGAACCTCATCATTGCGAATCGCGTCTGGTTCTGGCTGATGCGACCCGCGGAGGAAGCGTAGCGGTGGAAGAAGGGGAGCGACGCTCGATGGACGAATCGCGCTCTCTTGCAGCGGACTGCCCACGCAGACGATGAGAGCACCGAACGACGAAGAACGGGAGCCATGCAACTACCGAATTTTCTGATCATCGGGTCGCCGAAGGCGGGAACCACCACCCTCTACGAGGCCCTCGCGACCCATCCGGACGTGTTCATGAGTGCTCAGAAGGAGCCGGGCTTCTTCATTCACGAAGGGACGACGGTCGACCCACGCAACCCTGCCATGCGAGGCAAGGTCACGAATTTCGAGACGTACCGAGACCTCTTCGCTGCCGCGAGTGGCTACGCTGCGGTCGGTGAGGCGACCGTTGGGTACTACTCTCGGCCACGGGCCATCCCCAAGATCATCGCCCGGCTGGGCGAAGGCACCAAGCTGATCTGCATCTTGAGACACCCGGTGGAGCGGGCCTACTCGCACTACCTCTACGCCAAGTTGAAGGGCTTCGAAGCCAGCGACCTCACGTTCGAGGAGGCGGTACGGGACGAGGCAGTGGTGATGGAAGGGGGATGGGTGCGTCGCAGAGACTATGTCTCCCTGGGCCATTATGGCCGACACCTCGCCCCGTGGATCGAGGCTTTCGGCCGGAAGAACCTGCACATCGACTTCTTCGAAGCTCTCCTCGAGGACGAGACGAGCTTCTTCGAGCGCGCGTTCTCGTTCCTCGGGGTCGATGCCGCGCATCGGCCTCCACCCGCGGCGGCAACGGCAAAGTCAGGTGTCCCACGGAATCGGTGGCTTCACGAGATGCTCTTCGGGCGCAGCCGAGTGCGTTCCTGGCTCAAGGGGTCGCTACCGCCCGCACTGGTCGAAGGGCTGCGTGGTCCGCTAGCGTCCGTTCGGCAGCAGGTCTCCGACCGGAACCTCGTCAAGCCTCCGCTTTCGCCCAGCCTCCGAGCGTCGCTGGCGCCCGTGTTCGCGGAGGACGTACGGCAAGTCGAGGAGTGGACGGGACGAGATCTCTCAGCCTGGCTTCGCTGATCGGAGTCAGCCCTCGCCGGCGTCCGTGCCCATGAATTCGGGCATCGTTGCGTGGCCCTCGTGGGAGACGTCCTTTCGTTCCACGACCTTCCACACCGTCTCGACCAGAATTTGGATGTCGAGCCACAGGTCCCACCGGTCCACGTATTCCACGTCCAGGGCGAACTTCTCTTCCCAGCTCAGAGCGTTCCGCCCGCGAACCTGGGCGAGGCCCGTGATTCCCGGCTTCACTTCGTGCCGGCGGGCCTGCTCCGGGGTGTACCGGTCGAGGTAACGCGTGAGAAGGGGGCGCGGACCAACGAGCGACATGTCGCCCTTGAGCACGTTCAGCAACGATGGGAGCTCATCGATGCTGGTGGCGCGGAGAAACTGGCCCAGCGGCGTGACTCGGTCGGCATCGCTGGCCAGCATCGCCTCGCCGGCCTTTGGCTGGCGCATCGTGCGCAGCTTGTAGAGCTCGAATGGCTCGCCCCCCAGCCCGGGTCGTCGCTGCCGAAAGAGGACCGGGCTTCCGTGGACCACGCGGACCGCCGCCGCCGCACCGAGTGCCACTGGGCTGAGCACCCCGAGGGCAACCCCAGCGCCGACCAGGTCGAGGGCTCGTTTCAGCAGATGGCTTCTCATGGGTCAGCCTCGGTCGGAAGCTTGTCATGTCCGTGCCATCATGCACCCTCTCGATGTGCGCATCGTGATCATCGGCGCCGGCGGCCACGCCCGGGACACCGCCTGGCTCGCCCGGGACATCGCGAGAGCGGGAGGAGCTTTCGAGGTAGTCGGATTCGTGGTGACCGACCCGACCCGCCTGGGCCCCCATGACAGCGAGATTCTCGGAGACGAGAGCTTCCTGGACGAACGAGGACGGTACGACGGGATCGTGCTCGGGATCGGTTCACCGACCGCCCGGGCCGCGGTGGCCGAACGCCTCACGAGAATCTACCCGGAGGCTGCATGGCCCAACCTGGTTCACCCGTCCGTCTCGATGGACTGGGCGAGTTGTAGCGTCGGCCGGGGTGTCATGGTGGCCGCGGGTGTCATTGGGACCGTGAACATCGAGATCGGTGATTTTGCCGTGCTCAATCCCGGGGTGACCTTGGGCCACGAAGCGGTCGTAGGGCGAGCATCGGTCATGAATCACGCCTCGGGCATCAGCGGAGGGACGGTGCTGGAAGAGGAGGTGCTCGTCGGAACCGGAGCACGAGTGCTTCAGTACCGGCGGGTCGGAGCGCGTGCACGAGTGGGTGCCGGGGCGGTCGTCACCCGGGACGTCCAGGCGGGGCAGACCGTCGTCGGCATTCCCGCGCGGCCCGTCACTGATGGATAGGGGCGGTTTCCATTGACTCCTTGGGACAGTGCTCAGTAGGCTCTGACCGCGGATGGCGCGTGCACGAGTGATTGCGACCGGCGAAACGAACGTCGGCATGAAGCGCACCCATAACGAGGACAATTTCACGTGCCTCGATGAGGACCACCTGTATGTGGTGGCCGATGGAATGGGTGGACACGCTTCGGGCGAGGTGGCCTCGCAGATGGCCATCGACACGCTTCGGGAGTTCTTCCGGGCCACGACGGCCGATCCCGAGGCGACCTGGCCCTACAAGATGGACAAGTCCCGGGGCTACGAGGAGAACCGGCTGATCACCAGCATCAAGCTGGCCAATCTCCGCATCTACGAGGCAGCCCAAAGGGACGCCAAACTCCGGGGCATGGGAACCACGGCCGTCGGCATCCTCGTCGTCGAGGATGGCGTCTTGATCGCCCACGTCGGTGACTCCCGGGTCTATCGGGTCCGTGGTGGCAAGATGGAGCAGCTCACCGAGGACCACTCGCTCCTCAACGACTACATCAAGATGAAGCGCCTCTCCGAAGAGGAGATCGCCAACTTCCCTCACAAGAACGTGATTGTCCGAGCCCTGGGCATGAAGGAGACCGTCAAGGTCGATACCCAGCTCGACAAGCCCCAACCCGGCGACATCTATGTGCTGTGCAGCGACGGTCTCTGTGGCCCGGCGAGCGACGAGGAGATCGAAGAGATCGTCCTTGCCGAGCAAAGAGACCTGAAAAAGGCTGCCAGCGAGCTCATCGGGCGCGCGAACGCAAACGGCGGGCCGGACAACATCACGGTCGTCCTGGCCAAGGTCGTCGGCATCGGGTAGCTCCCGTTGCCGCCCCCCGCCCCGGGCGGGGGTGCTCAGCGCGACAACGCGCGTGCGTACTCTCCTTCGACCCGTCTCACGTACTCTTCGGTGCTGAAATCCGAGAGCACCCGCTCCCGTCCGCGGGCACCCATCGAGCGGCGGAGGGTCGCATCCGCGGCGAGTTTCTGGATGGCGTCTGCCAGCGCCGACGGATCGGACGGTGGGACGAGAAAGCCCGACCGTCCGTCTTCGATCTGCTCGGGCACCCCCGCGATGCTGGTGCCGACGAGCGGCAGCTCGTGGCACATGGCCTCGAGATGGGTGCGTGGAAACCCCTCGTTGCCGAGGACGTGCAGCCGCTCGCCGTCCATGACCAACTCCTCCTCGCGTACCGAGGGAAGCACGGCGACGTCCGCGGAGCGGTAGAACCGAAATGGGTCGTCTTGCCAACCGGCGAACCAGATGCCTTCGACACCAGCGGCGCGGCTCTTCAGCCAACGCGCGTAAGCCTCGTGTCCGTCGGCTTCACCTCCGATGAAGGCGAAATGCGCGTTGGACGCCACGCCACGGCTACGTAGCAGTCGGATGGCGTCGACCAGGTGATGGAATCCCTTGAACGGCACGAGAGTCGCGGCAGTGAGGAAAATGACTTTCCCCTCCGCGCGTAGCGCGTCGAGGCGGGGAACGCCTTCGCCGGCTCTTCGAACGTCCCGAGTTCCGTTGTAGATCGTGACGGCTCGAGACCTCGCGTCGGGGCTCAGGCTCGCTTCCACGGCCTTCGACACGCAGATCAGCCTCGACCCCGCGCGCTCCGCGAGCCATCGCAATGCTCCCCCGAAAGCCAGCTCTCCGCGGATGTGGGTGAAGGTCGGCAGCCGCAGAAGCCGCGCGGCGATCGCGACGAGCATCATCGCCCTCGGATCGTTCGCATGAACGATGTCGATGCCGTGCTCCCTGAACGCCCGAACCCAGCGCACCTGCGTCGGGATGAGGTCGCGAATTAGCACCTTCGCTCGCTCGGCCGTCGTCGCATGGATGAGCGCCTTCCCGTAGGTATTCAATGCCGGTGGGTGTGGGACGACCACGGTGCGCACCCCTTCCTGGCGAAACCCCTCCGGGACCACGCCCTCTGCCGTCACGAAGAGGACAGGCTCGTACTCGGGACTGAGATTGAGCATGAGTTCGCGCATGCTGCGATTCGCGCCGGCGAATCGGTGCGGATATCCCGTGACGAAGGCGACCCGAGTCATTCCCCGGCCTCCCCCATCAGCCGATCGTAGAGTGCCGCGAGATGCTCCCAAACGACCGTTCGGGAGAAGTCGCGCTCGACCATCGCCCGGCCCTCTCTCCCATGCCTTCGTCGAAGATCCTCGCTCTCGAGATACCGTTCGATGGCCTGCGCCAACTGCCTCGGTGACTCGGCGTCCACCACGGCCCCGGTCTCGCCGGGCCGCACCGCGTCCCGCGCTCCCACCGCGCTCGTCGTGACGCAGGGCAACCCACTGGCCGCGGCCTCCAGCAGGACGTTGGAGAACCCTTCTCGGTGCGTGGGCATCACGAAGACATCCATGGCCGCGTAAGCGAACTTCGGGTCGCCCCACCCCACCATGAGGACTCGCGGATTGTCCTGCATCGCCTTCATCAGTTGTCGATCCAGGGGGACTCGTTCATCTTCCGAGCCAACGATCAAGAGCTTCGTGTTCGGGAGCCGCTCGGCCACGAGCTCGAACGCTCGATAGAGCTCGCCGACGCCCTTGTCGTGGGTCAGACGTCCGACGAAGCCGAGCACCGCTGACTCCGAATCCAGACCAAATCGCGCTCTCGCAGAACGCCGTTCGTCCGGGTCGGCAGGACGGAAGCGATCCAGGTCCACTCCCTGACCGCTTCCGTGCCCGAGCACCTCGATCTTGTCCCTCGAGACCAAACGCCGCTCGATCGCCACCTCACGCAAGCTGTGAGACACCGCAACGACTCGGGTCGCTGCGACGCAAGTGGTGCGTTCGGCATTCTCGAGGAGAACGCGAGAGGCGCCCCGTGCAGTCAGCGATGGAAGCCCCCGCATGTGGTAGACTCGACGGTCCACACGGGCGCCGAGAGCCGCCAGTGTCCCGAGCAGGCCACCCTTCGGGGTGTGCGCGTGCACGATGGCGGGCTTCCAGACGGTGATCGCCCGATAGATCTCGCCGAGGGCGACGACATCGTCGAGGGGCGAGATCCGGCGATGAATCCGTGCGGGCATCGTGGCGACGGATTCTTCAGCGCCGAATGAAGCCAACTCGTCGCCTCCCCGAGTCATGACGGCGATTTCGTAGCCGCGGTCGCGCATGAAAGCGGCCTGGCCACGGAGGAAGACGAGGGACTGCGGAACCGTGAAGACGTGGAGCACACGCGTCCGAGGTTCCGTCTCCATCCGGCCGTTGATAGACGCTGATGGGGCTCGCCGCAACAGCTGCTGCCGTGCTCCGGGGCGCCGGTGGAGGTTGGTCACCTCGTCCGTTGCCTCCGCCGGGTCTTCGTGGGAGATCTCTTGGGGAATGAGCACCAAGAGACGGATCTATCTCTCCCCTCCGCATATGGGCGGCGACGAGCTCCCGCTGGTGCAGGAGGCGTTCGAGTCGAACTGGCTCGCGCCTCTCGGGCCTCATGTTCGCGCGTTCGAGGAGGAGATGGGAGCTCGGATCGGACGACATGCGGTCGCGCTCTCCGCCGGCACGGCGGCGATTCACATCGGACTGCGTCTGCTCGGTGTGCAGGCTGGTGACGAGGTGTTCTGTCCTTCGCTGACCTTCGTCGCCTCGGTCAACCCGGTGCTCTATCTCGGCGCTCGTCCCGTGCTCATCGACTCGGAACGCGACACCTGGAACCTCTGCCCGGCGACCCTCGAGGAGGCTCTCGAATCACGAGCGCGTGCGGGTCGGCTCCCCCGTGCAGTGGTGGTCGTGCACCTCTACGGACAACCCGCGAAGATGGAGCTCATCTCTTCGATCTGCGAACGGTTCGGCGTTGCCTTGCTCGAAGACGCTGCCGAAGCGCTCGGTGCGACCTACCGCGGGACGCCCGCGGGAGCCCTCGCTCCCGTGTCCGCCTTCTCCTTCAATGGCAACAAGATCATCACGACGAGCGGTGGCGGCATGCTCATGACAAAGACGCCAGAAGATGCCGCTCGAGCCCGCCACTGGGCGACGCAGGCCCGCGAGCCGGGCGTCGAGTACAACCACGCAGAGCTCGGCTACAACTACCGCATGAGCAACGTACTCGCGGCGATGGGACGCGGGCAGCTGCGGGTCCTGGACCAGCGAGTCGAGCGGCGTCGGGCCATTTTCGGAGAGTACCAGCGAGGCCTGGCGGACTTGGAATGGCTCACCCCCATGCCCGAGCACCCCGATGGGCGTTCATCCCGCTGGCTGAGCGTGTTTCTAGTCGCGCCGGACGCTCCGGTCACGAGGGATGACCTCATCCGTGCGCTGCAAGAGGACGACATCGAGGCTCGACCGGTCTGGAAGCCCATGCATCTGCAGCCCCTCTACGAGGATGCCGAGATGTTCGGTGGGGCGGTCGCCTCGGATCTCTACGGCCGCGGGATTTGTCTGCCTTCCGGAAGCCAGATGACCGCCGACGACCTCGGTCGCGTGATACACGTGATCCGAGGAGGAGCGGCATCCTGATCCCGAGGGAGCTCCGGCTGGTGGTCGCGCTCCGGACCTAACCGTTCACCGTCGAGCGTTGGCTAGCCCAACCCGAGACGTCGATCCCGAACTCTGCCTGCAGAGCGCGATCGTCTCGATCGTAGGCGTCCCGGAGTCTCTTCTCCAAGGGCTCGGGAAGCTCGGCCTTCGGAACCGGCCGGCGCCCCTGGACTCGCCAGTACATGGCCCGAAGACGCCCCCTCCACCGCTCACGGATCTTGGCCCGACGGGTCAGTCGCCGTGCAAAGGAGTGAAGCCGCGGCCAAGACGTGGCGTAGGTCTCGTTCGCGGCCGCAAAGCGGTAGTCCCGGTAGAACGACCCATCCAATCCCATGCTCGCGGTCAGCGCCGTAAGCAGCGAGCGCGGCTCGGCCTTGAGCTCGTCGAAGGAGAACACGCGAAGTCTGTCGCCGGGTAGCGCCTCCCGCCACTTTCGCAGGAAGCGGACGTAGCGCCCGTACTCAAGATCGGCTGCGAGCACGTCCCCGTCTCGCGGCTCGGAGAACACGCTGCGGATCCGCTCGTGATCTCCGGCGAGCAACGCCTCCACGTACGTGGCGTAGTCGAGCGGCTCATCCATGCGTCCGAGGGTGTGCTTCGTGTACGAAAACGACGAACGAAGCCTCTGCACCGGATCCCGCACGACGAATACGACCATGGGCTCCGTCTCGAGCGCGGGGATCTGCTCCAGCGCCGTCCGTTGATAGAGGTAGTGCGTCGTGCCCTCCGCCAGAATGGGAGCCTGGGTGGAGAAGTGCTCGCCGTAGGCAGCGAGACCGGCGGCGTGGAAGCCGCCCCTTCGATCCTCGAGGCTGTGCCCGCGGTCCATGAAGAAGAACGTCTCTTTCGCATCGGCCGCGGCCACGCTCGGGTGGTCGGTCAACCATCGGAACAGGCTGCTGGTTCCGCACTTTGGAGCGCCACCGAGGATCACGTGCGGCAGCCGGCCCATGAGTTGGACGGTGAACCGGTACGGCTGGCTTCGCAACACCTTTACACGAGGGGAGTGGCCGCCTAGGCTCCCGGCGCCCAGGGGCAGAATGACGAGGGTTCTTCATGTAGTCGGCGCGATGGATCGAGGAGGCGTGGAGACGTGGTTGCTGCATGTCCTGCGCAACACTCCCCCGAACCGGGTTCGCCATGACATCCTGGTTCACCACGACGGGGACTACGATGCGGAGGTCGAGGCCGCGGGTGCGCGCCTCATCCCGTTCGGAACCCCGCGGAACCGACCCCTCCGGTACATCGCAGGGCTGACCTCGCTGATGCAGCGAGAAGGCCCCTACGACATCGTCCACAGCCACATCTACGACCTCTCGGGAGCGGTTTTGCTCGCAGCCCGGCTTGCGGGTGTCCCGTCGCGGCTCGCCCATGCCCACCGGTGCGAGGTCCCAGCGCAGAGTCGGTTGCGTTCCGCCTTCGCGAACGTCGGCCGAGCGGCGATTCGGCGTTTCGCCACCGGTGGGCTCGCGAATTCGACCTTGGCGGCGCAGTCTCTCTTCGGGCCGGACTGGGATTCGGACTCCAGATTCCGGGTGCTGCTCTACGGCTTCGATTTCGACCGCTTCGCCAACGCTCCGGCGAGGGACGAAGCCCGTCGGCAGCTCGATTTGCCCGAGGATGCCCTCATCATCGGGCACGTCGGCCGATTCGTGGTTGAGAAGAACCACGAGCTCATGATCGACATCGTTGCCGAGCTCGACCGCCGTTCGCAGAACGTCCACCTCGTAATGGTCGGCGACGGGTCGCGACGAGAGATGGTGGCTCGCCGTGCGTCCGAGAAGGGGATCGACGATCGATGCCATTTTCTCGGGGCACGAGGAGATGTCCACCGGGTGATGGCGGCGTTCGACCTGTTCCTCCTTCCCTCGCACAGCGAAGGTTTCGGAATCGTGGCGGTCGAGGCCCAAGCGGCGGCCCTTCCGGTGGTGACTTCCGAGACGGTGCCCCGAGAGATCGAAGTCGTCCCCGAGCTCATTCGGCGAGTCGAGCTGAGCGCACCCGTCGAATGCTGGGCAGACGCCATCCTGACCAGCGCCGCCGCGGATGCCCCGTCCGATGCCTACGCCCGGGTTTCCGGGAGCCAACTCGGAATCGATCATTGTGTGGACCAGCTCCTGAGCATCTACCATGCAGACCAGAGGACTCATGACTGAACAGCGAAAGCGGTCCGTGCTCATCACCGGCGGCTGCGGCTTCATTGGCTCTCACCTCTCCGAGCGCCTGTGCGATGACGGTATGCAGGTCACGGTGCTCGATGACCTCTCCACGGGCGAGTGGAAGAACGTCAGTCATCTCGAGGAACGCGATGGCTTCCGAGCCATCATCGGAAATGCGGGGGATTGGGAGCTCGTCGAGCGGGAGGTCGCCCGTCACGACCTCGTCTACCACTTGGCCAGCGCGGTCGGCGTCAAGTTGATCATGGACGAGCCGATCCACACCGTGGAGTCGATTTTTCACCCCACTGACATCGTCCTCAAGGCGTGCGCACGATATCGCACGCCGGTGCTCGTGACGTCGACGAGCGAAGTCTACGGGAAGAGCACCACGATCCCCTTTCAGGAAGACGCAGACGTGGTCATGGGCGCGACCAGCAAGCGCCGTTGGGCCTACGCTTGCGCGAAGGCGCTCGATGAGTTCCTCGCTCTCGCGCATCACCACCAGACCCGCTTGCCCGTCTTCGTGGTTCGCCTCTTCAATACGGTGGGGCCGAAGCAGAGCTCTCAGTACGGCATGGTGATTCCGCGTTTCGTGCAGCAAGCGCTAGACGGGGAGCCGATCACGGTTTACGGCGACGGCGAGCAGCGGCGATGCTTCTGTCACGTAGACGATGTCGTCGAGGCTCTGAGGGCCCTGCCCTCCTGCCCCGAGGCTGCTGGAACCGTGGTCAATGTTGGAAGTCAGGAAGAGACGACGATTCTCGGCCTTGCCGAACGAATCAAGGCGCTGACCGACTCTAGCTCCGAGATTCGGCTCGTTCCCTACGAAGTCGCCTATGGAGAGGGCTTCGATGACATGCGCCGCCGGGTCCCGGACATCGACCGAGTCGCATCCTTGATCGGTTGGCAGCCGACCAAGTCCCTCGACGAGATCCTGCAGAGCGTCATCGACGAGCGCTCCGCTTGAGCGCCTCCGGGGCGAACAAGGCCGGGCGACATGGCATCGAACGTTCTCCCTTCACGCTAGGTTGACGCCGATCATTCGTCGGCTTCGTCCGGCCGGACGAAGCGAACCTTGAAGACCAGCACCAGGACCAAGAGGACGGACCCGAGCCGCTGCAGTAGCACGGAGAGCGCATTCGTGGCCGGCTCTTTCGACCCCAGGAGGAGCATCGGAAGGAGCAAGTAGCTCAGCGGCTCGTTCCAATTCTTCTGCGCGAAGGACGCCACCCCTCGTCGATACACACCGAAGAGGAAGTACACCACGATCACACCGAAGATATGGAAATTCCAATAGGCTTCGCCGACTCCCCCGGGCGGCACACCTCCCCGGCTGCGGAAGTAGGTGCGCCCCACCCGTCCGCCGACCAAACCCGGTTTCCCCTCCCAGAGAGAGCGCGGAATGGGAAGGGTCACGACGGCGAGGTAGGTAGACCCATACAGCAGGTCGACTCGCTCCGGAACGCGGCCCAGGATGGCGATTCCCCCGTGACGCCGGCCCGAGCGGGCGATGAGCTCCTCAACGGCGACCTGCCCGGCCTCGGCGAAGGACATCTCTCCCGCAGGGTCGCTGCTCACCTCTCTGCGCCAAGTGCCGCGGCGAATCGCTCCGAGAACCGCGACCAAGTAGAGGGCCACCAAGAAGAGGAGCGCGATGCGGCCGAGGCGGATGGTCTGCCGGCGCATCCCCTCGATGACGAGCCAAGTGAGTAAGGGGATCACGACGCTCCCCCGGCTGCCCGTGGTGATGAAGGTGACGGCGAGCCCGATGGCGGCGACCACCCAGAAGAGTGGTCGCCGCAGCGCCTTGTCGTCGTAGGCGACCCAGATCACCGTCGCCACGTAACCGGGCGCCGTCGCGAGAAGGACCAGATAGAACTCGCCCCTGAGCGTGTGCCGCCCTTGGCCGATGTCCATGAAGTGGGCGCGCCAACCGCCCCTGAGCTGCATATACGCGAGGAAGGCCACGACTCCGAAGGCCACCAGGCCGAGGGCTCGTCGCGGGAGATTGGCCGTCATCTGGGTACGGAAGCCCGGTACCCACAATCGTTTGGCGAAGGCGTACCCGAGGTACATGCACGTGAGACCCAGGCACTCCAGAAGGAGGTGTTCGACGACGAGCTCGTTGAGTCGAGTTCGGGTCATCTCCGGGAGAGCGTCGTGGAAGCGAAGCCCGTAGGCGTACACGGGAAAGGTGCGAAAGCTCCCCACGAGGCCGAAAACCGCCGGAAACACGAGCGGGTGAAGCCACCCCCAACTCGGCCGGAACCAGATGAGCGGTCCGATCAGGAGAGCGGTATGCAACGCGAGCACCCCCAGGATTCGTTCGCCCACGGGGGTACCCTCGGTCACGGAAATGACCGCCACCATGGCGAAGACCGCCAAATGGACGAACACGACCACGAACCGCTGAAACGGCGTCATCCGAATGAACGGGGCGCCCAGCGGTCGGGGGGTCGTCGCGTGCGAGGCCTGGCTCATGGCTGCCGGACTGACTTACCATCCTTGGGGAGCCTCGACACTCCGAACCCTCGCGACGCGGCATGAGCAGACGAGAGAGACCTCGAAGACGCGGCAAGAAGCTGCAGGCGCGGGACAAGTTGGGCTTGGGCGCGATTGGCGCCGTGCTGATCGCCTCGCCGCTGCTACTCGCCGGCGGAAACGCGCAGACGGCAGGAGCGACGGCTCTGCTCGCCGTCGCTGCGTCGGCCGTCTCCGTGACGGTGTGGAACGTGCGGCATCGCTCCCTCGGACTGGGCGTGACCTTCCTCCTGGCGATGGTTGTGCTCCCACTGGCCCAGCTCATCCCGATGCCCTGTGGGTGGATCGAGGCATCGTTCCCCGAGAGCGCCGAGCTACAGCGCGATTCTGCGTCCATTCTCGGTGGGGCTGCGTCCATCTGTCGCTACACGCTCGACGGTGGAAGGACGCGGTTCGCGGCGGTCACGGCCATCGCGATGGCAGCCACGGGCCTCGCCTGTTCGGTGGCGACTCTCGCCGGCCACCGCCGGCGCATCGTGCGTCTCGTCGCTATCAGCGGCCTGGTCACCACCGTAGTGACGCTGCTGCACGTGATGGTGGGGGCGGAGCTCGTCTACGGCTTCTACGCGCCCCGCTTTCGCATCCCGCGGGTCATGGGGCCCGTCCTGAACATGAACCACCTCGCCAGCGTGATGGTCGCATCCCAACCGCTCTGGCTGTTGTGGGGGGCGCGAGAACAGGGGAGGAACCGCTTTCTGGCGTGGACCGCCGCGGGAGTCACCACCTTCGTCTGCTTTGCGACCATGTCGCGGGGAGGCATCGCGACACTACTCGCCGTCGATGGTGCGGTGCTCTTCCGCCTGCTCGAACCGAAACGCATCCGGAAACCGTGGCAGCGAGGAGTGGCGGTAGTGGGGTTGGTGGCCGGCATCGGTGTCGGCCTGTACGCGGCGCTTCCCGTGCTCCTCCCGGAGGGGGAGTTGGACACGAGGAAGCTGACGATACTGGCCCAAGGCTCATCACTCCTGCTGGGTGTTCCCGTCCTTGGAGCCGGCCGCGGAGCGTTCTCCGTGGTCTACGTCCGGTCGCACGGCTCGGTCCTTCGCCAGGAACACGCGGAGAACTTCCTGCTGCAATGGGGAGTGGATCTCGGCGTGATACCCGCAACTCTGCTGGTCGTCTGCTTGGCGGTCGTGATCGCTCGCGCGCTGCGCTCGACCCAGACCCATCGCTGGCTCGCGTCGACCGTCCTGTTGGGGCTGGTGGTCCACGATCTGGTGGACTTCTCCCTCGAGCTGACCGGCGTGGGAACGCTCGCAGCGGCGCTTCTCGGAGCGACGGCACGTCGGCGCCGGTCCTCCGGAGGGAAACGGCGCACCCGCCACGCCCTCGTGCTCGTGTTCGCCGTCGCGCTCGTCGGGCTGGCGCCCGGATACCTACGCGGAGACGTGCACCAACGAGTGGGGGCGCTCACCGAGGAACTGGATAGACCGGAGGTGTTCTGGCCTGCCCTTGGCGCAGCGCTCGCGTCGCACCCATCCGAGCCCGCCCTCTACCTGTTGGGAGGCGAGCGCGCTCGCCGCGATCGTTCGACCGAGACCCTTCGTTGGTTGAACCGAGCGATGGAGCTGGCTCCCGAGTGGCCTGGACCGCACGTGGTGGCGGCGCGCGCTCTCCTCGACCTCGGTCGAGACGAGCAGGCGATCGTCGAAGTCGCCGCCGCCTACGAGCGCGATCCCATGCTCACGAGCGTGATGCCCCTGTGCGAGACACTGACCCGCGATGGGGCACCGCGGCTGCTGCTCCATTCACTCGCAAGGGACCGACTTCCGCTGCTCGAGAGACTTCGCGACTGTCCCGGCATCTCGGGCGATGCCCTGGCGGCGGTGGAGCGGAGCATCCTCGAGTTGGATCCCGGCAATCTGGTCGTCGGAGCCCCAAGAGTACGCCGCCTCATTTACCAAGGCGACGTCGGTGCAGCGCTCGCGCTCGCAGAGCGGATCCACGGCGCGGACCCACGAGACCCCGAGCGTTCCACCATCTTGGCACGGGCGCTTGGCGCGGCCGGTGAGGTGGAGGCGGCGCTCGGCCACCTCGATGACCTACCCGACTCGCGTCAGACCCTCGAGGTGCGCGCCACCGTATTGATGAGGGCTGGTCGTTTCGACGAGATGCGCGAAGCGCTCGCCAGTCACATGGGCATGGCCGAGGGCGACGCCCAACGTGTCGCCCGCTCCCACCGGCTCGCGGGCAATCTCGAGCAGAGCGCTCAGGCTCCGGAGCGAGCGCTTCGCGCGTACCAAAGCGCCTACGACATTTCGCATGATATCAAGGACTTGACCCTCGTCGCCGAGGTGGCCGAAGAGCTGGGGTTGCGAGAGCTCGCCCTTCGGTCGCTCGCCGAAGCTTGTTCGCACGAAGGACCTTCGAGCCCAGTGTGCGATAGGCACCAGGAATTGCTATACGATCGGGCCGACGCTGAACCCCCGTAGGCAGCGGCGCAACGGACAGATACCCGAATGACCACGACGAACGAACTCGGCACCGGCGGCACCCAGCCAGCCGGTTCGTCCAAAGAGGGCGAGTCATGGCTTCCGTTCGACCTGCGAGAGCTGTGGCAGATCGTCCGAGCGAATCGTTGGGTGATCGTGGGCAGCGCTACGCTCTTCATGGTGCTCGCCACCCTCTGGACCGCCCGGCAGCCGTCCATCTATCGCGCAGAAGCTGTTCTCGAATACGACCCGAACCCCCCTCGAGCGCTGAGCGGCGACATCGCTGGGGTCGCCGACCCCGTCAGCAGCTTTTGGATGACGCAGGAGTTCTACGAAACTCAGAACGCGATCCTCAAGAGTCGCAGCCTGGCGGCCCGCGTCGTCGAGAAGCTGGGGCTACACCGAGCGACCACCTTCACCGGTCGTTCGTCGCCCGTATCGGTCGATGCGGCCGCCGTGATACTTCAGCGAAGGCTGACGATCGAAGAGATCCCGGAAACCAGGCTCGTCGAGCTCCATGTGGAGGACACGGACCCCGAGCGCGCAGCCCTGATCGCCAACGCACTGGGTGAGACCTACATCGAGCGGACCATGGAGGAGCGGCTGAGCGCCACGGTAGAGGCGCTCGCGTGGCTTCGTGAGCAGCTGGATTCGCTTCAGGGTCGTCTGAACGGCAGCGAGCTCTCCCTTCACGAATTCAAGACGGAGAATAACATTCTGTCGGTCTCGATGGAGGACAAACAGAACCTCATCTCCCAGAACATCCAAGAGCTGAGCACGGCCCTCACGGGCGTGCGCGGTCGACGCATCGAGCTCCAGGCACGGCTCGACCAACTCCGCCGGGCCAACGCCGAGGATCCACTCATGGTGGACGCGACCGCGGTGACCGAGGATCCCGCCATCGCGTCGCTGCGTCAGGAGTACCGAGCCACCGCGGCGGAGCTGGAAACGCTTCTCACGCGCTACGGGGAAGCGCACCCTCGCATCGAAGCACTAACCGCACAGCTGGATGTGCTCCGCTCTCAGTTGCGCCGTGAAATCGACTCCGTCATCGCCGCCGCGGCCGGGGACGTAGCCGAAGCTGCTCAGGTCGAGGGCGGCCTGAAAGAGAGCCTCGACGACGTTCACGACCAGGGCCTGGAGCTGAACCGGCTAGAAATCGAGTACTCTCGTCTGCAGCGGAACGCCTCCAGCCAATCGAAGCTCTATGACCTGCTCCTGACGCGTACCGCCGAAATGGACCTCAGCCGAATGCAGCGGGTGAGTCGGGGCCACCTCGTCGATCGGGCGCTTGCGCCAAAGGTGCCGGTCCGGCCGCAAATGACCCTCAACGTGACCGCGGGCTTCCTACTCGGAGGCTTTCTCGGTCTCATTCTCGCGGTCGGGTACCGGCGCTTGGACCGCACCATCCGCAGCATCGAGCAAGCGGAGGGACTCGGATTGCCGATTCTCGGGATCGTGCCGCAGACCAGGGAGCTCGCGAAGGAAGCCGACGAGAAGACAGCCAGGCGGCGGCGACGCAAGAAGCCCGGTGACGAGGTGCGGGATGAGCGTGCAGCGGTGTTGGCTCATCGATTCCCCATGTCGACGTTGGCCGAGTGTTGTCGCGCAATCCGCACGAACCTCACCTTCCTCGGCATGGGGAAGCCGGCGAGGACGCTGGTGGTGACTAGCGCCCAGCCGCGCGAGGGAAAGACGACCGTCGCCTCGAACCTGGCGATCGTCTTGGCTCAGAGTGGACAACGGGTCCTGCTTCTCGACACCGATCTACGCCGACCGAGAGTTCACAAAGGGTTCGGACTCCACTCGAACACGGGGACCACGAGCATTCTCGTGGGCGAAGCGACACTGGCGGAGGCAGTGCAGCGAACCGAGGTCGACGGACTGGATGTCCTCGCTTGCGGTCCGGTGCCGCCCAACCCCTCCGAGCTCCTTCACACCACGGCATTCCGAAGGCTGCTCGAGGAGGCCGCCCGAAGCTACGACCGCGTGCTCCTCGACAGCCCTCCCCTTGGCGCCGTCACCGATGCAGCGGTGATCGCGCCGCAGGTGGACGGGACGATCTTGGTCGTGCAGGCCAACAGTACCTCAAAGGAGGCGTTGATGGACTCACTTCGGCAGCTTCGGGTCGTAAACGCGAAGCTTCTGGGTGGAATCCTGAACGATGTCGACCTCACCAGCGATGAGTACCGCTACGGGCGCTACCAGTACTACTACTCGGGCAAGGAGTACTATGCGGAGGCGGAGCCGCCGGCCGAAGCGGCCGAGTGACGGCGGTCAGCGAAGCGGCAGGGGGCCGGTGCGAATCACGCCCGCGCCTGCCTGGCGTTTCGCGACGAAGAGCGCCTCCCCGTCGGTCGAGAGCCTGCCCGCGGTACCAGCAACGTCGATCACTCCCTGAAGCAACGGGGCGGTCCCGTCACGAACGTCGTAGACCTGCACGATCCCGGCCCTGCCGAGCGCGACGAAGAGGAGTTCGCGGAAAACCATGACGTCACCGCCGTCCCCCGGCAGGGATTCGTTCAGATAGAGCCTCTCGATCGTGCTCCCGGAGGAGATGTCGAAGATCTGGAGGCGCGTGAGGCGCGCGCCCTGCCCCTCAAGGTTCTCGACCGATGAGAGAGTGATCAGGCGGTCGCGAGAGACGGTCAGCGATCTCACGTCGTCGTCTGCGGGCAAGGACAGGCGCGCCGCCTGAGTGGGCGACGCGGGGTCCGAGGCGTCGATGATCGTCAGCGCTTCGCGGCTCGCGAGGTAGATGAACGAGTCTCTGATGGCGATGTCACGACACTTGTCCGCGACGGCGTCGGGAAAGCCGAAGGTCCCCCGAAGGAGCGGAGCGTTGGGATCGGAGACATCCGCGACCCACATGCCTTCGTTGTCATCGCAAACGAAGACCAAGTCGCCCAGGCGGGCCATGTCTTGAACATAGTCACCGAATTCGACCTTGCCTCGAGCGATCGGGTCAAGCGGATCGGTCACGTCGAAGAGGGCGAGTCCGAAACCACCGTCCCCGACGACGAGCTGATCGTCGGCGAGCAACAGCGATGAGGGCCCCAGACGTCCCGCCCCCTCCGTGGAGAGGACGGCGTCGGTGGCAACGATGACACCAGCCTCGAAGACCTCGGCTTCTGTCGTCGAGGGCACCATGGTGCGGAGTCCCCGTAGGTCGGCTGCTGCGAACAAGCCAGCAGAGCCGACCGTGACATCTCGTGTGTCGCCGTGACCGTGCTCGGGACCCCGAAGGAGCGACTCTGCTCCGTCGGTGAGCGCCAAGAGTCCAGCCTGATCGCCGACGAGCAAGCGCCCCCCATGGCGGTGCACTCGGGTCAGGTCCGCCGGAGTGGGAGTCGTTCCCGTGCGCGTGAGCATTCCCGCCCCCGCTGCGGCGAAGTGGATGATGCCGGAACGTCCACCCGCCACTTCCAGGCCCCCGTCACCGGTGGGTACGGCGTCGAGCATTCGCTCCCAGCCCACGTCCGCGGGCAAGGGGTGGCGGTCCGTCTCCGAGTTCGTCGTCGTATCGATCACTGCGAGCCCGAACCGTCGTTCGAGGAGAGCGAGGTATCGAGCATCGATCCAGGTGACGGCCGCCACCTCGCGGCCAACGGGTTCAGCGCTGACGTTCGCGAGGGTGGCAGCAGTCGGATCGCTGACGTCGATCCAGCCGTAGTGCGACCGAGACGCGAACGCGAGCTCGGAACCCGACAGCGCCAGGTCGATGACCTCACCGACCTCCGGACCGAAGCGGATCACGCCCGCATCGGGGAAATACTCGGACTCAGTCACGTCGAGGAAACGGATCCCCTCCGCGCCGTCGGCGACGGCGATCCATCGTTGTGATCCGTCCGAAAGCGGAACGACGGTCCGCGCATAGCCGGGAGTACCAGCAATGCCCAATCGACGGGGAGCCCGACGGCTGCTGATGTCGAACACGGCGACGCCGTCATAACCGAGAGACGTATAGAGTCGATCACCGTCCGCTCGGACGGCGGTCGCCGTTCCGCCCAGGTCTCGCTCGTGGAGCAGCGTGGGCGCAGCCTCCGGATCGCCCACGTCCCAGATCTGCAGGTGCTGACCCCGACCGGTGACCGTGTAGGCCGTGTCATCGGCCGCATCGACCCCAACCGCGGGGGCTGCCAACGTCGGCTGTGGAACCTCCTCGGGTCGGACCGTCGAGAACACGGTGGCCTCCCCTGCGCACTCGTAGCCGGCCACGGCCCGCACGGCTCCGACCTCGAGCGTGTAGGTCTCCCAGAATCGAAGCGGCCGCATAGGCGTCACCTCGACCGAACGATCATCGATGACGGTCACCGTGGTCGCGAGCGACTCGCCGCCAACGGTGCGCAAGTCGACACTCAAGTCGTCCAGAACCATCGCGGTATCCCATTGGAGCTCCAGCCGGGCACTCGCGGGGATCTCCGTCGCGCCGAAGTCTGGCTCGATCGAAGCGATGCAGCGATCGAGCGCTACGTACTGATAGCCGTTGGACAGCGTACCGGACCCACCGCTCGGGTTGAGGACGCTGACGTCCGCAAAGCCAGGAGGCCCGGGTGGCGTCAGCGCCATCAGCGTACCCGCGTCGACGAAGGTCGGCTCGGACGCGACGCGGCCTCCGACCACGACCACGGAACCGTCGACGAAACCAGCGCCCTCCACGACGACCATCTGACCCCCATCGGTGGGACCCGAGCCTGGACGGATCGCGAGCACCTCGGGGGCGTCGAGGAAGCGATAGGCGTCGAAGAGAGACGACTCGAACCTGGAGGTGACCACGCGAACGTCGACCGTGCCCACTCCCGCCGGGACCACCACCTCCGCCGCCCCGACGCCCAACACGGTCACCGAGGGGCTGGCTTCATCGCCGAAGAAGACCTCCATCCCGTCCTCGAAGCCGCCACCGGCCAGGGTGACGACGTTGCCACCCTCCACGGGGCCCTCGTCCGGCGTCACGCTGAACAGAAAGAGCTCCGGGCTCGAGCCGCAGTCGCAGGCCCCGAGGATGAAGGTCAGGAAGAAGAGAGATGAGAGTCGTCGAGCGCTGAGCATGTCCGTTCCGATGGCTTGGATTGGTCCAAAGTGTAGGGTTGCAGGAGCGGCCCCGCCCATTCAAAACGGCTCAAATTGTGACTACGACTTCATTTTCCTCCATGGTACGCGAGGTACCAGTCGATAAAGCGCTGCATGCCCTCACGCAAGGGAGTCTCCGGGCGGAAGCCGATGTCTTCTTCGAGGCCGCTGACGTCGGCGTAGGTCTCCGGAACGTCGCCCGGCGGAATGGGCATCAGCTTCTTTTCCGCTTTGCGCCCGAGACATTCCTCCATGATGCCGATCATGTCCATGAGGTGGACGGGGGAGCTGTTGCCGATGTTGTAGAGCCGATACGGCGCGGTGGTGCTGTGAGAAGGTGGCACCGGCCCCTCTCCTGCCTCGCAGGGCGAGGGAATGTGCCCGAGAAGCCGAAAGACCCCCTCGACGATGTCGTCGATGTAAGTGAAGTCCCGCTTCATGTTGCCGTGGTTGAAGACTTTGATCGGCTTGCCTGAGCGAATGGCGTCCGCAAAGAGATAGGCCGCCATGTCCGGCCGACCCCAGGGCCCATAGACGGTGAAGAATCGCAGCCCCGTCACCGGCAGCCGGAAGAGGTGCGCGTAGGTGTGGGCCATGAGCTCGTTTGACTTCTTCGTCGCCGCGTAGAGGCTCAGCGGGTGATCCACCGAGTGAGCGACTCGAAACGGCTGCTCCTTGTTGCCTCCATACACCGACGACGACGACGCATACACGAGATGGCGCACGCCGTGGTGTCGGCAGGCCTCGAGCACGTTGGCGAAACCGACGAGGTTGCTCTCTACGTAGGCGCTCGGATTCTCGAGCGAATATCGAACACCGGCCTGAGCCGCGAGGTTCACCACCACGTCAGGCTCGAAGCGGGCCACCATGCCCTCGAGCGACGGCGCATCGGCGATGTCACAGCGGGTGAACTCGAACCCGGGCGCTCCCTCCAACTCTGCGAGACGCGCTCTCTTGAGCGCCACCGAATAGTAATCGTTGAGGTTGTCGAGCCCCAGGACCTCGAGCCCCTCCGCGATCAGCCGCCGGCTGAGGTGAAAGCCGATGAAGCCTGCGGCTCCAGTAACGAGCACTCGTCGCGGCTCGAACCCTTCGGTCACAGCGACCACAGCCGGTTCGGAAGAGACCACGTGGACGGATCGATGCACGACTTGATGTCGATGACGGGGGCCTCCGGCTTCAACCCGGTGAAGAGCCGGTCCGGCAGCTGAGCGAGGTAGCTCTCGTGGGGCACGGCGAGAATCACGCCATCGAGCGTGGTGAGATCGAGCTCCGCGCCCGACTCCAAGCCGTACTCACGGCGCGCCTCCTCCGCGTCGGCCAAGGGATCGTGCACTGACACTTCGACACCGAAGTCCTCGAGTTCCGTAATGATATCGGGAACACGGCTGTTCCGGAGGTCGGGAACGTTCTCTTTGAACGTCAGCCCCAGGATGCCGACTCGCGCCCCTTGGACCGAGCTGCCCTCGGCGATGAGCAGCTTGACCATCTTCTGTGCCACGAATTGACCCATCCCATTGTTGATGCGGCGCCCCGCGAGGATCACTTGCGGATGGTAGCCGACCGACTCGGCGCGCGCGGTCAGATAGTAGGGGTCGACGCCGATGCAGTGACCGCCGACGAGCCCGGGGTGAAAGCCGAGGAAGTTCCACTTGGTCCCCGCCGCCGCGAGCACGTCGGCCGTTCGGATATCGAGTCGGTCGAAGATCAGGGCCAGCTCGTTCATCAACGCGATGTTGATGTCCCGTTGGGTGTTCTCGATGATCTTGGCGGCTTCCGCCACCGCGATGCTCGAGGCGCGGTGCACGCCCGCCGGCACCACCTCTTCGTATGCCTTGGCGACGCGACTCAGACTCTCGGCGCTCTCCGCGGCCACGACCTTGATGGTCCGTTCGAGCGTGTGCTCCTTGTCCCCGGGATTGATTCGTTCGGGCGAATAGCCGAGGTGGAAGTCCGCTCCCCGCGTGAGACCCGAGACCGCTTCGAGGATGGGTCCGCAGAACTCTTCGGTCAGGCCGGGGTACACCGTCGATTCGTACACCACGAGGGCGCCGGGTCCCATGGCTCTGCCCACGGTCCGCGAGGCGGCCTCCAGAGCAGTCAGATCGGGGCGATGGGCCGGATCGATCGGAGTGGGCACGGTCACGACGAAGAAGGTGCAGCCGTCAAGATCTCCAGCCTCGCTGGTCACCAGGAGCCGGCTAGCCTTCAGCTCGTCGCCGCTGACTTCGTTGGTCCGGTCGACGCCTTCGCGTAGCTGCGAGACCCGGGAGGCATCGATGTCGAAGCCGACCACCGAGTCGAAGTGACGTGCAAACCCGAGCGCCACCGGGAGCCCGACGTAGCCGAGTCCCACGACTCCAATTTTCTCATCCTCGCGCATGACCTACTGCTCCACTCTGATGGGCGCGCTCGTCAGAAGACGCGCTCGGGGACGAAGATAATGTCGCCGGGCCGGAGTGTGATGTCCGACTCTTCGCCCTCGCTGATGTCCGACGCACGTACACGATACCGCTTGAGTTCCCCCCCCTGGCGTCGGGTCAACACAGTGTCGTTCGCGCTGGCGAGTGGGGTGAACCCACCGGCCTGGCTGATCGCCTGAACGACAGTGAGACCGGGAATGAGCAGCAGTGTTCCAGGCTGCTTTACCGCTCCAACCACACTCACCCGCCGTGAATTGTACTCCTCGACGAACAGGCTCACCTGTGGATTTCGATAGTAGTGACCCTCGATGAGTCTCTGAGCGATCTGATCAGCGATTTGGCTAGGGCTCATGCCTTGCACGTTCATCCGGCCGATGAACGGGTATTCGATCGTCCCGTCGTCCTCGACACGGAACTTCCCCGTCAGCTCCGTCTCGCCGTAGACCCGGACCTCGAAGACATCGTTGGGACCTAGCCCCGTGAGTTGGGTGGGGCCATCCTCTTCCGGCGGACGCTCAGTCCGCTGCGTCGGTCCGCAGCTCGTCCAGGCAATGCCAACGAGTACCACTGTCGCCAGACGAGCGGAGAGCCAACCCGTGCGCAACACGAAGGGCACGTGGGCGAGCCTCAGTAGAAGACTCGGAGTCCGAGCCAAGCCTGGAACTTACTGAAGCCCGCAGGCTCTGGGGTGAGGCCCGCCGGTAGCATCCGCTGGTACTCGAAATCCGTGAAGTCGCCCGTGTAGCTGACGGTCGCGTTCAACGCGAGCCAATCAGTGAAGCGATACTCCCCGAAGAGCGTCGCGCTCACGAACACGTCGCTACGGTCGATGCTGCCGTCGGTCGTGATCGCGCCGCCACCACCGTTGACGATGTTGCCGAACTTGAGGAAGCCGACCCAGGTGTTGAACCCGAGCAGGAACGATCGCCCCAGGACGAGCTGCAGGGTCGCGTAGCCACGATCCCGGGTCCGGTAGTTGCCGAGGGGAGACGAGAAGATGTCTCGCTCGTAGCCGAACGAGAGCTTCACGTTGGATGCCAGCTGAAGGCGCAGCTCCGCCTGGGCGATGGCCGTATCGAGCTCGTCGAGGGTGTCGTCCTTCAGGAACACCGCCGCATAACCCGCTGCGAGCAGTACCGAGACCTTCCGCGAGACCGCACCGTTGATGCCGATTCGGCTCCGGAGACGGGTGTTGTCGGACAGCCGGAGGACCGAAGGCGTCTCCCGGAACTGGCCATAGTCCATGGTCGATTCCCAGAACAAGGCCGTGCTGGGAAGGAACCGATAGGCCAACCCCAGGTCCACCCGGTGGTTGAAGTTGTTCAGGTAGTCGAAGGTGTCGCTCTCCCAGAAATTGAGCTGGAAGGTGTACCCCAGACGCCCCGACAGGACGTCACCTCGAGTGGCGAGCTTGAAGAGGATCCCCGCATCGTTCGTCGAGCGAGCGAAGTTGTTGCCGGCGGACTGATCCGTGAACGGCCGAACTTGCCGCCGGTAGGTGTCGAAGAGCGTCACGTTGAACGGACGACCGGGAAGGATCGTGAGCGATACGTCGCCATTCAGCCCGACGTCGGTCCGGGCTCGCGACTCGGCGAACCAGTAGAGGCTGGCGCCCACGCCGGCACGGAAGTCGACCTTCCGGCCCGTACCCTGACCCGCTTCGTCCTGCTCCTCCCCCTCGGAGCGCTGTGGACCAACGGTCGACACGTCGAAGTGAGCCGAGGTGCGGAGAACGAAGCTGCCGCGCGGGTCGTCCTGTTCGAGGAACACGTTGGTGTCGTAGCCCGCTTCCACGCCGAGCCCCGGATGGAGCTCGAGGTTGCCGACTCGGATACCTGGACCCTCACGGTATTGGCGGTCCTGGAGCCAGACCTGCGCCTCCGCGGGCGACGTCGTTCCCAGGGCGCAAGCAGTCAAGACGAGGACCGCCGCGAAGCGAGTGGATGAGATCATCGTTCGGGAACTCTAAGGGGGTGTCTCAGATCGCCGGACTGGACGGGGGGGGAATGAGGACGTCGATGCTCGGCTCGGTCACGGGCAGCGCTGTGGGGTCCTCGTCGGGCGTTCCCTCGTCTCGAAGCGTCTCGACGCTGGTCGCGCCGGTATCGAAGAGATCTTCTCCAACGCATTCGTTCGACTCGCGCTCGAGCACCTGGAACTTCTGGTTGAGGACCGTGAGGACCGTGAACTCGTGCCCTCGTCGGGACGAGTCCTGTGCCGCTACGGCGTCTTCCAAGGCCGACACTCGTGTCTCCGCCGTCCGGAGGTTGGCATTGATCTGCGTGAGCTTGTCGTTCAGGCAAGTGACGCGAATGATGTCGCGCTCCTGGCGGGCCTCATCCAGCATCGAAGCGATTCGACGGCTGAGTCGTGTACCACGCTCGACGACCTCGTGACCGCGCGCGAGCTGCTGCTCGGGCGTGAGGTTGGCGCGCTGCTGGACATCCATGCCGGCCTCCGCGTCACCCTCGTCCGAGGTGGTGGACGAGCCTTCGTCTTGAGCGAGGGCGAAGCCGTATCCACCGACGGCGAGCGCAAATGCGAATGTGAGGAAGACGCGAATGCGTCGAGACATGGGTATCCCCTCCAGGAGTCGCGAGTATAGAGAGTGGGCGGTGTCCGTCAAGCACTGAAACCAGACGAAAGCCTTGTCATTTCTGTGTCGTGCGTTCCGTTGCCCCATCCTCCACGCGGATTCATTCGAGTGTTCGATCCAGTGACTTGGAACACCCTCCACCACACGACAGCGAGACGTCCCGAAACGGCAACGGCCACCCCCGGTGAGGGGTGGCCGCTAGTCGACGGACCCGTAGATATCAGTTCTGCGGGGCGAACACGAAGGGGTAGCTGAAGTCGACGCTGCCGCCGTCCGGGCCCGGGTTGAAGCGGAAGCGCCGGATCGCGCTCACGACGCAGTTGGCGACGGCCGGACTCCCAGTGGTGTTCTCGGTGGCGCTGGCGCCGGACACGGTGCCTCGCTCGACGATCGTGAAGCGGACGGTGACCTTACCGGCGAGGGTCGGATCCCGGCGGAGCTCGGTCTCGTAGCAGCGCTGGATGGCACGCAGACGGGCCCGGATGGTCCGAACGACGATCGAGGCGTCGAAATCACCCGAACCGCCGATGTCGCCACCACCCTGGAGGTTGATCCGGCCCGAAACGGCCATCTCGGTGACGCCACCGGTCATGGCGGCCATGCCGGCGCCCATCGACGCGGCCAGGCCTCCGAGGCCCATGCCTTCACCGGAGCCACCACCGCCGCCGCGGCTACGGAGGGTGCCGCCGCCGCTGCCCTGAGCGACACCGACGCCGCTGGCCTCGGCCAGAACCGACTCGGCGTTACCGGTGACGGCGCCGCCGGCGAGGACGTCGGCGAGCGCTCCCCCCTCACCGAGAGCGCCGAGGACGAGCGCTTCCGCCGTGGCCGCCGCTTCCTGGGCGATCCGGGCGCGGGCCTCGGCGTTGTTGTTCACGTCGTTCGCCGAGCTCGAGTCGTTCGACTCCGCCGGCGCGTTGCTGGTGGAGGTGTTCTCGGCGACTTCCTCGGGCTCCTCGCCCTCGTCGGTCTCCTCCTCGGTCGGCTCGTCGGATTCCTCCGGCTCCGGCGGCGGAACGGGCTCCTCGAAGATCAGGCGCGCCAGCGACTCGGGCATGGCGTCGATGCCGGTGTTGATCTCCCAGTCGGCATGCTCGAGGTAGATCACGAAGCCGAAGAAGGTCATGTAGCTGAACACGACGAAGGCCGTGAAGAGCCAGTCGATGCCAGCGACGAACCCACCGCGCGCCGCGGCGGGGAGCTGCGGGCGCGGAGTCACGGGGGGCGGCTCGACGAACTGGAAGAGGAGCGTGACCCCACCCATGACGATCTTGCCGCGCGAGGCATCGTTGAGCTTCACCTGGAAGTGAGTGCCCGCGTTTCGCGCCTGGCCACTCTTCCGAAGGTCCTCGAGCTGAGCCACACCGCCGGGGAGGCCAACGCGACCGCTCATGTGCTCGGTGAAGTTGAGGATGTAGTCGTTGCCGACGAGCTGGAAGAGGTCGAACCGCGGCGGGACGTTGGGCTCGGAGACGATGAACTGGTTCTTCTCGGAGCTACCGACCGCGACGGTCTTCCGCTCACGGATCACCCGCTCCTCGATGATCTTCCCGTCCTTGATCAGGCCGATGCGGAGGACCTTCGGCCCGGCCTTCTTCACGGAGACGGCCTGCATGGCCATCGTCATCGCGCCGGGCTTGCCGCCTCCGGCTCGCTGCTGCGGTCCCTTGTTCGTCGCCATCGCTATGCTGTCTCGCTTACGGAATCTCGAGTTGGGGGGGTGGACCCGTGACCAGGGCCGACAACGGCTCTCTGGAAAAGTTCCCGGGATCGATCGATTCGCCGTGAACCCGGTCTGCAGGCGCAGACCGGCCGCCGGCACTCTATCACTCGTCGTGTGGACCGGTAAAGACCGCCGCGAGGATGGCGCCCGAGCTCATTCGGCGACCGGCTCCCGCTCCGCCTCCGGTTCGCTTTCTTCCGCGATCTCGGCCACCTGCGGTTCCTCTTCGCCGCGCTGCCCCCACCGATCGAGGGCCTCTGCGGTCTTCCTCGCACGGGCGAGCAGCGCCCTCCCCTCACGGCCCAGCTGGGTCCGGGCCGAGAGCGCCACGATCATGACCGAAAAGCCGATCGCGACGGCGAGGATCGCCCGCCCGGTCGCCATCTCCTCGGGCCGTCCGGCCATGAGCCCGGCGAGCCCATGGTCGCCGTTCATGAGCCAGACGTACTCGACGCAGGCGCCCATCAGGCCGCTGGCCGAGGCGATCGAGGCGAGGACCCGCAGGCTCCGAAGGCCGGCGCTCGCTTGGAAGCGCAGGTCCGTCATGACCTCCTCGACCATCGCCCCCACGTCCATCTCGGCGTGGTGAGCGTCGAGCGCGGCTCGACCGAGCCGGGCCTCCCAGCTGGGCCCGCCACCCGCCGCCAGCGCGCCAGCGCTCTCGATCTCGCCTGCTCTCAGATGCGCGAGGATCGCGTCTCCGAGCCGCCGGTCATGGCGAGCGGCTTCGAAGAACACCTCGTGTACCCGTCGGCCGACCAGCACGAGCACGCCCACCGCGAGGACGAGCTGGCCGTAGTGATAGGCCGTCAACGCGCTTCAGAAGGGGTCGCGGCGGACGCTTCGGATGATCTCGCGGATGAAGCTGGTGCGGAGATCGAGCACCTCGTAGCCGAGCTGCGCCCGGTTGAGGATGTAGAAGGCGTTGGGCTTCTGGACCCGGCCTTCGATCTTGATCTCTTCGAGCTGGATGACCCGCGGCTGACGCCGCTGTGCCTCGGCGACCGACGAAGCGCTCGTGATCCAGACCGCGAGCGCAAGGCCCGCCCCGAGGGCGAGCTTGGTGATGAGACCCATCGGCTTTCGATTCTGACTCATTCGGTCCGTGCTCCCCGCTCTGCTTCCTGCTGCGCCCTCGCCCGCTCACGCTCGAGGCGACGCTGGGTGCGCTCGATCTGACGGTTGAGGTCGGTCAGATATTGCTCGGAGATGTCATCCCGCGGCAAGCGCGAACCCATCTGATTGCGGTAGCGGGTGAACTCCTCCTTGGCCTTCTGTAGCGCCTGGAGCTCGTCGAGCCCGGGGAACTCCGCGCCCGCGCTCATGTACATGAGGCCGAGGTTGAAGTGGGCCTGGGCGAGGTTGGCGTCCATCTGCAAGGCCTTCTCGAAGGAAGCCTTCGCCTGCTGCCACTGCTTGGTCGCGCGGTAGGCGTCGCCGAGGTTGAGGTGCACGGCGACGAGGGTCGGGGCGAGCCGGGCAGCGGCCTGGAAGTTCTGCAGCGCCTGCTGGTAGTTGCCGCCAGCCAGCTGCGCGATGCCGAGCGACATCCGCGCCTCGGCGTAGTCCGGGCGTAGCTGCACGGCTCGGGTGAACTCGCGGAGGGCGTCGCGAAAGCGGGCCTCGTCCTCGTTGTAGAGGGTGCCCTGGATGTAGTGGAGCTCGGCGTTGTTGTCCTGGACCTGGAGCGCCTGCGCCAGGATCGATTCGGCGAGCTCGCGACGGCCCTGCTTGAGCGAGGCCTTCACCAACGCGGTGAGTGCCGGGACGAAGCGCTCGTCGCAGCGCAGCGCGGCCCGCGCTGCGTTCCACGCGTCGTCGTAGCGCTCCGCGCGAACCAGGACCTCGGCGTAGAGCGCCTGCAGGTGGAGGTTCCGCGGGTTGCGGCGGGCGAGCGGCTCCACGAACGCGATGGCGTCGGGAGCCGAGCCACGGCGGAGGAAGATCGTGACCATCCCCTTCGCGGCCGCCTCGTAGTCCTGCTGAATCCGAAGAGCGCGCCGGTAGAACTCCATCGCCTGGTTCTCGTTGCCGTCACGATCGGCGAGGACACCGAGGTTGTACGCGGCCTTGTAGGCGTTGCCATCGGCGCTGAGCGCGGCCTGGAAGGCCTGGCGCGCCTGGGCCGTGTTGCCACTTCGGGCAGCACGGACGCCCTGGTCGAAGGAGCGACGGGCGCTGGCGCTCATCTCACGACGGTCTGGCTGCCGGCACTGCTCGGCGCGGGTCGCGCCCCAAGGGCTAGCTCCTTCTTCATCGGACCCACCGCCTGCGTCGCCGGTTCCGCCGGCCTCACCACCTGTGCCGCCGGCGTCCCCGCCGGCGCCGGTGTCACCGCCGCCGCCCCCTTGGTCGCCGTCCCAGCCAGAGCCATCGCCACCACCAGGAGGCGTGCTGCCGCTGCCGGCGCCGGACAGATCGCCGCCGCCGCCGCCAGCGGTGTCCTCACCGCCGGCCGTGTCTTCGCCGCCTTCGCCGGTCGTCTCTTCTTCGTCGTCCTTGCAGCCCGCCGTCGGGACGGCGAGCGCCAGGGCCAACGCGAAGAAGAGGCCGCGGGGAGTCCCGGTGCTCATCACTGCGCCTCCAGGGCCGGCGGGGTCACGTCCGCCTCGATGGTCATGGTCTGGCCGCGCGGGGCTCGCGCGAACTCACCCGGCTGGTAGGCCGAGAAGCTCGCGTCCTGGGCCTGGGCCTGCGCGATGCACTCCGCGATTCGCTCGTCACCGTACGCCTGGAGTCGGTCGATCGCGACGCGGGTGAACTCTGTGTCGAGGCTACCGGCGCGTGCCGCGCGCGCCGCGAGGGCGTAGCGGGCGACGGCCAGACACTCGATGGGTCGCGTCTTCTGGTCGAGGACCTGCCGCACGGCGTCCTCGACGGCGAAGCGGATCTCGTCTCGCGTCTCTTCGTTCAGGCGGACACCCCGCAGCTGTTGGGCCATCTCGCGGGTCATCAAGAAGGGCACGGGCGCGTTGAGCACGCCCTTGGCGAGCAGCTCGTACACGCGGCCCTGCTGGACGTACGCGGCGATGGTCCACGTGGGCCGACCATACTCGGTGACCGGCTTGTACTCGTCGGCGAGCTCGGCACCCCTGCGGGCGCCCTCGTCGATCTGGGACGCAAGAGACTGGAGATACTGCTCGAGGTACTGGTGGCGCCCCTCGCGGATCGCGAAGCTCTCGAACTCGTCGATGCTGTCGTTCGCGAGGAGGAAGGCCGCGTTGGCGGCGTACTCGGCCGAGAGCGACCCACGGGCCTCGCCGGACCGGGCGTACGCCTGAACGACGTCGTTCAGCGCGGCCTCGTAGTCCCGGCCACGCGCTCGGGTGCGCTTTCGAACCTGGGCGATGCGCCAGTAGGACTGGACGACGAGCTCGCTCGCGTCCGCGTCACTCCGGTAGCGCGAGATGAAATCGCGGTACTCGCGGATGGCCCGGTTGTTGTCGTTCCGGTTGTAGGCGATCTCCGCGATTCGATAGGCCGCGGTCCGCTTGAGCTCGGCATCCGCCGAAGGCGAGCTGATGATCTCGCGGTAGTAGCGGTTCGCCTGATCGTAGCGCTGGAGCCGCTCCATGATGACGGCGGTGTTGACCAGCGCGTCACGGCGGAACTCGGCGATCTTCTCATCGTTCGAGCGCGCGAAGCGCGGCGAGTCGACGAGCGTTCGGTAGTTGCTCACCGCCTCTTCGAACTCGAAGCCACGGTTCGCGTTGTAGGCGACGCGGAAGTAGGCGTTGGCCACGATGCGGTCGAGGCTCGTCTGCCGTTCTGGGTCGTCGCTGGTCTTCGGGCCGACCTCGTCGATGATTCGCTGGTAGAGCTGACGCGCGGAGTCGAAACGTTGCGTGCGCTCGAGAGCGGTCGCCGCCTTCTCGAGAGCGATGGGCGCGTCCTGGTGCCCCGGCGTTTCGTTGACGGCTTCGACCAGCATCCGGGCCGAGCGCTCGTAGAGCCGGGTCGCCTCGGCCGAGTTGCCCGCGGCTTCGGCCTGCTCGGCTTCCGCGTAGGTCTCGACCGCGTGCTGGAACTCGATGGCGGTCAGGTCGTTGTCCGCGAGGCAGCAGCGGTGCTGGGTGTTGTCGCTCTCGCCACAGAAGGCGTCGAGCTCGGCCCCACTCGGACAGGGCTCGCCTTCCGGATCGAAGGTGCACTGCATCTCGCCGAGCTGGGTCGCGAGGCGCTCGATCTCGTCGCGCTGGTTGAGCGCGATGGCCATCGCACGCAGGTTCTCCCACGCGACCAGTCCGGTCTCGTTGGCGTAGGGGCCCTTGCAGCGCTCTTCGAAGATGCGCTCGAAGCGCTCCTTCGCCTGGGGCCAGTAGCCGTACCAGTAGAGGAGCAGCGCGTTGTTGTACTCATACGCGGCGCGAACGCCCTCCGAGTCCTGCTCGTCGCTCACCCGAGCGATGTAGAGCTCACGGGCCTGGGCGAGGCGCTGGACGAGCTCGGGCATCGCGACCGGTGACACCGTCGGCGGGGTGCCTTGCGGCGCCGGAGCATCCTCGCGGATGTTGAGGGTGCTGTTCTCCTTGGCGGCCTCGACGAGCCGCTTGAGGGACTCGACGACGCGACGGGCCGACTCGGAGAGGTGGACGTCGTCCAGGTTCGAGTCGCGCACCGAGGCGTACTCGACGGCGGCCTCTTCGTAGCGCTCGGACCAGTAGAGCGCGTCGGCGAGATTGTAGTGCAGCTCGTAGGCGTTCGGGCTGTTCGGGTAGCGGTCGAGGTACTGGCGATACGCGTCGGCGGCGTTGCCGTAGAACTCCTGCGCCTGTCGACACTTCTCGACGGCTTCCGCCTCGTCGCCGGCCTGGATGTACTCGACGCAGTGGCGACGCTCGCGCTGAGCCATCTGGTGCTGCTGGATGGCGCTGGCGATCAGCGCCTGTTCCGCGAGCTGCTCGGCTTCCCGCTGCTCGGCCGGGTTGTCCGTGTTGGCGTTCCACCAATCGGAGCCCTCACCGAAGCGCGCCAGCTCACCCTGCATGGCCAGAGCGGCCTCGAACTGGTTCTGGTTCTGGAGCGCGAGGCGGATCTGGTTGGTGATCTCCGGAGCCTGCCGATGGTTGGGCCACTTGCTCAGCGCCAGGCGCCAGACCTCGATCGCGTCCGGGTACTTGGCCTCGTCGAAATAGACCTGACCGAGGGCGAAGTAGACGTCGGGCGTCCACGTGCGGTCCTGCGGGAGCAGGCTCGCGTCCTGGACGCGCTGGATGCCGCTCGGTTGACCCTCGACGGTGTCGGGGAGACCGTTCTCGTTCCAGTCGTCGTACGCGAAGGCGATGCCGAGGTACTGGATGGCCTCCGGGCGAAGCTCGGAACCGGCGTTGCCGGTGCGGGCCTGCTCGTCGTCGGACCACTGGACCAACATGCCGAAGTGGCGGATGGCCTCCGGGTACCGACTGGCGCGGTAGTACGCCCAGGCGACCTTGTAGAGCGCCAGGTTGTAGTTCCGGTCTTCCGGGTCTTCGAGAATCTGGTTGTAGGCCGCGATGGCCAAATCGAGCGCGTGTTCCGAGCCGTAGTCGTCGAAGTGGTATTCGCCGATGCGGAACCAGGTCTCGCTCAGGAACTCGGCGTCCTCCATGACCGGGTTGCAACCCTGGTACGGGTTCACGAACACCCCACCCGGCATCTCCGGGTTGGCCGGATCGGGCTCGGCGTCCAGGCCGATCGCCGGGTGCTCCTCTTCCGCCTCTTCCTCGGCGTCGGCTTCCGCATCGGCGTCGGCCTCTGCCTCGGCATCCTCCGCCTGCTCTTCGGCGAAGGCGTCGGGGTGATACGTGTAGTTGTTCGCGCAGACGAGGTTCAGCCACGCGCGCAGCGCCTCGTCGACCTTCCCCATCTCGTTGAGGCAGTACCCGATGAGGTAGAAGACGCCGTCGCGACGGCGGTAGTCCGGGAAGTTGCGGAGCAGCCGCTGGTAGAGCTCGATGGTCGGGTTGAAGTCCGGCTGCTCGGGCAGCTCGACCTCCTCGCCCTGGTCGGCGAGGAGCTGGAGGCGGTCGTACTCCTGCTGGAACTGGATCGCGCTTCGCTCGAAGTAGAGCTCGCCCAGCCGGAACATCGCGTCGGCCGTGTAGGTCGGGTCGTCGGGGTAGCGCCGGATGAAGCGCTCGAACTGCTGGATGGCTCGCTCCCGCGCCTCGTCGAGCAGGCGCTCCTCTTCGGCGATCTGACGGCCGTACCAGCGGTTGCGCCCGCGGCGTTGCCGCAGGTACTCGCGGCGGACCAACGAGACGACCGTGTTCCGGTAGGCGCCACCCGCGGCGGTGAAGCGATCGACCTCGGCCTCCATCTCACGGAGGGCGGCGACCTGAGCCGGAGTGGGCGGCGGCCGCTCGTCCACGATGCGGTTGTCCGTCGTGTCGAGGAACGAAGGCAGCGGCGGCGGCTGGGTCCCCGTCTGCACCGTGCCCGGCTGCACCTGGCCCGTGGCGGTACCGTTCTGAACCGTGCCGTTCACGGTCCCGTTCTGGACGGTTCCATTCGTCGCGCCGGGATCGGCGGCGACGCCGGCGTCCTGCGCGCTCGCGACCGCGGGGACCGCGAGTAGCACGAGCATCAGGCTGTATGTCGTCGGCCGAGTCACTGCTCGTCCTCCTGGCCCATTCCGTCGTCCATGATGTCGCGGAACTCGTCGTCGAGAGCCTGGAGCTCGCGGCTGCGCTCTCGCGTCAGCATGTCGACGCGCATTCGGTGTTCTTCTCGCCGCGCCCAGGACACGTCGATGCGTCCCACGTCCGCACGGAGGACGAGATCGTAGAAACGCCCGCGGACGTCCTCGAAGGTGCTCGCGGTCACCGCTCCGATGACCTCCTCGGCCTCGCCCTCGAGACCGCTGATGGCGTCTCGGTAGCCGGCCAGCTTGGTCTCCTCTTCGTCGATCACCCGGCGCATCTCGCTGACCCGCTCCTCGACGACCGCCTCGATGCGGGCGTCGTGCTGATCGATCCCCGCCTCGATGGAGGCGAGCCGTCGGAAGAGGGGCTCCGCTTCGCTGCTCGAAGCCCCGGAGAGTCGGCGCTCTTGCTCCACCAGCGACCGGTATTCGTCGCGTAGACGGGTGTCGCGCTGGTAGCGGGTGTCGCCCACGCCAACCTGGATCCGCCCGACCTCGATGAGGCGCTCGAGCTGGTCGATCTGCTGCCGGTAGCCTACGACCGCGGCCTCCTGTTGGGAGATCTCGGTGAGGATCGCCTCGGGGTTCTCGAGCCCCTCGGCGGTCTCCAAGAAACGCCTGAGCGCGACGATCCGCGCATCGATGCCCAGGAGCTCGACCTGGAGCTCGGAGAGCTGACGCTCGAGCGCGCGATAGCGACCGAGCAGCTCATCGTCACGCATCACGAAGTCGTCCTCGCTGGTCGGCATGCCGCCGAGCTGACGTTCGATTCGGCGACGCTGCTCGCGTACGGCCTCGAGCTCGCCACCGCCGCCGCGGACGTTTCGCTCTTCCCAGCGAACGAGCTGGCGGCGCACGTCGGCCGCACGGTTGCGGAGCGCGGTGGTGCGCTCGGCCTGGGAGCGCAGGTCGGTGAAGACGCTCACCCGGTTGGGCGCACCCAGCGCCGCGTTGAGTCGGACGACGAGGTCGTCGGTCTCGCGGATCAGCTGCCGGGCCTGAGCGAGATCGCGCAGCGCGTTGACCGCACGCTCGAAGTCGCCCTCGAGGTTGACCCAGCTGCGGGCGCGCTCGGGAATGAAGTTGCTGACATCGAAGGCTTCCATGTTCTCTCGAACCAGTTGCCTGAAGTACGCATGAAGGTCCGGATGGGCCTCCTGCATCTCGTCGAGGTCCCGCAGGACGGGGCCGAACTGGTTCCGAACTTCCCGGAAGACGTCGTTTGCGTCGTCGAAGCGACCGTTGCGGAGGAGGAGGTTGCCGCGAAGCACTTTCCCGTCCGGGATGTAGTGGCTATCGGGCGCCGCGACCGAGAGCACCTCGAGCGCACGCTCGGCGCGCGTGGAGTCGCCGAGACGGATGTAGACCCACGCGATCTCGTAGAGCGCCGTGTCGAAGAAGGGCGAGGTGCGGGGCACCGCCTGATAGGCCTCGATCGCCTGGTCGAGCTGGTCGGTCTCGTAGTGGAGCCGGCCGAGCGCGAGGTGCGTCAGATGGAGCACGAGACGCTGCTCCGGCGTGGTGGCCTCACCGCGGAGCACCCGACGGAAGGCCTCGATCGCCTGGGGGTACTCGTTGCGGATGGTGTGAATGACGCCGATGAAGTAGCGAGCCTGCAGGTAGTAGGGGCTCCCCGGAGGGACCGCCTCGAAGGCGACGCGCGCCTGCTCGAGGGTCGCGAGATCCACCTGGGCGCCGGGCGTGAACCCCTGCTGCTGCTCGTCGATGGCGCCGGTGCCGGACTCGCGCAGCACGTCCTCCTGAGGGACGGAACGGCTGTAGAGGTACTTTGCGCGGAAGTAGGCAGTGGTGGCCTCGACCTCGGTCGGAGGGAGCCGGCTCAGCTGCTGGAAGTACTGCTCCACCCCGTCGAAGTCGCGGATGTGGATCGCAATCTCGATCAGCCGACCGAGCGCTCGCTGGACGTAGGGGCGCATCGTAGGGTCGTTGGCCCGATCCAGGACCTGACGGAAGCGCGAGCGCGCGCCGAGGTAGTCGCCGGCATTGAATAGGCTGTCGCCGAGGAGAAAGAGCGCGTCGGCAGCAGCCGGATGGCGCGGATGGTTGTCGACGATGTCGGTGAAGATGATGCTCGCCCGCAGGTAGTCCTGCAGGCGGTAGAAGAGCTCGCCGTCGGTGAGGCGCTCTTCGACGTAGGTCGGGCTTCGGACCGATTGGGCCCGGAGCGGCTGCCGCCTGACGTTGTCGAGCTCACCCTCGATGTCGGTGAGCTCACGCGAGAGGGCCTGAAGATCCTGAGCGTGACCGGGCGAGCTCCAGGCGATCGAGACGATCGCGGCGACGGCCAGCAGGACCCCGCCGCCGCGGCGGTGGGGAGGGATCCTCATTCGTCGTCTCCGCCGTCTTCCTCGCTCCGGGCGCGGCCGCGGTCGCGGACCTGCTCCATGTAGCGAATCGCGGGGCGCTCCTCGAGCGGCGCGGTCGGTCCACCCTTCTCGTAGCCGACCACCCGCACCTGAACGGCGCGGCCCTCGGGGGCGGTGAAGCTGTAGTTCGAGCGGACCTTGAAGCGGTAGCCCTTCAGGTAGGAGAAGATGCCGTAGCCGTGGCCCCGATACTCGAGGTTGACGGTGAGGGTGTGCTCGCCGGGGACGATGCTCCCGTTGTAGACCTGGAACTCCTCGCGCTCGGCGAGGCTGCCGTCCTCGTCCGCCTTGTTGAAGATGGGCGCGCCGTCGAGCGCGTAGACCGCCTTCACCAGTCGATACGACGAGGACATCCGGTTCTCGTGGATGACGATCGCCTGAGCCCCGGCAACGACGCCCTGGAGGACCGTCTCCGCCAGCAGGCTGAGCCGGGCCTTCGAGCGGAAGATCTGCTCTTTGAGCTCATTGATGCGCTGCTCGAGATCACGCAGCCGCACCGCATACGTGCCGGCGTCCATCTCCTCGCCGGTCGAGCCGGTCGTGACCGCGCCTTCGTCGGTCCCCTCGGCGCCGGTCTGAGCGGCAGGGTCTACCTCTCCTTCGGGAAGGCCCTCGGTGCCAGCTTCCGTGCCCTCCGTTCCTTCGGTGCCGGTGTCGGTCACCTCGGGATCGTCGGTCTCGCTCTGCGCCATTGCGCCGCTCGCCATCGCGAGCGTCAGCATCAACACGGCTCCGGCCGCCATCGTCCTGCGCATCAAATCATCCCCTCTGTGGGCTCCCCGAACATCGCGGGGCAATCTCTGGTGCCATCCGTACGGTGGCGCCACCCTCGATCGACGGTTCACCCGCGCCGGGATTCGCATCTCGAATCGCGGTGACGGATGGCCAAACGGGGGTGACGGGCAACGACTTCGTAGCTCCGGCGAGATACCAAATCTGGCGGGTCGGGTCAACGGCCGCCGAAGAGCAAAAATTGCACGAATATCGGAGAGATATCCTCGTCCTGCGTGCGTTCCCCACGGATTGGCCGCGGATGGTGTCGAAGGAGTATGATCGCGCGGATGGCGGGGTTTCATAGACCGTGGGCGAGTCTCGCGCGTCGGAGTGGAGGTGACCCCGCCCCGACACCCCGAGCTCGAGCTCGTCAGCACCGGCCCGAATGGGCGTGGTCGCCGCGCGTTTGTGGGGTGCGGTGAGCAGCGAAGCGGAGCAGCCGGCGGACGAGGAGCTCCTCGAAGCCTTCACCCTAGGGGACGCGAGGGCCTTCGAGACGCTGCTCGGGCGCTATCGGGCACCGATCTACAACTTCATCCTGCGTTCGGTGCGGGATCGGGAACGGGCGGCCGACCTCACCCAGGAGACCTTTCTACGGGTGGTGCAGCGAGCCGACTCCTTTCGGGGGGGATCGAAGCTCTCCACGTGGATCTACGCGATCGCGCGGAACCTCTGCATCGATCACGGCCGGCGAATGGTCTTCCGGCGTCACAAGTCGCTCGACGCCCCGATGAAACAGTCCGAAGAGAAGAGCAGCCCCATGGTCGACCGCGTTCCTTCCCCCGCCCCGGTGACCGATCGAGATGCCATCGCCAAGGAGCTCCAGATCCGGATTGCCGAGGCCGTCGAGGAGCTGCCCGACGACCAGCGGGAGGTGTTCGTCCTCCGGCAAGTCCAGGGACTCCCATTCAAGGACATCGCGGAGGTGGTCGGTGCCTCTGAGAACACGGTCAAGAGCCGCATGCGCTATGCCCTGGAACGGCTCCAGGGAGCGTTGGCCGAATACCAGGATTACGTTAGGGAGCTGAGCGCATGAGCTGTTCCCACGACGATCGACTGCTGGACTTGGTGATGGGAGAGATCCCCGCCGAGGATGCGGCCGCGTTGCGCGCGGAAGCTCTGGAGTGCCCGCACTGCCACGACGCGCTGGCGCAGCTCGAGCTCGGCGCGGCGCTCGCGGCGCGGATGCCGATGGAGGAGCCGCCGGCCGCGATGGACGTACTCATCATGAAGGCGGCTCGCGAGAAGGCCGAGGCCATGGCGAGCGAGCGCGCCAAGGTGGCCCCCGCCGTGCCGGACGCAGCTCCCGCTTCCGCGGCCGAGCCCCCCGCCGCCGAGGCGCTCACGACCTGGGAGCGACTCAAGCAGTGGGCATCGGGAATCACCCTCGGGCCTCAGCTGGCCATGGCGAGCGTGATGGTGCTCGTGGTCAGCATCGGACTCTTCTATCTCCCGGAGGGTGGCGGAGACACCGTGGCTCGCACGGCGGTCACCCCCGACCCGGAGGGCGAAGCGATGAGCGCCCTACCCGACCCCTCGATGGCGCCGGCGGACTCCCACCTTCCCGGCGAAGAGCCCGAGGCCGCGGTCGCCGTCGAAGAGAGCGACGAGGTCGATGGCGACGACGTGGAGCGCCCGACCGCGTTCGCCCGAGAGGACCGAGTGGCCGGGAGCCTCGGCTATGGCGGCAGCAACCGAGACCGGGCCGACCGTCAGCAGAATCGCAACACGGAACGGCAGCAGTGGCAGCCGGAAGCGGAAGCCGAGGCCGCGCCCGCTCCCAGCCCTCGTCAGCGGCAGGCTGCTCGCACCGAGGCCCGGCAGGCAGCGGTCCCGAACGAAGATCCCCTGCCGAGCTTCGAGGGCAGCGTCGCACAGAACGCCGGCGTGCCACCCTCGGCAGGCGTGCCGAGTGCACCGAGTGCGCCGAGCACGCAGGCCGGCTCGAGCTACGAAGCCGGGGTCGGCAGCTACCGAGGTGGTCGCTACCGCGAGGCCGAGGAAGAGCTCGAGGACGCGATGCGCGAGGCGCCGAGTCGCGACATCCTCCCGAACTCCGTGCACCAGCTCGCGCGCAGCTATCGGCAGCAGAACGACTGCCAGAACGCGGTCACCCACTACCAGGATCTCCTGCAGCGCTTTCCGAGCTACGCCCAGCTCCCGCAGGCGATGATCGAGGCGGCCGACTGCCAGCGTCGGCTCGGGCGCCTGCGCCAGGCGCGCACCCTGCTCGAGCGAGCCCAGCGCTACGCGAGCACCCGCGCGACCGCGAGCCGAGAGCTGCAGCGGATCGAGACCCTCGAGCGCGCGAGCCGTCGCCGTGCCGCGCCGGCGGCGGTCGACGCTTACGAAGCCGCCGAAGCGTACTGAGTCAACGGTCGGTCACCCGACGACGGAGCAGGCGACCGAGCGGCCCCGGCCGCGTGAGGGTCAGACCGGCGGCGTTCAGTGCGGCAGCGATCGCGCCTTCGACCGTCGCGTGGATCGACGGGTGGTCGGCTTCGACCCCAGCCTCCTCGAAGGCATCGCGCCAGGCGCCCGTGACGCCGCCGAAGAAGCATGGTGCGCCGAGCATGCGGGCAGTCTCCTCGACCGCGAGCACGGCCGACGCACGCCGCGGGCTCGGCTCGAGCAGCGTGGAGAGCTCGACGACGCACGACTGGGCGTCGGCCCGGTGGAGCTCGCGGCCGAACTCTTCGATCCGCTCGGTCAGCACCTCGGCCTCGTGGAGGCCGCCCAGCACGAGCAAGTGCACTCCGTCCGCCACCCGTCCCGAGGGCATCGCCTTCGCGGCTCGCCGAGCGGCGGCGTCGGCGACCTTCTCCTCACGGCCGAGCACGAAGCCCTCGAGACAAGCGAGCTCGAGACCGTCGCGCACCGAGGGGCTGATCGCTCGCTCCGTCGCGAACGACTCGAGCAGCGTGGGAGCGATCCGATGCGCCAAGAGCACGGAGGCTCCGATGCGGGCGAGGCGACGCCCGAGGAGAGAGAACATGGCCAGGCTCTCGTGGTGGCCGAGCGAGCGGATGTCGTCGGCCGTGTCCAGTGAGAGCGCCATCTCGAGCGACTCCACTGCAGGCCGCGCCTCCGCCTCGATGGTCTGCACCAGCGCCTTGTCCGCCTCGAAAGGCAGCCGGCCGCGGAGGCGCTCCATCGCCTGCGCGAGGATCGCCTCCGCGCGAGCGCCCTCTTCCTCGTCGGGATGGGAGTGGCCGTCCACGGCCCTTCCATATCATCGCCGGGCCGAGCCCGCCTCTTTGTGCGCGAGGCCGTCGCCGTCGATTTGTAGACGACGTAGGGCGCGGCGGTTACCACCGAGACATGCCGATCGTCGTCCAGAAGTACGGTGGCAGCTCGGTCGCCGACGTCTCGAAGCTCCAGAAGGTCGCCGAAAAGGTGGTCGCCAGCCGGCGCGCGGGCAACGAGGTCGTGGTCGTGGTCTCCGCGATGGGGAAGACCACGGACGAGCTGCTCGCGCTCGCCCACCAGGTCGACGAGAGCCCTCCGCGGCGCGAGCTCGACATGCTCGTGTCGACCGGCGAGCGAGTCTCGATGGCGCTCCTCTCGATGGCCATCCAGAAGCATGGCGTCGACGCGATCTCCTTCACCGGATCGCAGAGCGGCATCATCACCAACGACCGCCACTTCGACGCGCGGATCATCGAGGTGCGACCACATCGGGTCGAGGACGAGCTCGCCCGCGGCAAGGTGGTCATCATCGCCGGCTTCCAGGGCATGAGCTACAAGCGCGAGATCACGACCCTCGGACGTGGCGGGAGCGACACCACGGCGCTCGCGATGGCGGCGGCGCTCGGCGCCCAGCACGCGGAGATCTACAGCGATGTCGACGGTGTCTACAGTGCGGACCCGCGGAAGGTCGCGGACGCGCAGCACCTCCCGGAGCTGACCTACGACGAGATGCAGGCCATGGCCGAAGCCGGCGCCAAGGTCCTGCACGCACAGGCGGTGGAGGCGGCGCGTCAGGCGCGCATTCGAATCCACGCCCGCTCCACCTTCGCGACCACCGGGCGGCAGACCGTGGTCTCGGCGGAAGCGGGCGAAGGACCGGGCGCCGTGGTCGGCCTGCCGGCGCTCGCGGAGGTGCGCTTGGCGAACTGTGACCCGTCGGCGGTGCTGGCCTACCTACGGGAGTCGTCGGTGCACCCGCGAGCGTTCCTGGCCGGGGCGACGCACGCGAGCTTCGAGCTGGGAACGGGCACGGTGCCGGACTGGTCGGGGATCCGGGACACGCTCGTCTCCCGTTTCCAGGCGGAGATCACGGAGGGGCTCGGGTGCGCGACGTACGTGGGCCGAGGCGCGGACCGTCAGGGCGAGGCGATGTTGCAGGTGCTGAGCGAGCTCGGCGTGTCGCCGAGACATACGCGAGTCGAGGGATTGGCCGCGGGCGTCGTGGTCGATGGAGATCGCTTGGACGCGGTGGTCGGCGCACTGCATGCGCGGCTGGTGGGCTGAGGCGCGTTCTCGTTTCGGTCAGGGGCAAGCGAGGCCTCGGGTTTCGCCTTCGGCTCACCACTCGGCCTGGGGTGCTATAAACCCGCCCCATGAGCGCCAGCATCCTGGTCGTCGACGACGAGAAGAACATTCGCCGCACGCTGCGAATGGTGCTCGAGGGTGCGGGCCTCGACGTGAGCGAGGCCGAGTCCGCCGAAGCAGGGCTCACGCAGCTCGAAGCCGGCGGCATCGATCTCGTGATCCTCGACATCCGCCTTCCGGGCATGAGCGGCATCGAAGCGCTCGAGCGCATCCGCGCTCGGCCGGAGACGCGGCGGCTGCCGGTGTTGATGATCAGCGGCCACGCGTCGGTCGCCGAGGCGGTGTCGGCGGTGCAGACTGGCGCGACCGACTTCTTCGAGAAGCCGCTCGACCGCGATCAGGTGCTGGTCCGGGTGCGCAACGCGCTGAAGACCTGGCAGCTCCAGCGCGAGGTCGACCGCCTGCGCGCCGACGTCGAGGAGCGCTACGCCATGATCGGCGAGAGCCCGACCATGCGGGCCCTCTACGCGCAGCTCGAGAAGGTGGCGCCCACCAACGGGCGCGTGCTCATCACGGGCGAGAGCGGAACGGGCAAGGAGCTGGTCGCGCGAGCGATTCACAGCCTCAGCAATCGCAAGGATGCCCCCTTCGTGAAGGTCAACTGTGCGGCCATCCCCGCCGAGCTCATCGAGAGCGAGCTCTTCGGCTACGAGCGTGGCGCCTTTACCGGTGCCGCCCAGCGCCGCAAGGGCATGTTCGAGACCGCCGATGGCGGCACGCTCTTTCTCGACGAGATCGGCGACATGAGCGCCTCGGCGCAGGCCAAGGTGCTTCGAGCGCTGCAGAGCGGCGAGATCAGCCGGGTGGGCTCGGAGCGCAGCATCGCGGTCGACGTCCGCATCCTCGCCGCGACCAACAAGGACCTCGAGCAGGAGGTCGAGAATGGCCAGTTCCGCGAGGACCTCTACTTCCGACTCAACGTGGTCCCCATCCGTACCCCTCCGCTTCGCGACCGACGGGAGGACGTGCGGATCCTCGCCGGGGCCTTCCTCCGCGAGTTCTGCAAGGAGAACGGCCTCCGCGTGAAGCCCGTGGACGACGAGGTCTTCGAAGCGCTGGCCAAGCGGCCCTGGCCGGGCAACGTCCGCGAGCTCAAGAACGTCGTCGAGCGGATGGCGATCCTGAGCGGGGAGCAGATCACGGTCGCGGACCTACCGGAGCAAGGGAAGCTCGGGCTCGCGGCGCAGCAGAGCGAGGCGAGCCTCGGCGGCGATCTCCCCACTCCGCTGAGCGACGGGGGCGAACCGATGAGCCTGCGCGAGTACCGGGAGCACGCCGAGCGGACGTACATCTTGGCCACGCTCGACGACACGGACTGGAACGTCTCGCAAGCGGCGAGCCGACTCGGCGTGGAACGCACGAATCTGCACAAGAAGATGCGCTCCTACGGCATCCGCCGCGAAGACCACCAGTAGCTCGGACACCCTACTCTCCGGCGTCGGGCGGACCCGCGTCGCGCAGTCGCTCGATCTCTTCTTCGACCTGGCCCTCGAGGCGTTCGGCCGCTTCCCCCGCTTCGCGACGGAGCTCCTGGGCCTCTTCCGTCTCGGCGATGGCCTGGCAGTGTTGCCATGCGGTGCGCGAGCCGAGCGGAAAGAAGAAGAAGCCGTAGGCGACGACGCCGAAGCCGATGAGTGCGAAGAGGGACTTCACGGTGCTGGTCTTCTAACCGCGAGCCTTCTTCCACGCTTCCACGAACTCCCAATCTGCGACCAATCCCTTTCGGATCAGCAGCTGGAGGAGCGTGGCGAAGAGGAGCTCCCAGTTGGCGTTCTCGCCGAGGATGTCGTCGACCTGGGCGCCCTGCCCGCGAGCCAGGAGCGCGTTGACGAGGTCCGAAGCGGTCAGGTTGTCGGCTCGCGGAGGCGTGTCTGGCATCGCGGCCTTCTTGGTCGGGGACGGGAGCCGGACCGTGGTCCCGTCCAGAAGGGTCAGCGTGACGAAGCGGGGAGCCGCTCGCTCGGCCTCTGGCGTGGCCGGCGGTGGAACGGCCTTGGTCTCGACGAGCGTCTCGCGCTCGGGCGGCTCGCTCTCCGGTTTGGGCGCGGTCTCCGCTTCGGCCTCGGCGGCGGCCTCGACCTCTTCGGGCGGAGGCGCGGGGACCGACTCGACGAGCGCCGGACTCTCGCCAGGGTGACGAGACGCAGTCCGGGCGCGCGCGTGCTCGACCGGCTTCGGCGACTCGCCGAAGTAGTAGACCCGGATGGCGTTTCGAATGTCGGAGGGCGGCGACACCATCGTCCGAATCGGAAGCGGCGAGACCTCGCCGATCGCTGCGAGCGCGGCTTCGTTCGATGGATCGTCCATCGCGACGAAGAGCGTGTCGCCGGCGTTCCGAACCTGACGGCGGTAGACGGGAATGCAGCAATGCTCGTCCGCGAGCTCCCGCGGGATGAGCGAGAGCAGCTCCCGGCTGAACTCGACGTGCTGCAGATCGACCCAGGGCACCGAGAGCTGATTCGAGAGCATCTGGGTGATCTGCAGCTCGTTCACGAAGCCGAGCGCCACGAGCTCGCCGCCGAGTCGCCGGCCGGACTCCTTCTGCGAGGCCAGCGCCTGCTCGACCTGCTCTTTCGTGACGATCCGCGCCGCCACGAGCATGTCACCGAGTCGCATGCCACCAGTCTAGGGCGAGCCCGGCTCGAGGGCGAAGAACCGACGAAAGAGCGCCTACGCGCTGAGTGAGGGCTCGCTCTGGCGGCGGAGGAACGCGACCAGCTCGTCCAGGTGGTAGGGCTTGGGCACGAAGCCCACCGCCCCAACGTCCGCTCGGGCCACCTGGCGCTCGCTCAGGTGGTAGGCGCTGGTGAGGATGACTCGGACGTCGGGACAAGCGCGGCGGAGCCGACGCGCCAGGTCCAGGCCGTTGATGCCGGGCATCATCAGGTCGATGATCGCGACGTCGGCCTCCCCGCCGTGATCGAAGAACGCCAGCGCCTCTTCACCGTCGGCGGCCTCGGCCACCTCGAAGCTCTCCAGTCGCAACCCGATGGCCAGCGAACGGCGCTGGTTCATTTCATCATCGACGATCAGAACTCTCACGCCGTCAGACCGAAGCAATTCTCATACCCGCACGAGCGTTCGCGAAATCATTGAGAGTTTGCACAGCGAGCCGCGTTCCGGTCTCACCACTGAAATGCAGCGGATCACGATTGAAAGCCCCGCAAAAACCGCAGCGTCCCCATATTAGGACGGATACACCACGTCCAGGCGCTTCATCTTTCGCCACAGGGTCGTGGAGCTGAGCCCGAGCATCTCGGCGGCCCGCTCCTTGTTGCCATCGACCTCCTCGAGGACGGCGGTGATCGCCTCGCGCTCGGCGCGGTCGACGACCTCCTGCAGCGAGCGTGGGGGCTCGTGCTTGGGCCGCATCGAGCTCTGGAGCTCCGGCGGGATGATGTCGTCGAGGCGGACGACGCCCTCGACGGCGAGCGCGACCCCCTGCTCGATCAGGTTTTCGAGCTCACGGATGTTGCCCGGGTAGTGGTAGCGGCAGAGGTAGTCGAGGACGCCCTCCCCCAGCTGCACGTGCCGTCGCATCTTGGTGGCCGCCTTCTGGACGAAGTGCTCGACGAGCAACGGCACGTCCTCGAGGCGCTCCCGTAGCGGCGGGAGCACGAAACGGGCGACGTTGAGCCGGTAGTAGAGATCCTCGCGGAACTCCTTGGCTTCGATCGACGCCTTCAGGTCCTTGTTCGTGGCGGCGATGATGCGGACGTCCACGTGGAAGGTCTTGTTGTCGCCCAGCCGGCGGACCTCACCTTCCTGGATGGCCCGCAGGAGCTTCGCCTGGAAGCTCGGCGGTGTCTCGGCGATCTCGTCGAAGAAGAAGGTGCCGCCGTTGGCCTCCTCGAAGAGGCCCTTGCGCGAGCTGACGGCGCCGGTGAACGCTCCGCGCACGTGGCCGAAGAGCTCGCTCTCCAGCAGAGTCTCGCTGATCGCCGCGCAGTTCACGCTCACGAACGGGCGCTCGGAGCGCAGCGAGTTGGCGTGGATGGCCTTCGCCACCAGCTCCTTGCCCGTTCCGCTCTCGCCGGTGATCAGCACCGTGGCCGGCGTTGGTGCGATCCGAACGATCCGGCCGAGCACGTCCCGGATGGCCTGGGAGCGTCCGATGATGTTCTCGAACTTGTACCGGTCGCGGAACTCCGCGGCCATCACCGAGACCTCGCCGGCGAGCTGTCGCTTCTCGAGGGCCTTCTCGACCTTCACCAGCAGCGCCTCTTCGGCGAAGGGCTTCTGGATGTAGTCGTGGGCCCCGACCCGCATGGCCTCGACGGCGCTTTCGATGGTCCCGTAGGCGGTCATGACGATCACCTCGGTCAGCGGCGACTTCTCCCGCGCGTGCCGCAGGACCGCCATGCCGTCGGTGGCGCCCATCTTCAGGTCGGTGAGGACGAGGTCGTAGGAGTCCTCGACCACCTTCTCGCAGGCCACGTCTCCGTCCTCGGCTTCGTCCACGTCGTGCCCGGCCCCTCGAAGCATGAGAGCAAGGGTGGTGCGCATGTTGCGCTGGTCGTCGACTACGAGGATCTTCGCCACGGGAAAGCCGGACTTAACACTTTTCCGGTGAGGTTTCACTCCCTCGCCGGCGAAGCCCCTCGATCAGTCGACGTCCAGCGCCGGCGGAGGGCCGTCCAGGACCCGGTCTGCCGCCGGGATCGACCGCTCGGCCTCGCCCATCGCTTCGCCCAAGGTCCGGACGTCCTCGAGGTAGCGAAGGCCGAGATGGACCCCGTAGCCCGCGAGGACCAGCGCCACGAGGCTGACCGCCAGGGCGCCGACGGCGAGCCGGCGAGCCACCGGGTCCCGGCCACTCTTGGCGCTCACGGGGCCGGTTCCTCGGGCGTCGCGAACGCCGCCTCGAGGCTCTCGAGGGTCTGCTCGACGTACTCGCCCCGGGTCCGGCGCACTGGCGCGGGCTCGCCCTCGAAGGTGCCGGTGACCGCGTCGAAGTCGAAGCGGTCCGCGTCATAGATGAGCTCCACACGCGCGGTGACCTCGTAGACGCCGGGCACGCTGAAGGTGTCGTCGGGACAGTAGTGCTCCACGGCGAAGCGCTCGGTCTTTCTCCGAGACGAGAGCCGACGGAAGAAGTCCACGATGGGCGCGATGACCTGACGACTCGGGCGACATTCCACCACACCGAGCGGACCGCTCACCGTGAACGACCAGAGGTCGTCCCGCAGATAGACGCGCGGTCGCCCTTCCCGCGCCCGGATGGTCGGTCGCAGCACGGGCGTCCCCCGGGCGGACGTCGGGCGCAGGCCGACCTCCACCGGCGACTCGCCATCGGCGTCGGCGGTCTCCGCGGGCCCCGACCACTCGAAAGGCTCGGCCTCGACACCCCTCGGCGGGCGGCGTTCGCCCTCCTCGCGGGCGACGAAGCGGCCCCGACCACCTCGGCGGAACCCGTAGCCCACCTCGATGGTCGCCGGACCGGCCTCCAGCGCTCGGAGGGGCCGGCCCCAGCAGTACATCCGGAGATCGACCCACTCCTCGTAGGTCTCGCCGGCGCTCATCTCGCGGGTGCGCTCGGCTCGCCGCGGCTCGTCCGGGTGGCGGCAGCGGAGACGCGGCGAACGCCGGCGTCCCTCGACCTGTGGTCGCACGGTGAGCTGGAGCAACCGGCGGTCGATCACGACCTCACGGTCCGCGTGGGCAGTGATCGTCAGCTTGGCCTTGTAGGGACCGTACCGAGTCAGTGGCGTCAGCGTGACCGTGATGGGCTCGTCGTCGGCCTGGGCGGTCGCGGTCGCGGCGAAGACCAGCAACGCCGCGAGGATCGATCGGGAAGTCATCGGGCACCCTCCGCTCGTGTGTCGGATGGGCTCTCGGGAGCGGTCGCTCCGTCGAGCAGCTCGCGCACGGCGTCGACCACTCGGTCGCGCAGGGGCGCGGGAAAGATCAGCCGGGGGCGGCGGAGCTTCTTGTTGCGGAGCTCGCCGAGGAGGAACGAGACGTCGCCGAGGCGCTGCATCGGCTGGTGCCGAATGCGCACCCACATGCCGCCCGGGCCTTCGTCCGGTTCGGGATAGGGAACGTCCCGCGCGACGTCGACGAAGACCGTGAGGTCCGAGCGAACGCCGGCCGCTTCCGCGACGGAGCAGGCGCGCGCGTGGGCCTCGGTCCACACGGCCTCTTCGTCGGGGAGCGGGAGCGTCTTCGGGAGTCGACGTTCGAGCAAGCGGCGGGCGTGCTCGGCCAGGAAGGCATCGGTCGACCGAGCCCAGCCCGCGATGCACGCGAGGAGCTGAGCGTCGTCGAGCTCGAGATAGTCACCGAGCGACACCGGCTCGCCGCGGGCGGCGCGCGCGAGCCCGGGGGGAACGTCGCCGACCGCCTCGCGGTCCCCATCCCGCACCAGCTCCGCCATTCGGGCGAGCAGCCCTCGCACCAGCGCCTCGCCCGCTCGGGTGGCCTTGTGGTGGTAGACCTGCTCGTACATGAAGTGACGGCCGAGGAAGAACCCCTCGATGGGCGGCAGCCCCTTCCGCCCCTCGATCGCGAGCACCCAGGCGCTGCCGCCCTCGGCGTCGGCGACCTCGCCGAAGCTCAGCGCGCGGAGCAGCCAGTCGAGATCGTAGAGGCCGTATCGTGCCCCGGTCATGTGACTGTCGCGGAGCAGGTAGTCCGCGCGGTCGACGTCCAGTGTGCCGCTGACGGCACCGGTCAGATAGGGGATGCGGTGGGTCCCGACGAGCAGGTCGGCCACCCGACCCGCGGTCCCTTCGCCGAGGCCTTCGAGCGCCGCGTGGATCTCGGTTCCCGAGTCGCGCAGGATGTCGCCAGTCCAGTCCTCGTGATGCCGAGCGTCGGGCATCACGTCCTCGAAGAGGTGACTGAAGGGACCGTGCCCGAGATCGTGGAGGAGCGCTGCGGCGATGGCCTCCCGACGGGCTTCGGCGTCCATGCGCAGCTCGACCGGGAGCTCGTGCTCCACGCGCCGGACTCGACGGAGCAGCCGCGTCATCACATGGGCGGCGCCGACCGCATGCGCGAAGCGCGAGTGCTCGGCTCCGGGGAAGACGAGCGAGGTCAACCCCAGCTGTCGAACGCGACGGAGGCGCTGGACCTCGCGGGTCGCGAGGAGCGCCTCGACGACCACCTGGTCGTCGCCCTCGAACTCGACGAGGCCGTGAATGGGGTCGCGGAGAATCACGGGCGGAACCTAGCAGCGAATCGCCGATGATCACCCTCGGCGCACCGGCGATCCGGGTCAGAGCTCATGGAAGCGCCCCCGAAACTCCCTCGCCAGGGCTGCGCCCGTGGGCTGACCCAGGATCGCCCGGGCCCTCTCGAGCAGGCGGGCGGCCTCGGCAAGGGAAGCGACCACGAAGAGCAGCTCGCCGTGAATCGGGTGGCCGATCCTCTCGACGTCGAAGCGCGCCGGTGGGTCGGCCCGTCGAGCGAAGACGTTCAAACCGACGCCGAGGTAGGCCGCCGAGTCCCGGGCGCGCTCCATCTGCGCGGCCTCGTCCCTCAGCCGAGCGCTCATGATCGCCTCGGCCGCGCGCGCCACTCGGGCGCCAGCCTCGGCGAGCTCGCAGTACGCTTGCGGTGGAGCATCGCGGAAGGTCGCGGGCGCCTCCCGGGCGGCGCTCTCGGCGACGGTGGCCCGAGCCTCGCAATCGGCGCGCGTCGCCTGCCGGCGGACGCAGGCCTCGGCGGTCTCGAGGGCCCCCATCACGATGCTCTCCGCTTGGGGCACCTGCACGAGCGTCTCGGCGATCAGCCCGCTCAGCACGCGGAGCGTCTCGTCCAACGCGACGGAGGCTGCACCCGCCACCCAGACGAGCCAGTCCGCCTGCTCGAGCTCGTCCCACGCCGACTCCAGGTCCGCGGGAACCGCGGCGACGAGCGCGGCTGGCGCGCCCATCGCCTCGAGCCATCGAGCCGGCGTACCCATCAGTCGAGGAAGGCGTGGACCTTCGGACGCTGCTGGGCGGCCAGGGACACGCACAATCGGATCGACTCGGTCGCCGCGGCCAGGTTCCGCGGCCCACCAGGCATCTCCTCGACCCGGCTCTCGAAGAACGTACCCACGGCGTCGGCGGTCGCCGCGTCGCAGGCGCCGCTCATCAGCTGCGGGAGGTAGCCGGCGTAGCTCGGCGGGAGTCGCTCCACGAGTCCGTCGAAGTGCTCCTTCAACCACTCCCAAGCGCTCGCCCGGGTCGCAGGGTTTCGGAGCTGGAGCGCGACGGGGATGAGGACTTCGTTCACCCGGAGGTCGGGCTCGAGCGCGAGCGCCATCGCGCGCGCGCCGAGCTCGGCGTCCTCGGTGGCCCCGAGCCCGCGCAGGAGGTTGCCGCGCAGCGCGCCGTCCTCGGTTCGCGAGAGCACGCCGAGGACGTGCTCGAAGAACGCCGCGTCACCCTCCTGGACCGCGACCGTGAGCGCGGCGACGGCGAGGTCGGCCGGAACGGCGTCCGCGTCCACGGCGGCCGCTTCCTCGCCCCACTGGACGTAGGCTCGGCCGCGGCGCTCGCCTTCGCGGCGGATGGTCCGATCCTTGGCCTTGGTGGCCAGAAAGCCCACGATGGCGGACCGGCGAAGCCGGACGTCCTCGCTCTCCTCGCGACCGCGGCGGGCGGCCCAGCCGAGCTGCCGGCCCTGCCGACCGTAGGCGCGCTGGAGGCGCGCACGGAGCTTCTCGGCGTGGGCCGCGTCCACGATCTGCTCGAGGAGCTGCTCGTGGAAGTCGAGCGGCGCCGAGGCGACCGCGCGGTGGTCGTCACCCGCGAGCGCGAGCAGGGCCTCGAGCACGGCGCCACCATCCGCGGCGTCTGCGGCGAACGCCGCCGTGAGGCTGTCCACGAGGCTCAGCTTCTCGGTGGTGCTCAGGTGCCGAAGGCCGCCCGTTCGGAGCGCCGCGAGGCCCTCGTCGTCGAGCGCCCAGCGGTAGTAGCCGATGCCGTCGGCGTTGGGGTGGACCCAGTCCGGGCACTCACCCTCCAGCGCGATGGCGCCCTCCGGCTCCGAGAGCACGCCGCACGTGGTCGACGGAGTGTCGCGGCGACCGTCGCCACCGTGGCGGACGCAGACCGGGATCTGCCACGCGCGCTCGCCGGTCGCGTTCGAGCCCGAAGGCAAGTAGCGGGTCTGCTTCAGGGTCACTCGCGGGTTCTCGCCCGAGCAGTCGAGGTCCGCCGTGACCAGCGGCACGCCGGACTGGGTCACGAACGACTCGAAGGGCGCGGTCACCTCACGCTCGGCCGCGGCGCCGAGTGCCCGGAAGAGGTCCTCGGCGGTGGCGTTGCCCTCGGAGTGCTCGCGGAGATAGGCGCGGATGCCGTCCCGGAAGCGCTCCTCGCCGAGCGAGCGCTCGAACATCGCCAGGACCCCGGCACCCTTGCCGTAGGTGATGCCGTCGAAGGCGTTGTGGATGTCGTGACTGCTCTCGATCGGCTGCCGGATGGCGCGCGCGCTCGACAGGCTGTCGCGGTCCATGACGCTCGTGACCCACTCGAGGAGCTCGACGTCGGCCTCGTAGTCGGGCTTCCAGCGGGCGACGACCACGTGCTCCATCCAGCTCGCGAACGCCTCGTTCAGCCACAGGTCGTCCCACCACTGCATGGTCACGAGGTTTCCGAACCACATGTGGGCGAGCTCGTGCGCGACGATGTAGGCCCAGAAGCGGAGCCGGTTGGTCGGGGTCCGGTCCTCGTCGACCAGGAGGATGGTGTCCCGGAAGGTGACCAGGCCCACGTTCTCCATCGCGCCGGCTTCGAAGTCGGGGACCGCGACGAAGTCGAGCTTCGCGTAGGGGTACGGGATGCCGAAGTACTTCTCGAGCTCGGTCAGGATCGCGGCGGTGTTGGCCATCGTGTAGGCCATCTCGTCGCCACGCCCCTTGGGCGCGAGACCACGGAAGGGGAGCGGCCGGTCGCGCACCTCGTTGGCGGCGATGGCCTCGCCCTCGACCACGTCGAGCGGACCGACGGCGAGCGCGAAGAGATAGGTCGGGATCGGCGGCGTGGTCCCGAAGCGCACGACCTTGGTGTCACCCTCGACGGTGGGCTCGCCCGTCTCGGGGCCGTTGGCGGCGGCCACCTGGTCGGCGGGAACGCGGAGGGTCACCTCGAAGGGGGTCTTGAAGCCGGGCTCGTCGAACGAGGGAAACGCGTGCCGCGCCGAGAGCGGCTCCATCTGAGTGAAGGCGTAGCTCTCGCCGGCGTGCTCCACCTTGTAGATGCCGCCGAGCGCCGTGCCGAAGGGCGCACGATAGGCGATGGTGATGCGCCCCTTCCCCTCGACGGCCTCCGGGAGCGTGAGCGACGCGAAGCCGTCATCGTCCTCGGCCACGGCGAGCTCGCCCGCGATGGCCTCGCCGAAGTCACCCGAGGGGAGCTCGGGCTGGAACGAGACCGCGGAAGCCTCGAGCCCGACGGCGTGGAGCCAGATCACCGAACGCGGCGCGTCGAGCTCGACGTCGATGCCCACGGACCCGCGGAAGTGGGTCTCGCGAGGGTCGATGGCGAGATCGAGCGCGTAGCGGGTCGGGCGGACGTCGGTCGGCAAGCGTCCGTCGGCGGGCCGGGTGCCCTCGACTACGGGCGCCGGCTCTTCGACCGGGGTGACGGTCGTCGTCTCACGGACGGTGGAGGTGGAGCCGCTGCAGGCGGCGAGAGCGAGGATGAGCAGGACGCGAACACGGGCCATGTCCGGGCCCTACCCCAGAAGGGGCCCGAGCGCACGGCCAGCAGGAGTTGCGCCACCCCGACCCGTCGAATCCCCCGAACCGGCGACGGACCATCGTTCGGGTGTCCCCCCTCTGGTGAGGGAGGGTAGCTTGGGGGCCATGGGTCGACCGGTGTGGATGGCGATGGTGGCGATGGCGTGCTCCTCGAGCCCGGCAGTCGTGGATGGTGGCCCGGCCGATGGCTCGGCCCTGGACGCGGTGGCTCCGGATTCTGGCCCCCCGGCCTCGGACCCAGAGCCGATCCTCGGAACGCTCGCGGAGGTCGGCACGTGTGAGGCCCCGGCGGGCTTCACCTGCACCCGCTACGAGGTGTCCTGTCCGGGGGTCGCCCCGATGGAGGTGGGCATCCGTCGTGGAGCCCCGGAGGGGACCCGGGCGGGAACCATCGTCTTCGGCAGCGGCAATCGGGGGACGACGTTCTGGGGTGGCAACGGCCCGGACGACGACCCCTTGCCCTGGGGGGTCATCGCCGACCTCCGTGCCGCCGGGTACGAGACCGTCGAGCGGGCGTGGGTGAACCGACTGGGAGGTTGGTTCGCCGAAGCGGAGGGCGCGGGGCTCGCGGGTGCCACGTGTCGCTACGCGACGATCCTCGCCAACGTCATCGACGCCACGCCGGCGAGTCTCCCCGTCTGTGGCATGGGGTCGTCGGCAGGGACCCTCGAGCTCGGCTACGCCTTGACCTTCCACGACCTCGACGACCGGGTGGACTTCGCCATGTTCTCGGGAGGCACGCTGCACCGTTTGGATCTCGGGTGCACGGCGGACTGGGACTGTGCCTCGGAAGCGGCCGAGTACCCTCCGGCCTGCGCCGACCCGCAGTGTGGCGTGGGGGAGCTCGCCGACGGTATCGACGCCGTGCACGAGGACGCATGCAGCGCGAACGAATCGCTCGACGGGCTCTTCGAGGACAGCTTGGCCGCTCTCTCGACCGACCGGCTCCGCCTCGCGACCGAGACGAGCTTCCAATGGGGCGATGGCGACTGTCTGGTGATCGCCGTCGCCGGACGACCGGCCGCGGATCTCTTCGAAGCCGCTGGCACGGCGGTCACCCGCCTCGTCGTGCCGGACACCGGGCACTCGGCGCAGCGCACGGTGGCTGGCGCCGCCAACATCCGCGACGAGCTGCTCCGCGGGTGCGTCCGATGAGGCGCTGGGCACTGGTCATGGTGGTCCTCTTCGGGTGCGACGAGCGCTCGAACGTTGCGCCGGATGGCGCGACCGACGTGGGGACGCTGCGCTCTGCCCGGGGTTCCAGGTCGAACGCCGTCGGCTGGGGCTCGAGTTCGCCGACCTCCAGATCCTCGATGCGCTCGCGAATGGATCCTCGAACGACGAGATCGGGAAGCTCGTCCACCTGAGCGCGCACACGGTCAAGGACCGCGCCACCAAGCTCTGTCAGCGACTCGGTGCCCGGCGGCGCGTCGACCTCGTGACGCGCGCGTTTCGGGCCGGCCTGATCGTCTGAACGACGTCAGCGGGGCGGCAGCGCTCGGTAGCGGTCGCGGAGCTCCGTCTGGCGGGAGGTCAGCGGCTGCGGCTCCCCGCCGATCACGATGTGCAGCGGGCGGGTACTCAGCTCGAATGGGTCACCGCTCCAGACGACGATGTCGGCGCGAGCGCCGTTCGCGAGGGTATGTGGAGTGGTGCCGCGTTCCCGAGGGCCGAAGAGCGCCGCGGGCGTCTCGGTGACGGCTTGCAGGGCGACCTCGGCGGGTAGCCCGAAGCGCACGGCGTTGCCAGCCTCCTGACGCAGGTTTCGCAGGTCGTGGGCTCCGCTGGTGGTCAGGATGAGCCGCACGCCGGCGTCGTGGAGGAGCTTGGCGTTGTCGTAGCGGCTGCCCAGCCGGCGGAAGCTACTCGGGAGGTTGGTCAGCGGTTGGACGATCACCGGGACCTGGGCGGTCGCGATGGCCTCGGCCACTCGCCAGCCCTCTTCGGCGCCGCTCAAGATCAGGTCGAGCCCGAACTCCTCGGCGATGGCGAGCACCCGCAGGATGTCGGCGGCACGGCTGACGCTCACGACCACCGGCACGTCGCCCGCGAGCGCGGGCTGGAGCCGCTCGAGGTCGAGCCGGCTCACCCGCATCTCTCGCAGCCCGCGCCGATCGTAGGCCCGCCGCTGGGTGCCGTAGAGCTTCGCGTCTTCGAGAACCTCGCGGAAGCGGCTCAGCGCCGTGGGCATGGTCCCTTCCGCGGCTTCGATGCCACCGTCGCCGAGGTCCACGTGGAGTGCCGCGGCTGCGTTGCGGACGGTGCCCACGAGGTCCGCCGGCTCGCGCACCTCGCCGAGGTGGACGTAGGCGCTCACGCCGCTGACGAGCCCGCCCGTGGGGGTCGAGACGGCCGCGGTGACGCCACCGAGCCGCGTCACTGGGATGAGCGTCGAGTCCGGGTTGTAGCCCTCCGAGGCGCTGAACGCGGCCCGCACGGAGTCGGCGTCTTCGTCCTCGGTCTCCTGGTCGCGGGTGCCCGCTTCGAGATCGATCTCGACCAGGCCGATGGGTGACCCGACCGCGACCAGGCCCGGCGTGGCGACGGCACCGTCCTCGAGCTCGACGATCTCCGCGCCGGCTGGAGCAGGAGCGCCGGCCGACGGGCCAGCGTAGACGACCTCGTCGCCACGGATCACGATCGACGCATCCGGGATCGACTCCGATCCGTCGCCGCGCTGGAGCGTGACGTTTCGGTAGACGCGCGTGGTGGGTGCCTGGGCGACGGCGCCGGTGGCTGCCAATAGGAGCGCGAGGGTGAGCAGGCGGCTCATCGGTACACCTCCTGGCCGAGCTCGAAGTCGCTCCGGGTGGGCGGCTGGCTCCGGTCGAATCGCAGCTGTCCGTCGACGTAGACGAGGTCTGCGTGGGTGTAGACGCTGAAGGGATCCCCGGACCAGACCACGACGTCGGCCATCTTCCCGACCTCGAGCGTACCGGTCTGTTCCTCGACACCGAGCTGCCAAGCTGCGTTCGCGGTGATCCAGCGCAGCGCGTCGTTTCGGCTGACGTCGATGCCTGCGTGACGCCCGGCCCACATCGCCTTCGCGACCTCCTGCGGAAGCCGCTGGACGAGCATGTTGCTGTCGCTGTGCAGCGCTCCACGGACGCCCGCCTCCTGGAGGAGCGCGAGGTTCTCGATCACCGCGTCGTAAGCCTCGAGCTTGAAGCCCCACCAGTCCGCCCAGGTGCTGACCCCGGTCCCCGCCTCGGCGAGGAGGTCACGGATCTTGTACGCCTCCACGGCGTGGTGGAACGCGTGGATGCGGAAGCCGAACTCGTCGGCGATCTCGAGCATCCGAGCCATCTCGTCGGCCCGGTAGCAGTGCATCTGCACGAGCACCTCGCCCTGGAGGACGCCCCAGAGCGCCTCGAGGCCGAAGTCGCGATCCGGCGGTGAGGGCTCCGGTCCCGGGTCTTCGACGGCGTCCTCGCCGTCGGCGGGCGGGCGCGGCCGACCCTCGTCGTCGAGGGTCTGCTCGTAGCGCATCCGCTTGCGCTGCCAGAGCCGGTGCTTGTGCTGCCATTCGCCCCAGGAGCGGCCGTACTCGGCGGCCTTCTGGAAGGCGGCGCGATAGCCCGCCACGTTCCCCATGCGGGTCGAGGGCGCCTGGTTGCGAGCGCCGTAGACGCGCTTCGGGTTCTCGCCGCAAGCCATCTTCAACGTGTCTGGGGCGCCCGGGAAGCGCATCCCGCTGGTGGTGCGGGAGCGGCCGAGCTTGAGGGTCACACCACGGCCGCCGACGAGGTTCGCCGAGCCGGGCAGGACGTGGATGGTGGTGATGCCCGCGGCCAGCGCGCGCTGGAGCGCCGGGTCCTGCGGCCACACCGAGTCGAGGCTCCACACGTTCGCCGTCACTGCGCCGGTGGCCTCGTTGCCGTCAGCGTGCGCCCGCGCGCGGGGGACCGGGTAGACACCCATGTGGGAGTGGGTGTCGATGATGCCCGGCGTCACGTGTCGGCCGCTCACGTCGATGGTCTCTGCACCCTCGGGCACCTGCACCTCGGATGCGGGGCCGACGGCCAACAGCCGCCCGTCACGGAAGACGACGACACCGTCCTCGTACCGGTGGCCAGCCGCCGTGTGCACCGTGCCGCCGACCAGCGCGACCAGCGGCGACTCGATCGTCTCCGGCTGAGCTCGGTTCGCCTGCCACGGAAGCGGCGGAGAGGTCGGTTCGGGGAGCGACTCGGTCGGCCGGGCGGTCTGCACGCCGCCGCACGCGACCGTCGCGAGCGCGACGAGAATTCGGAGCTTGGGGGCCATGGGCCGGGAGAATGCCCCAGCCGGCCCCCGGACGGAACCGCCCTACTCCGCTTCGGTCTCGGGGTCGCCCTCGCCGGCGCGCAGGACGATGATGCCGACGTCTTCGCCGAAGCTGGGCGTCGGCACCACGGCGTAGCCGTACCACTTCTGGAAGGCGTTGAACTCGCCGGTGTATCCGGCGGGGTTCTGCTCGAGCCTCGCGAAGAGCGTCGCCTGATCGGGGAGCTCGCTGATGACCTCGCTCGGGGCGTCCGGTGGCGCGATGAGCTCGTCTCCTTGGTACATCAGGACCCAGACGATCAGCCCACTGCTGATCTGGGGCGCGAGATCCACGCGGATCTGTCGGCTCAAGCGCTGGGCCTCGCGCCAGAGCGGGATGCCGCAGACGGCCAGCCCCGCCACTTCGCCGTTGCGGTGCGCAGGCCCGACGAACATCAGGCTCGAGCGGTTCACTCCCTCTTCGGCGTTCTCCTCGGTGTCGAAGGTCACGAGCGCCATCTGCGGCGTGCCGCTCTCTAGCGCGGCCGCGACGGGCGGGAAGCGCTCGGCGAAGTCCTGGCCCTGCATCGTGTCGTCGTCGTCGTCGACGTCGCGCGCGATGACCGTGCCGTCGGCGTCCACCGCCGCCAGGAAGGAGATGGGCGAGACGACGAGGCCGGCGATCCCCCGGGGCAGCTCCTGCACGCGCTTCAGCGCCGTCCGCATCTGAGCCTCCCGCGACTCCGGAGGCTCGACGGCGAAGCCGGGGCCGATCCGCTGCGCGGCCTCCTGGATGGCCTCCCAGTGCTTCTCCCGATCCTGGCGCAGGAGCTCCTTCACCCGCGGCACGTGCTCTTCGAGGATCGCCCGCCGCGCGCCGGGCGCGCCGTCCGGTTCGCAGCCGAACGCCAGCAGCAGTCCAAACACCCCAATGATCGCAGCTCGTCGCATCCCTCGTCTCCTCTGGCGCGAGCCTACCTCCGTCGCGCGCAGCCTTGCCGACAACGACCTCGCACGGAAGTTCGCACCAGGCTCAGTCCGTGCGGGGGGCCTGCGGCCCCAAACACGAATTCTCTCGCAAAGACGAAAGGAACGCGGAGAGAAGCCGGGTCGGCATTCGGGTCTTTCCTCTGCGTCTTGCGAACGGCTCGAGTTCGCGGCGAGGGTCAGTCGGCGAGGGCGAGGCGGGCTCTCAGTCCTGCGGTGGTGGTGTAGCCCGCGCTGACCGCGACGATTTCGCCCGCTTCGTCGATGGCGAAGGTGGTGGGAAAGACACTCACGCCCCACCGGGCCGCCAGGGTGCCGTCGGGATCGGAGATCACCGGGAACGCGCCCTCGAGCTCTTCCTCGCGCAGGTGCGCCCGGATCGCGCCAGGTCCGTCCGAGCGCACGGCGATGGTCACCACGGTCGCGTCCTCCGCGACGGACGCCACGTTGCCGTCCATCGCATCGCAGACCCCGCACCAGGTCGCCCAGAAGTGCACCAGCGCTGGCCCCTGGAGCGCGATCGGCGCGCCCTCGATGTCGGTGGCCTCGAGCACCGGAGCGCTCCCCTCGGCGACGCCGAGGGTCTGCCAGCGATGGATGCCATAGAGCGCGACGAGGAAGAGCAACCCCTCGAGGGCACGGCGACGCCAGACGGAGCGCTTCGGCGCGCTCTTCTCGTCAGCCATCGCCGACGTCTGCTTCCTCGTCCGAGCCCTTGCGGATCATCTCGCCGGCGAGGAAGCCGTTCGTCAGCATCGGCGTGTCCGGCTGCGAGCGATCGCCCCCCGGCCCGAAGGCGGCCGCGATCTTGGCCAGCTCCCCCTTCGGCGGCTTTGGGTGCTCGGGGATGGCGGTCTCCTTGGCGCGCGTCTCCAGGTGGAGCGTCTGCGTCGGGAAGGCGAACGAGACACCGATGGCGTCCGCGAGTCGCATGACCTCGAGGAAGATGTTCTGCCGCTGCTTCATCTCGTCGGAGTAGCTCTCCACCTTGAAGAAGAAGTAGAGCATCACCTCGAGCGCGCTGTCGCCGAAGTCCTTGAAGTGGACCTCGTAGGAGTCCTGGCGGACCTTCGGGTTGGCCTTGAGGATCCCGCGGACGCCTTCGACGAAAGCCTGCATCTGCTCGGGCGTCGTCGAGTAAGTCAGGCCGAGGGTGACCAAGCAGCGTCGATAGCGGCGCTGGCCGTAATTGTCGACGGCCGCGTTGGCCACGACGGAGTTCGGGATGGCGATCACCGAATCGTAGAAGGTGCGGATGCGGGTCGAGCGCATGCCGACCTCCTCGACGACACCTTCGTGCCCCTCGATGACCACCCAGTCGCCCACCTGGAAGGGCTGGTCGGCGAAGACGCTGATGCTGCCGAAGAGGTTTGCGACCGTGTCACGGGCGGCGAGCGTGAAGGCCAAGCCGCCGAGGCTGACGCCAGCCAGGAGCGAGCCGACGTCGACGTCGAGGTTCTGGAGCACGAAGATCAGCCCGACCGCGACGACGAAGACCTTGAGGGTCTTTCGGATGAGCGGAACGACCTGGTCGTCGAGCTTGGTCTCGGTCTTCTCGGCTCGGCGCGCGAAGATGTCCGCCCCGAAGTCGACCAGCCGATAGACGAGCATGACCGCCGCGGCTGCGGCCATGACGCGCAGCGCGATCGTGGTGACCTGGTTCACTCGGACGCTGAAGCGGAGGAGCGGGATGGTCCACCAGAGGAACGCCGTCATCGCGAGCGTCCCGATCGGGTTCGCCGCACGCTGGAGCACGTCGAAGTCGAACTTCATCTCCCGCTTCTTCAGGAGTCGGCGAACCCAGCTGAAGAGGACGCGCGCGACGAGGAAGCGCATGAACATGCCGCCGAGAAACGCGATGAAGAGCCCGAGGAGCTGCCAGATGGCCATTCCGGGGATCGGCTCGTACCGAGCCCACTCGGGGAGCTCGTCCACGAAGCCCTGGACGTCGTAGGTGAAGGTCTCGTCGTAGAGGCCCTGAATGGCGTGGACCGAGCGGCTGCTGATGAGCCACTCGTCGTCGAGCTTCACCAGGTGGATCTCCGGGAGCCTCCGAGCGAGCGGGATCTTCCCGTCCTCCATCGCCTCGGCCTCGACGTCGGGCGTGTCCGGGATGGACTCCATGTCGATGTAGAGGCCGCGCTGGTCGAGCACCGCCTGCAGATGGCGCGCAGCTTCGATCTTCGCGCGCCGTCCCTCGATGCCGCCTCCCTCCCAGTCGAAGCAGCGGATGGCGTCCTCCGGATGCATCTCGTCGGGCTGGAGATTGTCCAGGAAGGTCCGCGCCGCCTTCTGGGGGGTCGAGCAGTCGACGGGCGGCGGCTGCGCCTGGGTCTCGCTCTGCCCGAGGGCGAGAAAGGAGAGCGTGAGGGCGAGAAAAATCAGGCGAAAGCGGACGTCCATGGGGGCGCGAGCATAGGGGACAACGGGCATCCGTCGAGTCCCCCCACGGCTGGGGCTATGCTCGGCGCCATGATCGACGTCACCCGCGAGGGCCCGCTGACCCTGGTCACCCTGAACCGCCCGGAGCGCCGGAACGCCGTGAATCGGCCGACCGCGGAGGCGCTGGCCGAGGCCTTCCGCGCCTTCGACGCCGATCCCGACGCGAAAGTCGCGATCCTCACCGGGAGCGGCGGAACCTTCTGTGCCGGCGCCGATCTCAAGGCGGTCGCCAACGGGGAGGAGGCCAACCGTGTGGCCCCCGACGGCGACGGCCCGATGGGCCCGAGTCGGATGGTGCTGAGCAAGCCGGTGATCGCTGCCATCGAAGGGCACGCGGTCGCGGGCGGGCTCGAGCTGGCGCTCTGGTGCGACCTCCGCGTGGTCGCCGAAGACGCCGTGCTGGGTGTCTTCTGCCGCCGCTGGGGCGTGCCCCTGATCGATGGCGGCACCGTGCGGCTGCCGCGGCTGGTCGGGCTCTCGCGGGCGATGGATCTGATCCTCACCGGCCGGCCGGTGAGTGCCGACGAGGCACTGCAGATGGGGTTGGCCAACCGGGTGGCGAAGTCCGGCGAAGCGCTCACGGAGGCACGCACGCTGGCGAGCCAGATCGCGGCCTTCCCCCAGGCCTGCATGCGCGCCGACCGGATGAGCGCCTACGAGCAGCACGACCTGTCGGTGCCGGACGCCATCGCGAACGAGCTCCGGCACGGTATCGCCGTGATGGACGAAGCGGTCGCGGGCGCTGCGCGCTTTCGTGATGGCGCCGGTCGCCACGGCTCCTTCGACTGACCGACCTCAGCGGCCCTTCGCGCGCCGGAAGACCCGGATGCCCCAGAGCGTGAGGAAGTAGCAGGGGATGGCGGTGATCAGGCCCATGATGAGCCCGCCGAGCCAGAGCTCCGCGCCCATCGAAAGCAGGGTCTCGCCGACGTCCTGCCAGAACTCCTTGGTCCAGAGATCGGTGAGCAGGTCCGTCTCCTCGGCATTCGCCTCCGCCGCGTGCATCCGCTCGGCGACCTCGGCCGCGCCACCGGCGGCCTCCTCGTCGTTGAGGACCGTGTCGCCCACCTTCCAGGCGAACCAGTAGAGCGGCACCGCCGTGAAGGGGTTGCTGATGAAGAGGATCGGAATGCCGCTGACCTTGTTCGCCCGAAGCAGGGTCGCGAACGCCAGATAGAGCACGATCTGCAGCCCGAGCGTGGGGGTCCACGCGATGATCCCGCCGATGAACACCCCCCACGCGATGCGATGCGGGGTATCCGCCACACCGAGGATCTGGTGCACCACCAGCTTCTTGAGCCGCTGCCAAGGGGTCATGACGAGCCAGGGGTCCCATAGCCTCCGCCGCCCGGCGTGGCGATCCGAAGGGTCTCTCCGATGGCGAGCTCCAGCTCGACGCGGCCGCCGATCGGGCGTGCGCTTCCGTCGACGCCGACGACCTCGTCGACGCCGGGCGCTCCAGCGCCACCGCCCTCCAGCCCGCGGGCTCCGGCGGCGCGCCGCTCCGCGAGGACCGAGACGCGTAGTGGCGCGAGGGCTTCGATTTCACGGACCAGTCCGTCGCCCCCTGGCCATCGCCCTGCCCCGCCGCTTCCGCGACGGAGGGAGAAACGACGAACGCGCACCGGGTACCGAGCCTCGAGGAGCTCCGGGTCCGTGATGCGGGAGTTGGTCATGTGGACGTGGGTCGCCGAGGGGCCCGGCGTGTCGGGGGCGCCGCCGACGCCACCGGCCAAGGTCTCGTAGTAGCCGAAGGTCCCGTCGCCGAAGGTGACGTTGTTCATGGTCCCTTGGCTGGGCGCCATCACCCCCAGCGCTGCGAGGATGGCGTCGACCACGCGCTGGCTGGTCTCCACGTTGCCGGCGGCCACCGCGGCATTCGCCGGCGGATCCAGGAGCGAACCCGGGGGGATGGTGAGTCGGACCGGGCGCATGCAGCCGTCGTTGAGCGGGATGGAGCGTCCCACGAGCGTGCGAATCGCGTAGAGGACACAGGCCTCGGTCACGGCGCGCGGCGCGTTCAGGTTGGTTCGGGTCGCGCCATCGGTACCGGTGAAGTCCACGTGGAGTCGGCCACCCTCGACGGTGATGGCCACGCTGACCGAGGTGCCGTCGTCGAGGGTCTCCGTCCAACCGTGAGTGCCGTCGGGCAGCTCGCTGATCGCCTCGGCCACGGCCGCTTCGGCGTCGTCGAGCACCGCGTGCATGTCCGCTCGGATGGCGTCGGCACCGAGCGACTCGCTGAGCGCCAGCAGCTCGTGAGCGCCGCGCCGGCAGGCGGCCAGCTGCGCTTCGAGATCCGCGAGGTTCTCGTCCGGGCGGCGCGCCGGGTGAGGGCCGCCCTCGAGCACGGCGCGGATCGCCTGCTCGTCGAGCACCCCGTCCCGCACCACCTGGATCCCGCGAAAGACCACGCCCTCGTCCTCGAGGGTCTCCGAGCGCGCGGGCATCGAGCCCGGCGTGACGCCGCCGACGTCCGCGTGGTGACCGCGGGCCGCGACGAAGAAGCGGAGCGTTCCGTCGGCGTCGTGCACCGGCGCGACCACCGTCAGGTCCGGCAGGTGCGAGCCGCCGGCCGCCGGATCGTTGGTGAGGTAGGCGCTGCCGGGCGGGAGTCCATTCGCTGCGTGCGCGGCCAGGATCGCCTTGACGCTCGCGCTCATGGCGCCGAGGTGCACGGGGATGTGGGGCGCGTTCGCCACCAACGCACCGTCGCCGTCGAAGACCGCACACGAGTAGTCGAGGCGGTCACGGATGTTGGTGCTGAGCGCGCTCCGCCGAAGCACGACGCCCATCCGCTCGGCGATCGCCGCCAAGCGCTGTGCGAGGATCTCGACGCGGAAGAAGGCGCTGGTCGCCGTGGAGGGTTCGGTGTCCTCGAGGACCAGCACGTCATCCGCCGAGCGCCGAACGAGCGTGAATCCCGGTTCGACCACCAGCGTCCCGGTCTCTTCCATCACCAGCAGCGGGCCAGCGAGCACGCTGTCGACCGGCAACGCCTCCCGGCGCCAGGTCGGCACCGAGCGCCACCCACCCGGAAGGTAGAGCTCGCCCTCGATCGGTTCGTCGGCATCGACCGAAGCCCGCGTGAAGGGCGGCGACGGCGGCGCCGCACGCACCTCGACCCGTGCGGAGACGAGCTCCAGCGAACGCGCTCGCTCATAGCCGAAGGTTCGAGCGTGAGAGCGACCGAACGCTGCCGCGACCGGACCCACCGCGTGGCCCGGGTCGACCTCGAGGCCGAGCTGAGTTCCGGCGTAGCGCAACACCAGCCGGGGCCGGCTCTCGAGCTCCGCCGCTTCCGCGGCCAGGACCTCGCGTCCCTCCGCCTCCAGGCGGGCGAGCGCCTCCAAGGCCGCGGCGAGTGCGGGCTCGTCGAACGGCACCCCGCGAAGGTCCACGGCCCCGTGCCAGCTCTGCGGAGCGGCGCCCATCCCCCACGCCGAGAGGACACCCGCGAACGGGTGGGAGACGATGCGTCGGACGCCGAGCTGACGCGCGACCCGGCACGCATATTGGCCCGCAGCCCCCCCGAAGGCGGCGAGCGCGTAGTCCGCCGGGTCGTGACCGCGCGCGACCGTGACCTCCGCCAGGGCGTCGGCCATCGTCGCGGCGGCCAACGTCACGAGGCCATCCGCGAAGGGCTCGGTGTCCACGCCGATGCTGGCGGCGAGCTCCTCCAACGCGGACCGGGCACGCTCCGGGTCGAGCGCGAAGGGGAAGCGCTCCCCACGAACCCGGCCCAAGACGAGCGCCGCGTCGGTCAGCGCAGGCTCCCGAGCCTCCGGGTGGCCGTAGCAGAGCGGACCGGGGACGGCGCCGGCGCTGGCAGGGCCGACCGCCGCGCGCTCCGCCGTGAGGCGTACGAGTGAGCCCCCGCCCGCAGCGACGGTGTGAACGGCCAGCATCGGCGCTCGCACCCGAGCGGGGCCGACGCGACTCTCGGTCCGTCGGTCGTGCTCGCCGTCGAAGCGGCACACGTCGGTCGACGTGCCTCCCATGTCGAGCCCCAGCAGCCGCGGCTCGCCGAGTGCCCGAGCGGTGGCGGCCACCGCGACGACGCCGCCAGCCGGCCCTGAGAGCAACGCGTCGCGACCGCGAAACGCGGCGGCGTCCACCAGGCCCCCATCCGACTTGAGGAAGCGAAGCCGGCTGCCGGGCAGGTGGGCCTCGAGGAAGCGCACGTATCGGCGGAGCGCAGGGGTCAGCGCCGCATCGGCGACGGCGGTGTGGGCGCGGCCCAGGAGGCCCGTGCTCGGCGCGACCTCGTGGCTGACGACGACATGGAGGCCGAGCTCCGCGATGGCTTCGGCCAGGGCGCGCTCGTGGACACCATCTCTCGAGGCGTGGAGCTTGGCGATGGCGACGGCCTCGAGCCCGTATCGCTCGCGAGCCTCGAGGACCTCGCGGTGAAAGCGTTGGCCATCCACGGGGGCCAGCTCCGCCCCATCGGCCGCGAGGCGCGCCGAGTCCTCCAGGACTGCGGCGGGGAGCGGCGCTTCCCGAGCCGCCCCCGGCACGAAGAGCTGAGGCCGGGTCTGATCGTCGATGGCGAGGAGATCGGCGAATCCGCGGTCCACCACCAACAGAGTCGGCGCGTGCTTACGCTCGAGCAGCGCGTTGGTGGCGACGGTCGTGCCGACGCGGACGTCGCAGGGAGGGATGGGCGCCCCCTCGTCGAGCCCCAGCAAGGCTCGGATCCCGACCAGAGGTGCGTCGTCACTCGAGCGGACCTTGATCGCGCTGAGCGATCCGTCTTCGCGGAGCACACAGTCGGTAAAGGTACCGCCTCGATCCACCCAGATTTCCGGCAGGGTCACCATCGGCGGAGTGAGCGAACCACGCGGATGGGCCCGAGTCGAGCGGACGAAAGGGCCTCGCAGACCCGAATTCGAGGTCTCCAGGCGATCGCGTCAGCTCTGGCACATCCGGACCACCCACCCTTCACTTTTTGGGCGATCTCGACCCTTCGAGGCACCATGATGCGCAGACGATACGGTTTCGCTGGACAAGCGCGCCGGCATTGTGGAGTGACGGGGAAGGACGATGGCCACCGAAGAGCTTAGTGTATCATCCTTGATTTCGGCGAGTCCGAACCGGATTTACGCCACCTGGATGGACGAACGGCGCCATACGGCGTTCACGGGCCAGCGATCCACGGTCGACCCCTGGGTGGGTGGCCGGCTGACCGCTGCCGATGGCTACATCGACGCCACCCACATCTTGCTCGATACGGGGCGCCGCATCGTCATGACGTGGCGAACCGCGGACTTCCCGCTCGACGCTCCGGATTCGCAAGTGGAGATCCGCTTCGAGGCCGTCGCCGGGGGCACCCGGGTGCAGGTCCACCACACGGGCATTCCCGAGGGCCAACGGGAGCGCTACAAGAAGACCTGGCGATCGGTCTACCTGGACCCGATGAAGCGCTTCTTCGCCAGCAAGGGCGCCCAGAAGCGCGCGCTCAAGGACGCCAAGAAGCGTGGGGTCCTCCCCGCTCCGGGCCGCGGACCACGCACCGGTCGTCGCCCCATCCTCGGGCCGCGCCCGGGGCACGCGCCGATCGGCGGCACGCTCGAGCCCGAGGTGCCGGCCGAAGAGACGCCGGCCGAGAAGCCGGAGGCCGCGCCCGAGAAGACCAAGAAGGCCGCCAAGAAGAAGGCCGCTCCCAAGAAGGCAAAGAAGGCCGCCAAGAAGAAGGCCGCCCCCAAGAAGAAGAGCGCTGCCAAGAAGGCCGCCAAGAAGAAGGCCGCCCCCAAGAAGGCAAAGAAGGCCGCCAAGAAGAAGGCCGCCCCCAAGAAGAAGAGCG
>CAYXAP010000016.1:130649-136634 GCA_964462035.1 uncultured Sandaracinus sp.
CCAAGAAGGCAAAGAAGGCCGCCAAGAAGAAGGCCGCCCCCAAGAAGAAGAGCGCGGCCAAGAAGAAGGCCGCGCCCAAGAAGGCAAAGAAGGCCGCCAAGAAGAAGGCCGCCCCCAAGAAGAAGAGCGCGGCCAAGAAGGCCGCCAAGAAGAAGGCCGCGCCCAAGAAGAAGGGCGCTGCCAAGAAGGCCGCCAAGAAGACGCGCAAGGCCGCCAAGAAGCAGCCGGCGCGCAAGAAGTAGCCAGCTCAGCCGAGCACGAGCAGCAGGACGGGCACGGCGATGCCCATCGCAACGCAAGCGACGGCCGTGTAGCCGACGATCGCTTTCGCCTCGAGGCCCATGATGCCCAGCAACGGCAGCGCCCAGAACGGCTGGAGCGTGTTGGTCCAGGCGTCTCCGTAGGCGAAGGCCATCACCGTCGTCCCCGCCGGGACGCCGAGCGCGTCACCCGCGCCGAGCAGGATGTCGCCCTGCACGGCCCACTGTCCTCCGCCCGAGGGCACCATCAGGTTCACGATGCCCGCGGAGAAGAACGCCAACACCGGGAAGGTGTCTGCGCTCGCCACCGCGACCATCGCCTCGCTGATCCACGTGATCAGCCCCGCCGCCTTCATGATCCCCAGGATCCCGAAGTAGAACGGGAACTGGAGGATGATTCCCCCGGCCCCTTTGGCGCCGTCGGTGATGGCGTCGACATAGCGGCGCAGGCTGCCCTGGAGGGCGACGCCGGCGAAGAGGAAGAGGAAGTTCACCAGGTTGAGATCGAGGCTCATGCGGCCCGTGGCCCACGCGGCCCCGATGAGCCCGAGACCAACGATCCCGACCACGATCGCCACCACCGGTGAGCCCTCGACCCGGAACCGACCATCATCGGGCTCGGCCTTCGGCTCCGGTCCCTTCAGCGCCTCCGGATCGGGCGGGACCCGGTCGGCGTCGTAGGGCACCAGCGCCGCGAAGAGCAGTGGGAGCCCGATGCAGAGCAGGCCGGTGACCACGAGATTCAGCGGCGAGAGCAGCGTCTCGGTGACCGGCACCACCCCACCCGCGTGGGTCGTCACCGCGGCCGCGGCGAAGTGCCCCTCCTCGGCCACCTTCAACGGCGCCGAGCCGCTCAGCCCGCCGTGCCACACTGCGAGCCCCGCGTAGGCTGCGGCCCCGAGGAGCGGATAGTGGAGCACGGGACCGCCGTCGTCCCGGAGGGAGTTGCGACCGATCTCGCGAGCGAGGAACGCACCGACGATGGCGCCGAGGCCCCAATGGATGACGGCGGCGAGGCACGCCACCAGTGAGACCGCGAAAGCGGCGCCGGCTGCACCTCGAACCCTCGAGGCGATCCACCGAACGCCTCGCTGAACGGGTGGGCTCGTCGCCAAGGCGTGACCGGTCACCAAGACCAGACACATCTGGAGGGCGAAGGCGAGCCCTCCCGGCGACGCGAAGCCGCTCGCCCAGCCGTCGATGAGGGTCCAGACCACGCTCTCTTCCGGCGCGTCGGCCGCGAGGTGGAACGCACCGACGACCCCCACCAGGATGGTCAGTCCGAGCGCCAGGACGAACGGGTCCGGCACCACCTTGCTGGCGACCCGGCTGAGCTTGGCGCCGATCGCTGCGATCGGTCGGGCGCTCACTCCCGTTCGTCCAGCACTCGATGGATGGCGCCCACGACCTCGTCCGGGTCGGAGCCGAGCTCGATGGGCTGGTTCGCCAGCGGCGCGTCGAAGGGGAGCTCGCCACGATGGTAGGCGGCCTTGAACTCGGTGAACTTGAGCCCGTGCGCGGTGGAGATGACCACGACGCGCTCGTCCTTCTCGATGGTGCCGGCGTGCACCAGCTTCTCGAGGCACGCGAGCGCCACACCGGTGTGCGGGCAGTTGAACATCCCCGTCCGATCGGCGCGGGCGGCGGCGTCCGCCAGCTCCGACTCGCTCGCCTGCTCCACCACACCCCGGCACGAGACCAACGCGCGGACGGCCTTCGGCAACGAGACCGGATCGCCGATCCGGATGGCGGACGCCAGGGTGGGTTCGGCAGCCATCGGCTCGAAATCGTCGAGGGTGAGGTCCCGATCCTCGTCGGCGGCGCGGCGGTAGGCGCGGTAGAGCGGGTTGGCCTTCTCGGCCTGGCAGCACACGAGTCGCGGCAGGCGCGAGATCAAGCCGACCTCGAGCATCTCGAGGAAGCCCTTGGCGATCGCGGAGACGTTGCCGAGATTTCCACCGGGCACGAGCACCCAATCGGGGACCTCCCAGTCGAACTGCTGCACGATCTCGAAGCTGATCGTCTTCTGGCCTTCGACCCGCAGGCTGTTCATCGAGTTCGCCAGGTAGAGCCCCGGATCCTCCGTGAGTCGTTGAACCACCCGCATGCAGCCGTCGAAGTCCGTGTCGAGCGCACAGACCAGCGCGCCGTTCGCGATGGGCTGGACGAGCTGCGCCGCGGTGATCTTTCCCTTCGGGAGGAGCACCACGACTGGGATGGCCGCAGCGGCGCCGTAGGCCGCGAGAGCGGCAGACGTGTCACCGGTCGACGCACACGCCACCGCCCGGATGGGCTTTCCGGCAGCGATCATCTCCTTCACCGAGGAGACGAGCACCGTCATGCCGAGGTCCTTGAACGAGCCGGTGTGGCTGGTGCCGCACTGCTTCACCCAGAGGTCGGGCAGGCCGAGGTTCTCCTTGCCGTAGCGCTCGGCCCAGAAGAGGTTCGTGTTCCCCTCGTAGAGGGAGACGACGTTCTCCGGGGAGACGTGCGGCTGCACCCACTCGTGCTTGGACCACACGCCGCTGCCGTAGGGCCAACGGGTCCGGCCATAGCGCTCGTCGAAGGTCCGAATCCACGCGGCCGGCGACCGGGAGCGCAGCGCCTCCAGGTCGTGCACCACCTCGAGGAGCCCGCCCGACTTCGAGCGATAGATGACGTCGGTCAGTGGATAGCGCTCGGACTCGTCGTCGACGGCCTGAAACCACGCGCGGGGTCGCATGGAGGCTCTCTAGCACAGAGCCGGAGGGGAGCGCGCCCGTCAGCTGCCAGGGCAGGCGTCCGCGAACGTGGCCTCGAGGGGGGCCCGAATCGTGCCACTCACCGTGATCGGCGCTCGCGCGGCGACCGAGCAATCGTAGAGCTGAGCCACCTCGAGGACGAGCTCCTGCTCGGCGCCGGCCTCGCTGACGTCGTAGGCCTCGACCCGGACGGTGCCGCCCGAGACGGCGCAGTCGCCGAGGTTCGAGAAGCGGGTGCCGTCGCTGTCTTCGAAGGAGACCCCGACGTCGTCACCCCCGCTGAGGACCAGGGTCTGGCCCACCGCCGCCGAGGACGGGAGATCGACGACCAGCCGCCGCTCGGTGGAGCCACAGGTCGCGCTCTCGCTCAAGACCACGAGCAATCGGCCCGGGGACACGCAGTCCGGTCGAAAGGCGGCGTGAGCGGACTGGGGGTCGAAGCCGAGGCTCGGGTCGTCGAAAGTGGGCTCGTTCACCCCACTGCCTGCCACGACCGGCGCGCACGTGACCACACCGCCGCCATCCGCCACCGCGGCGTCGAGCGAACCATCGGTGACCACGCCTCCGTCGGAGGGGGTCCGGTCGGTGCCCCCCGGGGGGACGGAACCGTCGCGGCCCAGGTCCGTCGCGTAGGGCGGCATCTCGTCGTCGCTGCAGGAGACCACGATGGCGACCAAGAGCGCCGATCCCAACACCACCCATCGCGCCATGTCGGGACTCTAGCCGTGACCGGCAACGGAGGCCAAATCAGCGCAAGCCCCACCGACGGCGGGCGAAGAGCTCGAGCGCGACGAGTCCCAGCGTGAGCACCAGCGCGATCCACCCGGCGAAGGGGCGCACTTCGACGGTGCCAGTCGAGCGGCGGCGGGTCGCATCCAGCGACTCGAGCGGAGGGAGCCGGTCATTGCTCTCGAAGGCCCGTCCGCCGCTCTCCTCCGCCCAACGGATCAGCCGGCCGGGATCCGGCCGCGGCTCCGCGAGCTCGTCACCACCGGCCTCGACCACGAAGGGCTCTGCGGCCAAGGGCTCGCCATCCCCCTCGCGGCGCGCGACCACCCGGTGGGCTCCCGGCTGCAAGGGGGCACGGAGGATTGCCTGGACCACGCCCCCCGCTCCGACCTCGACGGGCACGCGGCCGACGACCTCCCCGTCTGCGGTCTCGACCTCCACGTGGAGCTCTCCTTCCACGGCCTGGTAGGCGTCGTTGCGAAGCCAGCCGCCGACCTCGATCCGACCGCCGGGGCCGTAGCGTTCACGATCCGTGGTGATTCGAGCGGGATCCAGCGCAGGGTCCCTGGCGAGCCAGCGGAGGGTCCGGTCCCAGAAGCGCTCGTGGCCGGAGGCGTCGCCGCTGGCACCGGCGGAGGTCATGCCCCACCGCCACGAGCTGTCCACGCCGAGCGCCAGCACGCGGCCCTCCCCCGATTCGCCGACGGTCAGGATCGGCAGTGGGTCGCCGGATGCGTCGCGTACCCGCGGGTGCGTGAGGAGGGTCTGGGCTCCCTCCCTCGCCCCTTCGACCCGGTTGGCTCCTTCGAGCGGTGCGAGCCTCGCCCAGTGGGCCGCGCTGGCGCTGGGGTCGGGCGAGAGCGCAACCAGCGGGTGGTTCCCCAGCTCGGGCTCCACCACGGGTTGGAACGCACCGAGCGCGAGCTGACGGTCGGTCGGGGTTCCGACCGGCGGCAAGGTCACGGGCAGGATCTCGGCGATGGGGGTGCCCGCATAGCCTCCCGGCCCGAAGGATCGCTCACCGCCCACCATGGCGAACGAGCCGCCGCGCCGGACATAGTCCCGGATTCGCGGCAGGTAGGACGCCATCTGGTAGGGCCCGAAGTCGAAGTCCTGGAAGAGGAGCACGTCGAAGCTGCCGAGGTGCTCTCGGAACAGCTCATCCGTCGGGAAGGGGATCAACGCGAGCTCGTCGGGCGACGCCATCGTGAGGTCGCTCGTCGTTCGGAGGATGAAGAACGAGATCAGATCGATGCTCGGGTCGGCCTCCAGGAACGAGCGCAGGAAGCGCACGTCCCAGGTCGGGTGACCCGCCACCAGCAGCACCCGGAGTCGGTCTCGGGTCACTCGCACCAGGAACGAGCGCTCGTTGTTCTCGGGGACCGCGTCGTCGTCCGCTCGTGGGATCCGCACGTGGTAGACCGCGCGGCCCAGCCGCCGCGGGGTGAACGAGAAGGTCACCTCCGCCTCGCCGTCCTCGGCGACGTCGACCATCGCCTCCTTCACGACCGCGCCATCGCGAACGAGGCTGACCGGGATGGTGCCGCCCTCCCCCAGCGAACGAACGACGACCCGGACGCGCGCTTCACCACGCAGGAACGCGACGGGATCCGCCTGGAGCTCGGCGATGGCGTCGTCGCGCATCGCGCGCTCACCGCCGACGGGCAGCGCGTGGACCTTCAGACCGTCGAGCTCGGGGTCGCCTTCATCGCTCGGGCCCGCGCCGTCACCGACGATCAACACCGCGCCGAGATCATCCTGCGCCGCGAGCTCTTCGAGCGCAGCTCGGAGGCGGCTCTCGTCGTCCCGGGGCTCCTGCTCGTCGAGCTCGTCCCAGGCGATCGGGCTCGTCGCCGAGCCGAAGCGGACCAACTCGGCGGCGTCACCGTTCCGCCGCCAGCGCTCGAGGGCACCCATGGCCTCGTCCCAGCGGGACTCGCCACCGCGACGAATGGTCATGCTGCGCGACCCGTCGAGGAGCACGACCAGCCGGCCCTCGATCTCCTGAACGGTCTCCCGCACGAAACGCGGCTGTACGGCGCACGCGAAGGCCAGCAGGGCCGTCAGCACGCGCAAGGCGCGCAGGACGCGCCGGCGCGGCGCCGGCAGCGAGCGGGTCTCACGAACGGCCCACGCCACCAACGCCGCGAACGCGAGCGCCAGGACGACCACGGTGACCAGGCCTCCGGGGACGGCGAACGAGAGCCCGCTCATGTCAGGGGCGGCCGCCGCGGCGTCGCATCAGGTAGGGCGCG
>CAYXAP010000017.1:0-116796 GCA_964462035.1 uncultured Sandaracinus sp.
GGCTCGGCGAAGGGCGCGGTGATCCGACACGACTCGCTCGTCGCGCACACCGGGGCGCTCGTGCACCACACGCTCGCGCTCGGCGCGGAGGACGTGGTCCTCGGGGTGCTGCCGCTCGCGCACAGCTACGGCATCCGGATGGCCATCCTCGCGCCCTTCTACGCCGGCGCGCGGACGGTCTTCGTCGCCAGGCACGCGACGGGCGGCCGCTTCGATCCCGAGCAGACCCTCGCAGCCGCCGCGTCGCACGGCGTCACATGGCTGCCGGGCGTGCCCACGATGTTCAGCGCCTGGGGTCGCGCCGAGGGCGAGCCGTGGGGCGAGCTCCGCTGGGCGCTCAGCGCGGGCGCGCCCTTGGCGGCGCCCGTGCGAGAACGAGCGGAGGTTCGACTGGGTGCGCCCGTGCGGGAAGGCTACGGGCTGACCGAAGCGACCTTCACCGCCATCGACGCGCCCGCCGTCGGCGAAGGCGCGCCCGGTTCGGTCGGGCCGCCGGTGTGGGGGGTCGAGGTACGCATCGTGGCTGCGGCCGAGCGCCCTCACGCGAGCGAGCTGCCGGTCGGTGAAGAGGGCGAAGTGCAGGTCCGCGGCCAGAACGTGATGGCGGGCTACCTCGACGACCCGCAGGCGACGAAGGCCGCGTTCGATCGCGGCTGGCTCCGCACGGGCGATCTCGGCGTGCTCGACGCGAGCGGCCGGCTCCGGATCGTCGATCGCATCAAGGACCTGATCCTCCGCGGAGGCGTCAACGTGGTGCCGGCCGAAGTGGAGGAAGCGGTCGCTCGATATCCGGGCATCCGTGAGGTTGCGGTCGTGGGCCGTCCCGACGAACACGTCGGCGAAGAGATCGTCGCGGTCGTCGCCGCCGACACACTCGACCGAGAGGCGCTCGCCGCTCACCTCCTCGAGGAGCTCGGCCACGCGAAGCGCCCCCGAGAGATCGTGCGAGTCGACGCGCTCCCGACCGGGCCCTCCGGGAAGGTTCTACGACGAAGGCTGCGGGACCAGTTGGTCGGCGGCGCGTTGATGCCCGAGCGACTCTGAGGTGGTCGGCGATCGGTCGTCGCAGTCGGCTACGACCGCGCGATCGATCGCCGGCTCAGCCGGTGGAAGCGCCACACGAGCGCGACCGCGACCACCGCGAGCCCCGCGCTCAGGCCCCACCAGAGTCCGACCGGGCCCATGCCCAGGCCGTAGGTCAGCGCGAGGCCGATGGGCAACCCGAGCGCGTAGTGACCGATCACGTTGGCGATGAACACCGGCGTGGTGTCGCCCGCGCCGCGGAGCACGCCCGCGGCGACCGCCTGCACGCCGTCGGCGAGCTGGAAGGCGGCCGCGACCTGGATGAGCCCGACCGCGGCGGTGACCGCGCCGACCTCGTCCGCGAGGAGCTCGGCCAGTGGCGCGGGGAAGGCCCAGAACACGCCAGAGCTGACGCCCATGAACGCGAGCCCGAGGCCGATCGCGGAGAAGCCCGCGAGGCGTGTGCCAGGCACGTCGCTGCGTCCGATCGCGCGGCCGACTCGCACCGACGCGGCCGCGCCGATGGCGAGCGTGACCTGGAAGGTCAGCGACGAGAGCGTGAGGGCGATGTGGTGACCGGTCAGCGCTTCGGGGCCGAAGTACCCGACCAGGAAGGTCACCAGCGAGAACATCCCGACCTCCGCGAAGAGCTGACCCGAGAGGGGGAGCCCGAGCCTCGAGGCGCGACGGAGTGTCGACCACTCCATGCGGTGCCCGCCCGGCGGTCGGCCGATACCGACGAGCATCACCACCGTCATGACCACGGCCGCGACGGTCGATGCCCAGCCGGCGCCAGCGACCCCCATTCCGTCGAAGCCCAGCATGTCGGATCCCAGGATGAGCACCCGCGCGATCGGCACGTTGAGCACGACGGAGATCACCGAGCCGATGAGGATTGGTCGCAGGTCGCCGCGCGCCTGCAGGTAGCCGCGGGCGGCGATGCTGACCAGGAAGGGGATCGTCGCGGGCGTTCGAGCGAGCACGTAGCGGGCCGTCGCCGCCGCCGTGCCCGGGTCCAGCCCGATGTGCGGTAGCAGTTGGGCGACGCCGACGAGGACCCCCATCACCGGCACGGAGACCAGCAGGCTCATCCAGGCGGCCTGCCACGCGAAGTGGCCGGCCTTCTCTTCCTCGCCTGCACCAAACGCCTGAGAGAAGAGGGCGTCGAAGCCGAGCACGAGCCCGAGGCCCAGCACCGTCACCGAGAAGAGGATGACGTTTCCCAGGCCCATCCCACTCTGCTCGACGGCCCCCAGCGGTGCAGCGAAGGCCGTGTTGAGCGCCGCAATCCCGGAGTGGGAGAGCTCCATCAGCGCCAGCGGCGCACAGAGCACCAGCAGCGCCTTCAGCTCGGCCCCGAGGCCGGGTCTGGCGGAATCGTCCGTCACCGCGCGAGCCTGGCCCGACCGGGCGCGGCGCGCATGTCGAAAGCGGCGTCCGAGTGCCCTCTTCGTTAACGCATTTCGGCTCGCGAGCCGGATTGGTAGTCTCCGGCTCGACCATGAAACTCTGCGTCCTCTCCCAGAAGCCCGAGCTCTACAGCACCCGCCGCGTCGTCGAAGCCGCGAAGGAGGCTGGCCATCAAGTTCAAGTCGTCGACTACCTGAAGTGCTCGATGGACATCTCCGCGCACCATCCGAAGCTGATGGTCGACGGGGTGGAGATCACCGGCCTCGACGCCGTGCTCCCCCGGATCGCGGCCTCGGCGAACTTCTACGGCACCGCCGTGGTTCGGCAGTTCGAGATGCAGGGCATCTACACGGTCAATACCTCTCAGGCGATCAGCCGGAGCCGAGACAAGCTCCGCAGCCTGCAGCTGCTCTCACGCAAGGGCATCGCGATGCCGGTGACCGCTTTCGGTCACTCCGGCACGGCAGTGAAGCAGCTCATCGAGACGGTCGGCGGCGCGCCGCTCATCGTGAAGCTCCTCGAGGGCACGCAGGGGATCGGCGTGGTCCTCTGCGAGACGGCGCAGGCCGCCGAGTCGGTCATCGAGGCGTTCCGGAACCTCGAGGCGAACATCCTCGTGCAGGAGTTCATCGCCGAAGCGGCGGGCGCGGACATGCGTTGCTTCGTCGTCGGCAAGAAGGTCGTCGCCGCGATGGTCCGGCAGGCGCCGCCCGGCGAGTTCCGCTCCAACATCCACCGCGGTGGCTCGGGCATGAAGGTGAAGCTGACGCCCGAGGAGCGCTCCATCGCCGTTCGTGCGGCGAAGGCGATGAACCTCCGAGTGGCGGGCGTGGACATGATCCGATCGAAACACGGGCCGCTGGTCATCGAGGTGAACTCCTCACCCGGCCTCGAAGGTATCGAGCGCGCCACCGGCGTGGACGTCGCAGGCGCGATCGTGCGCTACATCGAGAAGGAGGCGAAGCCCGGTACGTCCGGGGAGGACCGCGTCGAGAAATGACGGTGGGGCCGAGGCCCGTTCGCATCGGCATCCTCTCGCGAGAGAAGGACGCGGAGAGCAATCGTCGGCTCATCGAGGCGTTCGCCGCTCGAGGCCACGAGGCCCGCGTCCTGAATACGATGCGGCTCGCGATCGAGCTGGTCCCCGGCAAACCTCAGCTCGCGTACCGCGGTAAGCCCCTGCCCCAGATCGATGGGGTGGTGCCGCGCATCGGTGTCTCGGCGACCTTCCACGGCGCAGCCGTTCTGGCTCAGCTGCGATTGATGGGCATCTACTCGCCCGTCTCCGAGCGCGGCTTGCGCTGCAGCCGCGACAAGCTCCAGGCACTCCAGCTCTTCGAGGAGGCGTCGATCCCCTATCCGCCGACGTCGTTCGTCTGCCGCCGTAAGGACATCGGCCCCGCTCTCGACCATCTCGGCGAACCGCCCTACGTCGTAAAGGTGCTTCAGGGGACGCAGGGGTCCGGAGTGCTCCTGGCGCCGGACCGCCACGAAGCGATCAGCCTCGCCGAGACCCTCCTCGACGCCGACCGACCGGTGCTCTTGCAGCGCTTCATCGCGGAGAGCCGCGGCCGGGACGTGCGCGCGGTGGTCGTCGGCGACTCGGTGGTGAGCGCGGTCCGTCGCGTGAACGACAGCGGTGAGTTCCGCTCGAACGTCCATCGCGGCGCCAAGCCGGAGAAGATCCAGATCGAGCCCGAGTTCGCGGAGACCGCCATCCGCGCCGCCGCTTCGCTCGGCCTCGAGGTCGCGGGGGTCGACATGCTCGAAGGCACCAACGGACCGGTCGTGCTCGAGGTCAACAGCTCGCCGGGCATCCACGGCATGGAAGACGCGACCGGCGACGACATCGCCGGCGCGATCGCCGAGCACGTCGCTGCCCGCGCGTCAGCCGAGTAGCGTCCCGAGGAACTCGCGAGCGCTCATCGCCTCCGGGTCCACCCGGACTCCGTCCCACGGGACGTCGGCCATGAGGTCCCCACAGCGACGCCTCGGGTCGAAGCGTTCGCGCGTGGCCATCGGCCGGTGGGAGAGGGGGTGCTCCCCCGAGCGTTCGGCCTCGCTGCTCATCGCGAGCGCCCGAGCGCGTCGACGACCTCGGGGAAGCTCGCACCCTCCGCGGCGAGCGCGGCGAGCTTGTCCTTTCGCGTCGCGCCGACCACCACGAGCTCACAGTGCGAGTGGCCCTGCGCTCGGCAGCGTAGCTCCTCGACGTGCAGTCGTCGTTGGGCGAGGTGAGTGAAGACCGCGGAGAGCATGCCGGCGAGGAGGTGACAGGCGCGGCCGTCGAGGGCACGCGCCGCGGTGGCCACGGTGCTCTCCTTCAGGTCCAGCCGGAAGAGTCCGATCGCGGCATCGGAGAGGTCGAGCTCGAGCTGGCCCCAGCCCTGGCTGGAGAGCTCGGCGGCCAGCATGCCGGCGACCTCCTGCATCGGTCGGTCGACCAGCGCGATTTCACCTTCCTCGAGGGACTTCGCTTCGAGCTCGACGGCCAGCCGCCGGCCCCACTGCACGCCCCACTCGCGACAGAAGATCGCCCAGGTCTCGGGCGCGACTCGCTGGCACGTGCGCAGCAGCGAGGAGAAGAGAGCGTAGGGCGCGTGGACGATCCGCTGCATGTGGTCGTCGCGGACGACCGCCCCGGACTCGTCGGCTTCGTCGAGCTCCGACTGGAGCGGGGCCGGGAAGCTCGGGTCGAGCCCCTCACGGGCCGGATGGAACTTCCGCCGGTGGACCAGGAGGTAGAAACGCTTGGTCCCGGCCACCCGGAGCATCTCGATGTCGACCTCTTGGGCTCCGAACTTGAAGTCGAAGAGGAAGGGGAAGCGGATGAGGGGTTCCTCCGTCCGTCCTTCGACCAGTCGATCGAAGTGCCCCTTGAACTCGGGGACCGCCGTACACGGCGCCACGTCGCCGAAGAAGGTCCGACCGATCACGGAGTGGCGGTCGAGGCGAGCCATCCGCGCCTCGGCGAGGTTGTATCGGAGGATGGTCCCTTCGGCGTCCATGCAGACCACGCCGAAAGGGAGCTCGTCGAGCTCGGCGTCGTCGAGGTGATCCACCTCGAAGGGATCGACGGTAGGTGGGCGCTGAAACCCGACCGAGGGGCCACTCATCGGCTACCTCCAAGCAGTGATTCGCGGATGGCGTCGTCCAGCGAGGGCGTGTCGTCGGCCTGCTTGGGGGAGACGCCGCTCTCGTGGGCCGGTTTGACGGTCGAGGGGGCGGGGCGGGTCTCACCCTGATGGCCTCGCGGACGCGGGAGCTGGCTCGACCGCGGCTGCTCCCCGCGATCTTCGAGCCACGTGCGGAGCGCATCGGCCAGCGCGGCCATCGACGCGAAGCGGTCCGCCGGGGCCTTCCGGGTGGCCCGAGCGAGGATGCGGAAGAGTGGGCCGTCGATGGCGCCGCTTCGCGGGAAGGGCAGCGGCGCCTCGCGGATGCGCGCGAAGATCTCGCCGATGTCCGACACCGGGCTCGTGGAGGCGAACGGCGGGCTCCCCTCCGCCAACGCGTAGAGAGTCATGGCCGCGGCCCACTGGTCCGCCGCGGGGCCGACCGGCTCGTGAACCCGGAGCTGTTCGGGCGCCATGTACTCGGGCGTGCCGATGATCTCCGCCGTGTGGCCACCCTCGGCACCGACGCCGGCGATGCCGAAGTCGAGGAGCTTGGGGTGCCGCCGTCCCATGGGGTCCTCGGCGATGAAGACGTTCTCGGGCTTGAGGTCGCGGTGGATCACCTCTGCGCCGTGCGCGAGCTCCAGTGCCTCGAGCACGGGGAGCATCGTCTGGACGGCGGTCACCGCAGGGAGTCGGCCGACGCGCACCAGGAGCCGACCGAGGTCGATGCCCTCGAGGAGCTCCATCACGAGGTAGGGCAGCCCGTCGTCGTCGCGGCCGATGTCATGGATGGTGACGATCGCCGGATGCCGGAGTCGCGCGATGGCCCGCGCCTCTCGCTCCAATCGGGCGGCCAGCTTCGGCGATCCGCGGCCGGGGCGGAGCAGCTTCACCGCGACGTCCCGCCCCAGTACCTCGTCGCGCGCGCGCCAGACCTCACCCATCCCACCGGAGCCGATCCGCTCGAGCAGCGTCAAGCGGTCGGCGACTCCACTCGGCAGGTCGAGGGGGCGGGCGCTGCGGTGCGACTCGGCGCCCGTTCGCTCGGCGTGGGCAGTCACCGTCTGGCTGCCCGCGTCGACCGTCACTGGGTCGCTGTCCAACTCCTCGCGCACCACTGGGGCCTAGGGTCGACAGCATTGCTGCCAATCCCTCGCGCCGATGTTTTCCGACTCCGTTGGCCGGTCCCACGATGGGGCGGGTGACCCGTGACCAAATGCCCCAACGAAGAGATGGCCCCGTGACGTTCGGGCGCGATGTCCGTGCGCCCGGTGGGGGCTCAGTCGGTTCGCGGTCGGCCGAAGACCTTGGAGCCCGGCTTCACCGACTTCGTGATCCACACGTTGCCGCCCACCACCGAGTCATGCCCGATGACGGTGTCGCCACCGAGGATGGTCGCGCCCGAGTACACGGTCACTCGATCCTCGAGGGTCGGGTGGCGCTTGCGGCGGTCCCCGCGGTCGCGCGGCACCGAGAGCGCGCCCAGGGTGACGTTCTGGTAGAGCTTCACGTCGTCGCCGATGATCGCGGTCTCACCGATGACCACGCCGGTACCGTGGTCGATGAAGAAGCGCTCGCCGATCGTCGCGCCGGGGTGGATGTCGATGCCCGTCCGGCTGTGTGCGTGCTCCGTGAGGATCCGCGGGAGCAACGGCACGCCCTGCTGCCAGAGGTGGTGCGCGACTCGATGCGCGGTCAGCGCGGCGATGCTCGGGTAGCTGAAGACCACCTCGTCGATGCTCTCGGCGCTGGGGTCGCCTTCGAATGCCGCTTGCAGGTCGCCGTCCAGCAGCCGCCGCAGCTCGGGCAGGCTCGAGAAGAGCGAGAGGACCACGTCCTCGCCGGAACCTGGGCAAGGAGCCGCCGGACGCTGCGGCGCGAGCGGGCCCTTCGGCTGGGCGTCCGGGTCGGGCGGTCGGCTGCTGCCGCGCCGGCCGAGCCATGCCTCGTAGTTCAGCGCCCGCTCGATCTGCTCCACCAGCAGGTCGTGTGCCCGATAGAGGTGCTCGGCGATGGTGTGCCGCAGGTTGTCCCGGCTCAGCGCCCGGGTCGCGTAGAAGCCCGCGAAGAGCACCGGCTGCAGCTCGCGGAGCGCCTCGATGGCGGCTCGCTTGTTCGGCAGGGCCGCGCTCTCCAGGTTGTCGATCGGACGACCCTGGTCGTAGCTCTCCACCACCGCGTCGATGGCGGTCTCGAGCTCCCTGTACTGCTTCGGCTGGGCCGGCATGGCGTGCCTGGAGGGTATGAAGTCGTAGACGGGCACCGGCAACCAGCCCCGACGTGCGACCCGAGGCGAAGTTACCTGGCTAGAGTCACTTCCAGCTGAGGACCAGCTTCCCGAAGGTCTCGTTCCGTTCCATCCGGGCGTGGGCCTCTCCGACCTCGCTCATGGGGAGGACCTCGTCGATCACGGGCTTCAGGCGGCCGTCGGCGAAGTGGGGCAACGCCTCGCGGATGAAGCGCTGCGCCAGGGTGGCCTTCTCCTCCAGCGGACGGGCTCGCAGTGTGCTGCCGGTGATGCGGGCGCGCTTTCCGAGCAGCAGACCGAGGGGCATCTCCCCCTTCACGCCGCCCATGAGACCCAGGACCACCACTCGGCCCCGAAGCGCCAATGCCTTCAGGTTCTCGGTGAGGTACTTCGCGCCGATGGTGTCGATGACGAGGTCCGCTCCCCCGAGCTGCTGCACGGCGTCGGCGAAGGCCCCGTCGCTCGTGTCCACGGCGTGCACCAGCCCGAGCCCTCTACACCGCTCGAGCTTCGCCGCCGAGCGGGAGGTGCCCACGACTCGCGCGCCGACGTTGGCAGCCAGCTGGAGCGCCGCGGTGCCCACACCGCTCGCCACCGCGTGCAGCACCACCGTCTCGCCCATGCGGAGATCGCCCTGCGCGAAGAGCGCGTCGAAGGCGGTCAGGAAGACCTCCGGGATGGCCGCGGCCTCCTCGAGGCTCAACCCGCTCGGCACCGGCAGCAGCTCGCGCGAATGAACGACGGCGTGGGTCGCCATCCCGCCGCCCCCGATGATCGCCATCACCGGGTCACCGACCGCGAAGCCGCTCACCCCTTCGCCGATCGACTCGACGGTGCCGGCGAGCTCGAGGCCGGGGATGTCGTCCGGGAAGCCCTTGGGCGCGGGATAGAACCCACGCCGCTGGAGCGTGTCCGCTCGGTTCAGCCCCGCGGCGGCGACTTCGACGCGGACTTCGCCGGGGCCGGGATCACGGACCTCGGTGGTGCCCAGCTCGAGGACCTCGGGTCCACCGCTCTCACGGATGCGTACGCAGCGTGCTTCGATGCTCATCGCGCACTGTGTAGCGCAAGCGCGCGCCAGGAGGCTGTGGAACTTCTCGCCGGCCGACGGATCGTGGTGTCCGGTGCGCCAGGCGGAGCGTCCGCGAGCCGAGGAGATACCCGAGTGTTTTCGAGCGTGAGCGGACGGCTGCGGGTGGCGTGCGGGTGCCGCGAAACGGCGCCGCGGAGAAGCTCGGCAGCCTGCTGACGTCAGCCTTCGTCGTCGGCTCGGGTGAAGTGGACCCAGGTGCCATCGTCGCGCACGCCGTGCCAGCCATCCGGGAGACGCGGGGTCGTCCACGTGAAGAGGAAGCGCGCGTCCGCCGGGGCGATGTTCGTGCAACCGTGGCTCCGAACGTTGCCGAAGGAGTCGTGCCAGTAGGCGCCATGGAGGGCGTAGCTGCGGTGGTAGTACATCGTCCACGGCACCTCGGCGACGTCGTAGACCCCATCGATCGGGTCGTCGCCGCGCATCGTGATGCTCACGTACTTGTGGCGGATCCGGTAGGTGCCGGAGGGCGTGTCGTAGCCTTCCTTGCCCGTGGCCACCAGGCTCGCGAAGACCGGGGTGTCGCCCTGGTAAGCGACGATGGTCTGCTCGTCGAGGTTCACGTGGATCCACCGCCCGCCCTCGGGCACGTCGTCGGGCCGCGGCTCTTCACGGATCACCCGGACCGCTTCTCGCGGGACCCACACCCCGTCCTCGCTGAGCACGTGCTCGTCGTCGATCTCCTTCACGGCGAAGCGTGCGTACTTGGGCGCGACCGATTGTTGCGCGCTGGCGTTCACGATGGGGGTCGAGTCCACGTGGACGAACGCCATCGGCAGGTTCAGGCCGTCGGGGTCGTGGACGCCAGAGAGCCGGCTGGCCTGGACCTCTTCGATGGCGGCGCGAGGTACGTAGTCGTTGGCGGCCGTGCGCACCCACGTCTCACCGAGGTGCTCGATCTCGTCTGCGACGGTCACGAAGTAGTCGCCATCCAGCTGCTGCGCGAGGCCGGGTAGCTCCGACTCTTCCCGCACGCGCTCGAGCTCCCGTTCGGTGGGCAGACGCTCGAAGCGATGGGCGTCGCGGTCGGTGACCTGTGCGTAGCGGTAGGGCAGGGGGGCCGCGACGTTCGGCGGTGCCGAGGCTTCGGGTGGGTCCGGCTGCTCGTCGTAGGTGCGGAAACCGATCGTCGTGCACACGTAGCCGCCGGGGTCGAGCTTCAGCCAGCGTCCGGTGCAGTGCTCGTTCCGGCGGACCTCCGTGGCCGGCAGGGCGGTGCCGCGCCGGACCATGCCCTTGCCGCCGCGGGTGCTCCGCGAGGAGAAGACGGGGGCGTCGTGCCGTCTCGCCTGGACCCAGACCTCGGGGTCTTCGTCGTCGACCGCCACACGCGGGACGGGCCGGAGCGCCCAGGGGGGCGGTCCAGAGGGGGGGCGGGTCAACAGCCCTTGTCGCTCGTTGGCAGTTTCGTTCGGAGAGTCGGCGAATGCGGCCAGCGGCGCGATGAGGGCGATGGCCAACCCGACCATTGTCGTCGGTTTCCAGGACATCGAATCGCAGCTGCGTCCTCCATTCTTAGAACCAGGGCCGCGAGCGTCAACTTCGTTGCTCGACAATTCCCCGAGAAACGTTGGGTGAGCCGCCCAGATGGGGGGTCCTGAGGTACCCTCGGCGTCAGGAGGGTTCCCGATGGCTCGTCAATCGCTCGTTGCGGTCCTGGCGCTCGCGGCAGTCGTGCTCGCACCGCTCTCGGCTCGCGCGTTCTGTGGCTTCTACGTCGGCAGCGCGGACGGGTCGCTCGTCAACGAGGCCACCATGGTGGTCCTGCTCCGCGACGGGACGAACACCGTGCTCTCGATGCGGAACGACTACCACGGCCCACCAGAGGACTTCGCGATGGTCGTGCCCGTACCGGAGGTTCTCGACGAGGAGAACGTGAAGGTCCTCGACGCGGCCATCTTCGACAAGGTCGAGCGCCTCGCGGCCCCGAGACTGGTCGAGTACTGGGAGCAGGATCCCTGCGCCCAGAACGGGATCGGCGACAACTTCGGCTTCGGCGGGCTGGGTCTGCGGGGCACCGGCCGGGGGGGCGGCGGGACCGGTGAGGCGGCCGCGACCGTGACCGTCGAGGCCGAGTTCGCGGTGGGCGAGTACGACATCGTGATCCTCTCGGCGCGCGACTCGGCCGGCCTCGAGACCTGGCTCCACGAGAACGACTATCGGATCCCCGACGGTGCCGCCGAGCTCTTGCGCCCCTACGTGGAGAACGAGAGCAAGTTCTTCGTGGCGAAGGTGAACGTCGACCGCGTGACCTTCGACGATGGGCGGGCGGTGCTCTCACCGCTGCGCGTGCACTACGAGAGCGAGAGCTTCTCGCTGCCGGTGCGGCTCGGGCTGCTGAGCGCTGGCGAGGGGAAGCAGGACCTCATCGTCCACATCCTCGCGAACGACCAGCGCTACGAGCTGGCGAACTACGACAACGTCACCATTCCCACGAACCTCGACGTGGCGCCCGCGGCCAGGGAGCGATTCGCGGAGCTCTACGCCGCGCTCTTCGACGAGACCCTCGCGAGCCATCCGAACGCGGTGGTCACGGAATACGCGTGGACCGCCTCGAGCTGCGATCCCTGCCCCGGCCCGTCGCTCGCCGCGCAGGACATCCTGACCCTCGGCGGCGACGTCGTGCACGACGGGCCGGTCCGCATCGCGATGGGCGGCGGTGGGACCATCGGCCTCGGCAACCTCGGCACCATCGGGCGACCGGTGTCGCGGAGCCGCGTCCGGCAGGAGCCGCTCTCGGTCGAAGGGCGAGGCTTCCCGCGTGAGGTCGCGCGTCGGGTGATTCGCCGCCACATCAACGAGATCCGCTTCTGCTACGACCAGCAACGTCAGTCCTCGCCGGACCTCGAGGGACGGATGGTGCTGCAGCTCGTCGTGACGAAGGAGGGCGTCGTCCGGAACGCCTCGGTCACGCAGTCGTCGCTCGACGACGACGCCTTCGAGAGCTGCATCGCCGCTGCGGGTCGGCGCTGGCGCTTTCCGAGCTTCGACGCGGGTGAGACGCTGACCATCACCAGCCCCTTCGTCTTCTCGAAGCCTCCGCCCGCGCCGGCGAACCCGACGCCACGACCGAGCGGCTCGCTTGGGATGGGTGGGCTCGGCTTCTTCGGTGGAGGCGCCGGTCCGTTCAACGGTTGGGTGCTCACCCGGCTCCACTATCGCTACGACGCCGACGACCTCGGCGAGGACCTCGTGTTTCGCGAAGCGGATCCGATCATGGGCGGTCGGGAGAACGGTGGCTTCGGCGTCCTCGGCGCTCCGACGGACGAGCCGGCGGAGATCAGCCATGAGGCGCAGTCCTCCGAGACCAACAACTTCCAGGGGCGCTACGTCATCCGCCACGAATGGGAAGGGCCCATCGAGTGCGAGAGCCCGAGGCGCGGGGTGTGGGGAGGTCCGTGGGAGGGCGCGGAGAACACCGGGGCCGGCGGGGGTGGGGGCGGCGCTCTGCCGGCCACCGACCTCTCACGGGCGCCGCGCGGCGACGCGTCGGTGCTGAACAGCCTGATCGTCGGCCGCGGCGGCGCCGCCGAGCCGACGGCGGAGGAAGAAGCAGAAGTGTCGATCGCTCCCGAAGCCGAGACGCCGGCGGCCGACACGGAAGACTCGGGCTGCGGTTGTCGCGTCGTGGGTCCGTCGGCTTCGGTCCCGTGGCTCGTCCTCCTCGGGTTCAGCATCCTTTGGTGGCGTCGGCGCGCGTATCGTCGTCGGCCATGAGCCCGCGACTCACTCTCGCCCTCCGGTGGAAGGCCGTCGCGACGTGACCGTCGTCCAGGTCGACCTCTTCTGACGGAACCTTTTCGAGCCAGGGGGCTCGTACTCGCCATGCGATGGTTGCTCATGGTGTTGATCTCGGGGTGCGCCAGCGCTCCGCCTCCGGCTCCCGCGAGTCCACCACCCGCCGAAGCCCCCGAGGGCAGCTACGTCGAGCTGCTCCGCCAGCTGGGTACGCCGGGCTCGATCGCGGAGCTCGATGGCGACATTCGGCAACTCGTCGATCTGGCTTCGCGCTCCGACGATCCCGCGCCCCTCCTGCTGCGGCTCGCGGAGGCCTTCCAGGCCCGGGCGGCGGCTCACGGCCGCGCCGAGGCCGTCGCGCTCGAGGAACGTTTCGAGCGGCGAGGCGATGACGACGCCGAGGCCGCCGCCCAGGCCACGGCGTCGGAGCACGCCGAGGCCCGCGTGGCGGACCTGGTCTGGGCGCGCCGGGTGCTCGAGTCCATCGAGCCTTCATCGCCGAGCTTCGTCGACGCGCAGGAGGCTCGCTTTTGGCTGCTCGCGGAGCGCCGGGAGTGGGAGGAGGAGTCGCTGGAGGCTGCCCGCACGCTCCTCGATGGATCGGCTCGGGAGCCCATGCGCGCCGCGGCCCATCTGCGTCTGGCCGAGCACGCCTTCCTCGAGGCCGACCTCGAGAACGCGCTCGAGCGCTATGACCAGGTCCTGGCGACCGCAGGGGCCGACGCCCAGACCCGCGCCTACGCGAGCTACAAGCGCGCCTGGGTCCTCTACAACCTGAGCCGCTTCGAGGACGCGGACCGCGCCTTCGCGGACGTCATCGCGCTGGCCGGCGAGTCCGCCGGTGGCCCCCAGCTCATCCGTGAGGCCGCCAAGGACCGGATCCGGGTGCACGTCGCGCTCGAGAGCTCACCGGAGCGGGTGCTCGCGGTGATCACCGAGAGCACGGAGGACGCCGAACTGCGCGCCTCCTTGGCCACCCGCTACGAGCAGATGCTCCGCGACTCGGGCCAACTCGCCGCGGCCGACGCCTTTCGCGCGGCGCTGCTGCGTTGAGATCCCCAGAGATCAGTCCGCGAGCCAGTGCTTCACCAGGTGGTGGGCCAGCGACATCGGCGGTGGGTAGAAGAAGCCCTTCGGTGAGCGGAGCTCGTCCTTCGAGAACCAGCGCGCTTCTTCGAGCTCTTCCTCTTCGAGGACGACGCTGCCCGGGCCGGCCTCGGCGAGGTAGCCGATCATCAACGAGCGCGGGAAGGGCCAGCCCTGTGAGTCGTGGTAGCGGAGGCGCTCGACCGAGAGGCCGACCTCTTCGCCGACCTCGCGGTGGACACACTGCTCGAGGCTCTCGCCCGGCTCCACGAAGCCGGCGAGCGCGGAGTACATGCCCTTCGGGAAGCCGTGCTGCCGCGCCAGCAGCGCGCGCTCCTCACGAACCACCAGCACCATGACTGCCGGGTCCGTCCGTGGGAAGGTCCGGTTCTCGCAGTCGCCGCAGACCTTGGCGAAGCCCGCGTCCTCGGTCAGCAGCGTGCCGCCGCAGACGGCGCAGTGGTTGGTCTTCCGGTTCCAGCGAGTGATCCCTCGCGCGTACGCCAGCGGCTCGAAGTCCGGTGTGGCCATGAAGGCGCCGGCCATCCGCAGGTCCTGGAAACGCCCCTCGATGCCGAGGGCGCCCGGGTCGTCGATGGCCGAGAGATCCACCGCGAAGAAGGGGGCACCCGACGCATCCACGCCGAGGAAGACCGGATGGTCACCGGCATCGAGCGCTGCCTGGGCGGGCGCTCCTTCGAGCACGATCGGCCTCGGCGGCCGGTCGCCGGTCACCAGGCTCTTGTTGCGCCAGATCGGCAGCACGCGCGCCTCGGCGCGGGCCTTCGCGAGCGCGGCTTCGTCCTTCCGGAGCTCCGCCTTGCGATCGACGATCACTTGCCGAGGTTCGCGAGCCCGCGCCGCACGTAGTTCGGCTGGGCGAACGCCGCCTGGTGGATGGCGTCGTTGTAGTAGCGGCAGCCGTTGATGATCGGCGCGGCGCGCGAGTGGTCCAGGTTCAGGTGCCCCTCGCGGTCGGAGGCCCAGGTCCAGCTCCAGATGCCGGAGGCGTAGAGCGGGACCGGCCCGAAGTAGGGGTGCACGTGTTCGAAGAGCTCCCGGAGCTTGCCCTGGGTCTCGAAGAAGACCTGCTGCATGAGGATCGGTGTCTCGCTCTGCATCGCGAGGACGCCCTCGGGCTTCAGCATGCGCTTGCACGCGGCGAAGAACTCCTGGGCGAAGAGCACCTCGCCCGGGCCGACCGGGTCGGTACCGTCGAGGAGGATGACGTCGTACTTCTCCTCGTCGCTGTTCTTCACGTAGTCGATGCCGTCGGCGAAGCGCAGGTCGAGGCGCGGCTCGTCCCAGGCGGTGCCGATCATCGGCAGGTACTCCTTGCAGGCCTCGACCACGCCCTGATCGATCTCGATCATCACGCAGGTCTCGACGCTGGGGTAGCGGAGCACCTCGCGGACCGTGCCGCCGTCGCCGCCACCGATGACGAGGACCCGCTTCGGGTCCTTGGCGGTGAGCATCGCCGGGTGGGTCAGCATCTCGTGATACATGAACTCGTCCTTCACGGAGGTCATGAACACGTCGTCGAGGGCGAGCGCCCGGCCATAGGCCTTCGTCTCGAAGATCTCGATCTTCTGGAAGTCGGACTTCCCCGAGTAGAGGGTCTCGGTGGACTCGAGGCTCAGGCGGGTGCCCTGAAAGGTTTCTTCGTACCAGAGCGGCATGCGCAGCCCATAGCACGGGCGAGCGCGGACGCGCGAGGGCTCAGAAGGCGAGCCCGAGCTGGACGCCGCGGGGCTGGTCGTACATCTGGACCCGGTCCTGATGGGCGACCCGGACCTCGACGTCCTCGCCCTTCAAGGCTTCCAGCGCTCGGGCCCGCGCGCGCTGGGGCGAGTTCGCCTTCTGGCTGAGATGCATGAGCATGACCCGCTCGAGCCGATGGCGGGCGAGGCGCCGGATCAGGCGCGCGGCCTCGGCGTTCGAGAGGTGGCCATGCGGCGACGCGATGCGGTCCCGGACGAAGCGCGGATACTCGGCGCTCGCGAGGAGCTCGGGCTCGTGGTTGCTCTCGAGCAGCAGGGTTCGGCAGCCGCGCAGGTGCTTGTCCAGCGAGCGGGGCACCCGGCCCAGGTCCGTCACCAGACCGACCTGGTCGCCGCCGTCGTCCTCCGCGACCACCGCGACCTGGGGGTCGTCGTGAGGAATCGGCGCGAAATGCAGGCGCATGCCTTTGACGCGGATGGTGCTCCGGGGGTCCAGCCGCTCCACCCGGGCGTTCTCCAGGTCGACCTGGCGTTCGGTGCTCTGGCTGACGTGGACGGTGGCGTCGAGGCCCTTGGCGACACGGGCGGCGTGGGCCACGTGGTCGCCGTGAGCGTGGGTCAGCACCAGGGCGTCGACCGAGTCCAGCGCCCGGCCACGAGCCTTCAGGTATCGTCCTCGAATCTGTCGAAGGGAGAGCCCGGCGTCGACGAGGACCCGGGTTCCGTCGGGCGCCTCGAAGAGGGTGGCGTTGCCCTGGCTGCCGCTCCCGAGAATCGTGACCCGCACGGCCTTGGTGGTAGGCGATGGGATCCAGTGGGGCAAGCTTTCGAGGGTTTGGACCCCGTTTGGGGCCAGAAGGCTTGATCGGGGGCCTCCGCGACCCGATCATCCCGCCGTGACCGACGAGAAGGACGAGGCGCCCTCGGAAGAGAGCGCCGACAAGCCCGAGGCTGCCGAGGAGAAACCCGCGCTCCCCACGAAGGCACCGGACGACCTGCCCTACGACGCCGTGCTGCTGGTCAGCTTCGGTGGCCCCGAGAGCCGGGCCGACGTCATGCCCTTCCTGGAGAACGTGGTCCGTGGCAAGCGGGTCCCCAAGGAGCGCCTGCTCGCCGTGGCGGAGCACTACTACGCCCTCGATGGCGTCAGCCCGATCAACGGGCAGAACCGGGCGCTCATCGAAGGGCTCGAAGCCGCGTTCGCCGAGAAGGGTCCCGAGCTGCCCATCTACTGGGGCAACCGCAACTGGCACCCGATGCTCGCGGACACCCTCCAGCAGATGAAGGAGGACGGCATCAAGCGGGCGGTGGCGATCTTCACCAGCGCCTACTCGAGCTATTCCGGCTGTCGTCAGTACCAGGAGAACATCGCCGCGGCCCGTGAGCAGGTCGGCGAGGGGGCCCCCTTCGTCGAGAAGGTCCGAACGTTCTTCAACCACCCGGGCTTCATCGACGCGGTGGTCGCCCGCACCGAGGAGGCGCTCGACGAGCTGCCGGGGCAGCGCCGGGACGCGTCCCGGATCATCTTCACCGCCCACAGCATCCCGATGGTGATGGCGGAGCACTGCGACTACGAGAAGCAGCTCCATGCCGTGGCCGAGGTGGTGGCCGAGCGGGTCGAGAAGCCGGAGTACCAGCTGGTCTACCAGAGCCGGAGCGGGCCCCCCGAGGTGCCCTGGCTCGGCCCCGACATCGTCGACCACATCGAGGCGCTCGGGTTGATCGGGACCACGGACGTGGTGGTCGTGCCCATCGGCTTCATCTCCGACCACGTGGAGGTCATCTGGGACCTGGACCGTGAAGCCCAGGAGGCTTGCGCCGAGCAGGGCATCGAGATGGTCCGCGCCAAGACGGTGGGGACCCACCCCGCGTTCGTCGAAGGGCTCCGCCAGCTCGTGCTGGAGGTCATCGAAGGCGTCGAGGGCAAGCCCCCCACGGTCGGACCCCTGCCGCCTCGGGCCAACCCTTGCGCTCCTGGGTGCTGCGACTACCCCCGCCCCGTCCGGAAGAAGAAGCCGAAGCCGGTCGAGGAAGAGACGAACGAAGCGCCGGCGCCGACCGAGACCGGAGAGTCGGAATAGCTTGCGCGCGGCCTGGCGCGCGTTAGCTTCCGCCGTTGCCGACCCTCCAAGAGGGCGAGCCAGGAGAACCGATGGCCCACGATCCGCGCGACCTCATCTGCGAGCTCTGTCGCCAGTTCTACACCCAGGGCTGGGTGTCCGGGACGGGTGGCGGCATCAGCATCCGCGAGGGCGACAAGGTCTACATGGCCCCGAGCGGTGTCCAGAAGGAGCGGCTCCAGCCCGAGGACCTCTTCGAGCTCGACACCGAGGGCAATGTTCTGAAGGCGCCAGCGGGCAACCTCAGCGCCTGCGCCCCGCTCTTCTTCAACGCCTTCCGGATCCGTGAGGCGGGTGCGGTCATGCACAGCCACTCGGTGAACGCGCTGCTCGCGACGCTGATCAGCGGTGACGAGTTCCGGGTCACTCACCTGGAGATGATGAAGGGCATCCGTGGCGTCGGCTTCCACGACGAGCTCGTGGTCCCGGTCATCGAGAACACCGCGCACGAGCACGAGCTCGCGGATTCGATGGCCGAGGCGATGGAAGCCCATCCGAAGTCCTTCGCCGTCCTGGTGCGACGGCATGGTGTGTACGTCTGGGGCCGCGACTGGGTCGAGGCCAAGCGACACGCGGAGTGTTACGACTACCTCTTCGAGGCTGCCGTGAAGATGCGGCAACTCGGGGTGGATGCGGCCCTGCCGCCAGCCGAGCAGGCCGAAGCCGCGCAGTGAGCGCGGACGGAGACGACTGATGGAAGCGACCTGGCGAGACGACGGAACCCCGATCAGCCCCGAGCGCCTGACCGAAGAGGGCGTGCTGAACGAGCAGCTCGCGCTCGAGCCGAGCGCCTACCAGCCGAAGATGGACGAGCTCAAGGACGAGCGCGGCTACATCGAGCAGGATCAGGTGGAGCTGCGGCCCGACACCCCGAACCTCGACGCCATCTGCGCCAAGTTCGACGACGAGCATCTGCACGACGAGGACGAGGTCCGCTTCGTCCTCGAGGGCGAAGGCATCTTCGACATCCGCAGCAAGGACGACCAGTGGATGCGCGTGAAGGTCGAGGCCGGCGATCTCATCGTCGTGCCCAAGGAGCGCTACCACCGTTTCGAGCTGACCGAGATGAAGACCATCCGCTGCGTGCGCCTCTTCCAGGACACCAGCGGCTGGGTCCCGAAGTACAGGTGAGCCGAGCTCGAAGGCGAGCTCAGCGGACCAGGCTGGCCAGGTGCGGCATGGACTTGGCCGCGACGCCGAAGGTCTCGCGCACCAGCTCCGCCGTGCTCAGGTGCGAGCGATCCCGCATCTGGCCCAGCTGAACGCGCACGGTGCCGTGGCTCCGTCCGAGGAGCTTGGCGACCTCGCGTCGATGATCTTCTTCGAGCAGCGCTCGCAGCAGCTCGAGGTGGGCGGCCGTGAGGTTGTAGCGGTCGGCCACCTCGGTCGCCGCGATGTTCTTGGCGAGCTGGTAGGTCTCTTCGTCGCTCGTGCTGCTCTGTCCGGTGGCGAATGCCAGCCGCACCCAGTCACCGCTGACCGCCTCCCAGGAGTTCCCAGGGCGAACGGCCGCACCGATGGTCAGCATCGCAGTCGCGATCTCCATCGTGCAGCGGCGCGCGTCCACGTAGAGCACCGAGCGGGTGACGATGTCGTTGCCCATGAAGAACTCGACCAGGTGGTCCCGGTCGGTGTCGGAGCCGCGCACCGCGCACCCGATCAGGAGCAGGTCGGGCACGTCGCCGTGGGCGTCGAGGCGGTCGGCCGCCTCCTCGAGGTGATTCACGCGGCTGACCTGGCCCGGAGCCAGGGCTTTGCGCCACGCGTCCGCACGCTCGTCGTCCGACTCGATCAGGAGGACCCGGCCTGGCGCTGCGCGCCTGGGCCGTAGGTGGGTCCCCGAGACCGGGTCGACCAGAGCCGAGTGGTCGCGAGCGTGAGTCACCATGAACGCCAAAGATAGCGACGAACCCACCCCTAGAACAGTGGGAAAATCCGTTCTCGCTAGTCGCAGAATTGCACGATCCCCGTCTGGGGAGCGATTCCGAATCGGATTCGGCCCTACTTCACCCTTCCCAGGGCATCGGGTAGGCGAACTGCGTCATCGGCCGCATCGGCTTCGCCTGGAGCTCCAGCTCGTCGACCAGGAGGCTCGGGGCGATCGTCGTGACCGGCACGTAGCCGCTCTCGGCACCGCACCAGGCGTTGTCGACCTCTTGCCGAGCACCTGCAGCGATGATGCTTCGGACGGCGTTCAACGGCGTGCCGACGAGGTCCAGACCGCGAACCAGCTCCTGCCGCCCGTCGGGGAAGACGCGGGCCGCGAGATCCACGTCCCCGAGGAACGCCTGGAAGTCGTAGGCGTCGGTCGAGGTCTCGCCGCTCGAAGCCTCGAGGATCCGCAGCCCGTAGGGCGCGCCTTGCGCGCGAATCTCGTCGAGGAACGCCGCCATCAGCGCGTCGTCATCCAGACCGTGGTGAGCCTCCATGACGGTGACGCCCATTCGGCTGATGGCGCGACCGTGGTGCGCGCTCCGGGCGTGGCCGTTGGACCTGTGGCCCTTGGCGATCGGTGAGCGAGTGGTGAGGAACCCGCGCAACACGCCGTCTTCGACCAGGTCCGCGCGGCTCGAGGGGACTCCCTCGTCGTCGTAGGCGTAGTGGCCGGTCAGCGTCTTGCCCTGGAAGGTCGAGAGCGTCGGGTCGTCCCAGATGTCGATCCCTGGCAGGAGGATCTCCGAGTCGACCGAGTCACGGAAGGTCTGCCCCTCGCCCTGCGAGAGGAGCCGGCTGCCCTCGAGACGGTGGCCGATGGCTTCGTGCACCAGCAGCCCGGCCGGTGTGGGATCGAGCAGCACGGGACCCGCGTAGCTCCGGAGCACGGGCGCCTTCGACAGGGTCTCGAGCCGGCGGTGGATGCGCCGGAGGAACTGCTTCAGCTGCGGCTCGGTCGGCAGCTCGGTCTCATCGGTGACGAAGAAGGTCTTCGAGTAGGGGAGCGTGTGCCCATCGGGCGCGAGGTACCAGAGGTACACGTCGATGGCGCGCTGCGGGTTGGACTCGACCACCGTGGCGCCCTCGCTGCTCACGAAGACCCGTACCTGGTTGGTGGCGCGGAAGCGGACGTCGCCGTCACGGACCATCGGCAGCCGCTTCATCGCGGCGCTCAGCTTGGTGACGTAGCGAACCCAGTGGTCGTGGTCGATGGCGGGGAGCGCTTCGAATTCGAACGCTTGGACCGGGTCGCGCCGCTCGAGGGCGCCGAGCTTCCGGCTCGGGTCGAGGTAGTTGAGCTCGACCGCCTTCTTGTGGAGCAGGTCGTCGCAGGCCTCGCGGTACTTCACCTCGGTCAGGCGCCACAGCGCGTGGCGGAACCCGTGGCCGCTCCCACCGAAGGGCAGCTGCACCCACTCGTAGCTCTCGAGGTCGCGCGAGTTGTCGTGCAGGCCGCCGTTGGCGATCTGATCGCGCCGGTAGCTGCCCACGCGGACGTCGACCAGTCCGGTGCGCGCCACCGTATGGACGTCCTTGGAGAGCGCCCCGAAGCGGGCCTCGAGGACCCACTCCTCCCGATGCCGGACCAGGTGCGACAGGAAGTGCGGGCGCTTGTGTCCCTTGATGTGCAGGCCTTCGAAGGCCCGCGCGTTCTCTTCCTGGATGGCGCCGAGGAGGCGCCGGGTCGTTCGTCGATCCATTCGGACCGACCCCCATAGCATCCCGAGGGCCCGCAGCCAGCCCGCGGCTCAGTCGACGTCTTCGAAGGCTGGAGGCCGCTTCATCATGTTGGCCTGGATGGCCTCGAGTTGGTTCTTGCTCCCCAGCAGCGGCATCTGGAGCTCCGTCTCGAGCGCGAAGGACTCCGCCGGCGAGAGGCCGGGCGACCGGTCGAAGAGGGCCTTCGCCGCACGGATGGCGTGGGGGCTCTTGCTGGCGATGGTGTCGGCCAGCGCCTTGGCCTCGGCCTGGGGGTCGTCCACGACGCGGGTGACCAGCCCGAGCTCGAGCGCCTCGGTGCCCGAGACTCGCCGACCGGTGAAGGTCAGCTCCTTCGCGACGTCCGGCCGCACCAGCGGCAGGAGCGTCTGGGTGATCCCCATGTCCGGGATCAGGCCCCACCGGATCTCCATCACCGAGAGCTGTGCGTCGGGGTGCGCGAGCCGGACGTCGGCCCCGAGCGCGATCTGCAGCCCGCCACCGAAGCAGGGACCGTGAATGGCAGCGATGACCGGGACGGGCAGCTCCCGCCACACCCAGCCCACCTCCTGCGCCACGTTGGTCGGCCCCTTGCGATCGAGGAGCACCTCGAAGGCCTTCGGGGTGGCCATGAAGCTCTGGAAGTCGAGCCCCGCGCAGAACGCCGGCCCCTCGCCGGCGAGCACCACGGCCCGGAGGCTCTTGTCTCCTTCGAGCGACCGACCGGCGGCGATGAGCTGCTCGAACATCGGCGCATCGAGCCCGTTGCGCTTCTCGCCGCGGGTCAGCCACACCGTGGCGACCGCTCCATCGCGGTCCACTCGTACTCGTTCGTCGCTCACGTCTCGTCCTCCGGTTCGATCCCTTCAGGGACTTGCTTCGCGGTGGGCGCCCGAGCAAGCGGGCTGGCCGGCGGCCGCACCGTCTTTGCGCGCCCGACATCCTCGCGGGCATCGCTCCCAGCGGGGGCCCGGGTCGGTCGCTCGTCGCTTCCGGAGCCCGAGCTCGAGTGCGCCAAGCCATCCGAACCGCGCGAGAGCTTCTTGCGCTTCTCGGTCGGTGGCTCCTCCTGGAACTCGAAGCTCGGGAGCGCGGAGAGGGGGCTCGGCTTCGCCGTCGCGATCGCTTCGGAGATGCTCCAGCCCGAATCGCTCTCGCTGCCGTCACCGGCACCGAAGGCCTCCTCTGGCAGCCGCCGGCGAAGGAGCGGGAAGCCGATCGCGAAGGTGACGATGGAGCCCGCGAGCGCCGCGAAGACGATGGGCGGTAGGCCCTCGGCTTCGGGCACGCCGGCGCGCAGGGGCAGGAGCGCCAGTGCGCCGGCGGCCATCCCTCGGGGTGCGAGGAAGCCGAGCAGCACGCGGCTGGGGGTGCTCATGCCCGACTTGAGCGTGGCCAACCCGGCGGCGGCGAGCCGCGCGAAGAGGAGGACCACACCGATGGCCATGCCGAAGAGGAACGCGCCCCAGTGCGGCCCGAGCATCGCGCCGACGAAGGCGAAGAAGAAGCTCTTGATCAGAAAGCTGATCGGATCGTGGACCCCGCTGAAGCTCTTGCCGACCCGGGCCGCGCGCGCCAGCCCAGTGCTCTTTTCGAGGTTCGGTGCGTTGCCGACCATCACCGCTGCGGCGAGGATGCCCAACGCACCCGAGCCGCCGAGCTCCTCGACGCCGACGTGGAGCAGGAAGAGCCAGCCGAGGAGCAGTGGGTACGCGAAGTCGCTGTGGCCCAGCCGCCGGAGCGCGAGAGCGGCGATCAGGCCACCGACGCAGCCGAGCACGGCGCCGACCACGAACGACTGCACCAGCACCAGCGCGGCCGAGCCCTCCGCGCCCGTCGCGCGGTGCCCCATGATCGCCAGGATGGCGCCGGTCACGACGACCGTGAACACGTCGGTCAGCGCGATCTCGAGGTTCACCATACCGGTGAAGCGCTCACGGAGCTCGGCGCGCCGCAGGGCGGGCATGACGACGACGGAGCTCGAGCCTCCGACGAGCGCACCGATCATGATCGCGTGAGTCCAACCCCAGCTCACCGGCACGAGGTGGAGCCACTTGCCGATCATCACGGTCGGCGCCGTCACCCCCACCGCGATCAGGAAGCCGAGGCCCGCCATGCTCACGCTGCGACCGGCGGAGTTCCCGAGCTCGTCGAGGCGGAGCTCGCTCCCGCCGTCGAAGAGGACGACCACGAGCGCGAGAGCGCCGATGTGCGGCGCCGAAGCGAGGAGCGCCTCGCGCTCGACCAGCCCGAGCACCGGACCGAAGAGGGCCCCGATCGTGATCAGCCAGAGCACGTCCGGGATGCCGGTACGTTGGAAGACGACCTCGCCCGCGATCCCGACGAGCAGGACCAACGCGACCACGAGCAGGAAGACGGATACGGGGTCCATCGGGAGCCCGACTCTACGCCATCCGCGGGCTCGGGGGCGCTTCCTCTTCGTCGCGAATCCAGTCGTGCGCTAGGCTCACGCCATGAGTAGAACCCTAGCGCTTCTCCTGCTGGTTTCGTCGGTCGCTGCGTGCGGCGACGACTCGGACGTGTCGCCTTCTCCGGACCTGGGGACGGACGCCGGCGCGCGGGATGCCGGTACGGACCTCGGTCTCGATGGCGGACCGATCGACGGCGGTCAGTGCGACGTGGATGGAGACGGAGTCGAGAGCGAAGCCTGCGGCGGCGACGACTGCGACGACGAGGACGCGACCCAGAGCCCCGGCAACGTGGAGACCTGCGACCTGCAGGACAACGACTGCGACGGCGACGTCGACGAGGGGGTGGCGGTCACGGCGTACCGCGATGCGGATGGCGACGGCTTCGGCGACGCGAGCGAGAGCATGCAGGTGTGCGCTCTGCCGACCGGCTACGTGAACGGTGACACCGACTGCGACGACTCGGACGCGGCAGTGAACCCGGGGAACCCCGAGGTCTGCGACACCGCCGGTGTGGACGAGAACTGCGACGGCACGGTCAACGAGGGGTGCGACTGCGAGGCGGGAACGGTCCGGGACTGCATGCTCCCCGGCGCCTGCGCGGGAGCCACTCAGACGTGCGTCGACGGCACGTTCACGAGCTGCTCGGTCGTACCCACGCCCGAGGTCTGCGAGGGATCGGTCGACGAGGACTGCGACGGCACCGTCGACGAGATGTGCGACTGAGCTATTCCGCGGGCGCGCCGGGCTGAGCCTCGTTCGGCTCGCTCGGGCGCTCGAGGCCGTAGCAGACCTGGAGCTCTCGGTAGGCGTCGTGCACGGCTTCGGCGACGTTCCAGACGTCGGGGACGAGGTTCTTGGCGACCATGAAGCCGAAGTCGACGTTCCCGCAGTAGCTCATCACCGTCACGTTCAGCCCCGAGCCTTCGAGCACTGGGCCCATCGGGTAGATGGCCTCGAGCTCGGCGCCGGCGAAGTAGATGGGGAAGGGCGGGCCCGGGACGTTGGAGACGATGAGGTTGTGTACCGGCCGGTGTCGGTCGGCGAGCTTGAGCCGCGTGTAGAAGCGGGCGGCCAGCTCGAAGGTGGTGGGGGCCGCGAGCTCGGCCCAGTCCTGCAGCATCTCGGCGCCGAGGGCGTTGTGCTCTTCCTTCGCGCCCTGCGTCGAGCGATGGATCGCCCGCAGGCGTTCGGACCCGTCCCCGAGGTGGACTGGCAGCGGAACGAACATCGCCGAGACATGGTTCGAGCCCCGGTTGCCACCGACCGAGATCGGGCAGGTCGCCACCAGCGGTTCGTTCGGCAGACCGTCCTTCGCCAGGAGGTAGTGGCGGAGCACGCCGGCGCAGATGGCCAGGATGACGTCGTTGAGCTTCACGCCATCGGCGGCGTTCTTGATGGCCTTCAGCCCGTCGAGCGGGAGCCGCGCGAACGCTGCATCTCGCTTCGGGCCGAGCGCGCCGTTGAACGACACCTTCGGAGCGCGCAGCGGCGTGCCGCCAACCGCGACGTCGGTACCCTTCCGTCGGTCGGCGACGGCGCGCACCGCTTGCACGGTCTTCTGGGCCAGCTCGACCAGCTTTCGCGGCTGGGCGAGCCGAGCACGCGCCGCCTCCCGGAGCATCTCGATGTCCGAGGGAATCGGCTCCGGCGCGTCGCTCTTCGTCGGCTTCTTGGGGGCCGGCGCGTTCCGCTGAACGCTGAAGAAGTTCACCAGCAGGCCGGCGCCCGACGTGCCATCCACGGCGGCGTGGTGGACCTTCGCGACGATGGCGAAGCGCCCATCGCGCAGACCCTCGATGACCCAGATTTCCCAGAGCGGGCGGCTGCGGGGCAGGGGGACCGAGTTGATCCGACCGATCATCTCGCCGAGCTCGACCATCCCACCGGGCGCTGGCAGCGTGACTCGCCGGACGTGGTGGATGAGGTCCAGATCCGGGTCCTCGACCCAGAAGGGGTGGTTGAGCCCGAGCGGATCCTCGCGCAGACGTCGGCGGAAGGGCGGCACCAGGTGCACCCGCTCGCGGATGTGCTCGACCACGGTCTCGAAGCGGTACCCGTTGGGCATCTCGCGCGGGTCCAGCACGGCGCACATCGCCACGTGCAGGTGCATTCGCGGCGTCTCCAAGTAGAGAAACGACGCGTCCAGTCCGGATAGCTGCTCCACGGTCGCGATCATCATAGAGAACCGCGCAGCGAGTGGCGATGGCTGATTGGGTCGAGCACCGCGACCCTTGGAAGAGTGGGCGCCATGCCCCAGGCTCTCGACCCATGCGCCGTGTCCCGCTGTTGCTTCCGTTCGTCGCCGGGTGCTTCCTCACCTCGCCCACCCCGCCGATCCGCGTGCTCGACCACGCCGAGCACGGGCCCGAGCGTGCCGAGGGGCTGGTCGTCTTCCTCCCGGGATTCGGCGATGATGGCGGTGTCTTCGAGCGCCACGGGCTGGTGGACATCGTTCGGGAGCAGACCCGCTTCGATGCGTTGGGCGCCCACGCTCACTTCGGCTTCTACCGGGACTTCTCCGTGCTGCCGCGCCTGGAGAGCGACGTCGTCGGTCCGGCGCTGCGCCTCGGCTACGAGCGCATCTGGCTGGTGGGCACCTCGATGGGTGGCTTCGGCGCCGTGAGCTATGCGGCGGCCCATCCGGATGAGGTCGCCGGGGTGATCCTGATGGCGCCCTACCTCGGCGAGCCGGAGGTGCTCGACGAGATCCGAGCCGAGGGGCTCGATGCGTGGTCGCCTGGCGACCTGGACGGTCCGGCTGGTGACCGCTCGGACGTGACGCGCCGAAACTGGGCGTGGATCAAGACCCAGCTGGCCGACGGCGGCACGCCCATCTACCTCGGCTACGGCGAGCAGGATCCGTCGGTCGCGGACTTTCGGCTGCTCCGGGACGCGCTCGCCGAGGACCACGTCTTCTCGATCCCCGGACCTCACGGTTGGGCGGCGTGGACGCCGGTCTTCGACGAGCTCGCCGACCGAGCGCTCGCTCCCGGTCAGTCGGCCTCGTCCAAGAGGTAGAAGCAGTCGGCGTCCTCGAGCTCGTAGGCGCCGTTCGAGAGGTCGAGCGCCGGCTGCTCTTCTTCGGGAGGCCGGACGTGGAGTCGACCGCCTTCGGGGTGCATCGGGTCGTCGGGCTCGAAGCTCGGGCACGACAGCCGCGCGACGGCGCACTCGTCGTCGTCGCACACGACGTGGACGGCGGTCTCACAGCCTCGAAACGTGTAGACCGGCAGCTGGAACCCCTGCAGGTCCTCGACGTGCACCGACTCGAGCTCGAGCTCGGCGCACCGAGATCGCCGAACCGCCATCGCTCGCGCCTCGTCTTCGCGACCGAGGCCCGATTGGCTCGCCCCCTCCTGCGTGGCGCCACACGCCCCGAGGAGCACCCCGATCAGCAGGACCGGCCGGAGGTCTCGATGCCTGCGGATGGTCAACGACGGGCCAGCGTGAGAGTGCGGCCGCCGCGCGGTGTGACCTCGAACGGTTCCAGGGTGGCGGCGCCGAGAAGAGTGACGCTCTCGAAGCCCGCCCGCTCCAACATCGCGCGGAGCTGCTGCCAGGCATAGAGTCGCACCCGGACGTCCATGACCTCGACCACCTGGTCCGATTCGAGGACCCGCCATGTGCTCTCGATGATCGAGCTCTCGAGATCGAGGCGGCGTTCGTCGACCACCATGATGTCGTCGAAGCGCATGACCCCCGCGGGCAGGTACGTCGGCAGCAGCGACTCCATCACGAACCCTTCGATCAGGAACACCCCGCCCGGAGCGAGGGCTCGCCGAACGGCGCGGACGAAGGCCTCGTCTCCGTCGTCTCCGAAATAGCCGAAGCTCCCCCACCAGCAGATGGCAGCGTCGAACTCGGATTCCGCGTCGAGCTCGCGCATGTCGCGTCGTTCGAGCGTGACGGCGCGCTCGCCGACGTGCGCTCGGGCCGCCTCGAGCACCTTCTCCGAGCGGTCCACCCCGTGGACCGTGTGGCCCCGATCGGCGAGCGCCGCGCTCAGCGCGCCGATGCCACAGGGCACATCGAGGATCCGGCTCTTCGGCGGGATGGACATGGCCCCTTCGAGGCGTTCCGCCACGTCGGTCGCCGACACCTCCCGCCAGTAGGCGCGGTGAATCCGCAGCCAGGTGTCGGTCTCGAAGTTCGCCTCGAACCACTCGGTCATGGACGGAGGCTAGCCCAGATATCGGCGCCCGGGCCGTTCGCCCCGGGCCAGGGGTTCAGTCGAAGCGGCAATCGGGAATGCACAGGCTGATGTCGATCGGATCGGTGGGCCCGATCGGCGGTGAGGGTGCGCCCATGGGTCGGAGCACCCAGCCGTCGTCGCGCTGGTGACAGCTCGCGCAGTCCGAATGGGTCAGGCCCACGCAGTCCGCTTCTTCGGCGGTGATGCGGATTTCGGGGATGGGCGGTCCGAGGTCCGGGGGGCAGTCCACGAACGCATCCAGCGAGGGCGTGCCCGAGTCGCGACTCGGGCGGCCGAGGTCGCGGTCCGCGGGGCCGAGGTCGGTGTGGTCGTCGGGGCGGTCGCCGTGGGTACGGAAGCAGCCGAGCGCGAGCGCGAGGAGGAGCGCGGCGAGGATGTGGATCGGTCTCACGGCGTAGGGTGCCGCGAGCGCGCCGAAGTGGCTCAGCGACCGTGGGGTGGAACACGTTCATGGACCCTGGTCGGCGAGGCGCGCTGGCCTTAGAAACCGCCGATGACACGCGTCGCCACCACGCTCGCCCTGATGCTGCTCGCCGGCTGTGGCCAGCAGCGGGAGCGCCTCGACTACGTACCGGTGACGAGCCAGGCGATGAACGGGGCACACCTCTCCTACGCGGCCTACACGCCGCCGGGGTTCTCGCCGGACGAGGAGCTGCCGCTGGTGCTCTTCCTCCACGGTGGCGGCGACGAGCCTCAGAACTTCGAGCAGTACGGCGTGGCCGAGCGGCTCGACGCGGCCATCGAGGAGGGGCGCCTGCCCCGGGTGGTCGTCGTGCTGCCCCAGGGCGACAACGGCTTCTGGATCAACTGGTGGGACGGGACCCGTCGCTACGAGGATTGGCTCCTGATGGAGCTCCTCCCGGACGTCCAGCGCACCTACCACACCAAGCGATGCCCGGACGACTGCCACGTCATGGGCGTCTCCATGGGCGGCGCCGGGACTCTCCGCTTCGCGCTCCGCCATCACGAGCACTTCGCGACGGCGACGGTGCTGAGCGGTCCGATCTTCGACACGAAGCGGATGCTCGAGTTCGTCGACGACCGGCTCTACGCTCTCTTCATCCCGACCCACCGCGTCTTCGGACCGCCGCGCTCGCCGGCCGACGTCGCCCCCGACGACCCCTTCTTGGTCTGGCAGGCGCCGGAGGACCTCCATGTGCGGCTCTTCCTGGGCTGGGCCGAGGGGGACAGGGAGGGCATCAAGGCCTCGAACGAAGCGCTCCACCAGCACCTCGAGGAGGCCGGCGTGCCGCACCACGCCGAGGAGTTCGCCGGCGAGCACAAGTGGGTCAGCTGGGGGCCGGTGATCGAGCGGGCCATCGCGATGCAGGTCGGCGGCGCCGAGGGCTGAGCCGCCGTCTGGGTTCACTCTCGGGCCAAAGATGCAGGCCGTGCTAAGGAGGGCCGCATGAGCAAGCCTCACGCTCTGGTCACCGGGGGATCTCGTGGCATCGGCGCGGCGATCGCCAAGGCGCTCGCGGCGGCGGGACACCCGATTCTCCTCAACTACCGCTCGAACGACGACGCCGCCAACGCCGTGAAGGCCGAGATCGAGGGCGCCGGGCGCACCGTCCGACTCTGCAAGTTCGACGTCGCCGACCGTGAGCAGGCCACCCCGGCGGTCGAGGCGCTCCTCGCGGAGGGGCTGACCATCGGCGTGCTCGTGAACAACGCCGGCGTCGCCATCGACGACAGCTTTCCGCAGATGAGCTGGGATGCCTGGGAGAAGGTCACCCGGACGACCCTCGACGGCTTCTTCAACGTGACCCGCCCGCTGGTGATGCCCATGTGTCGCAAGCGCTGGGGCCGGATCATCAACATCGCCTCGGTCAGCGGTGTGAACGGCAACCGCGGGCAGGTGAACTACTCGGCCGCCAAGGCCGGCCTCATCGGGGCCACCAAGGCCCTGGCCATCGAGGTGGCCAAGCGGAAGATCACCGTGAATGCCATCGCTCCCGGCCTCGTCGAGACGGAGATGATCGAAGGCGCGCCCATCGACCTGATCATGAAGCAGATCCCCGCCCGTCGGATCGGCAAGCCCGAAGAGGTCGCGTCGCTCGCGGCCTGGCTGGCCAGCGACGGCGCCGCCTACGTGACCGGCCAGGTCATCGTGATGAGCGGGGGACTCTAGCGGCTGATGAGGGACCGTTGAAGGTCTTCCTGGGGATCGTGAACGCCGTATTGGCCGTGGCCTATCCGGTGGCGCTCTGGTGGGCGCTGACCCACCGTTCGCCTCGGACGGTCGGGCTGGTGGCGATGTCCATCGTGGTCCCGCTGGTCGGCATGCGGGTCTTCAAGAGCGACCGCACCCACCTCTGGCCGGTGCTGCGACTCCCCCTCAGCGTCATGGCGCTGCTGCTCACGGGGACGCTCCTGAACGAGCCGGTCTTCTTCCTCTTCCTCCCGGTGCTGATCAGCGCCGCGCTCCTCGCGCAGTTCGCGTTCTCGCTGAAGGGCGAGATGCCCATCATCGAGCGCTTCGCGCGGATGCAGGAGCCGGAGCTCGGCGAGGGTCCGAACGGCGCGGCGAAGGTGGCGCACTGCCGGCAGGTCACCGTCGCGTGGTGCGTCTTCTTCTCCTTCAACGGCGCGCTCGCCGGGGTGCTGGCGCTGGTGGCGCCCACCCGCTGGTGGGCCATCTACGCGGGCGGCATCGCGTATGCGCTCATGGGCGGCATGTTCGTGGGTGAGTACATCCTGCGGAAGGTGCGCTTCCGCGACTACGGCCGCGGTCCGCACGACCGGTTGCTCGCGATGGTCTGGCCGCCGCGGCCGAACGAGGAGGACGCGTGAGCCCCACGGATCTGGATCTGCGCGGACGCATCCTCGGCCGCGAGCGCGCCCAGGAGCGCGCCGAGCGGAAGGAAGAGCTCGAGCAGGCAGGCTGGCGAGACGTCAGCGAGCGCGGCTCCGTCTTCGGCATCAAGGCCGTGATCGTCATGGCCACCATGATGGGCCGCACCGCGGGCCGCGGGCTCGTCGCGGCGATCGCCGCCTATTACACGCTGCTCAGCACGCCTGCGAACAAGGCCACCGAGCAGTTCCGCGCACGGCTGGGGATGAAGACCACCCGGATGGACGTCTACCGGCAGGTGCGGCGCTTCGCGCAGTGTGCCCTGGACGCGCTCTTCTTCATGCGCGGCAAGACGGATTTCTTCCGTGTGACCCGCAACGGCCACCATCACCTGGCGAAGCTCCGCGACAGCGGGCGGGGGGCGATCCTCCTCGGCGCCCACCTCGGCTCGTTCCACGCGATGCGTGAGCAGAGCGGCCGCGAGGCGCTCCCGCTCTATCCGGTGGTGTTCACGAAGAACGCCCGCCGCTTCAACCAGGTGCTCGAGGAGCTCGATCCCGGCTCGAAGGTCCGGCTGATCGAGATCGACTCCGAGGGCGGGCGCATGGGCTTCATGCTCTCCATTCGCGAGAAACTCGAGGAGGGCGGCTTGGTGGCCATCCTCGGCGATCGGGTCCAGCCGGGCGCCAAGGCGGTGAAGGTCGACTTCCTCGGCCAGGAGGCCTGGCTCCCGGCGGGGCCCTACGTGCTGGCGGCCACCCTCAAGGCGCCGGTCTACTTCGTCGCCGGCATCTATCGGGGCAAGGCCACCTACGAGCTCTTCTGCATCCCCTTCGCCGAGCGCGTGAAGCTGCCCCGGGGCAACCGGATGGAGGCCATCCAGGCCTACGCCCAACAGTACGCCGACATCCTCGCGGACTTCTGCAAGGACGCCCCGGACAACTGGTTCAACTTCTACGACTTCTGGGCCGAGCCCCCCGCGGCGGCCCCTCCGAAGGACGACCATTGAAGAAAAAGACCGCCATCGGCGTCCACCTGGGGCACCACGAGCAGCTGGTGCCCTTCCACGATTGCGACCCGCTGGGGATCGTTTGGCACGGCCACTACTACAAATACCTGGAGATCGCGCGAACCGACCTCTTCCACCGACACCGGCTCGACGTGGCGGACTTCATGGCGATGGGCTTCCGGCTCTTGATGATCGAGACCCGCTGTCGCTACGCCTTCCCCATGCGCTTCGACGAGCGGCTCGCCGTGGAAGCCCGCTTCAAGGAGATCGAGCAGCGGCTGCTGGTGAGCTACGAGATCCGAAACCTGACCCACGACAAGCGCTCCGCCCGAGCGTGGACCACCCTGGTGGTCACCTCGAACGAGGGCGAGATGTTCATGGAGACCCCCCGTGAGATTCGCGACCGCATTTTGGACCCTGCTGGCGCTGCTTAGCCTCGCCGCGCCGACCGTCCCTTCGGTCTCGGCGCAGCAGGGCGCGCCGAGCCTCGACGCGTTGCTGCAGCGCTTCGCCGCCATGCCGGGCATGAGCGCCCGTTTCCGGGAGGAGAAGCGCATCGCGCTCCTGGCGGTGCCGGTCCGCAGCGAGGGCGTCCTCTACTTCACGCCGCCGGGGAAGCTGATGCGGAAGGTGACGAGCCCGACCGAGAGCTACGCGTTGCTGGAAGGTGACCGGCTGACCTTCGCGTCCGAAGGCGAGCGACAGGTCGTCGAGCTCGGTGAGAGCCCGGTGCTCGCCGGCTTCGTCGAGAGCTTCCGCTACGTGCTCGCCGGCGATCGGGCCGCGCTCGAACGAACCTACCGGGTCGACTACGAGCGCGATGGCGCCGAGTGGACCCTGACGCTGAAGCCGCGGAACCAGCAGCTCGCGCGCTTCCTGCGAGAGATGGTGCTCACCGGCGAGGGCTTCGCCGTGAAGACCATGAAGATGGTCGAGGTCAGCGGCGACACGACCACCACCGAGTTCTACGACGTGAACCCGCGCCGCCGCTTCTCCGCCGCCGAGACCCGACGCCTCTTCCGCGTGCCGTAGGGCTCCAGCGAGCGGTCGCTGACCAGCTGGGTCCTTCGAGAAGAGACCGAAGAGGTGCTCGCCCGTGTGGATGCCGTGGACGCTCGGGTCGATGAGCTCGGCCCATCGTCGGGACGTTGCTAGGTGAGTCGCTCCAGGAACGTGCGAGCGACCGTTTTCGAGTCCATCCCAGTTGGCGGCGCTCGATAGACGCGGTCCATCGGTGCTGGACCCGTTCGAAAAGCCGCGCCTCCGTGCGCGGGAGCGGGGTCGAGAACATCGCGAGGTTCGCCAACGTCCAGGACGTCGTCGCCAGAGAGATGGAACTCATCCGACGCGGTCACGAGCAGGTGGGGCTCGTTCCGGGCGAGCTCCTGCAGTGCGCGGAGGAGATGCGCAAAGTCCGCTTCGCAGCCTTCCCGAAGCAAGATCTGGATGTGCTCCGGGGATAGAGCCTTCGAGATGCAGCTTCGAGCATCCTCGCCGTGGACGATCGGCCGGGCCTCCGCGGGCAGTCGTGCTCCCCGTCTACGGTCCAATCCTCGTGAACGCGGCCGTGATCTCTGGACGCTCACCAGCGGGTGGCGACGTAGTCCTTGAGGAAGAGACCGAAGAGGTGCTCGCCGGTGTTGATGCCGTGGAAGATCGGGTCGAGGATCCGAGCCGCGCCGTCGACGATGTCGAGCGGCGGGTGGAAGCGGTGCACCGCGCGCTTGCGTTCGGCGATGACGTGCGCGTCTTCGTCGGTGACCCAGCCAGTGTCCACGCTGTTCATGTGGATGCCGTCTTCGGCGTACTCCACGGCCGACGTGCGGGTCATCATGTTGAGCGCGGCCTTGGCCATGTTCGTGTGCGGGTGCTTGTCGGTCTTCTGCGACCGATAGAACTGCCCCTCCATCGCCGAGACGTTGACGATGTGCTTGTCGCGGGTGGGCACCTGGAGCATCAGCCGCTTGAGTCGGGCGTTGAGCACGAAGGGCGCGGTCGCGTTGACCAGCAGCACCTCGAGGAGCTCGACGGTCGGCACCTCCGCGAGGGTCATGCGCCAGCTGTTGCTGTCGCGCAGGTCGATCTGCTGCAGGTCCTGGTCGAGCTCGCCCTGCGGGAAGAGGGCCTCACCAGCGTGCAGATCCTCCTCGAGGAGCGCGAGCTGGCTGAGCGCCGGCGCGTCCGCCCAGGTCATCGTGCCCGTGGCGTCCTTGCCGGCCGTCAGCGCGGCCTCGCCGTCGCCGAGTGAACGCTGCAGCTCGCGGATGCGCGCGGTGTGCGACGCCAGCGCCTTCTGCTGCGCGGGCGGGAGCTTGGCCACCGGCGCGCGCTCGCCGGGCATCAAGTGGCCGTACCAGCCGCTCGGTCGCCGCACCGTCTGGCAGGCGTTGTGGATGATGAAGTCCAGCCGGTCGTGGGTCTCGAGCATGTGCGCCGCGAACGCTTCGACACTGGGCGTGTGTCGGAGGTCGAGCCCGTGGATCTCGAGCCGGTCGATCCAGTCCTCGTGGTCCTTCTCCGCGGCGTAGCGGCGAGCGGCGTCTGCAGGGAAGCGCGTGGTCACCACGAGATGGGCGCCGGCGCGCAGCAGCATCACGCCGGCCTGGTAGCCGATCTTCACGCGGCCACCGGTGAGCAGGGCCACCCGGCCGTTCAGGTCCGCGGTCTGGAAACGCTTCTCGTAGTTCTTCACGGCGCAGCTCGGGCAGAGCTGGTCGTAGAAGTTGTGAAGTCGGTCGAAGCTCGCCTTGCAGATGTAGCAGCTGCGCTCCTCGATCAGCTTCGGCCAATCGGAGACGTCGCCGGGGTCGACCTTCTCGTGGAGGTCCGGCGTCTGGAAGACCTGCTCCCGGCGCTTCTCGCGGATCCCGGTCGCGTCCAGGAGCGCTTCGTCCTTCGCTCGCCGAGCATCCCGGCGGCGCTTCCGGTACTCGCGGTGGAGCTTCTTCTGCTCCCCCTTGGTCGGCCGGCTCGCGCGGCCCGCGGCCGTCATCAGCCGCCGGATCAGGTCGGTGTCGAGGTCCGCGAGCACCCCGCGGTCTTCGACGATGGCCTCGAGGAACTCGACGACGCGCTCCGCCTCGGCGGGGTCGAGCCCCTCGGCGGGAGCCTCTGATCGTTCGTCGCTCATCGGCCACTGCCTAGCAGCGATCGGCCGAAGCGCGAGTCGTCCCCCGGCTCGAGCCGGGGGACGAGGCGCAGGGGGTCAGGTCCAGTTCACCCAGTCGAAGTCGTCGACGTCGCCGAAGCGGAGCACGACCTCCGAGCAATCGATCGGCCGGAAGGACTCGAAGGTCTCGCCCTCGGCTGCCGCCACGCCTTCGCCGCAGCTGTAGCCCGCCGGGAAGTCGCGCACCCAGCTGTCCGCTTCGAAATCGTCCGGGACCGTTCCGTCGACGTAGATGATCGCGTGGCGGGGACTGCCGGCTCCGATGGCCTCCCATTGTTCGTCGGTCTCGATTTCGCCGGTGATGAGCGTCTGCCCCGCTTCCGCCGCCACCACGACGCCGACGCCGAGTCGGAAGTCGTCATAGGTGTTCAGCGCGCGCTCGGGGATCGGATCCTCGAGGTCGATCTCGAAGCCGGTGGGGGAGGCGGTGCCCGACGCGCTCAACAGCTCGTAGTCGGGCGAGCCGCTGCTCACCACCCAGAGGATGCGTGCGCCGGTCGTCTCCGGGACCGTGTAGCCGGGGTCGGCCGTGGTGACCCCCGTGACTCGGGTGAGTGTCTCGGGGTCGTCGTCGCCGCAGGCCACGAGGGCGAGGAGAAGCAGAGAAAGGGGAAGTCGTGTGTTCATGAGATGGCTCTCCGTGCGTGGGGTGAGCCCCGCCCCATTGCACCGGCGATGCCAACCGTGACCACTCGGTCACCCGAGGGGTGAGGTGGATTCATCGACGAAAGGCACCGTGAACGGTCGCCTACGGCTGTGGTCGCGGACTCACGACGGCTCGAGCTCGACGCCCGTTCTCAGCGGATTTCTCCGATGGGACGGCGTCTTTCCCGGCGGCCGACTGAAGATCCTCTGCGACCTCTCCGTCGCTGGGCCATGATGGGGGCGTGGGACAGATGATGAGACGACCGATTCAGCTCGCACTCGTGACCCTCGGCCTGGCCCTGGCCGCGCCTGCGGGCGCCCAGGAGATGGGGCAGGGCGAGGCGAACATCACCGCGACGGCCGACGTGCGGATGTCGCTCGAGAGCGGACCGCGGACGAACTCCGAGAAGCTGGCGCAGATCGGTGGGCTCGTGGGCTCCAAGATGGGCGCCATCCGTGGCTGCTATCACGAGGTCACGGAGGAGCGGCCGACGGTGCAGGGCGAGATGCGCCTGACCGTCGACCTCGCGAGCGGCGGCAGCGTCCGCATGCGCGAGGATGGTGTCGAGGATCGGGCGTTGACCCGTTGCATCCTCCGCGAGCTCCGGCGCCTCGACCTCGGATCGCTTCGTCCGCCGGGCAGCGCCTTCGTGGTGCTCACCTTCACGAACTCCGCGGCCGAAGGCGTGGCCGCCACCCAGGAGCGACGCGCCGAGGAGGACGACGTCACCGTCACCCGCGATGAGAATGGACGCTTCACCGCAGAGGGCCGCTCCGGCAACGGTCACGTGCAGTTCACGGTCACCGGCGGCCGTCGGGCGACGGCCGAGCAGGTCGCGGCGCTCCAGCGCTCGTTGCGGGAGGCGATCCCGGTGCTCCTCGACTGTCGACGGAAGGCGTCGCGCCTCGAGTCGCCCGAGGGGGAGATCACCCTTCGGGTCACCGTCAATCGACGCGGTCGCGCGCGCATCCGCGTGCTCCGCAGCACCGTCCCGTCGCCGCGCGGCTCCCGCTGCTTGAATCGCTTCCTGCCACGCCAGCCCTTCGAGGGCGCCGCCGTCGGGACCCACCAGGTCGTGATCAAGTTCAGCCACGCCGAGCCGACGCACACCTAGGATTCGAGCGTCCAGCGCTTGCCCGTCGGCCCGCTCGGGCGGCCTGAGCTATGGTCCCGGCGTGACCGACACGCCGACCCGAAAGCTCTACTGGGACGACCCTCACGCCGACGAGTTCGACGCTCGCGTCGTGGCTCACGGTGAGTACGGAGGCCGGCCCTCCGTCGTCCTCGAGGCGACCCTCTTCTATCCGGAGGCCGGGGGTCAGTTGCCGGACCACGGCCAGCTCGATGGGCTGAGCGTCGTGGACGTGCAGGTCGACGACGACGGGCGAATACACCACCTGATCGAGGGCGACCTGCCGGCGGTCGGCGCGTTGGTGAGCGGCCAGGTCGATCGCGTGCGCCGACACGAGCACATGGCGCTGCACACCGGCCAACACATGCTCTCCCGCGCGCTCCTCGATCTCGGGAAGGCGGCGACCGTGTCGTCGCGACTCGGCGAGTCGGGCGCGACCATCGATCTGGACCGCGAGCTGAGCACCAAGGCCCTCGGCGCGATCGAAGCGCGGGTGAACCAGGTCGTCGACGAGCATCGGCCGGTCCGTCAACTGCACCCGAGCCCGGAGGAGCTCGCGGCGATGGATCTGCGACGGGCGCCGAAGGTGGATGGAGCGATCCGGATCATCGAGGTCGAGGGCTTCGATCTCACGCCGTGCGGCGGGACCCACTGCACCGACACCGCGCAGGTGGGCTGGGTGCGCATCACCGACGCCAGCCGCCATCGCGGTGGTCAACGGGTCACCTTCACCGCCGGGCCCCGTACCCGTCGAGTGCTCGGAGCGGAGGCGAACGCGCTACGAGCGCTCGCGGTGCGCTTCACTTGCGGCCCGCACGACGTGCCGGCGGCCATCGACAAGCTCGAGCGCGAGCTCGGCGAGGCGCGCGAGCAGCTCGGCGCGACCCGCGCGGCCTTCGCCAAGGCCCAGGCGGCCGCCATCACCGGTGATCCCGCCGTGGCGACGTTGGACACGGACGTGGCCACGCTCCGCGCGTTGAGCGGCGAGGCAGCGACCGGTTCGAGGCTCGTCGTTCTCAGTGCGTCGGTGGGTGACGCCTTTCACGTCATCACGGCTCGTGGGCCGGAGTCGACCGTCGACTGCGGTGCGCTATTCCGCGCGCTCGCCGAGCGATGCGGCGGCCGCGGCGGTGGCCGACCGGAGCGCGCCGAAGGTCGGATGGACCGCGCGCCCACGACGGGAGACGTCGCTTCGCTGGGCTGATCGCGAGCGCCGGGGATCCGAGCGCCCGTTCCCGCGTAGGATGCGGGACCATGCGCCGCTTCGAATACGTGGATCAGAAGTCGAACAAGTTCTGGGAGATCGAGCGCGAAGGCAGCTCGGTGACGACTCGCTGGGGGAAGATCGACACCAGCGGGCAGACGAAGACCAAGGACCTCGGCACCGAAGCCAAGGCGGTCGCCCACGTCGACAAGCAGATCGCCTCGAAGGTGAAGAAGGGCTACGCCGAGGTCGGCGAAGGGCTGCCGCCGGTGGTCGCCAAGGCGCCGGCGCCCGCCGCGAAGGCGAGCGCGAAGGGCGGAAACGATGGGCCGCAGGACCTCGCGGACGGCGAAGAGACCCAGGTGCCGGGCAGCGGCGGCCGCAGCTACACGCTCAAGAACGTCGGTGGCGTCTTCTCGTGCACGTGCCCGGCGTGGCGGAACCAGTCGGTCCCCATCGAGCGGCGTACCTGCAAACACTTGCGGCGCTTCCGAGGGGAGGCTGCGGAGACCGAGCGCCTCGGCAGCTTGCCCGCCCGCGCGGTGAGCACGCGCGGTGCGAAGGAGGGCGCACCCAAGGTGCTGCTCGCGGAGTCCTTCGACCCCGACGTCCACGATCCGAGCGGCTGGTGGATGAGCGAGAAGCTCGACGGAGTGCGCGCCTGGTGGGACGGCAAGCGCTTCATCTCGCGGCAGGGCAACGAGTACTTCGCGCCCGAGTGGTTCACGGAGGGACTCCCCGATCATCCACTCGACGGTGAGCTCTTCGGCGGGCGCGGCGAGTTCCAGCGGACGGTGTCCATCGCGCGACGCGCCGACCGATCGAAGCAGTGGTCGGAGCTCTCCTACGTCATCTTCGATGGACCCGAGCTCGGCGGACCCTTCGAGAATCGACTCGCGCAGCTCTCGGAGCTCGTCGAGGCGCACGCGTGGAAGCACGCCAAGGTGCTCGAGCACACCCTCTGCGATGGGCTGGAGACGCTGAAGAAGGAGCTGGCGCGCATCGAGGCGCTCGGCGGCGAAGGGCTGATGCTCCGCAAGCCCGAGTCCAAGTACGTCCACGGACGCTCGGAGTCACTGCTGAAGGTGAAGAGCTTCTTCGACGCCGAGGCCCGGGTGATTGGCCACGAGGCGGGTCGGGGGAAGCACAAAGGGCGGCTCGGCGCACTCCGTGTCGTGCTGAAGGAAGGCACCGAGTTCAAGGTCGGCACCGGCTTCTCGGATGCCGAGCGCGTCGACCCGCCGCCCATCGGTGCGATCGTGACCTTCCGCTACCAGGAGCTCACCAAGGGCGGCGTGCCGCGCTTCCCGACCTACGTCGGCGTGCGCCACGACCACGACTGGGACTGACGGGGACAGGATCGCCCCTCGGAGGTCACTGTGTTTGCGGGGGATCCGAGCGGAGAATGAAAACACTGAATTGCGCGTGCCCGTGCGGCCCGATGGGGATCGGGCACGGGCACGGGCACGGGCAGTGAGCTGGGCTTCGCCGCTAGCTCACTTCGGCGGCATGCGGAGGGCGCCGTCGAGGCGGATGACCTCGGCGTTGAGGTAGCCGTTCTCCACGATGTGGCAGGCGAGGGCGGCGTACTCCGCGGGGTCGCCGAGGCGCGCCGGGTTGGGGATGCCGGCGGCGAGGGCCTGGCGGACCTCCTCCGGGAGACCGGCGAGCATCGGGGTGTCGAAGGTGCCTGGCGCGATGGTGCAGACGCGAATCTGCGCCTTGGACAGGTCGCGCGCGATCGGGAGGGTCATGCCGACCACGCCGCCCTTCGAGGCCGCGTAGGCCGCCTGGCCGATCTGGCCGTCGAAGGCCGCGATCGAGGCGGTGTTCACCACCACGCCACGCTCGCCGTCGACGGCGTCGGTCTGGCTCATCCGGCTCGCGGCGAGGCGAGTCACGTTGAAGGTGCCGACGAGGTTCACCGAGATGACCTTCTTGAAGAGGTCGAAGTCGTGCGGGGTGCCGTCGCGCTTCAGGGTCCGAGCGGCCCAGCCGACGCCGGCGCAGTTCACCGCGACGCGCAGGGTGCCGAGCTCCGCGGCCACGTCGAGGGCGGCGTTCACCTGGGCCTCGTCGGTCACGTCGGTCTTGGCGAAGCGCACGCCGTCGCCGAGCTCCTTCGCCACGGCCTCGCCGCGCTCTTCGTTCATGTCCACCAGCACGGCCTTGGCGCCCTTGGCGACCAGCGCCCGGGCAGTGGCCTCGCCGAGCCCGGAGGCTCCGCCAGTGATCAGCGCGACATTCCCTTCGATCTTCATCCGTCGACTACTCCTTCGCGCGCCCGCGAACGCGGACGACGCCTGCAAAAGACGCGGACGGTTCACACGATGGGCCCCCCTGGGTCAAGCGCGGCTGTGAGCGGACGCCGGCCGACCCAGCACCCGCGATCGGATATGCTGCGGGCTGGAACGTCGCGTGCGGCTCTCTCCTTCGACCCTCCTGCCCGCTCTGGCCCTCGTCGGCTCGGCGCTCGGTTGCGGGGGGCCGGAGCCCATCGACGCCGACTGCGACGAAGCCATCCCGCTCACACCGGAGCTCGGCTACCGCATGGATCTCCCCGTGCGCTGGGAGCGCGACGGTGATCTGACCCGCGGTGAGCCCATCGTGCTCGCGGTCCCGGAAGGCCTCGCTGGGCTGGCGTTCGCGCTCGAGGATCCGGGCGCCATGGCCGGCTTCCGCGTCGCCGTCGAGGGCGATCTGGTCGTGGACGTCATCGACCGATTCGGTGAGGCGCCCTGGTACCACTACGAGGATCGGCTCGGGGTGCTCCAGTTCCCCATGGACGGAGCGACCCGCCCACCCAGCGGATGCGTGGCCATCGAGCCCGTGCTCTTCGGCGCCCCTGGGGCAGACGAGGGCACGCTCCACGTGTTGAGCCAGTCCGGGGCCGGCACGCAGATCATGGTCGCACCGATCCTCGTAGGGGACACCTTCATCGACGACACCACGCTCCGCGCGGCGCTCGGCGAGGCCGTCCGGGTCTACGCCGACGCGGGCGCGCCCGGTCTCCTCATGGACGAGCCCAGCGTCATCGATTGGCGCAGCCCCTTCGTCGACGACACCACCTCGGAGCTCGACCAGCTCCGCGCGAGCGTGGTGCTCACCGACGAGCGGACGATTCCCGTCTTCATCGTCCAGGATTTCCTCGAGCCGGGCACCTTCGGCCTCGCCGCTGGAGTGCCGGGGCCGAACGGCGTGCTCGGCACCAGCTGGAGCGGCGTGGTGCTCAGCGTCGACACCCATCTGTCGGCCGACGGGACCACCATCGAAGCGGCGCTCCTGGGCGAGACCTTGGCCCACGAGCTCGGGCACCAGCTCGGGCTCTTCCACACCACCGAGCTCGAGGGGCGGGAGCACGATCCGCTCGATGATACGCCCGAGTGCTCGGCGAGTCGTGACGTCGACGGCGATGGCGAGCTCTCGGTGCCCGAGTGTCTCGAAGAGGGAGGACGCAACGTGATGTTCTGGACCGCGGAGGATGGGATTCGGCAGCGGGAGCTCTCGCCGACCCAGGTCGCCATTCTCGCAGCGAGCCCGGTGGCGCGATGAGGTCGCCCATCGTCGTGTTGCTCCTGGCGTTCGGCTGCGGAGGCGCGGAGACCGGCGGCTCCGAGCCCAGCGGCCCGAGCGATGTGACGCCCAGCGAACCGGTGCGGACGGCCCCCGATCCGCGCTACGGCGACGCGCCGCCGGACACGGAGGCCATCGCGCGGTTGCTGCGCGCTCGCCACACCGAGGACCTACCGGATCGGGACGCCCTGCTCGCGCACACGGAGCCCGAGGCGAGCCTTCGTTGGCTGGTCCAGAACGGCGACCCACTGCTGGTGCGGATCCGGGCCGCGAGCACGCTGCGCCACTTCGCCGGCTCGGAGAGCCTCTCGCTCCTGCGCTCGGTGTTCGTGGACGAGGCGCTTCCGGGCAACCTTCGCGCCGCGGCGATCGAGGGCACGGCACGCTTCCCGGTGGACGACGCGCTCCGCGCCGAGCTCGAGGCCCTCGCCGGGTCGGACGATCCACGGATCGCGCGGGCGGCCGAGAGGCGCCTCGGCGAGCCGGCCGACGCCCTCTCGCCCTGACGGCGTTCACTCGGGTCGCTGGCGAGCAGGTGCGGGTCGGCGGGACCACATGACCATGTGTCGAGCGCACTCGTCGAAGGCGGCACGTCGGGCTCGTCCAGGTTCCCCGCCGACGGAAAGGCGACGACCGAGCTCTTCGAAGAGCTCGGCCGTCTGGAGGGGTTGGAAACGGAGAGTCCGTCGGACTCGTCAGGCGTGCGCGTGTCGGCTCTCGGTCCGGGCACCGAGCTCACGGGTCGCCGGCTCGGTCTTGGCTCTGAGCATCGGCGCGAAGGCGTCGCGGTAGCTCCAGGCGAGGGTCAGCTCGAGGGCGAGCACGACCAGCGGCAGCACCATCCCTGCGGGCGCCAGGAACGCATGGAAGAGCACGATGTTGACGACCACGGGCGCGATGATCGCGAGGGCCAGCGGCACGAAGCGGTTGGCCAGGAGGAGGACACCGACCGCGACCTCGGTCGCCTTCACCAGCATCATCAGGTAGCCGGAGCCGACGAGCGCACCGAGGAAGGTCCCAGCGGCTTCCGGCATGGGAGGCATCGGGAGGAAACCGAGGAACCCGTTGAGGCCGAAGACCACGAAGATCAGGCCGAGTAGGATGCGGGCGGCGGTGGGGACTTTGCTGAGTAGGGTCTGCATGAGGAGCCTCGTCTTTCGTTCTCTCGAGGGGTGAGTGATGGGCGGGGGCCTCCCGCCGACGAGGGAGAACATGCGTGGTTGCATCCACGCTCACCAGTGCGCGACTTTTCGGTGGACAGTTGCGTCAACGCAACGGTAGCGTTTGGCATGTCTGACGGATTGGACGAGCTGGCGACCTTCGTTCGGGTGGTGGATGCCGGGAGCATCGCGGGGGCCGCGCGGCTGCTCGGGGTCCCGAAGTCGACGGTGAGCCGACGGATCTCGCGGCTCGAGGATCGGCTCGGTGTACGGCTGCTCCAGCGGACCACGCGGAGCATGAACACGACCGCCGAAGGGCAGAGTCTCTACCAGCGGGCCTCGGGGCCGCTCGCCGACTTGGAGAACGCGACCTCGGCGGTAGCCGACGCTGGCGACACGCCACGCGGGCTCCTGCGGGTCACCGCGCCGGTGGACTTCGGCCGGCTCTTCGCGCCGATCGTCGCGGACTTCATGCGCAAGTACCCGGAGGTCTCGGTCGACATCGATCTCACGGGACGAAAGGTCGACCTGGTCGCCGAGGGGTTCGATCTCGCGGTGCGTGGCGGAACGCTGGAGGACTCCTCGCTGATCGCTCGGAAGCTCGCGGTGGTCGAGTTGCAGCTCTTCGCGTCGCCAGCCTATCTCGCGGAGCACGGGACGCCGAAGAAGGTCGCCGACCTCGCCGACCACGAGTGCATCCTCTTCCGTCCGAGCGGCGAGACGAAGGAGTGGACGTTCGCGGGGGGCAAGAAGTCCGAGTCGATCGAGGTGCGGGGACGGCTGCGTTCCTCGGAGTACGCGTTCGTTCGCAGCGCGTGCATCGCTGGCGGCGGCATCGCGCGGATGCCCTCCCACCTCGGGGCGATGGACGTGCGCGACGGTCGTCTGCTGCGCGTGCTCCCGAAGCGCTACTGCAACCGAGGCGGGATGTCGTTGATCTACCCGAGCGCCCGGCACCTCCCGGCGAAGGCGCGCGCGTTTCGGGACCACATCATCGCGGCCTTCGACAACGCCGCTTGGCAGCTCGGCTGACGCGCGAAATCGAGCTCGATGGCGGCGGCCCCTCGACGGGCCGCCGTATCGGGCTATCAGAGGCCCGTGCGCCTCGGAATCCTGATGATCGCGGTCGTTGCCCTCGGGTGCGGGGACGACGACGATACGTCCCAGGCGGAGCCGACCGCGGAAGCGCCCACCGTGGAGCACGCCACGCCCGAGCCCGAGGCCGAGGAAGCGCCGGAGCGGGTGCGATTCGATCTCGCTCGCCATCGAGCTCGCGCCGAGCTGTGGCGCGGCGACGACCGTTTGGTGGACTTCGGTGCGCCCGGTGGCGCGCGCCACACCCTCGGGGGCTGGCGGACGCGCACCGGCGACACGCACACCTTCGGCGAGACGACCACCCAGCTCATCGACGGCGTGACCGGCGAGCTGCTCCTGCCCATCGAGGCCAGCGAGCCGCAGCAGCTGGTCTTCAGCGCTCGCGCGTTCGGCGATGGTCGCCTGACGATCTACGTGGATGGCGACACGGTCGGGCATGCGCGCCTCCCGACCGACGGGACCTTCACCACGGTGACCGAGACGCTGCCCGCGCTCGAGCCCGGTGAGCACCTGCTCCAACTGCGGGTGCCGAGCACCGGCCGCGACGACGGCGTGAGTGCCGGCATCGCACTCGACTGGATGCGCATCGGTCCGCCCGCCGTGGGCGAGCTCGCGCCACCGCCGACGTCGCTCGGGACCGACGAGGCGCTGACGATCCCGGCGGCGCTCACTTTTGCGTACGGCATGGACGTCCCGAGTGGCGCGCGCCTGCGCGGCGCCATCGACCAGGGCGCGCTCCGGGTTCGAGCCCTGCGCGACGGCGAAGAGCCGCTCGATCTCGGTGAGCACGACGGCGAGCTCGACGTGGACCTGAGCGAGCTCGCCGGCGAGTTCGCGCGCATCGACCTGATCGCCTCCGGTGGCGCCGCACGGATCTCCGAGCCTCGGGTCGTCACGCTCGAGGAGCCCGGCGAGCGCCGCACTCACCGCCGGCCGAAGCACGTGCTGATCTATCTCGTGGACACGGTCCGCGCGGACAAGCTCCACCCGTGGAACCCCGAGTCGCGCGTCGAGACGCCGGGGCTCGATCGGTGGGTTCGTGGCGCGGCTGTCTTCGACCAGGGCCACACCCAGGAGAACTGGACCAAGCCCTCCGTCGCGACGCTCCTCAGTGGGCTCCTTCCTTGGCAGCACACGGCGACCACCGGCGAGGCCGCCGTGCCCGCAAGTGTGCTGACGCTCGCTGAGCGGCTGCGCCAGCGAGACATGGCCACCGCGGCCTTCATCGCCAACGGCTACGTGAGCGACGCCTTCGGTTTCGAGCAGGGCTTCGGCGACTTCCGGAACTACATCCGCAGCGGCCTCCGCTCACAGGCGCGCTTCGTCGCCTCGGACGTGCTCAGCTGGCTCGACGCGCACATCGGTGAAGAGGGCAGCGGCGCTGAGGCCGATCCCTTCTTCCTCTACGTGCACACCATCGACCCGCACGTGCCCTACATCCCGCCCGACGAGATCCTCGAGCGCTACGATCCGGAGCCCTACGAAGGGCCGATCGACTTCACTCGCGACCGTGAGCTCCTCGAGAAGATCAAAGCGGAGTCGCTGCACACCGACGCGCGCGATCGTCAGCGCCTCGAGGCGCTCTACGACGGCGAGATCACCTACCACGACACCCACTTCGCGGCGATCCTGGAGGGGCTCCGCCGCCGCGAGCTGATGGACGACACGCTCGTGGTCTTCACCGCCGACCACGGCGAGGAGTTCTTCGACCATGGCTCGGTCGGCCACGGCCACAGCCTCTACGAGGAGCTGCTCCACGTGCCCTTCGTGGTGCAGCTCCCCGGCCTCGGCGAAGCGCGCATCGACGAGCCCGTCGGTCTGGTCGATGTGGTGCCCACCGTTCTCGACGCGCTCGAGATGGAGCCCGACGCCGAGCTCGCGGGTCGCTCGCTCATCCCCCTGCTCGAGGGTCACCCCAGCGACGCACCCACCATGCGGGTCGCGGGCTTCATGGAAGGATGGCGTGCGCTGATCCTCGGGCGCTACAAGCTCATCCAGCGGACCCACCGGCGCCACTTCGTCTACGACCTTCGGAACGACCCCGCCGAGGAGCACGACCTGGCCGCCGAGCGGCCGCTGCTGCTCCGGCACCTCCGTGGCACGCTCGGCCTCGCGCTCGACGGACACGTGGCCCCACGGGCCGAACGGACCCAGACCGCGGTCGAGGGTGAGCTGGCCGACCAACTCCGCGCCCTCGGCTACGTCGGCGCCAGCGCGCCACCCAGCGAGGACGACGCCGAATGACCGAGAGCACGCAACCCAAGAGCAAGCGACCCGAGCGGCGGAGCGGCAAGCCCCTCGCCATCGGCATGCTGGTGCTCATCTTCTGCGGCGTGGCATTCGCCCTCTCGATGTGGTTCTGGGGCCGCGAGCCGCACGGCCCCATCGACACCATCGCCGTGGCTGACGACACGCACGCAGCCGTGCTGCGCCAGGGCTTCGAGGAGCGCGGCTACACCCACCTGGGCGTCTGGACCGCCGACGGCCAGATGGTCTGGTCGGAGGCGCTCTTCGGCGTCCAGGACGACCCGGAGTTGAGCGTCACCGACGACCTCGTGCTGGTGCTCGTGACGGAGGCCCGCGGCAACCCCGCGCTCCACGCCTTCGATCGTGAGACCGGCGAGTTCCGTTGGAAGGTCGAGCAGCCGGTCGAAGGCGAGCCCTCCGCGTGGGGCCAGAGCCTCGCGGTCGGGGAGAGCGTCGCCTGGCTGATGGGTCCGGGCCGCGAGATTCGTGTGGTGGAGCTCGAGGGTGGCGAGGTCCGCGCCACGGTCACGCCGGAGCAGCCCGAGGAGGCGGCCTACGTCTCCGTCGCCGACGATCGGCTCACCCTGGTCGCCGTCGGCGCCCAGTCCACCGTCGTCGACGCCCGCGGCGAGCTCGAGCTCACCGACTATCCGGCGGCGCCGCGGGCCACGCCGATCACCCTCGAGGGCGACGAGCTCTGCCTCGGTCACCCGCCCGACCGATGCCGCCGCATCGCCGGTCTCACCGGCTTCGCCAGCGACGGCGAGGTGGTCTGGATTCACGGCGAGCTCGAGCTCGGCGTGCTGAAGGCCGACGACCTGAGCCACGTGAGCGGTCCCTTCGAGGTCGGGGAGCTCACGGCGCGATGAACGAGTGGCTCGAGGGCGGTTGCCATTGCGGGGCCGTGCGCTTCCGGGCGCGCTTCGCCGAGCGGAAGGCCATCGACTGCAACTGCTCGATCTGCACGAAGAAGGGCTTCCTGCACGCCATCGTCGCCGCGGACGACTTCGAGCTGCTCTCGGAGCCCGCCGCGCTCGCGACCTACACCTTCGGCACCCACACGGCGAAGCACCACTTCTGCCGAACTTGCGGGATGCACCCCTACTACGTGCCACGCTCGCACCCGGACGGCTTCGACGTGAACGTCCGCTGTTTGGACGAAGGGCCCGACGAATGGATCGTCGAGCCCTTCGATGGTCAGCGCTGGGAAGAGTCGGTCGACTCGATCCGCTAGCGGCTCGCCCAGCTCCGGCTGGGCTTCTTCAGCGGCACGGTGACGCGCTCGGAGCTGTCTTCGCCGGGGGCCTCGCTCGGCCGGAGCTGGGTGGGGGTCGGCGGCACGTAGGGCTTGCGTCCAGCCTCGGCGCCGCGCAGCCCGCGCAGCTCCTCGGCCGACGGCGCGGGGTGCCCGACCAGCGTGTCCGGCTTCATCTGCTCGAGGAAGGCGTCGAGGTCCGCGGTCGCGCACGAGAGCCCCATCAAATCGTCGTTGAGCGTGTCGGCGGCCATCGCGGGCGGCGGAAGCGTCTCGTGCACCTGGTGGTAGGTCGGGAAGAGGTCTTCCTCGTCGACCGGCACGCCCATCGCGACCTCGGCCTCGAAGGGGAGGGCGCTCGCTTCGGCCTCGACCACCGGCACCGGCGCGAATCCGCTGGAGGGCGGCGACTGACAGAGCGCCGCCAGGTCGGTGGTGATGATCTCGGCTGCACCGACCATGAAGGCCCGGTCGAGATCCTCGAGCTTCTGGTTCCGCTCGCGGAAGTGCTTCGCCGAAGATTCGGCCTGGCGGGCGGCGGCGTGGTCGCCGGTGCGCCGGCACACGTCTTCGAGCGCCTCCCAGGCGGTCGCCCAGGAGCCATCGGAGCCGGTAGCGCGGTCCAAGTCGTCGCGAGCCTCGGCGAGCTCGCCGCGCACCTCGTGGAGGCGGGCGCGGACGAAGAGCGCGTCCACGTCGTCGGGGTATGCCGCCAGCCCGGCGTCGAGGACGGCCATGGCGTCGTCGTCGCGCTCGGCGGCGATCAGCGCGTTGGCCAACATGGCGGGGTCGTCCTTGTCGGGGTCGGCGAGGAACGCGCGCATCCGTCGCTCCAGAGCGCTCTCACCGGAGAGGCGCTCGTCGAGAGCCCAGGTCTCGGGGGCATCGGGCGCCAGCTCCCAACAACGCTCGAGCACCGCTTCGGCCCGGTCGAGATCGCGCGTCGCCATCAGCGCCCGGGCCAACGCGAGCCAGGGAGAGGCCCAACCCTCGCTTCGCTTGGCCGCGAGGATGAGCAGCCGCTTCGCCCAGACGAAGTCACCCCGCTCCAGGAAGAGCTCGCCGCCCGTCAGCAGCAGGTCGGCGTCCCGTGGGTCCCGCTCGATCGCTGCCTCGAAGACCGCTCGCGCGTCGTCCATCCGGCCTGCGGTGAGCAGATCTCGGGTGAGCATCGCCGGCTCCTCGATGTCGAGTCGGTTCTGGAAGCGCAAGACGCGCACGTCGAGCGCTCGTGTCGAGCGCGATCCCTGGTCCCCGTGTGCCATGAGTCATGGATGCCCAAGACGGCCAGAATCCCCAAGAAAGCGGCATGTCGGCGTCCTCGCGGGGGCGCTGAGGGTGCAGTCGTGAGCCTACGCGGCAGCGAGCGCGATCACTGCGCGGCGCCGCCCAAGCTCTCGAGCAATGCCCGATAGTCGGTGGGGGTGAGCTCGACGTCTGGTTGGCCTCCGCCGCCCGGTCGCGCGAGTGACGTGTCGGGCGCGCCGATGGCGATGCGGTCACCGCCGTCGAGGACGACGAGCCCCCCGGCGATCTCACCGCTCGCTGCCGCCCAGTGTCCAGGAGTCACCGTGGCGTGGTCGAGGTGGACTCGCCGCTCGACCATGTCGTTGCGCAGGAGGGTCAGCTCGTCGCCGATGAGCTCGAGTCGGGGGCGCCCCCAGCGGCCGACCCGGCGCTCCATGCCGAACTGCCAGCCGGCCGTGAGCGCGAGGGCCACGCAGACCGGGCCGATGAGAAAGGCGACGCCGGCCATGGTGAGGTGGTTGCTGATCCCTCGGCTGTAGATCCAGGTGCTCTTGGGAAAAGCCAGAAAGAGCACGAGAAAGAGCGCCGCGACAGCCGCCCACAGAATGGTGATCCGAGCGATCTCGAATCGCCGCCGGCGCGCGACCAGGGGACCATGGAGCTGGTCGACCGGATAGCTTTCGATTCTCTGCATGGCGCTACGCAGCATAACGCCGCGCCTCCACGGCACGGCGCATCGTTTCGGCCATCCGGAGAGCGTGGTGCCCCGAACACTCAGAGCAATGCGTCGAAGCGGAAGATCAGCTTGAGCAGCGCGCGCCGCTCGAGCGCCTGGTCGGGGTCGCTCCGGGCGTCGCCGTAGGGGCGGCGCTCGCGGTAGACCAGGAAGAGGTCGCTGCCTGGGAGGTAGCGCCAGCGGAGACGCACCAGGGTGCCGGTGACCTCGGCGACGGCGTCGACCTGGAAGATGGCGTCGAGCTGGAGCGTGGTGGTCGGCGCGACCGTCAGCCTCGCGTTCGCGGTCCAGAGGAAGAAGGGATCGTAGCTCGGCAGCTCGATGTGGCTGAGCGCACCGCTGACCACGAACCGCACGTGGCGGGTGGCGGTTACGCCGAAGGAGGCGCTCGCGGTCTGCCGGACGCCCCCGAAGTAGGAGGACACCCCCTCGTAGTCGAGCGAGAAATAGGGGTTGCGTGCGTCCGAACGGCTGACCCCGAAGAAGGTGCGTAGCCCCCGATAGTTGCCGGGTAGGACGGTCCGACCGGCGAGGTCGAACTCGCGAAAGACCACGTCCTCGATGAAGTCGGCGCGCGCGTAGAGGTACCAGCCGGAGACCCAGCCGAGGGCGAGCTCGGCGCCGCCGCGGCTGCCCTGGTTCTCGTCGAAGCTCGAGTCGAGGAGCTTGCTTCCCCGAAAGATCACGTCGACGTTCTCCAGACCCAGCACCTTCGTGCGCCGCTGGAGCGTCAGCACGCCGTCGAGCCGGAAGGTGTCGTTCCGGCGCACGAAGCCGACGGCCGGGTCGAACTCGGGATCGACCCAGAGCGCCGTGACCGATGCCCGGGCGACCCGTCCTCGATAGCGCGCGCTCAGGTTCGCCGCGGCCCCGCGCGCGATGCCGGGCGGCGGATCGTCCGGATCGTCCGGCGGGTCCTCCGGTCCGAAGCTGCCCGACGCGAAGCCCGAGAGCTCGAGCTTCCCGTCCGCGGCGCGAACGAAGAAGTCGGCGCCCGCGGTGACGTCGTTGCGCTGGTCCCCCGGGGTCCGGACGGTCGCGATGGCGCCGATGTAGCTCGCCTCGCCGAGATCCAGCCGCAGCCGGCCCACGCCATAGTTGGTGATCGGGTCCTCGTCGGTGAGCACGTCGAGCACGCCGAAGGTCAGCCGGGAGCGCCCGCTCAGCGGCACGCGTCCGTACGCCTTGGCGCCGCCCCAGATCAGCACCTCGCGTCGGTCCTGGTCCAGGCCGATGCGGCGGGTGAAGAAGGGCTGGGCCTGGCCCTCGGCGCCGAAGGTGAAGACGTCGAGGCCGTTGAGGAAGAAGGGGCGCCGCTCCGGGAAGAAGAGCGGGAAGCGGTCCAGGTTCACCTGTGGGGTGTCGAGGTCCACCTGCGCGAAGTCGGTCAGCGCCGTGAGCTCGCCCCACACGTCCTCGGCCAGGCGCATGCGGGCGTCCATGCCCGCGCTGACCGTCCAGGGGGTCCCGCTCGGGAAGCGGGTGGGGTCGTCCTCGCGGAGGCCACCGAGCACGTAGGGCAGGAGGATCAGCGGCCGACCGGTCTCCACGTCGTCGAGGCCGAGCAGATCGCCGTAGTGCTGCGCCGAGAACGCGCCGAGCTGTACCGGCATCGCGGCCCAGTCGTAGGTGCCGCGAGCCGCGTTGTGGTCACGGGTGATGTTCAGGCCCACGACTCGCTCGCCCTCCACGTCGGCGAGACCGAGCGCGGTGAAGGGCAGACGAAGCTCCGCGATCCAGGCTCCCGGGACCTCCACGACGGCGCTCTCCCACACCGCGTCGACCTCTCGGCGGAACACCCGCCCGTTGTCGATGGCGATGTAGTCGAGCTGGGCTCCAGCGGCGTTCACCGTGAACCCGACGGTGTTTCGATGGTCGTGGCGGACGTCGACCTTCACGGTCACCGCGTCGTCACTGAAGATCGCGAAGCTGTCTCGCGCGAGCTCGACCGCGCGGGCCTCTTCGCCCTCGGCCATCTCGAGCCGGATCCCCACGTAGAGGGCTTCGCGGTCGAAGAGGACCCGGAAGGCGGTTCGCACTGGCGGGGTCGCTCCCTGGACCGGCCGCCGCTCCACGAACTCGTCGGCCTCGTGCGCCTCCGCCCAGATGGGCTCGTCGAGGCGTCCGTCGATGGTGGGTTGCCGATCTCCGTCGATCCGGGTCGCGCGGAGGACGCGGCTGGGCTCCGAAGGCTGGGCCTCCGCCACCGTTCCGACCAGCCCCAGGAAGAGGAGCGCCATCGCCGCTTCGCGCAAGGCTGGGCCAGATAGCAGCACCGGGCCCTTGACGGCACCCCGGATCTCGGGTCATACCGCCCGACCCCGGCCCCGCTGTCGCGTGAACCGGGTGGATCGGCGCAATTTCGCCGGTCCGTTTTGACTTTCCCCGGGTCTGCGCTAAGCGGGCCCGGTTGTTTTCGGCGGCTCGGCCGCCACCACGGAGTCTGAAGAGACATGTCGCGCTACACCGGACCGCGAGTCAAGAAGATGCGAGCCCTCGGAGTCGATCTCCCCGGGCTCTCCCGTAAGACCATGTGGGATCGGGCTTATCCGCCCGGCGAGCATGGGCCGAAGAACGCCCGTCGTCGGCGCGAGTCGGACTTCAAGAAGCAGCTGCAGGAGAAGCAGAAGCTCCGCTTGAACTACGGCCTGACCGAGCGGCAGTTCCGCCGTCTCTTCGTCGAGGCGAAGCGCGACAAGGCCCCGACGCCGGACAAGCTCATCGAGTTCCTCGAGCGCCGTCTGGACAACGTGGTCTTCCGCGCCGGCTTCGGTCGGACCATCCCGGCTGCCCGTCAGCTCGTTCGGCACCGTCACGTCCGCGTGAACGGCAAGCGCGTGGACATCCCGTCCTTCCGCGTCAGCGAGGGCGACGAGATCACCCTGCGCGACAAGAGCAAGGAGATCGCCATCGTGGTCGAGTCGCTGGAGAAGCCCGCGCTCAACCGCCCCGAGTGGCTCAAGTGGGACGAGGACAAGAAGATGGCGACCGTGGCCGAGCTGCCCGGTCCCGGCTCCGTGCCCTTCCCCGTCGAGATGAACCTGGTCATCGAGTACTACTCGAAGCGCCTCTGATCTCGGGCCCGTCAGGGCTATCCTTCGAAGCGGCCGCGACGATTCGTCGTGGCCGTTTCTCGTTGTCAGCCATGGACGCCACCGACGCACTGCTCACCACGCTCCCCGAGCACGCCGCGGACCTCGCGTACGATCTGGCGAAGGTCCTCCGTGAGACCCGGCTGGGCGTCGAGCAGCGCTGGGGCTGCGCCGTCACGGCTGCGCTCACGCTCCGCGATCGCACCCTGACCGATGCGTTCGGTGCGGACGCGGCCGCAGCCGGTGTGGCGACCGCCGTGCTCGAGGACGCGCACGCCGCGGCCGCGCTGATGGCGATGAACAACGTCTACTACCGCTTCGTGGACTCCGTCGGTGGGGACTACGAGAGTCTCCCGGCCGGCCTCCGAATGAAGCGTGTGGCCCGGCCCGCGAGCACCAAGGCGGACTTCGAGCTCTTTGCGCTCGTGGCGAGCGCGCTCAACGGGTGCAAGGCCTGCATGCGCCACCACGAAGCCAAAGGGCGCGCTGCCGGCGTCGATGCGGCGCTCTTGCGCGACGGCGTTCGGATCGGGGCCGCCGTCCGGGGCGCGAGCGTGGCGCTCTTTGCAGCCGCTGGTTGAGGAGCCGTCCCGACTGATAGACTGGTCCGGTTGAAGTCGGTACTCGTCAAGGGAAGCGCCATCACCTCACGCGAGCGTTGGGTCCGCGAGCGCCACGGGCCCGCCGGCGAGGCCGAGGTCCGAGCCGCTCTCGACCCGAAACACCGCGCGATCCTGGAGGCGGGCGTGTTGCGCTCGGCCTGGGTCCCCTTCGAGCTCTTCATCGACCTCAACGTCACGATCGACCGGATCTTCGGCCAAGGCGACTACACGCTCTGCAAGGAGATCGCCTACTACGGCGCGAAGCTGAACCTCCCCACCCTCTACCGGATCTTCTTCCGGGTCGGCTCGCTGGCCTTCGTGCTCAAGCGCGCGGCTCGGATGTGGGACGTGCACTACAGTACCGGCCGGCTGAGCGTCACCAGTGGCAAGGGGTGGGCCCGGCTGATGATCGAGGACTTCGCCCAGCCTCATCCGGCGCTGTGGCAGAGCGTCGCCGGCTGGGGCGAGGCCAGCGCGCACCTCAGTGGCGTGACCGACGCCACCGCGATCATCGAGCACGCGCCGGAGGGTGACGACCCGTCGCCGGCCGAGATCCTCATCCGCTGGAGCGAGTAGCTCGGCTCAGCCGCGGTCGGCGCGATAACGAATGGGGAGCCGCACCCAGCGGGTCTCCCAAGGGGCCGGCGGCTGGGGGAGCGCTTGGCGGGACCGAGCGAACGTGAGGGCCGCTTCGTCGACGAGGTCGTGGCCGCTGCTCTGGTAGAGCCGAACGGCGACCACTCGGCCCGAGCGATCGATCTGGAAGGCCACCCAGGCGATCCCTTCCTGGCCGGTGCGGCGCAGGGCCAGGGTCGGCTGCGGCCGACCGAGCGCGCGCATGGCGGAGAGTCGCCATGTGCGCAGGGCGTTCGGATCGGGACGCGGCGGCTCCGGCTCCGTGCGAGTCGCTCCATCGACGGCGCCCTCACGGCCAGCGCCAGCGGTGCGGTCGACCGCGAGGCCACCCTCGGTGCTCGCGACGGTCTCCGCCGCCTCGGTCCCGGCGTGAGCGCTCTCGGCGAGCGACGCGTCGGTGGTCTCGGTAGCGACCGGCGCCTCTTCGGTGGGCGCGTCGGCCACGGGCTCCTCGACGGGCTCCGGCTCCTCGATGGGCTCCGGCTCCTCGACGGGCTCCGGCTCCTCGACGGGCTCCGGCTCCTCGACGGGCTCCGGCTCCTCGACGGGGACCGGCGCCGCCTCGACCTCGGGGGGCTCGGGCGCGAGGTCCATGTAGACCAGATCGTCTTCCGGGAGCACCGAAGCGAGCACCGGCAGGGACGGTGCGGCCGCCACCAGGCCTACGTGGCCGATGATGGACGCGGCGACGAAGAGCACGATCGGCCGCCCTTCACGGGGCGCCGTCGGCTTTTCGGCAGGGGGGCGCTCGATCGCCGGGTCTTCTCGGAGGAGAAGCACCCGGAGAAGATGAAACGCGAATTCATTATCATCAAGCGAAAGATCGAGATGCCCCCAATTGGGGCGTCTTTCAGATCAGGTCGACGCCGCAGGGGAAGGTCGCTCGGAGGGTCACCCCCGGCGTGCTCAGCAGCTCGTCGCAGGCGTCACCCAGGAGCTCGATCGTGTCCGCGTCGGTCGCTTCCCAGCCGTTGGGGTCGTCGCAAGGGAGCTCGCGGCCGTTGAGGACCACGGTGCCCATACAGGCTTCCGAGACGTCCTCGAGCGCGCTCGAGAGCTCCAGGGTGCAGCTCACGGCGCCCCCCACGATCGAGGTCAGCGCGTCGCGCAGGCCCTCGTCGTCGCCCGCCACCCAGAACTCCGCGTCGGTCGCGGGCTCACCGAGACCGGCGTTCGCCACGTCCTGCAGGTGGGCGTCGGAGACGTCCGAGCCGACGCTGATGACGTAGGTGCGGATGCCGTTGTCGTAGGCGCGGGTCACCGCGGCGATCGCCTCGTCCTGGCCGCGCTGGGGGTTCAGCTCCTCGCAGCGGTCCGGCTCCCCATCGGTGGCCAAGATGAAGATGGTCGGGTCGGTCGGTCGGTCGGGCATCCCGAGCCACCCGTCGAGGATCGAGTCGATCGCGTCCCCGGTGGGCGTTTCGTCGATGGGCTCGGCGTCCTCGTAGACCGCGCGGATCGCGTCGTAGTTGCCAATGGCAGCGGTGACCTCGCTCAGCATCGGGCACTCGCCGATGGGCGGCCCCGCTTCGTTGCCTTCTGCTTCGGCGGAGTAGAGCGCCAGACCGAAACGGACCTGGTCTTCGAGCGCTTGGATCAGGCCATCGTCGGGGTCGAGGAGCGAGTCGCGCAAGGCGTCCCATCGGTTCGAGCCTCCGAAGCTCGAGGTCATGCTGCCCGACTGGTCGACGACCAGGATCACCGTGGGGGTCACCCGTCGAGCCGAGACCTCGACGCTCGGGCAACCGCCGGGGCCGTCGAAGCGAGCCTGCGCGTCGGTGTTTCCACCCATGTCTGGCGCGTCCTCGCACAACCCGTCGGCGTTGCAGACCTCCGAGCTACCGCAGTCGCGATCGTCGGCGCAGTCGGCGGTGCAGGTGCCGCGGTCCGGATCGCAGTAGAGCCCACTCCGGCACAGACTGGTGTCGTCACAGCTCGCGCCGCAGCCGAAGATGGGCTCCTCGCGTTCGCACGGGGGCGTGGTGTCGTTGCAGTCGCACGCTGCGAGCAGGAGCACGCAGAGCAGCACACGGGGGAGAGTGGCCTGACTCATGGGGACCTCGGTCTGGCGTTGGGTGTGAGAAAAAGCATACCCCCTATCGAGGCGGGGTGGCCACCCACGATTGGTGGGGTCCGGTGGGAAGGTGTAGCGTCCGCGCCATTCGATGCGTGCGCTCGCCTTCCTGATGTGCCTCTCGAGCGCCGGCGCCCTGGCCCAGGCGCCGCCGGATGTGCCGGCCTATGGGGCCAGCACCGGTGGGGAGCCTGAGTCGGAGTCTGGGGAGGAATCGGCGTCGGAGCTCGGGTCGGAGGAGGGGTCCGACGAGTATGGCGCGACGGCCAGCGTCGGCGCCGTTACGTCCGGGTCGGAGGATCGTTCCGAGACCGCCGTGACTCGCCGAGAGATGGACGAGCGGCAGTCGCGCTCGACTCCCGACGCGCTCCGCTGGGTCCCCGGCGTGGCGGTCCAGCAGACGGCGCACGCCCAGGCGAGCCCCTACGTCCGCGGGCTGACCGGTCAGCGCGTGGTCCACGTCTTCGACGGCGTTCGACTGAACAACGCCATCTACCGTCAGGGCCCGAACCAGTACTTCTTCACCATCGACGAAGCCTCGGTGAGCCGGCTCGAAGTGCTCCATGGCTCGGCGTCGGTGGTCTACGGGTCGGACGCGCTCGGGGGCGTGATCCATGCGGAGCCGGTACGGCCCTACCTCGGTCCAGTGGACGGGGTCGACGCTCGCCCGCGGCTCCGGCTGCGCTACGGGAGCGTGGACCGGGAGATCGGCGGTCGAGCACAGCTCCAACTGCGCTGGGATCGCGGCGCGCTCCAGGTCGGCGTGGGCTACCGCGACGTGGACCTCCTTCGAGGTGGCGGCGTGGTGCGCCATCGCCGCGAGGGGGACGGCCTGGGCCGCGGAGACGTCGCGCCTTGGGTGCCGCGCTTCACGGAGGAGGGCGACCGCCCCATCGGCGAATGGCGCACCCAGCTCGGGACGGGTTTCCGCGAGGCGAGCTTCGACGCGCGTGTCGATCAGGAGATCGCAGAGGACCTCCGAGCCTTCGCAGCGGTCTACGGCTACCGGCAGATGGACGCGCCACGGACCGACCAGTGTCCCGCGCCCGAGGCGCCGGTCGACGAGTGCCTCGTCATCGATCGCCAGTGGCGAACGCTGGCGTACGGCGGTCTCCGCGGCAGTGCTGGACCGCTGCGTGAGCTGAGCCTGACGGCGTCGTATCAGCTCCACGACGAGCATCGCCGCCGGGAGCGTCCCCGAGCCGGCGTGCGCTTTCGCTGGGTCGACCAGGTCCACTCGCTCGGGGCGGCGTTCCGAGCGACGGCCGATCTGCGGCGCGAGCTGCCGAAGGTGGCGCTCCGCTTCGGCGCCGATGGCTACCGTGACGAGATCCGCTCTCGCGGAGATCAGGCCTTCACCGATCTCGACCCGGTGCGGGAGTTCGAGCTCTCGCGTGGCCAGTATCTGGATCACTCGATCCAGACGACGCTCGGGGCGTTCTCGGAGATCGAGGTACAGCCGCTCCGGTGGCTCCGCCTGCGCGCCGGTGGACGTGCCCAAGTGATCGGCGTCACCGCTCCGGGGGACGTCGAGTCCGGCACGAGCTCGGTCGATCGGACCTTCGGCGCCACGGTCGGTCGAGCGGGCATCGCGGTCCAGCCACGCCGGACCTACGGCTTCTTCCTGAACCTGGACCAGGGCTTTCGAGCGCCCAACCTCGACGATCTCACCGGGCGACAGCAGGTCGGGCCCGGCTTCCAGTTCGAGAACCCGGACCTGGAGCCCGAGCGCTCGCTGACCACCGAGCTCGGGACTCGCTTGCGCTTCGACTGGCTTCGCTTCGAGCTCTGGGTCTTCGCGACCCGAATCACCGACGGCATCCAGCGGGTCGTGCGCGAGATCGACGATTGCCCGCCGAGCACGCCCGACTGCCTCGGCTCTCGCGATCCGTTCCAGCTCATCAACGCGCCGGATGCGAGCGTGATCTTCGGCGGGGAGTCCGCCGCCACGCTGATGCTCCCGCAGCAGGTCACGCTCAGCGCGAACGTGAGCTACGCGTGGGGCGAGGGGCCGAGCCTCGGCGATCGCTTCGCACCGGAGGGGCGGGTGCCGCTCTCGCGCGTGCCGCCGCTGCAAGGGGTCGTCGAGGGCCGCTGGCGCCATCGTGGCACCGGGCTCTGGGTCGGCGCGGGTCTCCGTTGGGCGGCCGCGCAGACCCGGCTGGCCGTCAGCGACGCGAGCGACCCGCGGATCCCCGACGGCGGAACCCCCGGCTACGCGCTCGTGGAGCTGCGCGCCGGTTGGCGCTGGAAGGACTGGCTGCACCTGGCGCTGGTCGCGCACAACCTCGGCGACGCCGCCTACAAGGTGCACGGTTCGTCCATCGTCGGACCGGGGAGGGGCGTGCGGCTGACCCTCGAGCTCGGTCGGCGGTGAGCGTGGGTCGTGAAAGCGAGTGCTCAGTCTGTTAGAGGAGGTCTTGACGAATCCCTGCCCGCCCCAGCGCGGCTGCCCTCGAGACTTCATGACACGGACGCTCCTGGTTTCTTCCCTTCTCTTGTCCCTGGCCGGCTGCGGCGACGACGACGGCGACACCGCGAGCCCCGACGCCACCGTTCCCACCGACGGATCGGCGCCTTCCGATCTCGGCCCCGGCCCGATGTGTTCGCTGCCGGCGATGCCGAGCATCGACTGCGAGCCGCTGGCGACCGACTACACGCCGGGCGCCGACGACATGTGGGACCCCTGCATCTCCGACGACGGGACCTATCACCGCATCCAGGAGTCGATCTCGTCGATCGCGCGGGTGCGCGCCTTCGAAGACATCGCCGACCTGCTCTTCGACCCCAGCGGTTCGCCCACCTCCGACGACTACCTGATGGCGCGGATGCTCTACCAGGAGGACGAGGGCCTCGATTCCCGCGTCGCCCGCCGCTACGACCCGCGCTTCGAGGTGCCGGACGGCACCGACTGCACCCAGCCCGACATGGCGGCCGAGTACCCCGACTACTGCGTGGGGCCCGTGACGTTGCAGCCGACGATCCTCGACGCGCTCAACGAAGGCATCGAGAACGGCGGGGTGCTGCCGGCTGCGCGCGCCGAAGCCGGGCTGGTGTGGTTCCTCTACGCCTCGACCCGAAAGGAAGCCTTCAGCTGCACCACGGCGCCCAAGGACTGCGACTCGGCCTACGCCTACTACACCGGCGGCGAGGTGGATCGCGGCGGCATCGGCATCGCGCGCTACGTCCGTGAGGTGGACCCGGCCGCGCACGACCGCGCCTGGGACGCGTTGCTCGCGGTGCGTTGCTGGCGTGACCTCGATCCGGCAGAGACGGCGACCGATCTCGAGATGCGTGACCTCGCCCGGGACCAGCTCGACCGCGCCGTCAGCTATGGTCTGGCCCAGGTCGTGCGCGCTCGCCTGATGGCGATGTGCGAGGGCGACGGCCTCGAGGCGCTCTACCACTGGACCTTCGTGCGGACGGTCGCTCCGGCTCTCTTCCCGACGCTCGGCGCGGGCCGGTCCACCGTCGAGGCCGCCATCGCGATCGACGACCCGACCGACGTCGACACCGACGCCTTCGCCGCGGCGCTCGACGACGCCTACGAGTGCCCCTGACCCACGCGCTTCAGCGCGTGCCGCCGGTCATGCGCTGCAGGATCCGCTGGAGCTCGCCGACGGACATGTCGACGTGTTCCACCACGCGGCCGTAGAGCATCGCGGTCGGGACGTTGCGGCCGCCACGCTCCTTCTGGAGCACGTCGATCTGCCACAGGACGATCCGCTCCGCGCGAGTGAGTCCGTCGCGGACGTCGGGGATCCGGTCGCGGGGGTCGCGGCTCATGGAGGACACTCTACTCCCCGCGTGCGACGCCCGCCTCGTGGCGGATGGCGAGCACGTCACCCATGGCCCGCAGGTCGCGCACCTTGTGCTCGAGCGGCCGCCAGTCGTCGTGGGCCTCGGCGCGGCGCCAGAGTTCCTCGACCTCCTCGATGCGCATGTCGGGGGGGGACTGGCGCGCGAAGAAGGGGTCGCTCAGTCGGTCCGGGTCGACGGGCTCGTGCAGGGCGAGTGCTTCTCGGAGAGCGTCGAAGTCCGGGTCCCGATAGTGCGAGCGCCGGGGCGAGGCGTGGGCACGCGTCGCCGAGGCCTCTCCGCCCCACCAATCGAAGAAGAAGGCCTGGAAGGGGAGCGGGCGATCCTTCAGGAACGCGAGCAACACCCCGAGGGTCGCGTCGTCGGTGTCCGGGTCCCGTGAGCGGAGTCCGAGGCGCCGGAGGAACGCGAGGGCCATCTGGCGGCTGAGCGCCGGGCCGTAGCGCCCCAGGGTCGCCTCCCAGTCGGCGCTCGGGCTCAACGGTGTCAGCGCCTCGGCCAGTCGGGAGAGGTTCCAGGCCACCGCCTCGGGCTGCCGGCCGTAGGCGTAGAGTCCGCTCTCATCGAAGTAGGCCGCGGTGAAGCCGAGCTGGAGCCGCGGCAAGAAGCGCCACGGGCCGTAGTCGAAGCTCTCACCCGTGATGTTCATGTTGTCGGTGTTCAGCACACCGTGGACGAAGCCCGCGGCCATCCAGCGTGCTGCCAGCGTCGCGTAGCGATCGATCACGGCCTCGAGGAGGGCGACGGGTAGGTCCGCCGCGTCCGCGGTCTCCTCGGCGTAGTAGGTCTCGCAGACGTGCTCGAGAAGGGCGCGGAGCCTGCCGACCCTTCGCTCGTACGCGTGGCGTTGGAACGAGCCGAAGCGCACGTGCGAATGGCTGAGCCGCACCAGCACGCCGGCGCGAGTGGGGCTCGGCTCGTCGTGTCGTTCGAGCGCTTCGCCAGTCTCGATCAGGCTGAAGGTCTTCGAGGTCGGCACGCCGAGCGCTTCGAGCATCTCGGTGGCGAGGATCTCGCGGAAGCCGCCCTTGAGGGTGAGCCGTCCGTCGGCGCTCCGGGAGTAGGGCGTCCGCCCGCTGCCCTTGGTCCCGAGCTCGAGCAGCCGGCCGTCGTTCGCTCGCAGCTGGGCGAAGGTGAAGCCTCGGCCGTCGCCGATGTTCGGGTTGTACGAGCGGAACTGGTGGCCGTGGTAGCGCTGGGCGAGCGGCTCCGGGAGGTTCGCCGGCAGCGGCTCGAAGCGCGCGAAGTGGGCGATCCACTCGGCGTCGCTCAAGGTGTGCAGCCCGACCCGCTCGGCCCACCGGTCGTTGCGGAAGCGGAGCAGGTGCTCCGGATAGCGCGCGGGCTCGACCGCGTCCGCGAAGCCTTCGCCCGGCGGGTAGCGCGGATCGGCGCGATAGCTCGGCGCGACGGGCACTAGCGGCCACCGCCGAAGCGGTCGCGGCACCACTCCGCGAGCGTGGGAATCGACTCCCCTTCGCGGAGCGGCATCACGCACCAGCGGAGCAGCTCCATGCCGACGGGCACGTGCACGTCGCCGGCGGTGGTCCGCGTCCGGAGGAGCGGCGGCGGAGCGAGCCCCTCGTCGTCGGGCTCGGAGATGGCCCACTGGACCGGGAGCTTCAGCGCGCGCGCCGCGTGGACACCGGCGGCATCGCAGAGCGCCTGGAAGAGCATCGGCTCGACCCATCGGACCCGTTCGCGCACGTCGGGCACGAGCGCGCGACCCATGGCGACGAGGTCGGCCGGGTCGACGTCGAGGAGGGTGCCGACCTGGCGCGCCAGCGCGCCCGGGGTCACGCCGAACATCGCCTCGTCGCCCACCGCCCGCAGCCCACGCTCGATCTCGGCGAGGCGATCGCTCGGCTCCGTGAACACGGCCTGGAAGAGCTGCGGCTCGTTCTCCGGTGGCTCTCGACCGGCGGCGCTCGCTTCGCCCCGCACGTGCGCGAGCGGCTCGCGCCAGCTCTCGTCGGGGGTCGAGGGAGCGAGCCCGAAGCGAGCGAGCGCTGCGGGATCGATCGGCGCGAAGGACACGAGCCGGAGCGAACCGACACGCCGCAGACCGTCTCCATGGAGATCGCTCGGCGCCCGAGAGAGCTCCGCCAGGAGCGTCGCCTCGACGACGCGCGTGAGCAGCTGCTGCAACGCGGGGCCATCCTCCGCGTCGGGCCAGACCACGATCACGAAGCTCGCCACGTCCGGGGCGTCGCGCACCTCGAGCACGCGCGGGTGGACCGGTGCCTCCGGCAGCGCCTCGCGCTGGGAGCGGGCGCCGGGGAAGAGCTCGTCGAGGGGCCCACGTTCGGTCACAGGCTGGCCATAGCGTCGCCACCGCGGCAGAGCAATGGCTGGCCGGCGTGCGCCGGCTCACGAGATTGGTCACGCTCGGCCCATGTACCGGGACCGACGGCGGACCTGTCCGGGCTGTGCGCGCCCCATGGAGGCCATCCCCATCGCTGGGGACGAGCCGACGACCATCGACCGATGCCCGCTCTGCGCGGGGGTCTTCGTCGAGTACTTCGATGGCGATCCCAGCGCGATCGCACGGCGAATGGCCGTGGCCGGGGCGCTCGACCAGGCGATGCGCCCGCTCGAGCGAGAGCCCATCTGTCCCGACTGTGATCAGGGTCTGGTCCTCCTCCCCTACCTGGACGACCGCAAGCCGCTGTGGCGCTGCCAGGGCTGCGCGGGGGCGTTCCTGACCCCGGGAATGCTCGACCATCTGGCCGACTATCGATGGAAGGAACGGGAGCCTCCGGGTCTCCTCGACCGGCTCCTGAAGTGGTGGCGGCTGGTTCCCGACGACGAGGGCTGAACTCCTGGCGGTGAGCGCATAGACTCCCGCGCCATGGCCGATCCCGTCGCCCGCCACGCCGAGCTCTGCGAGGCGCTCCGCAAGCACAACCACGCGTACTACGTGCTCGACGCGCCCACCGTCTCCGACGCGGAGTACGACGCGCTCTACCGAGAGCTGGTGGCCATCGAGAAGGAGCATCCGGAGCTCCAGACGCCTTCCTCCCCGAGCCAGCGCGTCGGTGCGCCGCCGCGCGAGGGGTTCGTGAAGGTCGAGCGGGCGGTACGGATGTACTCGCTGGACAACGCGTACGACGAAGCCGAGCTTCGGGAGTTCGATCGACGAATCCGCGAGATGATCGGCGAGGGCTACAGCTACGTGGCCGAGCCGAAGATCGATGGGGCGAGCATCGAGGTCCGCTACGAAGGTGGAACGCTGGTCCAGGCATCCACGCGAGGTGATGGTCAGGTCGGCGAGGACGTGACCGCGAACGTGCGGACGATCCGCGCCATCCCGCTGCGGGTGTCGGAGACCGAGCCGCTGACCTTGCGCGGTGAGATCTTCATCCGACCGACGGACCTGGAGACCGTCAACGAGCTTCGGGCGACTCGCGGCGAGGCCGCTTTCGCGAACCCACGAAACGCAGCGGCGGGGTCGCTCCGCCTACTGGACCCGGCCCAGACCGCCGAGCGCCCGCTTCGCGTGGCCTTCTACGACCTCGTCCAGGAGCGCTACGACTCGCACACGGCGATGCTGGAGGCTCTCGCTGCGCTCGGCCTGCCGACCCACCGCCAGCACGGGCGCTGCGCCGACATCGACGCCGTACTCGCGTACATCGCCCGCTTCGACGAGCTCCGCGAGACGCTGCCCTACGAGACCGACGGAGTGGTCATCAAGCTCGACGAGGTGCGCCTGCGCGACTCCGTGGGCTTCACGTCTCGCTTCCCTCGCTGGGCGATCGCGTACAAGTACGCCGCCGAGCAGGCCGCGACGAAGCTCCTCACGATCACCTGCGACGTGGGCCGCACGGGGCAGCTCACGCCCGTGGCCAACCTCGAGCCGGTCCAGCTCGCCGGCACCACCGTGTCGCGGGCCTCCCTGCACAACCTCGATCTGATCGCCGAGAAGGACGTCCGCGTCGGCGACACGGTGATCATCCAGAAGGCCGGCGAGATCATCCCGCAGGTGCTCTCGGTCGACGTCGCCGAACGGCCGCCGGGCGCCGAGCCCTGGCAGGCGCCGACGGTCTGCCCTGCCTGCGAGGAGCCGGTAGTGCGCGCCGAGGGCGAGTCCGCCCTGCGATGCGTGAACGCTCGCTGTCGGGGGCGGCTCACGGCTGGCCTCTGGTACTTCACCCGCCGTGGCGGGATGGACATCGACGGGCTCGGCAAGTCGCTGGTCGACCAGCTCGTCGACGCGAGCCTCGTGGAGGACCTCGCCGACATCTTCGCCCTGCCGACCAAACGCGACGCGCTCCTCGAGCTCGAGCGAATGGGCGAGAAGTCGGTCGATCGACTCATCACCACCATCGACGAGGCGCGGGCGGGCCGGCCCTTCTCCCGGCTGCTGACGGCGCTGGGCATCCCGCTCGTCGGGAGCGTCGCGGCGCGTCTCATCGCGGAGAAGTATGGAAACCTCCGGACGCTCCTCGACGCGCCGCCCGAGCCGATGGTCGAGGAGCTGGCGGCCATCCACGGCATCGGTGAGAAGATCGCCCAGAGCGTGGCCGACTTCGTCACGGACCCGGACCAGCGCGCCATGCTCGAGAAGATGCTCACGCTGGGGGTGAAGGCCGAGGAGCCACGCCGCGAGAAGGTCGTCGGTGGCGTCCTCGAAGGGCTCTCGTTCTGTGTGACCGGCAGCTTCGACCGCAAGCGCGCGGCCATTCACGCCGAGATCGAGAGTCACGGCGGCGAGGTCCACAAGAGCGTCAAGAAGGGGACGACCTACCTGCTCGCCGGTGAGCGAGTCGGGAAGACGAAGATCGAGGCGGCCGAGAAGAAAGGCGCGCGAGTCATCGACGAGGACGGATACCAGCGCTTGCTGGCCGGGGAGACTTTGGAGGACGCGACGGATTGAGACGAGCGGGCCTCGCTCAGCCCATGTCCTCTTCGGCACCCATGTCGGGGGGGCCCATGTCCTCGTCGGGCGGGCCCATGTCCTCGTCGGCGCCCATGTCTTCGTCGGCGCCCATGTCTTCGTCGGCGCCCATGTCTTCGTCGGCGCCCATGTCCTCGTCGCTGCCCATGTCCTCGCCGGGCTCGACGTACATGTCTTCGTCCGAAGGGCCGGAGTCGACCTCATCGAGTTCGCCGAAGGGGTCGCGACACATCAGCTCGACGCAGATCAGCCCTTCGTCGCACTGGCCGTTGTCGCGGCAGTAGTCGCCGGCTGCCCCTCGATCCTCGACACACCCGAGGGCCGTCATGAGCCCGGCGAGGGCCAGGGTCAGCGCGGCGCGAGGGAGCACGGAACGGGCATGCATCCTCGGAAGGATGCCACAAGGCCGGGTCTGAGGGCCACGGAATGATACGAGTTCGTTGAATGTCGGAGCCCACCGGGCGATGCTCGGGTCGTGCCGGCGAAGACCAAGTCCCGTGGGTCCAAGCGCAAGGGCGGCCCGAACCGACTGGTCGGTTCGACGATTCAGGGGCGTTACCACGTGGTCCGCCTCCTCGGCGACGGAGGCATGGGGGCGGTCTACAAGGCAGCCGACCAGGTGCTGCGCCGCTTCGTCGCCATCAAGCTGTTGCACCCGGAGACGGCGGCCAATCCGTCAGCGGTCGAGCGCTTCGTTCGGGAGGCCCGCTCGTCGGCGGCCATCGGTCACCCGAACATCATCGATATCCTCGACTTCGGCTACGAGAACGATAGCCCCTTCCTCGTCATGGAGTACCTCCGCGGTCGCTCACTCAGCGAGGCGATCGCCGATGAAGGGCGGATGAGCGTCGAACGCTCGTGCAACATCGCCACCCACGCATTGGCCGGGCTGGCCGCAGCGCACGATCGGGGGATCCTCCACCGGGATCTGAAGCCCGCGAACCTGATGCTGATCGCCCTGCTCGGCGACCGGGACTTCGTGAAGCTCTGTGACTTCGGCTTCGCGGCCCTCGTTCAACCATCCGTGCGCATCGACGGTGGCAAGAGCCTCACCCCCGCGCGCACGCTGGTGGGCACGCCCGCGTACGCAGCGCCGGAGCGACTCCGCGGCGACGACACGCGCGATCCGCGGATGGACGTCTACTCCATCGGGGTGGTCCTCTTCGAGATGCTCGCCGGGCGCCGTCCCTTCGACGCGCCGACCTTTCGCGAGCTCGCCCGCAAGGTGCGTCAGGACCAGCCTCCGTCGCTGCTCGCGCTGCGCAACGACGTCCCGCCGTCACTCGACCGAGTGATCCGCAAATCGCTCGCGAAAGAGCGGGAAGACCGCTGGTCCAGCGCCGAGGAGTTCGCTGCCGCGCTGGTGCCCTTCGGCGGTCGGATGCTGCCCATCGACGACGACCACCCGTCGGACAGCTTCACGATGGACCTGCTTCGGCTCCGCGCGCGAGAGACGCAACAGCAGCGCGCGATGAGCAGCTCCGAGGCCGAGGCCATCATGGAGATGCGGCGTCGTGGTCGTCATGAGAAGAAGCGCGCGAAGTCTCGGCCGAAGCCGCCCACCGAGCCGCCTCCGCCGCCCGCTCCAGAGCTCGTCAGCGAGAGCATCCCAATCGAGATCGAGGACCCGCCGAGCATTCGGACGACGATGAATCGAGAGGCGCAGCCCGACTTGCGTCAGGCGGGCGAACACATGCCGCTCGCCCCGGCTCAGACCGACCCGGACTCGATGACCATCGCGATGGACCGGGACACGGCGCTCGAAATGGCGCGTCTCGACGCACCCGACTCGTCGGATGAGCGTCGGGTCCTCGGGAAGCTGCCGCTCTCTGTCATTCGCTTCGTCAGCCGCCGTTTCGGCGAGCGCCCGCTGACGGATCTCCTGGCGTCACTGCCACCGGACGCGCGGGCCATCTTCCACGCTGGCGTCGGCGAAGACGACTGGGTCGGCTACACCGCGTTGGACGCTTTGGTGTCCGGCGTCGACGCGCGCCTCGGTCGCGACGACCTCCACCTCGTCGTCCAGTGTGGGCGGTCGGCGGCCGAGGGCTGCTTCGACATGATCCGCGAGCTTCGGCCACCCTCGCCACCACCCGAGCTCCTCCTCGCGGAGGTACCCCGACTCTTCTCCGAGCTCACCCGCGGCGTCGAAGTAAAGGTTCCGCGGGTCGGTCGCGGCTACGGTCGCGTGGAGATGACCGAGGAAGGGGAGAGCAGCCTCACCTTCGGGGTCTTCCTGATCGGCTTCCTCGATCGAGCGCTCGATCGATTCGGTGCAAAGGACGTCGAGGTGAACATGATCAGCAGCCCCGCGCTCGGTGATGCCGAGTGTGTGTACGAGATCAGCTGGATCGCCTAGGCGGCGTTCGGTGCCGGAGTCGGCGTCAGGGCGCTGACGACTCGAAGCGCCGCTGGCCTTCGTTGGACCACCAGTCGCGGTACTTGCGCTGGGCCACCTCGCGGTCGCGCTTCGGCAGCGCGGGGTGATAGCCGTAGTACTCCTGGGTGAGCCGCTTGAGCTCTTCGCCGGCGTCCGCGCGGAGCTTCTCGTCGGTGTGGAGCAACGCGTCGATCAGCCACTCGATCCGATGCCGGTGATGGTTCTGCTCGACCCAGCTCTCCCACTTCGTCACGTTGTCGCCGAAGTCCTGCTTCGTGAGAGCGACGAGCGAGCGAAGCGCCTCCTGGACCAGGGCTGGCTTGTCCGACCGGAGGAGCTGGACGAAGAGCGCCAGCGAGCCGACGTCGCGTAGGGCGCCGAGCGCGCGAGCAGCGGCCACTCGCTTGTGGACGTCGCTGCGGGGGACGCGGGCTTCCGCCCGGAGCCCCTCCACCACGTCCTGGAGCGGGCCCGAGAAGCGCCGCTGCATCCGGAGCACGTCGACGGCCAGCGCTGCCGTTCGTTCGTCGCGGTCGAAGATACGGCGCCCGAGCGGCTCGACCAACATCGGGTGCCGAAACTCGCTGGCGAGGAGGGTGGCGTAGAAGCGCTCGTCCGCGCCGTCGTGGTCGAGCACCGGGATCAGGTAGGGCACGGCGCGGTCGCCGAACGCGGCGATGGCGCGGGCGACGGCAGAGATGTCTCGGCCGCGGGGCAGTCGGCGATGCGGTCGGCTGCGGTCGAACCAGAGCAGCCCCGGGAAGTCGCGGGTGAGCACCGGCAGGGCCTGCTCACCGAGCGCGACGATCTGCGCGATCTCCGCCTCCGCGCTGTCGGGGCCCACTTGCCCGAGACCACGGACGGCGTCCTCGATCGACTCGTCCATCTCGACGATGATCGAAGGGGTCTCGGACGGAAGCGTGTCCGCATGGCGGACCTCGACCTTGGTCGGTCGTTCGGGCGGCGGCTGGGAGGGGGGCTGTCCCGGGGCTGGTCGGCGACTGGCGGGCACCACGTCCGCTTGGACGGCGCGCCGTCCGCCTTCACTCCGGGCGTCCTTGGTGTCGCCAGCGCGCGGGCGGCGGCGGGGCCGTCCACCGATCACGTCGGTCTGACCGCCGGCCTTGTAGGTGCTGGGCTCGGGTGGCGAGCTGGTCTCCGGCAGCGGGGTCGAGGTGGTGATCTCCTCTTCCTCCGCCGCGGCGGCGACCTCTGCGGCCGTCTCCTCGTCCGCGTCCTCGACGACCAGCTCGACGTCGTCGTCATCGTCGGGGGGAGCGCTCTTCGGTCGGCTCAGGGGGACGGGCTCCGCGTCGTCCTTCGCTTCGATGATGGCAGGAGCGGGGTCCTCGTCTTCCTCATCGTCGTCGTTGCCCATCGGCGGTGGCGGCGCCGAACGGGGGACACCCAGTGCGTCGAACGTCTTCGAGCGCTTCTTCCGCTTCCGTGGCGCCGGGAGGCTGGACTCGACTGCCCGCTCGAGCGGCGTGGGCGCCTCCGACACCGGCGCGGTGGTCACGTCCGACGGTCGGAACGCACGACGGGGCTTGGGCTCCGGTTCGGGCGAGGCAGCCAAGGGACGCGAGCCGACCCGCACCTCCTCGACCGGCGGCTCCGACGGCTCCGGCGCCGGCTCCGGCTCGGGCGTCGGTTCCGGCCGGGGTGCGGGCTCGGGTGCGCTGGCGAAGTCTCGCGAGACCCGCTCCTGGACCTCCTCCGACGCCTCGAGCTTCTTCATCGGCGAGCGGGTCTTCTGATCCTTCCAGGCCGCCTCCGGCTTGGGAGGCTCGCCCGGGAGCTGCGGACTGCGGCCGTCGCTGGCCTCGCCCTCTGCCTCGGGCGGCGCGTCGGGGGCCTCGCTGGTCCGCGCGTCCCCCTGGGCGTAGCCCCGGAACTTCCGTCGGAGGATCAGCTGCTGGAACGCCTCGCCCAGCTTCGGGGTGAAGGCGACGAGCTCCGGAACGTCCTCGAGCCCGAAGCCTTCTCCGTTCCGATCGCCGTAGAGGAAGAGCACCACCCGCTGACGGATCATCACGGGCGCCAGCACCGAGGGCTGAGCCTCGGTGCGGCCGAGGGCGTCGCGGATCTGTTCGTCGACCTCGGAGCGCTGCAGCTTCCCGACCGCCGAAACCAGTCCCTCGTGCACGAGCGCGAACGTCGAGGGCTCACCGAGAGGCGCGACCACCTGCCGGGCTTCCTTGAGGACCTCGTCGTCCATGGGCGCGGCGTCGAGGAGCTCCGCCTCCTCGTCCTGGACCACGAAGAGCGCGCAGAAGTCGAAGAACTGTCGAGTGAACGCGAAGCCCACCTCGAGGATGTCGTCTCGGTGGTCGGCCTTCGCGAGCAGCTCCACGGCCCGGGCGGCCGTGAGCGGGCCGCGATGGCGACGGAGGAGCTCGCCCTTCGCTCGCGAGATCCGACCTCTCGCCCGCTGCTTCTCGGGCGGAGGAGCCGCCGCCGGAGTGGGGGCTTCGGGGGCAGGCTCGGGATCGGCCGCTGCGGGCGGCGGACGCGAAGTCAGCTGCTGGGTCGGCCGGCGCGGCGGCCGGCCACTCTCGGAGACGGAAACGGCGCTCTCGCGTTCGATGAGCTTGGGCTCCGAGATCACGCCGAAGCGCGAGGTGCGGCGCCCCTCGCGAACGTCATCCTCGCTCTCGGGCTCGTCGTCGTCGTCGTCGTCGACGTTGGCGTACTCACTCGCGCTCGTTCGGTCGGCGGTGTTCTGCTCGAGCGGCGCGACGTAGGGGATTTCGCCCGCGTCACGCTCTGCGAGCTTCTTGCCGAGCCGCCGGATCCGCGGCGAGAGCTGGATGCCATAGTGAGTGTGAAGCGCGTTCTCGAGGCTCGCTTCGGCGACGGCCCGCTGCTCCAGCTCGACGCCGAGGAGGAAGGCGAGCTGCTGCTCGGTCTCCGGCTCGAGCGGAGTGGACACGGCGACCCGCAGCGTGCGGTTCTGGAAGGCGAGCGGCACCAGGCGGTGGCGTTCGGCGACCGGCGCTGGAACGAGCCGGATGACCTCCGAGTCGACCCCGAGCAGCTCCTCGCGGGTTGCGGGCTCCAGCCCGTGGATGACGCCGCAGTAGGCGGCCAGCACGTTCTCGGCGACGACGTTCAGCTCGAGGAGGACCGTGTCCAGAGAGCCGCCGGCGATCACCTGCCGCTGGATCGCTTCCTCGATCTTCCGGACGGCCACGCGTTGGTCTCGGACGAGCAGCGAAGTGAGCGCGGACATGGTGAGCGGAAGGGTCCCCTGGGGGCGCCGAAAATCGGGCGAGTTGGGTGATTTCGGGTGCCGAAAGGGGCGCGGTGAGCGAGCGTCGCCGAGAGGCGCTCGCGGTGTCAATCCTCGTAAAGGAGTGCCGCGCTCCGGTGGCGACGGAATCGTCGCAGGTCTTCGGACTCCGTGGCGAGTAATTCGTGGAGTGTGGCCCCCTCCCTGATTTGGGTAAGTAGGTCCGGATCGGCGATCATTCCAGCGGTGGCGTCGAGATTCAGCTCGTCGGGATGCACCTGGTGGAGCGCTCGAACGAGGCCGAGACCCAGCGCCACCGGGGCGATCGCGTCGAGGTCGGTGACGTGGAGGAGAAGCCCCTCGCAGCGGCGTCCGCGGTGACGGCTCGCCGTGGGGGTGAAGGGCTCCGTCCGGAAGCTGACGCCCGCGCGCGCTTCGGCCGGAAGCGCCGTGAGGATGGCGTCGGGATCGAGCCACGGCGCGCCGAGCCGCCGGAAGGGGCGATCGGTGCCACGCCCGACCGAGACGTTGCTCCCTTCGACCAGGGCCACGCCGGGATAGAGGCGAACCGCTTCGAGGTCGGGGAGGTTGGGCGAGGGCGGGACCCAACGGAGCTGCGCCTCGGTCCATGGGGCTCGCTGCCAGCCGACCATCGGCACGACCTCGAGGTCGAGGTCGAGGTCGAGTGTGCTGACCAGGAACCGCGCCATCTCTCCGGCGGTCATGCCGTGGAGGATCGGCAGCGGGTGGTGGTTCACGAACGACTGCGCCGAAGGCACCGAGAGCGGGCCTGCCACGGCACCACCGAGTGGGTTGGGGCGGTCCAGCACCCACACCGGTAGCTGCTGCTCCGCCGCGGCGCGGAGCAGACGATTCATCGTCGCGAAGTAGGTGTAGAAGCGAGCGCCGACGTCCTGCAGATCGACCACGACCGCGTCGACGTCGGCGAGCGACTCGGGCGGGGGATCGCGGCGGCGGCCGAAGAGGCTCACGGTGGGGATGCCATCGAGCTCGCCGTCGGCGACGTGACCTTCGGCGCTGCTCTGCAGACCGTGCTCGGGCGTGAAGATACGCACGAGCGTGAGTGCGTCGCTCTCGGCGAAGAGGTCCACGCTTCGTCGCCCGTCACGCGCCCGCGCTGCGGCATGGGTGAGCAGGGCGACGCGTCTGCCGGCGAGTCGTTCGAAGGACTCGGCTCGGAGCACGTCGATGCCGAGCGCCGGCGCGTTCGCGACCGGCGGAAGGGCTCTCGGGATGGCCTCGCTCGCCTGCCGCGCCATCTGGGTTCGGATCGGTCCGGCTCGGCCGTCGCCATCGGGATGGACCCGATGAGTCGCCACGACCAAGTAGCCATCGATCGCCGGGTCGACCCACAACCAGACGCCGGCATAGCCGCCGTGGCCGAAGCTGCGCTCGGAGAAGCCGGCTGGTGCCTCCATGTCCACGCCCAGGCCACGCCGAACGAGGCCCGATCCCGAGGGCAGGCTCCGCGCGGTGGTGACCGCCGCCAGCGACTCGGCGCTCATCGCGCGACCGTCGAGGAGCGCTTCCGCGAAGGTCGCCAGGTCGTCGGCGCTGGCGAAGAGCCCGGCGTGCCCCGCGACCCCTCCGAGCCGCCACGCCCGTGGGTCGATGGTCTCGCCCCGCACGATGGGCGCAGGCTCCCCGGGTGCGGCGCGCCTCGGCGCGCGTTCGGTCGGCGCGACCCGCGGCTCGTCGGTGATGGGCCCGTAGCCGAGGTCGTCCAAGCCGAGCGGCTCGGTCAGCCGTTCGGCGACCAGGTCCTCGAGGGGCATGGCGAAGACCGCGCTGACGAGCTCGCCGAGCGCGAGGAAGCCGATGTCGGAGTAGTGGTATCGGCCGGCGGGCTGTCGGCGCTCCATCGCGTCGGCGAAGACGCGCTCGAGCGCTTCCGCCCGGTCCTCGATCTCGAAGGACGGGAGCGGCGTCACCGCCGGCAGCCCGGACGTGTGGGTCAACAGGGATTCGACCGTCACACCGCGGAGTGCGGGGATCCAGCCACCGACGTCGCTGCCCAGATCGAGCTCGCCGGCGTCGATCGCTTGCATGACCAAGGTGGTGGTGAAGAGCTTGGTGACCGAGGCCAGATCGAAGAGCGTGTCCAGGCGCATCGGCAGGCGCTCGGGCGCGAGCGCCATGGCACCATAGGCGCGCCGGAAGATCGGGCCGCTCGAGCGCCCGACGATCACCACCGCTCCGGGCAGCTGCTCCGCGCCGATCGTCCGGGCGGCGATCGTGTCGAAGGCGGCCTCGTCCTCGGGCGTGATGCGAATCGCTGGCGGTAGAGCCAGCTCGGCGAGTGGATCGGTGTCCTCTGGTAGTTCCTGCCGGACCTCGGGCTCGGGCTCGGGCTCGGAGGCGCGGTCCGGGCGCTCCGGCGGCGGCTCCCCGCAGCGTCCGCACCCCGCGATCAGGGCGAGGGCGACGAGCGAGCGACGGAGCGAAGGCACCACGACAGTCTAGCGCGTGTCGACCGCTGCGGATTCCGATGGGCTCGCTCAGGCGGGGTGCGGCTTCTCGGTCCACTCTGGTGGAAGCCACTCGTGCTCGTCACCGAGCTCGGGCTTCGGGGTGGGCACCGAAGGACCGACCCAGAGCGCGATGTCGTCGAACTCGCGGACGAAGGAGGCGAGGCGAACCCGTTCGGCGGCGCCGATCTCGAAGGCCTCGCCGCAGACATGGGCTCGGACGACTCGGGCGTCGTACATCTGGCGAACCTCGGCGATGGTCACGTGCGCGGTCACCGCATCCCACACGGCGGCGGACATCGGCACCCCGGCGTACTCCGCCGGTGCGTCCACTCGCTCGCCGTCGATCTCGAGGGAGATGTGGTCGCAATCGCGCCACTGGGGCTCCGACGCCGCGCGGCCGACCAGCAGGTCGACGCGGATGTCGTCGTGCTCGGGCGCCGCGGTCAGGTCGAAGCTCCCCCAGGGCACGGGCGCCCCCGGGGTCTCGAAGACGAGCTCGGCCAACACGCTGGGCTCGAAGACGAAGGGCTCGTCCTCCATCACCGGCAGGTCGTCCGCGAGCGCCCCCGGCTCGACGGCGGCGGGGCCCGCCCATTGGAGGACGAGGAGGAGGAGGGGGAGCAGTGAAAGCCAACGGGAGGGCGCGGACGAATCCGCACTCGCGCTCTCGCTGTGCTCGGGCTGCCTCTCGGGCATCGGGTCTGACTCCAAGGCTCGGGCGGCGGCTGGCAAGCCCCGTCCACCTCGCTGATAGGCCCCCATGATTCACCCGGATCGACGGGAGCGCCAGTCCCACTATGCTTCCCCGGGTGAGGCACCTGCACGATTTCGAGGACGAAGCCCTCGCCCGCCGGTTCACGGACGCCCTCTACGCCGAGCGCATCCGCACGTCGTTGCGGGAGAGCCGTGACGGCGGGCACGCCGTGTGGGTCGAGGACGACGACGACCTCGACGCGGCCAAGGCGGCCCTGGCGATCTTCCTGGACGACCCGGACGACCCCCGCTTCCAGACGCTGCAGAAGAAGGCGAAGGAGAAGCGGAAAGCGATCGCGGCCGAAGAGAAGAAGAGCCGCCACAAGGAGATGAAGGCCCGAGAGGCCTTCAAGAAGCCCGCCATCGGTTGGCTGACCGGGCTCTTCATCGGCGCGAGCGTCGTGGTCACGATCATCGCGGACCGGGGGCACTCCCCGTCGACCCGCTACTTCGACTTCGCCACCCTCTACTCCTATCCGGGCGGCCCGATCGATCTCGTCTTCAGTCTGAAGAAGACCTACCTCGAGAACCACGAGTGGTGGCGGCTGCTGACTCCGATGCTGCTGCACCTGAGCTGGCTCCACCTGATCTTCAACATGTGGTGGCTCAAGGACCTCGGCACCGCGATCGAACACCAGGAGTCGAGTTGGAAGCTGCTCGCCATGGTCCTGGTGGTGAACCTGCTGGCGAGCTTCGGCGAGTACTTCATCGGCTCGCCCCGCTTCGGCGGCTTCTCCGGCGTGGTCTACGGGCTCTTCGGCTACCTCTGGATGCGCGGTCGTTTCGACCCGACGTACCCCATCGGCCTACCGCGCTCGACCGTCCTCTGGATGATGGTCTGGTACGTCCTCTGCTTCAGCGGAATCATGGCCATCGCCAACACCGCGCACACCGTCGGTCTCGTCGTCGGTGGTCTCTGGGGCTTCCTCCAGTCCGGCTACATCCGGCGCGCGTGGCTCCGGGACAACTGAGTCCCACCCCAGCTTGGTCCGCAGCCGCTTCAGCGGTTTGCGGTCCCAGAGCTTCTCCACGTCGAAGAAGGGCGCGAAGGCGACGAAGGTCAGCTGGTAGACGAAGCCGATGGCCATCAGCGCGAGGACGCCGAAGTGGAACCCCCACACCGCCACGGCCCAGAGCTTGCCGATGCGCCGGCCGAGGATGGCGAGGGGCGCGCCGAGCTCGAGCACGAAGCTGACCCAGGCCAGTACGCCGAAGAAGCCCGGGTAGGGCAGGAGCCAAGCGCCGAGGGGCGAGTGGACGCTGCCGAGCTCGATCTTCCGAACGTTGTCGAAGCCCACGTAGTTGCGAAGGGTTTCGCCGGCGACGAAGTCGAAGCCGCTGTTCTCGAGCTTGGCGACGCCCGCGAGCAGGTAGGCGAGCGCGCCGACCGCGACGAGGAGACGGATGGGCCAGCCGTAGCGCGCGTCGACGTGCCGCTCGGGCGGTCCCTTCCGCTTGGCGTCCATCGAGAGCGCGTCGGCGCTCGGCGTGAGCGCGAGCACCACGACGTGCAGCAGGAAGAGGTTGTCGGTGTGCATGATCTGCCCCCACGAGTTCGAGTAGGTGAGGACGACCCAGAGCAGCCCGGCGTAGATCGGTGCCAGGATCCGATGGCGCCACCCCGCCAGGAAGGGGAACGCCAACACCACCGTGGCGATCACGAGGGCCTGGTAGACGAGCGGGAGGATCGGCGCGCCGCCGAGCGCGATGACGCCGACGGGGCGGAAGCGGTCGACGTCGTCGAGCGCGTAGCTGAGCAGGTGCGGCGTGCGGATCGCGAGGTAGATCGCCCCGAAGAGACCGACGATCACGCGCAGGGTGGCCAGCCGCGTCGCTGGCATCGGTCGCCGCCAGAAGCGGTCCAGCCGCTCGAGCACGTTCACCGGCGCACCGGGCAGCGGAAATGGACGTCACGCTCGATCGGCTCGGGCCCTTCCTCGAAGTACGCGACCGTGTCCCAGGTGCTGGTCGCGATCTCGATGAACCCGACCTCGGCGTAGTCGTCGTCCGCGGCGACCCGCTCGGCGACCTCCTGGCAGTAGCCCGCCGGGTCGGCCCGATGGGCGATGGCGATGGTCATCATCGCCTGCATGACCTCGTAGCTGCCGCTCGTGATCGTCGGCGGCAGCGGCTCCCGGACCCCCTCCGGCCAGACGCCGAGGACCTGGGTGATGGTGAGCATCGGGGTCGGCCGCCCGTGGGAGAACATCGGGTAGTCGCTGAAGGGGAAGGAGTCCTCCGGCGGGTCGCGGAAGGGCGGCGTGAGCACGGCGACCATCAGAGCCAGGCTGAGCCCGTAGGCGTAGAGCGCGCGGAGCACGGGGCGTTGTACCTACGACTCGGTGTCCGCCGCCAGGCGAGCATAGCTGGCATCGCGATCGCTTCGGATCGCGGCGAGGATCGCTTCGGCCTCGGCTTCGCCCATCGCCTGGAGGGTCTCGCGGTTCTTGTCGGCCACGCGCTCGTGGAGCGGCGCCTGTGCCTTGGTCTCGAGCATCGCGCCGAAGTCGATCTCGCTGGGGTCGAGGAACGCGGTGCCCCGGTCGCTGGTTCGCTTTCGGACCGCCTCGAGCGAGGTTCGGCGGATCAGCTGAATGACCGGGTCCGGCGAGCGACGGATGAACGGGACCAGTCGGCTCGGGTGCGAGAAGTCGGCGAGGGCGTTCGGGTGGAAGGCTGCCATCGCCATCGGCGGCGAGCCGTCGTGCAGCTCTGCGTCTCGCTCCCGAATCGCGCTGACGAAGGCCTCGTGCTCCTGGCGAGTCGCGGCCGAACGGGGAAACACCAGCAGGCCCACCTCGACCGACTCGTTGGCGCCGATTCGGGCTACGGCGTCGAGGGTCGGCGCGAAGAGCCCATCGGCTGGTTCGAGGAGCACCTCGACCGTGACCTTGCCGTCTTCCCGAGCGCGCACCGCCCACGGGCAGAGGCCGAGCGCCTCGACGAACTCGCGCTGGTAGCGGCCGTAGATCCGCAGCGCCTCCGCCTCGAGGCGTTCGCGCAGGGGCGCGTCTAGCGGGCCCGCCACGATGACGCGCCCCGGATCGCTTGCCTCGTGAACCACGGCGCGGAGCATACCCGGAGTCGGACTCGGAGGCGCCCGTTCAGTCGTCGCCGTAGCGGAGCGTGTAGAGCGTGTCGCAGACCGGCGGGCCGCCGGCCTTCGTGACGCGCACCAGCACGTCGGCGGTGTCGTCGGTCGCGTCGCAGTCGTGGTCGATGCGGACGTTCTCGTCCGCGCTCGCGCCGTTGCGGGAGCAGCAGCCGCGGAGGCCGCCCGCGTCCTCCCGTGAGCCGGCGGTGCAGTCGACGCTCGGGGTGCTGCCGTCCTGGCAGCGGACGAAGAGACAGAGGTCGTAGTTCGAGCCGCTGGGGATGTTCTGGAGCTGAGCGCGTGGGAAGATCGAGCTCGGGAAGTCGTCGCTGTCGACGTAGACGTACCAGTCCACGTCGGCGTCCGGATAGATCGAGGCCTCGAGCGTGCCGGCCGGGTAGCTGTCGCCGTCGCTCACGCTGCCCAGCCCGAAGGGCGCGACCATGTCGTCGTTCGGCTCGAAGTCGTCCACCCGCGGGTCGCCCTCGCAGTTCCCGGAGCGACAGGTGTCGCCCGTCGTGCACACGTCGCCGTCGTCGCACGCGCCCTCGGCGTTGGACCAGTCGGTGGCGGACTGGCTCGGGTCGCAGACGCGGCAGCTCGCCGCCGGATCGCGATCGCCTTCGGAGCGACACTCACCGTCGGCGAAGCATCGCCCAGCGCTCACGGTCTGCTCGCAGCTGAAGCTCATCGGGCCCGTCGACACACACATGTCGTTCGTGCATGAGGCCCCATCGTCGCAGGTCACCGGATCGCCCGCCACGCACTCGCCGCCGCGACACAGGTCCTGGGTGCACCCGTCGCCATCGGCGTCACAGGGGTCGCCCTCCATCGCGCACTCGCCCGTGCCTCCGTCCATCGAGCCGTCGCCCATCACCGACCCGTCGCGCCGGTCCGAATCGTCGCTACCGTTCGAGGCACACCCGCAGAGAAGGATCGCCAGAACGGCTCGCATCGTTCGTTCACTCATCGGGCAGCTCCTCCAAGAGCTTGTAGCCGATGCCCCAGACCGTGGCGATCTGAGCGCCCGCGCCGCCCAGCTTCTTCCGTAGCCGAGACACGTGGACGTCGAGGGTCCGCTCGCTGCCCTGCTCCAGCGCTGCCTCCACGAGCGCGCGCCGGGTCATCGCCGAGCCCGGGCGCCGCGCGAGCGCCAGCAGGACGTCGAGCTCCGCCTTGGTCAGCTCGACCGCCGCGCCCTCGACCTCGACCGTTCGCGCACCCTCGTCCAGGACGATCGCGCCCACCTTCTTGCGACCGTCTTCGCGGCGAAGCTCGGGGCGCCGCAGCCGGGCGCGCACCCGGGCCACCAGCTCTTCGGGCCAGTAGGGCTTGGTCAGGTAGTCGTCGGCGCCGAGCTTGAGCGCGCGGACCTTGTCCGCCGTGTCCTGTCGAGCGCTCAGCACCAACACGGGCACGTCTCCCTGGCTGCGGAAGATCTTCAGCAGCTCCATCCCGTAGGTCCCCGGCAGCATCAGGTCGAGGACGATCAGCGCGTACTCGGTCGAGTCCTCACCGCGCGCCTCGTCGCCGTCCTTGAGCCACTCGACCTCGCAGCCGATGCCTTCGAGGTGCTCGACCACCTGGTCCCCGAGGGCGATGTCGTCTTCGACCAGCAGCACCCTCATTCGTCGCGCAGCCCCAGCTCTTTCATCTTCGTCTGCAGGCTCTTCCGGGAGATCTTCAGCAGGCGTGCCGCGTGGGTGACGTTGCCCTCGGTCTGCTTCAGCGCTCGCACGATCATCTCGCGTTCGAGTCTCGCCGTGGCTTCCTTCACGATGTCCTTCAGACCCGCGGCCGGGCTCGTCTGCGCTTCCTCGAGCATGGCGACGGCCGAGCTCCGGCCCTCGGCGTCCACGCCGTCGCGCAGCTCGGGGGGAAGGTGGGACTCCTTCACGACCGGCCCATCGGTGAAGAGCACGCAGCGCTCGATCACGTTCTCGAGCTCGCGGATGTTCCCCCGCCACTGGTGCGCTTCGAGCTTCGCCAGCGCCGCCGGCGAAAAGCCCTCGATGGTCCGCCCGAGGCGCTTGTTCAGCTTCGCGACGAAGTGATCGACCAGCAACGGGATGTCTCTTCGACGCTCCCGGAGCGGCGGCAGGTGTACGTGGACCACGTTCAGCCGGTAGTAGAGGTCCTCTCGGAAGGTCCCCTCTTCGATCGCCGCGGCGAGGTCGCGGTTGGTCGCGGCCACGACGCGCACGTCGACCTCGGTGGTCTTCACACCGCCCACCCGCTCGAACGACTGCTCCTGGAGCACCCGCAGCAGCTTCACCTGCATGTTTGGCGGAATCTCGGCGATCTCGTCGAGGAAGAGCGTCCCCTGGTGGGCGAGCTCGAAGCGGCCGGGCTTGCTGGTGACCGCGCCCGTGAACGCCCCCTTCTCGTACCCGAATAGCTCGCTCTCGAGCAGCTCGGTGGGGATCGCCGCGCAGTTCACGCGAATGAATGGCTTGGGCTTGCGCTTGGAGTTCTCGTGGAGCGCCTCTGCGATCAGCTCCTTGCCGGTGCCGCTCTCGCCAGTGATCAGCACGGTGCTCGGCGTGTCGGCCACCCTCTCGATGATCGAGTAGACCTCATGCATCGAGGGCGAGTCGCCGATGATCTGGTAGCGACCGCGCTCGTCTGGGTCGACGGTCGGTTCGTCCGCGCGGAGCTCGCGAGTGCGAGCCGCCTTGTCGATCACGTGCTTCAGCTCGTCACGGTCGAAGGGCTTCGTGACGTAGTCGAACGCGCCGAGCTTCAACGCCTCTACGGCCGTGTCCACGGTGCCGTGCGCGGTGATCATGATCAGCGGTATCGAGGGGTGCTCACGGACCATGCGCTCGAGCAAGGCCATCCCATCGAGCCCCGGCATCCGCAGGTCGCTGATCACCACGTCCACGTGGTGCTCTCGGAGCGTCTGCCAGGCCGCCTCTCCGTCTTCGGCGGTGTGGACCTCCCAGCCGTCGCGCTCCAGCTGCGCTCGGAGCACGCGACGCAGGTTCGGCTCGTCGTCGGCGACGAGGATCTGACCCTTCGGCGAGGTGCTCATGACGCGTCGAGCGCTGACCAGGAACTGGCGCGAGGTGAGTTCGTGGTCTGGGTGGGGGCCATGGTGCGTCCGCGAGCCGAGGAGATGCTGGAGTATCTTCGAGGTGAGAGGATGGCGCCAGGGGGCGTGCTCTGGGCGCGAAGCGCCCGTGACCGTTCCTGGTCAGCGCTCGAGACAGCGATCGCGACCCTCGGCGGCGTCGTCGCCGGCGACGCCGGTACACCAGAAGAGGAAGAGCCGCGCGTCGCCCGGTGCGGAAGCCACCACTTCGTCGCGAACGGCGCCGGTCAGCTGGGAGGGCACGGTCGCGAGCGCTTCGCCGAGACGCATCTCTGCATCCGTCTGACTCAGGCCGAGGCCTTTGCCGCCGCTGGCGTCGAGACCGCTCGCGGAGCCGGGGATCGTGTAGACGGCGCCTGCGTTCGCGTCGCCGTTGACCGTGGAGCCGGGGGCGCCGACGACCGCGTCGCCGATGCCGTCGCCGTTCACGTCGCCGACCTCGACCGCCGCGCCGAAGGAGCCACAGCTGTCGACGTTCGGCGCGTCGACCGCCGCGCAGTCGATGGTGGTGGCGCTCGGGTCGTCGAGGGTCGAGGCGTCGACGCAGCCGACCGCGCCGGTGAGGCTGGCGCCGCTCACGACGGACACGCGACCCGCGGCGGGATCGCCGAGGACCAGGTCCGGGTTGCCGTCGCCATCGACGTCGCCGACCGCGAGCGAGCCACCGAGCGTCACGTCTGCGCCGGGCGGGCGCACCACCGTGGCGTCGACACAGCCCAGCGTCTCGAGCGTCACGTCGGTCGGGTCCGCGGGGAGTCGAAACGCCACGACCCGCGACGCGCCTGGGGCCGCGGCGGCGATGAACACGTCACCGGAGGGCAGCGCGGCCGCGGCGACCGCCGCACCGAGCTGGGCACCGGCGTTGATGCCCGAGTCCCCGGCGACCATCAGCTGGATGGGCGAGACCTCGCCGGCGACGATCTTCCATAGCTCGCCGGATTCGGCGACCATGCCCGACTCCGGCGCTCCGATGAGCGCGACACCGGCGGCATGGTTCGGGGGGAACGCCGCGAGCGCGGTGCCGAAGCCGACGGTGCCCGGAACGGCGAGCCGAAGGATCATCGAGGAGTCGGACTCGCACTGGATGCGTACTGCCCGCTCCCCTGCGGCCGAGGTCATCACGCAGTCGCGCAGACCGTTCCACAGGGGGATGCCGATCACGTCGGTGCCGATCGTCCGCTCGCAATCGGTGAGCTCCTCGCAGCCGTCGAAGACGACTCGGCGCAGTCTGTCGGAAGACCCGTCCCAGACGCCGATCACGGCGTGGCCGGAGCCGGCGCCGGCGCTGGCCACGATGCGTGACACCAGAGTCTCGCTGGTCGTCTGTCCGACGTAGCCGTCGAGCACCAACCCGAAGTTCCCCGTGTTCGAGAACTTGCCGGGCCGGTCGATCGCTTCGATCGGCACTGCGTCCTCGATCGCCGTGGCGTCGGCGAAGATGCACGAGCACGCGAGGGTCGCGAGAAACAGGGTGAGCACGCGGCGCATCAGAAGCTCCCCCGGAGCACGCCGCCGGCGCGCTGGCCGTCGAAGACCGGTGCGAAGGTCCAGTCGCGCGGCTCGAAGGCACGGCCCTCCGAGTCCGGCAGGGGATCGCGGACGAAGAGGTAGAGCGAAATCAGGGTGAAGAGCCCAGCCAGCCCCCAGCCGCCGTAGGCTCCGGCGGCGAAGAGCTTGGCGCGCAGGATGCGGTCGTCGTCGCTGACCAACGTCCCTGCCAAGCGGTCCGCGTCGAGATCGGCGTTGAGGTTGTCCGCGAGGAAGTAGAGCGCCGTCCCGCCGGCGGCCGCACTGAGCCCGAGGATCAGGCTCACCCAGGCACCCGAGCGAGACACCGCGGGGTTGAGCTCGACCCGCAGCGGCGTCAGCTGGCCGCGTGTGATGGTCACCTCTTCCTCCCAGTCCTTCATGTCGTCCGCCGAAACGGTCACCTCGCGTTCACCGGGTTCGACGTCGCCTTCGAAGGGGACCTCGCCGACGTAGTCGCCGTCGACGTAGACCTCGGCACCGGGGATGTTCCCGATCACCCGCAGCCGACCGTGGGAGACGCGTTCGAGGATCATCTCCTCGATCGCGTCCTGACCGATGTCGACGTCGAGGTCGGCCTCGAGCGGCTCGTAGCCGGCCTTCTCGACCCAGACGTGGTGCGTGCCCGTTGGGATCGGCGCTTGGAAGGGCGTGACACCCACGGGTCCGGCGTCGTGGTCGTCGATGTAGACCTGAGCGCCCGACGGCACCGTCACCAGGCGCAGGAAGCCGAGAAAAGCCCCCTGACTCATCTCGAGAATGGCGACGTAGACCTTGCCCGGCCGGACCTGCATCGTCCGGCTCACGGTGCGGTAGTCGGCATGCTCGACCGAGATCTCGTACTCGCCTTCGTCGAGGGTCTCGGCGAAGGGCGAAGGGCCCTGCGCGACCACCTCGCCATCTCGTCGAAGGGTGACCCGCGCATCGGAAGGCTGGGTCTCCACCGAGAGCAGCGACTTCATCGCGAGCGTCCCGGCGGTGGGTGGGGGCACCGTGTCGGTGTCCGCGTCCGCATCGGTGTCCGCATCGGTGTCGGCGTCCGCATCGGTGTCGGCGTCCGCATCGGCGTCGGCGTCCGCATCCGCATCGGTGTCGGCATCGGTGTCGGCGTCCGCACCCGTGCCCTGCGCGTTCCCGATCGCATCCTGCAGTCGCTGGATCCGTCCCCGCACCTCGGCCGCGTCCTGCGCGTCCGGCTCCTGCTCGAGGTAGCGCTGGTAGAGCGCGATCGCCCGCCGCAGCTGAGCGTTGCGCTCGAAGGCGAGCCCGGCGTTGTAGAGGAACGCGCTGAAGGGTCGCGCGTCGTACGCCGCGAGGAAGCTCGTGGCCGCCCCGAGGTAGTCGCCCGCGTTGAACTGCTCCTGACCGGTCTCCATCGCGACGCGAGCTCTCTCGAGCGTCGTCCGTTCGGCGTCGCCTTGGGCTCGCGCCTCCACTGGAAGCAAGGCGATCGAGAGCACCAGGACCGTGAGCGTCGTTCTAAGTGAGGCCATGCGTTCGGGCGGCCTCCGTCAGCCGCCGTCTCCAAGCATGCTATGGCGAGCCCCGCGTGGACAAGGAAGACCTCCCCGCCGCTCCCGCGTTGGTCGTCGATTTCGATGGGACACTGGCTCTCCACGACGTCGGTGACGAGCTCTGCGAGACCTTCGCCGAGCCTGGGTGGCGCGACGTCGGCGCCGCCTGGCGCAGGGGCGAGCTCTCCCTCGCGGAGGCGCAGCGCCGAATGTGGGCGAGTGTCCGCGTAGACCGCACACGGATGGTGCAGCGCGCTCGTGAGCTCGGATCGTTGCGGGAGGGCGCCGACCGCCTCTTCGAGGCTGCGCGACGGGGGGAGCTGAGGCTCGTGCTCGCCTCTGGTGGGTTCGATCTCTATATCGAAGCGATCCTCGGTGATCGGCTCTCCGTCTTCACGGCGACCTACTTCAACCACCTCGAGCCCGGGCGAGCCGGGCCCACCCTCGATTTCCCTCATACCCGACTCGCGCGCGGTCCCTACGCGATCTGCAAGGCCGCTGTCTGCGAGCGGCATGGCGCTCGGTTCTTCGCCGGCGATGGATCCTCCGACCGCTCGGTCGCCGGTGTCGTACCCACCGTCTTTGCCGTCCGCGATAGTCTCCTGGCGTTGCACTGTAACGAGCGAGGCGTACCTTGCGTACCGTTCACGACCTTCGACGAGGTGCTCGCTCACCTCGGGGTCTCCGCGCCATGACCGACTCCGCCGCCTCGACGCCCGACGCGCCTCCCGCCCCACGGCGTGGGGTCGCGTCGGTTCTCCGCGCGCTCGCGCCTTGGATCCTCGTGGTCGTCGGCGGGCTCTGGATGCTCTCGAGCCATCGTGGCCGCGAGCCCATGCCCTCCGGCGAGCCGGTCCCGGCGCTCTCGGTACCCCTCGCGGGCGGCGGCAGCTTCGACCTCGAGGCGCACCGTGGTCAGCCGGTGCTGCTGACGTTCTGGGCCAGGTGGTGCCCTGCGTGTCGCGCCGAGGCCCCGGCCATTCAAGCGGCCCACGAGAAGCTCTCCGCCGTGGGCGGGACCGCCATCGGGCTCGCGGTCGATCGTCGCTCCATCCCGGCCGCCGCTCGGCTCGGGATGCACTTCCCGCAGGCGGTGGTGGCTCAGACGGACCTCGACCGTTTCGGGGTCGAGCTCCTGCCGACGACCATCCTCGTCGACCCGGAAGGGAACGTCGCCGCCAGTTTCGTGGGCGAGGTCCGATCGAGCACGCTGGACGAGGTGATCGCGCCCTTCGTCGACTGATCGTCTATCAGTAGACAGTTATCTACTGATAGCAGACTGGGTCGATGGCCAGTCCCGAAATCATTGCTTAAATCGGTTGGCCCAGTCTTCGCATTACCTCCTGACGAACATGGAGGAAGCGATGAAGACGAACCCGACCGACAACAGCGTGCAGTTCGCCCTGGCCGAGCTCGAGGCGCTCGAGAGCGCCCGGGTTCAGGCGGAAGCCCAGCAAGCCGAGGCTCGAAAGGCCGCCGAGGCCGCCGCCGAGGCTCGCGCCGCCGAAGCCGCCGAGCAGGCCCGCCGCGAGGCCGAGGCCGCCGCTGCCCGCGAAGCCGCCATCGCCCGAGAGAAGGCGAAGCTCGACGTCGATGCAGAGGTCGAGGCCCGCACCGCCGACGGCGACCGGAAGCTCGCGACCATGCGCGCCGAGCTCGAGCGAATCCGCGCCGAGCGCGCCCTGATTCACGACCGGATGCTCGCCAGCTCGATCCAGCCGCCCGAGCGTCCCGCGCGCCACTGGCCCGTCGTCGCCGGTCTGCTCGGAGCCACCGCCTCCGTGCTCGGTGTGCTCCTCTTCGTCCAGGCCACCACGCCGGCTCCAGAGCCCGAGGTCATCGTCCGCGAGGTCCACGTACCCATCGCGCCGGCCATCGAGCCCGAGGCCGCTCCGGATCCGGTGGTCGACGCCGAGCCCACCGTCGAGGCCGCCCCCGAGCCGGAGGAGCCCGCCACCATCCGCCGTCCGCGCCCGCGCCCCCGTCCGGACACCCACGCCGAAACCCTCGACCGGATGAACGACTGCGGCGACGACCCGCTCTGCGGTCTGGACTGAGCTCCCCCACGACCCACGGCCGCGCGGCCGTGGGCTCGTGTTTCGAGGAGGCGTAGGTCGCCGAAAATGGTTTTGGCCGACCCCCGCGCTGGCAAGCTCCTCGAGGCACGAGCCCACGGCCGCGCTTCGCTCGTTCGCGAAAGAAGCTCTGGGTCCACCCACTCTCCGTCCGACCGCCGCATTCTTTTTTTGGGCGGCCGTGACGGATTCGGTGATCGAGCCGCAAACACCTCGTGTCCCGTCGTCGACGGGCGACACCCCACACCGACACGAGGTTTCCATGAGCTGGCGAGCACGCTTCGACGCCCTGATCCGAGAGCTGAACGACCACCCAGACATCCAGGTGCACACCGCCGAGCTCGGCGCGCCCGCGACCGCCGAGGCGATCGCTGCCGCCGAGGCGTTCCTCGGCCACGCGCTGCCCGACGACGTCGCCGCGTTCTATCGAGAGATGGACGGGGCCCGCGTCAGCTGGTCCCACTCCGATGCTCGGTTCCAGAACCTCGGCGCCCACGGGAGCATTCGTGTGATGGACGTGGCGGCCGTCTTCCGAGCGGACTGGGCGTCGGACGGCTACGGCAGCAAGCCCTTCCTGCCCTTCGACTGGCCGCAGGACGAATACTACGCGGGCTTCGACTCGTCGCTGAACATCCACTGGGTCCACGACCCCGGCAGCGAAGGTAGGGAGATGACGGGCACGACCTTCGCCGGCTACCTCGATGCGCTGCTCGAGGCTCGCGGATGGTCCTTTTGGCAAGCGATGGCTCTCTATGACGAAAGCCGCGCGTCTTCGCTCGGTGCCACGGTCGAGGAGTCCGAGGGGCGAATGCAGGCGATCCTGCCGAGGCTCTTCGGTGCCTTCGACGTGGCGAAGGTCGGCAACGCGGGCGCCTGTCCTTCGGCCGACGTGTCGATGCTCGACGAAGGCGAGGCGATCATCGCCTATCGAGTCTCCGACCTACCGGAGGCGTTGGGGCGGATGGTGCCCGCCGAGGCTGGCCCTCGTCGTTGCCTCTTCTGGGTCGCGCGGCCGGGATCTCGGACGCTCGGTGAGCTCTTCGACGAGATCCCCGAGCCGGAGCTGGATCACGTCGCCGAAGGGCTGAGTCTGGCCTCCGCCGTCGTGGTCACGCTCGCGAGCTCGCCCGCGCTGGCGGAGCTGCTCCGTCCCGACGAGGTACCCAAGGGCGGCCGCCTGACCGGCGGCTCTTGGAACGCGGGCTTCCACACCGCCGATGGCGAGTTGGTCGAGCGGTGGCTGCGTGAACGCGGTGTCCGGCTCCTTCCCGTCAGCGCGGTCCTCGACACGGTGCAGCTCCTCGACGTGCGCGACCCGGCCGGCGATCCGGTGTGCGGCCTCACCTACGAGAGCCGAGTGATGAACCCGGGCTCCTGCTACGACCTCTCCGAGTTGGCTCCGGGGCTCTATGCGATCGACCGGGAGGACTCGGCGTTCGATCACTTCGACCTCTTCGCGGATGGGGTGGAATCGGGCTTCGAGGTACGCCGCGCCGACCTCGTCGGTCCCTGCACGGTCCTGACCCTCGCTTGAGGGCCCGGCTACGCCGAGAGCTGGCGCGCCGCGTCCCGCAGTGGGATCTCGAGCAGCGCTGCTTCCACGAAGTGGAGCCGGTCCTGGCCCCAGATGAGCTCCCCATCGATGATGAAGGTCGGCGCGCCGAACACCCCCGCCGCCACGGCCGCGTCGGTGCGCTCCCGGAGCTCGTCCTTGATGGCCTGCTCGCTGGCGCGCTCGACGCAGCCGTCGCCATCGAGCCCGGCGGTGCTGAGCGCCTTCGCCACCACCGCCGGCTCGGCGATGTCCTCGCCGCGCTGCCAGTAGGCGGCGAAGAGCGCGTGGCTCGCAGCCACTCGAGCGTCCACCCCGGCGGCCAGGAGCGCGCGGAGCGCGAGCACCGAGCGCCGCGGATGCTCTGGGTGCATCACCAGCGGGACCCCGAAGCGTTCGGCCCACCGGCGCATGTCGCGCTGGTTGTGCGCCGCCTTCGACGCCGGCATCACCGCGTTCGGATCGTCGGCGCCGCCGATCGCTCGAAAGGCGCCCCCGAGCAGGAAGGGCTTCCACTCGATCGTCGCCTCGCAGCGTTCCGCCAGCGCCTCGATCTGCGTCGACGCCAGGTACGCGTAGGGACAGACGACGTCGTAGAAGAGCTCGAAGGACTTTCCCATCGCCCCGAGTATGCCAGCCGGCGCTTGATCGGCGAGCTCGCTCCACGCAGCGTTCGACGCGATGGACTTCTCCAACAAGGCCCTCGCGTTCATCGCGGACGCGCTCCGCCATCATCGGGAGTCGCTCCTCGAGCGGGCGCAGGACGGCTCGGTCGACGACGACACCCACGCCGACCTGAGCAACGACGCGGCCTATCTGGCGGCCATTCTCGGCGACGTCGAGGCGGAGCTCGCTAGACGGCGCGAGGGCTGAGCGGGGCGGCTCGCGCCGCCCCACCGGCTCACTGCGTGAACTTCACGTACTCGAAGTCGATGGGCTTGCCCTTCACTCCCTTGCGGGGCGGGGCGATCCAGCTGGCCATCTTGCCGGGCTCGTAGCAGGGCTTCATCAGCGACTGCACGTAGGCGCGGTCTTCCGGCGTCGGCAGCCACGAGCTCTTCTTCGACTCGAAGGTCGCGTCGTCGATGAGGTTGCCCTGCGGGTCGAACGAGTGCTCCGCGTAGATGCCCATCTTCCGGTTGAATCGGCGGCTCGGCAGCGAGAGCTCGACACCGGTCAGGCCGGCCTTCTCGATGGTCTTGTTCCAGCGACGCACGGCGCGCTCGCAGTCCGCGACGTACTCGTCGCGGAGCTGCTCGTTGATGGCGTTGCGGAGCGGGACTTCCTGGCTGGTGAGCTTACCGTTCTCGACCACGGGCATCGTGTAGATCTCGCCGAGGGCCGCGTGGTCCTCGTACTTCTTCTGCTCGTGGTGACGCCCCTTGAGGCCGGCCGCGAAGTAGTCCGCGGCGTTCGAGGAGATCTCGCCACCGAAGAGCTCGACCGCGCTCGAGAACCAGAAGTTGATGTACTTCTGGATGGTCGTCAGGTCGATGGCGCCCTGGGCCCGCGCGTCGTCGTTCGAGTCAGCGACGGTCGCCTCGGCGGCGCGCTGCACCGCGCGGTCGACGCCGTACTCGCCGACCGAGAGGTGGAAGGCCTCTTCGGTGAGCATGAACTGCGTCGCACGGGCGAGCGGGTCGAAGCCCGACTCGGAGAGGGAGGAGAGCTGATACTTGCCGTCGCGGTCGGTGAACATCGCGAACATGAAGAAGCTGAGCCACTCGTCGGTGCGCTCGTTGAAGGTGTTCAGGATGCGCGGCTTGTCCACGTCACCGCTGCGTCGCTCGAGGAGCGCTTCGGCTTCCTCGCGGCCATCGCGACCGAAGTACTGGTGCAGCAGGTGGACCATCGCCCACAGGTGTCGCCCCTCCTCGACGTTGACCTGAAAGAGGTTCCGCAGATCGTAGAGCGAGGGCGCGCACTTCCCGAGCAGGCGCTGCTGCTCGACGCTGGCCGGCTCGGTGTCCGCCTGGGTCACGATGATCCGGCGGAGCATGCCGCGGAGCTCGCCCGGGACCTCGTCCCAGACCTTCTCCTCCGAGACGTCGCCGAAGCCGATGTTCCGCTCGCCCTCACGCGGTGTGAGGAAGATGCCCCAGCGGTAGTCCGGCATCTTCACGTAGTCGTAGTGAGCCCAGCCGCTGGCATCCACGCTGATCGCGGTGCGAAGCCAGATCTGGTCCTCCTGGAACCCCTCCGGTCCCATGTCTCGCCACCACTCGAGGAAGTTGGGTTGCCACTTCTCCAAGGCCCGCATGAGCTTGCGGTCCGAGCCGAGGTCGACGTTGTTGGGGATGGAGTCCTGAAGAGACATGGGGTGCGTTCCTACTACTGAGCCCGCCGCCGTGACGGCGACTCCGGGGGAGGCACGGGCCCGCGTCACCGCGGCCCGGCGTGAGTCCTCAAGCTAGGTGCACGGCCCCATCGCGGCAGTGTGGCGGCTCACGTGAAGCCGCTCACGTGATGGGAATCACGAGCGTTTTCTCAGACTGGCTCAGCAGCGCGTCCAGTCGAAGGTCGGCCGATCCGGCTGCCCGTACTTGGTCAGCGCGCCCTGGGGGCCGACCGCGTTCGGACGCTGGAAGATCCAGTTCTGCCACGCGCTCAGCCGGGCGAAGATCTTGCTCTCGACCGTCTCCGGCCCCGGGAAGCGCAGGCTGGCTTCCATCCCGGTGAGGGCGTCCGGCGAGAGGCTCGCGCGCTCCTCGATGGCGATCCGGACGTCGTCTTCCCAGTCGATGTCGTCGGCGGCCAGTGTGACCAAACCCAGATCATCGGCGTCGGTGGTCACGATCGGGCCCTCGGTCCCCATGACCTTCTCCAGCGTGGCGGAGTCCCCGAAGTAGCGGGTCTGGAGCCGGCTGAGGCCATTGCCCATCGGCAGGGCGCCCCCGTTGAGCGCCCCGAGCTGCACGGCGACCTTCTCGTCGTCGTCCTCGAGCATGTAGGAGCGGTCCGCCGCGAGCGCGAGCTCGAAGAGCGAGCCGGCGAAGCAGGAGCCCTCGTCGATGATCGCGAAGAAGCTCCGCGAGCTCACGTCCAGCCGGCGCAGCACCCGCGCCATGTGCAGTCGGATCTCCTTGGCGAGCCAGTGATCCTGATTCGCCTCGAGCGCGGCGTCGGTGGCGAGGACCTTCGCGGCGTCCCCGCGGGTCTCGAGCAACACGAGCCCGATGTCGAAGTGGTGCATCCGGAGTCGCAGGATCGCGTCGTCGAGCTCGCGGAAGCATCGGAGGGCCCACTGATCGGCGCCGGCGGCCTGGATGGCGTCGGCGGTGGTGGGCGGGTCGCTCTCCGGTGCGTTCACCGTGAGCGTCGCCACCCGGGCGTCTCCATCGAGCTTCAGCGTGACGTGCCGGTAGGTGATCGTGTCGCCTTCCACCGTCGGCGTCAGCGGGTCGAGGGTGATGCCCGGTCCACGCTTCGCGTCGCCGCTCTCCGCGACCAGCGCCTTCGCCTGGGTGTCGATCGCGTCCTCGAACTTGCTGCGCGAGGCGATGGCGTCGACCAGGCCCCAGTCGACCGCGCGCTTTCCGCGGACGCCCTCGCTGGTGGTGCAGAAGACGTCGGCCAGGTCGCGCCGGACCTTCCGCTTGTCGACGATCCGGGTGAGCCCACCAGTGCCCGGGAGCACGGCCAGGAGCGGTACCTCGGGCAGGCTCACCGCGCTCGAGCCGTCATCGACGAGCAGGATGCGATCGCACGCCAGGGCGAGCTCGTAGCCACCGCCGGCGCAGGTGCCCTCACAGGCCGCCAGACTCTTGATGCCGCTGTGGGCCGACGCGTCTTCGAGGTAGAGGCGGGTTTCGTTGGTGAACTTGCAGAAGTTGACCTTGAACGCGTGCGCCGAGCTCGAGAGCATCGGGATGTTCGCGCCGGCGCAGAAGACCCGGTCGAGGCCGCTCTGGAAGACGACGGCGCGCACTTCGGGGTGCTCGAAACGGATCCGCTGGATCGCGTCGGCCAGCTCGATGTCCACGCCGAGGTCGTAGCTGTTGAGCTTGAGCTCGTAGTCGTCACGGAGCCCACCGTGCGGATCGACCTTCATGGTCAGCTTCGCGACGGCGCCGTCGACCGCGAGCTGCCAGTGCTTGTACCGGTCGGGGTGGGTCTCGAAGTTCGGCGCTTCGGGCGTGGAGGGAGAGTCGGCCATGGGCTGCATATACCCGAAAACACGGCACACCCTCGTGTGCGACGCCGCTCCCAGTGTGAAAACGCAAGGAGCGTGAAGTCCCCCACGGCGAGATGGCACCCTGTGCGCGATGCCGATGTGCCCCGCGTGCGCCAATCCCATGGTCCTTCGCCCGCTGCGTGGCGTGGAGGTCGAGGAGTGTTTCCGATGCAAGGGGGTCTTTCTCCACGCCGATGGGATCGACGCGACCGGCCTCGCGACGGAACGGCTCTTCGGTCGCGGCTCCCGTCCGGTCGGTGGATCCGACCGAGTCTGTCCCTGTGGCAGCGGCAGCCGGATGACCCGTTTCCAGGTCGGAGGAGGCGAGGCCGCCGTGGTCATCGAGCGCTCGCCGTGCTGCGGCGGGGTGTACCTCGACGCGGGGGAGCACGAGCTGCTCCGCTCTGCGGTCGGTGCGCTCGCCAACGCGGCATTGCCGCCACGGACCCCCGAGCCCATGGCTGTCGAGTCGGGGGAGCGGCAGTGTCCGCGTTGCCAACGGGCTTATGGGCGCTTCCGAGAGAACGGGATCGAGATCGACCGCTGTGACCAGTGCGCCTCGATCTTCCTGGATCCCGGGGAGGTCGAGGTGCGGGGGATCGACGTGGCCGCCGTCTTCGGTGTCGGGCCGGAGGCGGCGATCGAGGTCGGACCGAGCACGCTCCCATGTCCGGCACACGGTCAGCCGATGGTCACGATGCAAGTGCAGGGTTTCGCCGGGCCCATCGAGATCGAGCGCACCGCGTGCTGCGGCGGGCTCTACTTCGATGGCGGGGAGCTGGACCTCTTCGCCCGGGCGGCACGCCGAGCCACGACTCTGTGGGCCGACCGGGAGTTCGCGGCGACGGGTCGGGTCGCGGACCCCAGGAAGCTCGCCCGAGCGGTCGGCGAAGGCGCGCAGGCGGCCAGCGTCCACGCGATGAAGGGGGCCGCGGACCGAGTCATGGTTCGCATGGCCGACGAGGAACGTCGGCGGCGCCGCCGGCGACGGCGGATGGACCCATTCGGGAACGACGATTGGTGGTGAGCCCTCGGTTGGTCGGGGGCGACCGCTCGTCACCTCATGAGCCGTCCGGAGCGACGGCTCTCGTCGGCGGGCGCCGGTCCACGGGGAGGAGCGCCAGAAACGTGGTTCCTTCGCCTGGGGTGGAGCGGACGTCGAGGAGACCGCCGTGCTCGTTGATCGTTCGGTGGACCGTGTAGAGCCCGATCCCCATCCCCGTCGATTTGGTGGTGAAGAAGGGCTCGAAGACGCGCTCCCGGGTGACCTCGTCCATCCCGGCGCCGTTGTCGTGGACTGCGAGCTCGATCCAATCTCTCCCCTCGTTCGTTCGATGGGGCCGCCGCCGCACGCTGAGCGTCACCGTCGGCTCGGTCGGCGCGGCCTCGCGCACCGCATCGCGGCCGTTCATGCAGAGGTTCAGGAGGGCGTGCTCGAGCTCTCCGCCGATGGTCTCGAGCCACGGATCGTCGTCGTCGGAAAGGCACACGTCGACCACGAAGGCCACGTCGGACGTGAAGGCACCGCGGATGATGCGAGCGGCTCGGTCCACCACCTCGCGCACTCGGATCGGTTGGCGCTTCGGGGTGGGGCCCGTGGGCCGAGTGAGCGCGCTCAGGCTCGCGACCACATCGGCTGCTGCCTCGCTCGCGCTCACCGCTGCGGCGACCCGGGGCCGGAGCGAGTGGGGCACGCTCGCATCCAGAACGGCGAGGTTGCCCATGACGGCCATCAGCATGTTGTTGAAGTTGTGCGCCACGCCGGCTGCGAGCTCCCCCACCGACGCGAACTTCTGTCGCTCGCGAATTTCGAGCTCGATGCGCTGTCGCTCGGTGACGTCGAACACGCCACCGCGGAGACCGATCGCCTCCCCCGCTCGATCCGTGATCACCCGCCCCCGGATGAGCAACCAGCGGATCTCACCATCGACCACGATCCGGTGGAGGAGGTCCTCATAGGTGCCGGTCTCCATCGCTCGCTCGATCGACTCACTCACCGCCGCGCGATCGTCGGGGAAGACTTGCTTCATGTACTCCTCGTAGGTCGGAGCGCCCTGACCTGGCTCGAGCCCGAAGTGGCGGCAGGTCATCTCGTCCCAGACCACCTCGTTCGATCGCGCGTCCCAGGTCCAGATGCCCATCCCGGTGGCCTCGACGGCAAGCGCCAGGTCCTCGCGGCTGGCCCGTAGCTCCCGCTCGGCCTGCTCCTTCTCGGTCACGTCCGTGCCCACGAGCGCCAGCGCGATGACCTCGTCGTGCTCGACGATGGGCACCGCCTGCACTTCGTAGTGCGAGCGTTTGCCGTCGGGACCGGGGGACACGACCTGGTAGCTCTCGACCTCGGCCGTCTGGATGACGCGCTCGATCGCTCGGCGGCTCACCTCGATCGACGGCGCATCCATGAAGTCGTAGATGCTGGCGTCCACGACGTCGGCTTCGCCGTAGCCTTCGGCGAAATGGTGCATGTAGAGGATTCGGCCGTCGGCGCTGGAGAAGGCGACGTAGGCCGGCACGGAGTCGACGACCGAGCGCAGCACCGCCTGGGCGAACGACCCTTGGTCGCCCTCGAACGCTTCCCTCAGCCGCTTCCGCAGCACCTCGTGGCTCGGGCCACCATCGCTCGAATCGGTCATCACCCCCGCGAGGAAGATACCCACCGCCAGCGAGCCGCCACAAGAGCTTCACCCTAACTTACGAGGGTGCACGCCCTGGATGGGGAGCCCCTCACTTTGGACCCCGACATGGGTGAGGTTCGATGTTCACGATCGGCCGCTGAGCTTCCGCTTGCGCTGGGGAGAGGGCGCACCATCCTCGCCTCATGAAGCGCGCGGCGAAGGCCGAGAAGATCGGTGCCATCCTCGACGAGCTCTATCCGGAGCAGCCGATCCCACTGGATCACGTCGACCCCTACACGCTCCTGGTCGCCGTCGCGCTCAGCGCGCAGACCACCGACAAGAAGGTGAACGAGGTCACGCCCGGGCTCTTCGCGGTCGCGCCCGACCCGGCGTCGATGGCGGCGCTCCCGCAGGAGGAGATCCTCCGCCTCATTCGTCAGGTCGGCCTCGCTCCCACGAAGGCCAAGAACCTCAAGCGCGCGGCGGAGCTCCTCGTCGAGCGTCACGGTGGCGAGGTGCCCTCCGACCTCGAGTCGCTGGAGGCGCTCCCGGGTGTCGGTCACAAGACCGCGCAGGTGGTGCAGGCCCAGGCGTTCGGCATCCCGGCCTTTCCGGTCGACACCCACATCCACCGGCTCGCCGGTCGGTGGGGCCTCTCGAGCGCGAAGAACGTGGCCACCACCGAGCGTGATCTGAAGAAGCTCTTCCCCGAGGAGACCTGGAACGCGCGACACCTCCAGATCATCTACTTCGGCCGCGAGTACTGCCCGGCCCGCAACCACGACCTGACGAGCTGCCCGATCTGCAGTTGGGCGGCGAGCAAGAAGCGCATCCGCGAAGAGGCGAGTCGGTGAAGGAGAAGACCCTCGAGGTCTACTTCGACTACTCGTCGCCCTTCGCCTACCTCGGCACGACCCAGGTTCGGCGCATCGCCCGGCAGACCGGGACGACCCTCATCTATCGACCCTTCTTGCTCGGTGCCCTCTTCAAGGAGATCGGCACGCCGATGGTCCCGGTGGCCACCTTTCCCGAGCCGAAGCGGAAGCACGTCACCACCGACCTGCAGCGTTGGTCCGAGTGGTGGCGAGTTCCCTACCGCTTCAACACCCACTTCCCACTGCGCACCGTCGACCCCCTCCGGCTCACGCTGCTGGCGCCCACCGAGAAGGTGCCCGAGCTGGTCGACGCGCTCATGGCCGCCTACTGGGCGCACAACCGGCCCGCGAGCCCCGACGTGCTCCAAGAGGTCGTGGAGCGACTCGGTCTCGACCCGACGCTGCTCGATGCGATGCAGGGCCCGGAGGCACGGCAGATGCTCCGCGACGCCACCGCCGAGGCCGTGTCTCGTGGGGTGCCCGGAGCCCCGACCTTCTTCCTGACCGGGGTGGGTGACGACGAGCCCTTCTGGGGCCAGGACCGGCTGCCGATGATCGAGAGCCTGCTCTCGGCCTGACCCCTCGGAGACTGGCCAAGGCGGGGTCCAGGCCTCATGGTGGACCCATCGTGGCTCTGAAATTCCGGCTCTTCGGCACCCCCATCCGGGTTCATGTCCTCTTCCTCCTGACGATCCTCCTCTTCTGGTCGATGCAGGAAACCGGGGATTGGCGAACCCTGCCGATCTTCGCGGCCATCATCTTCCAGGGGGTCCTCTGCCACGAGCTCGGCCACGCCTTCGCGGGCCGTGCGTTCGGGCTCGAGCCGCTGATCGACCTCACGGCCTTCGCCGGCGTCACTCGCTGGAAGAAGAACAAGCAGCTCTCGCCGGGGAAGAACCTGGTGATCGCCATCGCTGGCCCGATCGTCGGTATCACCTTGGGTGGCATCGCCCTCATCGCCCTCGCGGTGCTCGCTCCGCCGGAGGATTCGCTGCTCGAGTTCTCGCTGTGGTGGGCGGTGTTGGTGAATCTCGGCTGGTCGCTCCTGAACCTGGCGCCGATCCTGCCGCTCGATGGCGGCAACGCCATGGCGAGCATCTTCCAGATGTTCTCCAAGAAGCACGGGCTGCGCTTCGCGCGCTACGTCTCGCTGATCGTGATCGGAGGCGTCGGCGCGGTTCTGATCGCGACCAACACGGTTCCGGTCTTCATTCTGCTCTTCCTCGGGCTCTTCGCGTTCCTCAACGTGCAGGCGCTGCGCTTCGAGAAGAAGCTGGAGGAGAAGGGGGTGCGTCGCGTCGAGGGCCCGGAGGACGTGCTCAAGCTCGGTTACGAGGCGCTGGAGAAGGGCGACTCGAAGACCGTCCTGCAGTGCGCGTCGGTCCTGGTTCGCAACACCGAGGACGCGGCGCTCCGTGACGAGGCCCATCACCTCGCGGCGTGGGGCTTCCTCCTGGAGGACGTGCCGAGCCGCGCGCGGGAGGCGCTCGACAACCTCTCCGGCACGCGAGATCCGGACCCGGCCCTCGAGGGCGCGGTCCAACTGGCCCTCGGCCGCGCGTCGGACGCGCTCCAGCTCTTCGAGACCGCTCTCCGCCAGGCGCCCTCGCGCTTCGTCGAGAAGCGCTATCTCAAGGCCGTCGAGGAGACACGCGCCTTCGAGCGAGCGCTCGAGCTCTTCCGGACCAACCCCGACGCGCTCTCGCTCACCGCGGCGCACCGGCTCCAGGGCGCGGCCTTTCACGCCGGCGACGTCGACGCGGCGTGCCGGCTCGGCGAGCTCCTCTATGAACGCGCGAGCGACCCGCTCGCGGCGTTCAACGTCGCGTGTTGCGCGGCCCGCCTCGGTCGTCCGGAGGACGCTCTGAGTTGGCTCGAACGTGCTCGTCAAGCAGGCTTCGAGGACCTCGAGGTGCTCGACGGAGACGAAGACCTCGCGCCCGTTCGCGCGCTTCCCGGCTGGGCCGACATGCGGGCCCGCTACGACACCGTCTGACCCTTGGCCGACCCAGCGCAGCTTCTCGACGACACGGTCGTCGAGCGGATCGGCGACGACGACGGTGTCGCCACCTATCGCGCCGACGCGCGCCCCGCGTGGAGCTTCTTCCTGCCGTCGGGCGGGGTGCTCACGGCGATCGCGCTGCGCGCCTCACACGCCGAGGCGGGGATGGACTGGCGTCCGCTCTCGTCGACCACCCTCTTCCACGAGGCCGTCCCCGAGGGGCCGCTCGAGGTTCGGGTCCACGTACTGCGTCGGGGGAACGTGACGGTGCAGACGCGCGCGGCGCTCGGGCCCGCTGGCGAGCCACCGCGGATGGAGGTGCTGACGACCTTCGTCAAGGCGCGCTCCGGACCTACGCTCGTGGCTCGCGAGTTTCCCTCCGACCTGCCGGGCCCGAACGACGCACCGGCCTACTGGCGGAGCTCGCCGGATCTGCCCTTCTTTCGCCAGCTCGACGCGCGGCTCGCGTTCGGTCGCCGCTTCTGGGACCCGGACTGGGAGGCCGGCCCTTCGCGCTGTGCGCGTTGGTTCCGATACCAGCAGCCACCGCACCGCGATGGCCGCATGGCGCTCGATGCTCTGCCGCCGCTGGTGGACACCATGCCCGCGGCGGTCTTCGAGGCCCTGGGCAGCGAGCACCCTCGGCTCTTCGCGCCGAGCCTGGACCTGACCATCCACTACCTCGCCGACACCGCGGGCGAGTGGATCCTCTGCCAGGCGCGTGGCGTCTGGGCCGAAGACGGCTATGCCAGCGCGGAGATCGAGCTCTGGGACGAAGAGGGCACCCTGCTCGCGTTCGGCACGCAGACGATGATGCTCCGTCGTTTCCGCCGCTGAGATCTTGGGATTGACGCCGGCTCCGCCGTTCCCCATGAGCACGGCCATGACGAACGCACGACTCCTGCTCCTGGCCCTGGCCCTCGGCTGTGGTGGCTCGGAGACCGCCGACTCCGGCGACACGACCTCCGGTGCCGAGACCGAGACCGGCTCGATCGAAGCCGCGATCGCGGGTCCCCATCGCTCGGCGGAGAACCGGGCGCGGGACCGGTACCGGCATCCGGCCGAGACGCTGGCCTTCTTCGGCCTCGAACCCGGTATGACCGTGGTCGAGATGGCGCCGGGCGGCGGCTGGTACACCGAGATCCTCGCCCCTGCCCTGAAGGGCCAGGGCAAGCTCTACGCCGCGATCCCCGACCCCGAGGAGAGCGAGTACGGCGAGCGCTTCATGACCTTCCTGAGCAGCGACGCCGACCTCTACTCGGAGGTCCAGCCCGTCATCTTCGGGCCGCCCGAGCGGACCTCGCTCGGCGCCGATGGCTCCGCCGACATGGTGGTGACCTTCCGCAGCACCCATGGCTGGATCAACCGCGGTCAGGCCGAAGACGTGTACGCGGCGATGTTCCGAGTGCTGAAGCCCGGGGGCGTGCTCGGCGTGGTCCAGCATCGTGCGGACGAGGGCGCCGACCCCGCGGTTACCGCCGAGAACGGCTACGTGCCCGAGGCGTACGTGATCGGTCTGGCGGAAGCGGCGGGCTTCGTGCTGGAAGAGAAGAGCGAGATCAACGCCAACGCCGGGGACGACCACGACCACCCGGAAGGTGTGTGGACGCTCCCGCCGAGCCTGCGCCTCGGTGACGAGGGCCGCGCCGAGTACGAGGCCATCGGCGAGAGCGATCGAATGACGCTCCGCTTCCGCAAGCCCGCCGCCTGAAGGCTCAGACCGTGCCGGCGATGCGTCGGCAGATGAAGAGGAGCGCTTCGACCTCGCGCTCGCTCGGCAGGATTCCCGCGAGCAGCCCGTAGACGTTGTAGCCGCCCGAGTAGATCTGGTACGGCCGGCCGCGAAGCGTGTGGAGAGCAGCCATCACCTGCTCGTCGAGGAGGCCGATCACCGCGCGAGGATCGCATCCCTGGAGCGGGATGACGCTCCAGTCCGCATCGAATCCCGCGTTGCCGGTCGGCACGCCGCGGCCCCGACCCCAGCGGATCTCGAACGCGGGGAGCCCTCGCTGGGCGGCGACGATGACCTGGGACTGCCAGGTGTTGGGGGCTCCGATCGGTTCGACTTGGTGCTGGATGTTCGTGTCGAGCGCCGCGAAGGTCATCATCTTGAGCACCGCCTGACCGCACGTGAACACGCGGGTGCCGGCGATGCCCTTCTGGGGAAGCTCGTGCCCGCCGAGCCGCTGGACCGCGCGCGCCCAGATCTCCTGAGCGCCCGCGATCTCCTTCTTCTTCGCCTGGTACCAGAGCATCATGCCGCCGATCATGGCGGCGACGAAGAGGGACATCATGAGCGGGATGACGGCGTTCATCGGGGTCTCCTTGGCCGTGGACCCTGCCCCGTGAGGGGGCTTCCGCTCGCCGATGGCGTACGAATACGCATCCACGGCGCCTTTTGTGCCCTCGGGCCACCCCGACCGCTCATGTCCTACGCTCGACCCATGCGCCTCTCGATCGTCCTCTTCGCGCTCACCGCGTCCCCCGTGCTCGCTCAGGACGCTGTGCCCCCCGTGCTCGCGTCGGTCGGCAATCCGCCGCGGCTCGTCGGCGCGCTCCGTCCCGTGCAGAGCGCCGCCCGCGCGTGCATTCCGGACGGCGACGTCCGCGACTGGCAGCTCCGCATCACGTTCGAAGGCCGGCGGGTGGCCGAGGTACGGAACGAGGCGGTCCCGGAAGGGCCACGAGCCGACGTCATCGCTCGGTGCCTGAAGCGTGTCTTGCTGAACGCACGGCTCGCCTCGGGCGAGGGGAGGGTGAGTTGGCCCGTCACCGCGACCCGCGTTCGCGCGAACCTGGGCAGCGGTGGGCTCGGCGTCGCGGGCACGGGCCGCGGCGGTGGCGGAACCGGCGAGGGCACCATCGGTCTCGGCAACATCGGGAGCATCGACCACGGTTCGGCCATGGGACCCGGCTACGGCCGAGCCTCGAGACCGCACCGGCAGCGCGCGAGACCGGCACGCGTCCGGATGAGCGGGCCGACCGTGCGCGGCCCCATCTCTTCGGAGATCGTCCGCCGCATCGTCCGGAGGCACTTCAGCGAGCTCCGCCATTGCTATGAGCAGCACCTGCGGCGCGAGGAGGGCGCCCGAGGCAAGCTCACCGTCCGCTGGATCATCGCGGCCAGCGGTGCGGTCCAGACGGCCATGGTGGGGGAGTCCTCGATCCAGGATCCACAGGAGCGGATGGCGGCATGTGTCGTCGGGCGGTTTCGCCGCCTCCGGTTCCCATTGGCGCCCGATGGTGAGGGAATCACCGCCGTCCAGATGGAGCTCACGTTCCATCCACCGGAATGATTTCAGTCGTTTAGGCGCTTCTCGGGCAAAGTAGTTTGCATCTGTGCGCATCGGCGCATATACAGATGCCCATGCCCGCCGTGAGCGCCGTGACCGACCGCCGCTGGGAGCTCTACAAGCTCCTCGCCGAGCCGTCGCGTCTGAAGCTCCTGGCGTTGGCCGGCGAAGAAGAGCTGGCCATCGGCGAGCTGGCCGAGCTGCTCGACGAAGGGCAGCCGAACGTCTCCCGTCATCTCAAGCCGCTCCGCCAGCGCGGGCTCATCGCGGTCCGCAAGGAAGGCACCCGGGTCTACGCCCGCCTCGCCGATGACGTCGACGACGACCCGGTCGTCGCGGACGCGCTCCGCTCCGGCCGCTCGCTCTGCGAGCGCGAGGGTCGCATCGCGCGCATCGCCGGCGTCGTCGCAGCCCGCGAGAGCGCGGCGCGCGACTTCTTCGCGAAGGCTCGTGGCGAGGGCTCGCCCTGGCCCGCGGAGCTCGGGGTCTACCTCCAGGCGCTCGCGCCGCTCGTCGCCCACCGTGACCTGGCGGTCGATGTCGGAACCGGCGATGGGAGCCTGCTCGAGGTGATCGCGCCGATCTTCGATCGGGTGATCGCGGTCGACCGCTCGCCCGCGCAGCTCGAGGTCGCGCTCCAGCGCGTCTCGGCTCGAGCGCATGGGCACGTCGAGCTCCTCGAGGCCGCGCTCGGCGATGCCACCATCGAAGACGCGGTCGGGGAGGGTGCCGACGCCGTCTTCGCCGCGCGGGTGCTCCACCATGCGCCGAAGCCCTCGTCGGCTCTCCACGACCTGGTCACCCTGGCGCGTCCTGGCGGGGTGGTGGTCGTGATGGACTACCGCTCGCACGAGGACGAGCGCATGCGCACCGAGCAGGCGGATGCCTGGCTCGGCTTCGAGCAGGACGAGCTGCGCGAGTGGGCCACCAAGGCCGGACTCGAAGCCGTGACGCTCACCTCGGTCCCGGCCGCCCGCTGCGGCGACGGACCGGACGGCCACCTCGACTGGCAGATCCTGGCGGGGCGTCGCCCCGCCTGAACCTTCATCCGGCAACGGATCCCCCTCCCAAACACCGACAGGAATCGTTTCGATGCAAACCACCACCACCGATAGCAAGGTCGTCGACTCCACCGACGGACCGAAGGTCAAGTTCAAGGTCGCCGACATCTCCCTCGCCGACTGGGGTCGCAAGGAGATCGCGATCGCCGAGAAGGAGATGCCGGGTCTGATGGCGCTCCGCGAGGAGTTCGGCGAGAGCAAGCCGCTGAAGGGCGCGCGCATCGCGGGCTGCCTCCACATGACGATCCAGACCGCGGTCCTCATGGAGACGCTGGTGGAGCTCGGCGCCGAGGTCACCTGGACCAGCTGCAACATCTTCTCGACGCAGGACCACGCCGCTGCCGCGATGGCCGCCGCCGGGATCCCCGTCTTCGCCTGGAAGGGCGAGACCGAGGAAGAGTACGACTGGTGCATCCACCAGCAGCTCGACGCCTTCGAGGGCGGCAAGAAGCCGAACATGATCCTCGACGACGGCGGCGATCTGACGGTCATCGCCCACGACACCTACCCGGAGCTCTTCGAGGGCGAGGGCGGCATCAAGGGCATCAGCGAGGAGACCACCACCGGCGTCCATCGCCTCTACCAGATGGCCGCCCGGGGCGAGCTCAAGTGCCCGGCCATCAACGTCAACGACTCGGTCACCAAGTCGAAGTTCGACAACCTCTACGGCTGCCGTGAGTCGCTCGTCGACGGCATCAAGCGCGCCACCGACGTGATGATCGCCGGCAAGGTCGCGGTCGTCTGCGGCTACGGCGACGTCGGCAAGGGCTGCGCCCAGGCCCTCGCTCGCCAGGGCGCTCGGGTCATGATCACCGAGGTCGACCCGATCTGCGCGCTCCAGGCGCTCATGGAAGGCTTCCAGGTCGTGACGATGGACGAGGCGGCGCCGCTCGCCGACATCGTCGTCACCGCCACCGGCTGCTGCGACGTGGTCACCCACGAGCACATGCTGGCGATGAAGGACGAGACGATCCTCTGCAACATCGGCCACTTCGACTCCGAGATCGAGATGGCGTGGCTCACCGATCCGGCCAACAACATCAAGGAAGAGAACATCAAGCCGGAGGGTCCGGTCGATCACTTCATCTTCCCCGACGGCAAGAAGATCATCGTCCTCGCCCGCGGCCGCCTCGTGAACCTCGCGTGCGCCACCGGTCACCCGAGCTTCGTGATGAGCAACTCCTTCACGAACCAGGTCCTCGCGCAGATCGAGCTCTGGGGTGAGAAGGACAGCGGCAAGTACGAGAGCGGCAAGGTCTACGTGCTTCCGAAGTCGCTCGACGAGAAGGTCGCCGCGCTCCACCTGGAGAAGCTCGGCGCCAGCCTCACCAAGCTGAGCGGCAAGCAGGCCGAGTACCTGGGCATCCCCCAGGAGGGCCCCTTCAAGCCCGACCACTATCGTTATTGAGGGGTTTGGAGCAAACCCCTCCCCCACCCCGACTCCGCTCCCGTTGCTCGCGCCGTCCGGCTTCGCCGTTCGGGCCGAGCTGGGCGGGCGCTTCGGGGTGAGGTGGCGCGGGGAACGATCCCGGTGAAGAGGGCCGGCGCGCGAGCGTCGGCCCTTTTCCGTTCGTGGTACTCAGTGGCGTGGGCGTGCTGCGTAAGACCTGGCGCTCGTTTCGTGAGCACGAAGGCTCGCTGCTCGCTGGCGCCATCGCCTTCTACGCGCTCCTCGCGTTGGCGCCCTCCGGCGTGCTGGCCATCGCCATCCTCGGTGCGGTCCTCGGCGAGGAAGCGGCGCGGGGCGAGCTGACCGGCCAGCTCGAGGCGATCTTCGACGAGAACCTCTCGACGTTCTTGGCGAAGGCGATCGAGCGTTCGGCGGCGAGTGACAGCTCCTGGGCGACGGCCATCTCGGTCGTCATCTTCATGTTCGTCTCGGTGCGTCTCTTCTGGATGCTGCGCGCCGCGCTCAACCTGCTCTGGGGAATCCGTTCGACCCTGGCGCCGGGTTTCCGTGGCCTGGCCGGTCAGGTGCTTCGACGCCGGATGTTGGCCTTCGTGATGGTCTTCGCCTTCGGCGCCGCGCTCTTCCTGGTCGCCATCGGCAAGGCCACGATCTCCGCGGCGGCGGCCAACATCGGCGGGGTCGCGTTCATCTATCGGCTGCTCGATTTCGTGGCGTCGGTGGCGGTGCTCACCACCCTGGTGGCGATGGTCTACGTCCTCCTGCCGGACGCGAAGATCCACTGGCGCGACGCCTTCCTCGGCGCGCTGGTCACGACCACGCTCGCCATCGCGGGTTCCTACGTGGTGGGCCATCTGGTCGCCGACTTCGCCGTCCAGGAAGCGTGGGGCGGCGCCGGCTCGCTGATCGCTCTGCTCGTGTGGGTCTACTACACGGCGCAGATCTTCTTCCTCGGCGCCATCTTCACCGACCACTGGGCACGGGATCACGGCCGTGGCGTGGAGCCGCTCCGTCATGCGCGACGGGTGGTGCTCGAGAGTGCGCGCCTGAGCGTGGACCCCGCCGAGCACCTCGCCGAGCAGTGGGAAGAGGAGCTGCAGGCGTTGGGGAACGACCGGCCGAACGCGGAGCCGCCGGACGAGAGCGAGTCGAGCTGAGTCAGCCCCCCGTGGTGGCGGTACCCAGCACGTCCCGCGCTCGATAGATTGCGGCATGACGCGCATTGCGACCGCCCTGCTCTGTGTCCTGCTCGCCTGCGGCGACGACGACGGTGACGCCGAGCTGCCTGACGCAGCTCCGGCCGATGCCGCCGGGGAGGACGACGCCGGCGCCCCCGACGGAGGCGCGACGGGGCCGACCGATCTGCGCGACGCCGAGCTCACCTCGCGCAGCGGCGACTGCGCAGATTACGCCGGCACCTATGTCGCCTCCGTCACCGACATCCAGCGGAGCACGCCCTTCGAGGCGGACGTGAGCATCGTCGCCATGACGGATGCGTGCGCTCTGACCTCGAACGCGATCCCCAACCACGACTTCGACGACGCGAGCGCGAGCTTCGCCACCCCGGTCTCGGAGCACGTGGGCACCTTCTCCATCCCGCGCTCGCCGACCTTCGCGGCTGCGCCGACGGACCTCGAGCTGCGCTCCTACGACGCCGTGATGCTCAACGGCGTCGTCGTCGACCTGCTCGCCGCCGGGTGCTTTGGGGTCGGCGATGGACGCATCGGCTGCTTCGACCTGGCCACCCCCTGGCGCTACGACCCGATGGCACCCACGGCCGGCTTCGGGACCGACGCCCACAACGCGCACACCCAGCCCGACGGTCGGTACCACTACCACGGGGATCCGCTGGCCCTCTACGCGTCCGCTGGGGTCGAGGCCTCCGGCGTGATCGGCTTCGCCGCGGATGGCTTTCCGATCTACGGACCCTTCTTCGACGACGGCACGATCGTCCGCGAGGCCGTCAGCGGCTACACCCTGCGGAGCGGCAGCCGCCCCGATGGCCCGGGTGGCAGCTACGACGGGACCTACGTCGACGACTACGAGTTCACCGACGCCGGCGACCTCGACGAGTGCAACGGAATGATGGTCGACGGCCAGTACGGTTACTACTTGACCCGGACCTACCCGTGGGTGCTCGGGTGCCTTCGCGGGACGCCGGACCCGAGCTTCGACAAGGGCATGCCCTGAAGCGCGCTCACGATTGAGCTCTGCCCAGATTTCGAGAGTGTCTCAATTGAAGAAGGAGCGCCGCGTGGTCGCGGCGCTCCTTCGGTTCGAGAACGGTTCGGAGTCAGCGTGTGCGGCGCCGATAGCGGACGATGCCGCCGCTCCGGAACTCCATCTTGACCTTGCCATCGACGCGCTCGACGCGGACCGGGCGAGGCATGTCGGCGCTCAGCGCCTTGGCTCGCTGGACCGCTTCCGCGCGGCCGGAGACGGAGATGGGGCCGTTGGGGCCGGGGACGATCTCGAACTGGTGGGACTTCTCGCTGTTGCTGCTGGTGTCAGTGGTGCTCATGTATCCACAACCCTAACGCAAGACTCGTTCCTACCCAAAAGGCAGTCCGACGAGGCTCCGATAGCCCCGAGATCGGTGCATCTCGCCTCACAGGTGGCAACTCGAGTCGCCGGTGTGGCTGCTCAATTCACCGGTCGAGCAATGTCGGGCGGGAGCAATCGAGCGAGCTTCGGGGGTGGTGACGGAACGACGAAGGCGGCGGTCCGTCGTCGGACCGCCGCCTCCGTCAGCCGAGCGTGGCGTCAGGAGTTGCTGCGGAGGTTGCCCGCGATCAGGCCCACGACGGCGAGCACCACGAAGCCGATGAAGAGGATCTTGGCGATCCCCGCCGAGGCGCCGGCGATGCCACCGAAGCCGAAGACGGCGGCAATGAGAGCGAGAATGAAAAATCCGAGTGCCCACCTGAGCATGTGTCGTTCCTTGGGTTGAGGTGATCGTCCGCAGCCTGCGGTGTCTCGTTGGAGACGACCCATGACGTTGCAGCGCTCGTGCCAGCTCACGTCCCAGCCGAGCTCGGAGTGATCGGTGCGCAATGCCCCGGAGGTCGACCACGCCGAGGCGTTTCGGGCCGTCCGCAGGTGTGAAGTTGCACCGGTGGGAAGACCCCTCTCCCGTCCGCGTACCCTGCTCCATGCGACCGCTGTCGTTCCTAGTCCTCATGGCTCTCGGGTGCGCAGGCGCGGCCACGGCGGCGCCCGCGTCACCGGCGGTGGCCGTCGTCGAGGCACCGCTGCCAGCACCGTTGCCGGCCGGCCGATGGGTCGCGGAGAGGGCGGAGCGCACGTCGTGCATCGATTGTCCGACCGCCCGCGTCGCGGTCGTGCTGGCCACGGGCTCGCTCGAGGAGCTGAGTCAGCGCGACTGGCCGGAGCTGGGTCCGGGCTATCCGCTCTTTCTCGCGCGCGGGGAGCTGGGCGTGCAGGTCGAGGAAGAGGTCGCGGTGGTGGTGGGCCTCTACGCCACCGAGCGAGAGGGGCGCGACGTCGCTGGTCGTCTCGGGGCTCGGCTCGTTCCGCTGACCGACGCGCCGCCTCTGGGAGCGACCACGATCGTGGCGCTGACCGAGCGCACCCACGCCATGGCCGAGCCCGACGGGGCGACGGTTCGCTGCACGCTCGAGAAGGGACACCGCTTCCCCTTCGTGCGGGCGGAGCTCTGGCGGCGCGCCGATCAGACGTGGTGGGTGCCGGTCCCGTGCGGCGACGAAGCGCCGGCGTTCGTTCCGGTCACGGCGACCGACCTCGATCGCACGACTCTCACGGTCGACGGTCGCGTGCGGACCATCCAGCCACTGAGTGGTGTCTGCGGCATCCAGTTCTACCGAGAGCGTCGCGCCGAGGCTGAGGGGCGCTGGAACGAGCGGGAGCTCTCTTCCGATCCGTCCTGCGTGGCCGAGCTGGATCCGAGCGACCAGTGGGGGGCCTGTCCAGACGGCACGCTGCGTTCCTGCGTGGAGCGCGGTGAGGAGGTCGGCCAGAGCGATCCGGCCCACGCGGAGCGGCTGTTGAGCTACGCGTGCCGCTTCGGTGACCTCGACGGCTGCACCCGACTCATCGCGATGGACGTCGATCGCGGCCTCGGCCTGCTCTGGGGCTGGTGCCACAGCGAGCACGCCGACTCCTGCGAACGACTCGACGCCGCGCTGAGAGCCACGGACCCGGCGACCCTCGAGGACGGGGCCGGTGGGCTCGAGCTCTATGCCTGCGAGCGCGGGCTCGAGCCTTGGTGTGAGCGGCTCGACGCCAGCCCCGTCTGCGATCGACAGGGCTGCGGCTAGGTCGCTACCTAGTAGCGGAGGATGGCCGCCACGGGCTCGTCGACGGGCAACGCGGTGTCGGCGACGAAGCGAAGCCGTCCGCCTCGACCCAGGACCTCGCGGGCCGCGAGGTCCATCAGCGCGTGGTCACTGCGGGCGCCGTCGTCCGGACGTTCCGTCACCGACCGTTCGGTCGGCTCCCACTCGCCGGTGACGCGCTCTCCGGGTTGGAGAAAGAGAACCTCCACCCGGCCGTCGCTCGCGGCGCGGAGCACCTGCTCGATGTCGGCTGCAGCTTCGTCCTGGCGCATCGCTCGACCCAGAGCTTCCAGGTCCCGCTGCCGGGGCTCGGCGAAGTGTGCTTCGACGATCGAGAACGAGCGTCGGTGGAGCTCTTCCCGATCGAAGGCGTCGGGGCTACCCGAGACGCGTCCGATGATGGTCGGGTGCTCGCTCGCGCTCACGTAGAGCGCGCCCACGTAGTCGACCGCGACGACGACCAACGGCGTCCGAGCGTTCGGCAGGATGGCCCGCACCCGCTCGTCGATGACTCGGCAGTACTTCTCGAGCTCCCGCTTGCGTTCTTCGTCGCTGCCGCCTCCGTGGCCATGGAGAATCCAGCGGCCACCGTCGCTCGTGGTGGAGTGGCCCTGCGAGTGGGCCTCGGTGGTCTGGTGGCCGAGGGCGTCCTCCAGCCCGGGGAGCGTCATCATGACCTCGTCGAGCGTGTACGCGGTGGCCGAGTAGAGGGTCGGCCCCTGTTGATCGAGGCAGAGCACATAGTGGGGCCAGCTCGCGTTTCGCAGCTGCAGGAGCGGCAGCATGTGGAAGCGGTCTCCGACGAGCGTTCGCGACTCTACGGTCGCCGGGAGCCGGAACACTTCGTGCGCTCCATCGTGGAGGAAGACCGCCAACCCGTGACCCTGGTGCGCCCACCAGTCGTCGTCCGACAGCCAAGCTTGCACGGGCTCGAGGGTGCGGCGGATCGTGGACTCGTCCGCGTCCATCGAGCGGAGCGCGTCGGTCGCCTGCTGCATCGCGTTCTTGAATCGGATGCGGTTCTTCGTGATCGCGTCGCCCGCTTCGACCGTGGGTAGGTAGATCGAGACCGCGTTCGAGCCCCGATGCATCAGCAGTCGAGCCATCGTCGCGGCGTTCGGAAGGTGGAGGTTCTTCTCGTGCGGTAGTCGTGTCTCGTGCATGCCCGACGTCGTTGCAGGCACCATTCCGGCGGCATGGACACCGGCATTCACCGCAGGATCCCATGGCGCTCCGTCTCACCGATGACGAAAACGCCTCGGTTCAATCGGCCGGCGCGGCCAGGGCGTCCCGACGGATCTGCCGCCGCTGGAGCGTCTGCAGCACCAGATAGGCAAGCGCGAAGCCGGCGCCGCCGAGCGCGAGGATCGGGTAGTCGCGCCCATCGAGCTGCAGGCCCCAGAGCGTCGGAACGTCGAGCTCGACGAGGATGAGCCAGAGAAGGATCGTGCTCGTGTACACGACCGCCGAGGCGACGATCACGGGCATCAGCTTGGTGCGCACCACGAGCCAGCAGAGGGCGACGATGATCGTCGCCTGGAGCCAGAGCACGCCGAGCTCGGTGATCGGGTAGAGCGCGAAGGTCATCGCGCCCGTGCGTTGCAGGGCGCGTGCCGGTTTGGGTGGGCCCGGAACCCGAGGTGGGCGAGACACCCCGCCTCACCCCGGATCCGGCGCGACTACTTCTTGCCGCCCTTCGAGAACTTGTCGCCGCCCTTCGCCGGCGCTTGGCCAGCGAACTTGCCGCCACCCTTCTGGGGCGCGGCCTTTTGGGGCGCTTGCTTGGCGAACTTGTCGCCACCCTTGGCGGGCGCTTGCTTGGCGAACTTGTCGCCACCCTTGGCGGGCGCTTGCTTGGCGAACTTGTCGCCACCCTTGGCGGGCGCCTGCTTGGCGAACTTGTCCTGCGCGGGCGCCTGCTTGGCGAACTTGTCGCCACCCTTGGCGGGTGCCTGCTTGGCGAACTTGTCGCCGCCCTTGCCGTCCTTCTTCATGGTCTCGTTCCTTCCCCCGAGGCGTCGGGCCTCGCTCGGGAATCCTGGGGTCCGACCGTCCATTACGGAAGGAAATTCTTCCGAAGCTGGATTTCCGACCGTGGTGCACGGCGCGTCGGAACGAAGAGTGCAGTAGAATCAGGTATGGGCATGCTCTCGAACTGGATCGGGCGAAAGGTTGCGCCGGTCGACGTGGAAAAGACGAAGTCGCGCGTTCGCGAGGCGGAGGGCCAGGGCCTGGATGCCGCAGGCGTGGCAGAACGTCTCACCGAACAGCACGCGCGTCGAAGCGCCGTCCGTGGCTTCCTCACGGGGGTCCCCGGCGGTCTCTGGACGCTGCCGCTGATGGTGATCGACGTCCGGGGGGTGTGGTCGGAGCGAGCCTCGCTCGCCGCGGGTCTCCACTACGTTCAGGACCCCAGCTTCTTCGACGACCCTGGCTGGTGGAAGGAGGTCTGGCGGGCGACCTCCGCGCTGCCGTCGGGCTCCGGCGCCAAGGGGCTCGTGCGCTTCGCGGTCCAGGAGACCGTGCTCCGACGAGTCGGCAAGGCCGTGGTCCGTCGGACCGGGACCCGCTTCGTTCCCGTGCTCGGCGGAGTCGTGGGCGCCGCGTGGAACTACACCTGGGTGAAGCGCGAGGGGAGCCGCATGCGGATTGACATCCTGGGTCCGCTGCCCGATGTGAAGTCCTGATCTGAGGCAGAGTCCGATCACCGGCTCACCTGGATCCTCAACCCCAGAGGTTCATACATCCCGTGGACAGCCTAGACATTCGCGCCACCGTGCTGGTGGTCGACGACGAGAAATCCATCCTCGACCTCGCAAGCGCCGCGCTGGAGCGAGCCGGTCACGACGTGAAGTGCGAGATGACCATGACGGACGCCCTGCGGCACGTCCGCTCGTCGGACCTGGACGTCGTGCTCACGGACCTGCGGATCGGTGACGAGGACGGTCTCGAGCTCTGCGAACAGGCGATTGCGCTGCGACCCGACATCCCGGTGGTCGTGATGACCGGCTACAGCACCATCGAGGCGGCCATCGGCGCGCTTCGGGCCGGGGCGTACGACTTCATCACCAAGCCGCTGGAGCCGGAAGCGCTCGAGGCCGCGGTGCGCCGCGCCGCCGAGCACCGCGCGCTGACCAAGGAGATCGACCGGCTCCGTCGCCAGGTCGAGGGGCCGATCACCGACTTCGGCATGGTCGGTCGCAGCCCGGCGATGCGTCGCGTCTTCGATCTGATCGACCGCATCGGCGATTCGGACGCCACCGTCCTGATCACGGGTGAGAGCGGCACCGGCAAGGAGCTGGTCGCCAAGGCGCTCCACAAGCAGAGCCGGCGTGGCGGGCCCTTCGTCGCGATCAACTGCGCGGCCATGCCGGCGCAGCTGCTCGAGAGCGAGCTCTTCGGTCACGTGAAGGGAGCGTTCACCGATGCGAAGCGTTCGCGTGACGGGCTCTTCGTGGAGGCCCATGGCGGCACCCTCTTCCTCGACGAGATCGGCGAGATGGACATGGAGATGCAGCCGAAGCTCCTCCGTGCCCTCCAGGAGCGGAAGGCGCGCCCGGTCGGCGCGGGGCAGGAGCGAGAGTTCGACACGCGCATCGTGGCGGCGACCAACCGGGACCTCGAGGACGACGTCCAGGAGGGTCGCTTCCGAGAAGACCTCTTCTACCGCGTGAACGTGGTCGGGATTCAGCTGCCCCCGCTTCGCGCTCGGGGTCATGACGTGCTCCGCCTGGGTCAGGTCTTCGTGAAGCAGTTCGCCGAGAATACCGGCCGCAACGTCACGGGGATCAGTCAGCCCGCCGCCGAGCGGCTCCTGGAGTACGACTGGCCCGGCAACGTCCGTGAGCTGGAGAACTGCATCGAGCGCGCCGTGACCCTGGCGCGCTTCGAGGAACTCACGGTCGAGGACCTGCCCGAGCGGATCCGGAAGTACCAGAGCTCCCGGGTGATCATCGACACCCAGGATCCGGACGAGATGCCCTCGCTGGAGACCCTCGAGCGACGCTACGTCCATCGAGTGCTGAAGGTCGTCGGCGGGAACAAGACCCAGGCCGCGAAGGTGCTCGGGGTGGACCGCCGCACTCTGTATCGGAAGCTCGAGCGCTGGGAGAAGCAGGATCAGACCGAGCTGGACGAGCAACGGGCGAAGGAGACCATCGCCGCCCTCGAGGACTGAACCGCCCGTTTTCGCGGGCTTCCGTCTTTTTTCGGGCCCCCTAGATCCTTTCGGATCCCCGCTCGTCTCGAACCCTCACGGCGCATCGAGCGCCAGGAGGAGATTCGAATGCGAAAGGCGATGTTCTTGGCGATGGCCGCGGCCCTGGGCTGCGGCGGCGGAGTCGACACGGTAGAGGCGCAGACGACGCGCGTGACCGTCTCGAGCTCCGGGGGGGAAGGCGGCACGAACGCCTGGATCGGCGGGTCGCCGGTACGAACTCGGGTCGTGGTCGGCGCCGACGGCGAGACCTACGTGGGCGTCTGGATCGACGCCCCCGACGCCCCGGGTCGCCAGGAGCGTCCTCCAATGGCGCTCAGCCTGGTGGTCGACACCAGTGGCTCGATGAGCGGTGACAAGATCCAGAATGCCCGCATCGCGGCGTCCAGTCTTCTCGAGAGTCTCCAGGACGGGGACATCGTCTCCATCTACTCCTTCGACAACGGCGTCCGCGAGATCGCGGCGCCGACGACCGTGTCCACGAACACCCGCGGCACGCTGATGCAGTCGGTGCAGTACCTCCACGCGGGTGGCGGCACCAACATGTACGGCGGTGTCCAGGTCGGCGTGAACCGGCTGGCCAGCACCCCGGCGACCCACACCGTCCGCCGACTGGTGCTCATCAGCGACGGCCACGCGAACATCGGGCCCTCGGACCCGTACTCGCTCGGGAACCTCGCCGGCAACGCCACCGAGTACGGCGTGCAGGTCACGGGTATCGGCGTCGGCCTCGACTACGACGAGAACACCCTCGGCGCGCTCGCGGTGCGCAGCTCCGGCCGCCTCTACCATCTCGAGCAGCCCCACCAGATGGCGCAGATTCTCCAGCAGGAGGTCCAGCTCCTCGCCTCGACGGTGGCGACCGACGCCATCATCGAGATCAACCCCGGCCCCGGCGTGACCATCCTCGAGGGGGTCACCACCGGCGCCGAGATCTCCGACGGTCGTCTCCGCGTGCCGCTCGGGAGCGTCTACGCGGGTCAGCAGCGCGAGATCCTCTTCCGCGCTCGGGTGACGGCCAGCCGTACCGGCAACCGCAACCTCGCCACCGCGCGCTTCGTCTACCGCACTCCGGACGACGACCACGAGCGGCGCACCCAGGAGGTCGCCATCGGCTACGAGGTCACTCGTGACCAGGTCGCCGCGCAGGGCAGCGCCCAGCCGCGGGTCCAGGCGATGGTCGCCAACTACCGCGCCGCCGAGGCGCAGCGCCAGGCGGCGGTCGCGCTCAACGCCGGTAACCGCGCCGAGGCCGAGCGTCAGTTCGAGTTCGCCGAGGACGCGCTGGTGGAGGGTGCGATGGCCGCGCCGGCCGCCCAGCGCGAGGTCATGCAGCAGCGCCTCGACCGCGTGCGCTCGAACCGGGGCCGCGCTCGCCGGGCGACCACCCCGGCGGCCGCCCGCGGTGCTGCGCTCGAGAGCTACGACGCCGCCATGGAGGCCGAAGGCTACTGACCGGAGCAGGGCGGCGGAGTCTCCTCCCCGCCGCCGTTTGGTTCTCGCGGCCGTCACCGACTCCGGTGGCGGCCGCGAGTCTTTTTGGGGGACTCAGCCGCGGCCGTGCGGGTCGTCGTACCAGCTCAGGTCGGGCCCCAGGGCGACGAAGCGGCGCGGGTTCACCGAGGGATGGCTTCGGTAGTAGTGCTCCTTGATGTGGCGCAGGTTCACCGTCTCCTTCACGCCCGGGTGCTGGTAGACGTCACGCAGGAAGCCCGAGAGGTTCGGATACTGCCGGATCAGTCGTCCGTTGCACTTGAAGTGCACGTAGTAGACCGGGTCGAAGCGGACGAGGGTGGTGAACATCGCGATGTCCGCCTCGGTGAGCTGGTCGCCACAGACGAAGCGCTGCTGGCCGAGCACGCCCTCCCAGTGGTCGAGCTCCGTGAAGAGCTCGCCGAACGCCTGCGCGTAGGCGTCCTGGGTGCCCGCGAAACCGCAGCGGTACACGCCGTTGTTGAGCGGCTCGTAGAAGCGGTCCATGGCCGCGTCGATCGTGTCGCGGAGCGGCTCGGGGCTGAGGTCGAGCTCCCCGTGGCCGAGACTCCGCATCACGGTGGCGAACATCCGGAGGATCTCGCGGCTCTCGTTGTTCACGATGGTGCCCGTCTCTCGATCCCAGAGCGCCGGCACCGTGACACGGCCACTGAAGTCCGGCTTCGCGGCGGCGTACACCTGGTGGAGCTTCGTCGCCTGGTGAATCGGATCGCCGGTCGCGTCCGGGTCGTCGTCCGGACGGATCTCCCACCCCTCATCGCCCATGTAGGGGTGGACGACCGTGACCGATACGGCCTCCTCGAGACCGAGGAGCGAGCGCGCGATCAGCGTTCGATGCGCCCACGGACAGGCATACGAGACGTAGAGGTGGTAGCGGCCCGCGGCTGGTTGGAAGCGAGCACCGGGGGCGTCCTCGATCCAGTCGCGGAACTGGCTCTTCTGCCGGCGGAACTCACCGCCTTCGCCCTTCTCCCACTGGTCTTGGGTGACCCACTCGCCGTTCGTCAGGAATCCACTCATCGCTGCTTCTCCACTCGGTCCACGTCTTCGTCGACGGGACCCAGCGTGCAGCATTACCCGGGATCGCTGGGGCGGTCGCGCAACGCTGCGTTGCGCTCACTCGACTCGGGCGGGTCCTCGACGACCCGCAGCGCGCCCCGGTCGACCGGCGGCCCAGCCATCTGCCAGGCGAGCCAATCCCACCCGAGCCGCTGACCCAGGTTGCGTGGTCGCCGGTCGGGCCCGGCGAGCCAACGGAGCTTGGCGAAGCGAGAGGCGAAGAAGACGTTCCGCAGTCGCTGCTCCAGGTCGTCCCCCAGTCCCCGTCCGACGAGGCGCGTGCTCCCGCCTTGGCGTACCGCTCGCAGCTGGCCGGTTGCACCCGACTGCCGAAGGATGACGCTCAGCTCCCGTTCGAGCTCCCGGGGGAGCTTGCCGCGGAGCAACAACACTCGACCGTTCCGCGCGCTCAGCACGAAGAGCTCGTTGGCACGGGAGAGGACGAGTGCGACGAGAGCCAGGCCGACCAGCAGGAGCAGGAGCAGGGGCACGGCCGCAGTCTCCCCGCCAGAGGCCGCTCACGCCACCGCTCGGTCGCTTCCCCCTCCCGATCCGCCTCCCGGCATGGCACTCTTGTGGGGTGCTCGTATGCGTCGATGGAGATCACCTCGCCTTCGACGACGGCTACCTGACCGGCTTCGGTCTCGCCCGGCACGACGCCTTCTGCCGATCGGTCGACGAGTTCGCGGCCTTCCTCGAGCGTCGCGGCAAGGTCTCGCCCCGGCTCTGGCGGCGTCCGGCCCAGGAGATCGTCCGCTCGCTGTTCAAGGTGCGCTTCCCGATCGCCGACCTCCGTTCGCTCACCGCCACCCGCTGGCCGGCGATGCAGGTGCGCTGGCACGTGGGCAAGCGCCGGGTCGACGAGCGTTCGTTCGGCTCGGCCTGGTCGCCGCGCGACACCTGGGCGCCGACGCCGGATCTGGTGGCGGCCGAGGGGGTCTTCGAGTCGCTGCTGAGCTACGCCCGTGGCGCGGGCTGGCCGGTGCGCGAGGGTGGTTGGTGGCGGGAGCCGCTCGTGCCCTGGGAGCCGGTCGCGCACATGCCGCACGACGGCCACGTCTACCGCTCGCGGAGCGAGATCGTGCTCGCCTACCAGCAGGGCGTGCGCGGCTGGCCGCGGGTTTTCGCCCGGATGCGGGGCCACCCGATCGAGGCGGTGCCCCACCAGGTCGCGTTGACCGCGGACCACGTCTACGGCCGCTTCGACGATCACGTCGCGCGGCTGCCGCGGGGATCGATCCGCGGTCAGCGGCTGCTCGACGGCGTTCGGGTGTTCCTCTTCGGTCGGCGGACCAGCCTGGTGCTCCCCGACGAGGAGCGCTCACCGGTGCTGACCTGGCTGGAACGCCAGCTCCCGCAGGTCGCGCGCGCGACCTGAGCAGGGTCGGGCTTCGTTCGCGGCGGTCGGCTGCCCTGCTATGGTCCGGCCCGCCATGAGCCTCCCCGAGACCCTCGACATGGTTCGTCAGCTGGTGGCCGAGCCCTCGGTCAGCAGCCCCGACGCGTCCCGCGACCAGAGCAACCGCCGGGTGGTCGACCGCCTCGCCGAGTGGGCCGAGTCGGTGGGCTTCCGGGCCGAGGTCGTGCCTCTCCGGAAGGACCCGGCGAAGGCCAACCTCGTCGCCACCCTCGGGGACGGCGAGGGCGGGCTGATCCTCTCCGGCCACACCGACACGGTGCCGACCGATCCGGAGGGGTGGGAGTCCGATCCCTGGGAGCTCACCGAGCGTGCGGACGGCGTCTTTCACGGGCTGGGCAGCGCGGACATGAAGGGGTTCTTCGCGGCGGCGCTCACGGCCGCGGCGCAGTTCCGATCGGGCCAGCTGAAGGCACCGCTCACGTTGATCGGCACCGCCGACGAAGAGAGCACCATGAATGGCGCGCGCCAGCTGCTCGCGGACGGTTCGCCCCAGGCGCGGATGGCCATCATCGGCGAGCCCACGGGGCTCGTGCCGGTTCGGATGCACAAGGGCATCCTGATGCATCGAGTCGTGGTCGAAGGGCGGGCCGGCCACTCGAGCGATCCGGCCCTCGGGCTCAACGCCATCGACGGCATGGCCCAGGTGATCGCGGAGCTTCAGGCCTTCCGCGCCGACCTGGCGGACGAGCTCCACATCGACGACTTCCACGTCCCGCATGCCACGCTGAACCTCGGACGCATCCAGGGTGGCGACAGCCCGAACCGCATCTGCGGCAGCTGCGCCATGACCTACGACATGCGTCTGCTGCCGGGAATGGCCCCAGCCGCCATCCGCAACCAGCTCGAGGCCCGCCTCCGTTCTCGCCTCGACCCACGCTATCGACTCGTGCTCGAGGAGCTGGTGGAGTCGGTGCCGCCCTTCTCGATCGAGCGGGACGCCTCGGCGGTGCGCTTGCTCGAGGAGCTCACCGGTCACGAGCCGCGCTCGGTGATGTTCTGCACCGAAGCGGCGTTCTTCCAGCAGCTCGGCGCCCAGACCGTGGTCTGCGGTCCAGGCAGCATCGAGGTCGCGCACCAGCCGAACGAGCACGTGCCGCACGACCAGCTGGTGTCGGGCGCGGACGTCTACGCGAAGGTGATCCACGCGGTGTGCGTCGAGGGGCGGGCATGAGCGACTCGCCCTTCCTGGAGGACTTCCGGCTGGCTGCGCCCTACATCCGCGCGCATCGCGGGAAGACGTTCGTGATCGTCTTCGGTGGCGAAGCGATGCGCTCGCGGAAGCTCTCCGAGCTGGTGCAGGACGTCGTGCTGCTCCATTCGCTCGGGGTCCGGCTGGTGCTCGTCGCCGGCTCTCGGCCGCAGATCGAACAGCGCATCGCCGAGCGCGGTGGTGAGTCGCGCTACCACGAGGGATTGCGCATCACCGATGCCGACGCGCTCGCGGCGGCGAAGGAGGCGGCAGGGGTGAATCGGGTCGAGCTCGAGCGCCTGCTGACCGTGAGCTTGCCGGGCTCGCCGATGGCGGGCGCGCGGGTTCGCGTCGCGGCGGGCAACTTCGTCACGGCCCGGCCTTGCGGCGTCCTGGACGGCGTGGACTACCAGTCCACCGGGCGGGTGCGTCGGGTGGACGCAGAGGCGATTCGCCAGCGCTTGGACGACGACGCGATCGTGATCCTCACACCGCTCGGCTACTCGCTCACCGGCGAGGCCTTCAACCTCTCCACGCCGGAGCTCGCGGCAGAGACGGCGGTCGCGCTCGGCGCGGAGAAGGTCATCGCGTTGGCCGAGGCCAAGACTTGGACCGAGGGCGGCGACCGCATCGGCGAGCTGACGCTGGCCGAGCTCGACGCGCGACTCGCGGGCAAGCGCCGCATCGCCTCGGACCTGCGGCTCCATCTCGAGGCGGCGGCGCTCGCGATCCGCGGTGGCGTTCAGCGCGCGCACGTGCTCCCGCGGAAGGCCGAGGGAGCGCTCCTTCGGGAGCTCTTCACGCGTGAAGGGGTCGGCACCTTGGTCAGCCGCGAACCCTACGAAGACGTGCGCCGTGCGCTGCCCCGCGATGTGCCGGCGCTCTTGCAGCTCCTCGAGCCGCTCGCGGAGCAGGGCGTGTTGGTGCACCGGCCCCGTGAGGTGCTGGAGAACGACATCGAGAGCTTCCGGGTGCTCGAGCGCGACGGGCTCATCCTCGCGTGCGCCGCGATCTATCCGTATCCGGCGGACGGGACGGCCGAGCTCGCGTGCCTGGCGGTGCACTCGGAGCACCGGAGCAACGGCCGCGGCGAAGCGATGTTGCGGGCGATCGAGCGCGAGGCGAAGGAGCTCGGTCTACGCTCGCTCTTCGTGCTCACCACTCAGAGTCACCACTTCTTCCAGCAGCACGAGTTCGTGCCGGCGCCACCGTCGGCGCTTCCCTCGGCGCGACCGGCCTACGATCGAAAGCGTCGGTCGAAGGTGCTGACGAAGACGCTCAGCGGCGGAGCCGCCGGCGCGCCCCCGAGTGGCGCGGATTGATCTCCAGCGCCTTCCGGTATTCGCGGCGGGCTCCCGTGCGGTCGCCATCGAGCGCGAGCGCGTCGCCGAGGATCACTCGGGCACCGGCGCTGCCGGGGCGGACGCGGACCAGTCGACGCGCATAGCGGACGGCCTGGTTCGGCTCCCGTTTGGCGATCTTGACCAGGCTGATGCCCGTGAGCGCTCGCGCGTTGCTCGCGCTCATGCGCAGGGCGGACTCGTAACGGCGCTCGGCGAGGTTGTAGCGTCGGCGGCTGCGGAAGAAGTTGCCGGCGTTGATCAGCGACTCGAGCCGCTCGGCTCGCGTTTGAGGCTGGTCCGGGTTCTCGGTCTCGCCGAGGGCTTCGCGCTCCTCCGCTGAGAGCTCTTCCGCTTCCTCGGTCTCGGCCTCTTCGGTTTCCGCTTCCTCGGTCTCGGC
>CAYXAP010000017.1:116896-135222 GCA_964462035.1 uncultured Sandaracinus sp.
TTCCGCTTCCTCGGTCTCGGCCTCTTCGGTTTCCGCTTCCTCGGTCTCGGCCTCTTCGGTTTCCGTCTCCGTTTCGGTCGGCGTCGGGTCCGGGTCGGTGCTCTCGGTGGCGGTCGGCTCGGCGTTCACGGCCACCGCGGGCGGGTCGTCGCCGCCCAGGTAGAACGCAGCTACCGCGCTCACGACGAAGAGGGCGAGGGCCGCGACCGCCCAGTGCCACCAAGGGCGCTTCGACGGAGCCTGGAACGCCAACGTGGCGTCGGTTCCCATCCCCTCGGGCTCGGGCGGAGGTGCGAGCGCCACCGGCGCGGTACCGGGCATGGGGACCGGCGCTGGCGCCATGGCCCGCGGTGCCATGGGGGGCGCGGGCGGAGCCACTGGTTCGGGCGCGGCCACCGGAGGCTCCGGCTCTGGTGTGGCCATCGCGGCGGGCGGAGGCGGCGGTGGAACGGAAGGGGCCGGTCGCCCGGGTGGGGCCAGTGGCTCGGGCGCGGGTGCTTCGGCGACGGGCGCGGGTGCTTCGGCGACGGGCGCAGGTGCTTCGACGGGGGGCTCCGGTGGCGGCGCAGCTTCCCACGGCTCCTCGGCGGGCGGGGTCGGCGCGGCGACCCTCGGCGCGGGTGCGGGTGCGGGCTCGGCGACCGGAGCCACCATGCCCACGAGGGTCTTCTTCCGCGCCTTTCGGGGCCGGGGCACGCTGGCTGCCGCGGGCGCCGACGGCTTCGCCGCGGGCTTGGGGACCGTGGGCTTCGGCGGGGCCGCCGGCTTGGGGGCCGCCTTCGCGCGATCGGGGACGAGGCCCTTCGCCAGCGCGCTCGGCGCGGGCACCGGCCGGGCCGGCTTCTTCGTCCGCGGCGCGGGTCGGGGGATCGCTGGCTTCGGTGGTGCTGCGGGCTTGGGCGCGGCATCGCGCGGCACGGCGCTCGGCTTGGGGATCGTGAATCCCTGCTTCTCCGTGGAGGCCGGCTTCAGCTTCTGCACCGCGCCGGTCGGCGCCTCCTCGTCCACCTCGGCGTCGGGGGGCGGGGGCGCCTGGGAGATCATCCCGGCCGCCTCGAGCTCGCCGAGCACCTGCTCGAGCTGTGCGAGCAGTGCTTGCGGCGGCTGGCTCGGCCGCGTTGGGGACATCGGTGGCGGCGGGAGGCTCGGCTTGATCGGCGGCGTCTCTTCGGCCGCGGCGGCCAGGGCGGACCCCGGCGGTGAGAGCAGGTTGGCGGTCGCCGGAGCGGCCCGCGCTTCGACTCGCACTCGGCCGGTGCTGATCGCCAGGAGCGCCGAGAGCGCCTTGGGTCCGCCGACGGCCTCTTCCCGGGGCTGGCCCGGCTTGCGCGCTTCGGCGCCGGCGACGAGGCCCTCGGCGAAGCTGACCTCGATGATCGTCCGCGGGTGCCGGATCGTCGCGCGGAGCGTGCGGTCGGCGGATGCCAGCGCCCGCAGGAGTCGGGAGGGGCCGAGCGCCTCGAGGCGGGTATCGAACATGTCGAGCTCGGCCGCCTGGCGAGCGACCTCCTCGTCGGCGGCGAGCAGTGGCTCGAACGCTCGAGCGAGACGCTCCATCCGCGGCGGCTGGTCGAGAGGCAGCAGCTCGTCCCGGCGGATCACCAGCAACGACGCCCACTTCAGCCGGGGGTCGCGGCGAAGGGTCTGCATCACTTCGTACGTCGGCCCGTCGAGACCGTGCTCCTCGACCAGGACGATCTCCGGGTCGCTGCTGCGCGCCCGGGGAAGGCCAGAGCCAGAGCTCGTCACGACCACCACGGTCGCGCCATGCGCCCGGAGCTCCTGGGCGAGGGTGTCGGCGGCCGCCGAATCGTCTTCGATGAGCACGATGCGCCGGTCGCGGAAGATCGCGAGGTCGCCGTCGTCGTCTTCGTCGAGGTCGTCGAAGAGAGGGATCTCCCGGCTCTCGGCGCTCTCGAAGTCGAAGCGCACCGGTCCGTCGGCCTTCTCCACCAGCGGCCGGATCCGGGAGACGAAGTCCTGGATGGCGCTGCCGACCTTTCGTCCGGAGCGGAGTACGAAGCGCGCGCCCTCGTCCTGGCCGGTCTTCACCGAGAGGATGCCGCTCTGCAGTTCCGTCTTCAGGATCTCGAGCACTTCGTCCAGCGAGGTCTCGCCGAGCTCCATGCTGGGTTTGCTCGGTCGGTCGGGGAGCTCCCGGCAGAGCGCGGCGATCTCACGGGCCACTTGGTCGGCGCTGGCGCTGCGCTCGACGAAGGTCACGCCCCGACGGGAGGCGTCCAGCCGAGCCTTCAGGTCCGACCGGTTGATCAGGATGATAACGGGTACGACCCGGGCGATGGGGTGCTGGGCGAAGGCCGCGAGGACCGCGTCGTGGTCCTTCGCGGCGTCGCCGACGAGCAGGATCACGTCCGGCGCGGCGACCATCGCCGCCTGCGCCGCGGACTCCTTCTCCGCCCCCTCGGCAAAGGTGGCGTGCCGCTCGAGGCCGGCCTCGATGGCCTCCCACATGGGCTCACCGGTTCCGACGACGAGCAGCGTCGGCAGCTCCTCAGTCGTCAAATCTTCTGCCACCACTGGCAGGATGCCGAAGATCACCCCGTCAGGGCAAGGATGTCTCCGCGGAGTCGACGTCCCTCAACGGGGACGGGTCGGAATCAGCGCTCTTCGCCGCCCTTTCGCGGTCGCCACAGATCGTCGGCAAACCAGCCCCGTTCGTCCTCGAAGCGCCTTTCGACGACGAAGCCGGAGTCGTGGGCCAGGGAATCGAGATCGCTCCGGAGATACTTGTAGCTGTACTCGGTGTGGATCGGCTCCCAGGCATCGAAGTGGAACGAACGGTCGAGCGCCTCGACCCGCACCTCCTGGGGGTCGAGGCTCACGAGGTAGCTCTTCATCGCGCCGCTGGTGACGTCGTAGGTGCCGAAATGGCGGAAGCGGTCGGTCACGAAGTCGGCGCCGAGCTCGCGGTTGATGCGCTCGAGGAGGTTGAGGTTGAACGCCGAGGTGACGCCCTCACGATCGTTGTAGGCCGCGAGGAGCTTCTCGATGTCCTTCTTCAGGTCGAAGCCGACCAGCATGCGGTCTTCCGGGCGGAGCGATGCCCAGATCCGGCCCAGGAAACCCCGGGCTTGCGCCCGGTCGAAGTTCCCGACGTTCGACCCCAGGAAGAGCACCAGGTTGGCTCGGTCCGAACGCTGCTTCACCAGCCATTGCAGGCCCCGGTGGTACTCCGCGACCACGCCCTCCATCCGGATCGACGGGAGCTCCTCGCGGACGGTTCGCTCCAGGCCCCTCATCGCCCCTTCGGAGATGTCGATGGGCACGTAGGTGACGTCGGCCCCGATCTCGGCCAGGTGCCGGAGCAGGAGCATGGTCTTCGCGCCATCACCCGCGCCGAGGTCGACGAGGTTGAACGGGCGGCCCTTCATGCACTCGAGGATTTCGGGCCCGGAGCGCTCGAGGATCGCGTGCTCGCAGTCGGTGAGGTAGTACTCCTCCAGCCGCATGATCCGTGCGAAGAGCTGGCTGCCCTCGTCGTCGTAGAAGAAGCGCGAGGGGAGCCGTTTCGGCTCCGAGCTCAACCCCACGAGCACCTCGTAGGCCAGCTCTTCGATCGTATCCGTGTCCTCGGCGCGCTCGCCGATGACCACGTAGCGTTGTTCGTCGCTATCCACGCGCTCCTCCTCCGAATTCCAGTCGTACGAGGTCGCCGGGCGCTACCAAGTTACGTACGCGCAACGATCTCAGCCCAGGATCGGCCGTAGGAACTGCCCGGTGTGGCTCTCGTCGACCTTCGCCACGTCCTCTGGCGTGCCGAAGGCGACGATGCGACCGCCGCCGTCGCCGCCCTCGGGCCCGAGGTCCACCAGCCAGTCGGCGCTCTTGATCACATCGAGGTTGTGCTCGATGACCAGCACCGTGTTGCCCTGATCGACGAGCCGTTCGAGCACGGTGATCAGCTTGCGCACGTCCTCGAAGTGCAGGCCGGTGGTCGGCTCGTCGAGCACGTAGAGGGTGTGCTCCTGCTGACCGCGGAGGGTGTCGCCCTTGCCCAGCTCGCTGGCGAGCTTCACCCGCTGCGCCTCACCGCCGGAGAGCGTCGTCGAGGGCTGACCCAGAGTGAGGTAGCCCAGCCCGACGTCGTTCAGGCACTTGGCGAAGCGGAGGATCTTCGGGTGGTTCGCGAAGAAATCGACCGCGTCCTCGACGGTCATCGCGAGCACCTCGGCGATGTTCTTGCCGCGGTAGTCGACCTGAAGCGTCTCGCGGTTGTAGCGGGCGCCCTCGCACACCTCGCACTCCACGAAGATGTCGGGGAGGAAGTGCATCTCGATCTTCTTCACGCCCTGGCCCTGGCACGCCTCGCAGCGACCGCCCTTCACGTTGAAGCTGAAGCGCCCGACCTTGTAGCCACGGGCGCGCGCCTCGTTGGTCGCGGCGAAGATGTTCCGGATCTCGGTGAACATCCCGGTGTAGGTCGCCGGGTTGCTCCGCGGCGTCCGACCGATCGGTGACTGGTCCACCTCGATCACCCGGTCGATCTTGCCGAGGCCATTCACCCGGTCGTGCTTGCCCGGCTTGACCCGGCTGCCGTTGATCTCGCGTTTGCACGCCGCGAGCAGGATGTCGTTCACCAGCGTCGACTTGCCGGAACCGCTCACGCCGGTGACCGCGAGCAGCCCACCGAGGGGGAAGGTCGCGTCCACCTTCTTGAGGTTGTGCTGCCGCGCTCCCTTCACCACCAGCGCCTGGCGCTTGTTCAGCTTGCGGCGGTCCTTGGCCTTCGGGGTGGGCACCTCGAGCTCACCGACCAGGTACTTGCCGGTCAGCGACCGGTCGATCTGCGCGATCTCTTCGATGGTCCCCTGGGCGATGACTTCACCGCCGTGGACACCCGGACCGGGCCCGATGTCCAGCACGTGGTCGGCCGCTCGGATCATCTCCTCGTCGTGCTCGACGACGATGACCGTGTTCCCGATGTCGGCGAGGTGCCGGAGCGTCCGGATGAGCCTCGCGTTGTCCCGCGGGTGCAATCCGATGGTCGGCTCGTCGAGCACGTACGCCGTGCCGACGATCCCCGAGCCCACCTGCGTGGCCAGCCGGATCCGCTGCGCCTCGCCGCCGGAGAGCGTCGAGGTCCGGCGGTCCAGCGAGAGGTAGCCGAGACCCACCGAGGTGAGGAAGCCGAGCCGGGCCTTCACCTCGCGTTCGATCGGCTTGGCGATCATCTGCTGCTCGCTGCCGAGCTTCAGCCCGGCGAGGATGCCGGTGGCGGTCTCGATGTCGAGCTTCGCGAAGTCCGCGAGCGTGAGCTTCTTGCGGTCCTTCGTGAGCCCGAGCCGCTTGCGATCGGCGGCGACCTCCTTGGGGAGCGCGACCGAGGTCTCCAGCATCACCGAGAGGGCTTTGAGGTTGAGCCGGTTGCCCTTGCAGTCGGGGCACTCCTGCTCGGTCATGAAGTCCTGGAGGAACTCCTTCACCCACTTCGAGTCGGTCTTCTCGAACCAACCCTCGAGGTGCGGGATCACGCCGCCCCATTCGGCGCCGTACTCCTCTTCCTCTTCTTCGCTGGTTCCGTAGAGGAGGATCGCCCGGAGCTCGTCCGAGAGATCGCCGATCTTCGTGCCCATCGTCACGTCGAAGCGCCGGCAGAAGCGGCGCTTCAGTCGCCCGGAGAACATGCCGGCGGGGCCGGCCTTCTTCCAGGGCTTCACGCCGTCCTTGCCGATCTTCAGCTCGGGATCCGGGAGGATGAGGTCCTCGTCGTACTCGAGCAGGACGCCGAGCCCCTGGCAGCCGGGGCACGCGCCTTGGGGCGAGTTGAAGCTGAAGAGCCGGGGCTCGAGCTCGTCGAGCGAGAAGCCGGGGTGGACCGAGCAGGCATAGTGCTCGGAGTAGACCGTCTCCTTCTCTCCGTCGGGGGTCTGGGTGAGGACCACGACGACACCGCCGCCGGTCTTCAGCGCGGTCTCGACGCTGTCGGCCAACCGGCCGCGGGACGACTCGCGGACCACGAGCCGGTCGACCACGGCCTCCACCGTGTGCTTCTCGTAGCGTCCGAGCCCGAGCGGGTTCTCGCCTTCGTTGGCGAGCACGTCGCCGAGGTCGACCACGTCGCCGTTGACCCGGGCCCGCACGTAGCCGTCCTTCGCCAGCTGCTCGAGGACGTCGCGGTGGAAGCCCTTCTTCGCCTTCACGATCGGCGCCAGCACCATCAGCCGCGTGCCCTCCGGTAGCGCCGAGACCGCGTCGGTGATCTGACTCGGGTGGGCCCGGTCGATGGGCAGGCCGCATCGCTCGGTCACGGTGCCGTCGCGCTTCTTCTTGGTCGGGGCCCAGCAGTGGGGCTTGCCGGCCCGCGCGAAGAGCAGGCGCAGGTAGTCGTAGATCTCCGTCGAGGTGGCGACCGTCGACCGCGGGTTGTGGCCGGCCGAGCGCTGCTCGATGGCGATGGTCGGCGGGAGCCCTTCGATGCTCTCCACGTCCGGCTTCTTCTGCTGGTCGAGGAACTGCCGGGCGTACGCGGAGAGCGACTCCATGTACTTGCGCTGGCCCTCGGCGAAGATGGTGTCGAAGGCCAGCGAGGACTTCCCGGATCCGCTCAGGCCGGTGACCACCACCAGCCGGTCGCGCGGGATGTCCACGTCGACCGCTTTGAGGTTGTGCTCGCGGGCGCCGCGGACGCGGATCTCCCGGATCGGTTCGAAGCGGCGCTCGCCCTGTTTGTCGTAGGGAAGCGGCTCGCCAGACTGGGGTGCGGATCCGTCGGCCATGGGGGTCGGCAGTCTAGTGTCGACCTGTGACACGTCGAGGTGGCCCGTGACCCAGGGGGGGGCAGGCCACGAAAAGACTGGGGAACTCGGTTGCCTGGCCCCCTGGGAGCTAGCCCGGCGGTATGCAGACGCCGGTCTGGCGACCGGCGAAGACGTTCGGATTGGCCGAGTAGGGGTTGCAGGTGTAGCCGGCGTCGTCGCAGGTCGCGTCGTCGCCGACGAGGCAGATCTGGCGGCAGTTCATCGTCATGCCCGACGCGCAGGTGAAGCCGCCCGCGCACTCGAGGGAGCCGGAAGAGCAGGTCGTGCCATTGCCCCCCATCCCGGGGATGCGGCACTCGAGGTAGGGGAGGTTGCCCAGCGCACCGCCGACGAAGACGTCGCAGACGCTGCCCGCGGGGCACCCGAGCTGCGAGAAGTGATCGCAGGGGTGGGTGCAGACGAACTCCAGGACCCCGCGCTCGGAGTCCCGCAGCTGGAAGCAGCGCCGCTGGATGTCGGTGCCCATCCGGCCGCAGGTCGCGTCGTCGCCGTAGTCGGCGCAGGTTCGATGACAGGTCGGTGCGGCGCCGAAGTGGGCGAAGCAGGTCTCGCCGTCGTCGCAGTCGGCGGCCGAGCCGCAGGGGCGAGCGTCCTCGAAGGTCGGCAGGTCGCCCGGGTCGCAGCCTTCGTCGACCTCGCCGTCACAGTCGTCGTCGAAGCCATCACAGAGCTCGCTCGCCAGCGGGCCCCGGTCGGCGTCGGTGTCGTCGCAGTCGAGTGGCAGGAGCGAGCGGCCCTCCTGGGGCTCGCAGGCCGTGATCGCGCCGTCCATCGCCCCGAAGCCGTCGCCATCGGCGTCGGGGTACCAATCGACCTCGTTGCGCTCCTCGTCGATGTCTCCGTCGCAGTCGTTGTCGAGCCCGTCGCAGAGCTCGGGCTGGGTGGGCGAGCGCGCGATGGTCGTGTCGTCGCAGTCGCCACCGCAGTTGCCCTCGTTGCAGCACATGAGGTCGAAGGCTCCGTCACCGTCGCGGTCGAGCTCGCCCACGGTGGTCAGGCTGCAGTCCTCGTCGTGACCGAGGTCGCAGATCTCCGGGTTGCCGGGGTAGCGGTTCGCGTCGTCGTCGTCACAGTCGTCGCCGCCGCAGGCGATCGCGTCGTGGCCGTCGCCGTCCGCGTCGCGCTCCACGAGGCAATCGACCTCGCACCGGTCGCCGATCTCGTCGCAGCGGCCTGCGCAGCGCTCGGGCCCGCTGCGGCACCCACGCGCGTCCGAGTCGGCGGCGACCTCACACAGCTCTCGGCCGTTGCAGAAGATGCCGTCGTCGCAGTCCGAGTCGATGCGGCACGGCTCGGTGGGGCCACCGTCGGGGCTGGCGCCCTCGCCGCCACAGGCGAACGCGAGGAGGGTCGTGGCCAAGAGCATCGAACGCATTCCCACCATGCGGAGTCCCATATCAGGGAAACGGACCTCGGGGCAGTGAACCTCCGTCACCAACGCGACGGCGCCCAGCGGGTGAACCCGCCGGGCGCCGTCGTCGATGGGCTTCGGCTCAGGGGAGCTCGAAGCAGTAGAAGCGCCGGTACTGGAAGCAGAGGCTCGGCCCTCGCTGGACCCACTGCTCGCCGGTCGAGCCGGCGTAGCCGCGCGCTCCGTTCACGTAGATGCTGGTCGAGGTCCAGTCGATGCAGGTGGCGTCCATCCCGGTGCCATCCATCAGGCTGCCGCTCCACATCTCCTGGTTGGTGTTCACGATGTCGCCGTTGGCGTCCACGTTGAGCGGCATCTCCAGCGCGGAGGCGGTGATGGCGTCGGGGCCGGCCGCCACCGGGCTGCCGTCGAGGGCGACCCAGCCGGGGTGGTCCGCCGGCGGCTCGGTGAAGAAGGTGCAGCCTTCGGCCTGCTTGCCGGAGCCACCGCGGATGCGGCACGCGGCGTCGTCGTCGCTGTCGCTGAGGTAGGCCACGAAGCGCTCGGGGTTGGCGAGACCGGCGGCTTCGGCGTCGGCCTGACAGACCTCGTCGGCGCCGGCGAGCCCACCGAAGGACCCGTCCTCGGCGGTGACGCTGACGAAGGCGGTGAGCCCCTGGCGGCGGTGGCGGTCGGCCACGCCGAAGCTCGAGGCGTCCGGGAGCTGCATGCACACGAGGCTCTGCACGGTGTCGCACTCGGTCGGGATGTTGCCGTCGAGCACGCGGCCGTCGATGTCGCGCGCGCTGTCGCCATCCTGGCCACTGCTCACGCTCGTCCAGTCCTCACAGGTCTGGTCGACCTCGCCGCTGCGGTTGGTGCCGAGCCAGACGCTGGCGCCCTCGGCGAGGGTGCCGTCCGCGTGGAAGCGGAGCGGGCTGCGGAAGTCCTCGGCCGCGAGGCCGTCCGCGCCCTGCGCGATCGGCCGACCGTCGACGCCGACGATGGCCTTGTCGTCGCCGCGAATGGCGTCGAGCCCGCAGTCGTCGGCGTAGATGCCGTGATGCCCGACCACGCGGCAGGTGGCGTCCGTCGGCGCTGCGCCACCGATGGCGAGGTAGGCCGCGAAGTCACCGCGCAGACCGGCCGCCTGCGCTTCGGCGTTGCAGAGCTCGTCGGCGGCCTCGAGCGGGTCGCTCGACTCGCCGGCCCAGCTGGCGATCACGCCGTTTCCGGCGCCCTCGGTCACGAACGCCACGCGCGCGCCGTTGCCCTCGCCGGCGATGAACGCTTCGACGGGGTCGCCGCCTTCGTTCGGCGCGATCTCGAAGGTGTAGTCGGTGGAGAGGTGGTTGCGGTCGAAGCGGACCTCGAGGGTCTCGCGGCCGTCCTGCGACCAATCGGCGATCGCCGGCGCGTTGGGACGGGAGCCGACCAGCGAGACGGTGACGGCGTCGGCGTCGATCGCATCCTCGAACGTGAGCTGCGCGACGCCATAGGCCACGAAGCTCGCGCTCGCGACGGCGGGCAGCGTCGGTCCGGGATCGGGCGCCGGTCCGCCGTCGACCGCCGGAGCGGGGCCGCCGTCGGGGGTGGGCATCGGCGCGCCGGCGTCGGGCATCGGCGCGTCGTCCGTGGGCATCCGAATCGAGCCGTCGTCGCCGCAGGCGATCAGGCTGGTGGCCCCGAGCAGGGCGGCCACGACGTGGACCCAGCGGGTCCGAGAGGAAGGGGTGTTGGTGAGCACGTGAGACTCCTGGGTTGGGGTGCGAGGACCACCCTGTGGGGCCTCCGTGTGCACGCCCGTTTGAGCCTCCGTGGAAAGAGCTCAGCGCATCTGCAGCTCGGTGACCTCGAGCACTTCGACGCCTTGGCCTGCCAGCTTCTCGTTGGCGGCCGCCAGCACCGCGAGCTCGATTCCGTCCATCGGCGTGCCCTGAACGTGAGCCCTTCCGACCGCGGTCTTCAGCGCATCGAGGAAGCATTTGCCCACCCACCTCGAGAAGCCGCTGCTGTCGCTGAACCCGACCGCCATCACGGCACGCTCGGGGTCGCGAATCACCCAGTTGATCTTGCCGAAGGCCGCTCGGACCGGCAGCCCCCCCGGAAGGTTGCCGCCGAACTTCTCGTCGTGGAGCGGCCGGGTCATCACGAAGAAGACCTCCATGTCCGGCGCCGCGAACTCGGCCGGCACCTGGTAGCTGCCCGGCTGGAGCACGCGAACGAACTGCCCCTGACGCGCGAAGATGGCGACGTCGTGGGGACTCACCTCGAGGGTGTCGCCGGCGCTCACGCCACCGGTCTGATGGTCGATGGGGTCGAAGCCCTTTCGCTGGATCATCGGTCGAGGGTCGCCGAAACGGTCTCCGCGAGCGACCCCCAGTCGGGGACGACGTGTCCACGACTCGAACGTGGTCTTCGAAATTCATCCACGTAACCGAAGGCTCACGAGCGGGTAGGGGCAGGTGTGCAACGCCTACTCTTCCTTCCTTGGCTCGCGTTGATCGGCTGCGACGCGATCTACACCGACCTCCGCCCCGACTCGCCGACCGACTCGGGGGTGACCGCTGCCGACGCGGCGCCCGTCGACGCATTCGTCCCGGACGGAGGCCCCGGCAGCGACGCTGGCGCTCGCGACTTGGGTCCCATCACCGCCGACGCGGGTGCCGACGCAGGCGCTCCGAGCGGCGTCACCTTGGTCGGGACCTTCGAGGGCCGCGGCGGCTACGACGCCTCCGGCACCGCCACGCTCCGTACGCGGGACGACCACCTCGAGCTGGTCTTCTCGGACGACTTCGCCTCCGCCGCCGTGCCCGGGCCCGTCGTCGTGGTGACCTCCCGCTCGGCGATCGGCACGGAGCTGACAAGCGCCGACACCATCGTCGCGCGCCTCGATTCGAGCTCGATCCGCGGCGCCAACACCTTCGAGGTCGACCTCGCGGACCCGCCGAGCCCGGTCTACGTGTTCGTCTACTGCGAGCCCTTCGGGGTCGAGACCGCCCGCGCGGAGATGGTGTCCCGATGAGCCGCCGACTGCTCGTGCTCGCGGCGTTGGTCTCCGTGACGGCCAGCACCACCGCCGATGCGCAGGCGTGGATCCGCGATCCCGGGTCCGCCTACGTGAACCTCGGCTATCGCGTGATGCGCGCCGACGCCTTCTACGGCGACGACGGCGAGCGCTTCGACATCAACGACTTCCGCCAGCACACGCTGGCGCTCTACGCCGAGGCGGGCGTCGTGGACCGCTGGCTGATGGCCACGCTCGAGGGCGAGGTCTTCCGCCGGAGCGTGCTCGTCGACCAGGGCGCGGTGACCGGCTTCGGCGATCTGAAGCTCGGGCTCTGGACCGGCCTCCTCGAAACGCCCGTCCGCCTCTCGCTCGGCCTCCAGGTCGGGCTCCCCACGGGCGATCCCTCCCCCCAGGCCGACGGAGATCCGGCCTCGCAGACCGTCGCCGATCTCCTCCCGACGGGCGACGGTGAGGTCGACGTGGGGCTCCACCTCGCGCTCGGTCACGGCTTCGGGTGGCGCCGGGTGCAGCAGTTCGTCCAGGCGAGCCTCGGCTATGTGCTCCGCACCACGCCGCGGAACACGCCCGCGAGCCTCCCGCCGGCCGCCGACATCCGGGACCAGCTCGCGTACCGCATCGAGACCGGGATCAAGGTCGACCGACCCTTCTTCGACCGACTCTGGTGGATCGTCCGGGTCGCTGGGCTCTTGGTGGTCCAGGACCGCAACGCGGACACCTCCACGGGCATCCCGCGGATCGCGGGGCTCGGTGACGGAGTGGAGTACGCTTCCCTCGGATTGGAGCTCCTGGCGGAGCTCGGTGGGGGCTTCGGATTGGGCTTCGGCGTCGACGGAGCGTTCTACGGACGAAATGTTCCGGCCACGGCTGCGTACAAGCTGTCGCTGACCTACCAGAGGAGACCCTGATGACCGCCCTTCGCCACCTCGCCCGCCTGCTCGGCGCTGCCCTCGCCCTCGCGCTCGTCGCACCGGGCTCGGCCTCCGCGCTGGATTCCGGGCCTTGGGACGAGGTGCTCCAGGCTCATGCTCGCCGCGGCGGCATGGACTACGGCGCCCTGAAGGCGGACGCCGCCGCGATGGCGAAGCTCGACGCCTTCCTCGGGTCGGTGGCCACCATGCCCGAGTCCGCGGGGCTCGCCGATTGGCTGAACGCCTACAACGCCATCGTGGTGAAGTCGGTCGTCGAGGCCTACCCGCTGCGCAGCGTTCGAGACGTCGACGGCTTCTTCGACTCGAAGCGCCATCGCGTGGCCGGCGCGCGGCGAACGCTGGACGACATCGAGAACCGGATCGTCCGGCCGCGCTTCCGCGACGCGCGGGTTCACTTCGCGCTCAACTGCGCCGCCAAGAGCTGCCCCGCGCTCCACGGGCGCGCCTTCCGTCAGGGCTCGCTCGAGCGGACCCTCGACCGCCTCGTGCAGCGCGCGGTCGCCAACCGGCGCCACGTTCGCGTGGCCGACGGCGCGGTGGAGGTCTCGGAGATCTTCCACTGGTTCCACGAGGACTTCGAACGCGATGGCGGCGGCTCCATCCGCGGCTGGCTCGAGCGCAAGGGCGTCGACCTCAGCGGCGTGCCGGCGTCCGCCGAGGTCGGGCGCATCACCTACGACTGGCGCCTCAACGACGTCTGAGGACCTCGAGCGCGACGTCGCGGCCCTGGCCGCCGGCGGTCGCGAGGTGATCCAGAGGTCGGCGCAATGGCATGCGCGGGGATCGATTCGGACGGACGCGCGTAGAACCACTCATGAGCCGTTCGCTCTCCGTGTTCGCCCTCCTCCTCACCGTGGCCCCGGTGCTCGCGCAGGATACGGAGGTCGTTCGTCGGGGCATCCCCGCCGAGGCGCTCGATCGCGTGGATGGCTGCTGGGAGACCGACGGCGAGCGCTGGACGATTCGGCGAGAGCGGGGAGGGCGAGCGTCGGTCCTGCGGGTGGTCGAGGGGCCACGCGGGAAGCGGATGGGGCGCCGGGCCCGGCTCGAGAGCGAGCTGATGTACGAGCCGGCGACTGGTCGCTACGCCTTCTCGGCAGCCGGCCGGATCCACGCGCTGCTCATCCTCTTCGAGACCGCCGGCGACGGACTGCGCGCGACGCCTTTCTCACGCCGGCGCGGCCACGAGCCTCGCTGGACCGGCTCGACCTACACGCTCACGCCCTGCGCCGAATGACGCCGGACTCGCTCGGGCCGGGTAGCGGACGACGGCCGTCAGCGCGGGCTTCTTCTCCGCCGCTCTCCGAGATTGCCCGAGCGACTTCTCGACGGCTTCGGGCTCGTTCGCGACACGGAAGGAGAACTCGCTTTCCGCGGTCCCTTGGCGGTCAGGGTCATCACGAGCGTGTGCCAGTGGGTCAGCCAGACCGTCTTGCCGCCGTTGCTCCCATGCCAGCCGATGGCCAGGGCAGCGCGCCTCGATGGCGCGTTCGCGTGTGTCGAGCTGTGCCATGCCGGTCGGTGGCCGCCTTCCTCGATCGGCATGGCTCTTGCGTGGGGTCGTCACGATGCTTTGCCGATCCTTCGCTCTGCCGGCGGCTCTCCTGGCCGCTTGTTCGCTCGCTCACCGCTCGGACGATGCGCCCACAGACGACCCGGCGCCCCGGGCGGACGCCGGCCGCGCCGACCTCGAACCCTGCCCCGACTTCAGCTGCGAGGCACGCTGCGCCGCGGTGTCGGTCTGCCCGGACGCAGGCGTCGTCGACGCCATCGCCCCGGCGTCGGACGCCGGCCCGCCCCCTCGGCCGGCGGGCCCGGAGGGGGATGGAGCCGGCTGCGGCGACACCTACTGCGAGCCGGGCACCGAGTTCTGCCTGGCGTGCGAGCGCAGGGATGCCGAAGGCGGGGAGGGCGTCCGGGATGCCCAATGCATCCCAGTCGAAGATCCGGACAACCCCTTCAGCACGGCCTTCGGCGAACATGGTTGCGGGTTCCCGTCGGTGATGGCCATGTGCGATGGCCCCGAAGACTGCGCCGAGCACGAGGTGTGTCTGTTCAGCGGCGGCGAGTTCGGTTACGCGCAGTGCTGGGCGGCGGAGGAGAGCTGGGGGCCCGTCGCCTGTCGCTCCGACGACGACTGCGAGGCTGGCGAGCGCTGCGGAGAGATCGATCCCTTCGGCTACTTCTCACCACTCTACGACGTGCTCGGCTGGCGTCCCTACGCCTGCGGCGGTGCGTCGGCGGCGGCTTCGACGTTCTGCGATCGCTTCGAGGCGATCTGCAGCCTGGACCCCGCGACCGTCTACGATCGCCAGTCCTGTCTTCAGCGCTTCGATGGCTACGACGAAGACGGGCAGACCTGCGCGGGCCACATGCTCACCGAAGCCGAGGCCGGCGCCGCTGGACGCTGCGAGGCGGCGGTCGGCGCCGACCCCTGCTCGCCCTGAGCGGCGTCAGTGGAGCTCGAGGCGCCGGGCCTCGAAGCGGTCGAAGCGCTCTGAGCCATCACCCCGCGCCCGAAGAAGCCGTCCGACGACCGGCTGACCACCCCGTCGAGGTCCGTCAGCGTGACTTCGCCTCCGATCACGGAGACTCCCGTCTCGTGTGCCCCGGGTCGGAGACCACGCTCCGGTCCGCCATGCCTCCGTCGGTCGGGTCGCCGCACCCCGTCACCGAGACGGCCAGGAGCCCGAAGACGACCGAGCGCGAGACCATGCCCGCTCATCATCCCTCTGCCCTGGACGCGGCGAAGGCGCTGCGGCGGAGCCCAAGCATAGGCATGGCCTATGCCATGTATTCAAAACTGATTGTTTCGCTATGTGCCCCGGTGACCCACCTTGGAGAGCATGACGCGCCTCCAGCTGCCTTCCTTTCTCGCCGCCCGCCTCGCCGCGGCATGCTGCGCCGTCGCGCTCGCCGCCTGCGGCAGCAGCCACACGACCGACAGCCCGGATGCGCAGGTCGCCATGAGCGACGCCGGCGTGATGACGACCGACAGCGGCGTCGGTGTACCGGACGCCACCGTCGTCGAGCCGGTCCCCTCTTCCTGCACCGCCGAGCCCCTCGGCTTCGACGGGGAGCCGTGCTTCTGCCGCGGCCCGTTGACCGTGGTCGACGGATTCGCCTATCGCAACGCGTACTTCCTGGAGGCCTTCGACGTCCGCGGTGACGCGCCCCTGCGCGTCGCCGCCTTGGAGCAGATGTACCCCGGCTCGGAGATCACCGCGGCCGGTGGCTACCTGTTCGTGGGAGGCTGGGGCCTCGAGATCTTCGACATCGCCGATCCTGCCGCGCCCCGCTCCGTCGCGAACCTCGACCTGGTTGGGACGGTTACAGACCTCTTCGTTCGCGGCAACGACCTCGTCCCCGAGCGTTGGCTCTTCGCGGGCGTGCAGAACGAACGCGACGGGAGCAGCGAGCTCGTGGTGTTCGACACGTCCGTCATCTCGACACCCCGTGAGGTCACCCGGCTACCCCTCGACGGAACCGTCGTCAGCTTGGTCCCGTACGGCGCCTCCGCCGCCGTCGCGGTGTCGATGAGCCGCGACTCCGATCCGGACACCGCCACGATCATCGACCTGTCGGAGCCGGCCGCGCCAGCCGTGGTCGCCCGGATTCCGCTCGCCGGCGGGGGTCTTCTCGGACGCGGCGCCGCGATCGTCGATGATCGGCTCTTCGTGACGGGGCGCGAAGTGCTGTTGCGGATCGTCGATCTCGTGGAGCGCCGGACCATCGGACGCCTGGACGCGGACGACGAGGACGCGTTCGGAGGCTACGACGTGCACGTGAGCGAAGGTCTCGCCTTCATCGCGTCGCAGGACGTCCGCGTCGTGGACGTGTCGCGCCCGGCCGAGCCGCGCGAGCTCTCGCCGATTCCCCTCGAAAGCGGGATAGCGCACTACCTCACGCGCGCCGGCGACCGCCTCTTCACGTCGAACGGCAACCAGCTCCAAGCGCTGCAGCTGGACTGCGACTGATCCCGGCTCAGACGCTCAGCTCCCCACGGGCGTGAGCCGACTGGTGAACACGCAGATGTCGGTCGTTGGTCCCAGATCCGAGGGCTATGCTCAGTTGGAGGTGGCGTATGGCTTCGACCAAGCGAAACTCGACTCGACGAAAGAGGGTGCGGGGTAGTGACCGTCCCCCGTTCGTGGGAGCGGACACGCGGAGTACTTCGAATGGGCGCAGCTATGCCTGCGATTCGAGAAGCTGCCCACGAAGGCGGCGAAGCGGGCTATCGAGAGGGCGATTCCCGTCCCTTGAAGGCAGCCGTCGAGTGGGACGGTCCGGTCTTGAGCTTGGCGAGCGAGCAAGGGGTGGGACGAGTCATCCAGGCTGCCTACGGGAACAAGCTTCGGAAGTTCGTAGAAGCGCTCGTAGGGGAGAGCGAGTCGCAGCGCCGCTAAGATCGAGACTGGGTTGATGGAACGGGCGGTTTCCATCACCTTGCCCTCGGAAGCGCACCAAACACCGCTTCTGCGAACTCGACGGGGATCGTGACTCCGAGGGGCCTCGGCGGCCGAAAGGGGGCACCGCCGCCGAGTGTGGCGTCCGGGCGATGCCACGCTCGAGGTCTTCAAAGGCGGCGACGTCGCCGAGCACGTCGGCACCATAGGATCGCCACCAGTGGCGGTCCTCTCTTCAATCGGACCCGCAGCGTTCGCCGCGGCAGTCAGTACAAGAAGTTCACGCCGGGCAGACACTCATTACAGGCTCCTGGAGCTGGCGGATTCCATCCAGACGACTTCATCCCCAGGTCAATCGCCGCTGATGCCGGCGAAGGCGATCTCGGTCGGCTCTTCGCCTTCGTAGACGATGACGTAACTCGCCATGCCTCGGCAGCGATGCTGGATGAGCGCGTCCTGCTTCTCTGTCACCTGCGCGCGGGTCGGGCGCTCCGTCCCGAAGAGGGCCCGCCGCTCACCCTTGGTGAGTGGCGCGGCCTTGCCGAAGCCGGGGGTCTCGGCGACCGAGTGGAAGTCGAGTATCGAGTGGGTCCCGTTTTCGGCGCAGCGGGCGATGAGAGCTTCGATTTGATCATCGAGGGGGCGCGCTGTGAAATCCGGCGCGAGGGAGGCCAGCTCCAGCTCGATGAGATCGATTTGTCCTTCCGTGATCGCGATCATCGTTTCACGGTCCGGCCCGTTGCCGAGCTCCGCCGGTCCCCGTCGGAGCTCTTGGATGTCGTTGGCCAGAGCTTTGCGGAGCCTGTGAAGCTCCAGCTCCGACCGGACGGGCGGGTACGCGTCCTCTCGAAAGGCGGCGTGACGCGCGGCCCGGAAAGCGACCGAGGGTTCGGGGTCGTAGGGGACGAAGCAGATCCAGCCGGAAGCACCCATGCCCTGAGGTACGCGGTTGCGACGGTGGGCTTCCCTCGGGGCACGTGCATCGATGTCTATGGAGGCTGTGACCGAGCAGAAGGGGCGAGTGCGCTGTATCCACGTGGGCACAGGATGGGCCAGATGGCGCTGCATCATTTGTGTCGCCGACACATCAGCTCGCGTCGAACACGCCAGAACCCGCCATCGGTCCACCAATACGCGACATGAGACCGAGGGGTGCCTTCTGCTCGTCTCAGGACGTGGTAGTGCTGCACCATGCGTCCAATCGTCCTTCTCGCACTGTCGCTCCTTGCGTGCGGCGATGACCCAAGAACCGGCGGAGACTCTGGACCAGCGGCTCTTCCGGGGCCGCTGAACGGCCTCGGCTCGACGGCGTCGGGTGGTGTCGGACCGCCATCGGTGACTGCAGCCGCGTGATCGTCATCATCGACCGACCGGCAGGGTGTAGCGGAGACGAGTGCGACCTCACTGCTGCTGACTGTGCCGCGAACTGTTCGATGGCTGCCGAGAACGCGGCCGCACTCGAAGCGGCCGGGTGTGACTCGGAGTGGCGGGCATATGAGGCGTGTGTCGGGATGGTCGAGTCGGAATCACCCGGCGGCTGTCAGGTTTCCGACACCGATTGCGGGATCGAGTGGGGCGTCTACAAGAGCTGCGCTGGCTTCTGAGTTCGACCCGAGCTGCCCGTCTCGTGGCGCCGCGGTCTTGCTCCCGAACCGACCCGCACGAGCGCGGGTCGGAGACCAGTGCGCCATCACCACGTCTGAATGAGACACCCTAGATCTAGGATCGGCAACCACAACCGGGGTATCAGTCTCGTTGTTGTCCATTCGAATTAGGCCGGGAGAGTCGTAGAGCGCCTGGCGGGCTTGCTGAGTAGGCCGCTTGGCCTAG
>CAYXAP010000018.1:0-135030 GCA_964462035.1 uncultured Sandaracinus sp.
GGTCCGCGCGTCGCCTTCACCCATCGAGGCCCGGGCGAACGCATGGGGCCAGCCCGCGTGGGGCAAGCCGGTGGTGTCGAACGCGATGTCCCCTTCGAGCGCTGGCCCCGGCAGGGTCGGCTTGAGGGTCAGGTAGAAGAAGTCGCGTCCGTCTCGGCGGATGTACCGAGGAAAGCGCATCGGCGACATGGTCCGCGCCAACAGGCGGCCACGCGCGACCCAACCGCGCGCCCCCTCGACCGGGACCTGGAACTCTCGGCCGCCCCGCGGACGGGTCTCGAGCGGCGGTCGCTCGCCCTCGCGGAACACGTCGTAGAACTCGAAGCCCGTGTGGCGCTGGTTCATGTCGAGGTGCATCCCGCGCACGCAGCGGACGGCCAACATCGCCTTGCCGAGCTCTTCGGCACCCATCGACTTGCCCCAGAAGTAGGCCATGAAGCCCTCTTCGGTCAGGCAGATGCCCGAGCGGTCGATGTAGACCTGCTCGTCGTCGCCCTGGGGCGCGGCCCCCCAGTACCAGCGGCGCCACGGGTTCCACTCGTCACCCTCGACCACGCTGGTGAGGTTCTGCCGGAACTCGACCATGTCCTCGGGGATCTGCTGGAGCGCCCACCGCTCCTCGTAGTGCTGGACACCCTCCGGCGGATCGACCCAGGAGCCCATGGCGACGTGACCGTCCTGGTAGACCGCGACGGTCGCGGCCCAGGGCTTCGGCGGGAGGTAGTCGCGCCCTTCGCTGCGCATGCCGAACTCACCGTGGAGCGACTGGAAACCACCGTTGAAGCCGGCCACCACCCGCTCGAGGGTCTCCGGGTCCCTGGGCACCCGGCCGGGCCCCGTCTCGCCGGTGGCGCTCTCCGGCTCCCGGGTGCCGGTCATGACCCGGAGCTGCACCTGGCGCGGATCCCAAGCGACGATGTAGACGCGGGTGAAGGGTCGGTCGGGGTCCACCTGCAGGTAAGTGGTCACGAACCCCGGCGGCGCGTTCGGGTAGCTCGCGACGTAGGGATCGTCCGACACGGCGATCCATTCGCCCTCGCCTTCCGCGGGGCGCCGGACGACCGGGGTCGCCGGCGCAGGCGGCCAGCCCAGCTCCGGATCGGTCACTGCGAGCTCCAGGCGGCGGCGAGCGACCGCTTCGTCGACCCCCTCCAATCCGAGCTCGTCTGCCACCTCGGCCGCCGTGTCGGGGCCACCGACCATCGCGAACCAAGCGCGCTGGAGCGCGTCCTTCACCCCGAAGACCCGATGCTCGAGCCAGGCGATGGGCTCCGGACCGACGAAGGAGAGGTTGCGGACCGAGTCCACCACCCAGGTGATCGTGCCGGGCATGCCCTTCTCGACCGGGCGAACGCGCACCCGCTCCGCGCCTTCGATGGGCTCCAACTCGGTCGGATCGATCACCAAGCGGGTCGGGGCGTCGTCGCCCTCCCCCGGTCCGAGGCTGGCGACGACCCGCCCCGCCTCGATGTCGAGCGTCAGCGAATCGCTCGGGGGGTCGAGGGAGTAGCGGCGCCGCCCGAAGCCCTCGAACCGGCCGCTCTCCTGCAGATTGGTGACGGCGTTCTGGACACGGGCTCGCGCCGGCCAGCCGTCCGTCACCGACTCGGGTTCGCCGCCGAGGTCGAGGACGGTGATCGCGTCGAAGCTCCCGCCCGCACGGCTGGCGTAGACCGCGTAGCGATCGCCCTCGCCCATCAGAAGAGGCGTCTGCTCGTCCGCGCTGGAGGTTCGAGTGAGGTTCCTCAGACGACGGGTGTCGAGCACTTCGCCGTCGCTCCCGAGGCGCGCCTCCACGAAGAAGAGGTCGGCAGGCCCCTCGACCTCACGCCCACGAAAGAGAATCGATCCGAAGCCCAGCGCCCCCCCGTCGGGGCCGAATGGCACGACGCCAGCGGGGTCGACGGCCACCTCGGCCTCCAGCGCTTCGGCGAGAGAATCCGCCAGTGAGCCCGCGTCGCCGTAGTCCGATGCCCGAGCCACGATGGTCACGAGCAGGATGACCCCCGCCATGGTGAGCAGGCTCCAGCGCCTGCGGACGAACGTGCCCAGTCGCGCCCTCACGGCGACGTGCTAGCACGTCGTCCGTTCGGAGCACGGCGAGCGTCGCTCGCTCCGTACCAGTGGTGTGTGCCATCCGGCGAGCGGCTCTGCTATGAGGCGAGCCCTGGCGGGTTCCACGCGGTGGGCCCAAGGCCGGACCTGGAGAAAGCGTCCCGATGAGCATGAAGCGATCGAACCTTCGAGACCTCGCGAGAGCAGTCGGCATCTGCCTGGCCCTCGCGTTCGTCGCCACGGGTGCGGAGGCCCAACGCGGCCGTCGCGCAGCCCAGCCCGAAGAGGGTGACTCCCGTCGACCGACGGTGACGATCGCCCAGCTGGACACCGTGACGCCCAAGCTCGAGAGCGCCGACGCGGACGAGGTCCGCGAGGCGCTCGACCTGTTGGTGGCCATGGACGACGCCCGCGTGGTGCCGCCGATCGCCGCGCTGCTCCGCTCGGGCCGGCAGGACCGCATCACGGATCGCGCGCTCAACGCCCTCAAGGTGCTCGCGGCGCCCCAGTCGATCGAGGTGCTCGCCGAGTTCCGCAACCACCGTCGCCCCGGCGCACGCCGGCGGGCCTACCAGGCCCTCGCGGCGATCGAAGACCGCCGGATCCCCGGCCTGCTGGAGCGGGGGCTTCGCGACTCCGACCGATCGGTCCGAGGCGCAGCCGCGCTGGCGCTCGGTGAGGTCGGGAGCTCCGCCAACCTCGATGTGCTCTTCCACGCCTTCGAGCGGAACGTGGTCGAGGCGGCCATCGCCATCGGCAAGGTGGGCGGCAACGACAGCATCGCGCGCTACACCGAGTCGCTCGGACGCGAGCCGCTCGGCGTGATGCTCAGCGGTTACCACGAGTTCCTTCGCCGGGACGACATCTCCAACGCCAAGAAGACCGAGATCGTCGAACGCCTCGGCGAGGTCTCGGGCACCATGGTCCGGCGCTTCCTGCAGGAGTACCTCGGGACCTTCCCCGAGGGCCGGATTCGTAACCAAGCGGTGCGTGAGCTCAAGGAAGTGGTCGAGCAGACCATCCGACGCATCCCCGCCGAAGGCGGCGGCGAGACGATGGGGGGTGGCCAGTGAGCCGCGCGATTCTCTTCTCGGCGATGGCGTCGCTGACGGTCGGCTGCGTGAGCAACGTGCCGACGGACGCCTTCAGCTACCAGTTCCCGGACAACGTCCAGGAGGACCTGGCCCCGATCGTCGCGGCCCAACCGGCGCCCTCGGGTGACGTGATCACCAACGCGATCGGTGAGCCCCTGGCCGTGGTGACCACGCACCCGACGGAGCCCGAGGAGGGCTCCGACGCGCCGGCGACGGAGGCGGAGCTCGCCTGTCTCAACCTGACCAGCGGAGAGGTCCTCTGGCGCAAGCCCTTCGAAGCGATGACGCGCCCCGAGATCCTGGGCGACGTGGTGATCACGAGCGTCCGCGGCGCCGTGGTGGTGCTCGACCTCCGCAGCGGTGACGAGCTCTGGCGCGAAGAGCTCGACGACCTGGCCTACGTCGGCGCGTCTCGCTCCGGCAACACCCTGGTGTGGGTGGCGAGCGTCGGAGTCGCCGGCGGCGCCAACCGCAAGGGCCGTCTCGCTGCGGTCGACGCGCGCTCCGGGCGAGAGCTCTGGGAGCACCGCATCGAGGGCGTCCTCGGACACCCGCAGCTGCGTGGTGGTTACGTCTTCGTTCCGTGGGACCGGCAGAACATCGCGATCCTGAAACTCCAGGATGGCGTCGAGGTCGCTCGCTTGCGCACGACCGACGACGTCATCGGTTGGGTCCGAGCCGAGCCGCAGGGCGTGTTCTACGGCTACCGAGGCATCTACAAGTTCAACGAGCGATCCGCCTCCGGCACCAAGGAGGGCTCGACGTTCCGCCTGGCCCCGCTCGCCGAAGCCCCGCGTGAGCCGCTGGTCCAGGACGACGGCTACTACCCGACGCCCGGCACCCGCTCGGCGCGTGGGCGAATCCGCGTCTACTACGAGCCGGAGCCGTCGACCGACACCGAGACCATCCCGGTGGAGGGCGACCGCTTCTACTTCGTCTACTTCCGTTATGTCTTCGCCTTCGACGGCGAGGAGAACCTGAGTTGGGCTCGCGTCCTTCCGCGCGACATCGTCCGCGCGCACGCGCTCACGAACGGCGTGCTCACCATCGCCGAAGACGGGAACGCTCGCCTGCTCGGCCACGACGAGGGTCGGACGGTCTGGGAGCAGGACTATGACCTCGAGCTGGCCTCGGCGGGTCTCGACGTCGGCGACTTCGCCCCGGAGAGCAACGTCGAACCGGATCCCGAGGACCAGGCCCGCACCCTGCGGAGCTCCCTCGCCGAGATCGCCGGCGACCCGGACAACCGGCTCGTGCCGGCCCGGGCCTTCGCCGTGGAGCTCCTCGCCAAGATGGAAGAGCCGGAGATCACCCGCGACCTCCTCGACCTCTACGCGCAGCGGAGCACCCCTGGCGCCCTTCGCGAGGCGATCGGCAACGCCCTTCGCGTCCGCGAGGTCGGCACCGAGTTCCTCGTGGCCGCGCTCGACCAGCACTACGACTATCTCGAGGACACCCCGGCACCGCCGCTCGGGCTGATCGTCCCGGCGCTCCTCGAACAGCGCGTGGACGGAGCCGTCGAGGGGTTGGTCGCCCACATGATGGACCACGAGACGCCTCGCGCCGAGCTCGCGACGGTGATCCGTGGGGTGGTCGAGCTCGGGGACGAGAACGTCGTCCCGCCGCTGACCACGTTCCTGACCCTCTACCACGCGGACTCGCTCTTCCAGGAGAACGCCGACGCGCTCGCCGTCGCTGCCGAGGGCCTCTTCCGGCACGGCGGCGAAGAAGGCCGGGAGGTGCTCCAGGCCCTCATGGCACAGCCCCGGACGCAGGAGCCCACGCAGCTCGCGATTCAGGGACTCTTCGACCGCGAGCAAGCCGAAGCAGCCGCTGCCGCGCGAGCCGAAGCGGAGGCCGCCGAGCTGGCCGCCGCCGAAGCCGCGCGAGCCGAAGCGGCCGCGCGTCCGCTCAAGCTCTCCCAGTCGCAGATCAACGAGGTCTTCGTGGCGCACACCGAGCACCTCCGCGGCTGCATCGAGGGCGAGCTCGAGCGGAACCCCCGCCTGGGCCAGGTCCGCTTCGCGTTCATCATCAACAGCGACGGCAGCAGCGAAGAGATGCGCTACGCGCCGGCGAGCGAGCCGCTGATCGAGTGTCTTCGCCCCGTCGTCGAAGAGCTCCGCTTCCCTCAGTTCCGGCAGCGGCGCCAACGCGCGTCCTTCACGGTCAGTCTCCGCGGTGGTGGCGACGAGCCCGCCGAGGAGGAGGTCGTGATGGGCCCGTGGTGGCAGCGAGCGCAGCAGCGCTCCGAGGCCGCCGGCGGTGAGCGTCACATCGGTCGCCCCTGGTGGCAGGTCCGCCGGGCTCAGGCCCCGAGCGGCGGTCAGGGCGGTCAGGGCGACAATGGCCAGGACGGTCAGGGCGACGACGGCCAGGACGGTCAGGGCGACGACGGCCAGGACGGTCAGGGCGGCTTCGGTGACGGCGGCGACGGCGGCGACGGCGGCGGTGACCAGCCCTGGTGGCTGCCGTCCGAGTAGGCCGCGCTACTTCGTACCGATGGCGTCGGCCGCGGCGACGAGGGCCCGCATGACCTCCTGCGAGGTCTCCGCGAGGTCCTCCTCGAAGCGGTCGGGGTGCACCTGAGCAGCGAGGCGCCGAAGGGCTCGGCGGGGCCCCTTTCGATCGGAGGGGGCCAGGTCGAGCAAGCGCGACGGCGCCTCTCTCCGCCGGAGCTGGTGCCGTTTTCGCAGCAGGAGCGAGTGGTCGCGGCGCGCCACGTCGACCCGGGCGAGCCAGCCGAGCACGTACCAGCCGTGGAGCGTACGCAGGCCGCGCCTCTCATCCCCCGCGAGCAGCAGCAACTGGGAACCGCTGACGCCCCGACCGCCCCCTGCTCGCCGGGCGCGCGCCAGCATCGCGCTCTCCCAGGGCGCCAGCGCCGCGCCCCGAAGGGCCTCCGCGTGCGGTGAGAGGACGAAGGACCGGGAACGGAGGCCGTCCAGGTCGTGGACGGGGCGATCCGCGAGCACCCGCCTCAGGCTCGCGAGCACCAGGTCGTCGGCGCTCGGAGGCTCCTCGAAGGGAGCGCGCCCTACCCGCCCCTCGACGAAGCGGACGGAACGAATCGGCTCGGCGAACCAGCGCGCCAGCCGACCCCGCATCTGACGTCGCAAGGCGTCACTCACCGCTCCCACGCTCGCGACTCCCCGGACCACCGCTTCGCGGCCGACCGGTCCATCGAAACGTCGCGCCAGCGCCTCCCGCCGTGCGTGGTCGTCTCCCGCGATCAGATCCCCGAGGGGCTCGCCGTCCCGGCATCGAATGGACACCGGCCTGCCGTCACGGATCGCGATCGCTCCGCGGTCCCGTGCGACGACGTGGAGCCAGCCCGTCGCTCCCGCTCGCCCCAGCCGGAGCAGGGCTCGTCCGAGGGTCGCGGTCGAGGCATCGTCCACCCCTCCGGTCTACGCGCTTCGATCTCAGTGCCCAAGAAACCCGCAATCAGGCTTCGCTCCGCCCGTTGAGCTCTTGTCCTCGCACAAAGTCACGAAGAGCACGGAGGTTCACGAAGAACCGCAGGAGTTGGATCGACCGGTGAGCCGTTCCATCCTCTTTGTGCGCCTTCGTGTGCTTGGTGCCTTCGTGCGAAAACAAGGGCGCCTTGGGTTCATCGAAGCCCGACGGGCACAACGAAGGCTGGGGGGTCAGGGCTGCGCGTAGCGGGGGTCGCCGGGCTCGAGCGCGAGCGCGTCTCGGATCGCGTGGTAGCGCGAGCTGAGCGTCCCGGGCGCGATGCCGTAGCGCCGTGCGATCTTGGCCTGGGTCACGCCCCGGCGGCGGAGGATCAGCGCCATCGCGTACTCGAGCGCGGCGGCGTAGGCTTCGGGCTTCCGGACCCGGACCCGGCGACCTTCCGCGTAGTCGCTCCAGAGGTGTCGCGCGCGATCCACCTGGTCGGCCGAGTAGCCCGACTCCCGCATGCCGCGCTCCAGCGCCTCGACGACGGCTTCGATCTTCGGCACATCGCTCCGACGGCTTCGGCGCTCTCCCGCTTCGATGGGCGTCGCCTTCTCTCCCGGCGGAGCGCCTCGCTCGATCCAGGACACGAGCCGGGCGTGGTCACGGTTGCGCGGCGCGAGTTGGAACGCGATGCGCGCCAGGGTGAGCGCTCCGTCGAGCTGACCGACCCGCGCGAGACAGTGCGCGTAGCTCGCGGCGATCTCGTCGTGGTCCGGCTCGAGACGGTGCGCGAGCTCCAGGTGATTCAGCGCCGCTTCCGGCTGATCGATCGCGACGTCCAGCAGGTGCCCGAGGTTGTGGTGGTACCAAGGCGTCTGCGGCGCCTCCTGGAGCGCTCGCCGGTACGCGCCGACCGCGGCTCGGTAATTGCCGAGGAGCGCCTGACAGAGGCCCATCAACGCGTGCGGAACGTCGTCGTTCGGGCTGGCGGCGATCACCTTCCGCAGGTGCAGGGCCGCGCGCCACGGATGGCGCTCGAGCCGAAGCTCCGCGAGGTGGCGATGGGCGAAGATCGCGTGCTCGCTCTCTTCGTTGGCGAGCTGCACCAGCCGCTCGAGGAGGCGCTCCGCGTTCGTCCCACGCTCGTCCTTCTCCAGCGCGTCTTCGGCGCGGCGGCGGAGCGTGTCGACGGAGGTCTCACTCATGCGTCACCCGAACACATGATGCCGGGGCGGCGAAGACACGATGCTCTCCCTGCTGACCCACCGGCGAACGTATAGCTTGCGCCCCCGACCGTCGCAACAGCGGTAGCCCGGTTGTCACTGCCGTCGCGCCACGACCATGAGGAAGCCGCCGGCCCAACGGAGGGGCGATCGGGCGGCCCAACGCTCGCCACGAACGAGCCAATCACCGAGCACCGGGACCCGGTGCATCGCCGCCACGGGGGTCAGCACCCGGATGCCGCGGACGCTCTCCCGGCGGAGCTCCGGCGGGAGCAGTCGGTCGATCGCCCAGGGCCAATCCCAACGCGTGTAGACGTCCGCTTCCGTCCGTCCGTCGCCGATCGGCTGCGGGCCGAAGATCCGCTTGGCGAGGTAGCGGAGGCTCATCGGGTTGTAGAGCTCGAGCGCGACCACCCCACCCGGGCGGGTCACCCGCGCGGCTTCCGCCAGGGCGCGCTCGATGTCCGGCACGTGGGCGAGCACCTTCACGCTGAAGACGAAGTCGAAGCTCGCGTCGTTCCACGGCAGCTCGGTGACCGACCCGAGCGTCACGTCGAGGCCTCGCTCCCGCGCGGACTCGAGCATGCCGGGGCTCAGATCGATCCCCTTCGCGCTCTTGGCGATCGGTGCGACACGCTCGAGCAACAGGCCGGTCCCACACCCGAGCTCCAATACGTCGCGGTTGCGCGCGAGTGGGGCGATGACCTCCATTTCGAGGTCGTCCAACATCCGGTGGTAGCCGGCCCCTCGGGGATCGTCGTAGCTACGGCTGAAGGTGTCGTAGTAGTCCGCGGTCGCTCGTCGCTCGGTACTCATCGGTCGCGCAGCTCCTCGTAGACCGCTTCGTACGCGCGCGCCATCGCCTGGGGGGAATGGTTCCGCTCCGCTGCGTCCATCCCCGCCCGGCCGAGAACCGACAGCCGATCGGGATTGGAGAGCAGCTGGCTGGCGAGCACGGCGGCGTCGTCGGGGCGGGCTGCCTCCACGCCACCGCCGGCCAGCTCGGCCGCGGGCGTGCCCTCGCAGACGAGCGCCGGCACCCCCATCGCCATCGCCTCGAGCACCACCAGCGGGTAGTCCATCTTCGCGTAGAGCGAGTCGCTCGGCAGGAGCAACAGGTCGGCGGCACCCACCAGGTCGAGGATGCGGTTCGTCTCACCAATCCACCGGACGCGAGCCGCTTCCGGTCCGAGGCCGTCGCGCAACCGCGCCTCTTCGGCGGCTGCCGCGGGGGTCTTCGCGCGGCAGGCCATGAGCAACACCGCCGACGGGTGGTGGCGCAGCGTGGCCAGCGAACGTTCGGCGCCGCCGCCGACCTCCAGGTCGCCCGCATAGATGGCGAGCGGCACGTCGGTCGGCACCTCGAGGTCGGCACGCAGCCTGGCGGCGCTCCGGGGGTCGACGGCAGGCAGCTTCGGTACTGCCGGCGGGATCTTCCGGAGGCGCTCGGCGGGGACGCCCGCGTCGAGGAAGCGTCGCTCGGTGGCGTCGGAGAGCACCACCGTTCGGTCCGCGAAGAGCACCCGCTCGAGGTCCGCGTCGGCGGCAGGCGCCGAGCACACGGTGTGGACCGTCCGGCGTCCCCGCGCTCGAGCAGCCCAACGACCGACACTGGAGGTGCGCGGGTTCGGCGCGAAGAAGAAGTGCCAGAGGGGCTCTCGACTCACGGCGAGCGCACCGAGCACGGCGACCTGATCCCGAAGACCGGGGGCGAAGCCGCCTCCTTCGGTGGCGCGGGGATACACCGCGCGCCCGGGCCCGCCGGTGCCTCGTCGACAGAGCGTCACGCCCCGCACCGAGCGCAGCGCGCCTGCCAGATCCCGGACCAGGTTCTTGCTGCTGTCGTTCCAGGGCGGCGCGACCGGTTTGCTCACGAAGAGGACGTCGGCGGAGCTCACGGGCCGAGGGGAGCACGTCCGCTGGCCGACGACCAGTCGTCAGGCTCCGCTTTCCTCCCCCGCTCCAATGAAGTACCTCTGGGGGCATGTCGAACGACGAGGAGCGCGCGTCCCGCTTCCCCCCGCCCGACGAGGGCGACGACTCAGCGAGGGAGGACCGCAGCAGCGAACGCCCGCCCAAGGACGCCTCCGAACGGCGCAAGCGCCTCGAGGGGCTCCTCGGGGAAGCGTTTCGCCGGGCGGTCGAGCGCGGCGTCGAGGCCGGCGTCGGCACCCTCAAGATGGCGGACAAGCTCCGAGACGCCGTCGACGACGTACCGCTCCCCAAGGAGATCGCCGGCTACGTCTTCAGCCAGGTCGACGAGACCAAGAACGCCCTCGTCCGCGTCGTCGCCCGCGAGGTCCGAGAGTTCCTCGACGCGACCGACGTGGCCAACGAGCTGCAGCGGGCGCTCACGAGCCTGAGCTTCGAGATCAAGACCGAGGTCCGCTTCATCCCGAACGACGCCGGCGGCGTCCGACCGAGCGTGAAGGCCACCGCGGCGCCGAAGATGAAGCGGCGGACCGAGCCGCCGCCCTCGGACGACGAACCCGAAGGCGAGTAGGCGACGCTGGCGAGGCGACCGCCTCGATTCACTCGCGAACGTTCCGGAGAAACGAGGGTTTCTCGCAAAGGCGCGAAGGCGCAACGACGGGAGCGGCTGGCCCGACCGGGCTCCCTACCCTGTCTCTGCGTCGTTGCGAGAGGATGTGTGTTTGGAGCGACGGACTCGAAGGGTCAGCGCATCTTCGTCGCGTTGCGCGGGTCGAGCGGGTGCATCTCTTCGGGGATGTGGCCGGGGATGGCCTGCTCCGAGGGTCCGGGGCTCGCGTTGCGGACGTTGTCCGGGTCGTAGCCCTCGGGCATGGCCGGCGGGGTCCGCCGCGCGTTGGCTGCACCGCCGGCGACGCGCTGGATGATCACGTTCTCGATGCGTACGTCGGTCAGCGGGCGGTTCTCTTCACCCTGCGGCACCCGAGCGACGCGCTCGACGACCTCGGGGTTCTCGCAATGGCCGAAGACGGTGTACTGGTCCTCGACGTTCAGGTCGGACGCCGCCCCGTCGGTGATGAAGAACTGGGCACCGTTTTCGTTGGGCCCGTGGCTCGCCATCGCCAGGATGCCGGCCTGGTCGTGCCGGTTCTGGTCGTGCGCCTCATGCTCGATCGTGTAGCCCGGCGTGCCGCTGCCGTCGCCCAGGTAGTCGCCGCCCTGGATCAGGTAGTCGGGGAGCACGCGGTGGATGAGCGTCCCGTCGTAGTAAGGCTTGTTGTGGCGCCACTGACCGACGCGCGCGTCCCACCAGGGGCGCTTGCCACGCGCGAGGCCGATGAAGTTCGCGGTCGTCTTCGGGGCCTCTTCGGCCATGAGATCGCAGAACACCGTTCCGAGCGAGGTGACGATCTCGGCCACCAGCTGCCCGTCGGTCGGCATGCCCTCGACCGCCTGCCGGAGCGTGAAGCCATCCGCCATCGGATCGGGTTCGGTCGGCTCGAGAATCAGGTTCTCGCGAGCCTCGGAACGGCGCTCCTGCTCCTGCCGGTTGCGCATCCGGGGGCTGGCCTCGACGACCTCGTAGCCGTCCTCGGTGACTGGTCGCATCGTGAGACGCTCGGCGTTGGCGACCGAGCCGCGCTGCTCGAGGCCCCCTTCACCACCCCCCTCGCAGCCGGTGTCGCAGCCGAAGCAGAGAGGCAAGACGAGGGCGAGACGGGAGAGGGACTGGAAGCGAAAGCAGGGAGACATGGCGGTGGGACCTAACGGCACAGCGGAAGCTTTGTTCCGAACGGCGACCTCGCGACGCCCGGGACCGTGCGACCTATCACGGATGGCCTCTACGTCGAGCAGTCGGCCGGTTCCTGGGGTCTGAATCGCTCCTCGCCCCCCCAAACACCTGAAGGTCGCGGGGGAGTCCTGCTCCGCGCTCGTCCTCCTCAGCATGCTGTCGGCCCACCGTCGAGCTATGGTCCCGGCGTGAGCGATTCCACGACTCGTGGTGAGGTCTTCCTCCTCGGTGCCGGCCCCGGCGACCCCGAGCTGGTCACCGTGCGTGCGCGGCGCCGGCTCGAGGAGGCGGACGTCGTGCTCTACGACGCCTTGGTCCACCCGGAGCTCCTGGAGCACTGCCGGGAGGACGCCGAGCTGGTGTTCGTGGGCAAGCGGGCCGGCAAGCCCTCGGAGCGCCAGTCGCGCATCAACGAGCGGCTCGTGGCCGAGGCCCGAGCCGGAAAGAAGGTCGCCCGGCTCAAGGGCGGTGACCCCTACCTCTTCGGTCGAGGCACCGAGGAAGCCGAAGTGCTGGCGGCGGCCGGCATTCGTTTCGAGGTCGTCCCGGGGGTGCCCTCCCCGCTCGCCGCCACCGCCTACGCGGGGCTCTCGCTGACGCACCGCGATCTGGCGTCCAGCGTCGCCTACTTGACCGCGACCGAATCGCCACAGAAGGACCGCTCCAGTCACGACTGGGCCAAGCTCGCGAACGGACCTCAGACGCTGGTCATCTTCATGGGCATGCGGAAGTTGGGCACGCTCATGGCGCTCCTCGTGGAGCACGGTCGCCCGCCCGAGACGCCGGTCGCCGTCGTGCAATGGGCTTCGCTGCCGCGGCAGCAGACCATCGTGGGGACCGTCGCGGACATCGCGGAGAAGGCGGAGGGCCTCGGGCTGCCGTCGCTGATCATCGTCGGAGAGGTCGTGCACCTGCGCGAGAAGCTGCGCTTCTTCGACTCGCGCCCGCTCTTCGGGAAGACCGTGCTCGTCCCTCGTGCGCCGCGGCGGGCAAGGGACACCATCGTCCGGCTGCGCGACGCATCGGCCCAGCCGCTCGCGGTCGCCACGTTCACCATCGAGCCACCCGCGGACCGCGGCGCGCTGAAGGCCGCGATCGACGCCGGGGGCCACGATTGGATCCTCTTCACGAGCGGGCCAGCGGTCAGCGCCTTCGGGCGCGCGCTCGAGGACCGAGACGCTCGGGCTCTGGGGAGCGCGAAGGTCGCCGCCGTCGGCGCGAAGACCGCCGAGGCGCTCGCCGGCATCGGGATCCACGCCGACCTGGTCAGCCCGGTGGCGCATGCGGAAGGCTTGCTCGAGGCGCTCGGGGACGCCGTGAGTGCGAAGCGCCGCTTCCTCTTCCCGCGGGCGGGCGACGGGCGCGAGACGCTCGTGGATGGGCTCCGGGCGGCAGGGCACGAGGTCACGCTGGTGACCGCCTACGAGAAGCGGCCGGTCGAAGGCGAGGCACTCGACCGGCTCTCCGCGGGCGTCGAAGCGGCCGACGCGATCCTGGTGACCAGCGGATCGGTGGTGCGTTCGCTGGTGGCGGCCGCGGGCGCGCAGGCGCTCGAGACCAAGGTGCTGGCCTCGATCGGCCCGGTGACCAGTGGCGCGCTCCGCGACGCCGGTCTGGAGCCGACCCTCGAGGCGCCGGACGTGAGCCTCGATGCGCTCGTGGACGCCCTCGAGACCCACTACGCTTCCGGCCGATGATGACCCGCTTCCTCGCCCTGCTCTCGTTGGTTCCCCTCGCCGCGGCCTGCGGGGACGCCTCCGCACAAGACCCGGTGGTGCTCGACTCGGGATGTGCCGAGACCGAGACCTTCACGGATGGTTCGGTGTCGGTCTGGGAGAGCGCCGGCTGGCCTCCCGACATCCGCTGCGACTGGCTCCCCTTCGATGCGCGGACGACCGTGGAGATCCCCCACGACCTCGGACGCGCGCCGCGCAGCGTGGAGATCTACATCTCGTTCGAGGCCGACGGCTCGATGAGCACCCCGGCCTCGGGCGACGCGGCCCGGATCGTCGCCGTGGACGACGTCAGCGCGCAGCTGCGCAACGCCACCAACCAGGACTTCTTCCTCAAGGTGGTGCTCCGCTGACCCGACGCTTCGAGCTCGATGCGGACGCCGAGCGCAGCGTGAACGCGCTCCGGGTCGTGGCGCTGATCGTCGTCGGTCTCTCGGGGCTGGCCCTGGCTTGGGCCGGGGCCGGTGCGATCGGCTGGCTCCTGGTCGTCGTGGGATGGCTCGCCGTGTTCGGCTGGATGGCGGTGCTCCGCCGCTCACGGAAGCGGCTCGCGAACCCCGAGTCTTGGTACCTCGAGCTGGACGACGAGGGGCTGACCCTTCGGCTCGGCGGCGACCCCGAGCGCGTCGCCTGGCCGCAGGTCGAGGCGGTCCGGGCGGACGAAGATTCGCTGACCGTCCAGGTCGATCGCCGCGACGGAGCGGCACTGAAGATTCCCCTGCTCTGGAAGGGGGTGGGTCTGCACGATCTGGCCGGCGTCATCGCCGAGCGTCTGGAGCAGGCCCCCGATCCTGGTTAACGTGCATGGGCTCCCAGCGTCTCAGCTGCGAGCCGATGGAGGAGATCCGAGACAGCGATGCCCGAATGGGAAGAAGAAGACGGGACCGGTGGCGCGGGAACCGTCACCGAGACCCGCACGAAGCCGAAGGTCGCCAAGCCGCGCCTCTTCAAGGTGTTGATGCACAACGACGACTACACCACGCGCGATTTCGTGGTGTGGGTGCTCCAGAGCGTCTTCCACAAGAGCGAGGGGGACGCCGTCCGGATCATGCTCCACGTGCATCAGACGGGGATCGGCGTCGCCGGTCTCTACACCCGAGAAGTGGCCGAGACGAAGGTCGCCAAGACCGAGCGGCTGGCCCGCGAGCACGAGTACCCGCTGCGGGTGACCATGGAGCCCGAGGATTGACCCTGGGTTCCCTCCCCTCCCCACTCTTTACAGGCCGCCCGAGCGGCCGCATGAAGTAGGACCATGGCCGGACCGACCATCGCCAAGGATCTCCAAGAGACGATCCGCAAGGCTTTCGACGTCGCCGCCGAGCGACGCTACGAGTTCGTGACGCTGGAGCTGCTGCTCCTCGCCCTCCTCGACGACCCCAAGGCCAGCAAGGCCCTGAAGGTCTGCGGCGCCAACCTGAATCGGCTGCGCGACCGCATCGAGGACTTCATCGGCGAGCACCTCGAGCAGCTCCCCGAGGGCGCCGACTTCGAGCCGCAGCAGACCCTCGCGGTGGAGCGCGTGCTCCAGCGCGCCGCGATCCACGCCATCTCGTCGGAGATGAAGACCATCGACGGCGGCAACGTGCTCGTGCAGCTCTTCAAGGAGGCGGACTCGTACGCAGTCTGGCTCCTCGCCCAGGAAGGCGTGAAGCAGCTCGACCTCAAGCAGTTCGTCTCGCACGGCGTCGGGCCGGACGGCTCCAGCCATGGCGACGCCCTCGGCTTCCCCGAGGGCACGACCGACGACGACGAGGACGACGACGAGGGCCGCAAGGACCCGCTCGAAGCGTTCACCACGGATCTGGTCGCCGAGGCCGAGGCCGGCCGCATCGACCCGCTGATCGGTCGCGCGCTCGAGCTCGAACGGACGGTGCAGGTGCTCTGCCGGCGACGGAAGAACAACCCTGTCTTCGTGGGTGAGAGCGGCGTGGGCAAGACCGCCATCGCCGAGGGGCTCGCACTCCACATCCACGAGAAGAAGGTCCCCGAGGTGCTGGCGAACGCCCGCATCTTCGCCCTCGACATGGGCGCCCTGCTCGCCGGGACCAAGTTCCGCGGCCAGTTCGAGGAGCGCTTGAAGGGCGTGATGAAGCGGGTCGAGGAGATCGACGACGCGATCCTCTTCATCGACGAGATCCACACCATCGTCGGTGCCGGTGCGACCACCGGGAGCTCGATGGACGCCTCGAACATCCTCAAGCCGGCGCTCGCGAGCGGGAAGGTCCGCTGCATCGGCTCGACCACCTTCGCCGAGTACAAGCACCTCGAGCGGGACCGCGCCCTCGCGCGGCGCTTCCAGAAGGTCGAGGTGCTCGAGCCTTCGCTCGAAGAGACCGTCGACATCCTCAGGGGTCTGCAGAAGCGCTACGAGGAGCACCACGGCGTCACCTACGAGCCGGACGCCATCGAGGCAGCGGCCAAGCTCGCCGACAAGCACATCGTCGAGCGATTCCTGCCGGACAAGGCCATCGACGTCATCGACGAGGCTGGCGCCTTCGACCGGATGAAGCCGGCGAAGGAGCGGACCCGGAAGATCACCATCCAGGACGTCGAGAAGATCGTCTCCAAGATGGCCCGCGTGCCCGTCGAGGCGGTCAACGCCAAGGAGCGGGACCAGCTCGCCGACCTCGAGCCCCGGCTGCGGAAGGTCATCTTCGGCCAGGACGACGCCATCGAGGCGATCACCAGCGCGATCACCCTCTCGCGGGCCGGCCTGCGCGCGAACGACAAGCCCATCGGATCGTTCCTCTTCGCGGGGCCGACCGGCGTCGGCAAGACCGAGCTCGCGCGCCAGCTCTCGATGGCCATGGGCGTCGAGCTGCATCGCTTCGACATGAGCGAGTACTCGGAGCGCCACAGCGTCTCACGGCTCATCGGTGCGCCGCCCGGCTACGTCGGCTTCGACCAGGGCGGCCTGCTCACCGACGCGGTCCGCAAGCACCCGCACTCGGTCGTCATCCTCGACGAGATCGAGAAGGCTCACCCCGAGCTCTTCAATATCCTGCTCCAGGTGATGGACCACGCGAAGCTGACCGACAACAACGGCCGAGAGGCAGATTTCCGGAACGTGGTGCTCATCATGACCACGAACGCCGGCGCCCAGGAAGCGGCCGAGAAGGTCGTGGGCTTCGGTGCCGGCGACGGGGCCGCCGACTTCGCGCGCGGCCGGGCCAAGGCCGCGATGGAGCGGACCTTCACCCCCGAGTTCCGCAACCGGCTCGACTCGGTCGTGTTCTTCGACGGTCTGAGCCGCGAGGTGATCCGAAAGGTCGCCCGCAAGGAGGTCGGCCTCCTCGCGGACATGCTGAAGGACAAGGACGTCGAGATCGTGCTGAGCGACGCGGCCCTCGAGTGGCTCGCCGACCACGGTTACGACTCGAAGATGGGCGCCCGGCCCATGGCGCGCCTCGTCGAGGTCGAGCTCAAGAAGCCGATCGCGAAGGCACTGGTCTTCGGCGAGCTCGTCGACGGCGGCGAGGTCCACGTCGAGGTGGAGAGCGACGCCCTCAGCCTTCGCTACGAAGGCAAGAGCTGAGAGCTGAGGTACTCTTTCGGCGGTGGACATCGACGCCCATCTCCGCGAGACGCTCGAGGACCGGCGGCTCTCTCGAAAAGAGAAGAAGGCGCTCCGCGCGATCGTCGGCCCGTCCGGAGCCGCCCGCGCGGAGTGGCACGCGCGAGCCTTCGAGATCGCGCGCGACACCATCGCGACGCATCCGGACGAGCAGGAAGCCATCCTCGAGTGGCTCGACGCGGTGACCCGCGTGCTGGTCGTGCCGCCGCCCTCGGTGGAGGCGAACGTCGCCAACTCCGAGGTGCTCTTCAGCCCTGGCGTCGCCTGCCGGCGACGGATCAGCGGGCTGCTGAGCGAGGCGAAGACCGAGGTCGCGGTCTGCGTCTTCACGATCACCGACGACCGCCTGGCAGGCCCGCTGATCGCGGCGCACCGACGGGGCGTCCGCGTCCGAGTCATCAGCGACGACGACAAGGCCCACGACCGCGGCTCCGACGTCATGCGGCTCGCCGAAGCGGGCGTGCCGGTGCGCTACGACGACAGCCCGCACCACATGCACCACAAGTTCGCGGTCTTCGACGGCGAGACCGTGGCGACCGGCAGCTACAACTGGACCCGGAGCGCCGCCGACGACAACCGCGAGAACTTGGTCGTGACCGACGACCGGGGCGTGGTCCGCGCGTATGCCGACGCCTTCGAAGAGCTCTGGAAGGCGTACGGAGGCGAGTGATGCCCGTGTACCTCCTCGGGGAGGACGACGTGGCCTTCCCGCCGCCCTCGGCGGCGACCCCGGAAGGCATCGTGGCGGTCGGCGGCGACGTGAGCCCGGAGCGACTGGTGAACGCCTACGCCCAGGGCATCTTCCCCTGGCCCGTCGAGGGCTACCCACTGCTCTGGTTCTCGCCGGACCCACGCTTCGTACTCGAGCCGGCGAAGGTGCACGTCGGTCGTTCGCTGCGCAAAGCGATGAACCGCGGCCGCTACCGCATCACCGCCGACGAGGCCTTCACCGAGGTCATCGACGCCTGCGCCCACGCGCCCCGGCCGGGCCAGGACGGCACATGGATCACTCCCGAGCTCCGCAACGGCTACGTCCGCCTGCACCAGCTCGGCTTCGCCCACAGCATCGAGGCCTGGGAAGGCAGCCGCCTCGTCGGCGGCCTCTATGGCGTCTCGCTGGGGGCCGGCTTCTTCGGCGAGTCGATGTACACGACCGCCCCCGACGCCTCGAAGGTCGCCTTCGCCACCCTCTGCGGCGTGCTCGAGCGCTGGGACTTCCACTTCGTCGACTGCCAGGTCCACACCCCGCACCTCGAACGCTTCGGCGCCGAGGACTGGCCCCGCGAGCGCTTCCTCGACGCCCTGCAGATCGCCCTGAACGAACCCACCCGCCGCGGCTCCTGGACCGCCCCCTTCCGCCGCGCGCTCGACCGCGAGACCGCATGACGCCCATCGTTCACCACATCCCCATCTGCCCCTTCAGCCAGCGCCTCGAGATCCTGCTGGAGCTCGCCGGGAGGCGAGACGCGGTCGAGTTCGCGGTCGTCGACATCACCCGGCCCCGCGACCCGCACATCCTCGAGCTGAGCGGAGGGACCACCGCGCTCCCCGTCATGGAGCTCGACGGCGGCAAGAGCCTCAAGGAGAGCCTCGTGCTGCTCGACTACCTCGAGGACCGCTTCGAGCTGGGCACGCGACGCGAGGACCCGTACGAGCGGGCGATCGAGAATCTCTTGGTCGCCGGCGAAGGGACCCTCGTGGCCAGCGGCTATCGGCTCGTGATGAACCAGGACCGAACCCGACGAGAGGAGCTCGTTCAGGCCTACCTGGACGCGCACGAGACCATCGACGCCTTCCTACGGCGGCACGGCCAGGACGGCGGCCCATGGCTCTTCGACCGCTTCGGCTGGGCCGAGGTCGTCTTCACGCCGTTCTTCCGGCGCTTCGCATTCGTCGCCTACTACGAGGGAGTCGACATCCCCGACGGGGACCCATCGTTCGACCGGGTCCGAGAGTGGCGAGCTGCTTGCCTGGAGCACTCCGCCGCCCAGCAGGTGGGCGACGAAGAGGTCATCAAGCTCTACTACGACTACGCGCGCGGCGCGAGCAACGGCGCCCTCCCCGAAGGTCGCGAGCGCTCGTCCTTCGTCTTCGAGCCCCATTGGCGCGAGCGCCCGATGCCCCCGAAGGACAAGTACGGCCCCGGCGCCACGGACGCCGATCTCGGCCTACTCGGCTAGGGGTCGGACGGCTCGCAGGAGGGGCCGCAGAACCGGAGCTGCGGACCATCGTAGTAGCCCGGGCGGACGCAGAGCATCTGCCCTTCGCGCAGCCGGATGGCCATGGACGCGACTCGCCGGCCATCCATCCGCAGCTCGACGACGTGGCGACCCTCGGCCAGCCCCTCGATCGTGGCCGACCGATCTCGCTTCACGACGATCGGCTCGTGACCCGCGATCCGGATCTCCCAGCGTCCTTCGACCAGCGGGGTTCCAGGCGGGAGGTCGTCGCCGGGTCCGCGCGGCTCCTCGGCCATGGCCGGCGAACAGATGGCGGCGGAGGTCCCTGGGGCCTGGGCGAGGACGCTGGAGGCCAGGATGAGCAGGAGCAGGAAGGCGTAGTAGCTGTAGCGCATGGAAATGGGTGCCGGGAGCGGCTCGACGGTACAACCCGTCGAAGCTGGCCGTGACTTCCCGGCAGGGTGTGGGCGCTCATTGACTTCGGGCGGGGGGCGCTTCGATGATGCGCGCCATGGACAAAGTGGTCTCATCGGCCGCCGCCGCGATCGAGGACATGGTCGACGGCGCGACCCTCCTCAGCGGGGGCTTCGGACTCAGCGGCAACCCCGAGAACCTCATTCGCGCGCTCAAGGACAAGGGCACGAAGGGGCTGACGATCATCAGCAACAACTGCGGGACCACCGACAAGGGGCTCGGCATCCTGCTCGCCAACGGGCAGGTGAAGAAGATGATCTCGTCGTATGTCGGCGAGAACTCCATCTTCGCCGAGAAGTTCCTCAGCGGTGAGCTCGAGGTCGAGCTGAACCCGCAGGGGACGCTGGCCGAACGCATTCGGGCCGGCGGCGCCGGCATCGAGGCCTTCTTCACTCCGACCGGCTACGGCACGAAGGTCGCGGAGGGGAAGGAGACCCGGGAGATCGGCGGGCGCCACTGCGTGCTCGAGACCTGCCTGCGCGGCGACTTCGCCTTCGTGAAGGCCTGGAAGGCGGACCGCTGGGGCAACCTCGTCTATCGAAAGACCGCGCGGAACTTCAACCCGGAGATCGCGACCGCCGGCAAGGTCACCATCGCCGAGGTCGAAGAGCTGGTCGAGGTCGGCGAGCTGGACCCGGACCAGATCCACACCCCCGGCATCTACGTGCAGCGGGTCATCGTCGGCGAGCGCTTCGACAAGCCGATCGAACAGGTCACCACCCGCACCCGAGAGGACGGCTGAACATGGCACTCACTCGAGACGAGATGGCGGCGCGCATCGCCAAGGAGCTGAGCGACGGCTTCTACGTGAACCTCGGCATCGGCATGCCGACGCTCATCGCCAACCACATCCCCGAAGGCATCGAGGTCGTGCTCCAGTCCGAGAACGGGCTGCTCGGGATCGGCCCCTTCCCCTACGAGGGCGAAGAGGACGCCGACCTCATCAACGCCGGCAAGCAGACGGTCACGACCATCCCCGGCTCGGTCTTCTTCAGCTCGTCGGAGAGCTTTGCGATGATCCGCGGCGGCCACGTCGACATGTGCGTGCTCGGCGCGATGCAGGTCAGCGGCCAGGGCGACCTCGCGAACTGGATGATCCCCGGGAAGATGGTCAAGGGCATGGGCGGCGCCATGGACCTCGTCGCCGGCTCTCGCCGCGTGATGGTCATGATGGAGCACGTCACCAAGCGCGGTGACCTGAAGATCCTGAAGGAGTGCTCGCTCCCGCTCACCGGCGTGAAATGCGTCAGCGAGATCTACACCGACCTGTGCGTCCTCGACGTGAAGGACGGCCAGCTCCACCTCCGCGAGCTCGCGCCCGGCGTGAGCGTCGACGAGGTGAAGGAGAAGACCGAGCCCGAGATCGTGGTGCCGGAGAACGTCCCGACCATCGCCGGCGCGTGAGTCAACCGACGCGGGCGCGGGTGCGGCGGCGCTCGCGCTCGAGGACGGGCTCCATGGCGCGCTGCGCCATCTGACCCTCCACCAGGATGAGCTCGTCGAGCTCTTCGAAGTCGCGGACCAGTTTGAGGAAGCGCTCCATCGCGTCGGCCGGAGGCATGGCGCCGGTGGCGCGGCCCGGTAGCTCGATCACACAAGACCGCATCCGCGCCTTGGTGGCCGCCTCGAGGATGTGCCGGACCGCGTCGTCGAAGCGCTCCGGCGTGAGCTCGTCCGAACGACCGAGGCCCACCAGCAGGAGCTTGTCCACGCTCAGCCGTTCGCGGCTGGGCAATAGAGTCAGCTCGCCGGGAGAGCCGTCGATGCGACCGCGGATGAGCAGCTTCGAGAGGAAGCCGCCCATGCGCCAGTCGACCAGCCCGGCCGCGCCGCGGAGCGGTCGGAGGTCCGAGAAGAAGGGCAGCGCCAGCACCTCGGACTCGACTCCGTCGAGCCGGCGCAGGTCGGGGGAGACGAACGCCAGCTCCCGCCGGAGAGTCACGCTGAGCGCCGGAGAGCTCAGGGTGCCGCCGCGGGCGCTCATCGGTCGCCCTACTCCTTGCCCAGATCGGTGGCGATGCGGTCGAGGACGCCGTTGACGAAACCCGGGCTCCCCTCGGCGCCGAAACGCTTCGCGAGCTCGATGGCCTCGTTGAGGGTCACGCGCCGCGGGATGTCGGCCATCTCGAGCAGCTCGTAGGTGGCCAGGCGGAGGATGTTCCGGTCGACTCGCATCATCCGCTCGAGCCGCCAATGGTGGCTGACCTTGCGGATGGTCTCGTCGATGCGCTCCCGGTTCTGGTGGACGCCACGAATCAGCGCCTCGGCGAACTCTCGCGCGTCGGCGCTCTTCGGCTTGCTCGGCGGCTCGATGCCGTCCTCTTCGGCTGCCTGCTGCGCCTCGTGGGTCAGATGGGTCCAGTACATCCGGAGCGCGTCCTCGGCACCCACGCCGGAGACGTCCATCTGGTAGAGCATCTGGAGGGCCGCCTCACGGCCCCTGCGTCGCACGCCCATGGAGCGCTCAGAGTCCTGCGTCGCCCATCGCGCCCTCGAGCGCGACCATCTCGAGCGCGGCCATGCCGGCTTCGAAGCCCTTGTTGCCGGCCTTGGTGCCAGCGCGCTCGACCGCCTGCTCGATGGTGTCGGTGGTGAGGACGCCGAAGATCACCGGCAGCTCGTGCTTCATCATCGCCTGGGCGACGCCCTTGGCGGCTTCGCCGGCGACGTAGTCGAAGTGCGGCGTCGCGCCCCGGATCACGGCACCGAGCGCGAGCACCGCCGAGTGCTTGCCCGCCTTGGCGACGCGGTCGACCACACGCGGCAGCTCCCACGCGCCGGGGACCAGGAACACGTCGACCCGGTCTTCGGCCACGCCGTGCCGGCGGAGCGCGTCCTTCGCGCCGGCCACCAGGTGGTCGACGATGAAGTGGTTGAAGCGAGCCGCCACGATGGCGAAACGCGCATCGGCGGGGACGGAATCGAAGGTGCCTTCGTAGGTAGCCATCAGAGTTCTCGGAAACGTGGAAGGAGACGGGCTGGCGAGCAACCGGTCGGTTCTGGAAGGACTGGGAGGAGAAGGGGGACGGGCGAAGCGAGGACGCACCGAGCGCTACGCGCGAGACCTTCGGCTTTTCGGGGAGGCGAGGAGGGATTCACTCCCGACGAGCCGGGGGCTTCTCCAAAAGACCCCAAGAATCAATGTGCGCGTTCGCCGACGGCAGCGCCCTCGGCGTCGTGCTCGCCGCTGGCGTCCCGGAGCAGGAGCTGCTCGACGACCTCGAGGCCGTAGCCTTCGAGGCTCGGGATGCGCCGCGGGCGGTTCGTGAGGATGCGAATCTTCCCGAGGCCGAGGTCGGCGAGCACCTGGGCGCCGAGGCCGTACTCGCGCAACACCTCGCCCCGGTCTGGCCGTGGGCGATCGACGGTCTCGCCGAGGAAGTAGGCCAGGTCGTCGTCCATGCCCGAGCTCGAAGGCAGCAGGAGGATGACCCCCCGGCCCTCGGCCTCGATGCGCTCGATGGCCTCGCGGAGCTGGACGCGCCCCGGCTCCTCGATGCCGACCAGGTCGCCCATCACCGAGGCGGTGTGTACACGAACGAGCGTCGGCGAGGGGTCCACCGCGCCATGGACCAGCGCGAGGAACTCACGGCCCGCGCCGACCCCGTAGACCCGGGCCTGCCAGTCGTGGCCGCTCGGAAGCGTCATGGTCGCCTCGCGCTTCACCTCGACGAGTTGTTCGCGGCTCAGCCGGTACTCGATCAGGTCCGCGATGCTGAGGAGGATCAGCCCGTGCTCCTCGGCGAAGGCCTCGAGGTCCGAGGTCCGCGCCATGGTGCCGTCCTCGTTCATGATCTCGCAGATCACGCCGGCCGGCTCGAGCCCCGCGAGGCGCGCCAGGTCGACGGATCCCTCGGTGTGACCGGTGCGCTGGAGCACCCCGCCGGGGCGCGCACGGAGCGGGAAGATGTGGCCCGGGCTGACCAGGTCCCGCGCTTGAGCGTCCTTGGCGACCGCGGTGAGCACCGTGTGAGATCGGTCCGCGGCGCTGATGCCGGTGGTGACCCCTTCGCGGGCCTCGATGCTGATCGTGAACGCCGTCGAACGGCTCGCGCGGTTCTGGTCGACCATCATCGGCAGGTCGAGCGCCCGGATGCGGTCGTCGGTGAGGCTCAGGCAGATCAGGCCGCGCGCGTGGCGGGCCATGAAGTTGATCGCCTCGGGCGTGCACTTCTCGGCGGCGAGGACCAGGTCGCCTTCGTTTTCTCGGTCCTCGTCGTCGACGAGGATCACCATCTTGCCGGCGGCAATGTCTTCGAGCGCCTGAGCGACTCTCTCGATGGCTTCGGTTCGGAGGGGTTGGGATCGCATGGGGAGCTCCTCTAGCGGTCTAGATAGCCTTGTCGTTGCAGCAGTTCCAGCGAGAGGGCGTCACCCTTCCCGTCGACACCGGGTCGGCCCATGAGCCGAGCCACGTACTTCGCGAGGACGTCGACCTCGAGGTTCACCTTCGCACCGATGGAACGCGCGTCGAAAAGCGTCTCCTTCCGGGTGAAGGGAACCAGCATGACGTCGAAGCGTGTACCGCGGACGCCGTTCACCGTGAGGCTGACACCGTCGATGGTGACCGAGCCCTTCGGCGCCAGGAAGGGCGCGAGCCGCTCCGGCACCTCGAAGCTCACCTTCACGGCCTCACCGACGGGCTCGCGGGCGGCGATGCGCCCCACCCCGTCGACGTGACCGCTCACCAGGTGCCCGCCGAGCCGGTCACCCAGCCGAAGCGCTCGTTCGAGGTGCACCTTCGCGCCGGTCGCCAGCTCGCCCAGGTTGGTGAGCTCCAGCGTCTCCCTCGACGCGTCGGCCCAGAAGCCATCGCTCTCGATCGAGGTGACCGTCAGACAGGTGCCCATCACGGCGATGGATTCGCCGAGCACGAGCGCTTCGTAGTCGGTCGCCACCCGGAGCCGCGCGCCCTTGGCCGTCTTCTCGACGGCGCGGATGGAGCCGATGGAATCGACGAGACCAGTGAACATCAGCCCTCTCCTCCGCGGCGAAGCTCGCCGCTGATCCAGACGTCGTCGCCGAGCCGCCGGACGACCGGGTCGTCGATCTGCCACGCCCCTGCCATTCGGTCGCTCCCGCGGCCCATGGCCATGCCGGGCGCGTCACCATCACCCAGCACGCGCGGCGCGACGAAGATCTCGGCTCGGTCGGCGAGCCCACCATCGAGCAAGGTGCCGTGGACCCGCGGCCCACCCTCGACCAGCAGCCGCACGATTTCCCGCTCGCCGAGCGCGCGCAGCGCATCCTGCATCACCAGTCGACCGTCGTCGCCCTCGGCGATCTCGAGCAGCAACGCACCGGCGGCCTGGAGCTCCGCGCGCCGCTCCTGCGGCGCCGAGGAGCCGTGGAGAATCCAACACTCGCCGCCGGACGCCGTCAGCACCTTCGCGGTGTGGGGCGTGCGCAGCGTCCGGTCGAGGACGATCCGCACGGGGTCCACCCCGGGGACGTGACGCACGTTCAGCTGCGGGTCGTCGGCCAGCACGGTGCCGATGCCGACCAGGACGCCGTCCGCCCGGTCCCGGAGGCGGTGTGCCTCGGTGCGGGCCGCCTCGCCGGTGATCCACTTCGAGTCGCCGGTTCGGGTCGCCATCCGACCATCGAGGGTCACCGCGCCCTTGAGGACGACGTAGGGCAGCTTGGTCTTGATGTGCTTGGCGAAGTCGGCGACCAGCGCGTCACAGTCCCGGGCGAGCACGCCGTGGCGCACTTCGATCCCCGCGGCTCGGAGGCGGTCGACCGCACCGGGCACGTGGGGCGCCGGGTCGAGCGAGCCGATGACCACGCGGCGGAAGCCGGCCGCGATCACGGCCTCGGTGCACGGCCCAGTTCGGCCGTGGTGATTGCAGGGCTCGAGGGTCACGTGGAGGGTCATCCCCTCGGTGCGGTCCGCCCTGGCGATGGCGTCGACCTCCGCGTGGGCCATGCCGGCCTTCTCGTGGTGACCCGTCGCGATGACCTGGCCCTCGTCGTCCGAGATCACGGCGCCCACGTGCGGGTTCGGGCTCGGTCGCCCACGCCGCGCCGCGTCGATGGCGAGCGCCATCAGCCGCGCGTCCCGCGCCGCTTCGCTCTCGTGCTCCGGGCGGGTCACGGCTTCAACCGTTCGGACCGGGCGCCGGGGTCTCGCGGGGGGTGGCCTCCTCCGCGGGCTCGCTCGCGGCCGCCGGGGCCTGGCTCTCGCGGACCATGCCCTCCAGCAACGCGATGAACTCCTGCGTGTCCTGGAACTCCCGGTAGACGCTCGCGAAACGGACGTAGGCCACCTGATCGACGTCGCCGAGGAGCTCGAGGACCTTGCGGCCCACGAAGGAGCTGGCGACCTCGGTCTCGCCGGTGTCGGCGAGCGCACGCTGCACGTCACCGACGATTCGCTCGAGGGTCTCCGGTGAGACGGGGCGCTTCGCACAGGAGCGCTGGAGGCCCGCAAGGAGCTTGTCCGGGTCGAAGGGCTGACGCTTGCCGTCCTTCTTGAGGATCATCGGCAGGGCCTGCTCCACCCGCTCGTACGTGGTGTAGCGACGGCTGCAGCCATCGCACTCGCGGCGGCGGCGGGTGACCTCACCCGCAGCGCTCAGGCGCGAATCGATGACCTTGTTGTCCAAGGTGCTGCAGTAGGGACAGCGCACGGGTGCGCATTAGCATCCCGCGAACGTGGATTCCATGCGTTTCACACGTTTCACGCCCGGGTGGTGGGTGAGCAGACCGCGACCGCTTCCACCCGCGCCGTTTGCGGGAAGAGCTCGTAGAGCCGTAGCTCGTCGACCTCGTAGCCGCCCTCGCGGAGCAGGCCGAGATCCCGCTCCAGCGTCGCCAGATCACAGGAGACGTAGACGATTCTCGGTCGTGCCTTCGAGGCCAGCAGGCGCTCGATCGGCTCTCGAGCCCCGGTCCGTGGGGGATCGAGAACCACGACGTCCAGGTCGGGCGAGAACGAGCGTGGCTGGTCGGCCACGTCGGCAGCGACCACCGTCGCTTCGAGCCCGCGGACGGCCAGGTTGGCCCGGAGGGCCTCGCAGGCCGCGTCGCTCACCTCGACTACCCGGAGCGCTCCATGAGTCGCCAGGAGCACCGTGAAACTTCCGTGCCCAGCGTGCAGCTCGAGCATCCGCGGTCGTTCCAGCCCGGCCGTGGCTCGGGCGACCACGTCCTTCGCGAGCGTCAGCGAGAGCGGGTCGTGAGCCTGGCTGAAGCCGCCTGGCGGACCGTCGAGCGGCTCGCCATCGGGACCTTCGTAGCGCTCTCCGACCTCACCGAAGACCGCGGGCTCTCCCTCCCCGATCTTCAGCCCGACGCCTGCTAGCGCGGGGTCGGCGGCCAGGCTCCGGCAGGCGTCGTAGACCGACGGAGGTTGGGCATCGGAGGTCTCGAGGAGGAGCACTGCCCTGTCTCCATGACGATACAGCCGTATCTCGCCCGAACCATCGAGCGCATCGACGAGGGCGCGTCGCGCCGCGCTCCAGGCCGTGGCGAGCTCGGGCTGGAGCACCAGGCACTCGGCCGCATCCACCACCTGCCTCGAGCTGGCGGCTCGGTAGCCGAGCGCCTTGCCCTTCCAGGCGAGCCGGGCACGACGACGATAGCCGACGCTCCGATCCGAGAGCACCGGCACGTCACCATCGAACCCCACGCGAGCCGCGAGTCCACGACCGCGCTCGACCTGTAGCTCGTGTTGTCCGCTCGGCTCGAGCGCCATCCACGGGCAGCCACCGCAGCGATGCGCGATCGCGCAGGGAGGCGTGCGTCGGTCCGGGCGCGCCTCGAGCACCTCGAGCAGTCGTCCACGCTGGGTGCCCTTCCCTCGCTTGCGGACCTCGAAGCGAACCCGCTCGCCCGGAAACGTCCCCGGAACGAAGACCACCCCTCGGTCGCTCTCCACGACGCCATCGCCGGAGCGTCCGACGTCGCGAACGACGCCCTCGAGGGCCGCCGTTCCGCCTCCTCGTCGTCGTCGTGTCAGGGGAAAGGCTGTCCCGGGCGGCCGCGCTCGAAGAGGAAGCTGAACTCGCCGTCGAGCGTGGCCATCCGCTCGCCGCGGCCATCGGTGAAGACCACGCCGGTGAACGTGCCCGTGGTCTGGCGCTGACCCTCGTCCACCTGCGGAGCGTAGATCTCGTCGAAGGTGATCGTCCCCGAGGTCGCTTCCAGGAAGACCGGCAGCTCGGTCTCGTCGTGAGGGCAGCTGTCGTTCAAGTAGAGGCTCATCGAGACGGGCGCCTCGGGATCGTCGGTGATGGCGATTGGGGTCCCCAGCCGCTCGGTCTCCATCGTGGCGTCCAGGACGATGATGCTGATGCCGTCGCTGTCGATGGCGAAGTCGCCGCCCTTCTGGATGCGGATGGTGAGCTGCTCCTCGAAGGCACTGGCGCTGTAGAAGTCGGGGTTCAGCGAGAAATCCCCGTCGAGGTCGCACTGGGGCGCGGTCACGGTCCCGGTCACCTCGCCGGTACCGACGCCGACGCTGCAGCCCACCGCCAGCCCGAGCGCCAGCCGGAGCCGCCGAGTCCAACTAGATCGTGATGAAACCGCCACCGAGAACCTCGTCCCCTCGGTATATCACCGCGGCCTGGCCGGGCGTAATTGCCCGCTGCGGCTGGGCGAAGCGGACGCGGAAGCCCCCGGGAGTGGCCTCGATGCGACCGGCCGCCGGCTCGTGCCGATAGCGGATGCGCACCTGCCCCTCGAAGGGCTCGGCGGGCGGGGCGCCAATCCAGCGCGCTCGCTCGGCCTTCAGGTCGGAGCCCTGGAGCGCATCGGCGGAACCGACCACCACCTGGTCCTGATCCGGCACGATCCGTAGCACGTAGCGGGTCGGTCCACCGCCGCCCAAGCCGAGGCCCTTGCGCTGCCCGATGGTGAAGGCCTCGATGCCCTCGTGCGCGCCGATGGGCTCGCCGGCCTCGTCCACCATGGTCCCGGGGCGCCCGGGACCTCGCTCGCGAGCGACGAAGCCAGCCACGTCTCCATCGGGGACGAAGCAGAGCTCCTGGGACTCACCCTTGTCGGCGTTCGGAACGCCGAGGCGGCGGCCTTCGGAGCGCGCCTCGTCCTTGGTCAGCTCGCCCAGCGGAAAGACCATCCGCGCGAGAGTCTCCGGCCGTAGCCCGAAGAGGAAGTAGCTCTGGTCTTTCTCGAGGTCGCGGCCGCGCAGGAGCCGAGTGACGCCGTCTTCGGTGGCGATCCGCGCGTAGTGGCCGGTCGCCACCGCATCACAGCCGAAGCGCGGCGCCAGCGTGACCAGGTGGTCCAACTTCACCGTCCGGTTGCACTCGACGCAGGGGATGGGGGTCTCTCCGGCGCGATAGGAGTCGAGAAAGGGCTCGACGACGTCTCGACGGAACGCCTCGCGTTCGTCGAGGACGTAGTGGGGAATCCCCAGGTGGTCGCAGGTCCGGCGGGCGTCGTCCCGATCCTCCGGCGCGCAGCAACGCCCGACCTGCTGGTCGCCAGAGGCATCCCAGAGGTGGAGGGTCACGCCGACGAGCTCGTGGCCCGCCTCGTGGAGCAGCGCGGCGGCGACCGAAGAGTCGACGCCCCCGCTCATGGCGACGAGGATCCGCACGGCCACCGGATGAGGCGCGGCCGGCGCCGAGTCAAGGCTGCGCGCGGGGGACCACTCGCTCGAGGATGGCCACCGCCTCGTCGATGGCGGCTTCGTCGAGCCCCTCCGGGCCGAGGCTGAGGCGGATTGCGCTCTCCGCGCGCCAGGGCTCGTCCGGGTAGAGACTGGCGACGCCGGGCGAAGGCTCGGTCGTCCCCGACGAGCAGGCCGCACCGGCGCTGATCGCGAGCCCCTCGAGGTCGAGCGCAGGGACCAGGTGCTCGGCCCGCCACCCGCGAAAGGACACGTTCAGGCAAGACGCGACGCGCGGGCCCTCGCGCCCATTGATCACGCCGCCGAGCCGTTCCGCGACCTCTTCGAGGCGATCCCGCCAGACGGCGACTCGGGCCATCGCATCGAGCCTCGAGGGGAGCGCGTCACAGGCGGCGCCGAAGCCCACCAGTGGCAGGACACCCGGCGAGCCGCCACGGCGGCCGCGCTCCTGGCCACCACCCGACAGCCGCGGATCGAGAGGCACGCCCCGGCGGACCCAGAGCGCACCGGCGCCCGCGGGACCACCGATCTTGTGAGACGCGAGGGCGACCGCGTCGACCCCCAGCGCGGCGACGTCGATGGGCAGCCGTCCGAGCGCCTGGTTGGCATCGACCACCACCCGCGCCCCGCCGGATCGCGCTCGAATGGCGGAGAGGTCGAGGATCCGACCGGTCTCGTGGTCGACCCAGGGCACGACCACCAGGTCGCCCTCCCCCGCGTCGAGCTCGGCGCCGAGCGGCAGCTCTTCCACGGGGACACCCGCCGCGGCCCAGCCGTCCACCGGACCTCGAACCGCGGGGTGCGCGAGGGCCCAGGTGAACACTCGCTTGGGTCGTGGCCCTCCGGCGATGGCCAACTCGCAGGCTTCGGTGCCGCCGCTCGTGAACACCAGGTCGGCCGGCGCAGCGCCGATCGCGCTGGCGACCTGCCGCCGTGCGCCCTCGAGCAGCGCTCGCGAGCGACGGCCGGGCCCGTGCACGCTGGAGGGGTTGGCCCACGCGTCCTTCGCGGCCTCCGCCATCGCCGCCGCCGCGGCGGCACCGAGCGGCGTCGCGGCGTGGTGGTCCAGGTAGGGCATCACTCCACCGGAGGACGGGCAGGCGCGTTCTTTGCGACCCGGAGCCGCACCAGCGTGCCGCCCAGCATCAGGCCCGCCACCGCCGTGCCGGGCGCGCTCTCGAGGGCGATTCCTCCACCCATGGCCTCGGCCACCCGCCGAGCGAAGGCCAACCCGAGCCCGACGCCGCCATGGGCGCGCGTCGCCGAACCATCGACCTGGACGAAGGGCTCCATGATCCGCTCGCGCTCGTCCGGCTCGATGCCCGGGCCCTCGTCGAGCACGCGGACCTCGAGGGCGTCACCGTCGACGGCGCAGCTGATGGCCACCCGGCCGCCACGCGGCGTGAACTTGATGGCGTTGTCGATCACGTGGACCACCGCGCGCTCGATCTTGTCGGGGTCGCCGCGCGCCGGGAGCTCCGGCATCGCGGCGACCATGAGCTCGACCCGGGACGTGTCGCCCTCGGCGCGGATGCGATCGACCGCCTTCTCGACCACCAGCCCGAGGTCGTACTCACGGTCGTAGTAGTGCATGCGCCCCGCCTCGAGTGCGCTCACGTCGAGAAGGGTCTCGACCACGTTCCGCAGCCGGGTGGTGGAGCGCTGGATCGACTGGATGCACTTGCGCTGCAGCGGCGTCAGCTCGCCGAGCTCTTCGCCCAGCAGCAGTCGGAGGTACCCGACGACCGGCGTCATCGGCGTGGCGAGCTCGTGGCTGACGTTCTGGAGGAACTCGCGACGAAGGCGCGCCATCTCCTCGAGCCGAGCGTTGGCTTCCTGCAGATCCTTCACGCGCCCTTCGAGCCGCTCGACGATGCGCTGGGTCCGCTCGCGGAGGACGTCCTCCTGGGAGCCCTTCGCCCCCTTCTCGGACTCGCGGTGACCGCCGAGGAACTTCTTGATGGTCGCGGCGAACTTGCGGGCTTGGATCGGCTTGCCGATGAAGCCGTCGGCGCCGACGGCCAGGCTGGTCGCGCGGTCGCCCTCGGCGGTGATGGCGACGATGGGGACGCCCTTCAGCGCGCGCATCCCACGCAGCCGGAGGGTCACCTCGTAGCCATCGAGATCGGGGACGTTGATGTCCACGAGCACCAGGTCCGGCGAGACCTCGGCGGCGAGGCGGATGCCCTCGAGGCCGTTGTCGGTCTCGATGACCTCGTGGCCGGCGGCTACGAGGATCTTCTCCACCAGCCGTCGACTGTGGGGATCGTCCTCGATGTGGAGCACGCGCGCCATGCGACGCGCAGAGTAGATGGCGACCGCCCACTTGCACACCCTCCCGCCGGGGTCTCCCCAACCAGGGGGTCATCGATCGCGTCAAATGGGCCGAGAGAGCCAGCCCGGTCCCCGCGCGAGGGCCAGGAGCAACACCGCACGAACCAGCCAGTCCAGGGTGGAGCCGACCCAGACACCGACGAGGCCCAGATCCCAGACGAACGCGGCGAGGTAGGTCGAGCCGAGGCGCACCACGAGCCCCCCCAGGAAGGTCACCCAGAGCACTGCCCGTGTGTCCCCGGCGCCACGGAGAGCGGCGGAGGCGACCACCGCCGCCCCCATGATCGGGGCCGCGATGCCGGCCACGACCAGGCAGGGGACCGCCAGCGCGACCAGGGTGTCGTCGTTCGTGAAGGGTCGGAGCAAGGGCTCCGGGAGCAGGAGAAAGAGCGCGCCGATCGCCGTCAGGAAGAGCGTCGACAGTCCCAGTCCCGCACGGAGCGCGGCCCGAGCGTCGCCAGGCTCACCCGCACCGAGCCGCTGCGCGACCACGGCGGCGGTCGCGATGCCGAGCCCATCGGCGCTCAAGAAGACGATGGCTTCGATTCCGATCAGCGCCTGGTTCGCGCCCATGGCGGTGGCACCGAGGGCTCCGATCATCGTGACGTAGGCCATGAAGCCGATCTGCTGGAGGATTCGCTCGGCCAGCGAGGGCCCGGCGACCCGGAGAACGCGGCCCAACGCCTCGGGGTCGAAGAGCGCCCCCGCGCGCCGCCAGCTCACCGGTGCGCGCCTCGACGCGGTGAATCCGCCGAGGGCCAGCGCCTGCCAGCCGAACGCGACCGCGCTCCCGATGGCGGCGCCACGCGCGCCCATGGGCTCCGCGCCCCACGCGCCGTAGATCAGCGCGTAGCTGATGACGACGTTCAGGACGTTGCCCACGGCGGCGATCAGGAACGGCGTGCGGGTGTCCCCCGCCGCCTGGACGGCCATCGCCAACGTGAGGGAGACCAGCAACGCAGGCATCGCCGCGAAAGCGACGGTCAGGTAGCCGTCGGCTTCGGACCAGACCGCGGGACCGGCCTCCGGGAAGAGAGCGAGCAGCGGGTCCCGGGATAGCAGCCCGAGCCCGAGGGCGAGCCCGCCCACCACGAGCGCGAAGAGCAGCGACGCCCGGAGCGCGGCGCTCGCACCCGGTCCATCGGAGGCGCCGATGCGCCGACCGACGACGGCGACCACCCCGACGGTGAACGCGCCGAGAATGGTCGTGGCGGACCAGACCACCGGTCCGCTGATCTGCATGGACGCGAGCGACGCGGCGTCGTGGTGGCCGAGCAGCGCACGGTCCACCAGGAAGACCAAGGTGTGGAGCAACTGCTGGGCGATCGCAGGCCCAGCGAGCCTCCCGACCTGACGCAGAGGCGTCATCGCTCGCCGCTCCAGCACGGACGAAGAACGCGACAGCGCATGGGGTGGGGAGCTCGGGTGAGTCGAGGAGGCTGGCCGACGAGAGAGGGGTTGGGTGCCAACCCCTCGGAACTAACGCTGCATCCGGACCTTCTGCTTGGGCACGAAGCCCTCCTTCTCGAGGACCTCGCGGGCGAGCCGCTTCACCTGAGGGTGGGTGCCCTTCTGCATGAAAGCGCCGAGCTGATTCGGGTCGATGCGAGCGAGCCGCATCATCGCGGTCCGGGCGCGGCCCTTCTTCTTCATGTTCAGCGCCGCGAACATCTGCGCGCGGTAGAGCAGCGGCCGCATCTCCTCGAAGGCGTCGGCACCGTCACCGTCCGGGTCGTAGTCCTCGAGCAGCGAGACCGCGTCCTTGGCCTTGCCCGTGCGGGCGAAGCTCTCCGCGATCACCGCGGCATACATCGCCTTCTGCTTGGGCTGCGGCTGCGCGTCGAGCTTGATGTCGTCCGCGAGCTTTCGGGCGTCCTTGCTGCGGTTGTGCAGCAGGTACATCAGCGCGAGCTGGGCGCGCACGTCGTTCTGGAGGAGCTTTGGCGCCTTGTCGATGTCGATCTCTTCGAGGATCTTCATCGCCTCCTTCGGGTCTTCCTGACCGACCAGCTGCGCCTGGGCGAGCTTGCCCATCACGTCGCCGTCGCCACGAGCCTGGAGCGCCGCGATCGCAGCGTCGCGCCCCTCGGCGTCCGTTGCGGTCTTCAGGATGTCCATGATGTCCGACGACTTCCGGGTGAGCCGCCAGATGTAGAAGCCGAAGCCGAGCGCGATCAGGGTCAGCACCCCGGCTACGCCGATGCCCCAATACCCGATGTAGGGCATGAGCATCCCGGCCACGACCCAGAGCACCGCGAAGCCGATGCCGATCTGGATCAGCAGCTTCCACGGGGTCTTCGGCTTCTCCATGTTCGCGAGGGCCTCGCCCATCTCGGCCTGCCGAGCCGCCGCGTCCGGAATCTTCGGCTTCTTTCGCTTCGCCACGCCGTGGCCTAACCCGTGCTGGGGCGGCGATCAATGCGCTGCGCTCAGGACGGCCGCCAGCTCGGCAGCCACCGTCTCCCGAAGCGCCGCCACCGTGGGTCGGTTCTCCGGCGCCTTGCGGTTGCAGGCGGCAGCGAGCTCGGTGAGCCCGTCGACGCCGCGATCGGCCACCGCGAGCATCTCCAGCATCGCCACGCCGAAGGCGTAGACGTCGGCGCTTGGCTCGGCGGGCGCGCCGCTCCGCTGCTCCGGTGGCATGTAACGGAGCGTGCCCTCGCCGAGCCCTCCGACCGACCGTGGCGTCGCGCCGAGGGGCATCGCGAGCCCGAAGTCGGTGAGCACGACCCGGTCGTCCGGGCGAATGAGGAAGTTCGAGGGCTTGAGGTCCCGGTGGATGAAGCCTCGGGAGTGGACGAAGGCGAGCGCCTCGAGCGTGGTCTCCAGCCAGCGGCCTACTCGCGCGAGGGGCATCGGGCCCCGGCCGAGCTCCCGCCGGACCGACCCGCCCTGCACCCACTCCATGGCGATGGCGCCGAGGCGCTCGTCCAGATCGAAGATCCGGACCACCCCTGGGTGTTCGATGGTCGCTGGGGTGCGCGCCTCGGCGAGCAGTCGCTCCCGCTCCACGCGGCCGCGGCGGTGATAGACCTTGAGCGCCACCCGCCGTTCGATGGCCAGGTCACGCGCCGCGAAGACGGTGCCGGCGCCGCCCCGGCCGAGCTCCTTCTCGACCTGGTAGCGCCCACGAGTCAGCGCCCCTTCGGTCGCGATCGTGGCGCCGGCGAGGTTGGCGCGGTGCCCCTTCTTGGATCGCAGCCGTTCGGCGCGAACCCGGGCCCGAGGGAAATCGAGGTCGTGCGCCAGCACCCGCTCGTAGAGGGCGAGCGCCGAGGCCTCGTCGCCCAGCCGCTCGTCGATCTCGGCCGCCAGCATCAACGCCGGCAACGGGGCACCGGCCGGTCCGTCGACCAGGTCGACCAGGAGCTGCCTCGCACCGCGGTCGTCGCCTCGCTCGGCGAGCACCTCGGCGACGCGCAGCGCGAAGACCTCGAAGTGCTCGAAGCGGGCGAGGATCTTCCGCGCCAGCTCGAGGGCGCGGGCGGTGCGGCCCCGACCGTGCATCGTGTCGAGGAGCTCGATGGCGTAGCTCGCGTCGGGCTGCTCCTTGGCGTCGACCAGCGCAGCGAAGCGTTCTTCGACCGTCGCCTTCGCGGCAGGGGCTTCCCCGGGCGGTGATGCTTCGGGCTCGGGCGCCTTCTCTTCCTCGGGTGGGTCACCCCCCCCAGCCCAGCCCTTGATCTTCTTCCAGAGGCTCACAGCACCTCGACCTCGACCCCGTCGATCTCGAGGCGGTCCGAGGCCAGCAGGACGATGGCGGCCGCCACCTTCTGTCGGGCGAGCAGCGTGGCCGCGCCGGGATCGGGGTCGAAGGTCGGGTGACCGCCATCGAAGTGAATGACGCCCTTGAGCCCCTCGGTGCGTAGCCGACCGAGGCCGACGTGCGCTCGCAGCCCACGGTCGAGCCCCTCGAGGACCTCGAGCTCCAACCCACCGGCGCCTTGGTCGACCCGAACGGAGACGTCGTCCCCGAGGCCGATCACCGTCGCACCATCGAGCATGAGCTCGCCAGCGATGGGGATGCCCCGCAGCAGCGTCCCGTTCCGGCTCTCCAGGTCTCGGACGAGCACCCGCTCGCCGTCCAGGCGTAGCGCGGCATGTCGGCGAGAGACGCCGGTCCCGCGCACCGAGACATCTGCTTCCCGGCCGAGGGTCACCTCGTGGGCCCCGACGAAGGCAACCTCGCGACCGGCGATGCGCAGACGCAGTCGGGTCCCACGGATCATGCGTGCCTCGAGCCGCCGGAGCAGGTCGGCGATGGCGGTGTCTTCCGGTGCGAGGTCCACGGCCTGCTCGAGCGCGGCGAGGGCCTCCAAGCGCGCGCCGACCTTCAGCGACATCTCGTACTCGTTGACCAACGAGCGGAGCTGGCGCTTCTTTCGAGCCTCCGCCGTGCTCTCCTGCAAGAGCGCCTCGAGCCGCTCTACGTCACCGGCGTGCTGGAGACAGCGGGCCATGTCATCGGGCCGCTCGAGGAGCTCGAAGGCGGTCGCGGCCTCGCTGAAACGCTCGGCGGCCTCGAGCCGCTCGGCGGCTTCTTCGAGCTGCTCGCGCTCCTCCCGGGTCGGGGCGCCCGCGCGGCGCTGACCCTGCTCGAGGAGCGCCATGCCGATCTGCGTCTGGACCTCGCGCCAGCGGCCGCCCTGCGGCTCGAGCCAGCGCAGGGCATCTCGCAACGCGGCGAGCTTCGCGTCGAGCTCGGTCTGGCGCGCGGCGTGGACGAGCAGCGCGCTGGCCGCTTCGTCCGGCAGGTCGGCCTCCGCGTAGAGTGCGGCCGCGGCCCGATAGTCGCCACGGCCCTCGGCGCGGCGCGCCCGACGGTAGGCGCCATCGAAGATGCGGAGCCAACGCATGAACCCAGCCTAACGTTCAGAAGGAGTCGGCGGAGGTGACTCGGCCCACCTCTTCGATCGTGGTGACTCCGTCGAGGATCTTCTGCAGGCCGCTCATGCGGAGGGACTTGACCCCGCCCCTGATCATCTCGTCCTTGAGCTCCGCCGTGGAGCAGCCTTGGAGGACCATGTCCTTCAACCGATCGGTGAAGGGCATGACCTCGTAGAGCGCGATGCGACCCTTGTAGCCGGAGTCGTTGCAGGTCCGGCAGCCCGAGCCCTTGAAGACCTTCACGCTCGGCAGGTCCTCTTCCTTGAAGCCGATGTCGCGGAGCACCTGCTCCTCGACGTGCACCTCCGTCTTGCAGTCCGCGCAGATCTTCCGAGCGAGGCGCTGAGCCAAGACCAGGTTGACCGACGCGGTGACCAGGAAGGGCTCGACGCCCATGTTGAGCAGACGCGTGACCGTGCTCGGAGCGTCGTTCGTGTGCAGCGTCGAGAGCACCAAGTGGCCGGTGAGCGCGGCCTTGACCGCGATCTCCGCGGTCTCGAAGTCGCGAATCTCACCCACCATGATGATGTCCGGGTCCTGCCGGAGGAACGAGCGCAGGGACGCCGCGAAGTTGAGGCCGATGTCCTCGTGCTGCTGGACCTGGTTGATGCCGTTCAGGTTGAACTCGACCGGATCCTCGGCCGTCGAGATGTTGGTCTCGACGTCGTTCAGCTCGGAGAGCGCCGAGTAGAGCGTCGTCGTCTTACCCGAACCGGTCGGGCCCGTGACCAGCACCATCCCGTAGGGCTGATGGATGGCGTGCTTGAAGTCGTCGAGCGCGCTCTGCTCGAAGCCGAGCTTCGTCATGTCGAGCTGCAGATTCGACTTGTCGAGGAGACGGAGGACCATCTTCTCGCCCCAGAGCGTCGGCAACGCCGAGACTCGGAAGTCCATCTCGCGGCCCTTGCCGAGCTTGAGCTTGATGCGGCCATCCTGGGGCAGGCGGCGCTCGGCGATGTCGAGCGACGCCATGATCTTGAGGCGCGACGCGATGGCGTTCTTGAGCTTCACCGGCGGGCGCATCTCTTCATGGAGCACACCGTCGATGCGGTAGCGGACGCGGAGGTTCCGCTCGTAGGGCTCGACGTGGATGTCGGAGGCGCCCTTCTTGATCGCGTTGAGGAGGATGGCGTTGCAGAGGCGAATGACCGGAGCGTCTTCGGAGGCGCGCTCGAGGTCGACGAGGTTCACGTCGTCTTCGTCGACGGCGACCTCGATCTCGTCCTCGTCGAAGCCGTCCATGATGTCGTCGTAGGAAATCTCCGGCGCCTGATAGGACCGCTCGATGGCGGCCATGATGGCGACTTCGGAGGCGACGACTGGCTCGACGTTGAAGCCGGTGAGGAACTTGACGTCGTCGATGGCGTGGAGGTTCGACGGATCCGCCATCGCGACGATCAGCGACGTCCCTGCGCGGGAGACCGGGATGATCTTGTGGCGCTCGCAGACGTCCTGCGTGATCAGCTTGATGACGTCCGGCTGGATCACGTAGTCGCTCAGGTCGATCGACTGGACGCGATACTGCTGGCTCAGGAACTCGGTGATCTCCTGATCGGAGATGAACCCCATCTTCGCCAACGCATAGCCGAGGCTCACCCCGTCCCGCTGTTGCGCGCTCTGGGCGTCGCGCAGCTGTTGCAGACTGATCCGCTTGGAACGGACGAGAAGCTCACCGAGTCGATTGCTCATCGAAGTCGCGAACTCTAGCACGACCTGGTGCGGCGATCGGGTGCCGATCGCGATACGAGCCGCCCCTTTTCGGTAGTCGTTTCGCTTGGCCGGGAGGCCCCTCTGTCAACCGATCGCTTCCGGCCGAACCCGATCGTCTCGGCAGTGCGCGATCTCTCACGCTCTGGCGATCGCCAGTGATCCTTCCGGGATCATTCGTGATCCCGGAGTGGCCATACGTTGTATCTGCACTATATGGCGCGTCACGGATTGTCATGTGCGTTGGCGAGTGGTAGATCGCCCTCATGCGTATCTCGAACAGTTTCTCCGAGGGCGAGATCCACGTTCTCGAGTTCATCCTCCAGACGCTCCTGCGCGGCGGCAAGCCGAGCACGGCCGTCCGGAACAAGGACTTCGCCTCCCTCTACCGCAAGGTCGTCAGCATGCGGCAGCGCGTGGAGGTGAAGAAGGAGAAGTCCGCGGCGAAGGCCGAGGGCAAGGACGTCTCCTCGGTGGGCACCATCGGTGCAGCCGACCACGAGCACGAGGACGACGACGCCCTCTCGCAGGTGGGCTGACGTCTCGTTCCCGCGCGTCGTTGACTCGCGGGGTCACGAGAGGTAGGTCCGCTCCCGATGCTCGTCCTGCGCGGTGGGTGGGTCGTCGACCCCGACGGCAACGTCGATGCCGAGGCCGACCTCCTCGTCCGTGACGGGCAGGTCGCGGAGGTCCGTTCGCGGATCGACGCACCGGCCGACGCCGAAGTGATCGATGTGACCGGGTGCTGGATAGCGCCCGGTCTCGTCGATCTGCGCACTCACTTGCGAGAGCCGGGCGACGAGCACGAGGAGGACATCGAGTCCGGACTCGCCGCCGGCGCTCACGGGGGGTTCACCGCGCTCTGCGCGATGCCCGGCACCCACCCCGTCAACGACAGCCGGGCGGTCACCGAGCTGGTGCTCGCGAGAGCCGGGCGGCTCGAGGGGCCCGAGGTCTGGCCCTTCGGTGCGATCACGGTCGGCCTCGAGGGCGAGGCGCTCACCGAGATGGGCGAGCTCCGCGCGGCGGGATGCGTCGGCGTCACCGATGACCGCCGTTCGGTCACCGACGCCGGGCTCTTGCGTCGAGCCATGGAGTATGCCCGGACCTTCGACTTGGTCGTCGCCCAGCACTGCGAAGAGCCCGGCCTGCATCGCGGCTCGATGATGCACGAGGGCCCGCTCTCCACCCGGCTGGGCCTCCGAGGCTCGCCGGCCGAGGCGGAAGTCGCCGCGGTCGCACGCGACCTGCAGCTCGCCGCGCTCACGGGCGCCCGCTTCCACGTCTCGCACGTCTCCACCGCCGGCGCGGTCGACGCCATTCGCCGCGCGAAGGCGGCGGGGCAGTCGGTCACGGCCGACGTGACGCCGCACCATCTGACCTACACCGACCAGGCGCTGGCGACCTTCGACACTCGGGCGAAGGTCCTGCCGCCGCTCCGCTCGGAGGCGGACCGCGCGGCCCTTCGGGAAGGTCTGCAGGACGGCACCATCGACGCCATCGCCACGGACCACGCGCCGCACTCGTCCATGGACAAGGACTGCGAGCTGGCGGTCGCCGCGTTTGGGATGATCGGGCTCGAGACTGCGCTGCCGATGGTCCTCGCCCTGGTCCGCGACGGTCACTTGAGCCGGTGGCGAGCGGTCGAGGCGCTCACCGTTGGGCCCGCGAGGGTCGTGGGTGCCACACGCCCGCTGAAGGGCGCCGACGCCTTCACCGTCATCGATCCCGAGCGCGAGTGGACGGTCGACGCCACGACGCTACGCTCCCGTTCCCGGAACACTCCCCTACTCGGCCAGACGGTTCGCGGCGCTGCCCGCCTGACCTTCGCCCGCGGCCGAGTGATCCACTCCCAGCCCCCCGAGACCGCATGACCGCCGAATCGAGCCGCCCCCGAGCCCACCTCGTCCTCGCCGATGGCACCGTCTTCGACGGCGTCGCCATGGGCGCCGAGGGCATTTCGACCGGAGAGGTCGTCTTCACGACCGGGATGACTGGCTACCAGGAGGTGCTCACCGATCCCTCCTACTGCGGACAGATCGTGACGATGACCGCGCCGCAGATCGGCAACACCGGGGTCAACGACGACGACCCCGAAGCGGCCAAGCCCTTCCTCGCCGGCTTCGTGGTCCGGGAGCTCTCGCCGGTCGTCAGCAGCTGGCGCTCCTCGGCGGACCTCGACGCCTACCTGAAGAGCCACGGGATCGTGGGCATCGAGGGCGTCGACACGCGGGCCCTGACCCGCCACATCCGGGACAACGGCGCACAGATGGCCGCCATCGGAGTCGGCTCGCCAGACGAGCTCCTCGCGAAGGCCAAGGCCGCGCCCCCGATGCAGGGCCTCGACCTGACCGGCGAGGTGCAGACCGAGGAACGCTACGAGTGGACCGAGGGTACGGGTGTCTGGGGCGATGGCCCGGCCCCGGAGCGTGCCGATCGGCCCCACGTCGTCGCGCTCGACTTCGGGGTGAAGCGAAACATCCTCCGGTGCCTCGTCGACGCCGGCTGCAGGGTCACCGTGGTCAGCGGTCGCACCCCCGCCGAAGACATCCTCGCCCTCGAGCCGGACGGCATCTTCCTCTCGAACGGGCCAGGCGACCCTGCGGCGACGGCCTACGCCATCGAGACGACCAAGTCGCTGCTCGGCAAGAAGCCCCTCTTCGGCATCTGCCTCGGGCACCAGATCCTCTCGCTCGCGCTCGGCGGCAGCACCTACAAGCTCAAGTTCGGCCACCGCGGGTTGAACCAGCCTGTGAAGAACCTGGAAACCGGCCGGGTCGAGATCACCACTCAGAACCACGGCTTCTGCGTCGACGTGGACTCGCTCGAGGGACTCGCGGAGCTGACCCATCAGCACCTCAACGACGACACCTGCATGGGGGTCGCTTCGGCGGAGCACGACGCGTTCAGCGTGCAGTACCACCCCGAGGCCGCGGCGGGCCCGCACGACGCTCGCTACCTCTTCGAGCGCTTCGTCGCAAAGATGGACGCCGCGCGCGCATGAGCCGAGCTCCGCTCGCGTTCGCGTTGCTGTCGGTCGGATGTGGCAGCGGCATGGGTCAGGCGAGCTCGGTTCCCTACGAGCAGGTCGGGATCCTCGTCCGAAATCGTAGTCAGGAGATCCTCTGTGAGGCCCGCATCGGAGAAGGCGGCGCCCGCAGCGCGCTCGATCGGCTCGAGCCAACGGAGGTGATCCCTCCGGGCGGCAGCCGCTTCTTCCCTCTCTCGCCCGGCGAGCACTCGGTTCGCTTGCTGGACTGCAACGGCGACGTCGTGCTCCAGCGGACCAACGTGCCGATCGGGCAGCAGGGCGTCATGCTCAGCTTCGAGGAACGCTAGGTGTCGCTGAGCCGAGAAGAGATCATCCGTCGTGCTTCGCTCGAGGTCGGCGCCAGCGCGCTCGGTCAGGGCCCGCTCTCGACGGCAGCCCTCGAGCTCGCGGGGGTGGAGCCGTGCTGCGGTGGAAGCGCTGCGATCCTGCTGGTCGACGTGACGCGGCTGAGCAGTGGAGGCACCGCCGACGTGCCGGTCACCGCGGTCGCGCCGCGGGTGGTCGGGGTCACCCTCGCCTTCGATGCCTGCACGGCGGAGGAGGAGCACGGCGTTCGCCTCGACCGCCTGATCGGGCCCTTTGGGGTGGTCGACGTCACGGCCGAAGGGCTCGTGATCGTCGAGGTCGCACTGGGGGTGAGCGCGCGAGACCTCCAGGAGCAGTCCTCCGCCGAGCTCCTCGCCGGGCCCTCGCTCGGTCCGGTTCAGCGCGCGCCCGACCTCGCGTGACTGGCCCTTCCGCGAATCGTGGCGACACTGTGAGTCCGTGAGACCCCTCGGCCTCGCCATCACCCTTCTGCTCTCTGCCGCGTCGACGGCGGGCGCCCAGTCCGACGAACCCACCGACCCGCGGGTGGATCGTTGGCTCGAGCGCGCGACCCAGCTGCTCGAGCAGGGGCGGGAGCGGGCGGCGACCGGACTCATCGAGCGAGTCCTCGGCCGTTCGCCGAACGACCGGAGGCTCACGGCGACCATCGCCGGCGGGCTTCCCGCCGACGCCGCGTCCGCCGCGGGTCTCGGGGAGGAGGAGCGTGCCGCGCGCGCCGAATGGGCGCTCGGCTTGCTGAGTCGAGTGGAACCCGCGGGGTCCGAGGAGGCACGCGACCGCGACCGCCTGACGGGCTGGGCACGGGCGGTCGCCGGGGAGCACGACGCCGCGCTGGCGCTCGTGGCGGAGGCAGCGGGCGTCCATGACGAGGCGAGCGCCCAGATGCTGCAGCGCCTGGCGGCGCTCTTCGTGCGGCGCGGCGAGCTCGGCAAGGCCCGCCGGGCGTTGCTGCTAGCCATTCGCGCCTGGTCTCGGGACCCCGAGCTCGTCTCGGATCTGGCCGCCGTGGAGCTCGCTCGAGGCAAAGCGGAGGAGGCGGTCCGGCTCCTCCGTGCGGAGCTGGCGCATCGACCAGCTCACCGGCTGCTTCGCGAAGACTTCGCCGGAGCGCTGCTCGCTGCCGGGCGGCGGGCCGAGGCGGTCCGGGTGTGGCGAGGCCTCGCCGACGAGCTGACCGACGATGGCGACCGCCGCCGGATGCGCCGGGCCGCAGCCCGGGCGGCACTGGCGGACGAACGCTACGAGACGGCCCGGGTGGAAGCTCGGCGGGCACTGGGGATCGACGCGGAGGATGGCGAGGCCAGGCTCCTGCTGGGGTTGGCGCTGGTTGGGCTCGAGCGGCCCGATCCAGCCCGAGTGGCCCTGCGACGAGCCCAGGCCTCGCTGGGGGAAGACGACCTCCGCGTCGAGCGCGCGCTCGACGCCCTGGAGTCGGACGGGAGCACGCAAAGGTGAAACGTCGCGTGGCTGACCCTATACTGACTGGAATGCGACTCGGAGCCATCGCGCTCGCCTTCAGCCTCGGCGCCTCCATCGCCTCTGCACAGTCGGAGGGCGCAGGCGCCCTCGATGCCCCGCCGGGCTCGACGGCCTCCGCGAGCGACACGCCCTTCAGCGCCGACGAGCTCGACGGCCAAACACCCAGCGAGACGCCCGGCGAGAGCGCCGCGCCCAGCGAGAGCGCCGCGCCCAGCGAGGCGATTCCGCCGCCCCCTGCGCCCACCGCAGGCTATGGCACCCCCGTCTACCCGGGCCCGCAGTCCGGTCTCCCCGGAGCCCAGGCTGACAGCGGCGTCCGTCTGCCCAGCAATCTCTCCACCCGCCTTCGGGTGCTCGACTCGAGCCTGCAGGTGCTGGCCGCTCGCGGGTCGAACCGCATCGTCGACGGCGTCCTGTCCATGGTCAGCGGCGGCGTGTCGATCGGTCTCGGTATCTGGGCCCGGCAGGACGGGCTGCGCGACCTGGCTCGCTATGCCTTCCTGATGGGAAGCGTCAGTGTGACTCGCGGCGTGATCGACTTGGCGCTCTCACCGAACCCGCAGGCGCCGGCCATCCGGTACGGCCACATGCCCATGCGGACCATCGACGAAGCCCGTGAGCGTCTGCGCTTCGGCGAGAATGCCCTCGAAGCCCTCGCCCGTCGCAGCCGCGCCGTCCGACTGATCGATGCGTCGTTGAGCATCGGCAGCGGTATCGCGGTGGTCCCGCTCTTCCTTCATCAGAAGGACTACAAGTTCACGGAGCCGCTCGACTACTTCATCGTCATCGCGGCTGGCATCCAGGTGATCACCGGCATCATCAACCTCGCCACCCGCTCGGACGCCGAGCGTCGCTGGTCCGCCTACGAAGACCTCCGCGATCGCCTCGATGACGAGGAGGAGCGCGGATCGGTCACCCTGGCCGACGACGACGGCCCCCGGCTCATGGGCGCCGGTATCTCGCCGACCCGCGGTGGCGCGACCGCCGGCATCGTCGTCGGATTCTGAGAGCTACTCACCCTTCGTCGCGAGCAACTCGCGCGCGCTGACGATGGAGTCGGCCTCTGCGGGCGTCTTGTCCCTCCGCCAGCGCGCGATGCGCGGGAAGCGGACGGCGAGTCCGGCCTTGTGTCGCTTGGACTCGCGTATGTCCTCGAACGCGATCTCGAACACGTGCTCCGGGGCGACGGCCCGCACCGGTCCGAAGCGTTCGATCGTGTGGGCACGGATCCAGCCGTCGAGCTCACGGAGCTCGGCGTCGTCGAGCCCGCTGTAGGCCTTCGCGATCGGGACGAGGCCGTGCTCGGTGCTCCGAAGCGCGAACGTATAATCCGTGAAGAGACCGGCTCGCTTACCGCTCCCGGCCTGGGCGTAGATGAGGACGCAGTCGAGGGTGAAGGGGTCGACCTTGTGCTTCCACCACTCGCCCTTACGGCGACCGGTCCGGTAGGGGCCGCCGGCGCTCTTGAGCACGAACCCCTCCACCCCGCGCGAGCGTGACTCTGCATGGAGGGCGCGAAGCGCCTCCCACGTGTGCCCCGAGACCCGCTCGCTGATGCCGAAGCGCGCGGCGAGCCCCTCTTCGTGGAGCGCGGCCACGACCTGCTCGAGCTCCGAGCGCCGCTCGGCCTGGGACCGCTCGCGCTGGTCCACACCGCCGAGCTCGAGCAGGTCGTAGGCCATGAAGTACGCCGGCGCCTCCCGCAGGATCTTGGGCCCGAGCCTCTTGCGCCCGATGCGCTTCTGGAGCTTGGCGAAGGGCAGCGGCCGTTTCGCGTCCGCGTCCCACGCGAGCAGCTCACCGTCGAGGACGGTGCCGTCGGCCAGCGCGACGCTGGCATTCTCGATCTCCGGAAAGCGCTCCGTGATCAGCTCTTCGCCCCGAGACCAGAGGAAGGTCTCACCGGCCCGACGGACCAGCTGGGCGCGAATGCCGTCCCATTTCCATTCCACCAGCCAATCGTCTCGCTCGCCCAGCGATTCCAGCTCCTCCTCGAGCGGACTCGCGAGATAGAAGGGGTACGGGCGCGCTGCGGATGCCTCGGCGTCGGGCTCGGGATCGACCAAGGCTCGCCACGCGTCTGCGCTCGGCGCCCACTTGCCGCTCAACCGATGCTGGAGGACGTCGCGCTCGATGCCGGTGGCCTCCGCCAACGCACGGATGGCGAGCGTCTTCGATACTCCGACTCGCAGCGCGCCGGTGAGCAGCTTGTTCATGAGGAAGCGCTCGCGCCCGGGGAGGCTGCGCCACCACTGGGTGACGGTCACGCGCTGCTCGTCCTCCGCGAGCGCGCGCAGCGTCTTCAGCGCCGCGACCCACTCGGGGAGCGTGCGTTCCAGGTACGGCTCGGTCTGATCCACCAAGAGCGAGATGACCTCCGCCAGGTCGCCCACCGCGGCGTAGCACTCGTCCATCAGCCACTCGGGGAGCGCGGCTTCCACCAGCGCCCAGCCGGCGAGCTTTCGCGGGCCGATCAGTCGCTTCATTCGCCGACCGCTCAGCAGGAAGAACGCCCAGGCCGCCTCGTCGGCCGATGCGGACTGGAAGTAGCCGGCCATCGCCTCGACCTTGGCGTTGGTGGAGGTGGTGCGATCGAGCTGGTCGAAGACCGCGGCGAAGGCCTTCAATCGGAACCCTCCTCGCCCGCGTAGGGCGTCACGAGGACCTCAGCGTCCAGTCCACGCTCCTCGCGGAGGAAGCGGGCGAGCACCTCGGGCCGCCCGTGGGTGCAGAGGACACGCTCCGCCTCCGACTCCTGGACGGTCCGAAGCAGCGACGGCCAGTCCGCGTGGTCGGAGAGCGTGAACCCGCGGTCCAGGCCGCGCTGCTTTCGAGTCGCGCGGAGCAGCATCCAGCCGCTCGCGAAGGCGGTCTCGTGGTCGCCGAAGCGCTTCAACCACCGGGAGCGTCGAACCGAGGGTGGCGCGAGCACCAGTCGACCGGCCCAGTCGGTGCCGTTCGGCTCGGGCTGGACCGGTCGGGTCGGCAGCATCACCACCCCCTCGGCTCGGTAGCGCTCCACCAACGCCTCGGTCGCGCCGTGCGTGTAGACCGGCGCGTCGGTGAAGGCCGTCAGCTCGGCGAGAAGCCTCTGCGCCTTTCCGAGTGAGTATGCGTAGAGCAGCGACGCCCTACCCGCCTCCGCGTTCGCGCGCCACCACTCGACGATGGCGCGCACCTCGGCGCTCGGGTCGGGCCACCGATAGATGGGGAGCGCGAACGTGGCCTCCGTGACCAAGGTGTCGCAGCGGACCGGCTCGAAGGGCAGACAGGTGGGATCCGCGGCCCGCTTGTAGTCACCGCTGACCACCCAGACCTCGCCGCGATGCTCGAGCCGCACCTGCGCCGAACCGAGCACGTGTCCGGCGGGGTGGAAGCTCAGCGTGACGTCGCCGATGGTCCGCCGTTCGCCGTAGGCCATCGTGTCGATGCTCGGTGGCCCGCTCTCGGTGGCGAGGCGCTTGTCGAGAATCGATCGACCCGGCTCCGGAGCGAGGTAGCGGGCCGAACCGGGCCGGGCATGATCTCCGTGACCATGGGTGAGCACGGCCCGCTCCACCGGCTCCCACGGATCGACGTGGAACTGGCCAGCAGCACAGTAGAGCCCTTCGGTGGTGAGCTCGAGGAGCGGCGCGCGGGTCACGGTGATGGGGACGGACGAAAGAGAGCTCCGCGACTTGGCCGCGGAGCTCTCGTTTCGATCCTCTGGGCTCAGCCCGCGAGGTTGGCGGCCGCGAAGTCCCAGTTGATGAGCTTCTCGAGCCAGACGTCGATGTAGGTGCCGCGCGCGTTCTGGTGGTCCAGGTAGTAGGCGTGCTCCCAGACGTCCATCGTGAGCAGCGGGGTCGCGCTCCCGGTGATGGGGGTCTCGGCGTTGCTGGTGGAGGTCACGGCGAGCTTGCCGCCGTCGTTGACCAGCCAGACCCAGCCCGAGCCGAACTGGCCGGCGCCAGCGGTCTTCCAGGCCTCGCGGAACTTGTCGACGCTCCCGAAGTCGCGGTCGATGGCGTCCTTGAGGTCGCCGCTGGGGTCACCGCCGCCGCCCGGCTTCATGCTCGTCCAGAAGAAGTTGTGGTTGTAGACCTGGGCGGCGTTGTTGAACTTGCCGCCGCTCGCGGCCTTCACGACCTCTTCGAGGGGCTTGTCGGCCTCGCCGGCCTCGAGCGCCGCCTCGAGCTTCTTCATGTAGCCCTTGTGGTGCTTCTCGTAGTGGAACGAGAACGTCTTCTCGCTCATGGCGGGCGCCAGGGCGTCCTGGGCGTACGGTAGTTCGATGACTTCGACCTTCATGATTTCTCCTAGCGGGTGTCGTATGGGGGCCTGGAGTGCGCCGGCCCCGAAGGATTCGCAGCCCTTATAGAACTTCGCGGCTCCGGCCGTAACCCCCCCTCGAACGGGAGACCCGTGAGAAGACTCCGGAAACCGATTTCCGTCGGGCGTGCGCCCGTTCACAGCAGTCCGTCGCAGCGCTCCGTGCTCTGACTGGCGTTGTCGTCCTCGATGCACTCGGAGGCGGCGTCCGCCCCGTCGACCCGGGCCTCGTAGACGAGATCGGTGTCCTCCGGGTAGTCCGTGACGTCGAACGAAAGTCGTTCACTCCCGCCGGGAAGCAGCGGACCGGTCGTAGTCAGTGTGGTGAGGCTCTCCTCCGGATCGGTGTCGACACGCACCAACTCGACCTCGAGACCGGCCGGCACGCCCCGCGAGCCGACGTTGCGGATCACGGCGCTCAAGGTGATGGCGCCGCTGCCGCACTGGGCCACCGCCTCGAGCACCACGACGAGGTTCGGCGCGTTGAAGACACCCGCCCCCTGGACGTTCTGCCGATAGTTGTTGAGCTCGGGCACGCTCCAGTTGTCGACCTCGGTCATGGGGACGACGCCCGTCCGGCTGACGTTCGTCACGTGGTAGCTGTACTGGTTCCAGATCGGGCGGGTCGGGACCCAGCGGTCGCTCGCGTCGCCATAGACGAAGACCCCGTGGGTCCCACGGCGGAACTCCGCAGGCAGCGCCGCGATGGGCACGCCGAAGGTCGCGGCGTACGCGTCGTCGCAGTTGTCGCGGGCCACGGCCTGGTCGTTGTTGGCGACCACCACGATCTCCGAGTTCCCGTCGCCGTCCACATCGACGACGATCGGATACTCGTAGCCCGTTCGGGAGGAATTCGGGATGGGGTCCATCAGGATCTCGGCGCCGTCCCGACCGTCGTAGACGTGGAGGAAGCACTCGTCGTTGTAGACGACCTCGGCGATGCCATCGCCCTGGAAGTCGAAGACGCTCGACCCGGTGGTGCTCGAGCTGATGTCCTGGGTCGGCGCTTGCCAACGCAGGAAGTTCGTGGTGGCGCAGTCGTCGCCGCCCGTTCGCGTCGGCGTCTCGAAGCAGTCCGGATCGTAGACGACGTAGGCGCCGCGCCCGGCGGTCGCGATCTCGGGCAGACCGTCGCCGTCGAAGTCGGCGATCGTCGGCGGACCGCCGAGGCCTCCGCCAGGGAGCGAGAACGTGCCGTCGTGCCAGCTCCCCCCGGGTCCGATGAGCATCGCGCCGGTCGCTCCGTCGATGACCGAGATGCGGCCCCCTCCCACGACCGCGATCTCGGGCGTTCCGTCCAGGTCGAGGTCCGCGACTGCGACGTTCCCGTCGGGTCCGCCGGACCAGAGCGTCGAACCGTCGTGGTTCAGCGCGACCCGGCCGTTCGTGAGCTCGACCTCGCCGTCGCCATCGAGATCGGCGACCACGGGCGCCTCCCAGCCGCCGCTGGGACAGCTGCCGACCGTGACGAGGTCCATTGCCGGATTGGAGATGTCACGGCCGTCGTAGACCGTGCATCCGACGACCACGTCCGGGACCCCATCGTGGTTGAAGTCGGCGACCTCGACCGTTCCGCGCGTGTTGGGACCGCTACGGACCGCGAGCTCGGTCGTGCCGTCGCCATCCATCATGCGGATGCCGCCTCCGTCGAGCCGGTAGACGAGCTCGAGCGCGTCGTCGCTCGGGTCGAAGTTCGCGACGACGACCCCTTCGCCCTCGGCGTACTCGTCCGTGCCGCGACCGATGGCGAAGAGCTCGGAGCCGTCGTCCCCGCTGATCCCGACGAGCACCGGATTGTCCCAAGCCGTCCCCGCATAGAAGCCGACGATCACGTCCGGGACGCCATCGCCCGAGACGTCGCCCACGGTCGGGGTGGAGATGACCTGGTCGTAGACCGTGCCGCCGACGGTCGTCCCCTCGAAGTGCCACTCTTCCACGAGCTCGATCTGGTCGAACTCGGGCGCGAGCTCACATGCCGCGCCCTCCGGCGTCGTCAGGCAACGGCCGAGGGTGGTCTCGCAGTAGAGGCTCGCGTCCCGGCAGTCGAAGTCGTCGCCGCACTCGATGCCCGGCGTCTGGCAAGCGTCGAAGACGCAGACGTCGCCCGCGGGGCAGCAGATCTCGAGCGACTCGCCACAGAGGGTCTCGGCGGACCCACAGTCCGCCGCGCAGACGACTCCGTCGAGGCAGACCTCGCCGGCGCCGCAGCAGATGGACCCGTTGTCGCCGCAACGCTCGTTCTCGCAGATGGGCAGGCATTGGTAGCCCGCCACGCACTCCTCTTCTGCACCGCAGCAGCCATCCCGGCCGCACTCGTCCGCTGGGTCGCAGGTCCCCCCACCGTCGGCGTTCCCGCCGCCATCCGTCGGAACCCGGCACTCTCCGTCGACGCAGGTCCGACCGGCGGCGCAATCGGCGGTCGTGGTACACACCCCACCGTCGTCGTCGCCGCAGGCGGAAGTGAGCAGAAGGAGCGCGAGGGCACAGGGCCCGAAGAAGTCGATGTTCACCCGACCACCCTACCCGAACGGGCGCCGGATCGGACTCAGCGCGCCAGAGTCGAAAGGCGTCCGTCCCGCGCGACGTCGAAGCGCACCCCCCGGCGGACCACGGCCACTTTCGACTCCTGCCACAGCGGGAGCACCGGCAGCTGGTCGTGGAGGCGCTCTTGCACGAACCGGTAGGCCTCGACGCGAGAGCTGCGATCGGCGGCCGCCCTCCCGCGCTCGAGCGCCGCGTCGACCTCTGCGTCGCGAAGCCGCCAGCGGTTGGCCCCGACCTGGCCCGCCTCGGGAATGCGACTGGAGTCGAAGAACCAGCTGAGCACGTGGGGCTCGAGGACCTCGGGAACCTGCATGAGCGCGAGGTCGAACCGTCCCGCGTTCAGATCGGCGATCTGGGTGGCCGTCTCCGATGGTCGGACGACGACCTCGAGCCCGACGTCCCGGAGCATCGCCGCGATGGCCCGGGCGATGCTCAGACGAGCTCGCTCCGTGTTCACCCGCAGCAGCAGTCGGCGGCCTTCGGCCCCCGCCTCGCGAAGCAAGCGACGCGCGCCTGCAGGGTCGAAGGGGCGTGCCTGGAGCCCGGCGTCGGCCCAGTGCCCTTTCGGGATCCAGGAGGCCGCGACCTCGGCGCGCCCCTCGAGCTCGGCGCGGACGAGCGTCTCGCGATCGATCGCGAGCGCGATGGCCTCGCGGACGCGGTGATCGTCGAGCGGTGGTGCCTCCATGTTGAACCCGAGGTAGGTCGTGGAGATGCCCGCTGCCGTCCGGACCTCGAAGCGAGGGTCATCCTCGAAGAGTGGTACCAGCAGCGGAGGGAGCGCGTCGTAGGCGAGGTCCGCCGCCCCGGCCATCATCCGCATCGCGCGGGTGTTGTCGTCCCGAACCACCGTGAGTGCGAGGCGGGCGTGCGTCGGCTCACCGGCGTACCAGTGTTCGTTCGCTTCGAGGTCGACCCACCGGTCCGAGCGGCTCGTGAGCACGTAGGGCCCCGCACCGATGAACTCACCGTGCATCCGTGCGTGCGCGTCCTCCGACCGGACGATGGGGATCTCGAGATCGGTCAGGAAGGTCGCATGGGGCGCATCGAGGTGGAAACGGACCTCCCTCTCGCTGGGGGCCTCGAGCCGGTCGATGCGCTGATAGGCCCGCGCGTACACCGAGCCGAGCTCCGGATCGACCACGCCTTCGAAGGTGTCCACCACGTCCTGGCTCGTCAGCGGGCTCCCATCGGAGAAGCGCAGGTCCGGCCGCAGCCGCGCCACGTACTCGGTGGGTCCCACCTGCTCCACCGACTCCGCCAGATCCGGCACGACCTCGAGGGTTCGAGGGTCGATCGTGACCAGGGAACCAAAGATCAGCCGACTCACCTTGAGGCCCCAGGGGTCGGTCACGAAGCGTGGATCGAGCTCCTCGGCCGCCCGGGGGATGACCACCTGGAGCGCCTCTTCGTGGGTGCCCGAGGTGCCGTCGTCGTCGCCGCATCCAAGAACGACGAGGAGCCCGAGCGCCAGCCAGCGGTGAGCGTTTCCGACCGACGTGCTACGCGTCCGCCCATGGGACGGACTCTCTTTCGACTCTCCCTCGCGCTCGTGGCGCTGCTGGCCCTCGCGCCGCGCGCGATCGCCCAGCCGAGCACGCCCCTTGGCGGCCGGCTCGCGGACATCGTCCGGCAAGCGGACCTCGGCGACGGCGTCAGCTTCGCGGTCACCGCGCTCAGCGATGGGCGGGAGATCTGGGCCAGCCGCGGTGACGCCCTCCGGAACCCGGCCTCGAACATGAAGCTCGTGACGGCTGCCGCGGCGTTGAAGGAGCTCGGTCCCGGTTTCCAGATGCAGACCGGTCTGTACGGTCGGGTGGAGAACGGGCGCGTCGCCGACCTGGTGATCCGCGGCTACGGCGATCCGAGCCTCTCCCAGGGCGACCTCTATGGCCTGGCCAGCGCCCTCGTCGATCGCGGCATCCGTGCGGTCGACCGCATCTGGGTCGACGGCAGCTACTTCGACGACCAGATCCTCCCGCCGGCGTTCGACCAGCAACCGAACGAGACCGCCTCGTTCCGTGCGCCCATCGGCGCCGTGACCGTCGACCGCGGATCGTTCGTGCTCCGGGTGATCCCAGGCGACACGGGCAGCGCCGCCGTTCCGGTGCTCGCCGGCGCCGGCTACTTCGTGGTCGACAACGAGATGACCACGACCGCCGACGGTCCCCCGAACGTGATCGCCAGCCAGCGCGACGCCGACGACGGGCGCCTCGCGCTCATCCTTCGTGGCTCGGTGCCTGCGAACATCCTCGGAGTCGGCTATCGGCGCCGGGTGGGGAACCCGCTGCTCCACGCGGGGTACGTGCTGCAGGACGTGCTCGAGGACGTCGGCATCGGTGGGCGCCGGGGGGTGGCGCTCGGTTCCGGCCCGAGCGGTCTGCCCCTGCTGGCCAACACCGAGTCGGAGCCGCTCGCGCTCCTGCTCCACCGGGTGGGCAAGTGGAGCGACAATTTCTACGCCGAGATGATTCTGAAGGTCGTGGGCGCCGAGGAGCGCCGACCGGGCACCAGCGAGCGCGGCGCGGCCATCAACGTGCGCACCCTCGGGCAGGCCGGCGCCGACACCGAGCGGCTCACCATCGTGAACGGCTCGGGCCTCTTCGATGGCAACCAGATCTCCGCGCGGCACTTCACCAAGCTCCTCCACTGGGTGTACCAGCAGCCGTCCATTCGCGCCGAATACCTGAGCCACCTCGCCATCGGCGGCGTCGACGGGACGCTCCGCCGGCGATTGCAGAACGTCCCAGCCGGCGTGGTCCGCGCCAAGACCGGAACGCTCAACGACGCGATCGCGCTGAGCGGCTACGTGCTCGGCGAGGACGCCGACCGCGGCTACGCTTTCAGCTTCCTCGCCAACGGCATCCGTGGCCGCCAGGGCGCCGCCCGGAATCTCGCGGACCAGCTGGTCACCGCGCTGGTCGAGGCTCGCTGACGCGGTCAGCCGAACGCATCGATCCGGACATGAGGGAGCGAGCCCAGGCTGCGCCGCGTACGCCTGGCCATGGACCTCACCACCACGGCCTCCGCCTTCCTCGTTGCCTTCCTCGCCACGTGCATGGGGCCCCGTCAGAGCGCGGGGGCGGGCGCGCCAGTGCTGCGGGTCGAGGGCGAGCTCCGATCGGTGCGCTGGGTGGATGCCGCCTACGGCGCCGGGAGCCGTCGGGAGAGCCGATGCGAGGGCGCGGAAATCCGGGACGGGGTCGCCGCCACCCTGGAGGTCCCAGCGCGGGTATCCAACCTGCGTGTCTTGGCGACCGGCACTCGTGACATCGAGCGGGTGGTGCTCGAGGTCACCGGTCCGCAGGGCGTGGTCTCCTGTGGCGCCAGCGAACGCTTCGGGGCCCCGGCCATGGTCACGCTCGACGCGGCGCCGGGCACCTACACCGTGCGGCTGGGGGTCCACGACAGCGGAACAATCCCAGTCATCCGCGCCACTCCGCGCGTGGGGGTGACGACGCGGGCCGACGCGCCGGTGGTGGCGACCCTCCTCGAGGGCCACGAGCCGCAGCAGCTGCTGGCGTTCGATGGTGCTCGGCTCAGGGTCGCCGGTTCCCGGGGCCGGGAGGCTTGGCTGGCGGCCGCCGAGGTGGTTCCTGGGTGCGACGGTCACGTGCGCGCCGACCCCAGCTACGGCGTGGACGTCGTTCCGGGACAGCCGACGCTGACGTTGCTGGCTCTTCCCGACGGTGATCAGCAGCTGACCCTCTTGATTCAAGGTCCGGACGGCGCGTGGGTCTGCGTGGCGCGACGTGCGCTCCCCCGGATCACCTTCGAGCCCGCCCTTCCCGGTCGCTACCGGGTGTGGGTGGGCTTCGCGGAGCGACGGAACGCCGGCTACACCTTCGTGGCGTCGGCCGACCCAGAGGACGACCCGCTGGAGCCGGCGCTGGACGCGATGACCGCCGAGGTCACCGAGGACCTGAGGCGACTGCACATTGCCCGTCGCGCCGAGCTCGCCTCCGAGCCCCGGGGCGACCTCGGCGTGTGGCACCTGCCGCTGCGCCTCCGGCGGCACTGGTGCTACGGGGTGCTCTTCCGAGCCACCTCGGAAGAGACCGTTCGCGACGTCCGGCTACTGGTGCCCAGCGACACGCGCGGACGGCGGGCGCATCCCTCGCAGCGAGCCATGTGGACCGGCGAGTGGTGCACACGGGAGCCTGAGCGAAGCGGCGCGACGCTCGAGCTACGCGGCGAAGGAGACTTCGTGCTCGAGCTGCATGGGCGGGCGATGAGGCCCGCCGAGGTCCGCGCCATGCGTCGGGCCGACGACGAGATGTTCGACCACGCCGCCTGCCGCGTCTGTGCGGCCGAACGCTTCGAATGCCAGCGACGGGGCTTCGGAGACTGTGCAGGGCGTTTCCAGCAGTGTGTGCGCGCCCGCGACGCATCCCCTCGCCATTGCTCGTTCTGAGTCCCAGGAGGCCTGGCCCTCGCCGGCGGACGGGGGCAGACTCCCCGGTCCATGGCCAAGCTCCGCTTCCTTCCGCCCCTGCTCCTCGCGCTCGCCCTCGGGTGCGGGGACGACGACGATCGATCGACGGACGCCGGCCCGGACGCTGCGATGCCCGGCGATGGTGGGACGACCGATGGTGCCGCGTCGGATGGGGCCGTGGACGACGCCGGCGACGAGGACGGCGGAGGCTCCACGCTGGACTGCGTCCTGGTCGGCGCCGACCGCAGCGGCACCGACACCTGGGTCGATGGCGAGCACAGCGCATCGGTGAGCGTCCTGGACCTCGAGGACGCCTGCGCTCGCCGCTACACGCTCTCCACGACTCAGCCGTTGATGGACGACCTGCCGTCGAACCCGCGTATCGTCATCGAGCGCGACGGTTCACCGACGATTCGTACGGGTCACGACCTCTTCGACGCGCTCCACGCGCTCGCCCTCGAAGAGGTCCGCGAGAATTCGGTCGACCAGATCGAAGACTTCGCGTTCAACGACGGCAACCCGGTCGACTGCGGTGGCGCGGCGGGCTGCTTCGAGACCGGCCGCAAGTGGAAGTACGTCTGGACCCGCGACACGGCGTACTCCGTCCATCTCGGCCTAGCGGCCGTGGATCCGGGTCGCTCGCGCGGCTCGCTCGAGTTCAAGCTCAGCGACCGCCGCGGCGGGGGCGACCCGGAGATCGTGCAGGACACCGGCACTGGCGGCAGCTGGCCCATCTCGACGGACCGCGTGAGCTGGGCCGTCGGCGCCTGGGAGCTGCTCCAGCACCTGAGCGGGACCGAGCGCGAGGCGTTCCGCGATCGGGCGCTCGCCGCCCTGCGCGGCACGCTCGAGCGTGACCGCCTCAACGCCTACGACCCGGCGGACGGGCTCTACACGGGCGAGCAGTCGTTCCTCGACTGGCGGGAGCAGACCTATCCGGAGTGGGTGGAAGGCGACGTGGTCCACGTCGGGATGAGCAAGGCGCTCGGTACGAACCTGCTGCACTTCCGCGCGATGGAGGTGGCCGCGGCGCTCGCCGACGAGGTCGGCGACACCACCGCACGCGACCGCTACACCGGCTGGGCGGACGAGCTGAGGACGGCCATTCGCGACCGCTTCTGGCTCGAAGACGAGGGCGGCTATTCGACCCTGATCACCACCGGTCTCGACCCCGCGCCCACCCGGCGCTTCGACCTGCTCGGCTCGGCCTTCGCCGTCCTCTTCGGGGTCGCCACCGAGAGCCAGGCCGGGCGCATCCTCGCGAGCTACCCGCACTACGGCCCCGGCGCCCCCGTGATCTGGCCCCAGCAGCAGGCGACGCCCATCTACCACAACCGCGGGGAGTGGCCCTTCGTCACCGCGTACTGGCTCCGCGCCGCGGCGGCCGCCGGCAACGCGACGGTGGCCGACAAGATGGTGCGGGCGCTCGTCCGAGGCGCGGCCCTGAACCTGTCCAACATGGAGAACTTCGAGGCGGCCAGCGGCGACCCGCGCGTCGAGGAAGGCGCCACCACCGGACCCGTGGTCAACTCGCAGCGGCAGCTCTGGTCGGTCGCCGGCTACCTCTCGATGGTCCACCACACGCTCTTCGGGATGTCGGCCGAGCCCGGCGGTCTCCGGGTGGCGCCCTTCGTGAGCGCGGAGCAGCGCACCACCCTCTTCGCCGGCACCAACGAGCTCGCGCTCAACCACTACCCCTACCGCGGTCATCGCGTGACGGTGGTGATCCACCTCCCGAGCGAGGCCGGCACCGGCGCGCTACCAGTCGACCGGATCGAGCTCGATGGCGCGGACCACGCGCCCCTCCTCGAAGAGGCGGAGCTCGGCGACGCGAACCGGGTGGACGTCTATCTGGGCACCGGGAGCGGCGAGGCCGGCGCCATCACCGAGGTCGACGACGGCGACTGGCGACAGGTCTTCGGCCCGCGCACGCCGCGCATCACCGCCATCGCGGCCAGCGGCGACGACCTCGTCCTGAGCCTCGACCCCAACGGCGAGACCGCCGCGACCGTCGAATGGCGCATCTACCAGGACGGAGTCGTGGTCGCCGACGAGCTGCCCGGAACCACCACGAGCTGGACCGACACGAGCGTCGACGCGACCGGCGAACGCTCGCCCTGCTACACGGCCGAGCTCACCTTCACGGCGAGCGGCAACCACTCGCAGCACGCGCCGCCGAGCTGCTGGTGGGGGCCGTCGAGCGAGCGGGTCACCACCATCGACGCCTCCGCCATGGCGAACGTCGGCGGCTCGGGCTCCACCAGCCACGGCCGCTTCCACTACGAGCCCTGGGGCGACCCAGGCCACTCGCTGACGGTCAGCGGCTTCACCCCGACGCAGACCGGCACCCACCTGCTCCAGGTCACGTTCGGCAACGGCGCCGGCGGCGTGACCACCGGCGTCACCTGCGCGGTCAAGCAGGTCTCGGTCGTCGACGAGGGCACCGACGCCGTCGTCGCCGAGGGCACACTGATGATGCCGCACCTCGGCGCCTGGGACCGCTGGGAGGACTCGAGCTTCGTCCCGGCCGAGCTCAGTGCCGGCCGCAGCTACCGCATCGTGATCGCCAGCGACCCGAGTCGCGCGAACATGAGCGTCTTCGCCCACTTCGAGAGCTACACTGGAGGCCTCGGCGGATCCGGCGGCGAGTTCAACCGCGCCAACATCGCCGAGCTCAAGATCCTCGCCCGCTGAGGCCACCCTGGCTGGGCCGCCGCAGCGTCCGCTATGCTCGGAGCGTGAGCCGACCCGAACCGAAGGATCCGTTCGAGGCGCTCTACGCCCGGTACCGAGCGCTCGGCGAGGGCGTTCGTGCGGAGATCGTCGCGGGGGAGATCCGCACCATCCCCGCGCCTCGACCGAGGCATGTGCGAACGGCGAGCGTTCTGGGCATCCGACTCGGTGGAAAGTTCGGCTTCGACTCGGATGACGGGCCCGGCGGCTGGGTCATCCTCGACGAACCCGAGCTGCGACTCGGCGACGAAGTCCGCATCCCCGATCTCGCAGGCTGGCGAGTCGAGCGATACCAGGAGCCCGAGGACAACCCCATCGAGCTCGTGCCGGATTGGATCTGCGAAATCCTCTCGCCCAGCACCGCCCGCTCCGACCGGAAAGAGAAGATGCCGCTCTACGCGGCGCACGGCGTCGGACACCTCTGGATCGTCGACCCAGCCCTTCACACCCTCGAGGTGTACCGGCGCGAAGGCGAGCTGTGGGTGGTCGCCGGCAACTACGAAGGCGACGACCAGGTCGCCGCCGAGCCCTTCACCGAAGCCGCCCTCGACCTCGGCGCCCTCTGGCGCCTGCCCGGCTCCTGACTTCCATGGAACCCGAGTAGGCCGGCGTGGCCGCCAACTCGAGAACCCTTTGTGAATCCTTCGTGGCTTCGTGGCTTCGTGCGAGATGCGGTTCTGAGCTCTGGGACTCGAACGGGCCGAACGAGTACGAACGGCTACGCGACGGAAAGAAGAAAGCCGGAGCCCGTGAGGGCTCCGGCTTTCGATCGCGTATGTATTTCGCGGAGCGTTGGAGCCGGGCTGACCCGGCTCGGGTTCACTCCTTGATCTGGCGGCGGATCTTGCCGAGGGCCTGCTCCTGGAGCTGGCGGATGCGCTCACGGGAGAGGTTGTACTTGTCGCCGATCTCCTTGAGGGTCAGCTCGTCCTCGTCGTCGAGGCCGAAGCGCCAGCGGAGGATGCGGGCTTCCATCGGGGTGAGGGTGTCGAGGAGACGGCGGACCTCGTCGCTCCACTTCTGGGAGACGAGCTGCTCGTACGGGTCCGGGGTGTCCTCCTGCTCGAGGAAGTCGATGAACTTCCGGCCGTCCTCGTCGTTCACGGGGCGGTCGAGGCTGAAGGGGGTCTCGGCCCAGTAACCCTTGATCTTCTCGAGCTTCTCGGCGGCGATGCCGGTCTCCTTCTCGAGCTCTTCGGGGGTCGGCTCCTTGCCGGTCCGGGTCGCGATGGCCTGGGTGGCGCGGGCGACGCGGTTGTAGGTGTCGAGCATGTGGACCGGGATGCGGACCGCGCGGCCCTTGTCGGCCAGGGCGCGGCTGATGGCGTGACGAATCCACCAGCTGGCGTAGGTGCTGAAGCGGTAGCCGCGGTTGTGGTCGAATCGCTCGACGGCCTTCATGAGGCCGATGTTGCCCTCCTGGATGAGGTCGATGAGCGGGAGGCGGCCGCGGTTGTAGCGACGGGCGATGCTCACGACGAGGCGGAGGTTGGCGGCGACGAAGCGGTTCTTCGCACGCTGCTGGGCGCGCTGGGCGCGGCCGACGCGCTTCAGGTAGTCCTTGAAGGCGGCGGTGATGCGGATCTCGTCGCCGAGCATGTCCCGCTCCTCGGCGAACTCGCCGGCGAGGCGATGCACGGCCTTGTCGGCCTCCTGCACGAAGAGTCGGTCGCTGTCGACGGCCCGGAGCTCCGTCGAGACTTCGTCAGCAAGGGCGTCCCACTTCACCTGCTGTCGCTTGCCGAGCTTCCCCCGCTTGGCGCTCTTGGCGAGCTTGCGCATGGCGGCGATCCCGGCCGGGACCTCCTCGACGCGCTCCTCGACGACCGAGGCGACGGTCTCGAAGCAGCTCGGGTACGAGAAGAGGGCCTTCCAGTAGCCGATCTCGAGCTCCTCGACCTTGCGCGCGGCGTCGATCTCTTCCTGCGGGGTGAGCACGCGGTGGCTCGCCATCTCGCGGAAGTAGCGGCTCAGCGTGGAGTCGCCTGCGCCCTGGCGCTCGAGCTCCTTGAGGGCCTTCTCGGCGTCCTTCTTCTTCTTGAGGGCCACCTTCTTCATGCTCTTTCGTGCTGCCGTCTTCGCCATCGTCTTACTCTTGCTCCCGCTGGGGATTCGACCTCGTGGGACAACGGGGTCCCCAGCGCTTTTGTTTCCGGCTCGGAGCCGGTCGGGGGGTTTCTCGGGTGGGTTTGAGTAAACCGCTCCGCCGACATCACGCTCAGGGACCTTCTGGACCCGGCCGTGAAGCCGTCGTTTACGCGATCACATTTTTAGGTTGCACACCGCGTGCCGACCTTCGTAGTCGGCCCGCCCAACCCGTCCGGGGCCCCTTCGGCGAGGTGCCGGGGGACCCCTTTGCCCCTGAACCATAGGGATGAAAGCGATTCTGGGAACCCCTGAAGGTGTACTGGCGACCGGAGGCGCCATCAGCCTCCCAGGTGGCTAACGGAGTGGCCACCGTGACCAGATCGGTGGCGAATGGAGGAGCCACCTCACAGCAATCTCGCCAAAAACCGACCGGTCGGCCAGTCCCGAGTCCGTGCTAAAGGCCAGGAATGCGAACGGCCGTCTTCTCGTGCCTCTGCGTCGCCGTGGTGGCGCTCGCTGACCGGGCGAACGCCCAGCTCGACGCCCCTCTCGATCTCGGCACCGAGGTGCGAGTGCAGCTGCGCCTCCACGAGGGCTCCGCCCAGCTCGAGCTGAGAGGCCGGGGCCGACCGGTGACGACGGCCCTCCCCTCGGCCACGGTGGACGGCGCGACGGCGCGCGCGGTGACCCTCGCGGGCGGCGCGCGGGTCGGCGTGGTGACGATCCCCGAGCGTGTGGCGGCGCTGGTCGTGGCGAAGCGAGGGCGGCCGGAGGTGTTGTGGGTCGGCCAGCTCGCTCCCCATGGGGACCTGGGCGAACAGCGGACCGACGTTCTCCAGATCGCGGACCGCACGGGCGACGGGGTGGACGACATCGTGGTCGGCTACACCCAGCAGGGCCGAGCCATCTGCGGGGAGGAGCAGACGCTCCTCGACCCCCGAGCGATCGATCCCCGAGCCCTGGCCCTTCGATCGGTCACGCTCCGCAACCTGGGCGAGGCGACGGAGACTGCCGTCGAGGCGACGACCGAGGCTCCGGAGGGGCTGGCGGGCGACGCGAACCCACTATTGGCGCTGCTGAGTGCGCGCGGCGCCTCGAGCGCTGCGGGCCGGAGCGACCCTCCGCTCCCGATCGCGCTGGTCGACGACGATCCCGCAACCGCCTGGACCGAAGCTGGCGCGGGGAACGGTCGCTGGGAGTTCGCGACCTTCCGGGTGACCGACCCCGGCCTCGCCATTCGAGCGCTGCGCTTCGTTCCTCGAACGGAGGAGCCAACGCGCGGGGTGCCTCGGACCGCCTATGTCCAGGGCAGCGCGGGGGCACGACTCGCCGTCACGTTCCCCCGAGAGCCGACCCCCGGCGAGGCATGGTGGGTGACCCTGCCGGAGCCGACGCGATGGAGCTGCGCCTCGGTCGTGCTGGGCGAGCCCTTCGGAGACGCATCCCATGTGGGGCTCGCCGAGCTCGATGCCTTCTCGGAGGTCGACTTCGGTGGCGGAATCGAGGCGCTCGTGCAGCGGCTGGCGGCCGGCGGAGAAGAAGGTGCGCGCGCCGCGCGGGCGCTTCGCTCCCTCGGCCCCGACGTGCTCGACACGCTGCACGCGGGCTGGGAGGCGATGACGCCAGTCGAGCGCCGGCTGGTGCTGCGGGTGGCCGCCGCGCACCCCGCCGACCCCCGGGCCGCGGGCCTCTTCGCCGGCGCTGCGGGGGACCCGGACGAGGCGGTGCGGGCCGCAGCGCTCTCGGAGGCCGAAGCGATCTCCGAGAACGACTTGCTCGTGGCGCTGGTCGCGGTGCGGGTGGAGGCCGGAGCTCCGATCGCCACGATCGCGGACGGTGCGGCCCTGGCCCTTCTCCGTCGCGCCCCCGAGCAGGTCGCCATCGCGCTCGACGCGCTGGCGCGTGAGGGCGGCGAAGACCGCCCCGTGCTTCGTCGAGCCATCGGCACCGCTGCCAAGCGCGGTGGCGAGCCGGTCGCGGAGACCCTCCGGGCCTGGATTCCGGAAGCCCCCGCGGCTGGACGGGCCTCGTTGGCCCTCGGGCTGGTCGGCCACGAGGAAGCGGTCGAGCTCGCGGCGCTGGCGGTCGAAGGGGCTCCGAACGCCGAGGCCTTCGCGGACCGGTGGCGCTTCGCGCAGGCCGCGGCCGAGCTCGAGACCGTGTCGGACGAGGTGGCCGCCTGGCTCCTCGAACAGATGGGCGCCGAGGAGTGGATGATGCGGGCCGCCGCTCTTCGCGCCGTGACGGCGCTCGGCGCTCCGGGCGCGGACGAAGCCGCGCTCCGGGCCCTCGGCGACGACACGCCTCGGGTCCGGGTCGCCGCCATCGACGCGCTCGCGGCCAACGAGGCGCGAACCGTCGAGCTGGCGACCATCGCCCGACAGGACCGCTGGCCCATGGTGCGGGCCGCGGCCGTGACGGCGATCGGTCCGCAGCCCCGCGCGCGCCCGGTGGTCCGGCGTGCCGTCCGCGACCGCCACGAGGTCGTGCGCGCGGCCGCGATCGGCGCGCTCGCCGCGGCGGAGGACTGGAGCGCCTGGGAGCTGGTGGAAGATCGCCTCTCCACGGAGCGCGAATGGCCCGTGGTGCTCGAGGCCGGGGTCGCCTTCGCGGAGGCCCGCTGCTCCGAGGAGGCGGTCGAGGTGCTCGGCGAGGTCATCGAGCGGGCCCAGCGGCCACGCCCCTGGCAGCCCGACGTGGAAGTCGCCGCACGGGCCGTGCGGGCGCTGGCCGCCATCGGCGGTGAGGAAGCCACCGAGCTCATCCGGCGGGCCGCCTCGGATCTCTCGCCGCAGATGATTCGCATCGCTGCCGAAGCGGCCGGCGAAGTCCCCTCCTGTCGCCGCTAGGGCACGGGCGCGATCCCGTCTTGTGACGCCGCTGGGGCCCGTGGTACGGTCCGCGCCATCGTCGGGGGTGATTTCCAGCCCGGCGTACAACACCGAGATCGCTCATGATTCGACGCGCACAACTGGTCCTCATCGCCCTCTCTCTGGCCGTGCCTTTCGTCCAGGGATGTGGAGAGCCCGAAACCGATCTCGTCGTGGAGCGGCTGCCCGACGTGGAGCCGAACCTCCCGGCGGTCCCGACGCTGCCCCCGCCGCCGCACCCCGTCACCTACGACGATGGGAGTCATTCGATCTTCGGCCTGCGCTCGCGGCTCCGGAACACCATCGACACCGAGGTCGAGGTCACCGGCTACATCATCGAGATCTACGTCCCGCCGGAGTGCGAGGAAGAGCCCTGTGACCGGCCCCTCGCTCCACACCTCTGGATCGCGGACACCCAGTCCGAGGAGAGCCGTCGGAAGCACCTGATGGTGGTCGGCTACGCCGAGAACCAGGAGCAGATCGACGAGGCCGTCGAGCTCGCGGAGCGCGGCCGCTACGAGCCGCCGGATCCCGAAACCGGCCTCCTGCCGATCCCGACCGACTTCCACGTCGGCAACAAGGTGAAGTTCGAGGGCCAGTTCACCCGCGTGGGCGGCTCGGGCTTCAACAACTCCGAAGGCCTGCTCGACTACCGCGGTCACACGACCATCGAGAACGTCGCCGCCGAGGAAGAAGAGTAGCCTCTTCTCGCCCCGCTCGTTGCGAAGCCCGCGCGCCTCAGGCCGCGGGCTTCTCTCGTTCCGTCTTCCGCTTCGCCTCGGGCTCCGATGTGCCCGAGGCGCCCTCGTTCTCGCACAAAGGCACCAAGCCACAAAGGGTGAGATTGGAGTTGGGGTAGTTCGCCTGGGTCCCCCGCGATTCGCTTCTGGCGTGAGGCGAGCCGTCCCCACCCAATCCTTTGTGGATCTTCGTGGCCTTGGTGGCTTTGTGCGAGAACAAGAGCCCAGTGGCGGCACTGAAGCCCGGCCGGCGAAGAGGGTCAGGGCTGGAGCGGGGTGAGGAGCGCTTCGACCGTCGCCTCGCGGAGCACGAGCCCCACCGCGAGGTCGGCTCGGCGGGCGTGGACCCGGTCCGGGTCGCCCGTGGGGGCGCCGATCTGGATGGTGTAGCTCTGGGGCTCGGGGGCGCCGTCCTCGCGCTCGACGGTGAGCGTGGCGCGGGGCGGGGTCAGGCCATCGGCTGCGGCCGGGGGGCCGTACTGGCCGCCGCCCGCGGCGCGGAGGTGGTCGAGGGCGCCGAGGAGCTCGTCCGAGACCTCCGTAGCGACGGGGCCATCGTCGGTGACCCACTCGCCCTGGTCGTTGCGGATGACCAGCTCACGACCTCCCTGGCGGAGCACGAGGCGCCGGACCTCGTAACGACTGGTCGCGAAGAGGTCGCGAGGCACGAGCGCGCCCTGCAGTCGCTCGACCAGGTCCGGCTCGACCAGGAAGACGGCGGAATCGTCGTCGAGGCGCGCGTAGGCCCCATCGGGGGTCGAGCGGCCGATGCGGAGCCGGCGATCGGTCGGGTCGCCGTCTTCCGGGTCCACCGTGAAGACCACGTCGATGCGTGGGTCGTCCAGCCCGTGAAGGGACTCCACCTGGTCCGAAACGAAGCGTACGGCCTGCAAGCTCGCCAGCTCGCGGGCCAGCGCGCGAACCTCGGTGCCGTCCGCTTCCATCTCCAGCGGTGCGGTGATCCGCCAGCCCTCGCCTTCGGGCTCGAGCCGCTCGGTGACGGCGCCTCGGCGGATCGCGAGCGCGTCGATGGTCGACGCCGAGATCTCGATCAGCTGGCGCGGTCGCAGGCGCGCGACGGAGGGCTCGAAGTCGGCCGGCGCCGTCGCGGGGACCACCAGCACGGCCGGCTCGTCGTCCCGGCGGAGGTACGCGCCCTCGCTGGTCACTGAGCCGAGCGCGATGGTTTCCCGCCGGTCTTCGGTGGCCTCGAGGGTGATGGTCGTGGTCGGCTCCAGCAGGCCGTGGGCTCGCAGCGTCGCCTCGTCGGCGGGGACGATCACGGCCGTGGCGCGGTTGCCCTTGATGGCGCGGAGCCACTCCGTGAGCGCGTCGTCGTCGACGTCGCCGGTCTGCTCCGGGCCAGCGCCGTCCAGCCGGTAGGTCCAGGAGCCCTCGTCGTTCTGGCTGATGGTCAAGCGCGTGCGCCCCGCCTGAACGGTCATGGTCTCGAGCTCGAGGTCGCTGAGGGTCAGCGGTCGCAGCTCGCGCCACTCGCTCGCCTCGATGAGCAGCGGCTCGACGTCCCGATTCGCCACACATGCCAGCGGGCCGGCGACGGTCTCTCCGTCCACCGTCCGGCGAACGCGGGCATAGCGCTGCTCTTCGTTGCCCTCGCAGGGCGCGCCGAGGGTCAGCTCGATGACCACGTCGCCCTCCCCCTCGTCTTCGCCGGCTTGGCGAATGGCGCGGATGGTCTGGCCGCCGCGGACGTCACCCTCGTCGAAGTACTCGCGGGCCTCGAGGTCGGTGAGCGCCTGCAGGGCCTCGTCGAGGCGGGGGCCCGAGGCGCGGATGCCGTCCGAGGTGGTCCAGCGTCCATCGGCCAGCTCGAGGTGCACCGCGCCTTCTCCTTCGCCGATGTGGAGCTCGGTGGCGGTCAGCATGCCGCGGGCGAGGAGCCGCTTGGAGCGGAAGTGATCGACGCCGTGGTCGAGCGCCTCGAAGAGATCCTTGCCGGCGACCACCGCGGAGCGACCTCCGTCGGTCGTGACCCAGACCCCATCGCCGCCGGGGGTCTCGCCGCCGACGGCGAGGACCAGCTCGTCGTTGCCCATGCGGAAGGTCGCGGTCACGCGCGGCGCCTCCAGGCCGAAGGTCGTGCGGTCGTCGTCACTGACCTGATCGATGCGCCGGCGCGCGTCGGCCCAGTCGACCGAGCCGAGCATCGCACCGATGGAGTCGTCGTCGCCCATCGTCTCGATTGGGGCGCGCATTTCCCAATGGCCGAGCGCGTCCTCGTCCTCACGGACCCGCACCAGCTCGATCGTCGGCTCGTCGGGGCGCTCGATCGTGATCCCCTCGACCTGGCTCCGGACGTACTCCTGGGCGACGCGGTTGTCGCGCCCCTCGAGCGCGCCCGAGCTGAGCGTGTGTCGCTCGTAGATGGCGATGTACGCGAAGAGCGCGATCGCGATGGCGGCGAGGACTCCGACGGACTGCTTGCTCATCGACTCACTCCCTCCTCGACCACCACACGGCGAAGCCGAGCAGGAGGAAGGCCCCAGGGAGGAGCAGCATCACGCGAATCCAGATGCCGCCCATGTCTTCTTCGGTGAGCGCGAGCGCCTGCATGGAGCTCTCCCGCGAGGGGATCGCGACCAGCTCCTCACGCTCGGCGAGCCACCCGACGGCGCTCATGGCCAGCATCAGGTTTGCGACGTCCGGTCGCCCGAGTGATTCGTTGGCGAGCCAGCCGCTGTCGCCCACGACCACCATCCGACCGGCCGCCTCTGCCTCGTCGGCCATCGCGTCCGGATCGGCCAGATCGACCGCAGCGCCGACGCCGATGGGGCCCGGCAAGTCGTCCGGCGCGAGCTCGCCGCTGGGGCCCGCGATGAGTGCGGCGAGGTCGACCTTGCCGAAGGACGCCGGCGACCCGTCGAGGAGGGTCGTCGCCCGTGCGCCCTCCACTCGTACGGTCTGCGCCAGATCGACGAGGGTCGGCGCCTGCATGGCGACGATGGTCTCGGTGATGGGGTGGGGGCGGCTCTCGACGAGGACCATCGAGGTCGGGTCCGGCTGGAGCATCCGCTCCTGAGCCGGCTCGAAGAAGATGGCGCCGTCGAGGAGCACGCCGTAGCCGCCGAGCGCCCGCTCGAAGCCCGTCGGGGTCACGCCGCGACGATCGACCAGTGGATCGAGGGCGAGGAGGACCCGGCCGCCCTCGTCGACGTAGTCGGTCACGACCGCGACCTCCTCCTCGGACCACGGGCGCAGCGGTCCGAGCACCAGGACGGCGGCGCAATCCTCGGGCAGCCGGCGAAGGCCGGCCGCGTCGAAGGTCTCGATGGCGAAGTTCTCGCGCTCGAGCTCGTCACGGAGGGCGATGAGGTTCCGCTCGCCCTCGCCGACCCCCCACTCGCCGTGCCCGGAGGCCACGCAGAGCTTCGTCTCCTCACCGCTCACGACGCGGAGAATGGCGCTGGTGAAGGTGCTCTCCGCCTCGTTGCTGATGGAGGGACCCGCCCCCGTCTGCATGCCGGAGAGGTCGAGCTCCGTCAGATCGTCGCGGGTGATCTTCCAGCGACGGTCGCCGGCGATGACGATGGCGGCCGCGTCGGTGACGGTCTGACCCTCGCGGGTCTGGGCCAGGTCGACGTCGTAGCGCTGGGCCAGCTGCTGGACCTCGGCTGGCTGCCGGAGCGGGTCCACCTGGCGAACGGTGATTCGCTCCGACGCGCTCTCGTACTGCTGCACCAGCTCGAGCACATCCTCGAGCTCCGGCTCCCCTGAGCTGAAGAAGAGCACCAGCTGCACGTCGCGGTCGAGGCCTTCGAGCACCTCGGTGCTCCGCTCCGAGAGCGTGAAGCGCGTGTCACGCGTCCAGTCGTAGCGCTCGAAGTGGCGGAAGCTGAGGTAGTTCAGCATCAGCACGATCAGCGTGAAGAGGAGACTGCCGATGATGGTGTAGAGCTTCCGCTCGGCGCGTAGGCGAGCGCCCGCGTCGTCGTCGGAATTCGCAACCTCCGACTCCGACTCCGACTCCGACTCCGTGTTCGGCTCGGACTCTTCGGCGGTCTCGTCGAGCTCCTCGACCTCTTCCTCGTCCTGCCCGCTCACGACGTGAGCCTCCGCCACTCGAGGGTTCGGATCGCCAGGAAGATCATCAGCGCCGCCGCGGTCGCGTCGAAGAAGAGCGCGCGAGTGTCGACCACGCCCTTGGCGAAGTCCTGCATGTGGGTCCAGATGCTGACGTAGCTGAACACGTCCCGCGTCAGGTCGAAGGCCATGAACTGGAAGATCCCGATGCCGAAGAGCAGCACCAGCAGCAAGAAGGTCAGCGTCGCGGCCACCACCTGGTTGGGCGCGAGCGCGCTCATGAGCACGCCGATGGCGAGGTAGAACGCGCCGACCGCCATCACGCCGAGGTAGCTGGCGGCGACCACGCCGAGGTCGACGTCACCGAAGCGGCTGGTGATCCAAACGTAGATCAGCGTCGGGGCCCAGAGGGCGGCCCAGAAGATCAGCGCGGCGCCATACTTACCGAGCACGACCGCCCGCTCCGAGACCGGGCTGGTCATCAGCGCCTCCAGCGTCCCCTCCGCTCGCTCCTGGGCGAGTAGGCGCATGGTCATGATCGGGATGAAGACCAGCAGCGGCAGGAAGAAGAGGAGCGTGCCGCCGAAGAACATGGTCAGCGGGTTGTCGCTGCCGCCGGTCGCCGGCTGCGACGAGTAGATGTTGGCGACGAACCCGTAGTTGCCGCCACAGCAGAGCAGCCAGGCGACCAGGAGCGCGTACGCCACCGGCGACACGAAGAACGACCGGAGCTCGCGCTTGCAGATGGCCCAACCGGCTCTCACGAGTCGTCCTCCTCGGACTCCTCGGAGGTGTCGTCGACCGCCTCGTCTTGGTCTTCGTCGTCCTCTTCCTCGTCCACCGAGTCGGGCGCGGCTTCTTCGGTGGTGAGCTCCGTGAAGATGCTCTCGAGGCTCCGGGCCTCACCGCCCAGCTCGCGGAGCGTCAGCCCCGCTCCGGCGATCGCTCGGAAGAGCACGTCGATGGCGTCCTCATCAGGCACCTGGAGCCGGCCGCGCACGCGATCGCCGTCGGCCTCGAGCTCGAGGTCCTTCCCGATGCCCCCGTCGCGGTAGCTCGCGCTCTGCAGTGCTTCGCGGAACGCAGCGGTCGTTCCGATGCCCACGAAGCGGACGAAGAACGCTTCCTTGCGCTCGCTGCGGAGGCTCCGGGGATCGCCCTCCCCGACCTTCTTGCCCTTGTTGATGATCACGACCCGGTCACAGGTCGCTTCGACCTCCGGCAGGATGTGGGTGGAGAGGAAGACGGTCTTCTTGCCCGAGAAGTCCCGGATCAGCTCACGGACGTAGCGGATCTGGTTGGGGTCGAGGCCCGAGCTCGGCTCGTCGAGGATGAGCAGCGGCGGATCGCTCAGGAGCGCGTCCGCCAGGCCGACCCGTTGGCGGTAGCCCTTCGAGAGCTGGCGGATGATGCGGTTCTCCGCGTCGGCCACGGACGCCTGGTCGAGCGAGCGCTCGATGGCATCACCGATCTTGCGGGACGGCACGCCCTTGAGCTCGGCGCGGAAGCGCAGGTACTCGTGGACCCGCAGCTCCGGATGGAGCGGGACGCCTTCGGGCATGTAGCCGAAGGAGCGGCGCGCCTTCTGCGGGTGCCTCAGGGCGTCGATGCCGTTCACCGTCACGGCCCCGGCCGTCGGCGCCAGGAAACCCGTGATCATCTTGAGCGTGGTGCTCTTGCCGGCTCCGTTGGGGCCCAGGAAGCCCACGATCTCGCCCTCGGCGACCTCGAAGTCGACGCCATCGACGACGACCTGCGCCCCGTAGCGCTTCGTGAGCCTTCGAACCGAGAGCATCGAGCGCGTTCCTAGGCGACCCGTGCAAGACTGGCAAGACGTGTCTTTCGTGAACGGCTGCGCTCGGGTGGGCAACGGACCTGCTGACGATGAGCGTGCTAACGTCCAGTCTCACCAGCCCTCGCGCCTCGGCTGCCCCAGGCCAGCGGCTCGGTGCGCACCCAGACCGGAGCCGGAGAGGTAGCTTGGACCCCCTGATCGCACGTGCCCAGGCCGGCGACGAGGCGGCCTTCCGAGAGCTCTTCCTCGCCCACCGCGAGACCGTCGCCCGCATCGTGCACCGGTACATGGGGCCCTCGAGCGAGGTGGAGGACGTCGTCCAGGACGTCTTCGTCCATGTCTACCGGTCGATCGGCAAGTTCCGTGGAGACTCGAAGTTCACGACGTGGCTGTATCGACTCACGGCCAACGTGACCAAGATGCACCTCCGGAAGAAACGCTCCCGGCCCCGCACCGTGGACGTGCCCGTCCCCGATCGCCGGCCCGAGGACGCTCCGGTCGAGACGCCCGACCTGGCGATCGCCCGGCAGCGTCGAATCGATGCCCTCTACCGACTGGTGGACCGGCTGAGCGAGAAGAAGCGCGAAGTCTTGGTGCTCCACGACTTCGAGGGGCTCAGCGCCAAGGAGATCTCGGAGCGGGTGGACGCGCCGGTCCTGACCGTCCGAACCCGGCTCTTCTACGCGCGCAAGGAGCTCTACGCCGCGCTCGCGGAGGAGCCCGCGCTCGCCCAGCTGGTGGAGCACCTGATGCCCGACCTGCCGGGGAAGCCCCGGACCGAAGCCGCCCGTACCAAAAGCGACACGGCGCCGAAGAAGCGGCCCCGCCGCAAGCGACGGAACACCGGATGAGCCATCAGCCCAAGTGGCGGGCGCTGATCGCCCTGGACGCCGACGCGCTCTCCTACGAGGGGGAGGAGCGTCTGCGCCGGCACCTCGAGAGCTGTGAGGTCTGTACCCGAGCGCTCGCCGAGATCCAGGCGTTCTCGGCGGTCTCCGAAGACGTCCGCGACAGCCACGTCGACGTGGACTGGTCGACGATGGACCTCGCCCTCCGTCGGGAAGCGAAGGCGCTCGCTCGGAGTGCCGAGCCCCGATCGCGACCGGGATGGCTGGTTCCGGCGATGGGGCTCGCCCTGGCGGCGGTCGTGCTCCTCGCGCTCCTGTGGAACGTGGACGAGGGCCCGGTGGCCGAGCTGGACGAGTCGCCCCCCACACCGGTCGTCGAGGAGACCCCTCCGCCGCCCACGGTCGAGACCATCGACGGCCGGGTCGTGGCCCTGGCAGGCGCCCCGACCAGAAACGGTGCGCTGCTGGCCCTGGGGGATGCGATCCATGAGGGGGATACCCTCGAGGTCGTCGCGGAGCACGCCGTGCACACGGCGTTTGGGCCGAACACCGCAGTGGCGCTGCTCGGCGCGGCCCGGCTCACGGCCTCGACCCTCCGGCCAGACGAGCTGGAGCTCGAGCTGGAGACGGGTGAGGTCTCGAGCGTGGTCGAGGACGGGCAGGCCTTCACCATCGTCGCGGCGCCCTATGAGGTGCACGCGCTCGGCACCCGCTTCCGGGTCTCCAAGAGCGAGGACGGCGTGGTGACCGTGACCCTCGAGGAGGGCTCGGTGGAGGTGACCCGCGATGGGGTGCGGGTGGCGCGCCTCGACGCGCCTGCCCGCTGGAGCTCGGACCCGGCCCTCCGAGCCGCGAGCGAGGCCGACGTGCTGACACCCAGCCTGGGCGAGCGGACCCTGGCGCTCGAGCTGCCGAGCAGCGTGCGCTTCACGCGCTGGACCATCGACGGCGACGCGCTCCCTGGTGGGGTCGCCGGACGCCTCCTCCTCAGCCCGGGCGAGCACGAGGTGGTGGGCTTCGACCTCGAGGGCGACCCGCATACCACGACCCTGACCCTCGTGGACGAGGGCGCGTCGCTCGACGAGCGATCGCTGCGGCCGATCCGCACCGGGCCGGTGGTCGGCCATCTCGAGCCGGCGCAGATTCAGGCGACGGTCGCACCGACGATCCGCCGACTGCGCGCTTGCTACGAGCGAGACCTCCGTCGGACCGACCCGACGCTGAGCGGAAGCGTCACCCTCCGCGTGCGGGTCGCCCGCGATGGCTCGGTGCGACGCGCCACCCTGCGCGGCGACGCGGACGTCCCGCCGACGCTGCGGAGCTGTCTGACCCGACACGCCTCGGCCTGGGTGTTCCCGGAACCCGAGGGGGGGCCCGTGACCTTCGACCTGCCGCTCCAGCTCAGCACCCGCTGAACGCCTCGCGCCTTTTTTGGGCGATACGACCAGGCTCCCTATGCTCGCCTGGTGAGGACTCGCTACGGCATCTTGGCGTGCATTCTCGCGCTCGCAGGCGGTGCGTTCGCCGCGTCGCGCGTGACGCCCGCCGCGGCCAGCGTACGGGTCGAATCGCGCGCCCCTCAGGCTCGTTCGGTCGACGAACGCCCACGGGAGCCGGCCGAGCCCGTTCCCATCCGCACGCCCCACCCTGCAGAGACGGACGATCTCTCGGCTCTGCACGCTGCCTCCGTCGGCCTCGAAGATGGTCGGGTGATCACCGGGGAGAGCGCGCAGAGAGTGCTTCTCTTCACCTTCGACGACGGCCCCGAGCGGCGAACGACCCCCCTGCTGCTCGACGCGCTCGACCGCTACGGGGTGAAGGCGGTCTTCTTCGTGACTGTCGACCGGCTCGACGGGCCTGGGAATCGCATCGTGGAGCAGCGTGAGCTCCTGAAGGAGATCGTCCGACGCGGGCACGTGATCGGGAACCACACGGTCACCCACCAGCAGCTGCCGCTGATGAGCACCAACGCGATCACCGAGGAGCTGGACCACGCGGACCGGGTCCTCGAGGACCTGGTCGGCATTCGGCCTCGGCTCTTCCGCCCGCCCGGCGGGTCGCGGTCTCCGCGCGCGGACCGGATCTTGGCGGAGCGTGGGTACACCCAGATGCTCTGGAGCCATGGCACCGGTGACTTCCAGGTCGACGACGCCGAGGACGTGGAGAGCATCTTCCGGCGAGTCCTCGACCGGCGCGAGCGCGAAGAAGGCGTGCGTGGCGGCATCGTCCTGATGCACGACACCCACCCGTGGAGCGTCGCCGCCTTCCCGCGGATCATGCAGATGCTCGAGAGCCGAAACTGCGAGCTGCTCGCGCAGGGCGAAGAGCTCTACGACGTGGTCGGCGACCCTGCCCTCTTCTACGAGGCCCGCGAAGACGCCGAGCCGGGCACCCGCGCCCCGAGCCTCGAGCTCCCACCCGCGGTCCACGAGCGACGGCAGGCCGTGCGCCGAGCCGAGGCGCGGGCCCGCTGCGAAGCCACCCTCGCCTCGCGCTGATCCACGTGACTCGCAGCGGCCGGCGGCCACGACCGCCAGCCCATCCGTGTCGACCACCGCGGACGGTGGATGTCGCAGCGCAGACCCGTGATGCCGGACGCTGCCTCCGCATCATTCCGGGGGATCGCCTTTAGGGCCCTTGCCCGGGATCGACGGGTCGGCGACCATCGCGCCGATGATCGGCCCTTCTTCGGCTTGCCGCCACTGCGGCTTCGTGAACCCCCGTGCCTGGCGCGCGTGCGCCAGCTGTGGCCGCAGCCTCGAAACGGCGGCCCACCGGACCGGCCGGACCGTCGTCGGTGCGGGCGAGGCGACCGTGGTCAGCGCCTCGCCGGAGTTCGAGGCTCAGCAGGGTCAGTTCGATCCATCGGACACCCTGCCGGGCGAGAGCACCGACGAGATCGTCGAACCGGACCTGCTCGAGCCGGCCGAAGACGAGCCCCCCGGTGAGAGCCCGCTCATCGGCCAGGCGGAGCCGGCGCAGGCGCTGCTCACCGGTATCGAGCGCGCTTACACCCTCGGAAGCCCGACCTTGGTCGCGCTCGAGGGCCCGCGGGGCAGTGGCAAGACCCGGCTGATGGTCTACGCCAGCGAGGTCGCAGCGCGCATCGACCCGCGCGTGAAGGTGCTCTACGGTGCCTGTCGCGAAGGTGGCGACGGGCCCTACGCGCCCTTCTCCCGGCTGCTCCTCGAGCGCTTCGGAGTCACGCCTTCCTCGTCGCCGAGCGCCGTTCGGGCCCAGATGTCGACTCAGGTGCGCTCGGCGCTCGGCACCGCAGACGCGATCCGGGTGATGGAGACCACCCACCTCCTCGGACACATCGCCGGCATTCCATTCCCGGACAGCCCGATTCTCTCGAGCATCGAGGGCTCGCCGGAGGAGCTCCACCGACGGGCGACCGAGGCCCTGGCGCGCCTCATCGAGGGCGAGGCTCAGTCCCGACCAGTGCTGCTCCTTCTCGACGACGTGCACTACGCGGAATCGGCGGCGTGGGATCTCATCCGTGCGCTGACCAAGGTCGAGGGACACGTCGCCATCGCGATGACCGGTGCCGAGCCGCTGCTCGAGCGTGCGGGAGAGCTGGAGCCCGAAGGCGGTGTGGCGGTGGGCCCCATCGCCCCGCTCTCGGAGGGCGACGTGCAGTCGATGCTGCACGTGCTCCTCCCGACGCTCACCAGCTCGCCGGAGCCGCTCGTCAGCGCGGTGACCCACCGCTCGAAGGGCAAGCCAGCCTCCGTCCGTGAGCTGACCTTCGCGCTCTGGGAGGCGGGGGTCTTCGTCCAGTCGGAGCAGGGCCTCGAAGTCGACCTCTCTCGGCTCTCCGGCGACGACGAGCTGCCGATCTCCATGGAAGACGCCATCCGTGCGCGCCTCGCGCGCCTCGACGGACTGGAGCGAGCGACGGTCGAGCGCGCGGCCGTGGTCGGCGAGGTCTTCTGGGACGGCGCAGTGCTCGGGCAGATGCGCGGTGACCGCACGCCCCCAGGCGAAGCCGCCGACCCGCTCTCCATCTGGCCCGATGACGAGGATCAGGAGGCTCTCGAGGGCGCGCTCGGTCGACTCGCCGAGAAGGGCTTCGTGAGCGAGATGGAGCAGTCCGACATCCCCGGCGCCCGCGAATATGTCTTCGCGGTGGAGGGAACCCGAAAGCTCGTCTACGAGGGCTTGGACGAGAAGGACCGCGTGCGGCGGCACGGCGCCGTCGCGCGCTGGCTCTCCCTCGTCGCCGAGGTTCGCCGCGAGGGCGTGGCCTCGATGATCGCGCCGCATCTCGAGCGCGCCGGCCAGAAGCCGCGCGCAGGCCGCGCCTATCTGGAGGCCGCCCGCTACGAGCGGGAGCAGCTCCGACCCGAACGTGCGCTGCGCTACGTCGAGCAGGCGCTCACGCTCATCGGAGAGCAGGACATCGTTCGGCGCGTGGAGGCGCTCCACGAACATGGCTCGTTGCTCTCGACCTTCGGCCGCTACGACGAAGCCACGAACGTCTTCACCGAGATGCTGCAGCTGGCCTGGCGGACCGGCGCCCAAGGCAAGGGCGGCGCGGCCCTGAACCGCATCGCACGAAACCACCGCGCCCGCGGTGAGGACGAGCGAGCCCGGACGTTGCTCGACCGCGCGCTCCAGCTCTTCCGAAGCGCCAGCGACCTCCGCGGCGTGGCCGCGACCCTCGACGATCTGGCGCAGATCGAGGTGCTCCACGGCCAAGTCGAGGCGGCCATCGCACACGGCTCGGAGGCGCTCGAGATCCGTCGAGCGCACGCCGACGAGCGCGGCGAGGCCGTCTCGCTGAACACCCTCGGGCAGCTCGAGCTCAAGCGCGGCGACCTGGACACCGCCGAGTCCTTCTTCCGCGCAGCCCTCGACATCCGCGAACGCATCTCGGACGCCGAAGGCGCGCTGCAGACCCAGAACGCGCTCGGCGTCATCGCCTACGAGCGGGGCGACCGCAAGGGCGCCGTCGCCGCATGGCGCGTGGCCCTCGAGCGGGCGCGCGAGCTCGCCGATCGGCGATCCGAGTGTTTCCTCCTCAACAACGTGGGCGAAGCCCGCTTGGTCGACGGTGCCTACGACGAGGCCGAGGTCGCGCTCGAGCAGGCACAGCGGCTCGCCGTCGAGATCGGCGATCGCCGCGCCCTCGCGGACGTCCTGCGGAACCAGGCAGTGCTGGCGGTCCGCCGCATCGACGACGGCGCCACCGGGAAGCTCCAGGAGGCGATGGATGCGGCCACGGAGCTCGGACTCCCGGACGCGGTCGCGTTCGTCCACCGAGCCTTCGGCGAGCATCGCGCCAAGACCCTCTTCGACGCGGCCGGCCAGGTCGACAAGGCGGCCGAGGAGAGCTTCCTGACCAGCATCGACCTCTTCCGGGAAGCCGGCAACGAGCGGGAGGCCGCCCGCTCGCTCGTCGCGCTCGGCGCTCACCTGGTGGAGCGCGGCGATCAGGAGACGGCTCGCGAGCGACTGCGCGAGGCGCGCGCGACTTTCCGCCACCTCGGACTCGAGGCAGAGGCGGCCCGGGTCGACCAGACCCTCCAGCAGATCGGTGGCGGGTGAGGAGTGGCGCGCACGGCGCTGGTCGCCATCGCGCTCGGTGCCAGCGGCGTGACTGCCTTGGCGCTCGGCTGGCACGCACACGGTGAGGTCCGCGCCGATCTCGCCACCACGCGGGATCTGCATGGGGAGGACTTCGTCGGCTCCACGGTCTGCCGCCGTTGTCACGAGGACCATCACGAGAGCTGGTCACGCACACACCACCGACGGATGACGCAGAACGCGACCGAAGAGGCCGTCGTCGGCGCGTTCGATGGGAGCGAGCTCGCCTACCGCGGGTGGACCGCCACGATGGAACGGGAAGGCGGCGCCTTCGTGGTCTCGGTGCGCGACGCCGAAGGATCGCAAGTGAGCCGCGACGAGGTCGCGATGACCATCGGCTCCCGCCGAATCCAGCAGTACGTCGCCGAGCGCGACGGGGTGTTCGTTCGCTTGCCGGTCGCTTGGCACATCGAGGAAGGGCGCTGGATGCACATGAACGGCGCCTTCCTGACGCCGGACCCGGCGGAGGGCGCCGACTTCGAGCGCCACGTCACTCGATGGAACGACAACTGCGTCTTCTGCCACAACGTCGGCCCCAACCCGGGCCTGCGCGACACGCCCGACGGGCCCCGCTTCGACACCGAGGTCGCCGAGCTGGGCGTCGCCTGCGAGGGCTGCCATGGACCGGGCGCGGAGCACGTCGCGGAGAACCAGGGGCCACTGCGTCGGTACGTGCTCCACCTCGGCGACGATGCCGACCCCACCATCGTGAACCCGGACCGACTCGACGCCGACCGCAGCGCCGACGTCTGCGGTCGCTGCCACGGCCAGCGCAAGACGGCCGACGTTCGCCCCTTCCTGCGGCGAGGCGATCCCTTCGTGCCGGGAGACGACCTCGCTCGCTTCTCGGAGCCCCTCTGGCGTGACACCGAGCTCCACGGCGAAGCCATCTTCGCGGCCCGCTTCTGGCCGGGCGGGACCCCGCGACTGACCGCCTACGAATACCAGGGCTGGCTGCAGTCGCCCTGCACTCGGGAGGGCGAGCTCAGCTGCACCACCTGCCACGGCATGCATGGCGCCGATCCAAAGGGACAGATTCGCGTGACGGCGATCCACGAGGGGCGTCTGGGCGACGGGGCCTGCATCGACTGCCACGCTGGTCCGGGAACGGACGACCACGCCGCCCACGACGGCGCGGTCGCCTGCGTCGACTGCCACATGCCTCGCGTGGTGTACGGCGTCGTCGCCGCGCATCGGAGCCACCGCATCGCGACCCCGGCCGTCCGAGAGACGCAGGGGCGCGCACCGATCCACGGAGAGCCGAACGCCTGCCTCCTCTGCCACCTGGACTGGGGCGAGGACTGGGGTGAGCGGGCCCTCTTCGGCGGTGACCCCGTCGAACGCGCCGTGGTGGCCGCCGCGTGGGGCCGCTCCACGGCGGTCGAAGCAGAGCACGCTCGAGGCGTGCTCCTCGAGGCCATGGCATCGGACCCGTACCCCGCGGTGCGCCGGATCGCCTTCCGGGCGCTTCGCGGCCGTATCGAGAACGCGCCCGCATGGGTCGATTTCGATCCCACGGGCGAGACCCACGAGCGCCGGGAGCAGGTGGCGTCGCTGGCTGCCGTGGTCGAGTACCGGCCGGTGGACGACGCACGGGTCGCCGAGCTGCGCGCGAACGCCGAGACCCTCGCCATCGAGATCGGCGAATGAGAGACGAGGTCGAGCGTGCCGAGCTGCGCGCGTCGCTTCGCTTCGGTTGGACCTGGCTCCTCCTCGGGGCGACCGCTGGCGTCGTGCTCGAGACGCTCCACGGCTTCAAGGTCGGGCCCTACCTCGACGACTCGCTCACGCGACTCCTGCTCACCCTCGCGCACGCGCACGCGGTCGGGCTGGCCCTGGTGGTGCTGGTCTATGCAGTCGCGGGCGCGCCGCTGGTCAGTCGACGCTGGCCGGGCCACGCGTTGCGAGCCGCGGCGCTGCTGATCCCGCTGGGCTTCGGCTTCGGCGCCATCGGGCACCCGGAAGGTGACCCCTCGCTACCCATTCTCCTGGTGCCGATCGGCGCGGTGCTCCTCCTCGTGGGTCTCGGCGCGGTCGCCAAGGCCGCGTTCCGCTCGACCGAGTGACTCAACGCCGGGTCGCGCGGAGCCGATGGACGGGCAGCCCGTCCTCCACGGCGCGCTTCTCGCGGTTGGAGGTCGAGCCGTAGGGGTTGTGATCGAGCCGCTCCCCTTCGAAGGCCTCGTGCTCCCGCACCACGGACTCGTAGAGCGCCATGCGGTCCTCGACGTCGGTCTGCACGAAGAGCACCCCGCCAGGCGAGATCAGACGAGCGAGATCGTCGAGCACCGAGGACTGGAGCACCAGCCGGTGACGGTGGCGTTGCTTCCACCAGGGATCCGGAAAGTGGAGGAAGACCTTCGACAGACACGCCTCGGGACCGCTCCGGGGGAGGATCTCGCGGATGTCGCCCGCGAACGCACGCACGTTCGAGAGCCCCTGGCGCTGACAGCGGGCCTCGACCTTGTAGGACCACTTCGACTTGATCTCGATGCCGATGAGTCGGGACTCCGGCGCCGCCTCGTGCCGCGCGAAGAGCGAGGCCCCGCGGCCGAACCCCACGTCGAGCTCGAGCGGTCCTTCGCCTGGGACCAGAGCCGTCAGATCGAGCGGACCTTCGGGCAGACGGGGGGTCACGGTCTCGTACCGGCGGCGCCCATTGTTCGGGTCGACCGGGACCTCTTCGAGCGGGGGCCTCTCCATCGCGGACCCGTTTCGCACGCCGCCCCACCCCGCGCCAGCGCTCCGATCGCCCGCCCCGTCCCACGATGTGGCTAGACGCGACGAACGCGCCGCCAGGTGCCCGTTTGGGTGGGAGCAAGTCGCCGGTTCCACCGGCGCGAAGCGGGAGGGTCTTTCGAAGACCCTCCCCAGGTACTAGGGTCCCGCCCGCCGTGCTCGTGGAACGACTCCGGATGGCCACTCTCTATGTGGCGCTCTTCAGCTCGGGCGCGGCCGCGCTGATCTACCAGTCCACCTGGGGCCGAATGCTCCAGCGGGTCTTCGGCGTCAGCGACTACGCGATCGCCACGGTGCTCGCGACCTTCTTCCTGGGTCTCGGGCTCGGCTCGGCGCTCGGCGGCCGCTTTGGCGACCGGGTGAAGCGCCCGGCCCGGATCTACGCGCTGCTCGAGGTCGGCGTGGCCCTCTGGGCGCTCGCGTCGCTCTGGCTCGTGCCTCGTGTCCACTCGGTCTATTCCGGGCTCGGCGCCGAGGGAGCCAGCCTGACGGTGGTCCGCTTCCTCCTGGCGGTGCTGATCCTGCTTCCACCGACGATGCTGATGGGCGCGACCCTGCCGATGATGATCTCGGCGGCGGCCCGGCGCGGGATCGTTTGGGAGCGTTCGGCCACCTGGCTCTACGCGGTCAACACCTTCGGCGCGGTCCTCGGCGCCGGCGTGACGGGGCTCTACCTGGTACCCGTCCATGGCGCGCGAGCCTCGATCGTGGTCGCGGCGGGTGCGAGCCTCTTCGCCGCCCTGATCGTCTTCGTGGCCTGGCGCAAGACCACCCTGGTCGACGATCCGATCGTCGAGCCGGAAGACGCACCGCTCGACGAGCCGGAGCTACCGCCGGCCGTCCGGACCGCCGCGCTCCTCGCGGCGGGGGCCGGCTTCGCGTCTCTCGCCGGAGAGGTCCTCTGGACTCGGGTGCTCCGGATGGTCGTCCAGGGCACGACCCAGGCGTTCGCTGCGATGCTCGTGAACTTCCTTCTCGGGATCGCGCTCGGATCACTGATCGCCAACTGGCTTGCCCGCAGGTACGACGCCCGTTGGCTCTTCGCCGGAACGCAGCTGCTGCTGTCGATGCTGACGCTGGGTTCCATCTGGACCGCGACCCAGACCCCGCGGCTCGTGATGCTGATCCACGAATCGACGCTGGTCGTGCCACACGAGTGGAGCGTGCTCCTCGCGGCGAGCGCAGTGCTCCTCTTCCCCATCGCGTTGACCCTCGGAACCTCGATCCCCCTCGCTTGGCGCATCGCGGGCGGGCATGGCGGCGAGGCCGCGGACCACGGCGGCAAGGTGCTCGCCGCCAACACCCTCGGGGGCTTGGTCGGGTCGCTCGTCGCGGGCTTCGTGCTGGTGCCTCTCCTGCAGGCTCACCCCACCGAAGAGATGCTGGCCATCGGCCAGGGCTTCGTCGAGGGTACGAGCGGCGTCGAGCGGGCCCTGGTCGTCGTTGCTGCCGTTCACGCGCTCATGGCGGCGGCGGCCGGTCTCGCAGCTACGGGCCGGTCGCCGGTCGCGGTTCGCCTCCTCGTGGCCTTGGTGCCGGTCAGCGTGCTCTCGATGATGCTCTGGGGCCGCCCGACGCTGCACCTACCCTACCTGCTCGACTCCTGGTACGACCCCACCACGGCGCTCGTGCAGGGACCGGACGACACTTGGAACGAGGGCGTCCGGGTGCTCGAGGAGGGCCGGAACACGACCGTCACCGTCATCGATCGCGGCGACTCACTGCGGCTCTTCAACGACGGCCGGCCCGAGTCCGGCATCGGCGGGTCGGACCCGGGCTTCGGTGAGGAGCTGGTGGTGCTCGGCTCGCTGCCGACGCTCTACGCCGCCGAGCCGGAGCGCGCGATGATCGTGGGGCTCGGTGGTGCGCACTCGACCGCGGTGGCCCTCGGCGGCCCCTACGAACGGGTCGACGTGGTCGAGCTCGAGCACGCGATCGTCGACGCCGCGCGCTTCCTCTACACCGACACGGAGCGCGACTTCCCGCTCGACGATCCCCGCGCGAACCTGATCATCGACGACGCCCGAGCGCAGCTGGTCCTGGCCGAGCCGGGCACCTACGACGCGGTGATCAGCCAGCCCTCTCACCCGTGGCTGGCGGGCTCGAGCGCACTCTACACCGTGGAATTCTTCCAAGAGGTCCAGCGCGCGCTGGACGAGGGGGGCGTGCTCTCGCTCTGGTCGAACCTCTTCCGGATCGAGGTCCGTCACCTACGCCGCATCGTGGCCACTCTCCTCGAGGTCTTCGATGACGTGCATGCATACGTCGCGGAGGACTCGAGCTTCATCCTCGTCGCCGGCGACGGCGACTTCTCGCTCGGCCAGCGCTACGCCGAGCGCGTCGCGAGCGAGGGGCTCCGCCCCTACCTGCGGCCCTTCGCGATGGACGACCTCGCCGACTATGCCTCGGTGATGGAGCTCGACACCGAAGGCGCGCGCGCCTTCGCCGCGGGCGCCGAGCCGCTGGTCGACGACAAACCCGCGCTCGAGTTCGAGCTCGCGAAGCTGGAGCACTTCTCGGGTCTCGAGCTCAGCCAGCTCGACTGGGCCTTCCGCGACGTCCCGTGGATCAGCGCCGAGACCTTCGAGGGGATCCCGGAGGAGCTCCGCGCAGATCTCCTGCTGCAACGGATCGGGTGGGTCGGGCTGCGTTGGCATCAGCTCGAGCGGCTGCGGGAGCAGCTGCCGGAGTACGAGCTCGACGAAAAGGAGCGTGCGCTGATCGAGGGTGCGCTCGCCGAGCAGGTCGGCGACATCGGCGGCGCCATCGAAGCGTTCGAGGACGCGCTCCCCGATCCCCGTGCCCACTTCCGCCTGAGTCTGCTGCTCGACGAGGAGCGACTCTGGGATCGCCAGCTCCGACTCGGCCGTGAGCACGCGGGTGAGTTCCACTCGGCCCGTCGCCTGCTGCGAGCCGCGCTCGCTCGCCCGAGCGGTGCCGCTACCGCGCTGCAGGTCGCGGACGCCGCGAACGATGGCAGCGACGTGCCGCTGCGCGAGGTGCTGACGGCGGTGGTGGCCGACGACTGCGCCGCCGTGATGGAAGCCATCGAGCGCTATCCGCTCGCCCTGGACGACGAGCTCGGCGCCCGCCACGCGATGCGGTGTGCCTTCGAGACCGGCGAGCGGGGCCCGGAGATCGCGGCGCGCTGGGATCGTGTCCGTCGTGCCGTCGCCAAGCAGAACCGAGACCTCGGCCAAGAGGCGCTGAACGAGCGCAATCATGGCCTGGCCATGCGCTACTTCCGCCGGGCGCTGATGGCCAACGAGGCCGACGCCCGATCGGCGAACAGCCTGGCCCAGCTCCTCAGCGACCTCGAGCGCCACGACGATGCCGCCGAGGTCCTTCGCTCCGCTCATCGCGCAGCCCGCGGCCTGACCGATCTCATCGAGTCGATCGAGAGTCAGGCGACCGCCCTGGGCGTCGATCTGGTCCACTGACCCCCCTGTTGGGGAGTCAGGACGCATACACCAAAACATGCATCGTTCTTGACCCTTACGGGCGCCGTGCGGTACCGATGATCTCGCGTTTTCTGCGAATGGAGGCCATTCCGTGGCGGTGAAGATCCTGGCTGTCGACGACAGTCCGACCATGCGACAGATCCTGGAGTTGACCTTCGCGGGTGAAGATGCGGAGGTCACGACGGTTGAGAGCGGGCAGCAGGCGGTCGACGCCGCAGCCTCGCTCCAGCCCGATGTGGTCCTCGCGGACGTCTCGATGACGGGCATGGACGGCTACGCCGTGGCCCAGGCCATCAAGGCGAACGGAGGAGCGGCGGTCATCCTGCTCTCCAGCCAGCACAACCCGTACGACGAGGCCAAGGGCAAGGCGAGCGGGGTCGACGACCACGTCGCGAAGCCCTTCGACTCCCAGGTGGTGATCGACAAGGTCACCCAGCTCGCGGCCAACCGGCCAAAGGCCGCGCCGGTGTCCCGTCCCCTCTCGCAGACCAGCCAGGGTCCGGCTCACGCGCCGCCGGTGCCGAGCGCCGGCAGTCCACAGCAGAAGACCCCGGCCGGCGGCCGAGTCTCCAAGCGGACGATGGCCTTCGGCACCAGCCCGATCGCGCCGCCCCAGCCCCCGGCTCCGCCGAAGCCGCCCGCCGCGCCAGCCCCGGCGAAGCGCCCGGTGCTCGAGCTCGCCGACGAGCCCGAGGTCGAGATCGACATGGACGAGCCGGTTGCGCCCGCCGCGCCCAAGCCCGCCGCGCCGCCGGCCGCCAAGCCACCGGCTGCCGCGAGCCCGCCCGCGCCGGCCAAGCCCCCCGCGGCACCGGCACCGGCGCCGGCACCGGCCAAGCCTCCCCCCGCAGCGGCGCCCGCGGCCAAGCCCGCCCCCGCGGCTGCTGCCAGCGCGGCAACCGCGTCCGGCGGAGACATGGCGAAGAAGCTCGACGCACTCGGCCTCTCCAAGGAGCAGGTGGAAGCAGTGCTCGCGCTCAGCCGTGAGGTCGTCGAACAGGTCGTGTGGGAAGTCGTTCCCGATCTCGCCGAGACTCTGATCAAGGAAGAGATCAAGCGCCTCACCCAGGAGTGAGTGCCCCCCAGGGGGCGCGATCGCGCCTCCGAGGTCGATTCCGCCCGCGCGTGAGAACACTCACGGAAATCCCAAGCGTGGGTGTGGCGATTTTCCTCAATCAATCCACTGATCGCGGGAAGCGCGCGAGTTTGGCTCACAGTAGCGGCGGAAGCCTCCACTAGCGCTGGACTTTGCCACATGATACTCGCTAGGGGTCCGTTTCGGGGCGCTCGGCGGTGTAGTCGTTCGCTCACAGCGGTAGGTGGAGTGTTCGCGTGTCGTGGCTCGTCGCCCGAAGAGTGGAAGGATCGTCGGTGGTTTCCCGCCGGCAACTCCATTCGTCGTGGCTCGGGTCGCCGAGCGCGATGAGCAGGAGCGGGGCGCGTAAGTGAGGACGCCCGCCGCTACGCGTGTGGCGTTCGTGCGTGTCGGCTCGCTGTAGTCGTCCGCCTACGCCCTATGTCGTCGTTCCCGAACGGAGGAGTGGGGTCCATGGCACAGCTCGATGAGTTTCTCGCCGTATTGGATGGTGATGACGAGGCCGCGGAGCGGATGGGAATCGGTCCGGCTGAGGCCGAGCGCCTTCGGCTCGCAGCCCGAGTCGCGCTGCGAGCCCGCTCACGCCGCCCCTGGTGGCCGATACCGGTGGCGTTCCTGGGGGTCTTCGTCGTCAGCGGAGCGGTAGCCCAGTTGGGGGTGACCGAGCTCTACACCTTTTCGGCGAACACCCCGGCACGAGCCTCCGAGATCAACGCCAACTTCGATCTGGTCGAGGGGTGGATCATCGAGAAGGTGGGAGCGGTCAACAGCGATGACGTGACCATCACCGGGGCCCTGACCACGGATGGGACCAGCTCCAACACGCTGCAGGGCGGGACGGCCTTGAACGGCGGGACCACCGCGAACGGCGGCCTCGGCGTCAACGGAGGGTCGACCCTCAACGGCGGCGCGACCGTCAACAGCGGGCTGAACGTGGCGAGCGGGGACTTCAACGTGACGACGGGGAACGCGAGCGTGGTCGCCGGGGACCTGACCGTACGCGATGGCACGTTCATCCAGGGCGGGATCACGGCGAACTGCACCGGGGCCGCGACCGACGCCTCGGGTTGTGTGGCGGATTCGGACGGCACCTCGGCCAACTACGGCCGAGCCAACGCGGACAGCTTCCACACGAACGGGCTCGGCAACGGCCAGATGTACATCGAGGGCTACTACATCGATGCCAACAACACGATTCAGATCGGCACCGGGTTCGCGGGCGGCATGGACGTCGAGAACGTCCAGATCGGCGGCGACCTCAACGTGAGCGGCGGCCTGCTCGATGACGAAGGTGAGACGAACCATCACATTGGTGGGTCGACCAACACCGCGTTCAGCACGCGCACGAGCCTCGGCACCTCGACCAACCGGATCTGCTTCCTCACGGGGGCCTACAAGGAGGCAGCGAACGAGCGCTTCGGTTGCCGGGTCACCGAGGACTCGGGGGTCTGGTACCTCGAGGGCATCCGCGGCGGCTCGCTCGACATGGACTGCTGGGCCCACTGCGTGAACTGGAACTGACCGGGGTTCATGACCACCCTCCCCCACTCCTCGGTGCGTCGGCTGTGCCGGCTCTTCTTCGGCGCGTCTCTCCTCGTCGCTGCCTGCGGCGACGATGGCTCCGCCGAGTGCGCGTTCGACGAGGAGTGCGCCGGCGCTCTCGTCTGCGAGGACGGTCAGTGCCAGCGCGCCGGCTGTACGGTCGGCACCGAAGGCTGCGCTTGCGGTGTCGGCAGCCGCTGCGTTCGTGGCTCGGATGGCGAGCCGCTGACGTGCACCGAGGGGGTGTGCACGTCGCCCAGCTGCCCGGCCGGCGAAGCCGGTTGTGTGTGCATCGACGGGATGACCTGCGCGGAGGGGAACCGCTGCGCGAGCGGCTTCTGCGTGCCCGACGGATGCGAGCCGGCCTCCGACGGCTGCGAGTGCCTGAGCGGCACGTGTGATGTCGGGCTCCACTGCCGCGAGGGGGCGCTCTGCGTCGACGACGACGGGTACGAGGGCGGCCCCTGCCTCGAGTCCGGGCGCTGCAACCCAGGGGCGCGTTGCGACACCACGCTCGACGTCTGCGTCTACTGCGAGCTGGGAAGCGAAGGCTGCGCCTGCGACGAGGGCGCGTGCAACACCGGGCTCGCCTGTCAGGCCGACCTGTGCATCGACGGCGCACAGGTCCCGCCCGTGGATCCGCAGTGCTACACGCCCTGTCGTGACGACCTCGACGGGCTCACCTGCGACGCCGACGAGCTCTTGCCCGGCTGCATCGATGGTGACGAGTGCAACGCCGGAAGCTGCGTGGACCCCGGCGAAGCCAAGCCGGCGTGCGCGAGCGACCTGGACTGCCCCTTCTTCCAGACCTGCCTGAGCGGCGGCTGCTACTCCAACTGTGAGAGCGACATCGACTGTGGAGCCGGGCTCGGTTGCTACAACAAGGTCTGCCGAACGCGCTGCGAGAGCACCACCGGCTCGGCCACCTGCGGCAACGGCTGGTTCTGCGACGCCAAGGACGGTGAGAACGGCTTCTGCATCATGCTCGGCGACGAGCGCGGCGTCGGCGCCGGTGGCGAGGTGGAGGGCGGCCAGGGCGTCACCGTGAGTCTGCCCTCGCTGAGTTTCTCCAACGTGCGCACGAGCCGACTCGTCGACGTCGGGCTCCGCGACGAGGAGCCGATCACCCGCGTCGCCACGGTCCGCAAGCTATGGCACGAGATCACGTACGCCGACGGGACCAGCGAGCGCGTCGAGCTCGACCGCGATCCCATCACCGGGGAGCCCGGCGCCTGTGATGCTGCCGCCGGTGAGTGTCCGCTGTGGTGGCTCGAGCTCCAACCCGAAGGCAGCGCGGCGTCTCGCGAGGTCGAGGTCACCTTCGACATCATCGGCGGCTGCACCGCCGACCAGAGCTGTCCCTCGCTGAGCTTCCAGAACGCCGGCGGCGTCGAAGCCACCCGCTGGACCGGCCAGGTCGAGGTGCTGGCCGACGGGGGCCGCGAGCTCGTGAACCTGGACTACGTGGAGCGGCCCGACGGTCAGTGGGCCGGCTCGATGATCTACTTCGGCTCCTTCGCCGACGGCGGCATCGACACGTGGGCCGGGCGCACGGACAAACGCGACGTCTCCGGTGTCACCAACGGGTTGATTCGCCGTTGGAGCGCGTTCCGCTCCGGCAGCCTCAGCGGCTGGGACGAGTGGCTCGCGGTGATCGAAGCCACCCGGACGGAGAGCTGGACCTTCGAGACGGTCCGTGAGCGATGCCCCGCCGCCGACGGAGCCTGCTATCCGTTCACCAACACCAGCGGCGTCCGTACCTTCGTGAGCGACCTGGACTCGACGCCGATCCCCTTCGGCTCGAGCGAGCTCCCCTTCGCGATGAACCTGCGGCAGCCGGGGCTGACCGCCACCTCGCTCACCGGACGCATCGAGTCTGCCGCGAGCCTCCACTACCCTGGAGACCCGGCGGTGTCGCTCTCGGTCGGCGCCGACCCCTCGGATGCGTCGAGCTGCGACCCCCGCATCACGACGAACTGCGTGGTCTGGCTGGACGCCTTCGAGGCCATCGCGGCCGTCGGCGGGCGCACGGCCCCCATCGGCGGCGTGTGCCCCTCGGGCTTCACGGCGATCGCCGAGCCCTGGTTGGTCGAAGGCTTCACCGCTGGGACGGAGGTGGACGCCACCGGTCAGCGAGTGCGGACGATCTGCCTCGACACCGAGCTGCCGCTGGAGGCTGGCAGCGACACCACGATCCAAGCGCTCAACCGCAACCTCTCGCGAGGCAACCCGGCCCCCGATGGCCGCGCCCGGCGCCGCACCCTGCAGCTCCTCGATGGAGCGCTGGTCGACCAGCGCACCATGTTCTTCTTCTTCCGCGAGACCTTCGACGACTTCGTCGACGACACCGAGAACACGGCCGCCTACGGCTATGTGATGCTTCGTCGCCGGCCGAACGACTTCGACCTGAGCGACGAGGGCGGACTCGAAGGAGTGCCCGACGTCTTCGAAGGCAACACGCCCGCCGAGCTGGCCCGACCGTCCACGCAGGTCGGGGCCAGCTGCGACCCGCAGCTGCTCCTCGACATGGACGTGAGCAGCGGCGACATCGCCGGCGCCAGCACCGCCGAGCTGGGCGGTCTGGTGGACGCGCTCCTTCGAGGAACGGGCGAGCTCTCGGCCTCGACCTACGACCCCGGAGCCATCCACTACTTCTGCGAAGAGACCGGTCTCTTCGATGGGGGCGCGAACGACGACGGAACCACGACGGCGACCTCCATCCGTTGCCCCGTCGGTAGCGAGGTCACCTACTTCTACGCGCCGTCGCTGAGCCAGGCGGACATCGCAGCCGAAGCGTGCCAGGCGACCGTCAGCTGCGTCTCCCCCGCGGAGCTCCCCGAAGGCGACGACTTCGAGCTCGACGCCACGCTCTGCACTGGTGGGAGCTGCCAGGCCCGGCTGACCGAGCTGCGTCTGAACGGGGTCATCCAGGAGATGAACCCGGCCTACACCTGCACCGACTCGAGCACCGCCTACTGCGACGACGACCGCCTCGATCTGCGGAGCGGAAAGACCTTTTGGAGTCAGCCGGCGACCGTCGGCCGCACCTTCGCCTCGCTCCAGGCCGAGATCGAAGCGGCCTTCCGGTACCGCACCCGCTTCACCAGCGCGAGCGGCTCACGGGTCGGTTATGCGCCACGGGTCTGCCTGCCGGACTCGGATCAGATCCCCTATTGCTACGACCCGCCCGCCATCGAGGAGATCCGAGACCGGGTCGACTGCCTCATCGCCATCTATTCGCACGACCGGTTCACCGACACCAGCTGGCTCAGTGCCAGCCGCCGCTCGGCGGTCGAGACCTTCCTCCGTGGCGACTTCTCCCAGTACTCGGACCCGAGCGGCACCCGCGACGGCTTCGAGCGGCTCTACTCGGAGCTCCTCGTGATGCAGGGCGACGAAGCGCTGACGAAGGCGTTCGCCTCGCGCTTCGACCTCGCCGGCGTCGGCAGCGCGAGCTTCCGTGGGTCGGCGCTCGAGCCGGGCGGCATCGACCTGAGCGGCGTCGCCGGTCAGGAGATGGTCAACCTCTACCGCGCGGTCCAGCTCTACGAGCTGGCGCTCGACCGGCTCTACGGTCTCGGCCCGAACCTCGCCGAGACCCTCAGCCGCAACGTATCGGTCGACTCGCCCGTCGTCTTCCTGAGCGCAGAGACCGTCATCCTCTACCTCGAGCGCCTGATTCGCGCCTCGACCCAGAAGGCCCGAGCGTTCTCCGAGATCGCCGAGCGCTACCAGGGTCTCGCCCGCCCCGGGCTTGCTCGGCAGGTGGTCAGCCGTGCCTACGCGTCGGCCTACCTCGAAGCCGCGCTCATCGAGCAGCTGATGGCCGACATCGCGTCGCGTGCCGTCAGCGCGGACCAGCCGCAGATCGACCTCGCCATCGAGACGGCTCAGCGCCGGTACCGGATGGCGCTCCTCGACATGCGGAGCCTCTACGGCCGCATCACCGACGACGTGAACTTCTTCGGCTTCGCGCCGGACTACGTGCCCTTCCCCGCCCTCGACGCGAGCGCGGCAGGGCCCGATGGCGAAGGCCCTGCGCGCAATGCCTTCGAGATCCTGCTGAGCCTCGCGAAGCAGCGGCGCGACCTCGCCCGCGTCCGGGAGCAGGAAGCGCTCGCGAGCAACCGCGAGTTCCAGACCGACGCCGCCGACTTCCAGGCGGAGCTCGTCCGGCTACGGAACAACTACGAGAACCAACTGCTCGACATCTGCGGGAGCCTCTACTCGGAGGCGGACGATCGGGTGTACCCGGCGACCCGCAAGTACGCGGAGGCGCACCCCCAGGCCCAGCTCATGGGCGACCCCTGTGGCCTGATGGGCAACGGTCAGATCCACTCGACGCTGGTCCAGTACCAGAGCGCCCTCCTCGATCTGCAGGCGATCAACGTCCGCATCGAGAACGTCTTCGAGCGGGTCGAGATCGAGCGTGACCGGGCCTCCGCTCAATGTGACCGGCTCTTCGACCTCGCCGACTACCAGTACGAGTCCGCGGGTGAGGTTCGGGACCTGAACACGGACATCGCGGACATCCGGCGTGAGCTGAACCTCACCCAAGCGCACATCCACGCCGGGCTCCTCGCGGCGGGCGTCATCACGAGCTTCATCCCACGACCGAAGGACCCGCGAACCCCGGACCCCGACCCGAACGATCACGAGCCCACCAGCTACAGCGACATCTTCAAGACGCTCGGCGGTGCCGCCATCCGAGCCGCGGCTCAGGAAGCGACGGGCTGGAACGCGGCCCGCGCCGCCGACCAGATCGCCAACAAGGAAGCGTCGATCGCGGACATCGAGCGGGAGACCGCACGTTGGGTCACCGAAGACCGCTGTGACGCGCTCCTCATCGACAGCAACGCCCTCATGGAGAGCACGCTGCTGAGTCTCCGCTCGCTCGAGCTCGAGTCCCTCCGCGCCGACTACGAGGCGCGGCTGCTGATGAGCGAGGTCGGCCGATTGCACGACGAGGCGACGCGACTCCAGGCGCAGCAGGAGGAAGCCGCGGCCCTCCTGGTCGACGTCCAGGCGGCGAAGTCGGACCCGAACGTCCGCATCTACCGCAACGACGCGATCGTGAACGCCGACGTCGCGTTCCACGAGTCGCTCCGGGCGGCCTACCGAGCCACGCGCGTCTACGAGTACCTGACCAGCGAGAGCTACGCCGCCAAGGAGCAGCTCTTCCTGGTGCGGATGGTGTCGAGCGGGGACTACAACCTCGACCGCTACCTGGTCGATCTCGAGAACGCCTACCTGGCGTTCGAGGAACGCTTCGGCGCGCCGGACACGCGGGTCCTGCAGCTCTCGCTGATGGACGACATCCTCCAGATCCCCCGCATCGACAACAGCGGGAGCGCGGTCAGCGACGAGGAGCGCTACCGGATGCTCCGCGAGGAGGTCCGGGACGTCGATCGCCTCGACGAGAACGGCTACATCCGCTTTGGCTTCTCGACGACCCTCGACCGGCTCTCGCCGCTCACGCGCAACCACACCATCTCGCGCATCGAGATCGAGATGGCCGTGACGACCGGCGACCACGTCGGCCGCATCTATCTCGAGTCGGCCGGGACCGGAGTCGTCCGCGGCCTCGACGACGAGATCGACTACTACGTCTTCCCCGAACGAACGGCCGTCATCCAGCCGTACTTCAACGGCAACCGAGTCTTCGACCCGGCGGTGTACCAGAGCACGCGACACGAAGATCGCCCGCTCGTGAACACCAACTGGCAGCTCGTTCTCAATCAGCGCGACGAACTCGAGAACAAGGACATCCTCCTCGACACGCTGACCGACATCCGCCTCTACATCTACTACGAGGACTACACCCGATGAGCGTCCGCATCCTTGGTTGGGCCACCCTTTCGCTCCTCCTCGCAGCGCCTGCGCTGGCCGACAGCGGCGTCTCCGACGAGCGCGTCTCGCTGCCCGATGGGCCCGGCTCCATCGGCGGCGTCGGCGAGAACGCCGATGTCGATCCGAACATGGGTTCGATGCGCTACGCCGTCCCGGTGGAGCTCCCGCGGGGTTATGCCACGGCCACCCCGACCGTGAAGCTCGCCTACTCGAGCTCCGCCGGCCAGAGCGAGGTCGGCATCGGCTGGAACCTCACGGCGGTCAGCTCGATCGAGCGGATGACCCTCCGCGGCTTGCCGGAGTACACCGAGGACGACGAGTTCGCCCACAACGGCGGCATGGAGCTGATCCGGGTCGACGACATCGACGACACGGCCGTCTACCGCGCGCGCTTCGAGTCGGGCTTCATGCGCTACCGCTGGTGGCGGCGCGACGAGGCAGGCAACGACTACTGGACCGTCGAGATGCCCGACGGCTCCGTCGAGTACTACGGAGCGGACGAGGTCGGCACCGTGATCGGCTCCTCGCGGGTCCAGAACGGCACGAACACCTTCCGCTACATGCGCGTCGCCACGGTCGACGTGCACGGCCACGTCGTCCGCTACGGCTACATCAAGGATGGCGAGCGCACCCTGCTCGACTCGATCGGCTACGCCTACGCCGGCGGCATGACGCCGCGCTTCAGCATCCGCTTCGGCTACGAGGACCGCGGCGACGTGGTCTCGACCGCCGAGCCCGGCTTCGTTGTCGAGCTGACGAAGCGCCTGAGCGACATCGCGGTCTTCTCGAGCAGCGAAGAAATCCGCCACTACACGCTGGTCTACGAGAGCGAGACCACCAGCGGTGGGGTCAGCCGCCTGGCCGACGTCCGGCAGACCGGCCGCGGCGACGCGACCACGCCCATCCACTTCGGGTTCGAATACAGCCGCTCGCTCGACGGCAGCTGCATGGGCGAGTGCGATGGGCCGTACATGGTCGACATGGGAACCCTCCCCGGCGGCGTGAACCTCGCCAACGGTCGGGCCACCCTCCTCGACATCGACGGCAACGCCCTGCCGGACATCCTGAGCACGTCGGCGACCGGCGAGCACACTTGGATCATCAGCGAGATGAACCCGGCGACGGGCGAGCCCAGCTTCGCCACCACCCGGACCTCGACCGCCACCAGCGGCGGCTCGCCCTTCATCCTCGACGCGCCCGGCGTCCAGGCGCTCGACCTCGACGGCGATGGATTCACCGACCTCGCATCGACCCGCACCGGCCAGGCCCTCTGCAACGAGGGCACCGGCGACTGGGGCGGCAGCGGCTGCCTGATGGACTCCACGCTGCCGCAGTTCGAAGAGGACACCTCCGGCGACGCCAACCCGCGCAACGTCCGTTTCCTCGACTACGACGACGACAAGCGCATCGACGTCATCCGGACCCTCACGGGCTCGACCGAGGTCTTCGTCAACGACGGCGTCGAGTTCACACGCGTGGACGTGGAGAACCTCGGCGCGCAGTTCGACGTCTCGGCGACGCTCCAGCTCACGGACCTCAACGGCGACGGGCTCCAGGACCCGGTCGAGATCACCGGCGCCGGCGTGCTGCGCTACCGGCTCAACCTCGGCTTCGGTCAGTGGACCGACTGGGACGACCTCTTCTTCGGCGGCTTCACCGCCGGTGACGTCCCACTGATGCAGCTCGAGGACCTCAACGGCGACGGCCTCGCGGACATCGTCGTGGTCAGCGGCGACCAGGTGAAGATCGGCACGAACATGGGCGGCGGCCGCTTCCAGGACGCCCGCGTCCTGAGCAGCGCCGACGTGGACGGATCGATCCCTAGCCGCATCGGCACCACCGTCGTCCTCTTCGCCGACATGAACGGCAACGGCAGCCGGGACGTCGTCTGGTTCCAGGACTCGAAGGTCGACTTCCTCGAGCTCTACCCGACGAAGCCGAACCTGATCTCGCGAGTCGTCAACGGCATCGGCTCCGTCCAGGCCGTCGAGTACGGCTCGAGCGTCCTCCAGCAGGCCGCCGACTCGGAGGAGTGGGCCTACGAGCTCCCGATGGCGATGAACATCGTCACCCGGCTCGACTCGTGGGTCACGCTCACCGGTGACGAGGACGGCGCGGGCCTCCACGACGTCGAGATCTTCCGCTACCGCAGCGGCTACTACGACGGCATCGACAAGACCTTCCGCGGCTTCGAGTTCGTGGAGCGCGAGGGTGTCGCGGACGCCGCCACCGATGGCCAGCCGGGCTCACTCTTGGCGCTCACCTACGACGTCGGCGCGACCGACCCCTACCGCAACGGCCTCAAGGTGACCGAGGCGCTCTTCGAGGCCGACGGGACCGACTGGCTCCCCTTGCGCGAGAAGCGAATCACCTACGAGTCCTGTCCGCTGGCCGAGGTGCCCGCGGAGGGAAGCCTCCGGCTGCCCATCCGCTGGATGTGCGTGACCGAGGAGCTCGAGATCGTCCAAGAGAAGGCCGCCGAGGCCGAGTGGGCGACGCTCCAGACGACCCGCGCCTACGACGGCTACGGGCAGCTGACCGGCGAGTCCCGCTTCGGCCTCGTGCATCGGGGCTCGCCGGAGTCGCCCGTCGCGTGCGGCGCGTGCGGCGAGGGCTTCGGCCCGTGCGGCAGCGAGTGCTCGGGTGACGAGCTCTTCATGGAGACGGAGCTCATCGAGCCCGGCACCGCGACCGGTGGCGCATGGATCCTCGGCAAGCCCCGTCGGCAGGTGGAGCGGAGCGAAGATGGGTCGCTCGCGAACGAGACGCTCTACCGCTACGACGGCCCGGACTTCGTCGGGCTCGCCGCCGGCCAACTCACCAAGGGCCTCGAGACCAGCGTCGAGCGCCGGGTGTCCGCGACGGAGACCATCTTCGAGAGCCGCAACGCCTACGACGAGCACGGCAACGTGGTCGCGATGCTCACCCCACGAGGCGACCCTGGCGTGACCGACGAGCACCGGCGCGACTGGACCTACGACGCCATGGGCCTGCGACCGGTGCGGATGGAAGCATCGGTGAAGGACCTCGAGGGCAACGGACGGGTCCTCCGCCGCGAATACACGCACGACTCGAGCTTCCTCAACGTGGCGAGCGCCACCGACTGGATGGTCGTGGTCGATGGCACCGCCGTGACCGCCCGCAACGAGGTGCGCTGGCGCTACGACGACTTTGGCCGCGTGGAGACCAAGCTCTACCCCGGCGACACGGACGCGAGCCCCTCCGAGGTCTACGTCTACGAGCTCGGCGATCCGGTCAGCCGAGTCGAGACCCGCATCCGCTCCGTTCGCGGTGGCCCGGCCGACGTGATCAGCGCGCGCTGCGTCGACGGCCGCGGCCGCGTCGTCCAGGAGCGAACCCGCATCGCCGAGGGCGAGTGGCAGGTCGACGGCTTCAAGGAGTTCAACCGGCGCGGCCAGACCGTGCGCGAGTTCGTCGCCTACCGGTCGGAGTCGCCGGACTGCGAGATGGCGCCGCCCGAGGGCGTCCCGGCGATGACCAACCTCTACGACGCCCGCGACCGGCAGATCCAGTCGATCGGCTACGACGAGTCCCTCTACGGGACGGCATCGACGGCGCGGAACGTGTTCGAGCCGCTCCGCCGAGTGTCCTACGACTTCGAAGACACCGACGGCGACGGAGTCCACTCGGACACGCCGACCATCCACCACGTCGACGGCCTCGGCCGCCTCGTCGCCCACGAGCGAGACCTCGGCGACGAGGTCGCAGTCACCGGCTTCCGCTACGACGGCCTCGGCCGCGTGGTCGAGATCGTCGATCCGGCCGGCAACGTGAAGACGCGCGAGTTCGATCTCCTCGACCGCACGACGCTCGTCGTCTCGCCGAACGCCGGCCGCGTCGAGATCGAATATGACGCGTCTGGGAACGCCATCCGCCGAACCGACGGCACGGGCACCTCGATCACCTCGGTCTACGACGCCTTCGACCGCATCTTGGCCCAGGGCCCGGAAGGCGAAGAGCCGACGGTCGAGCTGACCTACGACCTCGACGAGTCGTGCGACGACTGCACCCATGCGGCGAACAAGCTCGTCAGCAGCCGCTACGACCTCGGCGACCTCGGCTCCGGCTCGGACGCCATCGGCTATGACGCCCGCGGCAACACCGTCTACTCGGCCCGGACCGTCGACGGCTACCGCTTCGTCAGCCGGCTGACCTACGACAACGCGCAGCGAATGGTCCGGGCGACCTACCCGGACGGCTCGGTGATCGAACGTGAGTACGATGGCGCCAACCGCCTGGTGGCCATTCCGAGTTTCATCGAGGACATCAGCTACGACGAGCGAGGCCTCGCCAGCGCGCTGCGCTATGCGAACGGCGCCGAGACCGTGCAGGAGTACGACCTGCTTCAGCGGCTCACGCGCCTCGAGCACCACGTCGCCGACGGCCGCATCGCCCAGGGGTGGTCCTTCACCCACGACCGGATGGGCAACCTCACGGCGGCGGCCGACACGTCGGAGGCGATGACGCTCCGACCCGGGCTCGACGCCGTCTACAGCTACGACGCCGCCTACCGGACCGTCGGCGAAGCCTACGGTGGCGCGGCCGAGGTGGAGATGGTGACGTCGGAGTTCGACGCGCTCGACAACGTCCTCTCCCGCGAGTCCACCTTCGGCGCGGCCAGCCAGGCCCACGTCGGTGCCTACGAGTACACGTCGGGGCGGCCCAACGCGACGACCCGCGCCGGGACCATCGGCTACGACTACGACGGCGCTGGCCGGATGGTCGAGCGCGGCGGCCGCACCTTCGAGCGCGACCACCTCGGTCGCTTGGTGTCGGCGAGCCTCGACGGCCGCGAGGTCGGCCAGATGTACTATGGCGCCGGCAACCAGCGTCTGGCCAAGGCCGAGGCCGGGACGTTCACGGCCTACATCAGCGACACGCTCCAGGTTCGGGACGGCATCCTGAACGTCTACCCGATGGCAGGCGGTCAGCGGGTCGCGCGGCTCCGCTCCGATGCCATCCAGACCGACATCCTCGGTGACCCCGGCGCCGACGGCGAGGTGAACGCCGCCGACGCCTGGCTCGCGCACGCCCGCGACGCCGGCATCCGAGACGACGTCGGGGCCAGCAAGTCGGCGGAGCGCATGCGCGCCGGTGCGGCACGAAGGCTCCTCCTCGAAGACGGCGAGTCGCTCAGCTTCCTGCACCAGGACTATCGACGCTCGGTCAGCCTGGCCACCAACGAGGCCGGTGAGGTCGCCGGCGAGAACCTCTTCTACGCCAACGGCGCCACCCGCTTCGAAGGCGACTTCGTCGACGACCACGGCTTCGCCGGCAAGGAGACCGACGTCTCGACGGGCCTGGCCTTCTACCCCAACCGGAACCTCGACGCCCAGGCGGCCCGTTGGGATGCGCCCGATCCGAGCTTCATGGATCCGGGAGCGAAGGACCTGACCAAATCCGGCGAGCTCACGACGGGCTACGCCTACGCACGGAACAGCTACGCCTCGAACATCGACCCGTCGGGTCTCCGGACGATGGCCGCCATCGGGAGCGCACTCGGAGCGGCGGCAAGAGGCATCGGCCGCGGCTTGAAGGCCGCCGGCAAAGGCTTGCTGGCGCTCGGCAAGCGGACCCTCTTCGGCGAGTCCGGCCTCCTGAGCTCGAAGAAGGGCATAGGCACCCTCGTGGCCACCTTGGCCATCGGTGCGGTGCTCGGCGGACCGGTCGGGGCGGTCGCCGCAGTCGGCATGCTCGTGGCCGCGAGCATGCTGAGCAACGGCGCCACGATGCTCATCAAGTCCACCGCCCCGGACAAAGCGCTCGCGTTCTCCAACGCGACGACCGGCAAGTTCTGGGACAGCAAGAAGGGCAAGGCGCTGAAGTGGGGTCTGTGGGGCCTCGCGATGGCCGTCGCCCTGACCGCCACGGCGGCGACCATCGCCACCACCTTCGGTGCGTCGGCTGCCGTGCCCATCCTCGCGAAGGGCATGAGCGTCGTCGGCGCGGCCCTCGCCCACGCCAGCATCGCGGTCGCGCCCGGCATCTCCATCGGCGCGACGATGGTCTTCAACGGGCTCAACGGCCTTCGCGGCTCGATCGAGAACGCCGGTCAGGAGGTGCGCAACGAGCGCGCCGAAGCGACCGCCAACATGGCCAGCCAGTGGACGCTCTACCCATGATTCGACTCCAGACACTCCTGACCATCGCGTTCCTGACGCTGGCGCTCGCCGGCTGCGGTGACGACCCGCCCTCGGGTGACGCCTGTGACTTCGACGAGGAGTGCGTCGGGGCCCTCGTGTGCCTCGACGGGCTCTGCGTCCTCGAAGGTTGCACGGCGGGCAACGTCGGCTGTGCCTGCTCGGCCGGAGACCGCTGCGCGCGCGGTTCGGATGGCACTCAGCTGATGTGCGTGGATGGTGTGTGCTCCTCACCCTCTTGCCCCTCCGGCGAGGACGGCTGCGCGTGCATCGACGGCGAGACCTGTAACGGCGACGGCTCCGCGTGTCTCGATGGGTACTGCTTCCCGGCGGAGTGCGAGGACGGAACGGTGAGCTGCCCCTGCGTCGCCGGCAGCTGCGACGCGGGACTGCATTGCCTCGACGGCGCCATCTGCGTCGACGACGACGGATACGAAGGCGGCCCCTGCCTCGAATCGGGGCGCTGCAACCCCGGCAACCGCTGCGACGCCACCCTGGAGATCTGCGTCTACTGTGACGCCGGCACGGAGGGCTGCCAGTGCAACGGCGGCAGCTGCAACGGCGGGCTCAGCTGCGTGGCCGATCTCTGCGTGGACGGGGCGACGCTCCCGCCCGCCGATCCGCTCTGCTACACGCCGTGCCGCGACGCTCTCGAGACCGACGGGGTGACCCGCGCGTGTGACAGCGACGACCAACTCCTCGACGGCTGCGTCGGCGACAAGAGCTGCAGCGAGGGCAGCTGCCTCGGCGAGGGCGAGACCAAGACCGCCTGCACCGACGACCTCGACTGTCCCTTCTTCCAGACCTGCCTCAGTGGCGGCTGCTACTCGAACTGCGAGTCCAACGCCGACTGCTCGCTCGGCATGGGCTGCTACCACCGCGTGTGCCGCGTTCCCTGCGAAGCCGACGCCGGCTCGGCCGCGTGCGGCGACGGTTACCGCTGCGACACCGATGACGGCACCAACGGCTACTGCATCCCGACCACCAACTCCGTGGGTGGCGGCGGCGAGAGTGGCGACACCGTCGCGTTCGCGCTGAGCGAAGAACACCTCGACTTCTCCAACGTCCGTACCGAAAAGGCGCTCACCATCGTCCCGGAGGATGGTGACGACCGACGGCTGACGTTCACGCTCCGCCGACTCTGGCACGAGGTGACCGACGAGATGGGCGACGTCACTCGCGTCGAAGCCGAGCGAGACTCGGTCACCGGCGCGCTGGAGCCCTGCGACGCCGCAGCGGGTGAGTGCCCGATGGCTTGGCTCGACATTCGCGTGCCCGGTGAAGCCGCGAGCCGCGAGCCGGAGGTCAGCCTCGACCTCTTCGGCGACTGCGCCGGGGACGACAGCTGCCCGACCATCGAGTTCGCCAACGCCGCGGGCATCGACGCGGTGCGCTGGACGGGTGCGATCGAGATCAGCAGCGGTGCCTCGCGGACGAACGTTCGCCTCTCCTACGTGGAGCGCCCGGACGGCCAGTGGGTCGGCACGATGTACTACTTCGGCAACTTCGACGACACCGGCATCGCGGACTGGGAGCTGCGCACGGACAAGTCGAACGTGACCGGCGTCAGCAACGGCCTCATTCGCCGCTGGGCGGCCTTCCGCGCCGGGTCGCTCCAGGGTGGCTGGGACGAGATGGTCGCGGTGCTGACCAGCACCCGCACCGAGAGCTGGACCTTCGGCGAGGTCCGGGACCGCTGCACGGCCGCGGACGGCGCCTGCTACCCCTACACCAACGCGAGCGGCGTGCGCCGCTACGTGACCGACCTCGAGAACACGCCGATCCCCTCGGGCGTCACCGGCCTGCCCTTCGCGATGAACCTCCGCGCGTCGCCCGGGGACCCGCTGAACCTGAACGGCCGCATCGAGACCAGTCTCTCGCTCCACTACCCCGGCTACCCGGCCGTGAGCTTGGCGATGGGCTCCGACCCCTCGTCGGAGGCCGCCTGCGACAGCTCCATCCAGAGCGTCTCCGGCGACTGCGTCGTCTGGCTCGACAGCTTCCAGGCCAGCGCCATCGTGGGCGGCCGCACCGTCCTCGACGGCGCCTCCTGCCCGAGCGGCTTCGTCGAGGTCGAGGAGCCCTGGCTGGTCGAAGGCTTCACCGGCGACACCAGCGCCGACGCCACCGGCAGCCGCTCGCGCACGGTCTGCCTCGACGGCGAGCTCCCCTACGACTCGGCGAGCGACTCCACGCTGGTCGACCTCAACCAGAGCCTCGCGGGTGGAAACCCGGTGCCGGACGGTGTCGCTCGGACCCGGACCGTCCGCCTCCTGGACGGCGCGCTGGTGAACCAGTCTCAGATCATCGTGCTCTTCCAGGAGACCTTCGACACCTTCGTCGACGTCCCCGGGAGCTCCGGAGTCAGCGCCTATGGCTACCTGATGCTCTCGCGCCAGGCGGCCAACCTCGCCGACGACGACGAAGACGGCGACGGCATCGCCGATGTGTATCAGGGCAACGAGCCCCCGACCGTCAGCCAAACCACCCCGACCATGCCGGGCGCGAGCTGCGACCCGGATCTGGTCGCTGACCTCGTCACTGGCAGCTCGGTCACCACGGGCAACGTGGACGCGCTCACGCGCATCCTCATCGGTGGCACCCAGCTCGCGGGCACGCCCTCGGTCGCGACCAACGTGCACTACTATTGCGAGGAGACCGGCCTCTTCGATGGCGGCCCGGACGACGACGGCACCAGTGGCGCAGTGAAGATCCGCTGCCCCGCCGGGAGTCGGGTGGTCTTCTTCACGACCCCGACACTCACGCAGGCGGACATCGCCGGCCAGGCCTGCCAGCAGACCGTGGTCTGCGAACCGGGCTTCGACCTCGACGACGTCGGCGGGACCGACGCCGACGACACCGACGTCGACATCCCCGTCGTGTGCCGTGAGGGCACCTGTCAGACACGATTGACCGAGCTTCGTGCCAACGGCCAGGTCGGCATCTACGAGCCGAACTACGAGTGCAACGACCCCAACACCGCCTACTGCGACGAGGACCGCGAGGACCTGCGCGCGGGCAAGACCTTCTACGCGCCGGTCGTCAGCGTGGGTCGCTCGCTGGACCCGCTGCAGGCCTCCATCGATCAGGCGTTCCGCTACCGCACGCGCTTCCGCTCGTCCAACGGCAGCCGCCCCGGCTTCGCGCCGCGAATCTGCATCCCGAACTCGGACCAGATTCCCTACTGCTACGACCCTGGGGTCATCGAGGAGATCGCCGACCGCATCGACTGCCTCGTCTCCATCTACTCGGACGACACCCTCATCGGAGCGCTCACGGCGACGACCCGCAGCGAGCTGCAACGCTTCCTGAAGGGCAGCTTCTCGCAGTTCGAGGATCCGAACGGCGACCGAGACGGCTTCGAGCGGCTCTACTCCGAGCTGCTCGTCATGCAGGGCGACGAAGCGCTGACCAAGGCCTTCGCTTCCCGTTTCGATCTCGCGGGCGTCGGCGGCGCGAGCTTCCAGGGCTCGCTCCTCGAGCCCGGCGGCATCGATCTGAGCGGCGTAGCCGGCTTCGAGATGGTCAGCCTCTACCGCGCGGTCCAGCTCTACCAGCTGGCCCTCGACCGCATGTACGAGCTCGGCCCGGACTTCAGCGAAGCGCTGACTCGCAACCCTTCGGTGGACTCGAGCCTCGTCTTTCTGAGCGACGAGAGCGTGACCCTCTACCTCGAACGACTGATTCGCGCGTCGACGCAGAAGTCCCGCGCCTACTCGGAGATCGCCAAGCGCTACCAGAATCTCAACCGCCCCGACCTCGCACGCCGGGTGGTCGTTCGAGCCTACACGGCCGCCAACATGGAAGGCGTGATCATCCAGGAGCTGATGAGCGCCATCGCCGACCGTGCCGACAACGCGGACAAGCCCCAGATCGAGCTCGCCATCACCCAGGCGCAACGGCGCTACCGCATGGCCCTCCTGGACATGCGCAACATCTACTCGTCGATCACCGACTCGGTGAACTTCTTCGGGTTCGCGCCGGACTACATCCCCTTCCCCGCGCTCGACGCGAGCGCTCGCGGGCGGAACGCCTTCGAGGTGCTCATCAACACGGCGCGGACGAAGGCGTCCTTCGCCCGCGTCCGCGAGCAGGAGGCGCTGGCCAGCAATCGGAGCTTCCAGACCGACGAGGCTCAGTTCCAATCGGAGTTGGTGCGCATCCGAAACACCTACGACAACCAACTCGCCGAGATCTGCGGAACGATGGAGTCCCCCTACGACGGGCGGATCTACCCCGCGATCCGGGCCTACGCGGAGCAGAACCCATGGGCGGCGAACCTCGGTGACCCCTGTGGCCGCATGGGCAACGGCGCCATCCACCGCGCGCTGGTGGGTTACCAGACCGCCTTGATCGCCCAGCAGCAGGTCGGCGCGCGGCTCAACGCGCTCCTCGACCAGGTGGACATCGAGCGCGAGCGCGTCTCCGACCAGTGCGATCGGATCGTGGAGCTGGCCGACTTCCAGTTCGAGCAGGCGGGCGAGACCAAGAACCTCCAGCTCGAGATCATGGACATCCGCGCCAACGTGGAGGCCCAGAACTCGGCCATCACCGCGGCGGCCGACCTGGCCGCGAACCTGCTCTGCGTGCCTCCCGTCTACGTCCTCGTTCCGCCGGCACCGCCGATCCCCGACCCGAGCGCCTGTGTGAACCAGGCCCTCGACGCCAAGATCCGGGGTGTCGCTGCGGGCATCACGACCGCCGCCACCTTTGCGACCGAGCAGGTCATCATCGGGAAGCAGCGCGACATCCTGAACATCCAGCGCGACACGGCCCAGTGGCAGACGCTGCAGGAGTGCGACTTCGCGACCATCGAGTCCAACGCTCGCACCACGACGATGCTGCTCCAGCTCGAAGAGCTCGAGCTCGAGCAGCTGCGCGCGAACTACGATTCGCAGCTCGCTGCGTCCGAGATCGACCGGCTCTTCAACCAGGCGGTTCGGATCGAGGACGAGCGCGACGAGACCCAATCGCTGAACGTCGACATCCAGGCGGCACGCAACGACCCGAACGTCCGCGTCTACCGGAACGACGCCATCATCAACGCCGACGTCGCCTTCGAAGACGCGATGCGCGCGGCGTATCGAGCGACGAAGGTCTTCGAGTACTACACCAGCCAGAGCTACGCCGAGATCGAGAAGCTCTTCCTGATCCGCATGGTCGGCGCGGGCGAGTACAACCTCGAGAACTACCTCCTGGATCTCGAGAACGCCTTCTTCGACTTCGAGGAGCTCTACGGCGCCCCGGACACCCGCGTCCTGCAGCTTTCGCTGATGGACGACATCCTCCAGATCCCGACGCTCGACAACGACGGCAACCCCATCGCCGACGGCGAGCGCTACCGGATGCTCCGCGAGCGCATGCAGGACGTCGACTACCTCGACCGCAACGGGTACGTGACCGTCGGCTTCGGCACCGATCTCGAGCGGCTCTCGCCCCTCACCCGCAACCACAAGGTCCTCCGCATCGAGGCCGAGATGGCCGTGACCAGCGGAGACCACGTGGGCCGGCTCTATCTGCGGCAGGCGGGAACCGGCGTGGTCCGCGGCCTGGACGACGAGACGAGCTTCTACGTCTTCCCGGAGCGGACCGCCGTGTTGAACCCCTTCTTCAACGGCAACCGCCCCTTCGACCCCGAGGTCTACCGGAGCACTCGCTTCCGCGACCGACCGCTGGTGCACACCCAGTGGGAGCTGGTCTTCAACCAGCGCGACGAGCTGGAGAACAAGGACATCCAGCTCGACACCCTCACCGACATCCGTCTGTACATCTACTACCAGGACTTCACGGCGCTCTGATGCAACACGCGAGACTCATCAGCCTCTCCTTCCTCCTCATGGTCGCCGCCGGCGCTTGCGGCGACGACGACTCGACCGACGGGATGTGTACGCCGGGCGAACGCGACTGCGCCTGCATCGAGGGCGTCACCTGCAACGGCTCGCTCGTGTGCAGCGACGGCCTGTGCGTCGACGTCGACACCAGCGGCCTGAACGTCAGTGATCCAGCGGCCCGCTCCTGCGAGGTCATCGTGGTCGAGGACAACATCGAGGTGGTCAACGTCACGTTCGGCGAAGGCGTCGAAGGCACGTTCATCCGCGAAGCTCCGCGCGTCGCGGTCACCTTCCACAAGACCGACGACAGCTCCTTCGGCAGCGGCACGGCTTCGGTCCTCACCACCGGGGCGGGCTCCCTCGACCTGCGCCGAGCCACTTGCTTCGACACCAACGGCGCCGCCCTCGGCGGCGATCCCCTGAGTCTGGCCGACTGATGTCCAACACCCGCCTCCTCCCTCTCCTCTTCGTCGTCGTCGCGGCGCTCGGCTGCGGCGACGACTCGTCCGGCGACGACTGCCTCGTGGACGAGCAGTGCTCCGGTGCGCTGGTCTGCGTCGACGGGCTCTGCGTCGTCGACGGCTGCGAGCCCGGGTCCGTCGGCTGCATGTGCGACGACGGCATGCGCTGCGGTCGGGACGCGACGGGCGCACAGCTCGCGTGCGCCGACGGGGTCTGCTCGTCGATGACCTGTCCGTCCGGCGAGCGCGGGTGCGCCTGCATCGACGGGGAGACGTGCAACTCGGAGGCGGACCTCTGCTCGGCTGGCTACTGCGTCGCGGCCGACTGCGAGCCGGGCGCCGATGCGTGCCCCTGTCTCGCGGGCACCTGCGATGTCGGGCTGCACTGCCTCGACGGATCCATCTGCGTCGACGACGACGGCTACGAAGGAGGCCCCTGCCTCGAGTCCGGCCGCTGCAACGCCGGCGCCCGCTGTGACGCCACCCTCGACGTCTGCGTCTACTGCGACCTCGGCTCCGAGGGCTGCGCCTGCGATGGACTGGTCTGCAACGGCGGCCTGGTCTGCAACGCCGGCCTCTGCGTCGACTCGGCCACCGTCCCGCCGACCGACCCGGTCTGTTACAGCCCCTGCCGCCAGGACCTGGTCGCGAGCGACGGCGCCGTGCGCTCCTGCTCCTCGGACGGCCTGCTCGCCGGCTGCGTCGACGACAACGAGTGCAACGAGGGCTCCTGCGTCCTCCCCGGCGAAGAGCCGGACTCCTGCGCCGACGACAACGACTGTCCCTTCTACCAGACCTGCCTGAGCGGCCAGTGCTACTCGAACTGCGAGAGCTCGCTCGACTGCTCGCCCGGCCTCGGCTGCCACAAGCGGGTCTGCCGCGTCCCCTGCGAGTCGGTCGTGGGCGCCGACGACTGCGCCACCGGTTGGTTCTGTGACGCCGAAGACGGCGAGAACGGCTTCTGCATCCCGCTCTCGAGCGCGACCGCGACCACCACCGACGACGAGATCGGCGAGGGCTTCGAGCTCGACCACGAACAGCTGGCCTTCAGCAACACTCGCACCGAGCTCCCCTTCGACATCGTCGTCGACGACCCCGAGCGACGCGGTCACGACTTCGAGGTCCGCAAGCTCTGGCACGAAGTCACCTACCGTGACGGCTCCAACGAGCGCGTCGAGGCCGCGCGTGATCCACGCACCGGCGAGCTCGGCACCTGTGATGCGGCCGCCGGCGAGTGTCCGCTCTGGTGGCTCGACCTCTCCGGTACGGGAGTCGCTACGACCAGGGACCCGTCGATCACCGTCGAGGGTTTCGGCGGCTGCGCGGACACCGACGACTGTCCGACCATCGGCGTTGCCAACGCCGGCGGCGTGGATGCGGTCCGCTGGCAGGGTGAGCTCGAGGTCGTCGGCAACGGCGGCCGCGACACCATCGTGCTCACCTATGTGGAGAAGCCCGAGGGGCAGTGGGTCGGCACGATGCACTACTTCGGCAACTTCAACGACACCGGCGTCGACGCCTGGGCCGCGCGAGCCGACAAGCGCAACGTCAGCGGAGTCTTCAACGGCCTGATCCAGCGCTGGGCGGCGTTCCGTTCGGGCAGCCTCAGCGGCGGCTGGGACGAGATGGAAGCCGTGCTCACGGCGACCCGCACCGAGAGCTGGACGTTCGGCGAGGTCGAGGACCGCTGCCCCGCCGCGGACGGCGCCTGCTACCCGTACACGAACACGAGCGGCGTACGCCGCTACGTCACCGACCTCGAGGCCTCGCCGATCCCCACAGGCATCACCGAGCTACCGCTCGCGATGAACCTCTTGGTCGACGGCATGGGCAACCTCGAGGGCCGCATCGAGTCGAACCTCACCCTCCACTATCCCGGCAACCCCTTCGCCGAGATGACCCTCTCGGCCGACCCCACCGAGGCGTCGAGCTGCGACCCCACCGTCACCACCAACTGTGTCGTCTGGCTCGACTCCTTCCAGGCCGAGGCCATGGTGGGCGGTCGCTATTTCCCGACCGACGGCACCTGCCAGGCCGGCTTCGTCGCCGTGGACGAGCCCTGGCTCGTCGAGGGCTTCGACGCCGCGACCGTCGGTGACGGCAGCGGCCGGCTCTACCGAACGGTCTGCCTCGACGCCGAGCTGCCCTACGATACCAGCTCGAACCCGCTGCTCGAGGACGTGAACCGCAGCCTCGCGGGCGCCAACCCGGTGCCGGACGGCGTTCCCCGCGTCCGCACGCTGAGCCTCATGGACGGTGCGCTGATCGACGGCACCGACATGATCTTCCTCTTCCGCGAGTCGTTCCGCTCGTTCGTGGACGCCGACGGATCGGACGTTGCGAGCAGCTACGGCTACGTGACGCTCCGTCGCCAGGCGACCGACCTCGACGACGCCGACGAGGACATGAGCGGCGTCGCCGACGTCTACGAAGGCAACGCCATCCCGACCGTGAGTCGCTCCAACCCCGGCCTTCCGGGCGCCAGCTGCTCGGGCGACCTGATCGGCGACATCATTCCCGGCGAGAGCGACCTCGGTGCACTCACCAACGCCGAGCTCCAACAGCTCGTCGACGTGCTGCTCGACGGCTCGAGCCAGTCGGCCGGGTCGGTGTCGATCCCCGATTCCCAGATGCACTACTTCTGTGAGGAGACCGGGCTCATCGACGGCGGCACGAACGACGATGGCACCGCCTCCGCGACTTCGATCCCCTGCCCCGCAGGCAGCAAGGTCGTCTACTTCTCGACCACCCAGCGGACGCAAGCCGAAATCGCCGCCCTCCCCTGCCAAGACACCGTCAGCTGCCGGGAAGAGATCGACGAGGACGACGGCACCACGTCCCGCTTCGTCTGCACCGGGGGTAGCTGCCAGGCGACAGTCAGCCTCTGGCGCTCGAGCGTCATCGACGAGTACGAGCCGGCCTATACCTGTGACGCGGCGGTCGCCTATTGCGACGACAACCGCCTGGACCTCCGCGACGGCAAGACGTTCTACGTCACCACGACCAGCACGCGGCGGGACTTCAACGGGCTGCAAGCCGACATCGAAGCGGCCTTCCGCTACCGAACCCGTTTCACCTCGTCCAGCGGCTCCCGACCGGGCTTCGCTCCGGAGATCTGCATTCCGGACTCGAACCAGATCCCCTACTGCTACGACCCGACGACCATCGAGGAGATCCGCGACCGCATCGATTGTCTGCTGGCGATCAACGCCGCCCCGAGTCTCCGAACCGCCGTCGGCTCGGTCCGAAACACCGAGGTCGAGGCGTTCCTCAAGGGCGACTTCGCGCAATTCGACGACGACCACCCCGGCTTCGAGCGCCTCTATTCGGAGCTGCTGGTCATGATGGGCGACGAGGCGCTCACGCGAGCGTTCGCCTCCCGCTTCGACCTGGCTGCCGTGGGCGGCGCCAGCTTCGAGGGCTCACTGCTGGAACCAGGCGGCATCGACCTGAGCGGCGTCGCGGGCTTCGAGATGGCCAAGCTCTACGAGGCGGTCCAGCGCTATCAGCTGGCCCTCGACCGCCTCTACGCGCTGGGGCCGAACTTCACCGGGACCCTCGACCGCGCGACTTCCGTCGACTCCGCACAGGTCTTCCTGAGCGCCGAGTCGGTCGTGCTCTACATCGACCGGCTGGTGCGAGCGTCGACGCAGAAGGCTCGCGCGTACTCGGAGATCGCCAAGCGCTACCAGAACTTCAACCAGCCCGAGCTCGCGCGTTCGGTCATCGAGCGCGGCTACGCCGCCTCGCACATCGAGGGCGCCGTCATCGCCAACCTGATCGGGACCATCGCGGACCGATCGGTGAACGAAGACCAGGCTCAGATCGAGCTGACTCTCAGCCAGGCGCAGCGGCGCTACCGGATGGCGCTGCTCGACATGCGGAACCTCTACGCATCGATCACGGACGAGCTGGACTACTTCGGCTTCTCGCCGGACTACATCCCCTTCCCCGCGCTCGACGCGAGCGCCCGCGGCCGAAACGCCTTCGAGGTCATGCTCGGGATCGCCCGCTCGAAGCTCGACTTCGCCCGAACCCGCGAGCTCGAGGCGCTGATGAGCGACCGGAGCTTCCAGACGGGCACGGCCAGCTTCCAGGCCGAGCTGGTCCGCATCCGCCAGACCTACGAGAACCAGCTCGTGGACCTCTGCGGCACCTTCGTCTCACCGGACGACGGAGAGGTCTACCCCGCCATCGAACGCTACGCCGGGAAGCACCCGGCGGCCCAGCGGATGGGCGACCCCTGCGGCCGGATGGGCAACGGCCAAATCCACCAGGCCTACGTGACCTGGCAGCAGCAGCTCATCGCCGAGCAGCTGACCCGAACCCGCATCGAGAACCTCTTCAGCGAGGTGGAGATCGAGCGGCAGCGCGTGTCGGACCAGTGTGACGAGATCTTCGAGCTGGCCGACTACCAGTACTCGCAGGCCGGCGACATCCGCGACCTCAACACGCTGATCGGCGACATTCGGAACGGGACCCAGCTGGCCAACGCGCAGGTGACCAACCTCGCCGAGGCCGCCGCCGGCTTCACCTGCGTCCCGGGTGTCGTCCTGGGCGAGTGCATCAGCGACATCAAGAACACGACCATCCGCACCATCGCGGCCACTGCCGTCTCCGCGCTGAACTTCACCAGCCAGGAGAAGATCATCGCCAAGGAGGCGCGCATCGCGAACATCGAGCGAAACACGGCGCGCTGGGTCACCGAGAACGAGTGCGACGCCGCCCTCATCGACTCGAACGCTCGAACCGAGACCATCCTGCTCCAGCTCGAGGAGCTGGACCTCGAGCAGCTCAAGGGCTCGTACCAGACGCGCCTCGCCATGAGCGAGATCGAGCGGCTCTACGACCGCGCGGTGCGGCTCCAGACCGAACAGGAGGAGGCCTTCGAGCTCCTCGTGGACGTCGAGGCCGCGCGCACCGATCCGAACGTCCGCATCTACCGGAACGACGCGATCATCAATGCCGACATCGCCTTCGAGGACGCGCTCGCGGCCATCTACAAGGCGACGCGGGTGTTCGAGTACTACACGAGCCAGTCCTACGAGGCGAAGGAGCAGCTCTTCCTGATCCGCATGGTGACGGCAGGGGACTACAACCTCGAGAACTACGTCCTCGCCCTCGAGAACGCCTTCTACGACTTCGAGGAGACCTACGGCGCAGCCGATCTGCGGGTCATGCAGCTCTCGCTGATGGACGACATCCTGCAGATCCCGCTCCTCGACGACGACTCGCAGCCCATCCCCGACGAGGACCGCTACGCGATGCTCCGGGAGCGGGTCCAGGACGTCGATCTGCTCGACGAGAACGGCTACATCACGATGAACTTCGCGACGCAGCTCGAGCGCCTCTCACCGCTCACCCGCAACCACAAGATCGTCCACGTGGAAGCGGAGATGGCGGTCACGACCGCCGACCACGTCGGGCGCCTCTACCTGAGACCGGTCGGCACCGGCATCGTCCGCTCGCTCGGCGACACGACCGACTACTACGTGTTCCCGCAGCGCACCGCGGTCATCAACCCGTTCTTCAACGGCAACCGGGTCTTCACGCCCGAGGTCTACCAGAACACCCGCCTGCGGGACCGGCCCCTCGTGAACACCAACTGGGAGCTGGTCTTCAACCAGCGTGACGAGGTCGAGAACAAGGACATCTCGCTCGACACGCTCACCGACGTGCGGCTCTACGTCTACTACACGGATTTCACCGCGTTGTGACCGATCCGGACGAAAACCCGCCTCCTCGAGGGGCCACATCTTTCGCCGCTGCCATTGCATTCATGCGCCCTCACTGCAACCATGCCTCTCGTTTCAAGAGGGGTTCGTCCCTGGCTCTCCGTGCTCCGAACCGAGGATCTTCCATGACCCAGCGCCTCCTTCGAATCAGCCTGTGCGTCTGCATGGCGACCGCCCTGGTCGCGTGCGGCGATGACGGCGGAACCGACACCGACACGCCGGACAGCGGCCCGATCGAGGGCGACGGCGGCTGCGACATCGGCGAGCCCGGATGTCCCTGTGACGACGCCGACAGCTGCAGTACCGGCGAGTGCATCGGCGGCATGTGCGTCGACTGCAGCCCCGCCGAAGAGGGCTGCGTCTGCCGGAGCACCGGCGCCTGCAACGCCGGGCTCCGCTGCGACGAGACGTCCAACCTCTGCGAGGCCTGTCCCGAGGGTGAAGAAGGCTGCGCCTGCAACGGCGACGGTAGCTGTGACACCGGTCTGATGTGCGCCGCCGACGTCTGCGTCGCGGATTCGTGCACCGACGGCTCGGTCGACTGTCCCTGCGTGGGCGGGGCCGGCGGCACCTGCGACAGCCCGCTGGTCTGCAACGACTCCGGGCTCTGCGAGACCTGCGCCGACGACGTCCCCGGATGCCCGTGCACGGCGGGCACCTGCTCCGGCGGACTCGTCTGCGACATGGGTGACTCCACCTGCCGTGAGGCCCGGGACTGCGCGGACCTCGTCGCCGACGGCGACTGCGACGCCAACCAGGAGTGTGAGGAGAGCACGACCGGTGGCGACGCGACCTGCGTCGACCTCAGCTGCGTCGCCGGCTACCGCTGGGACAGCGCGACCATGAGCTGTGTCGCGTGCGTGAGCACCGACTGCGCGATGGAGCCGAGCTGCGACTCCGCGGACCCGGGCGACATCTCCGCCACGTGCTCGATGGAGAACCGCGCATGCGAGGAGAACATCGACGGCATCGGCGAGTGCACGAGCTGTCTCGCGGGCTACACCGATGTGGCCGGGGTCTGTGAGCGAGTGATCGCGTGCGAGGACTCGGACGGCGACGGCGTCGCGGACGTCGTCTGCGCCGACACGGAGTACTGCGACACGACCACGGTGCCGGACACGCCGAGCTGCGAGCCCTGGCCCTGCACCGACATGAACACCGTCGAGGACCAGTTCGGCAGCTGCTCGATCACCTGCACCCTGGACTGCACCACCTTCAGCGGGTCGACCGGCCGAGTCTGGCCCTTCGCGACGCTCGACGACTCCTGTGTCTGCGAGACCCTCCCGGGCTACTTCTGGGACAACGGCGCAGAGATCGGCGCCTTCCTCTGCGACGCGGACGAAGACGGCTACGTCCGCGACGAGGTCCGCGGCTTCCAGGACGCGACCACGCCCGACGACGCGCTCATCGCGAACGCCCGCTGCGACGTCCGCGAGCTCGACCGAGTGGACCTGCAGGACGAGTACGGGCTGACCGCCACGGTCTACTCCTGCGACGAGGGTCTGCTGAAGGACCCGGATCTCGGCACCGTGACCTGCACGCCCTTCCCGCTCCGCCTCTTCGAGCAGAAGCGAAACGACGTGCCGGCGAACACCGAGCTCGAGACGATGGCCGCCACGGCCGAGTACCCGGCTGGCGGACGCCGCTTCAACGCTGCGGAGATCAACAGCCTGACCAAGGCGTGCACGAGCACCCTGGGCAACTATGACGACACCGACACCACCGAGGACATCGGCCAGGTCCAGCCTTGGGCCGACGACACTTCGGTATTCGGCGAAGCCGCGCGCCTGCGGACGTTCAGCCACTTCATCGAGCTCTACACCCAGCGCTACGTCGCGCCGGCAGCGGGCGAGGACTACGGCAAGCTCGTCATCGCCGAGCGCTCGCGCTGCGACGCGGACTTCCCTCTCGCCTACGCAGACGACCCCGGTTCGTATGCGTCCGGCGACGCCGACGCCTACTGGCGCAACTGTGAGCGGCGCCGCGACCCGGGCTACGACTCGACCATGCCGGAGGCCGGCTACGACTTCGCTCAGTTCGGCTGCGACACCGCGAGCGGGTCCTGCCCGCCGCCCCCCACGCCAGCGAACGACACCTACGGGAGCATCCCGGACCCGGACCTCGCGGTCATCCGCGACCACGGCCTGTGCGAGCTCACCGGCACCCCAGCCGACAACACCTGGCGTGGCTTCAACCACCACTCCCAGTTCAAGTGCGTCCAGGTGGTCAGCGCCGGCAGCGCCACGGAGAACTTCGACCGCGAGCTCTCGGCTTTCGGCATTCCCGGCACGTTGACCTTCAACCGCTGTCAGGTCCGCGACTGCATGGGCGCCGCCGGTTGCACCGACTCCGACGACCCGATGGCCATCCAGCCCTGGGACCCGGTCATCGAGTGCACCCAGGTCGACCCCGAGTCCGCCCTCCCCGCCGACGGTGACGTCGGGTGGGTGAGCGTCCGCTACCAGCCCTACGGCCACGTCTCGTCCACCGGCGGCGGCACGCCGACCGGCGACCCCGACTACAACGGCGGCTGCATCAACGAAGACGCGGAGTACGGCACCCTCTGCCCCTCGCCGGAGTTCGGCTACTGCACCGCCGCGCCGGGGGATGCCTACGGACGCTACCGCTGCTTCGGTTGGGACACCCTCTTCCTCTGGGCCGACGACGACGCCTTCGTCCAACGCTCGGAGCTCGCGTGGGCGCCGGACACCGGCGCATCGACGAACATGAGCGTCTGGAACGTCGACCCCATGCCCTCCTCGAGCTGCAACTGATGGAGGAGACAACCATGACGAACGAAGAACGTATCCTGGCCCGCCTCGACGAGCTCGAAGGCGAAGTGTCCGACCTCCGCAAGAAGCGCGGAAGGGAGCCCTCGGCCCTGGTCACGGTCATCGGGACCTTCGCCGTCCTCCTCGCGGGCACCGCCATCGCCCAGCCCTCGCTCAGCTCGTTCAGCGCGAACACGCCCGCGAGGGCCAGCGAGGTCAACGCCAACTTCGACCTCGTCCAGGACTGGATCGAGGAGAAGGTCGGCGCCGTGAACTCGACCGATGTCGACATCACCGGCACCACCACGACCAACGCCATCACCGTCAACGGTGCCGGAACCTTCAACGCAGGCGCCGAGGTCACGAGCGGCGGCCTGAACGTCACCGGCAGCTCGGTCTTCCAGGACGCGGTCACCTTCAACGGCGGCGCCTCGGTGAGCGGCGGCCTGACGGTGCCGACGGGCAACGTGACGGTCTCCGATGGAGATCTGACCGTGACCGATGGCGGCGGCACCGTGAGCACCGCCGATGGGCGCGTGCGGGTGACCGCGTCCAGCGCGAACTGGGACGTCTGGATTCAAGGCAGCCAGACCGTCACGGGGGCCGGTGATGACCGAAACCTCGCGCTACTCGGCGCCGACGAAGACTCGGGCGACACCCTGTACCTGAACTGGAACGGCGAGTACGCGGGGGGCACGCAGGTCAGCAGCGACCTCCACGTCACTGGCGACGTCACCATCGCGGGTGGCCTCCTCAACGCCTCGGGCGAGACCAACCAACACATCGGCGGCACCACCAACACCGCCTACTCCAGCCGGACGTCGCTCGGGAGCACGACCAACCGCATCTGCTTCCTCAGCGGCATGTATCGAGAGGGCTCCAACGAGCGGGTCGGCTGCCACGTCACCGCCGACTCGGGCACCTGGTACCTCGAGGCGGTCCGCGGAGGCTCCCTCGACATGGACTGCTGGGCGCGCTGCGTCACCTGGAACTGAAAGGTCGAAAATGGACGAGAAGATCACCAGAAGAGAGTTCGACAGCCTGCGCGCAGAGATCGACGACCTCCGCCGAGGCCAGCAGCGCCAGCCGTCAGCGCTCATCACGGTCGTTGGGACCTTTGCCGTCCTCCTCGCGGGCACCGCCATCGCCCAGCCCTCGCTCAGCTCGTTCAGCGCGAACACGCCCGCGAGGGCCAGCGAGGTCAACGCCAACTTCGACCTCGTCCAGGACTGGATCGAGGAGAAGGTCGGCGCCGTGAACTCGACCGATGTCGACATCACCGGCACCACCACGACCAACGCCATCACCGTCAACGGTGCCGGAACCTTCAACGCAGGCGCCGAGGTCACGAGCGGCGGCCTGAACGTCACCGGCAGCTCGGTCTTCCAGAACGGCGTCGCCTTCAACGACCTCGCCACCGCCAACAACGGCATCTACGTCGCCAGCGGTAACCTCTCGGTCGCAGCGGGCAGCGTCTGGGTTCAGAACGACACTCAGATCGAGGGCGGCATCACCGACAGCTGCTCGGGTGCCGCCACCGATGCCAGTGGCTGCGTCACCGACACGGACGCGGGGGCGAGCCCCCACGGCCGGGTCAACTCCGACAGCTTCCACACCAACGGTCTCGGCGACGGACAGATGTGGATCGAGGGCTACTACATCGACGCCAACAACACGATTCAGATCGGCAGGGGCATGGCCGGTGGGCAGGACGTCGAAGACGTCGCCATGGGGGCCGATCTCTACCTCGACGGCGACATCCGCACGAACGGCGCGACCGGCGCGGACTGCGCTTGGCAGGGGTGCGTCGACGCCCCCAGCTCCGCCACCTGTCCAGCGGCTCGCCCCTTCCTTCGCGGCATCCAGATCCCGGACATGGCCGGCTCGGAGGAGAGGGTCAGCGAGTGCACGGGCGGCAACGCCGACGACTACCGCATCTACTGCTGCGCGGGCACCTGACGGATCGGGCGACGAGGCCTTCTTCGTCCGACTCGACTGCGACTGAGGACGGCAGCTGAGCCTGCCGCGCTCGGACGACCGCGCCGTCGTCACCCCACATACGACCACTTCGCTTCCTTGGAGCTCCCCCTCCTTGCTGGACCGCACCATGAAGAGCCTCATCCGCCTCCTCGCGCTTTCCCTTTCCCTCCTCGCCATCCCACCGGGCGCGCTCGCCGACAGCGGCGTCGACGACTCGCGGGTCTCGCTCCCGGACGGGCCCGGCTCCATCGGCGGCGTCGGCGAGAACGCCGAGATCGACCCGAACATGGGCATGGCGCGTCACCGCGTGCCCATCGACGTGCCCAAGGGCTACCCGAGCGCGACTCCGTCGGTGACCCTCTCCTATAGCTCCACCGCCGGCTCCGGCGTCGTGGGGATGGGGTGGTCGATGGGCGAGATGACCATCGAGCGCATGACGCTCTACGGCCTGCCCGAGTACACCACCGACGACACGTTCATGGGCCCGACCGGCGAGCTGGTCCACGTCGGCATGCTCGACGGGAGCCGAGTCTATCGCTCCCGGGACGAGGGCTCCTTCGTTCGCTACCGCTGGTACGACGTCGGCGGTGGCGGCGAAGGGTATTGGACCGCCGAGCAGCCCGATGGCTCGGTCGAATACTATGGCGCCGACGAGGCCGGCTCGCTCGTCGCCTCTTCGCGGGTGAGCGCCCCCGACGGAACCTATCGGTACCACCTCGTCGCCAAGGTCGACGTCTGGGGCCACGTGGTTCGCTACGCCTACACGATGGACGGCGCCTGGCCGCTCCTCGACACCATCGCCTACGTCTATGACGGCGGGATGACGCCGCGCTTCGCCGTCCGCTTCGGCTACGAGGATCGCGACGACATCATCTCCACCGGGGAGCCGGGCTTCGTCCTCGAGCTCACCCAGCGGTTGGCCGAGGTGCGCGTGCTCGGTGGCAGCGAGACCATCCGGCGCTACGAGCTCGGCTACGAGGACCTGGCCACCTCCGGCGGCATCAGCCGACTCGCGCAGGTGCAGAGCTATGGACGTGGGGACGAGCGCTTCGACGCCACCTTCGACTTCGGTTACTCGGCGTCGCTCGAAGGGGCCTGCTCGGACTGCGAGACCGCCTACGTCGTCGACATGGGCACCCTCCCCGACGGCATCACCATCTCCAGCGGCCGGAGCACGCTGCTGGACGTCACGGGTGACGCGCTGCCGGACATCCTCAGCACGTCGGCGACCGGTGAGCACACCTGGGTGATCACCGAGATGGACCCGGCCACCGGCATCCCCTCGTTCGCCAGCCCCCAGGCCAGCACCTCCACCACCGGCGGGAGCTCGTTCATCTTGAGCGCACCGGGCGTGCAGGCACTCGACGTGAACGGCGACGGCTTCACCGACCTGATCAGCAGTCGGTCCGGTGGCCAGGTGCTCTGCAACGACGGCAGCGGAGACTGGAACGGGACCGCCTGCCTGATGGACAGCACGCTCCCGCAGTTCGACGCGGACACGGCCGGCGACGCCAACCCTCGGAACGTGCGCTTCTTCGACTACGACGACGACAAGCGCATCGACGTCCTGCGCACACTGGCGGGGTCGACCGAGGTCTTCGTGAACGACGGGACCGGGTTCGCGCCGCTGACCATCGACGACATCGGCGCCCAGTTCGACGTCTCGCCGACGCTGCAGCTCTCGGACCTCAACGGCGACGGGCTGCAGGACCCGGTCGAGATCCTCGGCTCCGGCTCGCTCCGCTACCGCATCAACCTCGGCTACGGCCGCTGGACCGACTGGACCACCATCAGCTTCGGGGGGTTCACCACCGCCGACGTCCCGCTCATGCAGCTCGAGGACATGAACGGCGATGGCCTCGCCGACATCGTCGTCGTCACCGGCGACCAGGTGAAGATCGGCACCAACCGGAACGCCGGTCGCTTCGCCGACGCGCGAACCGTCACCAGCGCGGACGTCGACGGCTCCATCCCGAGCCGCATCGGCGACACCGTGGTGCTCTTCGCCGACATGAACGGCAACGGCTCGCGGGACGTGGTGTGGTTCCGAGGCTCGAAGGTGGACTTCCTCGAGCTCTACCCGGTGAAGCCGAACCTGCTGGCTCGCATCGAGAACGGCATGGGCTCGGTGCAGGAGATCACCTACGGCTCGTCCGTGCTCGAGCAGGCGCGTGACTCCGTCGCCTGGGAGCACGCCCTGCCCTACGGGATGAACCTGGTCACGGAAGTCGACAGCTGGGTGACCCTGACCGGCGGCGAGAACGGCGAGGGGCTCCACATGCTGATGGAGTACCAGTATCGGGACGGCTTCTACGATGGGAACGAGAAGAAGTTCCGCGGGTACGCCCACGTGGAGCGCCGGCTTGCCGCCGACACGAGCCGCGACAGCCAGGAGCCGGGCCTGCGCATCCTGGAGTACGATCTCGGCGACACGGACCGCTACCGCGCCGGCCGACTCCTCTTCCAGGCGGACTTCGGCGGCGAGGACGGCACGACGCCTCTCCGGGAGCTCCACGAGACGTGGGAGGACTGCCCCGTGGCCGAAGTCTCGGGCGCGACCCCGCCGGTCCGCCACGTCTGCAGGACGGCCAGCGAGCTGGTGCTCCAGGAGGGAGCGGCCGAGGCCGAGTGGGCGGTCACCCGAGACGAGACGACCTACGACGGCTACGGCAACGCCCTGACCGAGAGCCGCTTCGGCGTGACCCACATGGGCTCGCCGGACTCGCCGCAGGCCTGCGCCAGCACGGACTCGGGCCCCTCCGGCGCCGATTGCACCGGGGACGAGCTGATCACCGAGACCACCTACATCGATCCAGGAAGCGCCACTGGGGGCGCTTGGATCCTCGGCCAGCCGAGCCGGAAGATCATGCACGGCGGCGACGGCGGCCCGCAGAGCGAGGAGCGTTACTACTACGACGGCGCCGCCTTCATGGGCCTGCCCTCGGGCCAGCTCACCCGCGGCTTCCTCACGCGCAGAGAGGCGGCCGTGGCCGCCGGCGAGTACGTCGAGCTCGAGCGCTACGAGCACGACGCCCACGGCAACGTGGTCGAGGCCCTCTCACCCAACGGTACGCTCAGCGACACCGAGGATGCCCGCAAGGTGTGGACCTACGACGCCGTCGGTCTGAACCCGCTGCGAAGCGAGCTCCTCCTTCGCGACGCAGACGGAAATGCCTACCGCCTGCGGAGCGAGTCCAGCTACGACGAGGCGCTCAACCAGCCGCTGGAGGTGACCGACTGGCAGGTCATCGTCGACGGCAGCGCGGTCACCCCGCGCAACTCGAGCCGCGTGCGCTACGACGCGTTCGGGCGAGCGACGGCTCGACTGATCCCCGGCGACGAGGCGGCGACCCCGGCGGAGGAATACGAGTACCTGCCGGGGGACCCGGTCAGCCGAGTCCTGGTCCATTCGCGGAACGTGCAGAACGGCACCCGGGACGGTCTGAAGGTCAACTGCATGGACGGCCAAGGCCGCCAGTACCAGAGCCGCATCCGCCTCAGCGACGGCACGTTCCTCGTGGACGGCTACAAGGAGTTCAACCGCCACGGGAAGGTCGTCGTTCAGCACTTCCCCTACGTCTCGACGTCCGACGCCTGCGACCTGACCGCACCAGAGACACGGGTCTCGCGCTACCAATTCGACGCGCTCGGGCGGCAGATCCGAGTGCAAGAGAGCGACGAGTCGATCTACGGCACCGCGTCCGAGACCCGATGGGTCTTCACCCCACTCTCCCAGGTCGTCTACGACCCGGAGGACAACGACCCGGAGAGCCCCCACTTCGACACGCCCGTGCGTCGGCACCGGGACGGACTGGGTCGGGTCATCCGCATCGAGCGCGACGCCGGCGACGAGGTCGGGACGGTCACCGCCCGCTACGACGGCCTCGGCCGACTGACGGAAGTGACCGACCCGCTGGGCAACACCCAGGTCCACACCTTCGACCTGCTCGACCGAGCGCTCGAGGTGGTCGACCCCGACGAGGGCTCCACGACGTTCACCTACGCGCCGGACGGTGCGGTCCTGAGCCGTACGGACGCCCGGGGACGCACGGTCGACTTCACCTACGATGGCCTGAGCCGAGCGTTGACCCAAGGGGAGCGGGGCTCGGACCGAGTCGCCACGTGGACCTACGACTACGACCCCGAGTGCAGCGACTGCGACAACGGCGGCGACCGAATCGTGAAGCTCACCTATCCCCTCGACGGGAGCGACACGGGCGTCCAGCGCTTCGGCTACGACGCTCGGGGCAACAACACGTGGCGCGAGTGGACGCTGGAAGGGCACACCTTCATCAAGCGGACCGTCTACGACCCGTCGAATCTGCCGCTGCGGATGACCTACCCCGACGGCACGGTGATCGAGCACGAGTACGACGACGCGCGGCGGCTGACCGGGATCACCGGAATCGCGGACTTCGCCTACGACGAGCGCAGCCTGCTCAGCACCATCTTCCACGGCAACGGAGTCCGCACCGAGCACGAGTACGACTCGTCGGCGCGGCTGTCCGGCATCACCCACTTCGGCGACGCAGACGTCGAGCTGGAGAGCTACGCCCTGGAGCGCGACCGCGCGGGCAACATCACCGCGATGCTCGACGGCGTCGCCGATCCCACCCGCCCGAGCCGCAACGCGGTCTACAGCTACGACGCGCTCTACCGCGCCACCGGCGTCGCCTACGGCGACGATCTCGAAGTGGTGACCACCGCCTTCGACCTCGGCGACCGGATCACCAGTCGCATCTCGAGCATCGGTGCCTCCAGTCGAGCCCACGTCGGCGACTACGAGTACTCGACCGACCACCCCAACGCGGTCGTCCGTGCCGGTGACCGGAGCTACGCCTACGACGCCGCCGGGCTGATGACCGAGCGCTCGGGTCGCAGCTTCGACTGGGACCACCTCGGCCGCATGGTCGAGGCGACGCCGCCGACCGGCCGCGCGGGCCGCTTCTTCCACGGGCCCGGCCCCGAGCGGGTCATGAAGCACGAGGACGGCGGCGTCGTGTACTACCTCGATCACGACCTCGAGGTTCGCGATGGCATCGTGAACGTGCTCCCGCGCCACCGCCGCAACCGGGTCGCGCGGCTGCAGTCGGACGCGCTCCAGACCGAGATCTTGAGTGACGTCGCGCCGCTGGGTGGAGTGGACGGTGAGATCAACGCCGGCGACGCTTGGGTCTCGTTCTCTCAGGGCGAAGGCGATGACTCCGTACGCCTGCTCCGTGGCGCGGCGCGGCGCCTCCTCCTCGAGGACGGGGACGACGTCACCTACATGCACTACGACGGCATCGGGAACGCCGAGCTGGCCACCGATGCCAGCGGCGCGATCACCGGGCGCCGCCTCTACTACCCCGGCGGCCAAGTGCGCCACGAGAGCGGCTTCGTCGGCGATCACGGCTTCACCGGCCAGGAGCTCGACAGCTCGAGCGGGCTCCACGCCTTCCGGCACCGGATGCTGGATACCGACGTCGTCCGCTGGGCGTCGCCGGACCCGGCCTTCCGAGTCCACGCGATCGACCACCTCCAGCAGCTGGGTGAGTCGACGACCTCGTACGCATACATCGGCAACGGGTTCATCAATGCCAACGACCCACACGGTCTGACCTCGAACCCCTCCTTCGGGAGGCGCGTCTTGCGGGGACTCAAGCAGGCGCTCGTCGGCGGCAAGGCCGGAACGATCTCCAAGTTCAAGACCGCAGGGACGGTGACCAAGCTGGTGACCACGGGCCTCGCGCTCGCCGCCGCGGTGGCCGCGGGCTCGACCGGCGTCGGTCTCATCGCCGTGGGTCTGGTCGCCGGCCTGATCCTCTTGAAGACGGGGTTGGCCGTCGCCGGGAGCTACTCGGAGAAGACCAGAGACCTCAGCGCCAAATACAGCACGATGATGGACAAGCCCACGTTCCTCTTCGGCGTGCGACGCAAGACCGTGCTGAAGGGCGTCAAGGCCACGCTGACGGTTCTCGCGGTGGCGGGTGCCGTGGCAGCCACCATCGCCACTGCCGGCATCGCGGGGGGTGCGTTCATCGCCGGTTTCGCCGCCGTCTTCGGGTCTCAGGGCTTCCTGATCGGCAAGGAGATCTTCGGGTACGCCACCGGAACCGGCAGCGTCCTCAAGTCCGCCGGGCGAATCCTCCAAGACGCTCCCGTGCCCCCCTCGGTGCGGGTCATGAACGCTCCCAACCCCAGCCTTCGCGATTCGCCCCGACCGGGCTTCGACCCACCGGGCCGTGATTAGAGCACATCAAAACCCCTCGCGGCCGCAGCACACCATCCGCAGCCATCCCCTCGCGCTCGAAGACGTTTCGGCTCTAGTCAGGTGGGCTGGGTGCCGACGATGGCCCGAATGATCTTCGCGAACTCCCGGTGGATCCGTTCGTCGCTCCAGCCTTCCATCGCGGCGCCACGCAGCAGGAAGGCCCGGAACAGGACCCAGCCCATCAACGCCGCGGACCCGAAGGCGATGCACGCCTCGGCGTCGGCCGCCGGCTGCGCGTCGGGCGCTCCCTCGAGGGCCGACTTCGCGAAGCGCATCATCGGGAAGTCGCGCTCCAGCAGCTCCGTGTAGCGCTGCTCGGCGATCCCGCGAGCGATGAGCGCGACGAAGGGCTCGCTCTCCATCGCCGCGATGACCTCCTCGAAGCCGCCGCTTTGGATCGCGCTCATGATTCGCCGCGAGGACGCGCGGGTGGCGTGGTCGAGCACCGCTTGGATCAGCTCGCTCTTGGTGCCGAAGTGGCGGTGGATGAGCCCGGGGTTGACGTCGGCGTGCTCGCCGATCGCTCGGATCGAGACCCTCCGAAAGCCATGCTCGGCGAAGAGCTGGGTGGCCGAGGCCAAGACGGCCGTGACGACTTCGTCACGCCCATGAGGCTTGTCCGGGGCGCCGTCGGTCACGGAAACTCGACCATGCGTTCTCGACTGGCGCCAGGGCAAGATTTTTCGCGCCACGGTGCTAGGCTCCGCGGGTGTTCGGACGAGTGTTCTTCGCCACCGCTCTGACCCTCGCCACGGCCTGTGGGGACGACGACGAGGTCGTCCAATCGCCGGAGCCGACCCCCGAGCTCGCCTTCCCCGAGCCATCGACGGCGGAGCGTCCGCGCTCCCGTACGCGACCGCCGGCCATCGCGCCCGCAGAGCTCACGCTCCCCACCCTGCAGCTCGTCTTCGACGCCCCGGCCGGCAGCGCCGTCCGAGAGCCCATCGTCGGTCGCGGTGACATGGTTCAGGGCCCGGGGCTGGTGGTCACCTTCCGCGAGCCCACGGAGGACTCGCCGAGCACCCTGGCCGCAGCAAGAGCGGCTGCCGGAGATGACGCCGAGGACGTCGTGGAGGAGGAGCTCGACGACGGCTGGCTCCTCTCCTGGACCGGCCAGGGCGGGAGCGGGCCCATCCACCGCTTGCTCGGGCGCCGAGAGGTCGACGGCAGGGCGTTCACCTGCGAGGCGACGAGCTCACGCATCGAGCAACGGGCGGCCGCTGCGACCGCCTGCAAGTCCGTGCGTCCGGCGCCCCCCGAGGAGTGACGGGACCGCGGTCGCGGAGTTGACCACGGCCGGTCTTCGCGGCATCCCCTCCGGTCATGAGCGACGGTAGCGACGCCACCCTTCCCAAGCAGTACTCGCCGAGCGACGCGGAGTCGCGCTGGTACGAGTTCTGGGAGTCCAACGGCTTCTTCGAGGCCAGCCGCGATCCGGGGGATCCGCGACCCACCTACACGGTCGCCATCCCGCCGCCGAACGTCACCGGCACCCTCCACATGGGGCACGCCTGCCGCACGACCTTCGAGGACGTACTCACCCGCTTCCACCGGATGAAGGGCCACGACGCGCTCTGGATCCCCGGCATGGACCACGCGGGCATCGCCACCCAGGTGGTCGTCGAGCGCATCCTCCGCGCCGAGGGCAAGACCCGCCACGACCTGGGCCGCGAGAAGTTCGTCGAGCGCGTCTGGGAGTGGAAGGAGAAGTCCGGCGGACGGATCCTCGAGCAGCTCCGAAAGATGGGCGCGAGCTGCGACTGGTCGCAGACCCATTTCACGATGGACGAGGGCCTCAGCCGGGCCGTCCGGGAGGCCTTCGTGCGGCTCTACGACGAGGGGCTGATCTACCGCGGCGAGCGGCTGGTGAACTGGGACGTCGCCACCCAGACCGTGCTCAGCGACCTCGAGGTCGACACCGAAGAGGGCGTCCAGGGCGAGCTCTTCGAGTTCGCGTACCCGATCGACGGCGAGGAAGGCGAGCTCATCGTCGCCACCACCCGTCCGGAGACGATGCTCGGCGACACCGCCGTCGCCATCCACCCCGACGACGAGCGCTACACGCACCTGCACGGCAAGTTCGTCAAACATCCGTTCGTGGATCGACGCATCCCCATCGTCTGCGACGCCGAGCTGGTCGACAGGTCGTTCGGCACCGGCGCCGTGAAGGTCACGCCGGCCCACGACCCGAACGACTTCGAGACGGGCAAGCGCCACGACCTCGAGCTGATCAACATCCTCAACCTCGACGGCACCCTCAACGACGAGGGCGGCCCCTTCGCCGGCATGGAGCGCTTCGCCGCCCGGAAGGCCGTGAAGGCCAAGCTCGAAGAGGTCGGGCTCGCGCGCGGCACCAAGAAGCACACGATGACCCTCCCCCGCTCGCAGCGGTCCGGAACGGTCGTCGAGCCGATGATCTCGACGCAGTGGTTCGTGAAGATGGAGCCGCTGGCGAAGCCGGCGCTCGCCGCCGTGGAAGACGGCCGCATCCAGATCCTCCCCGCGGACTGGAAGAAGACCTACGACCACTGGCTGGAGAACATCCACGACTGGTGCATCAGCCGGCAGCTCTGGTGGGGCCACGCGATCCCCGCCTGGTACTGCGAGGACTGCGACCACGTCACGGTCAGCCGCGAGGACGCCACCGAGTGCGGCGGCTGCGGCGGCTCGACGCTCCGCCAGGACACCGATGTCCTCGACACCTGGTTCAGCTCGGCGCTCTGGCCCTTCTCGACTCTCGGCTGGCCGGACGAGACGCCCGACCTGAAGCGCTACTACCCGACCCAGGATCTCGAGACGGGCTACGACATCCTCTTCTTCTGGGTCGCCCGGATGATCATGATGGGCCTCCACTTCATGGGCGAGGTCCCCTTCTCGCGTGTGCTCCTCGCCGGCATGGTGACCGACGAGAAGGGCGACAAGATGAGCAAGGTGAAGGGGAACGTCATCGACCCCCTCGACGTCATCAACGGCGCCAGTCTCGACGATCTCATCGAGAAGGCGCAGTTCAACGGCGCCAAGCCCAAGGGGCTGAAGTACCTGAAGAAGACCTACGCGGATGGTTTCCCGGAGTACGGTACCGACGCGCTCCGGATGACCCTGCTCAGCTACTCGCCCCAGGCGCGCCGCATCGCGCTCAGCCTCAAGCGCGTCGAGGGCTACCGGAACTTCTCCAACAAGCTCTGGAACGCCGCGCGCTTCTCGTTGATGAACCTCGAGGGGAGCGACGCGAAGGCCACCGGCGAGGCGCCGACGGTCACCACGCTGACCAACCGCTGGATCCTCTCCCGCTTGGCGGCGGCGCTCGAGACCGCGAACGCCGGCCTCGAGGCCTACCGGCTCGATGACGCCTCCGGCGCGCTCTACCACTTCGTCTGGGACGAGCTCTGTGACTGGTACCTCGAGCTGACCAAGCCCGCCTTCGCCGAGGGCGCGGACCCGGCCATCGCCGCCGAGACCCGGCAGACGCTGGTGCACGTCTTCGAGACCGTGCTCCGGGCGCTGCACCCGATGATGCCCTTCATCACCGAGGAGATCTGGCAGAAGATCCCGAAGTCGGACGCCCTCGGGACGCACCCGCGCGACGACTCCAAGCCGCGCAGCCTCATCGTGGCGCGCTACCCCAAGGCCGACACCGACGCCCGCGTGGACGAGGCCGCCGAGAAGGCGCTCACCCTCGTGCAGGCGGCCATCGGCGGCGCTCGCCAGATCCGCTCGGAGCACCAGGTGCCCTGGTCGAAGCCCATCGAGCTCGTCTACGCGGGCGACGACACGGTCCGCGCCGTCCTCTCGGAGAACCGGGGCCTCATCGAGGCGCTGATCGGCGGCACCGTCCGTGCCGAGTCGGCCGAGAAGCTCGCGGACGCCACGAAGCACTTCGAGAACGCCGCGGTCTTCGTCGCCGAGGGCATTCACGGCGCGGTGCCGAATGTCATCGACCCGGCCAAGGAACGCGAGCGCCTCGAGCGCCAGCTCGGGAAGGTCGACAAGGAGCTCACCAAGCTGGAGAAGAAGCTGGCGAACGAGAAGTTCGTCTCGAACGCTCCCGCCGAGGTCGTGGAGAAGGTGCGGTCCGAGGCCGCGGCGCTGGCCGACGAGAAGAAGGGCCTCGACGCGGCCCTCGCTCGGCTCTGAGCCGCCGCTGTTGACGACCGGTGTCCCCCGGCGTCACGGTGCGCCGTGGCCGAAGGTCGCCCCACCACCGAAGCCGAGCCCGAGCGTGGGGTGAGGTTCGACCGCACCCGCGATGGGGACCTGCATCGCACGCTGCGGGACTTCGGCTTCGAGCTGCCGCCGGACGCGAAGGGGCGGAGCCACGCCAAGGTCTGGCGAGCCGGCCTGGTGCCCTTCGCCTACCTCGGGGTCGCGCTCGGCGTCGCCGCTCTCCCCTGGCATCCGGCGCTCCGGGGCCTGCTCGCCTTTCCCGCCATCTTGGCGGCGCAGCGCGCCTTTCTGACCCTCGTGCACGACGCCTCGCACAAGCTCTACAGCGTGGACCGGAAGCGCAACGACCGGATCGCGAGCTTCTGCGCCGCCGGCTTCATCGGGATGGTGGTCCGGAAATACCGCCGGGTGCACCTGGCTCATCACTCGGCGAACGGGAGCACCGACGACCCCGAGCACTTCGGCTTCGAGGTGGTCGAGCGCGCCGGTGGCTGGGCGCGCTTCGTCCTCGGCTACGCCGCCGGGCTCCAGATCGCCTATCTCCTCCGGAAGTACTACACGGCGCAGGACGAGTACCTCGGCGGCGGAAAGGCGCCCAAGCCGAGCGCCGGCCGCCGCGAGCCCCACGAGCTGGCAAGCGTCCTGCTCTGCCAGGCGTCGTTGGCCGTGGCGTTCGCGCTCGTGGGCGCGTGGTGGATGTACGGTCTGTGGCTCTATTCCGCGGTGACCTGGGCCCCCATGCTGAGCCGGCTCCGCTTTCTGGCAGAACACCCGGGTCACGGCGAGCTCACGCTCAGCACCCGCGGCTCGTGGTGGGAGCGGGTGTTCATCGCCCCGCTGAGCTTCAACCACCACCTCGAGCATCACCTCTGGCCCTCGCTGCCTCCCTACAACCTCCCGCGCGTTCACCAGGCGCTCGAGCGCGCCGGGTTCTTCGAGGCCCACGCGGAGTACGCCGCCGACACCTTCGTCGGGACCCTCCGCCGCTACACCCAGGAGACCGCCGATGGCTGACCTCGACGACTGCCTCGTCTGCGGGCACTCCGAACGGCGCCCGCTCTACCCCGTTCGCGACTTCGAGTACGGGGTCCCATGGGACTCGCAGCTGCTCCTCTGCGAGGGCTGCGGGTTGGTGTCCCACGACCCGCCCATTCGGCAGAGCGAGATCCCCACGCTCTACCCGGACGACTACCACGCTCACCGGAGCGGATCCGAGGCTGGGCTCTACTGGAAGCTGCGCCGTGGCTGGTCCCTGCTGGGGCTTCGCACGCTGCTCGCGTCCGTGCCGGAAGGCGGCCGGCTCCTCGAGGTGGGCTGCGGCAACGGCGACTTCCTGCGAATGGTGGCCGAGGCGCGACCGGACCTGGAGCTCCACGGGGTCGACATCGTCGACACGGGCATCGACGACATCGAAGGGCTCACCTTCCACTCGGGCATGCTCGAGACCGTCGACATCCCCGTCACCTTCGACCTGATCTACTTCGACAACCTCATCGAGCACGTGGCCGATCCGGTGGTCTTCCTGGAGAAGTGTCGGGAGCTCTCGAAGCCGGGCGGTCGCATCCATGGAAAGACCCCCGACCACCTCTCGGTCGATCGACCGCTCTTCGGCCGTTACTGGGCCGGGTACCACTACCCGCGTCACACCTTCGTCTTCGATCACCACAACATACGGCTGCTGCTCGACCGCTGCGGCTTCCAGGACGTCGAGGTGGAGGGTGCCTACGCGTACTGGTCGCTCTCGCTCCGGAACCTCTGGATGCCGGGGCACGGGTCCAAGCCGCGCGGCGTCGTCCACGCGGGGATCACCATCGGCATGTTGCCCGTGGACCTGGCCATCAACCGACTGCGCTGCCACGGCGCAATGACCTTCACCGCGCGAACGCCCGAGGCGGCCCGCTAACGGGGGCGCTCGGCCAGCGCGATGAGCCAGGGGAACTGGGGCGTCACCCGCACTCGTTCGAAGCGAGTCGCGAGGAGGCGACGGAAGCTCAGCGGGCCGAACTGCTGCACGTGCTCGGGGTGGTTCCCGAAGTGTTCGAGGTACTTGCCGCGCAGCAGGTTGCCTCCGCGAAAGAACGGCTCCCACGGCACGGAGACCAGCGCGAGTCCGTCGCGAGCGGTCTGCTCGGCGATCCTGCGCACCGCGGGCTCCGGCGCGGCGAGGTGTTCGAGGACCTCGAGGCAGAGCGTCACGTCCGCCCAGCCCGGTTCGACTTGTGGCTCGCGAATGTCGCCCTGGGAGAAGGTGCCCTGCGGGAGTCGGGCGCTGGCTTCCCGCACGGCGTCGTCGTCGATCTCGACGCCGCGATAGCTGACGTTCGGCAGACGCCGCATCAGCTGCTCGGCGACCCACCCTTCGCCGCAGCCGAGGTCGAGGATTCGCGCGGGCTCCCGGAGGGAGACCTGGGAGACCACCTGCTTCAAGAAGCGGCCGAGCAACCAGCGCACCACGGGGTTGCCCGTCTCGTACTTCTGGCGATTGGTGGACTCGCTCATTGTTCGACCTCGCCTTCACCGTCGGCTCTCGGCGATTGCTCCGACCGGATCAGGTAGCGGCGGCGCCCGTGCACGTGATTGATCATCTCCGCGAGGAGGCCGGTACAGAAGAGCTGCACACCCACCACCACCAGGAGGAGCCCGAGAATCAGGAGCGGCCGGTGCCCGATGGCCTCGCCCCAGAAGAGCTTCCGGGCCGTCAGGAATGTCAGGCAGGCCATGCCGCCCAAGGTGCTGAGCAACCCCATGGCGCCGAAGAAGTGCAGCGGACGGCGCCGGTAGCGCGTCAGCAAGAGCACCGTGAGCAGGTCGAAGAAGCCGCGGGTCATGCGCCCGATGCCGTACTTGGAGTGGCCGTGCTTGCGCGCGTGGTGGGTCACGGCGAGCTCGCCGACCTCGAAGCCCCGCGCACCGACCAGCACCGGCACGTAGCGATGGAGGTCGCCGTAGAGCTCGAGCCCTTCGAGCGCCTCCCGGCGGTACGCCTTGAAGCCACAATTGAAGTCGTGGAGCTCGAGGCCGCTGAGCTTCCGGACGACGAAGTTGAAGAGCTTCGAGGGGAGCGTCTTGCCGATGGGGTCCTTGCGCTTGGCCTTCCAGCCGCTCACCAGATCGAGCCCGCCTTCGAGTGCCTCCAGCATCCGCGGGATCTCGGTCGGGTCGTCCTGCAGGTCGGCATCCATCGTGATCACGACCGCGCCCCGCGCGCGGCGGAAGCCGGCGTCGAGCGCGGCGGACTTGCCGAAGTTTCGTCGAAAGCGGATCCAGCCGACGTGTGGGTCGGCCTCCGCGAGGTCGGCGAGGATCTCGGGACTCCGATCCTTCGACCCATCGTCGACGAAGAGCAGCTCGTAGCTCTGACCGAGCTCCTCGAGGACCTGAGTGACCCGCTCGTGGAGCTCCCGCAGCGAGCCCTCCTCGTCCAGCAAGGGAATCACGACGCTGAGGTCGAGGTCCGATGTGGGTTCAGTCATCGTCGCGGGTACTCTCTACCGTGCCAGGCGGCCTGCGGCGAAATGCTTCGAGGCCCTCGACGGAACGTACTCGCTCCCACTCGGGATCGGAGCGCAGCTCGCTTCGAAGGTCGACCTCGCCGCGACGCAGCTGATGCGCTCGGATCACGATCCAGTTCGCGTGGCGACAGTCCGGCGAGTGGTAGATCTCGCGCCTCGCGGCGAAGTGCGGAAGCGCGAACCCCGAGGCGCACACGGCCTCTTCCGGGCCGATCTCCTCCACCAGCTCGAGCAACGCTCGGTAGCGCTCGAGCTCCCCGGGCGCGATCTCGTCTTCGACCACGTACCACCCCGCGTGGAACTCCCGCTCCGACGGGAGGAGGACGCCGAACCCGGCCGAGCTGACGAACGACGCCCCCGCGAGCCACGCGGCGAGCACCGTGAGCGACGGCCGCGGGCGGCGGACTCCGGCGCCCGCGGAGAGCTCCCGGGCACCCACGATGGTCAAACAGAGCAGCGGTGCCAGGAGCGCCGCCGCGTAGTGGAACGCGATGGAGTACGCGACGTCCTTGCTGGCCAATGCGGTGAGCGCGACGCCATAGGCCGCGAGGACCCATGCGCGCCCAGCCCAGAGCGCGAGCGCACCGATGGGAACGAGCATCTGCGCATAGAAGAGCATCCGTTCCGCTCGGAAGGTGTGGGTGGCCACCCGTCCAGGGTTCGTCGCCAGCGTCTCCGCCAAGTAGCCGAACCCTTTGCCCTTCGGGATGAGGTCTCGGAAGAGCAGCGAGAAGTCGTAGCTGCTCTCGCTCTCCTCCATGAGCAGCCCCCCGTCGTTCATGAGGTGCATCTTGACCAGGTAGAGCCAACCCAGACTCACCAGGAAGGTCCCGAGGGCCGCCCTGCCTTGCCGACGGATGAGGAGGTACGCCGCGATGCAGAAACCCTGCAACGCCATGTCCTCGCGCACCGAGAGCAGAAGCGCCAGCGCCCCGGCAAAGGCGAGCCAGCGCCGCTCCCGAGCGGCGAGCACGGTCCACAGGAAGAGCGGCACCGACAGGGTCATCGTGTGGAAGTCGAAGAGCACCGCGCCGTGAAGCGCCGGATGGGCGAGGTAGGCCGCGCCGAGCACCAACGCGAAGGTGCGCGCGCCGCGTCGCCGCCGCAGCTCGGCGCGCGCGAGCCAGTAGAGAGGAAACACGCCCGCGGCCACCCACGCGGCCTGGAAAGCGATCAGAGCTCCGGCCTCTCGCCGGATGGAGAGAATGGGAGAGATCAGCGCGAGAAAGGGCTCATAGTGTGCGCTCGCATGATTCCCGGTCTTGAGAAAAGCCACGTCCAGGAAATCACCCTGCAGCGTGTTCCAGAGAACGGTCGTGTAGATCCCGAGGTCGTAGGCCCCAGAGCCCATCGCGTGGTGGTGGAGCACCTGACGATCGACCATCAACCACGTGAATGTCCCGGCCAGGCAAGCGAGCGTGATCAGGCTGGCTCCTTCGCTCAGCCGATCGTCACTCTCTCGTCTGAACCGCTCGACGGGTGGTGCCAGCCCATGAATGGTCGCGGCGAGGCTGGCGCCCGCCGCACAAGCGAAGAAGAGCGTGAGCCAGGGCCACTCCTCGAGGGCCGGCTCGGCGGCGAGACGGAGAGTCGCCGGAAAGACGAGGAAGCTCGAGGACAGCGCGACGCGCGGAAGACTCGATGCAATGGGCCATGCCCTCCGTCGTCCGATGAGCAGCAGGACGGCCTGCACGCTCAGGACCCAGGCCGCGGAGGTCAGCACCTCGCCGCGCAGCCCCTCTCGTTGAATGGAGGACAATCGTCCGTGGAGGAGCTGCTCGGCGAGATCGGCGTTCTCGAAGAGAAACCGTTCGAAACCCGGAGCGATCGCCTGCAGCGCGATCAGCGGACCACACCAGAGCAGGACCGCGACCCCTCGGCGGTCGTTGAGCTCCGACATCACGACCACCGTCTACCGCACAAGGCCCCCGGCGCCAATCCCGCGGTAGGCTGGCGCTGCCTCGGGGCCTCTGACAAGGCAGACACCCGCATCCGAGGATGTCTTTCGAGCTCTCGATGAAGTCACCCCCCCTCCAAAGAGCGTCACGTTGGGTCGCCGAACGGCGGCGCTGGATTCTCTGGGACGGGCTCGGGATCGCCCTCGCACTCACGCTGGCGCTGCCCTCGCTCTGGTACCCCTTCGGCATCGACCAGCCGCTCCACTGGTACATCGGCTCCGAGTGGCTCGAGGGCGTGATGCCCTATCAGTCGGCCATCAGCACCCGCCCACCGGGGGCCTTCGTCGTCCACGCGATTGGGGTCCTCTTCTTCGGCGACCACGAGTGGGTGCTCCGCATCTTGGACCTGGCGTTCGCGGTGCTCGGGGGACTGATGGTCGCCACGCTGACCCTTCGACGACGTGCGCCGGACGGCACGGTGTTCACCCTGCATCCCCCCTCGCCCGGGGTCCGAGGAGCGGCCGTCCTGTGCGTGGTCGTACTGAACCTCGTCTACTTCGACTACGCCCACACGGGCCATCCGGAGCTGTGGCAGGGGGTCTTCATGCTCATGCCCGCGTGGCTCCTGATTCGGAGTCCGGACTTCGACATCTCGCCACGGACGGCCTTCTGGGCCGGGGCCGCGGCCGCCGCCGGCGTCACCATGAAGCACACCGCGGCCTTGACCGGCTTCGTCGCCGGCGCGTGGATGGTGTGGATGGCACTGCGTCGCACGGGGCCGAAGCGGGCACTCGTCGATTCGGTGACCTACACCGGCGGCGTGCTCGCGGTGCTACTCCTCACCGTGCTTCCGTTCGTCCTGACCGGCACGTGGGACGGCTTCCACGAGTGGATGATCGAGGAACCACTCGATCGGGCGACCTGGAAGCCGCGGACCGAGCTGGCGTGGCCCCGCTGGTTCGAGCCGGGTTACGGAGGCCCCGCGGTGCTCGCCGGCTTGGCGGGGCTCGCCACGTGGCTCGGCGCGGCGCGGATGGGCCGGGACCGCGACACGGCGCGGGCGGCCTGGTTCGTCCTGGCGATGACCGGGGTGAGCGTGCTGTCGATCGTCATCCAGCGACGCACCTTTCACGGAGACCCCGGCTTCTCCTACCACTTCATCGCCTTCGTCCCGTTCCTCGCCCTGGGGCTCATCAGCGGGCTCGGGCGAGTGTTCCGGCGGGGGTCGAACGTGCTCCTGGCCATGGTGCTGCTCGCCGGCTGCGCCATGGCTTCCCACCCGTCGATGGTCAGCCAACCGGAGCACCACTACGAGGCCGAATGGGAGAGCTGGTGGGCATACGTCCATGGCGAGCGCTCGTTCCAGGAACACCACGCACCGCACCAGGTGGGTCGACGCGACTCGACCATCGCGGTCGCCGAGCTCGCCCGCTGGGTCAACACGCACAAGCAGCCGGGCGACACGCTCTGCGTGGACGGCTGGCTCCCACAGATCTACGTCCACACCGACCTCCGATGCCCCTCCCGCTACATCGTGGGCGAACACGTCCACGACGAAGCGGACCGGATCCGCGAGCACGATCGGGTGCTCGAAACGGCCCGCCCCACGTTCATCATCACGTATCCGGGACGACCGCGGCGAGCCCAGATGGAGGCGCTCGGCTACCAGGCTACGCCTTTCCTGACCTCACAACGGGTCCAATACACCATCCTCGAGCGACCGCGCAGTCGCTGAGCCCCCGTGAGATTCAGGGGGCCGGCGGTCCGTCCGCGCGGAGCGGAAGCATGGTGAGCATCGTGAGCGTGCCAGCACGCACACGGACCCGTTCGCGCGCGAGCAGCACCGGCGCCGTCCGCGCGGTGCGCCGCCCCCACGCCTCCACGGTCACGAGCTCCCCGGCAGCGGTCAGAGACGGCGAGAAGTCGGTGGCCAGGAACGCGGAGTCCGTGAGCCAACTGCCGACCAGGGTCCGCTCCGTACCACACGCGGTCGCTCGATGAACCCGCACCTGGAAGTCCCGCAGGAGGCTCCCGCCGCAGTCGGCGAGCTCCACCCAAAGGCCCGCCTCGTCGATGAGCGACTCGTACGCGTAGGGGTAGAGCCCCGCAAGTGAGGGAGCGGTGCCATCCGGGGCATCCATCGGTACCTGAACGAGGCTCGGGGGCGTGGCACCGCCCGGGCGGACCACGAACGTCGCCATCGGGCTCGACCCGTCGGTGATGGTGATGGTGCCGCTCGAATCGGTGACGTGGGTCGTGCAGCCGGTGCCGCAGGTCGTGCTGGTGGCGTCTGGGCCGTCCCAATACTCGACCATGACGCCGCTGCCGAGGGGGCCCGAACGTCCGATGACGGGCACGACGGTCGTCGCCCCCGGCGTCGCAGGCTCCAGGATGAGCGCTCCCATGCAACCGAGATCGGCGGACGTCGCGCCAGAGAACGTCGGGTCGGGCGTCACCACTTCGAGCGGGACCGCCGAGTGGTAGGTGTCGGCGTCCTCGTCGACGACGCCGTCGCAGTCGTCGTCGATGAGGTTGCAGCTCTCTCGAGCCCCCGGGTAGACGCCCGCGTTGTCGTCCCAACAGTCCGTCCGAGGCAGGCCGTCCAGCGGACCGCCGCTGCACGTGGCGTCGAGCTCGAGGAACCCATCTTGGTCCATGTCCTCGCGCGAGTACTCGTAGGGGTCGCCGACCGTGGTGCAGGTGCCATCGCAGGTGCCGAAGCACGGCCCGAGGCACGTTCCATCGCAGCTACCATCGGGCTGGGGGTTCTCGCATTCGAACGGACAACCACCCGTGCACCTTCCGGTGCAGTTGCATACGTCGAAGGTCTCCGCGCCGTCGCAGTTGGTGTCGACCCCATCGCAGAGCTCGGGGGCGCCGGAGTAGACCGTCTCGTCGTCGTCGTTGCAGTCGTTCCCGGTCGGGCACGAGGTCGCATCGAATGCGTCCTGCCCGTCCCCGTCCGTATCGAAGGGGTTGGTGGTGCTCTCGTTGCAATCGTTGTCACCCACCCCGTCGCACACGTCGGGCGCGGAGGGGTTCACCGAGGCCGCCATGTCGTTGCAGTCTCGGTCGTTCTCGCTGAAGCCAGAAGGCTGGCTGCAGCTCATGCGCACCTCTCCGTCAGGGTCCCCGAAGTCGTCGCCATCGGTGTCGGCGTAGTAGCGGGTCAACGCCCCCTCGTCGTTCGAGCCGTCGCAGTCGTTGTCGATCCCGTCGCACACCTCGGCGAATCCGGGACCGATTCGGCCGTCGACGTCGTTGCAGTCCGTGCCGCAGACGGCCCCGTTGCAGCAGGTCGCGTCGGGGGTCCCGTCCATGTCCTGGTCGCGGAATCCGAACGTCACCGGGTCGCAGTCCTCGTCGACGCCGTCGGCGTCGCAGACCTCGACGGCGCTCGGGTTCACGCTCGGGTCGTCGTCGTCGCAGTCGTTTCCGCCACACGCCCGAGCCACGGCTCCGTCGCCGTCGGCGTCCGGGGCCGCATCGCAGTCGGAGCAGCTGCCGCTCTCTTCGTCACATGCATCCGCGCAGGGCGCGTCACCCGCCACGCACCCGCGCGCGTCGGCGCCGGCGGCTCCCGGGTCACACGACTCGGAGCCGTTGCAGAAGACGCCATCGTCGCAGTCCGCCGCGACCGCGCATGTCTCTCCGCCATCGGGTGTGGGGTCTGCGGGCGACCCGCAACCGAGCGCCCATACGGTGAGAATCGAAATTCGAACGGAGCTGAAACGTCGCAACGGCCTCTCCTCGGCGGCTCACGCTAGCAGACGGTGAACCCCCAGCCGAACGAACGCCGCTCACTTCGCAGGGGCTGCGGTCGTGCCCGGACTCGAGGTCCGCGGCGCGGGCACTCCGAGCATCACCTCGCGGTAGTGCAGGAAGAGGCTCTGCAGGATGCTCAGCACGGGCACGGCCAAGAGCGCGCCGGCGATGCCGAAGAGCGACTCGCCCGCCAGGAGGGCGAAGACGACCAGCACGGGGTGCACCTTGGCGGCGTCGCCCATGATCTTCGGGTTGAGCAGGTTGGCTTCGATCTGGTGGATGACGACGATCCACACCAGCACCGCCACCGCGGTACCGGGACCGTTCTGCAGAGCGATCACCACCGCCGGGATGGTGCTCAGGATCGCACCGAAGATCGGGATGATGCTCAGCAGGGTCGCGATGAGCGTGAGGATGGGCCAGTAGCGGAGCTCGAGGTACCAGAAGCCGATACCCGAGAGCGCTCCGTTGACCAGCGCGATGAGCAGCTGACCGCGGACCACCCCACCGAGACCGCGGTCGATCCGCTTGAGGAGCCGGTCGTAGTTGCGGCGACGACGCGGCGGCCAGAGCGAGCGGAAGAACGCGAGGATGCGGTCGGCGGTGATGAGCAGGTACGCCGAGAGCATCAGCATGATGAAGAAGGTGAAGATCCCCTTCACCACCGCCCGAATGACGGCGCGAGCCGTGGTGATCAGCGTGGTCGCCGTCTGCCGGGTGTCGTCCGACATGCTGTTGAGCGTCTCGGTGAGCGTCGACGTGAGGTCGCGTGGTTGGCGCTCCCGCCGGGGCTCACCCGTGACCACGCGGAAACGCTCGCCCTCGGGCTCGATCACCACGCCCCCTTCGGGTAGGTCGACCGCGTAGCCCCCCTCCCCTCCGGCGCCGATCGGCGTGATGCGGATGGAGCTGACCTCGGCTGGCCGCGGGTCGGCGCCCGTGACGGCGTCGAGCTCCTCGTGCCCGGAATCGGAGATCTGGTCCCCTGCTTCGTCGGCAGCACCACGCATCGCCCCACGGACCTGCCGCTCGAGCTCGGGGAGCCACTCGTCGCGGATGGTGGCCACCGTCTCCGGCAGCTCCCGCGCGAGCTTCTCCACCTCGGCCGCGAGCCGGGGGGCACCTACGGCGATGAAGCCCGCGATCCCGCCCAGGAGCCCGACGTAGAGGGTCACCACGGCGACCCAGCGGGGCATTCGGCGCGGCTCGCCGTCTTTCTTGGTGCCGAAGGAGCGCGCCTCCATCCACTCGACCACCGGCGCCAACACGTAGGCCAGCACCACCGCGAGGAAGAAGGGCAGCAGCACCGCTCGGAAGAGCAGGAGGGCGCCGACCGCGAGCGCGCCCCAGATCCCGAAGAAGATGAAACGGCGCCGCCGGGAACCCGGCGCGTCCGGGGTCGACGAACCCCTCATCCCCTCTTCGGAAGCCATCGCCACCATGTACCGCAGGCCTGCGCGGTGGGCCAGCGGTCTAGCCCGGCATCTGCATCGCGTTGGCCGCGCGTCGCACGCGCTTGAGGAAGGCCACGGCCGTCACGATGAGCCCCACCAGCAGGACGACCGCCAGCGCCAACGTCGCCGGTCCGCCGAGGTCCCGGTGGTCGAGGAGCTTGAAGACCATCACGAGGCCACCGAGCGCGGGGATGGCCGCCTTCAGCGCCCCCGCGGACTCGAGTCCGAGCGCGCCCGTGTGCTCGATGGCCGTGAGCACGGCGAGGGCGGTGACGCACCCACCGAGCGCGGCGAAGCCCTCGATGATGGGCAGCTGGTCCTTCAGATCGAAGAGGAGCGAGAGCCGGCCGCTGGAGAACGCACGCACCACCATGATCACCGTGACGAGGCCGAGCAGGACGTTGATGACCTGCATCCCGGCGGCCACGTCCGCAGCTCCGCGCGCGGCGTGGTGCGTGGGAATGCGGCGGGCGAACGTGACCAGGCCCGAAACCGCGACCAGCTGGATGATCAGCCCGATGACCAGCACCACCGTCATCAGGCCACGGACCGCGTCGGCGTCGCCGCTCCGCGACACGCCCAGGATCAAGAGGTTGGCCGGGATCAGGAAGCCGATCTGACTGATGATGGCCCCGTGGTAGCGGCCGAGGCCGCGACCGGCCGCCGCGAGCCCTCCGACCGACACGCTCGGGGCCGTGGACGCGCTCGCCCCGGAGCGCAGATGTGAGCGGTGCGTGTGCAGGAGCGCGAGTCCGGTGCCCGTCACCAGAGCGATGAGTCCGATGTCGATGACGTAGCCGACCAGACCGTCGAAGGGAATCACCTGCAGCCGAGCGGTCGCCACCAGCAGACCCCAGAGCGAGGCGCCGCCCACGGCTGCCCACACGCGGGTCGGCGAAAGTGTCCACCCTTGCGACTCGCTGAGCCGAGCCATGCGCAGGAAGAGCAGCACGAAGGACACGACGCTGAGCAGCGCACAGAAGGTCCAGAGGTGGGCGAGCACCTCGTAGAGACTCTCCCGCTCCAGGTAGTCGCCTGGCTCGCTCGTGAGGTGGAGGCCGAAGTAGGTCGCGTCGACGAGTGGCTCGGCCGCGAGGACGGCGGCGGCCCCCAGGAGCAGGGCCGAGCCGCGGTTCGTGGCCCGCACCCACCGCCAAGCGCCCGCCGCGACGGCGAAGGCCGAGCCGATGCTCAGCACTCGCAGGGCGGTGCTCATGATCCGAGTCGTGTCGTGGGACCCGTAGGAGCCGCCGTCGCTGAGGTACCACCGAACGAGCGCGTTCCCGATGGTGAAGGCCAGCCAGCCGACCAGGCCGCCCATCCACAACGAGACGCCTCGCGCGGCGCGGCCGTGGTCGATCGCTCGGTCTTCGAGGAGCATGCGGGCGCATGGTACGTCGCTCGGTGACGCGAGCTTCCCAATCGGAACGAGCTCGGGGAGACCGTTCGGCAAGGACGGAATCGGCATAGGGGGCCCGGGTAGTCGACCCGGGCACCCCTGCCACACCACCTGG
>CAYXAP010000019.1:0-130803 GCA_964462035.1 uncultured Sandaracinus sp.
CCAGGTGGTGTGGCAGGGGTGCCCGGGTCGACTACCCGGGCCCCCTATGCCGATTGGGCCCGGTGGTGCTCGTGATCCCGTCGATTCGGCGGCCGAGCCGAACGTCACGTCGCCCCTCGCCGTCGCCGAGAAAAGGCGCACCCGAGCCGACGCAGCGCAGTCGGTCACCCGAGAGAAGCGCGCAGGTCACGTCCGTGGAGAGGTGGAGCGAGCGCGCACCGCGCAGCTCCCGAACCTCGGTGGGCGGTGATCGGCGGCCACCGACCTCGCTGCCGAGCTGACCCTCGCCGCTCGCGCCCCAGCACTTCACCACCCCGCGGCCGAAGCGGGCGCACCCGTGGTACGCGTCCACGGTGAGCTCACCACCGTGGAGGGCGGGGAGCTCCACCCACTCGTGGCCGAGGTTGCCGACGATGTCCCACCAGGGCTCGCCCGGCTGCGGTCCGAGCGCGAGCACGCGGCCGTCGTCCATCTCGGCGAAGGTGATGCGCATCCCGCCCACGATCCGCTTCAGCCCTTCGAGCTCGGCGACCGCTCGCGGCCCCTCGTTCGCGTCCCACCGGAACACGCGCCCGGTGTCACTCCAGGCCCATCGCGCGCCGCCATGACCGCGGCTCGCGCCGACGATCCCACCCGCCAGGACCGGGTAGGCCTCACCGAAGGCGAGCTGACGGGCGCCGCGCACCCAGCGCGGCGGGTCGGAGGCGCCGCGGAAGCAGTGCAGCGCGCCGTCGCCGTCGATGCCACAGGCTTCGCCGCCGAGATCGACCAAGCGCCAGGGGCCATCGTCGAAGGCTTTCACCACGGTGAGCGGCTCGGGCGCGTCGCCGCCGCAGGTCGCGGCGCGGGTGCCGAGGGCGCGGTCGAGGGGAGCACCGCCGCACGCGCGTCGCCCGGCCGAGTCCACGAAGCACGTGGTCGCGAGTCCAGCGACCGCGCTCGGGTGCGCGACGGACGCGGGGTAGAGCCAGGTGCGCTCCTCGCCAAAGCAAGCCCACCGACCGTCGCGGCGTGTGGTGCAGAGTCGGTCCGCGTGGAGCCGAAGCGGGTCGGCGCGGCGGTCGCCGTCGAAGGCCGTCGGCTCGCTCGCCCCCGCATCGAGCGAGCGCGCGCTGCTGGCGACGGCCTCGGGCACCAGCGGGCCCCAGCGAAGCGCCTGGCCGATGCCCCGACCTCGCACGTCGCGTGGAACGGAGCGGAACTCGTTCGACTGCCAGAAACCGGGGCTCCGCGGCGCGTCCTCGAGCTCGACCAGCTCCCCGACGTCGACGGTCGCGACACCGCAGAGATCGTGGACCTCGACGGTGCCTTCGAGGCCCGGCGCGACGTGGCAGAAGATGGGGTCGAAGCCTCCATGGCCGATCGCGGAGAGACCGGCGAGCCCCCAGAGCTGCGCGACCACGGAGTCGGACGCGGCGAGGTGCTCGAAGACGCGACCCGCATCCGATCGTGCAGCGAGTCGGCGGAAGGCGGTCACCAACGACGCGGGGCTCCGTTCGAACGCGATCGCGGAGCGAGCGAAGCGCTCCGCTCCTTCGAGGGTGGCCACCGTGGGATCGACCTCCAGCTCTGGCGACCGGATGGGCTCGCGTGTGCCGAGCGCCTCGCACGACGGCTCCGGGTCCGGTTCGGCTTCCGTGGAGAGGGTGTCCACGATCGCCTGCAGCTCGCTCAGCGAACGTCGGTCCGGAGCGCCCATGAAGACGTGGAGCGGGCCGAGCCCGGGGAGCTCGGTCAGCCCCGCACGCTCCCGGGTATGCAGCACACGGGTCTCGAACCAGCGGGCGGGTCGGCCGGCCAGCTCCGCCTCGAACTGGCGGACTCCCTCGGGCGGCGCGAAGGTCGGCGAGGCACCGACGTGGACTCCGAGGTAGGGCTCTTCTTCGGCGACCAACGGCTCGAGTGCATGGATCATCGCCACGGAGTGGTCTGCGCCGGTCACGATCTCGACCACGTGTGGCTCCTCGAGCTCGACGGTGAGGCCGGGATGCAGCGCGACGCGCCCCTGCGATGCCGGTAGCTCGCGCCAGCCGGGCCTGAGCGTGGTCGCGATGCCGAGCGCTGCGCGCTGGCATCCGGGTGTGTCCGCGGTGACCGCGTCGGCGTAGACGCTCGTCTGCTGCACCAGTCCGTCTGCGCTTCGGGTGAAGACCTCGACGAGCAGCATGCGGCCGTCCCGACGGATGGGTTCGTGGGGGAGGGCGGCCGCGGCCTCGATCGCTTCGATCGCGAGCGCACGAACGGCGAAGCGTGGGTCGCGTTCGTAGACGGTACGGAGCGCGGCCTCGAGCTCTCCTTCCTCGACCGTGCGAAAGCGTTCGACCGTCCAGACGAGCAAGCTCGACTCGGATGAGGGCAACACCCAGAGCAGGCTCTCCGAGTCCCGACCGGTCGGGAGCCCCACGATCGGCCTCGAGTCGAGCCGTAGCTCCACCGCCGGAGGAGTGAGGATCAGTCGGCCGCCCAGGAGCGGCAGGGGGGGCGCCGGCTCGGCCTCCGCGAGCCCGAAGCAGGATCCTTCGCTGAGCGTCAGCGGTCGTTCGGGTTGGGCGACCGGCGCCGGCGGTGGGGGCGGGGTCGCGCACGCGATCGCGCACGACACCAGCGCGAGCCACCTCACGAGGGCTGCCGGTCGCAGCTGCAGGGCATGTCGAGGAATTGGAGCACCAGGGCGTCGAAGCGATTCGGCCATTCGAAGTTCGGGGTGTGGCGGGCGTGCTCGATGACCTCGAGCCGGGCGCCGGGACCGAGGCGCCGCTTGAGGCGACGGCCGAGCTCCAGCGGGAAGATCGGATCGTCGCGCCCCCAGATGAGTAGCGTGTCACGCGCTCGTGGGTCGGGTCGAGCGCGGAGCTCTTCGAGGTCGGCGAGGAGCGCGTCCACCATGGCTCGCTTCTCGTCCGCGTGATCCGTGAAGAGCTCGCGACGGGCCTGACGGAGGAGGAACGCGGGCGCGAAGACCTCCATCTCGACCCCCACGTCGAGCAGGGTGCGCATGCCCTCGGTGTCCTCCGGGAGCAGCACGTCGGCGAAGTGGTCGACCTCGAAGCGGTCGCAGAGCGCGCGGTAGTCGGCGTGGGTGTAGGCCCGACCGGGGCTGTCCACGATCACCAGCCGACCGACGCGATCCGGGTGGGCGCTCGCCAGCTCGTACGCGACGAGCCCACCGTAGGAGATGCCCACCACGTCGACGCGCCCTTCGCCGAGCTCGTCGAGGAGCGCGACCATCGCGTGTACCTGGTGGCCGAGCGAGTAGTCGGCCTCGGTCGAGGTGGACTCTCCGAACCAGAGCAGGTCGGGCATGATCACGCGGCGGGATTCGCTGAACGAGTCCACCTGCAGCACCCACTGCCACTTCGCGGACGCTCCGAAGCCCTGGATCAGGAGGAGCGCGCGGTGCTCACCCTCGCTCTCTCCGCCGGCCCAGTAGTGGACCGTGTCGGCGCCGAGCTCGGCGGCGTCCGCCGTGAGCCCTTCCCGCTCGTACTGGTGTCCGATCTGACGGCCGGCCATGCCGACCATGCTGCAGCCGGTCAACATCAACACCAGGATTGGGACCCCGCGAAACACGGCGGGAGTCTACACCGCGAGGCTTGCCGGGGGCGGTCCGAGAGCGCTACCCCGGCGAGATGGGTCGACGGCGAGGGACGGCGTTCGCGGTGGTGCTCGGCGCTTCGGCGTTCGTGGCCGTCGCGGCGCTGATGTCCCTCACGGGCGAGGCGCTGCCCGAGCTCGATCCGCTCGTGCGCTCGCTCGGCCCGTGGGCACCGGTCGCCTACCTCGGGCTCTGCGTCGTGTGCGGCGTGCTGATGGTTCCCGGGAGCGTGACCAAGCTCGCGGCCGGCGCGCTCTTCGGGCTCGCGCCCGGGTTGCTCTGGGGCTTCGTCGGGGCCGTGCTGGGATCGGTGGCGGGCTTCCTGGTCGCTCGCGCAGGCCGCCGGGGGTGGCTCGAGAATCGGCTCTCCGACCTCCCGCGGCTCGCGCACTTCGATCGCTCGCTCGCCGACGATGGCCTTCGGGTCGCGATGCTCACGCGGCTCTCGCCGGTCATTCCCTGGAACGCGCTGAACTACGCCTTCGGCTTCAGCCAGATTCGCGTGCGGGACTTCTTGGTCGCGTCGTTCGGCATGCTGCCTTCGGTCTGGCTCTACGTCTTGTCGGGCGAGATGGCGCGGAGCGCCGTTCTCGCCTCCGATGGGGCGGAGCCGACGCCGTGGTGGCGATGGGCGCTCCTCGCGGTGGGTATCGTGGCGACCGTCGCGGCGACCTTCCTGGTCGGTCGCATGGCGCGCCGGTCGCTCGCGCTCGAGACGGAACGCTGATCAGTCGTTGGGCGCGCCGCGGCAGATCCAGCCACGGATCAGCTCGATCTCGCTCGCTGGGATCGACTCGCCCCGACGCGGCATCTGCACGCCGCAGATGCTCGGGTCACCCATGAGCTTGTCGAGCAGGTAGCTGGCCTCCGGGTCGCCCGCGACCACGCGGACTCGGTCGCTGCACATCGCCGCGGAGGAGCGCACGCCGACCAGCGACCCGTGCGACGAGCCCGAATCCAAGAGCAACCCGGCGGACGGCCGCCGCGAGGTGTGGCAGCCAGTGATCGCGCAGCTCCGACTGAAGATCGGTTGGACGTCGCCGCTCAGGGTCGCAGCTGGACCGCAGCTCACACAGGCACCCGCGGAGCAACTCTCGCCGGCGCCGCAGGCCACGCCACAGCCGCCGCAGTTCGCCGGATCGATCGAGGTGTCGATGCAACCGCTGCCGCAGTCGGCGGTGCCGGGCCCACAGACGCACGCACCGGCCTCACACAGCTCGAGCGAGCCGCAGCTCGTGGCGCAGTCTCCGCAGTGGCTCGGGTTGGTCTGCGGGTTCACGCAGCCGCCCGCGCACTCGAGCGTGCCCGTTGGGCAGGACTCGGTGCACACCCCCTCCGCACAGAAGAGTCCGCCGCAGTCGTTGTCGCAGCTGCCGCAGCGCGCGGGGTCGCTGGTGACGTCCCGACAGACACCGGGCTCGCATTCGGCCTGGCCGGTCGGGCAATCGATCCCCGGGTCGAGGGCCGGCACGATCTCGCCGAGCCCGGTCGAGGTGCCCTCGATGGCCTCGACGACGGGCGCCCCGCACGCGAGCCAGTTGCGCAGCACCTCGGTCGCGGCGTCCGTGCCGATCATCGGGAGCGCGTCGCCCGCCTCCGTTCGGTAGACCGGAGCGGAGTCGAGCGCTTCGCTCCGGGCGGGTTCGGGCGGTGGCATGCGGCCGGCCTTCACCTCCGCGTGGATGAGCGCTGCGTCCGCTCGAACGCGAGCGAGCGAGCTCGCCAACCGCTCGAGCTCTTCCGAGCTCAGCGCAACGCGGACGTCGAGGTCGTAGCCGGCGGGCGCCCCGAAGCGGTTCGCGTCCATCGCGGTGCTGGCGTGGCACCGCCCGTTGGCGACGCAGCCGGCGTCCATGAGCGCCTGTCCGCCGAACGAGGGCAGGCCATCCGCCTCCGTGTAGTAGAGGGTCTCGGCCAGCACCGGGTCGCACTCCCCCAGTCCGGGCTCGCAGGCCGCGCAGAGGGTCAGGGCGATGGTGAGTGATCGGATGCCGGGGGACCGCATGGATCACCACAGCCTACCAAGCCGTCCCTGAGCGCGGGTACCCCCTCGAGGAGGGTGTCAGGTCGAAGAGCTCCGATAGCCGCCCGGCGTCTGGCCCGTCCATCGCTTGAAGGCGCGGCTGAAGCTGGCGGCGTCGCAGTAGCCCAGCGCACCCGCACACTCCTCGAGGGTGTGGTTTCCGCGGAGCAGGAGGATGGCTCGTTCGCGCAGCACGTCGGAACGCACGGCCGCGAAGGTGGTGCCCTCGCCAGCCAGCCGCCGCTTCAGCGTGCGGCTCGCCATCCCCAGGGCGCGGGCGACCTCCGGCAGGTCGGGTGGTGGGCTCGGCATGAGCTCGGCGCGGACCCGGGATGCGAGCTCCCGTTCGCCGCGCAGCTCGCGCTCGCACTGCTCGCAGGCCCGGCGGTGTGCCGCGACATCGGCCATCAGTAGCGGAGCGTCCAGGAGCGAGGCGTCGAAGACGAGCTGGGTCACGGGCTGGTCGAAGCGGACCCGACCCGGCGCGAGGGCTTCGAAGCGCCGTGCGTAGCTGGGCTTCGGGAACGCGAAGTCGACGTCGCCGACGATCGGCCGTCCGGTCAGCGCCTGGGCGATGTGCCAGATGCCCACGACGAGCGCCACGAGCACGACGTCTCTCGCGTCGCCGAAGTCGGCCTTCTCCTCGAGGATGAGCGCGCCCCGGTCGCCGACCACCTGGCGGCGCAACGCCAGCGTGCGCGTTCGGGTGGTCACGAAGCGCATCGCGACGTCGAGGGCCGCACCGGCGGTGGGTGCGGTCATGGCCGCGAAGCCGAGGCTCCCGTGGTTGGCGATCTGCATCCGCATGCCCAGGTAGAGACCCAGACCATCCTCGCCGGTGAGCTGGCGGGTGGTGGCGACGAGCCGGCGCACGGTCTCGAGATCGATCGAACGCTCCGGGTCCGCGAACTCCGCTTCGCCGAGGCCCCACGCCTCGAAGAGGCGCGGCTTGTCGACGCCCAGCGCCGCCGCGACCTCGGCCAGATGGAGCGCGTGCGCGGCGGGAATCTGCTCTCGTTCGTCGGTGGAAGGCGGCATGTGGCCCGAATTGACAAAAGGATGGCACGGGGTGACCTGGGCGCCAAGAGCGCGCCTCACCACCCTGGAGGTCATGAACGCCCGAACCCTCACCGTGCGCCGCCTGGACCCCGGAGACCTCAGCGAGGTCCCGCTCGCCTGGTACGACGGGGACCCGGATCTCTCGATCTTCTGGGACGCGCTGAGCGCGGTCTTCCCGGAGGGCGAGAACTTCTTCGTCCGGGCCGTCCGCGCCCACCGAGACGTGATCGACGATCCCGAGCTGCTCGCGCGGGTCGACGCCTTCATCGGTCAGGAAGCCGCCCATGGCGCCGCCCACCGCGCGCTCAATCGGTCCCTCGAGCAGCGCATCCCGAGCGCCAAGCGCGTCGATCGCGAGCTCCGCTGGGTGCTCAAGGAGCTCGCGCCGAAGCTCTTCGGGGCCCGGCAGCGGCTGGCCATCACGTGCGCCCTCGAGCACTTCACGGCGCTGCTCGCTGCCCAGCTGCTCGAGGACGAGCGCCATCGCGCGGCCATCGACGAGCGACTCACCGCGCTCTGGCTCTGGCACGCCTACGAAGAGGTGGAGCACGAGGACGTCGCCTTCGACGTCTATCGGGCCGCAGGTGGCAACGAGCTCGAGCGTCGCGCGATCATGGCGCTCACCACGGTGCTCTTCGTCGCCTTCATGGCCTACTTCTACGCGGTCATGGCCGCCGACGAGAAGCGCGCCCACCGACCGAGGACCTGGCTGCGCCTCGGCTACTTTCTCTGCGTGAAGCCAGGCCTCACCCGCCGCCTGATCCCGGACTACCTCGCCTACTTCCGTCGGGGCTTCCACCCCAGCCAGAAGAACACCGCGCCGCTCCTCGAGACCTGGCGCGAGCGGCTCTTTGGCTCCGAAGGGACCGTCCCGCTGACGCGACGCGCGGCCTGACTGGGGTCAGCCGACCGAAGGCAGCGGCGATTTTGGGGACTCTCGTCTCCATCGAGCATCCGAAACACGAGAGATCGGCTCGGCGTCACTCTTGCATCGCACGCGGGCATGTCCCGTGTGCTTCTCGTCGCCGCTGCCGTCTCACTCCTCGGTTGCGCGACCGGGACCCTCGAGGAGGTGCCCGGCACCGACCGCCGCGATCCGACGGACCCGGATGCGCCGACCGTGGTCGACGATCCCTCGGGCCTCCGCCTCGACACCTCGCCGACCGAGCCCTACGGCCGCGTCGAGACACCGGCGATGAGCGTGGTCGGCTCCGTCGAGTCCTCGGCCGGCGTCGATCGCGTCGAGGTCGGTGGGGTCGAAGCGCCGACCGGCCCGGGTGGTGGCTTCACCCACCCGGTCGAGCCGCCGGTGGGGCTCTCGCTCGCCGAGGTCCGCGCCTGGGACGTCGAGGGCAACGTCGCTCAGGGCCATCGCTCCATGCTGCGCGCGGACTACCTGCCCGAAGGGCAGCTCGACCCGGACGCGGCCCGACTGACGGTGACTCCCGAGCTCCTGCTCGGTCTCGCGGGCGGCGACGTCTCGGGGCTCGACGTCAGCAGTCTGGTGCCCCCCGGCACCGAGTTCGCGACCGGGCCGTGCGCGCTGACGGTGGACTCGGTGCGGCACTCGTCCCCCGAGCTGGCGCTCTCGATGAACGACGCCGGGCAGATCGTGGCGAGCGTCACCGTTCGAGACGTCGCCGTCGGCTTTCACGGTGAGTGCAGCGTCGACATCCCGGTGCTCGGGGGACTGCGCGCCTCCGCGCTCCCGGGCTCCGAGCTCGACGAGACCACGGTGGTCGTCACGGTCGTCCTCGAGCCGAACGAGGTGGCTCCGGGAAGCTGCCTGGATGGTTTCCGCGCGGCCGCGACCTCGGTGTCGATTCCGTCGCTGGACCTCGATCTCCGCGTCACCGCCTCGGGCATTCCCGCCGAGGTGTGCCTGCCGCCCTTCGGCGTGCCCTGCGTGAGCACCGACCGGCTGCTCGGCGAAGCCGTGGGCGAGCTGGCCGAGGGGTACGTCGCCGACCTGCTCGAGGATCAGCTCACCGACGCGGTCGGCGGCGCGGTGGACGATCTCTTGAGCGACTTCGGCGGGCTCGAGGAAGAGACGATGCTCGACTTCTTCGACACCCCGATCACGGTGGGCATCTGTCTGACCGGGCTCGAACCCATGGACGGACAGCTCGTGGCCACGGTCGGGGCGCGCGCGTCGAGCGGCGCCATCGGCGGCCGCGCTCCCGGCGCACCTTTCCTCGAGACCATCCCGATGGGCTCGGCGCCCGGCACGCTCTACCTGGACCCGAACCTGGTGGGGCAGCTCCTTTTCAGCGCCTATCAGGGCGGTGCGCTCGAGATGGAGGATCTGACGGCGGATTCGTCGACGCCCATCACGGCGGGACTCCTCTCGATCTTCGCACCGGGCCTCACCGACCTGCCCGGCGTGGATGCCTCGACGCCGTTGAAGGTCGACCTGTCCGCGGAGCTGGCGCCGATCGCCTGGGCCCCCGAAACTGGCGCCGCCGATCTGGCGCTCGGCCTCGGCCAGCTGCGGCTGACGCTGGGGACGCCCGACGGGGCGCTGATCGTGGTCGGCGCGCACGTGGAGCTCGGGCTGGCACTCGAGCCCGCGACCGGCGGCATCGCGCCAGTGGTCTTGGCCGACGAGAGCGTCGCCGAGGTGTGGGTCGAGAGCGCGGCCGTTCCGCTCACCGAACGGCAGATGGAAGGCCTCGAGGAGGCCGTGCGGAGCGTGCTGCTCGAGCAGCTTCCGGGCATGTTGGAGGGCACCGTCATCGAGCTCCCGGACATCGGGGTGCCGCTGACGCCTGGCGACGTGCGTCGAACCGAGGGCGGCTTCCTCGAGATGCCGCTCCTCTGAGGCGCAGTCGCGGAGAGGCGGGCGGAAGGGCTATCCTCGATCCCATGACCCGCTTCGCACTCTTCTCTTTCCTGGTGTTGGCCCTCGCGTGTGGGGACGACGACGACACGGTCACGGACGATCCGACCGAGGACGCCGCCGTGGGGGACGACGCCGGCGGCACGAGCGACGAGGACGGCGGCACGAGCGACACGGACGGTGGCTCCGACCCCGAGGACGGTGGCGCGAGCGATACCGATGCGGCGACCGCCTCGGACGCGGGGCCAGAGCCCGACCTCGGCGCGTCGCCCTGCGAGGGCCAGACGATCGGCACGCCTTGCCGGGAGCGCTGTCCCGGTGCCTTCGAGTGCGTCGACGGGGCCTGCCTGCCGGGCTCGATGCGCGCGATCTGCGGTGGCTTCGCGGGCGCGATGTGCACGACCCGAGCCTTTCCGAACTGCTCCACCTATTCGGGCGCCGACTATGGACCCTGTCTGAGCGAGGAAGAGTTCGCCTGCGCCTGCACCGCGCTCACGGACATCTTCGACTGTCCCGGCGAGTGATCAGAGATCGTCGCGGTCGATGCGGAGCTCGCCCTCGTTGACGTGGTCGGGGAGCGTGCTCCGCTCGACGCGAGCTTCGTAGGTCTCGCCGCCGAAGGCGTCGAGCATTCGGATGCCGGAGCCGTCGAGCTCGAAGCGGAGGATCGACCGGTTGCGACTCCCGTCACCGCCGATGAGCGGTCGTGGTGACGCGCCCTGGCACGCCATGCTGACGAGGCGGAGGTCGCCGCGGCGACCAGGGTAGTACGCGTGGTGGTGGCCGCTGATGAAGAGGTCGACTCCATGGCGATTCAGGAGCGTCTCGAGCGCTGGATCGCCGATGGTCTCGGTCTCGCGTCCTTCGGCGAAGGGGTAGAGCGGCAGGTGGCCGTAGACGATCGACAGCTCGGCGTCGTCCGCTGCGAGGACCGAATCGAGCCAGCTCATCTGGTCCCCCGAGAGCGGACCGACGGTGGTGTCGTCCAGGGAGACGAAGAGCGCCGGCCCGAGCCGAAAGGCGTAGCGGAGCGGGTAGTCCGCGTCGTCGACGAAGCTGAGCTCTGGCCGGCGGGCGTTCCATTCCTCGACGTAGATCGCTCGCTCTTCGGCGTAGCTCGCGTAGCCCGAGGCGTCGTGGTTTCCAGGGGTGACCGCGAAAGGGATCGATGCCGCCGCGAGTGGGTCACTGACTGCGGCGTGGAAGCCCGCCCACATGGCGCGGTAGTCGAGCCCCGACTGCTGGCCAGCGACCATGTCGCCGGTGCTCAAGACGAGGTCGGGCGCCCACGCCACCACCCGCTCGACGGCGGCGTGGACGGTGGAGGCGTAGGTGGTCGTGCCGTAGGCGCCGTTGAGGTCGCTGAGCACCGCGACGCGATACACCGGCGGCGGCCCGGAGTCGGGGAGGCTCATCGGCGCGTCCGGTAGCGCCGCGGCATCGACCCGCGTCCCGCCGGCGTCGGTGTCGATCCGTCCACCGTCTCCCGGCGCCAGCTCCGTGGTGCAGGCGGCGAGGCAACACAGGAGCCACACTCTCACGACTGCCTCCGAGCGAGGGTGAGCACCGCGAGGAGCCAGGGCAGGGCGCTACCCCGTGGGCTCGTGTGGCATCCGCAGCCCGCGGCGGCCGGCCTTGCATCCGCGGCGTTCGTGTCGCGTTGCGGCGCTGGCGTTCGGCTCGGGCAGGCGTCGACGCCCGTGGACCCATCGACGACGACGGCCAGATGATTCGCGACCACTCGCTCGGAGCCGTCGGACGGTCGGTTCACGACGGCGCCGCCGAGCACCATCGCGGTGGAGCCGCCGCCGTCCAGGTTCACCGCGTCGAACGCGCCGAGCTCCGCCATCAGCGAGGCGAGCTCGGGGCAGGTCATGCCGGCGCTGTCGGCGCTCCGACCGTCGACGGTGACCAACAGCAGGGTGCGCCGATCCTCGGTGAGCCCGAGGGCGGTCCGAGGGTGTCGGGCGGAGCAGAAGCGCCAGTCGGGGTAGGCGTCGTTCGCGACGCCACGCACCACCAGCTCCGGCACGCCGCCGATGGTCTCGCTCATCCACGGCTCGGGCTCGGGCACCGTCATGGGCGCGAAGAGCTCGGCGCGCTCCAGTCCGAAGGCGGCGAGCAGCCATCGATCGTCCGGTGGGTCTCCCGGCCAGGGCTCGCCGTCACCCACGGCCACGCCGCTGGTGTCGAAGCCGGCGTCCCAGCGAAAGAAGTCGCCGTTGATGGCGACGGCGGCGCCCACCTCCGCGGCGAACGCGGACGTCACTCGTGCGCGCTCGTCGTGGCGGGATGCGCGCACGCGGACCCCCGGCACGCAGAGGTCCACGAGAACGGCATGAATCGACCACGGTTCGTCCGTGGTGCGCTCCAGGTGCACGACTCCCGGGTAGGGCGTCTCCCAGACGTCCTCGCCGCTCGCGGGTGCCGCGAGGCCACAGAGGAGCACGGCCAGGGTCGCTGCACGCACGGCGAGAGGCTAACCCGGCCCGATGGCCCCGGCATTCCGGGGCTCGGACGCGTCAGAGCTTCGGGATCAGCGAGGCCCCCGCGAGGTAGGAGCTGTTGTCGGAGTCGGTGACGAAGTAGATGTAGACCTCGTCCTCCGCCGCGTACTGGGCCGGGACCTGAACGGCCTGGTATCCGCTGTCGACGATCGTCGGCTCGATGTCGACGTACTCGTGGTCCGCCGCCGCGCCGCTCGGGTTCGCGCTGGTGCTGAACACCGCGTGGTCGGCCAGGTTCGCCGTGTCGAGCTCCGGGTTCGCCTTGATGAACGCGTATTGGTTTCCGAACCAGTCTACGCGCCCGCAGTTCTGGCAGCAGGTCGGGCAAGTCGGCTCACGGCCGGCGGGCACGTAGCAGTGCTCCTTCGGGTCCGGGTCCCACCAACACTTCTTCAGTGGGCCTCGCAGGTCGGTGATGCCGGTCGGGTAGGCCGTGGTCGGTCCCGCATCGTCGCCGGTCACGACTTGGAAGGAGAGCTCCTCGGCGCTCGCGCCGGTGGTGGGCTCTGCGCTGCACGCGAGGAGGCCGAAGGAGAGGAGGAGGAGGGAGAGGTGCTTCATGTGGGTTCTCGGTGGAGGGTGGCGGGGGGTTCAGGGGACATAGAGGCGGAAGGCCGCCATCGGGTCGCCGAGCTCTCGGGTGAGCTCGCGAAAGGTCTCGGGCCAACGCTCGGCGGGCGTCTGGCCGAGGACGCGGCCGACGCGCTGAGCGGTCGAGTCGCCGACCGTCTCGGTGCTGCCGACCACCAGCGTGGCGCCGGCCGCGATGAACGCGTGCGCCAGGCCGAGACCGAGCACGCCGCCTTCCGGCTCGCCGGTCTCGCAGCCGGACAGAACCACGCTCCGAGGCACGGTGGGCAGAGCCAGGATGTCCGCGGTCGTGAGTCGCTCGCTCCCCGCGAGGCGCAGCCCGCTCCCCCACAGACCGGACTCGAGCGCTTCGCCGTGCCCGGCGTAGTGGAGGCGTGCGACGCCGCGGAGCTCCCGGACGAACGCCGCGTGCGTGGCCTCGTCGCCGGACAGCTCTCGAACCGAGGCTCCACGTTCGCGCCAGGCGTTCGCGACGGCCGTCGCCTCGGCGCGTGCGCCGGCGAGGTCGCCACTCGGATCGCTCACGACGAGGATCGCGTCGCCCGCCGCCTCGGGCGAAGGCGGGCGATCGAGCGCATGGACCACGGTCTTGGCGGAGCCGAGGGAGCGGCCCCGCCATGGGTGGCGGTGGACGTCGATCGCGGCGGCCTCGCCATGGGCCAGCACCCGGATGGTCGCCGTCGCCTCGAGCCAATCGTCGAGACCCTCGAGGAGGGCGTCGGGGCTTCGGATGGCACCGCGGTGTTCCCCGTCTCTCGTCGCGAGCACCGCCAGCCCTCGGTCGGTCGGGAAGAGCACGAGGACGAGCTCGTCTCGGGGGAGCGGCGGGAGCTCCCGGTCGAGTGGAGGGAAGGCCCGGTCGAGGTCCTCGAGCGCCCGGGACTCGAGCGCCTCGCTGCGGGCGGTGTGCTCGGCGAGGCGGTCGGCGGGCAGGCTCCAGGTCTCCTCGGTTCGCTCTCGCAGCGCGCGGCGGTGTGCCCAGTAGCGCTCCAGAGCGGCGCTCTCCCCCGCGCTCCCGATGCGCACCGCGCGATGGGCAGCGCCGAGCCGGCGGCGGCGCGCGTGGCGGGCGACCGCGAGGGCGCGGTCCAGGTGCCCACGCTCCAGTGCCAGGGTGATGCGTTCGATCGCGCTCGCGTCGTGCTCGACGAGGGCCAGCCCTTGCGCTCCATCGAGTGGCAGGCGGCGGTAGAGCCGGTCGAGGACGGCCTCGGCGTGGTCGAGGGCCAGCGCGGCGTCGCCGTCTCGCTCGAGTGCCCGCAGCGCCCGTCCGCGGCCGAGCAGCGCCCACCACACGGAGCGGAGCCAACCGGCCGCACGCGCGCGTGCTTCGAGGCTCTCCGCTCGCACCAGCGCTTCGTCGTGGTCTCCGCGGCGGACCGCGAGCTCGAGCTGAAGCTCCATCACCCACGCGGCGATCGTGGCGTCCGACGCGTCGATGGCGGCCGCCCGTTCCAGCTCCTCTGCGGCGTTCGCGACCTCCCCGAGTCGGAGCTCGGCGTGCGCGAGGTTCAAGTGCGCGTTCGCGAGCGAGGCCGGTCGTCGACAGTCGCTCTCGTAGATCGCTCGCGCGGCGCGGAGTGGCTCGAGCGCCGAGCGCAGACGGTCGCGGTCCTCGGTCTTCGTCCGCTGGTGGCCCACGTTCGTGAGATAGGTCGCCCGGGTGCATGGCGACGCGTCGTCCATGACCTCGCCGAGCGCGTCCATGATCCGGTCGGCCTCCGCGAAGCGGCCGAGGCGGACCAGCGCGTCGGCGCGCATCTCGTCCGCTCCCGAGCGCTCCATGAGCATGGCGAGACGCGCTGCGTCGCGACTGGCGCGCGCCAGTGTGGTGAGCGCCCCGCGCAGATCCCCGACCGCGTGCTGGAGCGTTCCTCGGGTGAGGTCCCAGCGGATGCGTCCAACCGCGTCGGTGGCGTGGGGCTCCAGCTCTTCGAGCAGCGCCCGTGCCTCCCCCACGCGTCCGAGGCGACGATGGAGGACGAAGGCCGCCGCGAGTCCGTCGCTCACGATCTGGTCGTGCGCGCCTGCGCGCTCCAGCAGCGGTCGCGCGGCTTCGTAGTGCGCCAAGCATGCCTCGTTGTCTCCTCGGGAGAACGCCACGCGCGCCAACATCCCCTCTCGGAGCCCTCGTGCTCGGTCGGAAGCTGGCGCGAAGGAATCGAGGATCGCCTTCGCGCGATCGAGCTCGCCCGCCGAGCGCGCACTGCGAGCCTCGCGGATGGGCTCGGGCACGTCCGGGGCCGTGAGGATCAAATGGGCTTCCGTGCGGTCACGCAATGCGTGAATGCCGTTCCAATCAGTTCCGACTGTGAGATTCCAGCGCCAACCGCCAAGCGCGCGTTCGGGTTCGTGAGCCGCACCGTCGTCACCAAGGACTCGAAGGGTCGGAGCCGACTCCCCCGCCACCCAGATCGTGAGAGGATCGCCGGGTCGAACGCCGCATCTCCCTTCGGCATCGATCTGCTCACAGCCCGCAAAAAGAAGGGGAAGCGTGGCCATGGGCGCGTCTTCGTGCTCCGGCTCGTCGCAGGCTGCCAGCTGGAGCGCGGCGATGACCAGCGAGCGGCGAAGACATGAAAAGGCGCCCCCCATACTGGGCTCGATAGCGCGAATGAAGAGCGCATTCCAGTCCGAGAGAAGGGCCTCGGGAATCGAGATCGAACGGCAGCTGCAAGCGCTTGCGGCCAGTGATGAGCATGCCCACCTCCCGGATGCCGTCCAACGTGTCGTGTTCTCCATCCGTCCCCCGCCGTGCGGATTCCCTGGCGACGGGCACGTAGGGCTTCCGACGCGAGGATGAGCGAGCTGACATCGGCACCCTCGTCCTCGTGAGTGAACACACGAGCGGAGAATCGGCGAGCGACGTTCGCCGACAGCGAGCGCTCCGATCTCCACTGGCCCGGGTCGAGGAGGGCTTCTAGGCTGCGCGCTCGATGAGCGCCCAACCCCAACCGGTCGAGCCCACCGCGAAGGCGCGGCCGCCGCGCCCGGCAGCGGGTGAAAGCGTGCTCGCTGGTGCCCTCGCGCGGGAGCCGGACGCGGTCCGTCAGCTGGTCGCGGTCCTCACACCGGTGATCCAGGCGCGCGTCGCCCGGGTGCTCTACCGGCAGGGTGTGCTCGCCGGTCGAGAGGCGCGGCAAGAGGTTCGCGACCTCGCCCAAGAGGTCTTCGTCATGCTCTTTGCGAACGACGCGCGGGTGCTGCGCCGGTGGGACCCGGAGCGAGGGCTCTCGCTCACGAACTTCGTCGGTCGGGTGGCGGAACAGGAAGCCAAGTCGATCCTGCGGAGCAAGCGGCGCAGCCCTTTCACCGACGAGCCGGTCGAAGAGGCCGCGCTCGAACGCGGCGGGAGCGAAGGGAGCGTCGAGCGTGACGTGGGCAACCGCGAGATGCTGCAGCTGCTGCTCGCCCGCCTCGAGCGAGACCTGAGCCCACTCGGCCGGCAGGTCTTCGACCTGGTCTGGCGTCAGCAGAAGTCCACCGAGCAGGTCTGCGCCGAGCTCGGGCTGTCGAAAGACGCCGCGCACGCCTGGCGCAGCCGAATCATGAAACGGGCGCGGGCGCTCCGAGGAGAGCTCGAGTCTGGAGAGCGGACATGACCGACGACGAGCTGATGGACGCGCTGGGCGAGACCGCACGCGACCGCGACCTGGATCCGAGGTGGGAGAGGCTCGCCGCGGGCGAGTTGAGCGACGAAGAGCTCGCCGAGCTGCGCGCCGACGCTGGCGACGAAGCCGATGCGCTCGAGGCGGCGTTCGCGCCGCTCGACGACGCTGACCAGGCCGATTTCGTCGGCGCGATCCTCGGCGACTCGAACGCGGCGGCACCCGAGGTGGTCGCGGCCGCCGCCGAGAGCTCGACTTCGGAGGCTGCCGTCGCCGTGGCACCGCCTACGAGGGGTCGCTCGTCGGGCACGGGTGCGCGAAGCGGCTCGCGCCGTGGGTTCATCGCGGGTGCAGCCGCGGTCGCCGTCGCTGCTGGCGTGGCGCTCTTCGTCTGGCTCCCGGAGAGCACGCCGGCGCTTCCAGCGTACGCGGCCTCGGTCCATGGTGGCGCACGGACGGATCGCGGCGCCGACGCCGAGGCTGGCGGTCGCTTCCGGGCGGGCGACCGCGTGGAGCTGCGCCTTCGACCCTCGACGGAGACGTCGATCCCGGTCCATGCGGCGGTCTTTCGCGCGGCAGGGACGGGCGAGCCCGAGCGCTTGAGCCTGCCGCTCGAGGTGGCCTCGAGCGGCGCCGTTCGCCTGACGGCGCTCGCGTCGGAGCTGCTGCCGGAGCCCGGCGAGTACACGTTGACGGTGGTGGTCGCTCCGGCTCGCACACCGATCGACGACATCGCGATGAGCCACGCGGCCCGGGCGCGCTTCGTGCTCGTCCGAGACGACCGGCCGTGAGGGATGCGCGCGTCGTCCGCGCGTATGATGCGGCCATGACCCGTCCGCTCGTCGTCTGCTCCCTCGCGTTTTCGCTCCTCGTCGCTTGTGGCGGCGACGATGGCGGTTGCCCCGAGTGCGCGGACGACGCCGGCCGCGCCGATGGAGGTGCGCTCGACGCCGGTGCCGATCTCGGGAGCGCGGACGACGACGCCGGCACCTCCGACGCGGGCGTGGAGACGGACGCGTTCATGGAGCCGGACGCGTTCATGGAACCGGACGCGTTCATGGAGCCGGACGCGTTCATGGAACCGGACGCTGGCACGGGATGGATGCCCTGCGGCGGGGGAACCGGTGACCACACCGTGGTGACCGGCGTCCAGCCGGGGCTGCCGCGTGTCGCGTGGACGGGCACCGACTACGCCATCGCCCACTTTCGAAAGCCGACGGCGGGTCTCCCGGCGCGTGAGTCCTACGTCGGCCGGGTCGACGCGATGGGCACCGTCACCCGCGCGCCGGAGATGGTGACGCCGGACGACGGCGAGCTCAGCATCTGGGTCCGCATCGCCCGGAGCGAGGCTGGCTTCGGGGTCATCTACCTCGACGACCGAGGCGCCACTCGCCAGGCCTACTTTGCGCGGCTCGACGACGACGGAGTGCCGATCGCGGGCTCGGAGCTGCACCTCTCGGCCGCGGCCGACACCATCCGTACCCACGCCATCGCCTACAACCCGATCGACCGCGAGTACGGCGTGTCGTGGGTGACCTCTGACGACGAGATCCACTTCGCGCGGATCTCGGTCGCTGGCGTGCGGCTGCCGTCTCCCGGCGGGTCATCGCTGGTCGACGACGGTGACTATGCCTACACGGGCACGCCGCTCATCTGGGCGGACGACCACTTTGCGATCGTCTCGAGCCCCTTCGGTGTGACCGAGATCGCGCCCGACGGGACGGTCACTCGCTCTGGGGACATCGAGGCGAGCACCGTGCTCAACCGCCCGGCCATCGCGTGGAGCGGCACCGAGTACGGCGTGGTGTGGCGGCAGCCATCGGACCAGAGCATTCGCTTCACGCGTGTGGACGCGACCGGCCGAGTCGGCGGGAGCGAGCGCACGCTGCACCCGGGGCCGCGGGCCGGCGAGCCCGACATCGCATGGGCCGACACGGGCGAGTGGGGAGTGGTCTGGACGGTGGGCAGCGCGGGCGATCCCTACGACATCCACTTCGCGCGTCTCGCTCCGGACGGAGCGACCCGGACCAACGCCGAGGTCGTCTCCGGCCCCGTGAGCGACTGGTGGCCGCAGCTCACCTGGTGCGGTCAGTACGCGATCGTCTACGAGCACGGCCAGACTGCATCCGACGAGGTCGGCGAGCTGCACCTCCTCTTCCCGTGAGAGAGTCCGCTCGATACGAGCTGAGTCGACGAGGGAGTCGTCTGGTAATCTGAGGCGTGGTTCGTCGATTGATCTCGGCCGCGGTCCTGGCAGTGTGCGTCGCTTGCGGCCGCGGCTCGGAGCCCAGCGTCGACTCGGACGCGGTCATGGAAGACGCAGCGTCACCCACTCCGGATGCGCCTGCCGAGCCGTTCGTTCCGCCCTTCGATCCCGTGACACGGAACTGTCCCGGCGGCGTGGAGCCGGCGGGCTGCGCCGGCGGCTATGGCTGGAGGGACTGCGGCGGCACCGGCGATCCCATGATGGCCTGCAACGACTCGGGGTGTGCATGGTTCCGGGGCGGCTGCGTCCTTCCGTCGTGGGAGCCGAGCTTCTGCCCCGTGGGCGAACCCTTCTGTGTGACCACTGTGGATGGCAGCTGGCCCTTCGGGTCGGATTGGTTCCCCGACCACATCACTTTCAATGACGTGGTCTGTCATCCGATGGACATGATCGGCGACGAGGTGATCACACCGACCTCCAACCTGAACATCAGTGTGACGATCGACCCGGGGCTCGAGCCCGCGGCGGAAGTCGCGGTCGCCTGTGATGGGACGTCGCTCTGGATGTGCCGTGTCCCCAACCCCGTGACGTTGACCAACCGCGCCGGTGTCCTCTCGTTCGACAAGGGACCCGGCGCGCCTCTGCTCACCGAGACCGTCGTCGTCGAGGTGCTGGAGGACGACGACGGGACCCAGCGCGCTCGCGCGCTCGTGTACTACGCCGACGACGTCTCGTTCGACTCGCGATCCTGCGGACGGTGGCCGGACCGTCCCCGCTACGAGGGGGGCGAGCTCGTCATCGACGACCCGAGCGCGGAGACCCCGCACGGCACCCTCTCCCTCGAAGCCGTCGGCGGCGGTGAGGTGACCTTCACATTCTGAGAGAACGGCGAACGCCCCACCTCCGCGAGGCAGAGGTGAGGCGCGATGACCGAGCGGGGGGTTGCTTCAGCAACCGACCATCGGTGGAGGCGCGGGGAATCGACGAGCGAGGATCCTTCCGAGGCGAAGCGGACGAAGTCCGCGAAGCTGGAAGAATCCGCGCGAGCCGATGACCGAGCTTGGCCTCGCGATTCATCGCGAGGCAGAGGTGGAGGCGCGGGGAATCGAACCCCGGTCCGAGAATGTTCCAGAGAGGCTTCTACGTGCGTAGTTCGTGTATTTGAATTTTCGCTCTCCCTCATGCCCACGAACGGGCCTTTGGGGTCGCTAGCTACTCGAAAATCTCGTCACCGCAGCGAGTAACGCCCGCGGCAACCAGTCAGCTCGAATGACGCCTTACCGGAGAGCGCTGACGGGCTCTCCGGGTCGACGGCCCTCAACTAACCTTGTTCAGGCAGCGAGAGCGAGCGCGTTGTCGTTCGCACTTATTGGGTTCCTGGATGATTTTCGCCGTACCAGGCCGGCGGACACGCAACCGATCCTTCTTCATTCCCGTCGAAACCGATCGCCCCCGAAGGAGCGAGCCGTGAACGGGCTCGCCTTGTCAAAGAGCCCAACCGCCGTTGCCGGGGGTCGAACCCGCCGAACATGGCACCGGCTACCTGAGCTGGCAATGGGTCGTACCCGACTGGCGTGTGCTGGCGCGGGTGCTAAGCCTGCGAGGTGGGGAAGGGACCCGACGGATTGCCGCCGAAGGAAGACGTGGCGCGGGCGCTGCTCTTGAGGGGCAGCGTGTTCGTGCACCTCGATCCGCGATCGAAGGGCGTCATCCTTCCGGTGCACCTGACCAAGCAGCCGCAGGTGATGTTGCAGATCGGCCTCGATCTGCCCATCCCCATCCCCGATCTCCGGGTCGACGGGCTCGGCCTCTCCGGGACCCTCTCGTTCAACCGCTCGCCCTTCCACTGCACCATCCCGTGGAACGCGGTCTTCGCCCTCGCTGGCGAGGAAGGTCGCGGAATGATTTGGGAAGATGCGATGCCCGAAGAGCTCACGGCGGAGGTCGAGCGGGAGCTGGGCAAGCGCCCGCCGAACGGCTTGCGGGTGGTCGATGGCGGCGCGGAGCGACCCGACACGATCCCTCCGCCCCCCAGCTCGGTGGCGGACGAGCTCGCTGCCGATGATGCCGCTCGAGACCGCGCTGCGGGCGAGCCCGAGCCCGCCGAGTCGGGTAAGCGCGGCCATCTTCGCCTCGTGAAGTGAGCCCACCGTCGTCCCCAGCCGGGGTTCCACGTGCGGGGAGCCCACTGGGCCGGACTCACTCGGTGAGTGGTTTTCAGATCTGCAAACCTGAAATCGACTCCCTGAGTGTCATTTCAGATCCGAAATGGGAAAGCCTCACCCATTTGCGTGATCATTGAGTTTTTCAACTGGCACGCCCGTTGCTCTATCAAGAAGCGACGGTCGCCGAGGCAATCCCTCCCCCCTCCTGTTCTCGGAGACCGGACGTCGACGGTCCGCCCGCGGTCATATCCCCCCCCTCCCGCGGCGGACCGTCGTTTTAATTGTGCGTCGGATCGAGTGAGTTTTCTCACTCGCCTCGACGGTCCGGCTCAGCGCTTTCGCGAGCCCTTCGGCGGCCGCTTGAGGCCGTACTTTTCCATTTTGTAGATCAGCGCGCGGCGGCTGATTCCCAGTCGCTTCGCGGCGTGGGTCTGGTTGTGGTTGCAGTCGGCGAGCGCCTTGATGATCGAGTCACGCTCGACGCTGTCCACGTGCTCGCGCAGCCGCCCTTCGCCAGAGGCGATGGTGACCGGCTCGCTGGGCAGGTGCTCCGCGAGGACTTCGCCCCCTCGCGCCAGGACCACGGCGCGGGCCATCGCGTTGCTGAGCTCGAGCACGTTGCCGGGCCATGGATAGGAGCGCAGCCGTGCGACGGCTCCCGGCGAGAGCTTCACCTCGTCGGCGCCGGCCTGCTTCGCGAAGGACTCGGCCAGCGGAAGGATGTCGTCTGGGCGACTTCGGAGCGAGGGCACCTCGAGCTGAATCGTGGAGAGCCGCGCGTAGAGCTTCTCGTCGAAGCCGCCCCGGGAGACGAGGCCGGCCAGCGTGCGGTGGGTGGTCGCAATGAGCCTGACGTTTGCAGATGCGAGCACGTCGAGCTGTCCCATGAGCGCCGCCTGGGAGGCCTCGTCGAGCTCCCCGACCTCGTCGAGCAGGAGCGTCCCGCCCGTCGCGTCGGTGATTTGGGTCGAGAGCGCGGCATGGGCCGTGTCGCCCTCGAGGGTGGTGCAGGCGACGGTGACGAACGGGCCCTTCCGACCGCCACGGACGTGGAGCAAGCGCGCGATCGCGCTCTTGCCCGCGCTTCGCTCGCCCTGGAGCAGGACCGGCTCGCGGCTCTCGGCGTGTGTGTCGACCTCCGCGAGGAGCTCTCGCGTCACCGGGTCGTGGGCGTCCACGACGGTCTGCTCGACGGCACGCGGAACCCTTGGCGGTGGCGTGGCGATCGTGACTTCGGTGCGCCGAGCCTCGGCTAGGGCCTCCCGCGCAGCGCGGAGCAGCCGCTCGGGCGATTCGCCGTGGTGTGGCGCGATCGCGAGGCCGACCTGTGCGTCGACTTCGGCGCCCTCGAGCACGCGCTCGACCACCAGCCGTGCCGTCGCCTCGTCGATGTCGGGGAGCAGGAACTCCACCTGATCGGGCGCGTAGGTCGCGACCACGTCTCCAGCGCGGAAGGCGTCCAGCGCCGCGCCAGTGATCGTCTGACCATCGCCCGGGTTCGGTCCCCAGAGCATGACGAGCGCGGTCGGTCGACCGCCGCGACCGGCGCGGCTCAGCTCCTCGTAGAGGCGCTCGCGTAGCTCGTGGTGGGTGAGCGCCCGCCGCCCCGTGCCGTTGAGCGGGCGAGCCACGCCCACCACCATCCGGAGGGTCGAGGCGGAGATCTCCTCACCGGGGCCGACCAACATCGAGGCACCGAGGGGCTTGCCGCCCACGAAGGTGCCGTCGGCCAACGACTTCACCATGATCTGCTCGCCCTGGCGCTCGAAGGAGAGCTGCCGCGGATGGAGTTGGGGGTCGTCGATGGAGACGTCCGCGTCGTCGGCGTGGCCCACGACGATCGTCTCCCCCGAGGGTAGATCGACCACCTTGGTCTCGTCGCCGTGGCGGATCACCACGAAAGCGTCTCGGTCCCCCCGTTTCGGTGCGCTCATTGGGCGGACTATACACTCGTCGCGGGTGTCGGGCGGCCGGTGTGGGCGCGAAAAAACCTCGTTCACGACCCTTTGAGAGGACGCACACGCTGCCTTCGTCGTGGTAGAGTCCGCGCCATGGCGATCGCGCCCCGCACACCGGAAGAGCTCCTCAAGGACGTGAAGCGCTTGGCGAACCTCGGTTCGGCCGAGCTGAAGTCGCTCGCGGATGCCTCCGAGATTCGAAAGGCGCCGAAGGGCGCACCGCTCTTCAACGAGGGGCAGGACGCCGAAGGCCTCTGGGTCGTGCGCACCGGTGAGGTGAAGCTGACCAAGAGCGGCAAGGATGGGCGCGAGCAGATCCTCTATCTCGCCCGACCCGGGAAGGTGATCGTCGAGGGCATTCGCTTCGACGGTGGCTCCTACCCGGCGAGCGCCGTCGCGATGCGCGCGGCGAGCGCCATCGTGATCAGCAACGACTTCCTCTACTCGCTCGGCGAGCGGAAGCCGGTGCTCTTCAAGACGCTCCTCGATCTTCGGGCCCACCGTTCCGACCGGACCCTGGCGCTCGTCAGCGACCTCTCGCTCCGAACGGTGCCGGCCCGCCTCGCCAGCTTCCTGTGCACGCTCGTGGCGATGCGCGAGGCCAAGGGCCAGGACGCACGCAACCTCGTGCGCGACCTGACCACGGAGACCGTCGCCGGTCGCCTCGGCACGGTCCGCGAAGAGATCTCTCGCGGTCTCGCCTACCTCGAGCGCCAGGGCGCGCTCTCGGTCAGCCCGGATCTGATCGAGGTCGTCGACCTCGCGCGGCTCGAGCAGATCGCCTACGGGCCGAAGAAGAGCGCCTCCAGCAACAGCTGAGGGGTCAGCCCTTCACGCCACCTGCGGTGAGCCCGCCGACGAGGTGGCGCTGGAGCCAGTAGAAGAGCGCCATCACCGGGACGCTCACCACGATCGCACCCGCGGCGAAGTGCCCCCACTGCGCGCGGTGCTCTCCGACGTAGCGCTGGAGCACGACGGGGAGGGTGAAGATCTCCTCGCGACTGAGGAAGGTCGCCGCGAGGATGAACTCGTTCCACGCGGTCATGAACGCGAAGAGCGCCGTGACCGCGAGGGCGGGACGGACCGTCGGCAGCACCACCATGCGGAAGGCCTGTAGCCGCGTCGCGCCGTCGACCATCGCCGCCTCTTCCAGGTCCTTCGGGATGCCGTCGAAGGCGCCGCGGAGCTGGAAGATGGCGAAGGGCACCGCAGTGGTGGCGTAGACGAGGATGAGCCCGCCCAGGTGATCGATCAGGCCGATGGCATCGAGGAGCAGGTAGAGCGGGATGGCCGCCGCCACGCCCGGGAACATCTGAGTCGCGAGGAGTGCAGAGAGGCTCGCGTCCTTGCCGACGAAGCGGAAGCGCGAGAGCGCGTACGCTGCCGGGGTCGCGATCAGGATGGCTACGAAGGCGGTGGCGAAAGCCACCAGCAAGGACGCGCCGGTCTGCATCAGGAAGAGGTAGGTGCCTTCGTCGTCCTGTCGAAGGACCACCTCGCTCAGCGCGTCGAGGCTCGGGTCGCTCGGCCAGGGGATCGCGCCGGGCGCTTCGTGGGGGCTGAGCGCGAGGCTCACGACCCAGAGCACCGGGTAGAGCGCGAAGGCGACGGCCGAGAGGATGACGGCGTGGACGCCGAGGGACTTGAGCACGTTCATGTCGTCGCTCCCACCGGGGCGCGTCGCCTGGAGCGGGTGCCGACCCAGACGGTGGCGCGCGTCCAGAGCGCGAGGATCAGGAAGATGAGCACGGCGTAGGCCGCGGCGTAGCCGTAGAGCTGGCCACGGGTGAACGCCCAGCGATACGCCTCGCTGACGAGGATCTCGGTCGAGCCGCCGGGTTCGCCGCCGCTCACGAGGAAGACGACGTTGAACATGTTGAAGGTCCACACCGCGCCCATCACCACCGCGGGGGCCAGCGAGGGCACGAGCAACGGAGCGGTGATGCGCCGGAAGCGCTGCCAGCGGGTCGCGCCGTCGACGGCGGCGGCCTCGTAGAGGTCGTCCGGGATGGACGAGAGCGCGCCGAGGGTCACCACCATCATGAAGGGGAAACCGAGCCACACGTTGGTCGCCAGGTTCGCGGTGAACGCCGTGCCGAAGTGGGCGAACCAGCTGACCGGCTCACCACCCAGCGTCTCGATCAGCGCGTTGATGGCGCCGAGCTGGCGGTGGAACATGCCCTTCCAGGCGAGGGCGGTGACGTAGCTCGGCACCGCCCAGGGCAGAATGAGCAAGACCCGATAAGGCCCCTTGAAACGGAGCTTCGGTCGGTTGAGGAGCATCGCGAGGGCGACGCCGATGCCGAGGTGGAGCAGCAGGTTCAGGATGGTCCACAGCACCGTTACGAGGAGCACGACGTAGAAGCTGCGGTCGCCGAGCAAATCGCCGCCGCGCGCGGTGAGGATCTCGGCGTAGTTCGCCAGGCCCACGTAGTGGAGGTCGCGCCCGCGTCCGGCGAAGAGCGAGACGGCGGCGCCGACGAGGAGGGGCAGGATCACGAGCAGCGATACCGCGAGGAACGCGTGGGCCACCCACTTGTACGCGGGCAGCGAGTGCTTGATGGCCAACCGAACGGCGGGGTCGCGCACGCGATGGACCCACCAGCCGACGAGCGCGAGCATGAGCAGCCCCAGCACCAGCAGGAGGGGCATCGGGTCGCGCTCCGACGGGGGAGGGCGAGTGTCGTCGGCGAAGTCACGGCTGCCCGTGGCGAGCGCCTCGGCGGGCGGTGCACCACTGCGCAGCACGCGACGGAGCGCGCGCTGCGTTGGCACGAAGGTCATGCGCATCCGTGGATGGGTGGGCATCGGCCGCGCGCGCGACGCGGCTCGCCGGAACGTGGTCAGGAACTCGCTGTCGGCGAGGCGAGAGTCGTTCCAGGCCTCCTCGTCGGCGACGATCTGCCGACCGACCGTCGCTCGGATCCGCGAGCCGCTGGTGCCTGCGAGGAAGCGGATGAGCGCTTCGACCGCTTCGGCGTTCCCGCGCTCGTCCCCCTCCGGCTGCGATGCGGCGAAGGCGGCCTCGACCGTGAGGAAGGGCTCGAGCGGCTCGCCGCCGTCCTGGAGAGGGGGCAAGGGGACGACTCGCCAGTGGAGGTCGTCGGGCAGGTCGGGCGCGAGCCAGGGGCCGCTGATCGCGGCGGCTGCGTCGCCGCTGGCGAAGAGTCGCTGCACGAGCTCGCCGGTCGCCTCGTCCGGGATCGTTCGGTCCGCGACGCGCGCCGCGAGCCAAGCGGCCGTACGCTCGGCGGCCTCGCCCTCGAAGCCGTACTCGCCCTCGCTGGTCAGGAGCTCGCCGCCGAGCGAGTGGAGGATCGCTGCGACGTAGTAGCCGTTCTCCGCCTCCATCACGAGCGGGAAGGTGCCCTCGGGGAGCTGGGCTCGCGCCAGCGCGTCGAGCGATTCCGGGGGCTCCGCGAGCAGGTCGGTGTTGATGTAGAGCGCCGCGCACTTGAGGCTCAGCGGCAGGCCGTAGAGCTGGTCGCCTTGGCGGAGCGGCGCGAGGCTCTCCACTGGAAGCGTGTCGGGGAGCTCGCCAGTCAAGGGCCGGAGCAACCCGGCGTCGACGTAGGTGGTCAGTCGCTCGTGCGCGTCGATGAAGACGTCGGGCCCACGGCCGGTCGGGATCGCCGACTCGAGCTTCGCGAGGTAGGCGCCGAAGGCGACCGCGAGCAGGTCGACCTCCTCACCGGTGCGCCGCTCGAACTCCCGTACCGCTTCGCGGAGCGCGGCCTCTTCGGCGCCGCCGTAGGCGTGCCAGAGCCGAATCGGCTCGGCGTGAGCGGGCAACGCGCTAGCGAGCACCAGGGCGAGGGCGGCGAGGGCACGAATCATTGGCGAATGCGCGCGCCGCTCTCGGAGTCGAAGAGGTGGACGTAGACGGGTCGCAGTCGAACCTGGTCACCGGGCGCCGGTCGCTGGTCCCCGTGGAGCCGCGCGACGAAGGGGTGGCCCTCGACGACACCGTGCGCGTGGGTGGCGTGGCCGAGGGTCTCGACCACCCGCACCTCGAGCTGCAATGGGCCTTCGGGGTCGACGACGACGTCGTGGGTACGCAGGCCGACCGTGCAGGGGCCACGGTGGGCGCTCTTCGACTCGAAGCTCGCGTCGCCGACCGTGAGTGTGCCTTCGGTGGCTTCCGCGGGGAGGAAGGACATCGCCGGGCTCCCGAGGAACGACGCGACGAAGCGGGTCGCGGGCTCGCGGTAGACGTCGATGGCCGGGCCCTGCTGTTCGACCACGCCACCGTTGAGCACGACCAGCCGGTCGGCGAGGGTCATCGCCTCCTCCTGATCGTGGGTGACGTAGACCATGGTGGTGCGGAGCTGGTGATGGAGGCGCTTGATCTCGATGCGCACCTCGGTGCGGAGGGCGGCGTCCAGGTTCGAGAGCGGCTCGTCGAAGAGGAAGAGGCGCGGGCGCCGCGCGATCGCGCGCCCCATGGCGACCCGCTGGCGCTGACCACCGCTGAGCTCGCGCGGGTAGCGGTCGAGGAGCGCCTCGAGCCCGAGCATGCCCGCGACCTCCGACACGCGGTCGCGGATCGTCTCGGCGGGCGTCTTGCGGAGCTCGAGGCCGAAGGCGAGGTTTCGCCGGACCGTGAGATGCGGGTAGAGCGCGTAGCTCTGGAAGACCATGGCGACGTCGCGCTCCTTCGGAGGGAGCCGGGTCACGTCGCGCTCGCCGATCCGGATGGTTCCCTGGTCCGGCGTCTCGAGGCCGGCGAGGCAGCGGAGCAGTGTGCTCTTGCCGCAGCCGCTCGGGCCGACGAGGACGACGAGCTCGCCATCTTCGGCGGCGAGATCGATCCCCTTCAGGACCGTCGTCTCGCCGAATTGCTTGCGCACGTCGGCGAGAGCGAGAGCGTTTCCATCGGGTGTCGTCGTCACGGGGCCCGCGAGCATGCCAGAGCTGTCCACCGGGGCCAATCCTGGCCTCGAATGGCCTTCGCGGGGCCCTCGAAACGGGGTGAGAGCGACTCACCCCCGCGCTATGGTGCATTCATGGTGATTCCGATGGATCGGCTCAGCCGCGACGCACTCATCGGTGTGATCGACGATTTCATCCTCCGCGAGGGCACCGACTACGGCCACGGAGAGCCCAGCCTCGAGGAGAAGCGGGCGGCGGTGATCCGGCAGCTCCGAGCGGGCGAGGCCCACGTGGTCTTCGACGGGGAGACCGAGACCTGCTCCATCGTGCGCGAGCAGGCATGACTCGCGCGCTGCCGTGGCTGGCGCTCATCGCGGTGGCGGCGTGCCTCCCGGACACCGATGACTTCCTCGGCGGCGACGGAGACGCCGGAGCCGACGGTGGCACCACTGACGCGGCAATGGATGAAGACGACGCCTTCGCGCCCGACCTCGGCGACGATCCGCTGGCGGGCTGTGACGCGCTCCTCCCCTGCATCCGCTCCTGCGACGATGCCCTCTTCGACTCGCTGCTCTGGCAGCCGAGCTTCGAGACTTTCCCGGACGACATGACGCTCGTCTCCGGAACCGTGCTCGCGGAGAGCGACGCGCTGGTCTTCGAGCGCGACGAGATGGATGCCTTCTCCACGGCCCGGAGTAGCGCCGGCTTCTCGGACGCGTTGCTCTGCGCTCGTGTGCGCATGCCCGGTGGCGGCGAAGGCGTCAGCGCCAACCTCTTCGCGGTCGGCTTTCTCACGGGCTCCGGCGGCGTCGAGCTCTTCCTCGACGGCCGCGAGGAAGAGCTGAACTTCCTGAGCGCCGAGGTCTTGCCCGATGGCGTGTTGCTCGGCACCGCGCCTTACGCCTGGGACGCGGCGCACGAGTTCGTCGTGCTGATCTACCTCTCCGGGATGACGACCTACGCCGAGGTGCTCGACCTGGCGACGAGCGAGAGCTTCGCGTTCCCCGGGATCTACCGTGGCGAGATGCGCCCCGGTTTCGCGTGGTTCAGCGCCGGAGAGCCGAAGGTCCTCGAGCCCATCGTCCTGCTCGAGGCCAAGGTCGGCCGCCCCTCGGCGAGCGCGCTCGCCGTGCTGGAGTAGGCGCTCAGACGATCAGGCGGGTGTCCGCCATGAGCAGGTCACCCATCGGGACCAGGTCGAGGATGCGATCGGGGTCGTTCGAGAAGCAGGTCGGCGGCTGGCACCCGTCGGCAGCGCCGAGGTGGGGGTCCCCGCTGAAGTAGATCTGCGTGACGAGGCGACTGACGCCTTCCGCGTCGCTGACCCGAAGATGCAGGTGGGCCGGGCGCGGGCCGGAGGAGGTCTCGTAGTTGCCGGGCACGATCGTGTCGAAGGCGAAGCTACCGTCGTCGCCGGTGATCAGGTGACCGCGGAGGCGGAAGTCGGCACCTGCGTCGTAGTAGTTGCCGAGCATGTCGGCCTGCCATAGATCGATGCGCATGCCGGCGAGCGGCTCGCAGCCTTCGTCGGCGAGGATGCCGGCGAAGAGGAGGCGGTCGCCCGGCTCACCCGCGGCTGCGACGGTGGAGCGGTTCGGGGCGCCGGCCTCGAAGAAGGGACCGAGGGCGTCGGAGCTCGTAGGGAGACAAGCTTCGGCCCCGTCACGCACGAACGAATCTCGGAGGGTGGTGGATGAGTCCCTGGGGAGGGGTCCGAGGTCGAGCGGCGTGCCGCCGTCGTCGCCACAAGCAGCCAGTGCTCCGAGCGGGGCGAGCCCGAGGAGCCGAAGGAGATCGCGGCGAGGAAGTCGGTCGGTCATGGGAATCAGCCTGCCGGCCGCTCGGCCTTCGCGCTCATAGCGATCCTTCATGCCACCCATCGGCTCAGCGTATGGGCTCAGTCGTCGAACGTCGACGGGTCTGCGGCCGCCTCGCCGAAGGTGTCGGCCTTGATCGCGCCGCGCTCGCCCATCGGCTCGGGTTCACCGGTCGTGGTGTCCCGTAGGGTCTGGGCCTCCAGCTCCGCGTCGACCTCGGCGCCGAGGAGCACCGCGAAGGCGGACACGTAGAACCAGATCATCAGCACGATGACACCGCCAATGGCGCCGTAGGTGTTCTCGTAGTTGCCCCAGGTCGAGACGTAGAACGAGAAGCCGTACGAGAAGAGGAGCCAGAGCACGGAGCCGAGGAGGGCGCCGGGGCTGAGCCAGCGCCATCGAGCGTTGCTGCGCTTCGGGCCATAGCGGTAGAGGACGGCGAGGCCGACGGTCATGCCACCGATGAGCAGCACGAAGCGGAGCGACTCGCCGAGGAGGCGCTTGGTGCCGCCGAGATGCAGCCAGCCGAAGAGCGAGGGGGCGCCCGCGACCAGGAAGAGCATGAGCACGCCGCCAAAGACGCCGACCACCGTGAGCCCGAGCGCGAGCAGCCGCTGCGACCACCAGGGGCGCTTGCGGTTCTCGTCGTAGGCGATGTGGATTCCGGTGAGGAGTGCGTCGATGCCGCGGCTCCCAGAGAAGAGTGCGAAACCGAGGCTGAGCAGGAGCCCCGTCCCGAGGGTCCGACCGTCGGTCGCCACGAGGGCCTCGACGCGCGCTGCGAGGGTGTCGGCGGCTTCTCCGGGGACGAGCTCGTAGAGCCGGCTGATGTGCTCCTCTGCGGTCGCGCGGTCCATCAGGAGCCCGTAGGTCGCCACCGCGGCACCGAGGAGGGGGAAGATGGAGAGCACCGCGTAGAAGGCCACGCCAGCCGCGACGATGCTGACGTTGTCGCGACCCAGCTGGCGCCAGGTCCGTCGAAGGATGTCCTTCCAGCCGGCGAACGGGATCTGGCTCGGGCTCTTCGCGTCCCGCCCACGGTCCCCCCGTGAGGTCACGAGCGCGTCGTCGTCGTTGGTCGGCACGCACGATCTCTTGGGCCGGAGCGGCCGAAGCGCCAGGGCGCAGTGACCCCGGCTCCCGCTTTGGCTACGATGGCGGCATGGCGGCGCACAAGCTCTTTCACGCGATCGTGATCGTCGGCGCGAGTGTGACGGGCGGATGCCACGACCCGGAGCCGCGGGGCGAGACGCCGGTGGCGCCGGGGCCCACGGAGCCGGTCGACGAGTCGGAGTCGGAGAACGGTGACCGGCTCGCGGGGTCGGAGCCGGAGACCGGTGATCGGCTCACGGAGTCGGAGAACGGTGATCGGACGTCGGAGTCGGAGAACGGTGATCGGACGTCGGAGTCGGAGTCGGACTCCGCGGCAGCGTCGGACTCGGACACCGCGTCCGCGATGGCGACCATGACCTCCATGCGCCGAACGGCCATGAGCCCGCTGACCACCGGCGACCCAGACGATCCCGACGACGGGATGCTCCTCATCCTGTGAGCGGCCGGCGCGCGCTCCCCGATCGCGACCCGGCGATCACCGAGCTCGACGAAGCCACACGGCTGGCGCTGGCCGAGCTCTGGGAAGAGCGTGCCCGCTCGGAGATCAACACCGGCTCCGCGTTCGCGCGGGTGCTCACCGGGCTCTACGAGGTCGGCGCCGACGCGAGCGTCCTGGATCTGGCCGGCCGCGCGTGCGTCGACGAGGTTCGCCACGCCGGCCTCTGCGCCGAGCTCGCCGGTCGCTACCGCGGTGAGCCGCCTCGTCCGCTCGAGCCCAAGCGCGTGCACATGCCGACCCACGTCGGGGCGCCACGGGCATTGATTCCGCACCTGCACGTCGTGGGGCTCTGCTGCATCAACGAGAGCATCGCCGCGGCATTCCTGGACGCGTGCCTCGCCGATGCTGCGGCGGAGTCGGTCCGCGTGATGCATCGCGAGCACCTCGCCGACGACGTCGCACACGCGCGCGTCGGCTGGGCGCATCTCGCCTCGCGGGCGGTCGACGACGACATCCGGCGGCAGATCGGAGCGATGGTCCCGAGGCTCCTCCACGCGAACCGCGAGGCCTGGCGTGACCGCATCGCGACCCTCCCGGAGTGCGGCGTCGCCGGTCACGCCTATCCCCCACGCGCGGACCTCTTGGCGGTGGTCGACGATGCGATCGACGCGATCGTCCGACCCGGCTTCGATGCCGTCGGCGTCAGTACCCGACGTTGAGGTCGGCGAGCGCGTGGCCGTCTTCGCCGACCACCACGTGCGTCGGCCCGAGCGGTACTCCGAGGGCGACCTCGTTGCCGAGGACGGAGACCGCGAAGGTGCTCCAGAGCTCGGGCGCCACGACGAGCCCGATGCGCTCACCGGGGTGGGCGCCGGCGAGGCTGGTGATGTGCTCGCGGAGGTCGCGGCTGGCGCTGCCCTTCATCGGGGCGTCGTAGGCGTACGCTTCCGGCACCAAGGCGACCACGGTCGCGCCCCGCTCGAGCCGCTCCTGGCCCCAGGAGGGCAGCGGTCCGACGTGGGTCGCGTCGTTGTAGCGCAGCAGGGTGGGGCGGTCGCCGTCGTAGCGAATCGTCGTCATCGCCGTATTGGCCACGTTCCCGAGCCGCCGCCGATCACGACCGACCCCGAAGAGCACTCCGACCAAGCTGGCGATGACTCCCCCATGGGCGAACACGACCGCGCGCTGACCAGGCTGGAGCTCCGAGCGCAGATCCTGGAACGCTCCGTTCACGCGCTGTGCGAGGTCCAGCCAGGACTCCGCGCCCCCGATCTTGATCGGCTTGCCACTCTTGAGCGCTTCGATCTGCTCCGGGAACGTCTCCTTCACCTCGTCTCGGGTGAGACCTTCCCAGTCACCGACGTCGATCTCCCGCCATCGCGAGAGCAGCTCGGGGGTCATCCCGATCCGCGCACCGACCGCGCGGGCGGTGTCGGCCGCGCGGCTGAGGTCCGAGGAGAGGATTCGATCGAACGTCGCGCCGCTCAGGCGCTCGGCGAGGGCCTGCGCCTGCTCTACCCCGTGCTCGCTCAAGGGCGAGTCACCGTGCCCCTGCCAGTGGCCCGTCACGTTCGAAACGGACTGGCCGTGGCGGACCAAGGTGATCTCGACGGCCGAACCCAGGTCGGGGGCGCCCAGCTCAGCCCTTCTTTCGCGGCTGGATGACTTCGTCGATGATGCCGTATTCCTTCGCCTCGTCGGCGGTGAGGAACTTGTCCCGCTCGGTGTCGTTCTGGATGGTCTCGACGCTTTGACCAGTGCGCTCGGCGAGGATCTCGTTGAGCTTGGTCTTGAGCTTGATGGTCTCGCGGGCGTGGATCTCGATGTCGGTCGCCTGACCCTGGTAGCCGCCGAGCGGCTGGTGGATCATCACCCGGCTGTGCGGAAGCGCTCGGCGCATGCCCTTCTCGCCGGCGGCGAGCAGGAACGCGCCCATCGAGGCCGCCTGGCCCAGGCACACGGTCGCGACGGGGCAGCGGATGTACCGCATGGTGTCGTAGATCGCGAGACCGGAGGTGATGACCCCTCCCGGGCTGTTGATGTAGAGCGTGACCTCCTTGTCGGGGTCCTCGCTCTCCAGGAAGAGCAGCTGCGCGATGATGGCGTTCGCGACGTCGTCCTGCACCTGGGTGCCGAGGAAGACGATGCGGTCCTTCAGGAGCCGGCTGTAGATATCCCACGCCCGCTCACCGCGGTGCGTGGTCTCGACGACGTTCGGGATCAGCATGAGTGCTCGGACGATAGCACCGACGCCACGTTACGAAAGGCCCGCGTCGTGGGGAGGCTCAGTCCTCGTTCATGTCCCAGGTGTCCATGAGCCACGAGAGCAGGTCCGACTCGGCCTCTTCGATGCCGTCGACCGCCGCGAGACCGACCAGGACCCCGTACATCCACTCGCGGATCTCGGGGCGAACCTCCTCGACCAGGCTCCCGAGCTCGTCCATCTCGATCGTCTGGGCCTGGGCCATCTGAGACCAGAAGTTGGTGGCGCCGACCTCTCGGGCCAGGGCGGCCACGGCGTCGACCTCCCCGGGGGAGAACTGGCCGTCCATCCGGACGACCAGGCGCACCAGGCCCGCTAGAGCGAGCTGTTCCTGCTTCTCGAGCTCATCGAACTGCACGAGCCGAGCATACCCGATCGGGGCCGTCCCGGATCACTTCGGCTCAGCTCAGGTGGACCCGCACTCGCTCGCCGGTGGCCGAGGCCGCTTCGCTGACCGCGGCTTCGAGCCGGGCCGCGACCGTGTCCGCTGGAGCGCCGGGCACCACCCCCACATGGGCCTCGATGGTGCGTCCGGCGCCATTGGGGATCGCCAGCGAACGCACGGCCTCGAGCGCGGCTTCGCCGAGCGCCGGGCCCTTGGCGTACTCGACGGCGAAGAGGAACTCGTCGCCGCGGCCTCGCGCAAACGTCGCTCCCATGCGAGCGCCCAGCCGTCGGAGGGCCACCTCGACCCGGGCGAGCATCAGATCGGTCTGCACCACGTCGTGGCGCCGGAGGAACGCGCGGGTTCCGTCGACGTCGAGGCCGACGATGGCGCCGCTGCCGAAGCGTTCGCGGAGCGCTGGCCACTCGTGGTCGGGGCGGTACGCGGTGACGCGCCACTGCGGGTCCTGCCAGCTCGGCTCGGCACACACGTGGTGCGGCTCCCCGAGCCGTCCCGGCGCGGCCTCCCGGGCGACGAAGACGAATCCACCCGACTCGTCCCAACCGCCGATGACCTTGAGCGCCGTGGCAGCGCGAGCGGCGACCATGACGGCCGCAGGGATTTCGAGCGAGCGCGACGCCACGCCGAGGACCGCAGCGCCAGGCGCGTCGGCGTCGAAGAAGACGATCACGGAGTGGCGTTGCAGCAAGGCCTGGGTGAGCGGCCCGCGGACGGCCGGGTCGCCGGGCGCGTCCATGAGTGCCACGCTGGTCTCTTCGACGTCGACGATGTGGAAGACGTTTCGATGGGGCGCGGAGGTCGCCCCTCGGTAAGGCCCGCCGCCCGGAGTCGTCGCGATTCGACTTCGGAGCTCGATGGCCATGCCGTCGTCGCTCACGAGCCCGAGCTCTTCTCGGAGCCGGACGCGAACGTACGAGGTGTCGTTGGCCGACCCGATCACGACTGCAGCCGCGTCAACCCGTAGGCCAGGTAGAGGAAGCTCGCCGAAAGGCCCGCGGCCTGCAGCTCGAGTGGGTAGTCCGTGAAGACCACTTGGAGACCGGCGGTGACGCCCAGGATGATCGCTCCCGGCACGAACGCCGGGAGCACGAAGAGACCGAGGATCACCGTGCCCCCACCTTTGAGGAAGAGGTCCAGCGGCAATGACTGGGCGGCCGTCAGGCCGAGCCCGTATGCGAGCGCCATCGAGGTGAAGGGTGAGAGCGCCGCCAGGATCATCACGCCGGCCATCTTTCGGCTCATCGCGTTGGTACCCGCGCGAATGCGAACGCTGATGAGCGTGGCCAGCGTGAAGCAGGCGTGGATGAGCCCGAGCTCGAGCCAGCCGAGGGTCCAGTACCCCGCGCGGAGCAGGAAGCCGCCGGCGCCGCCCACGATGATGAACGAGAGGGCATAGAGCCAGATCCGCGTGCGGTGGTTCCGTACCCACTCGGCGAGGTCTCGCTCGGCGGCCTCGTCACGGAGCGACACCAGCTCGCGCGCCTCGCGGTCCTGTCGCTCGCGTGCGCCCTCGATGCGCGCGTCGAGCGCCTCGTTCGGTACGCTCCGCTGGGCGGCCCAGGCCGCTGCCGCGATCGGGTTCTGGTCGGCGAGCTCCCGTTCGCAGAGGGCGTCGAGGCAGTGGTCCAGACCTTCGCGGAGTCGTGCGCTGCCCTTCCAGAGCGAGAGCGCGCTCCGAAACGACGAGCGCGCCTCGACCAGGTCGCCGCGTGGGTCCTCGCTCTCGCCGTCCTCGACTGCCGCGAGCAGCGCCTCCGCGCGACCGGCGATCTGCAGCGCGTCCCGGTGGACGACGAACTCACCGAGCGCGGCCCGAAGCTCGGCCACGCTCTGGTAGCGATCCTCGGGCTTGTACGCCATCGCTTTGGCCACGATGTCCTGCAGCTCGGGTGGCGTGCGCGGCGGTCGGCGCGGGCTGCGATCGATGAGCACCTTCGCCATCATCTGCCGCGGCGTCGGCGCGTCGTTGGGCGCCTGACCGCTGAGTGCCTCGTAGAGCATGCCACCGAGTAGGTAGACGTCGGTCCGCGGCGTCAGGACGCTCCCCGCCGCCATCTCGGGCGCCATGTACGCTGGCGTTCCGCCGAACGTGGCCTCGCCGGCGGCGGCCTCGTCGACACGGACCGCGATGCCCCAGTCGAGCACGTAGGTCTCGCCGAACTCGCCGAGCATCACGTTCTCGCTCTTCAGGTCGCGGTGGATCCATCCCCGAGCATGCGCCAGCTCCATCGCCCGGCACACGGCGATGACGATCTCCAGGTTTCGGAGCAGCCGATCGCCGTCGCCCCAGAGCTCGTGCTCCGGGTCTTGCAGTAGCTCGTGCCAGCTCGCGCCGGTGACCTTCTTCATGACGATCACGGCCTCGCCGCGATCGTCGTGTCCGAGCGCATGGACCGGCACGATGCTCGGGTGCTCGAGGCGACCGGCGATCCGGGCCTCGCGCATCATCGCGCTGCGCATCCGCGGGTTCGGGTCCTTCGCCTGCTTGATGGCGACCTCGCGGTCGAGCGAGCGCTGGAGCGCGCGCTCCACGACGCCCATCCCGCCGGCGCCGAGGATGCCGAGGCGCTCGAACTCCGCGCCCTCCCCTTCGAAGGGCAGCGTGGGCAGCGTGCTCTCGTCGAAGCTGCCGCCCTGGTCGGCTCGGATCGTCGCCCGCGGGTCCACGATCGTGGGGTCGGTCGCCGCGGCGGCGAGCGTGAGCGCTTCTGACCCTTCCTCGCCCATTCGCGGGGGAGTCTACGCGAGCAGCGCGCGGGCGCTACCGCGAGCTTCAGCGACGGCCGGGGACGGGCATTCCGGGCGCCCAGACCAGCGGCGAGCCGGGGTTCGCGCTCGCGACGCGGACCCGAACGCGGACGTTGGGCTGCACCAGCGGGTGCACACGGATGGGCTGGACGACCGGCTGGACCACGACCGGCTGGGTCGGTGGGCGCAGCGCGACGACCACGCTCGGGTCACCGGTGGGCTGGACGACCGCGTTCAGGGGCACGCCGTGCTGGCCACGCCAGACGAGGAGGCGCTCGAGAGCCACGTCGAGGCTCCGCTCCCGGTTCCGCCGAAGGGTGGCCGCAACCTCCCGGAAGCGCGCCTGCAGGCGGAGCTTCTCGTCGTCTTCCTGCACGGGGATCGGGCGCGGGTCGTCGAAGCCGATGAAGTCGTAAGGCTCCTGGATCTGGTCGATCTCTTCCTGCGTCAGACCGCTGGAGAGCATCCAGGCCATCAATGGTCCCTGATGGACGTTCACGAAGCGGAGGTAGTTGTCGCGCTGCGCCGTCTGCTGGACCAGGCCCATCAGTCCGTCGAGAGCCATCAGGTTCGCGGCCGCGCAGATCTTCCCCTCGTCGTCGATCATGACGTTCAGCATCCCCGGCCGGACGTGGTTGTCGGGGAAGGCGCCGCGGGCGGCGTATTGCTGGAAGCGCTGGAGGTTCAGCGCGCGGCGGGCCGCGAGCTGCGCCCTGAGCTGCGCCCGCTCTCGGGGGGAGACGCCGGGCTGCACGATCACCCGCCCGCCAGGTGAGACCACCGGCGTGGGTTGGATGACCACCTGCTGGGCAGCGGCTCGGTCGGGGCCAGCGATGGCCAAGAAGGAGAGGGTGGCAGCGAGGAGGATGAGGCGACGCATGGGGACTCCGACGCGCCGCAGGGCCGAAGGGTCTATCCGCGCCGGAATTTCTCTCGGTCGCTCAGATCAGGCCAGGTAGGTGGTCCGTCGTGTCGCCGCCGTTCCAGCCCCACGACTCGTGCTCGAGGCCGAGTGCGCGGAGCACCGTCAGGTGTGCCTTGGCGACGTTCCCACCCTCGTCTCGGACGTGGACGCCACGGGCCAGCGCACCGCAGGCGCCGCCAGCCAGGACCACCGGCAGCTCGCGGGTGCCGTGCTTCCAGCCTTCGCCGTACTCGCTGACGCCGAGAATGCAGGCGCGGTCCATCAGCGTGCCGCCGGTCGGCTCCTCGGCTGCCTCGAAGGCGTCGAGGACACGCGCGAAGGCAGACATCTGGTGCTCGGTGATCGCCCGGACCAGCTCCCAGTGCCCGTCGTGACAGGTCTTGTGCATCCCATCGGGCACCCCGAGGTTGCCGAAGGTGTGGGTCGTGGCCGGCGAGGTCAGCATCAGCGAGAAGACCCGGGTCAGGTTGCAGCGGAGCGCCACCGCGAGGAGGCTCGCCATGGTTTCGGTCTGCTGGATCAGGCTGCCGCCGTCCGCGGGAATGGGCGGCGCTTCGCAGGTGCCCGCGCCGATCGCGAAGCGTCGCTGGATCTCGCTCAGGTGGTCCATGTGCGCTTCGAGGCGCATTCGGTCGCCTGCGCCGAGCTTCGCGCGGAGGCTCCGGGCGTCGTCCATGACGGCGTCGAGCAGCTGCGCGCGGCGGCCGAGGATGACGGCGTCCTCGGGGACGTCGAAGAGCTGCGCGTAGAGCTGTGAGGGTCGATGGATCGGCAGGTTCTGTGAGTCGGGCCCGTTGTAGGAGATGCCGTTCCAGTGGCCGTAGTCGTGGAAGCGTGCCTGGCTGATGCCCAGCTCGAGCGAGCGGAAACGGGTGGGCGTGTCGCCGTAGAAGTCCGGGTGTTTCGCGATGTACTGGTCGAGCGTCGGCCGGAGCGCGGTCAGCGTGTGCGAAGGGTGGTCGAAGCCCTCGGGGCGGATCCGATCGCCGGTCAGCCCGACCATGAAGCCGCGCATGTGTCCGTCGCCCTGACCGGGCGGCGTGCCGGGGATGTCCGTGTGGGGCTGCAGGCCGGTCGCGACGCTGACGCGATGACGCTGGAGCTCGGTCAGCAGCGGCGACTCCGCGGTCGCGCCGGCTGGGGTCCACAGGTCTGGATGACCGGCCGCCGCCTGCTCCCCGCCGTGCTTGGCGTGCCAGGGGAGGCCGTTGGCCCAGAAGAAGAGCCCGAAGAAGGGCTCGCTGCCGGCGTCGGCGCGGGCGCCGGTGCCGACCATCGCGTCGAGGGTCGGCAGCGCGAGCGCCACGGTCGTTCCACCGATGGCGCCTCGCAGGAAGGTGCGGCGGCTGAGTTTCTTGGTCACGGCGACACCTCCCGAACCGTGCGGAACGCGTCGCTCGTGGCGAGAGCGATCACCAGGTCCTTGAAGCGGTAGCCGCTCGCGGCGAAGCGCTCTTCGAGGGCGACGAAGGCCGCGGTCTCGGACGTCTCCTCGAGCCGGCCGGTGGCGTGGCGATAGAGCTGCTGGACCATGCAGCTCGGCACGCGTGGGTCGTCGCGAAGCAACGCGGCGAGGTCGCGGGCGCCGTTCAGGGGCACTCCGTCGAGGTCCCCGGTCGCGTCGACCGGGCCGCCGGGCTCCTCCGTGCGGTAAGCGCCCATCGAGTCGAAGTGCTCGAAGAGCATGCCGGGCGGGTCGATGAAGGCGTGGCAGCTCGCGCAGGCGGGGTCGTCGCGATGCTGCTCGAGCCGATCGCGCAACGTGGCGCCCTCGGTCGTGCCCATCTCGAGGTCGGTGACGACGTCGTCGGGCGGCGGCTGCACCGTCTGGCAGAGCACCCGCTCCCGCACGTACTTCCCGCGAAGGGTCGGGGAGGTCTCGGTCGGGTGCGCGTTCATCGAGAGGAAGGCGGCGGTGGTCAGCACACCCGCGCGGGGGCCGTCCTCCGGCAGTGTCACCGGGACGAAGGTGATGGCGTCGGCGCCCGGTGCGCTGACGCCGTAGAGCGCGGCGAGCTCCTCGTTGACGAAGGTTTCGCGAGTGGAGAAGAGCCGCCGGACGTCCGCGTCTTGGCGGAAGACGAGGTCGTGGACCAGCAGCTCGACCTCGCTGCGCATCGACGCGGCGACGGTGGGCGTGAAGGTCGCGTAGCGTTCGGGGTCGCGATCCAGGCCCTCGAGGCGGCCCAGGTCGAGATACTCCGCGAAGAAGCGCTGCACCGCGTCCTCGGCGCGCTCGTCTTCGAGGAGGCGCCAGGCCTCCATCAGCAGGCCATCCACGGTGTCGAGGTCCCCACGCTCCGCCGCGTCGAGGAGCGCCTCGTCGGGGATGGAGTTCCAGAAGAGGAACGAGAGTCGGCTGGCCATCTCGTATCCATCGAGCCGGCGCCAGCCAGGCTGATCCAGCATCGGCTCGCCGACTTCGACCCGATAGAGGAAGTGCGGCGACTGGAGCATCCCAGCCAGGGCGTGGCGGGCACCTCGCCAGGCGTCGCCATCGGCCAGCGCCACGGAGACGCCGGTCCACCGTTCGGCCTCCTCGGTCGTGAGCGGTCGGCGGAAGAGTCGGCGGCCGATGCGGGACAGCGCGCCCGCGACGCACTCGTCGCCCGGGGCGGTCGGGGTGCATCCGAAAAGCGCATCGCGGCGGGCGGGGTCGGCGAAGACAGCGGTCGTGATGGTGTGACCGGCCTCGTCGTAGAGGGCGGCGCCGCGCTCGCTCAGCGTCGTCGTCGCGCCGCCGATGTTCGTGAAGAGGTAGGGGTTGGTGTCCGCCTCGAGCTCGAGCGCCGGAAGCGGTTGGCCGAAGACCGCGCCGACGGCGTTTCGATACTGCACCTGAGTCAGCCGCGGCAGGACCGGGGCGACCGGCGCGTACTCGGGGAGATCGACCGGATTCTCGCGGCCCGTGGGGGAGGGCTCGTCGATCACGCCGTTGCATGCGACGAGCGTCGCGAGCAGGCAGCCGGTGAGCAGAGAGCGGGTCACGGGCACGATGAATACGAAAACCGTGCCAGCCCGGTGAGAAGGCTCGCGCCCCCGATCGTGGGCATAATTGGCGGATCGCTGGGGTCCATCGACCGGGGCCGGCCCAGAGCTGAGGACTCCGGACCTCGCCCACTTGTCACGGTGGCCGCTCAGGTCCCGGTCGGACTGGCCGCGAAGTACTGGCTGTCGGGGGGACCCGCCATCATCGGCCCGAGCACGGCGAAGCTCTCGCTGAGGAGCTCGCTGGAGCGATACGCCTCGAAGTCTGCCTCGCTCGCCCACTCCTCGTAGAGCAAGAAGCGGGTCGGCTCACCGGGGTCGCGGAAGAGCTGGTAGCGGAGACAGCCCTCCAGCTCCCGCACCTTCGGGGCTTCGGTGTTCAGGTGGGCGATGAAGGCGTCGACGGAGTCGGCCTTCACGTCGACGACGACGCGGATGACCATCATGGGCTCGGACCTTTCGGTGTCGGGGGTGGTGGTGGCCTCGGTGCTCGAACCGCACGCGAGGGCGACGAGAGGGAGCAACGCCGCCGCTCGAGAGAGGAGGCGGCGGACGGGGTTCGGATGTCTCATGGAGAATTGGTAAACTAGGTTGTCTAAGTCGTCAACCTGGTTGTCTAAGTGGGCTCGCTCTTCTACAACCACGGCATGGACCGCTCATCCAACGCCCTCGGGGACTTTCGCCGGAGCCACATCGGCCGCGCCCTCGCTCGGGCTCGCTGGACCTTCGAGGCTTCGTTCGATGCAGCGATTCGGGCGCGCGGCTACGACGACTTCCGCCAGAGCGATGTCGAAGTGATCGCTCGGCTACCGGTCGATGGGGGTGCTCGAGTGAGCGAGCTCGCCGAGCGCGCTGCCGTCACCAAGCAGGCGATCGGCAAGTCGGTGAAGTCGCTGGAAGCTCGCGGCTACGTGGAACGTCGGCCAGACCCGGACGACGGACGTGCCCAGCGCGTGGTGCTCAGCGAGCGCGGGCTGGCGCTCCTCGACGACGCGCGCGAGGTCATCGCCGCCATCGAGGCGGAGTGGGCGGAGGTCCTAGGTACGGCAGAGCTCACGCGGCTTCGTCGGGCGCTGCTCACCGTCAGCGACGCCCTCGGCCCCGAGGAGTACCTCTGACGATCAGAGGACGCAGGTCGCGAAGGCGCCGCCGCTCCCCACGTCGGCGACGCAGCGAGTGCCGGTCGGGCAGATCCGATCATCGGTGCACAGCCGCGTGCACACGTTCCGGGTCGTGTCGCAGATGCCGCTGACGCACTGCGTGCTCAGCGTGCAGGGCTGGCCGAGATCGATGGTCCCGGCGTCCTGGCACACGAAGACCGTTCCACCGCCCCCGTCGCCGCTCGGCACGCACGCGAAACCCTCCCCGCAGGTGCCGCGCTCGTTGCAGACCTGGGTGCAGAACTGACTGCCGTCGTCGGCGTCCACGCACACTCCGCTGCGGCAGAGGTTCGCGTCGCCGCTGAAGCGGCAGGTCGAGCCCATCGAGTCGGGCCCGAGCACGAAGGTCGAAGGGATGCAGTGCCCGCCGGAGCAGGTGTACTCGAGGCCTGGGAGCGAGCGCGGGCAGTCAGCTGGGCCGCGGCAGGTCGTCGTGCAGCCTCGCATGCCCTGGCCGAGATCGTTCAGGCAGATGCCGGTGCTGCACTGGGCGCAGGGGCGCTCGATGTCGACGCAGACGAAGGTCCCGCCAGCGTTGCTGCACGCGAAGCCCGCGGGGCAGTCGCCCGCGTTGGTGCAGGTGCGCGTGCACTCGCCGACGCCGGTCGCCGGGTTCCCGGCGCAGAGGTTGGTCACGCAGTCGGCGGCCTCGTCACAGAGACCGCCGACGTCGTTCGGGACACACTGGCCGGCGTCGCAGAGGTGGTCGCTCGCGCAGTCGCCGTTGGTGAGGCAGGTGCGGGTGCAAAAGCGGGTCGGACCGCGATCGTCGATGCACCGGCTCGACTCGCACTCCCCCGGCACGTTGCAGCGGTCGAGGTAGGCGCCGAGAACACCCGAGTCCGGGGTGCCCATGTCGACTGGGCCGCCGTCGACGCCCAGGTCGGTGCCGCCGCCGTCGATCGGGCCAGCGTCGGGCGAGCCGGCATCCGTGCCGAGATCGGGGGCGCCGAGGTCGGTGCCACGGCGCGGTGGCTCGGTCGGCTCGCAGCCGAACCCGAGAGCGAGAAGGAAAGAAAAGCACAGCCTGAGCCGCATCGGGCGCACGCTAACATGGTTCACTTCGGGTGCGCCGGTCCGGTGAGGCGCGTTCAGGAGTCGGTCGGCGGCCGCAGCAGCGGCTCCGCGTCGATGGCCCGCACGTGCTTCGATTGCCGCGCACGCAGGTAGCGTTCCGGGTGGCAGGTGAAGACCACCAACTGGGTGTGCTCGGCCACGTCGCGATAGAGTTCGCCGATCGCCGAGGCGCGGGCGGCGTCGGTGTGGGTCAGGTGGTCGTCGAGCAGCAGGAACGAGCCCAAGCGCTCGGCGAGCGTCACTCGAAGCAGCATGGCCAGCTGCTCGCGGGTCCCCATGGAGAGCGCGTCGAGGGAGCGGAGCTCGCCGTCGACCATCGCGCCCTCGGCGGAGGCGTCGCTATCGAGCACCAGCGCGCCGTAGCGTCGGGACTCGCCGCCGACCGCATCGAGCAATGCGGCGAAGCGCTCCGCGACCGGCGCGACGAGCGCCGCGCCCAGGTCCCGGCCGCGGCTCGCCGCCGTCGCCTCCAGCGTCGCCACGAGTCGACGGTAGCCACCGTACTCGAGCTCTACTTCCCGTTCCGCCGCGCGGGCGCGTTCGGTCGCGGCCCGTGCGCGCTCCAGCAGCCCGCGCGCATCGGCAAGCGGCTGACGGTCTGCGCGCCCCTCGAGTCGCGCGATCGTTTCGCGGGCGTGCCGGACCGCGGCGTCGGCCGTCGCGAGGGCCTCGGCGGCGTCCTTCGGTTCCGGGAGGTCCTCGTCCAGCTCCACGGCGGGGTACTCGGGCGCGCCCTCGAGGAGCGCCGTCCGGCGGGCCTTCAGCTCGGCCAGTGCGTCGCGGGCGCCCTCGTCACTCTCGTCATCGGCCTCCGCCGTGCCGACCGGCTGCGCCGCAGCCATCGCCGCCTGCGTCTCCTGCAGCGCCCGCTCGAGCGACTCGACGTCTGCGCCCTCGTCCGTCGAAGGCGCCTCCGGTAGCGCGCCGAGCGTGGCCTCGGCTCGCACGAGCGCGTCCTCCGCTTCCCGCAGCGCCGCTTCGCTGGCGGCGAGCGTCTGGCTCGCTTCCTCCCGGAGCGCCTCGATCGACTCGGTTTCGTCCAGCAAGCGAGCGGCCTCGGCGCGTTGGCTCACCCGATCGCGACGCTCGGCGAGCGCGGTCTCGACCTCGGCGAGCGCCTCCGCTCCATCGCGCTCCATCGCCCGCTCGCGCAATCGCCCGGCTTCGGCTCGTCGCTCCTCGGCCGCGCGGCGTCGCTCGGTGCCGGCCTTCGCCGCCTCCATCAGCGAGTCGAGGTCCGAGACGTCGTGCGCCTCGAGCAGTGGATCCAGTCGCGCTGCGAGCTCACGCCTCGCTTCGGCCAGCGACTCGTGGTCGGCGTCGTCGCCGGCCTGTGCCTCCACCGTCGCGATGACCTCCGCGCCGCGACGGAGCACGACGCGCGCGCGCCCGGCGGCCTCGAGCGCCGGCGTGAAGGGGGCTGGCTCGTCGTCGAGGAGCACCTCGACCTCGATGTCCTCGGCGAGCTCGAGCGAGAGCCGAAGCCCCACGCTCACCCGCGCCCGTGCGACCTCGAGCTCCTGCGCCGCACGGGTCACGGCGGCCATCGCCTCTGGGTCGGGTCCCGCCGACGCCTCCAGCGCGGCCGCCTCGGACTCCCGAGCCGCGGCCTTCTCACGGAGGTCCGCAGCCTCGGTGGCACGAGCACGGAAGGTCGCTGCCTTGGCTTCGAGCTCGCGCTCCTCGAACAGGCGCGCGGCCTCCTCGGTCATCCGGCTGTGGGCCCGGGCCTCGTGGGCCCGTTTTTCGGCGTTTGCCTTCGTGGCGCTCGCACGCTCGACGGCAGCCGCGGCTCGGCTCCGGCGCGCCGCGGCGAGTTGGGTCGCGAGCTGCTCGGCCCGGGCGCGGAGCGCCTCCATCGCCTCGCGTGCCCGCTCGCGCGCTTCGGCCGCCTGGCGCACTTCCGCCGCCTTCGCGGCCCGCGCCGCTTCGGCTGCCTCGGCTTCGGCGATCGCTTCCTCCAGCGAGTGCAGCGCTCGTCGATGGGCGAGCGCGTGGGCGCGGTTCGACGTCTCCGCGGCTTCGAGCCGCCGCTTCTCCGCGTCGACGAGCGCGGCCCGCGCCTCGGCCAGCGCTTCGTGGGTCTGCTCGGCTTCCTCGAGCGCGCGACGCGCGTCGTGCTCGTCCGCCAGGCGGCTCTTCACCCGGTCGGCGGCGATGCGAAACGGGGAGCCGGCCGCGGACGAGCGTTTGCCGTTCGGTAGGAACGCGCGCGCCACCTCCGCGCGCGCCTGCTCGAGGACTGCGTCGAAGGCCTCGTCGCGCGCGTAGCTCGCGACGGTTTCTTCCAGCCACTCGCGCCCACTGGAGCTCGGGTCGTCCGAGACGCTCGCTTCGAAGAGCGTCGTGGTTTCGCCCTGCTGGCCGAGGAGCGCTCGCGCCAGGAAGGTGTCCGGCATCCCCCGTGGGCCACCGCGACCACCGGGCGCCGGGATGCCCCAGCGCAGCCGGTCACGTAGCTCGCCATCCGCGTGGCGCCCCTTCGCGACGGTCAGCCATTCGTCCCCCTCGGCGCGCTCGAGGAGAGCGCCCGCGGCGCCGCTGCTCCCGAAGCGCTTTCGGATCCGCCAACGCGACCCGTCGCGCTCACGGATGGTGAGCCTCACCATCGGCTTCGCGTCCGGCGAGTCCCAGGGCACGAAACGCTCGGCCTCCTTCGAGGTGCTGCGAACCAGGAGCGCGGCGCGGACCGCTTCGGCCACGGTGGACTTGCCGAGGTCGTTCGGGCCGTAGATGACGTTCAGCCCGGCGCCGAGGCTCAGGTCGACGTCGCGGACCCGACGGAAGTGCTTCACCTCGATGCGCTCGAGGATCATCGTTCCACCGTGAGTCGGAAGAGGTGACGGAGGGCGGCTTCGGCTTCGGCGTCGCCCGCGCGCGCGGCTTCCAGGAGGGTGTGGCCGGCGTCGGCGAGCAGGGGCGAGAGCTCGTCGAGTGGCCCGTCGGCGTCCCGGAGATCCAGCCGCAGGCCTTCGCGTTCGACCGTGAGCGCCTCGGTCGAGCGCGCCAGCCGGCCGAGGAGGGACTCGGCACGGGCCTGCTCGGCCGGCGTGAAGGTCGCGTCGAAACGGATCCGGAGAACGGTGTCCCGCAGCTCGTCGTCGGCGAGGGTCTCGAGGTCGCCGAGCCGCTCGATCCGGACATCGCGCCAACGCCAGCGATGCACCGGCTCCGGCTCGCAGAAGACGCGGCCGCGCCCCACCATCGCCAGCAGCACGTGGCCCGTGTGGGTCTCGCCGTGCGACGTCGCCTCGGGCGTGCCGGGGTACGCGATCGTGGTCGGCCCACCGCGCACCTCGAGGCCGTGGTGGTCGCCCAGCGCCAGGTAGTCCAGGCCGAGGGCGTCGATCGCCTTCGGTTCGACCGGGAAGGGCACCGCACTGCCGAAGGTCGAGCCGTGCGCCAGTCCGACCCGCACCCGCTCGTCGCCCGCGACCCGCGGCGGGAGACGCTCGGCGACCGGCGGTGCACCCGCGGTCGACCGGCACGGAGACGCGACGATCACGCCGCCCTCGAGCTCGAGCTCGAAGTCGTCGCGGTCGACCACGTGGACCGTGTCGGGGAGCGAGCGACGGAAGGGGTGCTTCGGATCCCACGGGCTCTGCGCTCCTCCGAGCGGATCGTGATTCCCTGGCAGGAGCACCGTGGGCTGTTGCTGTGTCGCGAGCAGCTCCGCCAGCCCCTCGGTCACCGACGCGTCCGGGGCCGGGTCGTCGAAGAGGTCACCCGCGCAGAGCACCGCGTCCACCGCCAGCCGTTCGCCGAGCGCGAGCAAGCGCTGGACGGCTTCGAGCCGCGCCCGAGCCAACGTTCGCGCCGCGTGGGGCTCGAAGCCAGGGAAGCGACGGCCGAGGTGCCAGTCGGCGGTGTGCAGGAGCCGGAGCATCAGCCGACCACTCTGGCTCTCGGGTGTGACGAAGGCGCGTCGCCGTCGCTGACCGCCTCGACCGAACCGCGGGCAGCGAAGCGCTCGAGCGCTCGCTCGCGGTCTGCCTCGTGGGTCTCGGCCAGGGAGCGTTCGTCGTCGTCGAGTGGTGCGAGCCGCGCCTCCGCTTCTTCGAGCGCGCGGGCGGCGTCGCGCCGAGCGTCGTCACCCAGTGCGCGCTCCTTGCGCCGCCGCGCATCCTCGATGGCGCTCTCGGCGGCGCGCCGCCGGCTCGCGAGCTCGGCGCGCCCCGAGGTCCACCGGTCGCGCGCCGCACCGAGCGCGCGCTCGAGCCGAACCCGCGCGACGCGGAGCAGGGCGAGCTCGGCATGGAAGACGCCCTCCTCGATCGTGCGGAAGGAGGGCTCCCTTTCGCGCTCGGGGCCAGCGATGATCAGGGCGTCGCCTTCGCCGCGACGGAGGTGCGCGAGCGACCACGGCGCCGGCGAGCGTTCGAGGGCTTCGGCGATGGCGGCTCGCGACGACGGGTGAGCGGTCGGGGAGTCCAGGGCGAGCGTGGCCCGCAGGTGTGCCCACCACGAGTCGTCCGCGTCCAGATCCGGCGTGGGGAGGGGAGCCGGCGCGTCGGCCGTGTGCTCGGGCCCTTCGCCGATGAGCTCGGTCGCCTCGTCGATCGGCGTTCGGACGTCCGCGATCACTCGCAGTCCGTCGTATGCGAGCCGGTCGAGTCGCTCGTCCCGATGCTCTGCCACCCCGAGCACCGCCACCGCAGGAGCCCGCGCCGCCTCGAGCCGCTTCTCGACCGACTCTCCGTTCGCCACGACGTCTCCGAGCCGCTCGATCGCGGCCTCACGGGAGGCGCGTCCCGGGAGGACCAAGGCCGCGCCGACCCCTTCGGCGAGTGCCGCGCGGGCGCGTTCGACCAGCAGCTCGAGGATGGGGTCCGAATCGAGCGAGGCTCGGAGCTCCTCGAGTCGGGCTCGCTCCGCCTCGAGCGTCTCGGCGTCGGGCGTGGCCATGGCAGTGACCACGAGCGCCTCCTCGAGGAGCGCTTCGTCGATGCCGTCGTGATCGCTCGCCAGCTGGCGCGCGGTCTCGGCCCCATCGTCGCTCCGCTTCGCGCGCGCGGCCCGCACCATGCGGCCGAGTCGGGTGGTGAGTCGGCCGAGGACCGCGCGTCGATCGGCGTTCGTGCCCGAGGCCGCGCGTCGTGCGAGCGGCCCGAGCGAAGGCTCCAGACAGAGCAGGGGCTCTCGGAGCGCTGCGTCCGCGGCGTTCGCCTCCGGGCTTGCCGGCCGGCAGTGCTCGACGGCGGCGGGCACCGTGAGCGCCGGGGCGTCCACCGCACCCTCGACCGCACGGACGAACACGGAGGCTCCCTGCCAGGGAGTCTCGTCGATCGGTGCGCCGACGTGTACGACCCGCGCGAAGGGCTCGGCGCCACCGAGCCCCGGTGGTGCGCTCTCGAGGTCCCGCAACCAGAACACGCCTGCGCCGCCGTAGGCACCTCGCTCGTTGCGGACCTCCACCAGGCGCCGCTCACAGCGCGCGCACAGCCGATCCAGCGCGCGCGGTCGCGGTCCGACCCACAGGATGCGTTCCTCGCCTCGGACGAAGGCGTCCGCCACGACCAGGGTCGCGATCCGGGTTCGCCCCTCCCGATCCCCCCCGAGTGTGGCCGAGCCCAGGTCTTCCAGCCGCTCGAGGAGGCCACCCAACGCCGCCCGCTCGGTGGGCTCCGCGGCGAACCCCGCGGATTCGGCGGCGGCCACGGCGCGAATCGGGTCGAGGGCCGCGCGCCGCAGCGTCAGCGACTCGGCCGCGATCCGCGCGTCGGCGTCCCCTGGCTGGTCGCTGCCACTCACGGCAGGTCTCTACCACCGGGTCGACCCCGAGGTGAATCGGGCCCACCCTCTTTCCCACGAATCCGTGCCGAATCCCGCTCCCGAGACCGCCCCCACGGGCACCCTGGACGATCTGGTCCGGCTGCTGGCCGGCCGCCGGGTCGCCGTGCTGACCGGCGCCGGCTGCAGCACCGAGTCGGGCATCCCCGACTACCGCGGCCCAGAGACTCGCCGCCGGGCCCGCAACCCCATCCAGTACAAGGGCTTCATCGGCGACCCGGCGACCCGCCGCCGCTACTGGGCCCGAGCGATGGTGGGCTGGGAGCGCTTCTCGCGCGCCGAGCCGAACCCAGCCCATCGGGCGCTGGCGGCGATGGAGTCCGTCGGGGTGCTGACCGGACTGGTCACGCAGAACGTCGACCGGCTCCACCACCAGGCCGGTAGCCGGAACGTGGTCGAGCTCCACGGCGCGCTCGCGGAGGTGGTGTGTCTGAGCTGCGGGGCGCTCTCGCCCCGGGTGGACCTGCAGCGACGGCTGGCCGAGGCGAACCCCGACTGGGTCGCCCGCCGCGCGGAGATGGCGCCGGACGGCGACGCCGAGATCGACCCCGACGAGCACTTCCAGGTCATGGGCTGCGAGCGCTGCGACGGACCGCTCAAACCGCACGTGGTCTTCTTCGGTGAAGGCGTGCCCAAAGACCGGGTGCAGGCCGCCTGGGACATCGTGGATGCGGCGGACGTCCTGCTCGTGGTGGGCTCGTCGCTCGCGGTCTACAGCGGCTATCGCTTCGTCCGCGGCGCGGCGAAGCGGGGTCAGCCGATCGCCTTGGTCAATCTGGGCGAGACGCGCGGGGATCCACACGCAACCCTCAAAGTCGCGGCACGGGCGGGAGAGTTACTTCCAGCGCTCATCCCACGATTGCAGGGCTGAACGCGCTCTTGACGGGGGGCGTGAGCGACCCAGCTTGCGGCCGATGACATCCCCCACCCCCAGCGGCCGCGATTGGCCGCTCCTCCCTCTGCGGCGCGGCGTGATCCTGCCGGGTCGCCTCACCTCACTGCCCGTGGGTCGCGAGAAGTCCCGGGCCCTGACCCGTTCCCTCAACCGCGACGAGGAGGTCCTCCTTGCCGTGCAGCACGACTCCAAGGTGCTCGACCCCGTGCTCGCCGACCTTCATCCGGTCGCGATCCTCGCGCGGGTGAAGGACAAGGTCGACCGCGGTCGCCGCGGCCAGATCCTCGTCGTCGAGGGCATCGAGCGCGTCGAGCTCAGTGAGCTCACCGCACACACGCCCTTCTGGCGCGCGCGCTGTGAGCCCGCGTCCGATACCGACGCCGACGGCGAGGAAGCGCGAGCGCTCGCCACCGCGCTCGTCGCCCGGCTGCAAGAGCTCGGCGTCGACAAGGCGCTGCTCGCGGCGCTCCCCGGCGCCAGCCCGGCGCGCGTCGCCGACCTCGTCGGTGGCTGGCTCGAGGTGCCCTCGGCGTCGAAGGTCGAGCTCCTTCGTGAACGTTCGGTGCCCGCCCGATTGCGTCGCGTCGCCGAGCTCGTCTCCGAAGCGCGCGCGAGCGCGGAGCTGAAGAGCCGCGTCGACTCGGAGGTGCGCAAGCAGCTCTCGAAGCACCAGAAGGAGCAGCTGCTCCGTCAGCAGCTCAAGGCCATCCAGAAGGAGCTCGGCGAGCTCGACGGTGACGACGAGGATCCGCTGGACGCGCTCGAAGCCACCCTCGAAGACGTCATCCCCGAAGAGCACCAGAAGACGGTGCAGCGCGAGATGAAGCGGCTGCGCAACCTCAACCCGCAGGCGCCCGAGGCCAACGTCGTCCGAACCTGGCTCGAGACGCTCGCGGAGCTCCCGTGGCAAGAGCGCGCCGACGCCCCGGTCGATCTGCAGGCGGTGTCCGACCACCTCGAGGCCGACCACTTCGGGCTCGATGACGTGAAGCGCCGCATCCTCGAGCACATGGCCGTGCTGAAGCTCGCGCCCGAGGCGCGTGGCACGACCCTCTGCCTCGTCGGTCCGCCCGGCGTCGGCAAGACGAGCCTCGCGCAGTCGGTGGCCGACGCGACCGGACGACCGCTGGTCCGCGTGAGCCTCGGCGGCGTGCGTGACGAGGCCGAGATCCGGGGTCACCGCCGCACCTACGTCGGCGCGATGGCCGGCCGGGTGATGGCCGCGATCCGAAAGTCCGAGGTGAAGAACCCGGTCGTGGTGCTCGACGAGATCGACAAGGTCGGCGTGAGCAACTGGGCGGGCGACCCTCAGGCGGCGCTCCTCGAGCTGCTCGACCCCGAGCAGAACGACCGCTTCCAGGACCACTACGTGGACCTGCCCTTCGATCTCTCGGAGGCTCTCTTCATCGCGACTGCCAACCAGCTCGCGCCGCTCTCGGCGCCGCTGCGGGACCGGCTCGAGATCATCGAGGTCACGGGCTACACGGACGAGGAAAAGGTCCAGATCGCCCTGCGGCACCTTTGGCCCAAGCAGCTCGATCGACACGGGCTGGAGGACGTCGAGGTCGACGAGGCCCAGATGCTCCAGATCGTCCGGGACTACACCCGCGAGGCGGGCGTCCGAAAGCTCGAGCAGCAGCTCAAGAAGCTGCTCCGGGCAGTGGCGCTCGACGTCGCCCGTGACAACGTGGGCGCGGCGACGCTCGACGAGAAGCGGGTCCGCGAGATCCTCGGCAAGCCACGCTTCCTCCAGCAGCAGGCGGAGCGCGAGCGCCCGGCGGGGATCGCGGCGGGGCTCGCCTGGACGCCGGTGGGCGGCGACGTGCTCTACGTCGAGACCACCAAGATGCCCGGCAAGGGCAAGCTCGAGATCACCGGCCAGCTCGGTGAGGTGATGAACGAGTCGGCTCGGGCGGCGCTCGCCTACATCCGTTCGCACGCGGCGGAGCTCGGCGTCGACTCGGACGTCTTCGAGACCCAGGACCTGCACCTGCACGTCCCGGCAGGCGCGGTGCAGAAGGACGGGCCCTCCGCGGGCGTGACCATCTTCACCGCCTTCGCGTCGCTCCTGAGCGGTCGCAAGATCCGACCGGACACCGCGATGACCGGCGAGGCCACCCTCCGCGGTCGCGTGCTACCGGTCGGCGGGATCGACGCGAAGGTGTTGGCCGCGCGCCGCGCGGGCTTCGATCGGGTCGTGCTCCCGAAGAAGAACGCCGTCGATCTCGACGACGTGCCGGAGTCGGTGCGCGAGACGATGGAGTTCGTGCTGGTCGACTCGATGGACGAGGTCCTCGAGGCGGCGCTCGAGCCGATGCCGGTGCCCCCGACCGGCGGCGACGGCGACTCGGTCGCACACCTGGCCACCTAGGTTCTGGCGGGGCGCGACCGCCTGCTCCAAACACGAAATCTCTCGCAAAGACGCAAGGGCGCGAAGAGAAAGCCTGGTCAGCGGAGCTCGGTGCTGATCTTCGAGAGTCGGCGCTCGAGCTCTCGCAGCCGTCGTTCCCGTTCGGCGAGCAGTCCGCGGACCGATTGCTCGGCTTCTTGCGCGCGACTCGCCTCCCGCTCCGCGGCGACCCGTGCCGCTCGGGCTCGCTCCGCCGCCGATCGTTGGCGCTCGAGGGCCTCTTCGAGCTGGGCGTTGGTCATCGCCAGATCTTCCTCGCGCAACTCGACCTCGGCCTCCGACTCGGCGGCGCGGCTCTCGGCCGCCTGACGCTGCACCCGCTCCTGCGCTGCTCGCTCCGCGGCCTGTGTCGCCTCCTGCTCGGCCGCCAGCGCGCGCTCCGCCTCATCGCGAGCGCGCTCGGCCTCCTCACGCGCGTCGCGCTCGGCACCACCGATGAGCACCATCGCTGTCAGCGCGCCCGCGGCGACTGCGAACGCCACACCCATCGCTGCGATCAGTCCCCAGCGGCGCCTGCGCCGTGAGCGCCTCTCGGCGTCCAGCGCCGCGTCGAGGAAGGCCCGCTCCTGCTTCGAGAGCGAGCTCTCCTTTGCCTTCAGTCGGTCGGCGGAGACCAGCGCGTCGCCGCGCCAGAGCAAGCCACTCGGGCGCCCGCGCGCGTCCCACTGACGGGCGGCGTCGCGGAGCTGGTGGAGCGCCACCACGTCGTCGCGCTCCGCCTCGATCCAGCGGCCGAGCATCGGCCAACTCTCGATGAGCGCCTCGTGGGCGATCTCGACGGTCGTCTCTTCACTCCCGTCGTGGGCCACGAGGAGTCGCGCGCGCACCAGCGCCTCGACGAGCTCGAGGACCCGCTTCGGCCGCTCGCTCTGCTCCGAGAGCTCTGCCAGCGTCGCGATCGCGCGAGTGCGCTCGGGCGTGACCAGGCGGAGGAAGACCGGTCGCGCCTCCTCGCGGGTCTCCTGCGGCAGCTCGGCGAAGATTGCGTCCGCGTGGCTCGCCAGCGCGCCCTCGATGCCGCCCATCGCGTCGTAGGCCTCGCGGGTGAGCGTCTGATTTCCCTTGTCGCGTCCGTCCCAGAGCTTCGTGGCCGCGAACTGCAGCAGCGGGAGCGCGCCCGCGGTGTCGGAGACGCTGTCGAGGATTGCGTCGACCACGCCTTCGTCGACCGTGTAACCGACGAGCGCTGCGGGCTGGACGAGCGTCTCGCGCAGTCCCTCGCGACCGAGGGGCGGCAAGAGCATCAGGCCGCGGGTGACGGACTCCATGAAGCGCTCGTCCTCGGCGACGCGGCCCGTGAAGTCCGCTCGAAGGGTCGCGACCACGCGCAGCGGGGAGGCCACGTCGTCGGCGACCGCGCTGATCGCAGCGGTGAAGGCGCGCCGGTCGGCGCGTGAGACCTCCTGCGTGTAGAGCTCCTCGAGCTGATCGACCACGAGAAGGACTCGCGAGCCGCGTCGGCGCGCGAGGCTTCGGAGCTCGGTGCCGAGGGTCCCGGGCTCGGCGCGGAGGCGCTCCACGCGCGCGTCCACGTCCGTGTCGGTGTGCTCGCCGGAGAGCTCGGAGAGGAGGGCCGCGCAGGCCGCCAGCGGGCGACGGCCGGGTCGCAGTCGGAAGACCTCCCAGGGCTCGCCCGACCGAAGGAGCGAGGGCACCAGGCCCGCCTGCACGAGCGAGGACTTGCCGACGCCCGAGGCGCCGGCGACGACCACGAAGGGTTGGTCGACCAAGCGCGCCCGCAGTCGCCGGACGTCGCCGTCGCGGCCGAAGAAGACGTCGGCGTGGGCCTCGCGGAAGCTGCTGAGGCCGGGGTAGGGGCACTCCCCGTCGGCGACGGCGCCGCGCGCCCGGGCGTTCGCGTAGGCCTCGAGATCGGCGATGAGACTCGTCGCGTCCGGGTATCGGTCGGCCGGGTCGGTGCGGAGGCAGCGTGCGATGATCGCGGCGATCGGCGCGGGGATGTCCTCGGCGAGCTTCTCCTCGCTCGGCATCTCCAGCAGCCCATCGGCCATGGCCTGCAGGCGCAGCGGCTGGAGCGTCTCGCCGAGGGGATGGTGGCCGACGATCATCTGGTGGAGGAGCAGGCCCAGCGCCCAGATGTCGGCGCGCCCGTCGACCTCTTCGGCGCGCAGCTGCTCGGGCGACATGTAGCGGAGCGTTCCGACGATGACGCCCGGTCGGGTCAGATCGCTGAGCTCGGGCGGTGGCACGGAGAGCCTCCCCGGCGGCTCGGAGCGACTCGGCTCTGGTGGACTGGAGATCGGCCGAGTCCCGGTGCGGTCCGGGTCGCCCGTACGCTGCGGATCGGTCGGGCGCTGGCTGCTTCGCACCAGCGACGCGTCGCGGCCGATGGCCTTGGCCACACCGAAGTCGAGGACCTTCACCGCGCCGGACTCGGTGATGAACACGTTGGCCGGTTTCAGGTCGCGGTGGACCACGCCCATCGCGTGAGCGGCCTCGAGGGCGCGGGCGATCGGGAGCGCGATCTCGACCGCGCGGCGTGGCGAGAGGGTGTTGCCGTCCAGGAGCTCACCGAGCGCCTGCCCCTCCAGGTATTCGAGGACCAGGAAGGGGAAGCCGTCGATCTCGCCGACCTCGAAGATGACCACGATGTTCTCGTGGCGGCAGCGTGCGGTGTTGCGTGCTTCGACCAGCAATCGCTCGCGGAGGGCCTTCTTCGACTCCGCGATGACCTTGATCGCCACTCGCCGGCCAAGCCGCGGGTCTCGCGCGAGGTGGACCGAGCCCATCCCACCGGCGCCGATGGGCCGGATGATCTCGTAGACCCCGATCTTGCTGCCTCGGCGGAGCTTCGGGCCTTCCGCGCCCTCGTCGTGCTTGCCGCCTTCCGAGGTGGGCTCCGCCCGGGCCGCTCGAAGGCCATCGGGCAGCGCGGTCCGGGTGGCCGGTAGCCGGCCCTCCGGCACTTCGACCGCAGTGGGGTGATGCGAGTCGGACACCGCCCCCAGCGTACCCGATGTGCGCGCACCTGCTACAGTCCCCAGCATGCGCGGCGTCGCCGTCGTCTTCGCTAGCTTCTCGGTGGCCCTGACCGTCGGGTGCCTGGATGCCCACACCACTCGGTGTGGCGACCTTCTCTGTCCAGGAGACGCCATCTGCGTCGAGTCCGAGACGGCGTCCCGCTGCGTGCGTCCGGAACAGCAGGAGGCCTGCGAGGGCTTCGTGGATGGCGATGCCTGCAGCGTCCCCGATCTCTTCGACGGGTTCTGCGTGATGGGCGCGTGTGTGCTCTCGAACTGCGGCAACGGCATCGTCGAGCCCGGCGAGGTCTGCGACGATGGCAACAACCGGAGTGGGGACGACTGCTCGGGCCGTTGCGACTCGGACGAGACCTGCGGCAACGGCATCATCGACGTCGCCAAGAACGAAGAGTGCGACGATGGGAACGTCGAGCCCGGGGACAGCTGCGGGCCGACCTGTCAGATCGAGACCTGCGGCAACCGGGTCGTGGACCCGGGCGAGGTCTGCGACGACGGCAACAACCTCGCCAATGACGGCTGCGGACCTGCCTGCCTCTCGAACGAGACCTGCGGCAATGGGGTCGCAGATTTCGGGGTCGGCGAGCAGTGCGACGATGGCAACCTGCGGAGCCACGACGGCTGCTCGAGCGCCTGCACCGCGGAGCTCCCCATCTTCACCGAGCGGATCTTCCCGGGCGATCTCGGTGGGACCCGCACGCGCTCGGCCTACGACGCGGCCAACGACCGGGTGGTTCGGGTCGGAGGCGTCGGGCCCGGCGGCGAAGGGCTGCAGCTGACGCAGGCGTTCAGCGGCGAGGGGTGGCGCTCCATCCGCGGGCCACAACCGCCGGCTCGGACCGGGCACGTGGTGGTCTACGACGCGGGTCGTCGCCGAGTGCTGCTCTTCGGCGGCGAGGAGGTTCGACCGCGCATGGGGCCGCCGATGCCCCCGACCCTCTACGACGATCGCTGGGAGCTCGTCGACGACGAGTGGACCTTGCGCGAGACCGACGGACCACCCGCCCTCTCCGGGGCGGCTGGGGCATACGACGCGGCCCGGGACCAGGTGGTCATCTTCGGCGGCATCGACGCGAGTGGGGCGACCAGCAGTACCTGGGTCCGCGACGGGGAGGTCTGGAGCCAGGCGGATCCCGCGGCGTGGCCACCCGCGCGGAGCGGTCACCACATGGCCTACGACTCGGTGCGGGAGCGGGTGGTCCTCTTCGGCGGCACCGATGGCGCCGACATGCCGCTGAGCGACACGTGGGAGTGGGACGGGAGCACTTGGACCGAGACCACGCCCGCCGTGACTCCCCTCGCGCGGGCCGGCATGGCGTACGACGCGAACCGCGAGCAGGTGCTCGCCTTCGGCGGGACCTTCGACGAGCCGAACAACGAGCTCTGGGCCTACGATGGCGCGAACTGGGCGCCGCTGGTGGTGGCCGGCGAAGCCCCCGAGCCACGGGCCGGCATGACCTTCGCGTTCCACGCACGCCTGGGCATGATCCTGAGTCTCGGTGCCGACGCTCCCTTCGGTCCTGGCTTCTCCGCTACGTACATCCTCGACGGATCCGGTTGGCGGGAGATCGAGCTCGCGGTGCAGCCTTCGGCGCGGCTCTTCCCGGTCGGTGCCTACGACCCCTTCGCCCGGCGGGTGCTCTTCTACGGCGGGCGAATCCCCGGGATGATGGCACCACCTCTCCGCGATCTCTGGAGCTACGACGGGAGCTGGAATCGAGAGCCGGTGAGCGAGCTGACCGGCCCGGCCTTCTCCCAAATGGTTCACGACCCGGTGAGCGGGCGCTTCATCGCGGTGCGGGCAGGGATGCCCGATCTCGAGACCTGGGCGTTCGAGGGGGGGCGGTGGTTCCAGCTGAACACCACCGGTGCACCGCCGTCCCGAGAGGACGTCGTGCTGGTCCACGATCCGAGCCGCGGCGTGGTCGTCCTCTTCGGTGGGGGAGAGGGGGACACGAATTTCGGCGACACCTGGGAGCTCCAGGGCACGACGTGGACCGAGGTCACGTCTGCCGATGGCCCGCCCGCGCGCCGGCTGGCTTTCGCCGCCTACGACTCCGACCGCTCACTCATCGTGATGACCGGCGGCACGGGTGACGACCCCAGGCTCCAGGACACCTGGGAGTACGACGGGTCGACCTGGACCGAGCTCGAGACCGTTCGGCCGCCACCGCCCGCCAACGGCCGCGGCATGGTCTACGACCCCGCGCGCCGCTCGATGGTGCTCGTCGGTCGCATCCAGCAGATGGGCGGTGGTGCCCGCCGGCAGGTCTGGGAGCTCCGGCAAGAGCGTGAGGTGGGTGGCGAAGCGCTGGTCTGGGGTTGGTCGCCGGTGCCCACGCCGGTCGTTCCCCAGAGCCGGCGGGGACCGCTGGTGGTTCGGCTCCCCGAGAGCGACTCCATCCTCTTCACCAATGGCGATCCGCAGCCCGACACCTGGGAGCTCCAATGGAGCTCGGCGCTCCCGGACGAGGAGTGTGGCAACGGCATGGACGACGACGACGATGGCGTCGCGGACTGCGCGGACCCGGACTGCGCGAACAAGAGCTGCGGCATGGGTCAGGCCTGCATCGCGGAGGCATGCACGTGCCGTGGCGGCTCGACCGAGACCCGCTGCGGCGATGGCCTCGACGACGACTGCGATGGGGTCGTCGACTGTGCGGACAGCGATTGCTCGGCCGCGCCGCTCTGCGCGGCGGAGACGAGCTGCAGCGATGGGACGGACGAAGACGAGGACGGGTTGGTGGACTGCGCCGACCCAGGCTGCGTGGGCATGGGTGCCTGCGAGGCGTTCGAGGTGACCTGTACGGGCGGCTTGGACGAAGACGGTGACGGATGGGTCGACTGCGCCGACCCGGATTGCTTCTTGGTGGCATGCGACGCGCTGCTCTGATCGCGTTCGCCCTCGCGGCCTGGTCTGGCCCGGCATTCGCTCAGCCGGAGCCGGAGCCGGAGCCGGAGCCGGAGCCGGAGGAGTCCGAGTCGGCGTCGGAGTCGGAGTCCGAGTCGGAGTCCGAGTCGGAGTCGGAGGACGCTGACGAGCGGCCGTGGGCCGCGGGCGTCACCGAAGCCGATCAGGCGGCTGCCCTCGCGCTCTTCCGTGACGGGAACGAGAGCTTCGGCGCGGGCGACTACTCGGTGGCCGCCCGCAAGTATCGGGAGGCGCTCCAGCACTGGGACCACCCGGCCATCCACGGAAACCTCTCGGTCGCGCTCGTGCACCTGGACGACCCGATCGGTGCCTACGACGAGGTCGAGCGTGCGCTCCGCTGGGACGCGGCACCCTTCGCGCCGCACGTCCATCAGCAGCTGACCACCAACCGACAGCTCCTGCGCGGGCAGCTCGCGACCATCGTCATCGTGAACGAGGAGGAGGGGGCGGAGGTCGCGTTGGACGGTGACACGGTCCTGGACGGCGCCGGACGCATCGAGCGGCTCACGCGCGCGGGCTCGCACCGGGTGGTCGCCTCGAAGGAGGGGTTCCTCACCTTCACCCGCCGCATCGACGCGATGCCGGGCACGCGCTCGGAGACCGAGGTCGAGCTGGTTCCGCTCGAGCGCATGGCGCACTTCGAGCGGCGCTGGCCCCGCTGGATCCCCTGGGCGACGCTCATGGGTGGTGTGGTCGCGGTGGGGCTCGGTGCCGGGCTCCAGCTCGCGGGCCGCGCGGCGATCAACGACTACGAGGCCGAGATCGAGGCGACCTGCGGAGGCGGCTGTACGCAGGACGAAATCACCGATGCGGTCCTCGCGCTCGAGATCCGCGGCGAGCGGCTGAACCGGGCCGCGGTCGTGAGCATGCTGCTCGGCGCCGGGGTCACCGTCCTCGGTGGCGCGCTCCTCGGCGTGAACCGGCTCCAGCGCGTCGACGTGGACGCCGAGGGACGACCACTCGCGGGCGTGTCGCTCCAGCCCACGGTCGACCGGCGCGGTGCCGGTCTGCTGCTCCAGGGCAGCTTCTAGTGATTCGTCCTAGTAGCTCGTGGAGAGGCTCAGGCTCGTCACCGGCCCGCCGGTCTGTCGCCGGAGGAAGCCGAGCCCGCCCTCGATGGTGAGACCGAGGTACCAGCGGTCGATCAGCTCGTAGTCGAGCTCCACCGCGAAGCCCATCCAGCTGACCCCGTTGCCGATGCCGCTCGGGCTCTCGCTTCGAGGGGGGTCATCGGGGTCGGGGCGTATGGGCTCCATCGAGTGGGCTCCGTTCGCGCGGATCGTGCAGCCCCATTTCTCGTTGAGCGTGAGGCCGACTTCGGCGCTCCAGACGATGCGGTCGTCGAAGCCCTTCAGTCGCGCCTGGTAGGCCAGGCTCCCGCCGAGGAACCAAGTGTCGAAGGCGTAGCCCACCTTGAGACCCGCCGTGAGATCCCACGTGCCCGCGCCGATGCGTAGCCCACCCACCCGGTCGTAGACGCCGTCGTCGCCAGGGTGACGCTCGTAGACGACCTGCCGTTCGCCGGTGCGCTGGATGAGCGGCGCGCGCACCGATCCCACGAGCGCCATCGCGAGCCGGTCGCGCAGCAGGAAGCGCCAGCGGAGCCCGAGCGCCGGATCTCCGCCGGTGACGTGGCCGCGGAGCTCGTCGGCGACCGGATCGCGTAGCGTGAAGCCGCGGACGATGTCGGTGTGCCAGAAGAGCGCGAGCCCATCGACGATGCCGACGTCGCCATACGTGGCGAGGAAGAGCTCGTGGTAGTTCTGGTAGCCGTTGTAGTCGCCGTCTCCGTCGACGTAGCCGAAGCCGAGCAACCACTTCGCCCAGATCTTCACGTAGCCGTGGCCAGGCTGCGGGGTCCACTGCGCGGAGGCGCTCGAAGCGCTCAGGGCGAGCGCGAAGCCGAGAGCTGCCCAGAGTCGCCGCGCGCCGCTGGTCATCTCATCGCAGGGTCAGGTTCAGCACCAGCGGTGCGTCCACGACCGCGCTGGCCTCGGCCCCGGGTTCCAGCCGGACACGGCCCTCGCCGATGGGCGCTTCCACCAGCTCCCAGCCGCTCGAGGTCCGACCGAGCACGAGGAGCACCGGCGATTCGTCACCCCCCAGGAGCGCGAGGTCGGTCGGGCGGAAGGTGCCTGGGAGGTCGACCACCGTCTCCTCGGCGCCCTCTTGGACCCTCACGACGCGCTGCCGGGTCATCGCGAGCAGCTCGCCGGTCGGGAGCCCGAGCGCGCGGAGGATGCCGTGGGGTGCGGCCAGGGTGGTCGGCTCGCCCGCAGCATCCAACTTCATGACCTGCGCTCCGATCAGGTAGACGGTGTCGGGCGTGATCGTGGGTTCGGCCTCCTCGCCCTCGGCGTCCGTGGCGGCCGGAGCGGGCAGGGCGGGGATCGCGACGACGTCGCGACCGGCCTCGAGCACGATCGAACGGAAGCGGGGGAAGCGACCGGTGCCGTCGCCGTCGGCGATTTGCGCGCCCTCGGCGTCGACGGTGACCAGATCGAGCTCGCCATCGCCGTCCACGTCGGCGAGAGCCGCAGCGACGGCGTCGTGCCGGAGGCGCCGCCGAGCGATGCGTCTCGGTGACGGCCCGCCGCCGAAGACCCACGCCTCGCTCGGCCGTCGCCCGAAGCCGTCGGCCCAGTGGAGCGCGACCACGTCGGCGCCGGTGCGGCCGTCGAGCTCCGCCGTCTGGATGTCCACGACCGAGAGCGGGTGGAGCACGTGATCCTCACCGAAGCCGCCGCTCGGATCGCCGGCCACCCAGCGGAGCGTGCCGCCGTTGGGCCCGCCCTCCGCGTCGAGCTCGGTCCAGCCGAGCACCAGGTCGCGGAGCCCGTCCCCATCCACGTCGGTCACGACCGGGGCGGCCATCTTGACCTGAGTCTCGCCCTCCAGGGTCAGGGTCGCGAGCCGCGCGAGCTCGCCGCCATGAACCGCGAACACGTGGGCCTCCCGGCCACAGAGAACGATCTGTTCCGGGCGCGGGTCGCCGACCACCGAGCCGACACCGAGGCGCGCGTGCTCCACGTCTTCACAGACCTTCGTGTGGCGTCGTGGCCCGAGGGTGCTGCCACCGTTCGACGGTTCGGTCGGCGTCTCGGCCTCGCTCGGGGCCTCGGTCTCGTCCGTCTCGGTCTCGGTGGGCGCCGTCGCGACCGGGGTCGGCTCGGTGTCGGTCGCCTCGGTCTCCGAGGACGCGGCTTCCGTCGGCTCGGCCTCGGTGGCTTCGCTCGCCTCCGGGTCCGGCTCCGCTTCCGCGCTCTCTTCTCCACCCGGCAGCGAGTCGGCCACGTAGGCGACGGCGAGGACCACGCCCCAGATGGCGATCAGGATTCCCAGCGCCCGCACCGCCGAACCAACCTTCGCACCCATGATCATGGCCATAGCAGCCGGCGGCCGTAGCTCCAATGATTCGGCGGACGGCTACTCGGCGAGCGGATCGTATCGAAACGCCTCGACGAGCAGGCCATAGAGCTCGGCGTGCTTCTTCTTCAGCGGCTTCGGGCGCTCGAAGAAGGCCTCCGCGGCGCACGCGAAGAGCTCGGCGCGGTTCGTCCCGGCGTACTGCCGCAGCGCCGAACGGCCCCGCCGCACCCGCTCGAGCTCTTCGGCGAGGATCTCGTCCCACTTGGCCTCGTCGTCGACCAGCACTGGCACCCCATCGGCGAAGCCGTCGTCGAGGTCGAGGACGTGGGCCCACTCGTGGATGCAGACGTTGCTCGCGTCGGTCTTCCGGTTCCAGCCGTTCCGCAGCGCTCGTCGCGAGAAGACGATCGGGCCTTGGCGGTGGACCATCCCCAGGATGTCCGCATGCTTCGACGAGTCGTACTCGTCATCGAAGTTGTCCGGGTAGAGCAGGATCGTCCTGCGCACCTTCGGCTCGATGCCGAGGTGGTGGAAGATGACCGCCGCGCCCGCGACCGAGAGCACCAGCAACTCGTCGTCCAGCTCCACGTCCCCCACGGCTTCGAAGTCGAGGTCCGCCGCCATCAGCTGCACGTTCTGCTCGAAGTGCCGTCGGCCATCGTCGTCGAGCTCCGTGTAGAACGCGACGTTGCGCTTCAGGACGGTGCGCCACTCCTCGGGGAAGGGCTGCGCCAGCGCCCGCCTGCGCCGCAGTGGCCGGCGCAGCACCAACGCCAGGTAGACCAGCAGGAAGATCGCCGCGGCGATCAGCGGCCACGTCTTGCCTCGCTCGACACCGAGCCAGGCCAGCCCTCCGGCGGCCAGCGGGCCGAAGAGGAGCTGGAGCGCGAGGCGTCCGCCCACGGAATCGCTATTCGGCGCGCGGGTGGCAGTGGAAGCAGGTGTAGTCGTCGATGCCGAGGAGCGTGCCCATCGTCGGCGTCACGGTCTCTTCCATGAAGGTGACCGTCTCGCCGAAGATGCCCTCCATCGAGGTCCACGCCTGGCTCCCTGGCGCCGGCACCTTGTACGAGCTCATCGGGGGCATCTCGTACTCGACCTCTGCGCCGTTCTCGCCGTGGCACGTGTCGCAGCCGTAGCCCTGGCCCCAGCGATCGGCGTCGTGCTCCGCGAACATCTCCTTCATGATCGGCAGGACCTTGCCGACCATGTACCACTCGCGATCCTCGTGGCTCATCTCGCCCCATGGCTGGTCGGGCCCGGAGATCCCGAGCGCCTCGATCGCGCCGTGGTGGGACTCGACCTCCGGCTCCTCGTCGTCGTCCCAGTCGGACCACTCGTCGTCCTCGCCACCGGAGGAGCCGTCCCCACCGCCGCTAGCGGTGTCGTCGCCGCCGCCGCAGGCGGAGAGGGCGAGCACGAGGGGTAGCCAGAGGAGAGTGCGGGCGAGGGTGGAGCTGGGCATGGTCGGCACCGAGGATACACCGCTCGCCTGATCGTTCTTGCGTGTTTGTGGTGCTTGGCCCATACAGGACCCGCGGACGCGCAAGCTCGCGCGTCTTTTTCACCGATACTTCCGGAGAGGTTTTGCCATGGCCTGGGTCATCACCCGTCTTTGCCGCGACTGCGTCGATCAGGCGTGCGTCGATGTCTGTCCCGTCGAGTGCATCTACGCGTACACCGGCGATGACCACCAGAAGTTCCCCAACCAGCTCTACATCCACCCGGAAGAGTGCATCGACTGCGGTGCCTGTGAGCCGGAGTGCCCGTGGGAAGCGATCTACGAGGACGTCTCGGTCCCCGAGGTGCTGAGCGAGGACACCCCGCTCAACGCACTCACGGTGGACCACATGGACGACTTCGAGGTCCCGACTCCGACGGAGCAGGACCAGCCCACCCCGGAGCAGGTCTCGGACAACAAGAAGAAGTGGGGCCTCGAGCCCTGAGATTCTCTGTTTTCCGCTGAAGAAGGCCACCTCGCCCCGAGGTGGCCTTTTCGTTTTTCGGGGCCGAGTCATTCCCCGCCGTTGCGCTTTCGGGGCTGGGGCGACACAGAACCACCATGGCTTCGCGCAAGGACACCCTCGAAGACGTCGGGCTGCTGCTGCTTCGCCTGATGTTCGGCGGCATGATGCTCACCCACGGGATCCCCAAGCTCCTCGGTTTCGCCGACAAGATGGACTCGTTCCCCGATCCGATCGGCCTCGGCTCGCCCGTGGCGCTCGCGCTGGCGGTCTTCGCCGAGGTCGGGTGCGCCGCGCTGGTGGCGATGGGTGCCTTCACCCGGCTGGCGGTGGTGCCGCTGGTCGTCACGATGGCGGTCGCCGCGTTCATCGTTCACGCGGACGATCCGCTCGGCCGCAAGGAGCTCGCCTTGGTCTACTTGGTGGCGTACGTCGCGATCGGCCTCCTCGGCGCGGGCCGTTTTTCCGTCGACGCCAAGCTCCCCGCTCGCTTCGCGAGGCTCGCCTGAGCGACCGGCTCGGGGTGTGACAGCCTGGCGTGGATCGCCCGTTCTGGGGGCAGTTGCCCCCGGGGGATGGGGTCGCACGCGCTCAGGTGAACGAGGATCACCAATCGTTTCGGGGATCCAATCGAGGTACGAAGGTTGCACAGCTCCTGGGCATGCAGCTCTCCGTGTTGTCGTTGAGCCACGAGACGGTCCGCTTCTTCGAGCGGTACCGGACCTTCGCGGAGGGGTGGGCCGCCTGCGAGCGACCCGATTGGCTCATCGAGCTCGCGCTCCACGCGCAGGTCGATCGGCGTCGGCTCGTCGTGCTGACCACGCCGGTGGTCGAGCGTGCGCTCGAGCGTCACGGCCTCTACGTCGACACGCTCTCCATCGCGCGCCATTGGGCCCGCGGAAACGTCGACGGTGCCGCCGCGTGGGCCGCCGGCTTCCGGGCGTCGGAGCGGGCGAAGCAGTCGCTCGGGCCGCCGGCGAGCGCGCTCCGCGCCGCCGGGGCGCTGGCATTTGCGTGCGACGCCACATCGTCACCGACCTATTACGCGGTCCGTGCCCACCTGGTCGACGCGGTCGCGCTCGCGATGCAGAGCATCCCGGACGAGGCGGTGGCCCACGCCGAGACGATTCGCCGCGGCCTCCCCATCGACGTCGTGGAGACCGGTCTGCAGGCCCGCGTGTCCGAGAGCCAGCCGCCCAGTCACGCCTCCGGTGAGCAGCCGCGCCAGCCTCACTCGTGGTGGCCGCCGATCGCTTCCGGAGACGACGACTGAGCGGAACGCGTCAGGCCTTCTCAGCCCACGAGTTGCAGTAGGCCTCGCCCGCGATCGGGCCCGGCACCAGCGTGCAGGCCCCGCACTCGTTGGCGCTGCCGGCGGTGAAGAAGTTGCAGTTGGTGCAGTTCTTCTGCGCGCCGTGGGGCGAGTTGGCGACATAGCCGAGCGAGGAGCGCGTCGACTGCTGCTGCGGGCTGAGCCCCGACGTGTCGTTGCAGTTCGGACCCTCTTCGCCGCCGCAGCCTGCTCCGAGAACCACCAGACCGAGCCCCGCCGCGCCGAAAGTCGCACTCCGGCGAAGGAGCTCTCGACGTGAGATCTTCTTCATGGCCGCGAGGGTAGGGACAAGGGCCGAAAGCAGCAAGATCCGGGCTCTCAGGAGCGGAGGACGCCGGCCAGGCGCTCGAGGGCGTCTCGGTGCTCGTCGAGCGGCTCCGACGTGAAGCAGATCCGTACCCAGCTGCCGAAGTCGGTGCCGCAGGCCGCGCCCGGCGTCATCAGCACGCCGGCGTCGAGGCAGCGATCGAGGAAGGGGAGCGCGTCCGCCTCGCCGTCGCGGAAGTAGGGGGAGGCGTCGAAGAAGAGGAAGGTCCCACCGGCTGGCCGATCGATCCCCAGCACTTCGGCGGTTTCGTTGCCCGCCACCGCGAAGAGCTCGCGCCGACGCTGGAGGAACTCGTCCCCATCGTGGAGCGCCCGGGCGCCAGCGACCTGCATCGGAGTCGGCGCGGAGTAGGTCGAGAAGGTCTGCACCCCGCGGAGGGCGCGGGTCGCCGCCTCGTTTCCATGGGCATAGCCGATGCGCGCGCCCGCCATCCCGTACGACTTCGAGAGGGTGTGACAGGCGACGTAGCGGTCCTGGACGTCGTCGCGCGTCCAGAGCGGCGCTCGCGGCTCACCGAAGTGCAGGTCCTGATAGGCCTCGTCGAAGATCAGCCACAGGTCGTGGCGCCGGGCGACGCGCACGAAGGCGTCTTCCGCCGCGGCCGGCGCGACGGCGCCCGTGGGGTTGTGTGGCGTGTTCACGTAGAGGGCGACGGTCCGGTCGGTGACCTTCGCCTCGAGCGCGGCCTCGACATCGGTGTCGGCGAGCGCGTGCATGAGCGGCACCTGGACCGGGACCGCCCCGCGCTTCGCGATGATGCCTCGAATCAGCGGCCAGAACGGCGAGGGCAGCAGGACCTCGTCGCCCACGTCGAGCAGCGTCTCGGTGATCACGCTGAGGCCGGCGGTCGCGCCGCTCATGATCTGCAGCCGGTCGGCCGGGACCCGTCGGCCGAGCCGCTCGGTGCGATCCGAGGCGGCCTCCAGCAGCATCGGAAGCCCGCCGGGGGGCGCGTACTTGTGGATGCCGGGGAGGGTGTCGGTGGTGAGCGTGTCGACTCGTGCGCTCGGCGGCGGCTCCTCGAAGGTGTCGCCGACCGAGAGCATGTGCACGGTGGCACCGCTCGCGCGAAGCTCGGCGGCCTTGGCGGCCAGGCCGGAGAACACGCGAGACGAGAGCGAGCCGATGTGAGTCGAGAAGTCGGGCGGGCGCGGCATGGCGTCTGCGTACCACGACCAGCGCCGTCAGCTCACCTCACACGCACTGGCCGTCCGCGTTGCAGGTCTCCGGTGGGGTGCAGTCGCCGTCCATCCGGCACTCGATGGTGAACCGGCAGCGGTCGTCGACACATACCTGGGTGCTCGGGCAATCGGCGTTCGTCCGGCACATGGTGCCCGGCATGCAGAAGTTGAACTGGCAGATCTCACCGGGGTTGCAGTCGGCGTCGCGCACGCAGTTGCCCGGCGGAAGCGTCTCGCAGAGGCCGCCGATGCAGGTCTGGCCCGGCGGGCACTCGTCGTCCTCGATGCAGCCGCCTGGGTTCTGGCAGCGGTTGTTGATGCACATCCGGACCGGGCCGCAGTCCATGTCCGAGCCGCAGAAGAGCCAAGGGAAGCAGCGGTTCGATTCGCAGGTCCAGCCGAAGTTGCAGTCCGCGGTCGAGGTGCAGCTCGAGGGCTGGCAGAAGTTGAACTCGCAGATCTCGTCGGCCGCGCAGTCGCCGTCCAGGGCGCACTCCTGGGCGACGAAACAGGCCCCGAAGTCCGCGCAGATCGTTCCCTCCGGACAGCCGGCCATCGTCCCGGAACCGGGCGGGAAGCAGAACTGCAGCGCAGTGCACTGGTCGCCCAGGCAGGTCCAGCCGAGCGGGCAGTCGCCGTCGGAGTTGCAGTCGATGTCGGGTACGCAAGCGAGGGTGGAGATGTTGCAGACCTCGCCGGCCGGGCAGTCGGTGTTCGCGCGGCAGGGGCCATCCTGGCAGTTGCCGGTCACGCAGACGTCCGCGCCGGCACAGTCGCTGTCGGTGCGGCACTCGCCGACGTAGCTGCAGCTACCGGTCACGCACTCGTAGAGTGGGTCGCAGTCCGAGTCGGTCGTGCACTCACCGACGAAGACGCAGCCGCCGCCGATGCACGCGAAGCGCTCGGGGCACATCGAGTCGGTCGTGCACTCGCCGACGAAGACGCAGCGCCCCTCGCGACAGCTGAGCCCCGAGCCCGCGCAGTCCACGTCGGAGGTGCACTCGGGCGGCGGTACGCAGCGGGAGTCCTCGCAGACCTGGCCCATCGGGCAGGGCTGCGCCGGGCAGGTCTCGGGGACCTCGCAGAAGCCGAAGTTGCACTGCTCCCCCGGCCCGCAATCGCGGTCGACCATGCACGAGATGGGCGGCAGCGGGACGCAGGCGCCCGAGACGCAGGCGCCCATGCCGCAGTCGGCGTCGGTCATGCAGTCGCTGCCGACGCAGCGGCGGTCCTCGCAGGTCATGCCCGGGAAGGGGCAGTCCGAGTCCATGCCGCAGAAGAAGGGCGGGAAGCAGCGCCCGGCGGCGCAGCCCCAGCCGAGCTCGCAGTCGCTGTCCGTCATGCAGGTCGTGGGCTGACAGAAGCCGAAGTCGCAGCGCTGGCCCGTGGGGCACTCGTCGTCCGAGCTGCACGCGGCGTCCGGGTCGACGCAGCGGAAGCCGTCGCAGCGCTCTGGCGGCGGGCAGTCGGCGTTCGAGCGGCAGCGCCGAATGGTCGTGCACCGACCGCCGAAGCAGAGGTTCCCGGTGGGGCACTCCGCATCGGTGGTGCACTCGACCGAGGGCACGCAGCGGCGGGAGAGGAAGTCGCAGAGCTCGTCCGCCGCGCAGTCCGAGTCGGAGGTGCAGCCGGTCGGTACGCAGCGCGCCGAGTCGCACCGGAAACCGGTGCCGCAGTCGCCGTCGTCGAGGCAGTCGCCGGTGAACTGACAGCGCGCGCCGATGCATTCGAAGCCAGTGGTGCACTCCGCGTCCGACATGCAGTCGCCCGTGAACACGCAGGTGCCGTCCGAACACTCGAAGCCAGCGGCGCCGCAGTCGCTGTCGGAGGTGCAGTCGGGGAGCGGCACGCAGCTGCCCCCGACGCAGTCCTCACCGGGCATGCACTCGGCGCGGGTCGAGCACTCGACCGGCACCGTGCAACGGCCGGAATCGCAGATGCGGCCGTCGGGACAGTCGGCGTCGGAGGTGCAGGACGTGCGGCGCTCGCACACGCCGTCGATGCATCGCTCGCCGGGGGCGCAGTCCAGGTCGCTGAAGCAAACGAGCCCTTCGACGCAGGCGCCGGCGACGCAGGTCAGCCCGAAATCGCAGTCGTCGTCCGTCGTGCAGCCGGTGGAGCCGTCCGGCGGTGGCTCACCGTCCGGGAGCGGGCCGTCGGGGCTCCCACCGTCGGTGAGGCCCTCGGGATCGACCAGGACCGTCCGTCCGCACGCGGCGGCGAGAACGAGCAGCGCGAGCAAGGGAAAGCGACGCATGGCGGGAGCATAGCAGGGGCCCGACACCTCGCCCCTGACGGGGGCGTCGCGCTTCGACGCTGGGGGCTTCCGCCCCGCTCACCGCGTTGGTAGGGTCCCGCCCATGACTCGCGCATTCCGAGCAGCAGTGCCCTGGCTCGTCGTCACCTCCCTCGCCTTCGGCGGCTGTGGGGACGACGCGGAAGAGAACCAGGAGAGCACGGATCCGATCGTCGGCGTCCTCGAGCTGCCGATCTCTTATCGCTACGAGGCCAGCGGTCCGTCGAACGCCGTGGCGGTCGAGATCGCGCCCTCGAACCTGCGGGTGGACGGGCACACGGTGCTCGAGCTCGACAACGGCAAGGTCCCCGATGCGTCGGTGACGGGCACGAACACCATCCAGGAGCTGCGGACCGCCATCGACGGCGGCCCGGCGCGCCGGAACGCCACGTTGCGCATCCTCGGTTCGACGCCCTGGCGCACGACCATGCTGGTGCTCTCGACGCTGAAGGAGACGCGGGTCACCGAGGTCTCGTTCATGACCCGGCAAGGCACCGGCACCGAGATCGGCTACCTGAACCTGTCGAACTGGGACATCCGCGAGGAGGCCGAGGAGTTCCACGAGCCGCCGGCCACCCACATGCGCTCCTGGGACGAGATCGGGGACATCTGGGAAGAGATGTACACCGCGTGCCGCGAAGGCCCGTACGTCGACTGTGCGTTCAAGGCGAGCAACATCGCCGAGGGCGGCAACATGCACATGGAGCTCTTCGCCCGCGGCAACGCGGTCAAGATCGAGCTGCACCGCTACGGCGCCCCGGACCCCACGCCCGCCGCCCCGGCCCACGACACCTTCCTCGACGGCATCGCGCCGCCCGAGGGTGAGGAAGAGGCGGAGCTGCCGCCCGCGGTCACGGCGGCGTTCACCTGGCGCTACCAGGCGACCACCCCGCAGGCGGACGAGGAGAACATCGTCGCCAAGACCATGCGCCCGCTCTGCGGCGCCCAGCCCTGCGGCGCGCTCGTCGAGGCGGAAGCCCAGACCCCGACCATGCGAGTCCTGAGCTTCCTCGGCTCGGCGTTCCCGAACGGGACCGACGAGCCGTATCTGATGTTTCAGATTCCGCCCAGCTGACGCCGCGGCGTCAGCGGCAGAGCTGAGTGACCGTCGGCGTGATCTGCTGGCAGACGGTCGATGGGCCCGGTGGTGGCAGCCCGTCGAGGAAGGCACAGTCGACCATCGAGGCGGCCACGCCACACGCGGGGTCGCTCGAGCTCTGCCAGCCTCGGGTCACGTCTCCCTCGCAGGCGGAGGCGCTGCCGCCACTACAAACCTGGCTGCCCCAGTTGGTGGTGAAGCGCTTCTCGGCGCTGCCATTGCAGTTGTAGTCCCAGCTGCTGCAGGCGTTGCGGGTGGAGTAGTAGCTCGTCTGGTTTGGCCGCGCGTTGGGGTCGGAGGGGCAGCAGTCGGTCGGTGAGGTCCGCGTCGTGTAGCCGTTCGGGCAGTTGCCGTAACCCTGACCCGTGGTGTAGCAGCGGGTGCTCTGGGTCGACCCGGACGCCCGATAGCTGTCGCGGTCCGTGTCCGGATAGCAGCGCACGATGACGTGGTTGGCGGCGCTTCCGTCGTTGCAGTCCGCGTTCGCATACGTGTTCGGTTCGCGAAGGGTCCAGCCGGCAGGGCAGATGCTTCCGCAGATACGCCGGGTGTTCGTCGTCATGTAGGTCGCGTAGCCATCCTCGTCGACGTCCCGCCAGCACGTCGTCGTACCCTCGTCGGCGTCACCGTTGCAGTTGCTGTCGACGAACGTCGGCTCGTCACACATCTCGGTCACGTCCGGGTTCCGACTCGGATCGTTCGGCGCACAGTCGATGTTGGACCCCGTCGGCTCCAGATCCGTGTAGTCCTCGGGGCAGTTCATCACCGCCGGTCGGGAAGCGTCGGGGCAGACCATCTCGGGGCCTGCGCCGGCCGCTGCGTAGCCATCGTCGTCGGCGTCGGCGTAGCAGGTGACCATCATCGCATCGGCTGCCGTCCCGTCGCAGTCCTGGTCGATTGCGTCGCAGAGCTCCACTGCGCCCGGGTAGCGGCTCGGGTCTCCGTCGTCGCAGTCCTGATCCGCGACCACCGCCGGGTCGCGGAAGGTGAAGAAGCGAGGGCAGTCGCCTCGGTCGGGTCGGGTCCCATCGCGGCACTGCATCGAGCTGGTCGCGCCAGCGTTCGGATACCCGTCATCGTCCGAATCGGTCCAGCAGGTGACGCGTGCACCGTCGTCGACCATCCCGTTGCAGTCGTTGTCCTGGCTGTCGCAGAGCTCCGGCGCGCCCGGGTGGAAGTCGAAACCGGTCCCCGCAGCGTCGTTGCAGTCCGTGGTCGCCACACTGGACGGCGCGCGGTTCGTGTAGCCGAGGGGGCAGAACGCGACGCTCATCCGGGTCAGGTCCCGGCAGGCTTGGACCTCCATCGCGGTCGCTGCGGCATAGGTGTCGTTGTCCTCGTCCACGTAGCAGGGCACTCGCAACATCTCGTCGGCGACTCCGTTGCAGTCGTCGTCGATCCCGTTACAGACCTCCGTCTGGCCCGGAGCCTGGTCGTCGTCGGAGTCGTTGCAGTCGACGTCGTCGACCGCGGGGTCGCGGTGGGTGTAGCCCGTCGGGCACCCGCCGCTCGGCGTCATGCACTGTTGAGAGCTCGGTGCACCCGTCGCCGCGTAGCCGTCCCCGTCTCCGTCGTCCCAGCACGTGCGGCGAAGGCCGTCGTCGATGACACCGTTGCAGTCGTCATCCTCGCCGTCACAGATCTCGAAGGGCTCCGGCTCGATGGAGCAGCCACCGAACATGCCGTCGATGCAAGACTCGGTGCCAGCGGCGCAGATGCCGTCGGCGACGCAATCGCGAGTCTGGCCGGACGTGCATGCGCAGCCGCCTGGTGGATCGTTTGGCGTGCCGGAGCAGTCCTCGTCGACCTCGTCCGGATCGCAGACGTCGGTGGCCGCCGGGTTGATGCTCCCCGCGGTGTCGTCGCAATCGGTGCCCATCGAGACGAACCCCTCGATCGAGTCGGGACAACCGTTCATGGCGACGTCCGGGTTCCCGAAGCCATCACCGTCCATGTCTTGATAGAGGTCGACGGTCACGCCCTCATCCACGGATCCATCACAGTCGTCGTCTCGGCCGTTGCACGCCTCGGTCGCATCCGGCCCGACGCTCGAGCGGGTGTCGTCACAATCGCTGCCGCAGTTGTCCCCGTTGCAGCAGGCCGCGTCGGGTTCGTCGTCGCCGTCCCCATCGCGAATGCCGAACGTCGCTGGGTCGCAATCCTCGTCGTGCCCTTCGGTGTCGCAGACCTCGGTGTTGCCGGGATAGGCGTTGTCGTCGTTGTCGTCGCAGTCGTTGCCTCCGCAAGCGATGGCGCGGGCCCCATCCCCGTCGGCGTCGGCTTCCACGGCGCAGTCCGAGCAGGAATCGGTGGACTCGTTGCAGCTCTCGCCATCCGAGCATGGCGAGACCCCGGCCAGACACCCGTCCGGCGAGACGTCGACGGCGGTCGGATCGCAGGTCTCGGCACCATTGCAGAACTGGCCGTCGTCGCAGTCGGCGTTGGTGGCGCAGACGGCGGGAGGCATGGAGCCATCACTGGAGGGATTGCCTCCCCCACATCCCCAGAATGCTGCAGCCGCGCAGAGAACCCATGTCGAGCGTGTGATCACGACTCGTCCCCCTCCCCCGCTCTCGGGGGTCGAATGATAAGAATCTCGGAGCTCGAGAGCGCCGGATGGCCCAAGCGTAGCTCACGATGGGGGCACGAAAAAGGCGACGTTTGGGTCGCGCCCACGGCTCCCTAGAGCCAGAGCCACCACAAGATCGTCACGCTCAGCACGCCCAGGATCACCTGGAGCGGCAGCCCGATCTTGATGAAGTCCGAGTAGCGGTAGCCGCCGGGGCCGTAGACCATCAGGTTCGCGGCGTAGCCGATCGGGCTGGAGAACGCGGTGGACGCCGCGTGCATCACCAGGAGTGCCGCGGCCGTCCCGGGCATGCCGGCGCTCTCCGTGGCGGCGGCGGCGATCGGGTACATCACGGCGGCGGCCGTCGCCGTGTAGACGAGTCCGGCCAGCACGCTCGTCGCCGCGAAGACCGCGCCGAGGAGCGCGACCTTCCCGAAGGGCGCCGAGGCGTCGACCAACGCGCCGCCCAGATACTCGGCCGCGCCCGAGCTCTCGACCGCGAGGCCGATGCCCAGGGCCGAGCCCACCGTGACCAGCACGCGCAGGTCCAGCGCCCGACGCGCTTGATGACCGCGGAGGCAACGGGTGAGCACCAGCGCACCGGCTCCGATCAGCGCAGCCGTGAGGAGCGGGAGAACTCCGGCCGCGTTGAGCGTGACGACCGCGATCAAGATCGCGGCGGCCAGTGGCGCGCGCCGGTGGTTCGGTGGCGCGCTGTCGGCGACGGGGCTCAGGAGCATGAAGCTCGGGTCGGCGCGGTGCCGTCGCGCGAAGCCCGGCTCCGCTTCCAGCAGCAGCAGGTCGCCAGGCTGCAGCACGATGTCACCGACCTTCGCCGGCACTCGCTCACCTTCGCGGTGGACCGCCAGGATCGCGGCGTCGTACTCGGTCCGGAACTTCACGTCGCGGACGGTGCGCCCGACCAGGGCGCTCTGCGCGGCGATGACCGCTTCGACCCAGCTCCGGTCGGGGCGACCGGTGATCGCCGACTCCTCGGGTACCAGCCCCATCTTGCGCAGATCGACCGCGGCGTCGACGACGATGCCGGTGAAGCGCAGCACGTCGCGGGCCTTCAGCCGGGTCTGCGGTGAGACCGCGGGGAAGACCTGCCCATCGCGCTCGAGCTCGAAGAGGTAGAGCTTGGGCAGGCTCCGGAGGCAGCTCTCGATGGTCTCGTTGACGACCGGCGAGCCGGCCTCGACCTGGAACGCGATGGCGTACTCGCGGACGTCGGTCACGTCTTGGTCGACGCCACGGCGCGCAGGCAGGAGCCAGCGGCTCGCGAAGAGGATGTAGAGCGTGCCCACGACCAGCGCTGGCACGCCGAGGACGGCGACGTCGAACATCCCGAGCTGCACCGGCTCCGTGCGGGCCGCTGCCATGCCGGCCACCACGAGGTTGGTGCTGGTGCCGATCAGGGTGCAGGTCCCGCCGAGGATGGCGGCGTAGCTCAGCGGGATGAGCAGCTTCGACACGCTGATGCGTGCCTGCTTGCTCCAGCGCTGCAGCATCGGCACGAACATCGCGACCACCGGCGTGTTGTTCATGAACGCCGAGAGACCGCCGACGGGCAGCATCACGCGAAGCTGCGCGCCGGCTACGCCTCGCGGCTGGCCGAGCACCGTCCGAGCGGCGTAGTCGAGGGCGCCCGTCTCGCGGATCCCCGCGGCCACGACGAAGAGGGCGGCGATCGTCCCGACCGCCGGGTTCGCGAAGCCGGAGAACGCCTCGGACGGGTCGAGCACACCCGTGGCGAGGAGGAACGTGAGGCCGGCCACGAGCACGAGGTCGGGCCCCGCGAGGTTGAACGCCATCACGATGACCATCGCGAGGACCACCCCCACCGTCAGCCATCCGTCGATGCCCATCGCCCGGTCATAGCTGCCTTCGGCGGATCCGTCGATTTCGTTGGTGTTTCCAGGGGCCGGGCTTCGAGCCGCCCAACCTGGCATCTCGCGCGCCCGGGGTGCCGCGAGAGGGGCGTTCATGGCATTCTGTCGCCATGCGTTCTTGTCTGCTTATCGCTCTGGCCGGGTTCGTCGGCGGCTGCAGCGCCATCATCGATACGGATCCCGAGGTCTTCGGCGAGTCCGACGTGACCCTGCCGGACTACGGTCCGCCCGACATGGTGGATGGTGGCGGGCCGCGAGATCTCGGACCGAACCCGCCGGACATGCTCGTCCGGCCGGACATGCCCCCGGCGGATTGCCCGGCCCCGCCCGAGTGCGCCGGTGGCAACTCGCTCGTCTGTCAGGACGGAGAGCGCGTGACGGTGCCTTGCCCGGCCGGCTGCAACGGCGCGACCGGCGCATGCCTCCCGGTGCCGACCGGCTTCACTCCGTCGAACGTCGGCCGTGAGCAGTTCCGCGACGACGCACCGGACCTCGATGTGGACGAGGCCTTCCGATACGACACCAACACCTGCACCTCGATGACGGGCGCGTCTCGCGTCGTGGGCATGCGTGACGGCGGCGAGGCCTGCGTGCTGAGCGTCGGGAGCTTCCGCCTCCGCGAGTCGGGCTACATGCAGGTCGGTGGCCAGCGGCCGCTGATCATCGTCGCCAGCGACGAGATCCGGGTCGAGGGCATCATCGACGTCTCGGCTCGTGGCGACCAGTCCGGGCCCGCGGGCCTGCGCGGCGGCCGAACGGTCGCGGGTGCCGAGGACGGCGGAGGCCCCGGCGGCGGCCACGCGGGTGAGCACGTCGACGACTTCGACGATGGCGGCGGCGCTGGTGGCGGGGGCTGCGGCGGTGGCGGCGACGGTGGCAGCGGTGGTTCCGCGGCTGGTGGCGAGGGTGGGGTCCCCTACCTGAGCGGGGACGACCTGCAGCCGCTCATCGGCGGCAGCGGCGGTGGCCGCGGACGCGGCGCCGTTCGAGCCAGCTTCTCCAACGCGGGGGAGGGCGGCGCCGGTGGTGGCGCGCTCCAGTTGACCGCGGCGACGCGCATCGTGATCTCCGGTGGCATCGTCGCTGGCGGTGGCGGCGGTCAGCCCGGCCGGAACAACGGCGACGGCGGCACCAACTGGGGCAGCGGCGGCGGCGGCGGCGCCGGCGGCAACGTGATCGTCGAGGCCCCCGACGTTCAGGTCGACGGCGGTCTGAGCGTGGTCGGCGGCGGCGGTGGCGGTGGTGCCAGCGGCGGCGGGGCCGGCGGCGCGGGCCAGGACGGGGTGGACGGCGCGCTCGACCGACCCGACGGCGGGGACACCGGCGGCGTCCAGTATGGCGCCCCTGGCGGCGGCGGCGGCGGCCTCGGTAGCATCAGCGGCGATGACGGCGGGTCCAACGACAGCAACTTCGCCAACGGCGGCGGCGGTGGTGGCGGCGCGGGGTGCGTCGTGGTGCGCACGACCGGCTCGCCTGCGGTGCCGGTGAATCCGCCGGCGTCGCTCTCGAGCCTCCCGCTCCTCCCCTGAACGCACGAAGGGCCCGTCCGCCGAGCGGACGAGCCCTCTCGTCGAGTCCGGAGTGGCTCAGCGGAGCTGCTGCTCGCCGAGCGGGCGCAGCGCTCCCCGGACGGCGGCGCGCAGGACCTCGGGTCGCAGGCGGGCCACCGCGTCGTCGCCCTGCGGGAGTCGAGCGGCCGCGCGGCCCTCGAGGATCAGGCGGATGTTGCCGCCGCGGCGGTCGGCGAGGATCAACGAGACCTCGCACTCCATCCGGTCGGATTCGCGACGCTCGTCGATGTGGGTGATGGACCCGCGGAGCACGTAGCGTGCTCTCCGAGCGTTGGTCACTCGGACGTTCGCGACGCCACCGAGCTCGTCGCGGAGCGCGTTGCGCAGCTCGGCGCCGAGCGCGCCTGGAGCGCTGGTCTCGCCGATGGCGATCGAGGTGCTGCGGCCCTGTGCGGACGCAGCGTCGATCATGGGTCCCGAAAGCAGCGCTGCACCCAGAATGGTCGCGCAAATGGACATGGCGGTGCGGGTCATGGAGCCCTCCCGTGGTGAAGTTCCCACCGAAGCGGATCGCCCTCCGCGTCGGTCACGACCAGCACACCGTCGGTCGCTCCCTTCGTGTACCCGGGTCGACGCGAAGGCGGCAAGAAACTGGCAGAGTGGCCTCCGTGGCGCGTGGAGCTCGAACGAGGTGGCTCGCGGTGGCGGTGTGGATCACCGCGTGCGCATCGCCTTGTGGGCACGAGCCGACCGAGTCGGCCGGGACCGTGCCCGACCCTGCATCGGAGGAGACCGACGAGGCGTCCGAAGAACCGCTGCCCGAGGTCGTGCCGCTCCCTTCGCCGGTGCTTCGGGGCGTCTGTTATGCGCACGCCTACCAGGACGGCGGCGCCCGGGGCTATGGCAGCGAGGCCAGTCGCCAGACGCTGCGGACCCTGCGTGAGCACGACGTCGGGTCGGTGTCGCTCACGCCCTTCGGTTTCCTACCTTCGCTGCAGGCCCACGAGATTCGGCACGCCGACACCATCGGTGCCTCGGAGACCGACGAGCGAACCCGCCGCGCGATCGAGGCGGCGCACGAGGTCGGCCACACGGTGATGCTCAAGCCGCACCTCTGGGTGGCGCGCGGGGAGTGGCGGGCGCGGCTGGACCCGGCCGCGGGCTGGGACGCCTTCTTCGACTCCTACGAGCGCTGGATGGTCGGCTACGCGCGGCTCGCCGCGGAGACCGGCGTCGAGTGGCTGGTGGTCGGCACCGAGCTGCGCTCGAGCCTCGGTCAGGAGGCCCGTTGGCGCGCGCTGATCGCGGCCGTTCGCTCCGTGTACGAAGGGGAGCTCGTCTACGCCGCCAACTGGGACGCGATGGACGCCGTGTCCTTCTGGGATGCGCTCGACGCGCTCGGCATCCAGTTCTATCCGCCGGTCGCCCACGAAGCGGGCGCACCACCGGCCGCGATGCGCGAGCGGCTCTGCGGCTACTTCGACCGGCTCGCGGAGCTCTCGGAGGAGCACGAGCGGCCGGTGATCTTCACCGAGGTCGGCTACCGCTCCGCGACCAACGCCGCGCTCCGCCCGCACGAGTGGACCGAGGGCACCGACGCCGAGGTCGACCTGGAGCTGCAGCGCACGCTCTACGCGCTCTTCTTCGCCGAGGCGGCGCAGCGCGACTACGTCCGCGGGGTGTACCTGTGGAAGTGGTTCACCGACCCGGAGTCGACCGAAGAGGGCCCGACGGGCTTCTCGCCCGCGGGCAAACCGGCGGCCGAGGTGATGCGCGCGGCGTACGCCCCGGTCAGGGGCGAGTGAGCGCACCGAGGCGCCACGGGGAGATTCCGGGACCGCCGGCGGCGGCTCCGTTGCTCTTCGCCGCGCCACCGGCGCCGATGGCGTCCTGCTCGCGGAACGCCTGGGCGACCGCGGCCGCGATGGCGAGCGCCTTGGCGTGGCTACCGAGGCTGGGCGGAGTGAGGAGAACCGCTTCGTTCTTGGCGATGTAGCCCGTGTCGTAGTCGCCGGCGACGAACTCGGGGTGGCTCATCACGCGCAGATGGAAGGGCACGCTGGTCTTGATGCCGGTGACCACGTACTCCTCGAGCGCACGGCGCATGCGCTGCACGGCGAGCGCGCGGGTCGGCGCCCAGACGCAGAGCTTGCTGACCATCGGGTCGTAGTGGCTCGGGACCTCGGAGCCCTCGTAGGTGCCCGAGTCGTCGCGGACGCCGGGGCCGGTCGGCACGCGCAGCACGTCGATGGGGCCCGGGCTCGGCATGAAGTTGCGGTCCGGGTCCTCGGCGTAGACGCGGCACTCGATCGCGTGACCGCGGCGCGTCACGGCGCTCTGGTCGTAGCCGAGCTCTTCGCCGGCGGCGATGCGCACCTGCTCGCGCACCAGGTCCATGCCGGTCACCAACTCGGTGATCGGGTGCTCGACCTGCAGGCGGGTGTTCATCTCGAGGAAGTAGAAGCTGCCGTCGGTGCCCATCAGGAACTCGACGGTGCCCGCGCCCTCGTAGTCGACGGCCTTGGCGGCGGCGACGGCGACGGCGCCCATCTCGGCGATCTTCGCGTCGTCGGCCTTGGCGAAGGGGGAGGGCGACTCCTCGATCACCTTCTGGTGCCGCCGCTGGATCGAGCAGTCGCGCTCGAAGAGGTGCACGCAGTTGCCGTGACCGTCCGCGAGCACCTGGATCTCGATGTGCCGCGGATTGATGATCGCCTTCTCCATGTAGACGGTGTCGTCTCCGAAGGCGTTGGCGGCCTCGCTGCGCGCGCGCTCGAAGGCCTCTTCGACCTCGTCGATGTCGTGGACCAGGCGCATGCCCTTGCCGCCGCCGCCGGCCGAGGCCTTCAGCATCACCGGCAGCCCGAGCTTCTCGGCCGCGGCCTTCAGCTGGGAGGGGTCGTCGATGAGCGCGCCCGGCACGACCGGCACGTCGGCGGCCATCATCTTCTCGCGGGCGGCGGTCTTGGAGCCCATCGCTTCCATCGCGGAGGCGTCCGGACCGATGAAGGTGATGCCGGCTTCCTTGCAGGCGCGTGCGAACGAAGCGTTCTCGCTCAGGAAGCCGTAGCCCGGATGGATGGCCTGAGCGCCCGTCTTCCGGCAGGCGTCGAGGATCTTCTCGTGGACCAGGTAGCTCTCGCGGCTCGGCGCCGGTCCGATGGCCACGGCCTCGTCCGCCATGCGGACGTGGAGCGCGTCGCGATCGGCGTCGCTGTACACGGCGACCGAGCGGATGCCCATCTCGCGGAGGGTCCGCATGACGCGGACGGCGATCTCACCGCGGTTGGCGACCAGGACCTTCTCGAAGGGAACAGCAGCTTCAGCCATGGAAGCCGGAAACTGAGCTGCATGCCGCGGCGCGTCAAGCGCTCGGGGGCCGGCCGCCTGGGTCTCGGTCGGGTCGCCTCACTTCGCTGCTGCCGGCACGCGCGGACGAAGACGAGCGTTCAGGCGGTTGAAGATGAAGTTGGGCGCGAGTCGACGCATCCACTTGAGCTGTTTCGAGATCCCCGGGGTGATCTCGGTGTGCCCCCGACTCAGCCCGGTCAGGAACGCGGTGGTGAGCTCCTCCGGACTGATGCGCTCGATGGACGGGTCGAGGCCTTCTGCCATGGGGGTGTCGACCACCGGCGGCATCAACTCGACCACGCGCACCCCGCTGCCCGCGAGCTGGGCGCGAAGGCTCTGGGTCCACGCATGAACGAAGGCCTTGGAGGCGCTGTAGACCGGCGCCGACGCGTAGGGCACGAACGCGAGCCCGGAGCTCACGTTCACGAGCGTGCCTCCCCGTTCGATCATGCCCGGGAGGAAGTGGTGCGCCATGCGAACCGGCCCACTCACGTCGATGTCGATCTCCGAGAGCTGCGCATCGAGGGGAGGCCCCGTCACCATGTCGAAGCGATGGAACACCCCCGCATTGTTCACGAGGACGTCGACGCCGCCGGCGGCGTCGAGGACGTCGCGGAGGGCCAAGATGGCGTTGTCGTCGGTCACGTCGCAGACGAAGGGGACGATCCGATCGTCCTCGTCCGCCACGGCAGCCAGCTTCTCCGCTGTCCGGCCCGTGATCCACACGGTGGCGCCTCGCTTCGCGAGCGCACGAGCGATGTCCGCCCCGATGCCGGAGCCGCCACCAGTCACCACTACGCGAGTGCCTTCGAAATCGTCCATGTCCATCTCTCCTTCGAACGTCAGATAACTTGCAAAACGATAGTGACTGGTTCGATTGCGATTTGCAAGTAATATGTTCGCCATGGCGACCGAGCCGCGCTCCAACTGCCCCATCAGCTGTGCCCTCGATCTCATCGGGGACCGCTGGACACTGGTGATCCTCCGGGACCTCTTGCTCGCTCAGCGCCGGAGCTTCGGTGAGCTCGCCCAGGCCGAGGGGATCGCTCCAAACATCCTCGCGGACCGGCTGGCCCGGCTCGAGGCGGCGGGCGTGCTGGTCAAGGAGCGCGACCCCGCCGATGGCCGGAAGAGGGTGTACCGGCCCACCGAACGGGGCCTCGACTTGCTGCCCGTGCTGCTCGCGGTCGGCCGCTGGGGGCTCGAGCACACGTCCGGTACATCCCACGCGGCGCTCTTTCGGAGCGACGATCCCGAGGCGCTGGTCGAGACGCTCAGGGTTCGGGCGATGGAGCCCTGACTCGAGCGTCCCGCGCCCTCATCGACTCCGCCAACGTCGTCCGACCCAAGCCAAGACCAGCAACGGCCAGACGCCGTTGGCGCCGCCGCTCACGTGGCAGCCGCAGCCTCCGCCGCCCGTGCTCCCGCCGCCGGGGCCACCATCGGGCGGTGGGTCCTCGCCGTTGGCGCGGACCCAGATGTGGCTGGTGACGACTCGAGGTCGGGGCATCGAGAGCTGGGCGCGCCAGCGGTCGTCGACGTCGCCGAACGGAGCGTCGACCTCGAGGGTGGTCTCGAAGGGGTCGCTCGTGACGTCGACCTGGGTGTGGATCGCGCCGTTGCGAACGAACGCGAGGCTTCCGCTCGTCGCGCCGGTGACGATGGCGGTCAGCGTGACTGGGCCGTCGACGGTGTCGCCGACCATGGCGCTGCCGGCGGTGAGCTCGACCATCGGGTCGCCCGGGCCTTCGAGCCTTACGACGGTGCGGCCGTTGCGGACGGCGTCGACGATGGCCGCGACGCTGAGCTCGTCGGCGTAGACCATGGTGGTCGGGCTGCCGATTGGGCTCTGCAGCCGGTCGAGATCGATGCCGGCGCGGTGATCGTCGCTGCCGCCGATCGCGGCGACGTGCGCGCCCTCGTCGAGCATCGCGTCCCAGAAGGCGATGGCGTCGCGGTAGAAGAGCACGCCGGTGAGCGAGTAGGCACCGTTCTGGATCTCCAGCGCGTCGACGCCTTCGGTGCCGAGGTCCCACGCGCAGCCGAGGCAGAGGTCGCCGAGATCGAGCACGGGGTGGTTGATGGCGAAGACACCCTCGGCGCTTCGGGTGTCGGCCACCATCGACTCGAAGGTCACGCCGACGTCGGAGCGCGCGCGGAAGTCGACGAAGGTCGGCACGCCGATGGCGTTGCCGTGGCCGAAGTAGGTCGTGACCTCGATGCCCGGCATCAGCAGCACGCTCGGGTGCCGCGACTGCGCCGTGGTCAGGTAGTCGACTTGTGAGACGGTGTTGTGCTCGGAGAGCTCGATGAAGTCCAAGCCCAGGTCGGCGGCGAGCTCGGCGGACTCGTCGATGGTCGCGCGGGCGTCGCCGCTTTCGCGCGAGTGCACGTGGAAGTCGCCGGCGTACCAGCGCGGCCCGCTCTCGAGCGCGGCGGCGGGAACGTAGGTGGCGCGATCCGGCTGTGCGTCGAGGGTGGGCGCGGTGCGGAAGAAGATCTCGATGTGGTAGGTCGCCGGCTCGGGGACCAGCGCCTGACCCACCAGCACGTGCCACTCGCCGGCCGGGATGGGACCGGGGAGGTAGCTGCGCGACGCGGTCTCGACGCCCACGATGGCGGGCTCGGTGTTGCCGCCGCCCCAGCCACGAACGCGCTCCGGGTCGGCGAGGCCCCAGTCGAGGATGTTGGCTTCGCTCAGGTCGTCGTGGCGCACCTCGATCTCCACGGTGCCTTCGGGGACCGCGAACGGGATGGCGGTGTACGGCGGTGCGTCGGCATCGAGGGTGCCATCGAGGATCAGATCCTGCGCACCGACGCCAGCGCTCCAGAGGAGCACCGCGGTCACCGCCATCGCTCGCATCAGAACGCCTGCGCCAGCTCGCGGAGCCCGTCGGCCTCCACGATCTCGTCCTCGTGGTCCGGCCGGGTGCCGAGCCGGAGCAAGGCCCGCGCGAGCTCCTCCCCGGTCATCGAGGCGTAGCGGTCGCGGAGCTTGCCGAGGCCGAGCACGCCGGCGGTCTTCAGGAGGCCGTCGCCCAGCGTCGACGCGAAGCGCTCGCCCGGCCGGTTCTCCTCGCGGTCTTCGCCGCTGATGAACGAGGGCCGCGCGATCACGTAGGGCAGCCCGCTCTGGGCGAGCTCGCTCTCCACCCGCGCGCGCACCGCGAGGTACTCGTTCTTCACTCCGTCCTTCACGCCCATCGACGAGAGGTACACGAAGCGCGGCCCATGACCCGCGGCGACACACGCCCGCAGCAGCATCACCGTCAGCCCGTAGTCGACGACCTCGTAGCCGGCCTCCTGCCCCGCTTCGCGAGCGGCCTTCGCTCGCTTCTTCGTGGTGCCGAGGAGGGCGTAGACCACGTCGGGCGCCAGCTCGGCGATGCGCTCGGTGATCGCTTCCTCTTCCCAGGGGGTCGCGTCCACTCGGATGCCGCGGACCCCGAAACGGTCACGCCAGCGGTTCAACCGCGGTGAATCGGAGCGCACGTGTGCGTGGGTGCGCAGGCCCGGGCGCTCGGCGGCCAGCTCTACGAGGTTCCGCCCCGTATACCCCGTCGCCCCCGCCACGAAGAGATGCATGACCCCTGGAAGGTAACACGCGCGCCACCGGCCATGCGCCGCCGAAGGCAGGCGGAATCAGTGACGAAGCGCACGAGCGGGATGGAACCGCCCCCCGCGATGGAAGACGATGCGCCATCAGGCGTGTGCGCTCGGTGTCTTTCAGGGGGGCAGCCGCACGCTCAGCCGCACAGGAACCAGCCACTCGATGTCTCGACCCACCGACCTCCGCTTCGAAGGCCGCATTCTCTACCTGACCGAGGACCCCGAGCTGCTGCGCAAGCAGCTCGAAGGCGAAGACCTCGAGCTCGACCCGGACCGCAAGCTCCGGGACAACATCAGCACCGACGAGATCACCCCCGGCTGGGTCTGTTTCTACTACGACGAGACCCTCGGTCGGTACTCGATGGTCGGCCTGAAGGGCGGCGTGGTCGAGAAGGACTCGATCAAGAACGGCGGGTTCTCGGTGATCGTGAGCGGGCTGAGCAAGGGCTGCGGCAGCAGCCGCGAGACCGCGCCCTTCAGCGAGCTGGCCGCCGGCATCGAGCTGGTGGTCGCCGAGAGCATCGAGAAGATCTACGGCCAGAACTGCCAGAACATCGGCCTGCTCACCACGACCGACTTCGGCATCCTGAAGCGGATCATCGCCGGTGAGACGATCTCCATCGAGGAGTTCACCGAGGGCCTCGACGCCATCAGCGCGGACATCGTTCGGGCCGGGGGCCTCTTCGCCTACAACCGAGAGCGCATGGCAGGGAAGATCGCACCGCCCGCGATCGAGACGGCGAAGCGCCCGATGACCTTGGTCGAGAAGATCATCGCGAAGAACGCGGTGCGCGACGCCGCCGAGGGCAAGCTCGGCGTGGACGCCGTGAAACCGGGCGACGCGCTCTTCGTCCGCACCGATGTCCGCTTCAGCCACGAGTACGTGACGCCGATGGCCGACTCGCTGCTGCGGCGTGCGCTCGGCGACGACGCTCAGGTCACGGACCCGGAGAGCGTCTTCGCGTTCCGCGATCACCTGACCTTCCTCTCCGACGTGATGCCGGAGGAGAAGCGGAAGATGGGGCTGCTCGAGAAGGCCGACGGCCTCGCCTCGACGCAGGACGCCTTCGCGAAGCGGCACGGGCTCAAGCTCTACGGCGAGGCGCCGAAGGGTGGTTCGGAAGCCATCTGCCACAACGCGGTGGTCGAGGACCTCGCCATGCCCGGCGACGTGGTCATCGGCACCGACAGCCACACGTGCATGGCCGGCGTGCTCGGCGCCTTCGCCTTCGGCGTGGGCAGCACCGACATGGCCAACGCCTGGTACACCAAGGACGTCCGCGTGAAGGTGCCGGAGACCGTGCGCTTCGTGCTCGAGGGCGAGCTCCGCGATGGCGTCAGCGCCAAGGACGTGATGCTCCACATCCTCGCGCAGCCCTTCTTCCGCACCAGCAAGGGCATCGGCAAGGTGCTCGAGTTCACCGGCCCGGGCGTCCGCGGGCTCGACCTCGACGAGCGCGCGACGCTCACCAACATGGCGGTCGAGGCCGGCGGCTTCACCGGCATCATCGAGGCCGACGAGGTCGTCGTCGACTACCTCCACGAGCAGCGCGGCGTGGCGAAGGACGAGCTGCGCGCGAAGATCCTGAAGAGCGACGAGGGCGCCGAGTACCTCGACACCTTCACCATCGACCTGGCCGCGGTCGGCCCGATGGTCGCGACGCCGGGCGACCCCCGCAACGGCATCCCGATGGGCGAGCTCGACGGCGAGGTCAGCATCGACATCGCCTACGGCGGCTCGTGCACCGGCGGCAAGAAGAGCGACATGGACATGTACGCGAAGGTCTTCGCGGCCGCCGTCGCCCAGGGGCGTAGGGTCCCCGAGAACGTCGAGTGCTACATCCAGTTCGGTAGCCAGGCGATCCGCGAGTACGCAGAGGCGAAGGGGTACACCGAGGTCTTCGAGAAGGCCGGTGTGACCATGATCCCGCCGAGCTGTGGCGCCTGCATCAATGCCGGACCCGGCGCCTCGCGCACCCAGGAGCAGGTGAGCGTCAGCGCGCAGAACCGGAACTTCCCGGGCCGCAGTGGGCCGGGGCAGGTCTACCTCGCCAGCCCGCTGACCGTTGCCGCGAGCGCGGTGATGGGCAAGATCGTCCCGCCGGAGACCCTGCTCGGGCCGCTGGCGGATGCCGCCGAGTAGACCCGCGTGAGCGACGCCGAGACCTCCGCCGAAGACGCGCGGGACCACCTGCTCGTCTGGAAGAGCGACGAGCCGCTCGACGAGGCCGCGGCGAAGTCCGTGCTCGATCCGCTCGAAGCGGCGGACGTGCTCATCGGGAGCGCCGAGAGCGTCGCCGAGGACTGGGCCGCCACGAGCGTCGGCTGCGTCGTGGTCAAGGGCGAGCCCAGCGACCTGATGAAGGCCACCGACGTCCTGGCCGACTGGGATCTGGTGCCCTTCCCGAGCGGCGTGGCGGTGCGCGGCGAGAAGCTCGTCTGGCTCGAAGAGCCGATGGCCCTGCCGGCCGCGCCACTGGTCGTGAAGAAGGGCCGCGATTGGAAGATCGCGGCGACCGTGACCGTCGAGCTCGACCTCGAGGGTGCGGGCGAGCCCGAGCTGAACCTGCTCGACGAGCTGACCGAGCTCTTCCTCGAGGCGTATCGCGGGGAAGGTGCCGGTGCCCTCGAAGGCGCCGCGCTCGCGGAGCGCGAGGACGGCGGCCGCACGCTCACGCTCCAGGGCTGGAACCCGCCCGACGTGGATACCGCGCGCGGTCACCTCCACTGGTGGCTCGAGGAGCTCGCGCGCTTCCTGCCGCTCTCCTCGGTCCGCATCAGTACCGGCCGCGCCGGCGGTGCGCGCCGTGGTCTACCGCCCTCGTGGATCGGTCCGCTGCTGGTCATCGCCGCTGCGTTCGGTGCTCGCCTGCTCGACCCGACCATCGCGCTGCGCGCGAGCACCCTCGCGTGGCTCTTCGGGCCGATCATGATCACCTTCCTGAGCCGCGCTCACGTCGGTCGCGTCACCTGGGGCGTCACGGTGCTCAACGCGCTCGTCCAGGCGGCCATCGCCTTCGTCATCGAGCGCCCCGATCTGGTCGTCGGTGGACCGAGCGGCGAGAGCACCGAGGACCTGCTCGTGTGGTCCGAGAACGTCCGCTCGACCCTCGAGTGGTTCCTCTACGGGAGCGGCGGGATGGGGCTCGTCTGGGTGCTGACCTACCTGGCGAACCGTCGCCGGCCGGTCTGACTGGACCTGGACGGCGTCCGCGCCCATCGTTGGCGCATGCCCACCCTGATCGAGTCGCCGTCCCGCATCGAAGCCGCGGGCACCAAGCCCAAGCTCATCGACGAGTACGTCGGCCGCGCGAACAACGGCGAGAGCCGCCTGAGCGTCGCCCACATGCGTTCGCCGGGCGGCTGGGAAGAGCCCGGCCAGCGGCCGGAGTTCGACGAGTACACCGTGGTCCTGAAGGGCGCGGTCCACGTGGAGCACGAAGACGGCACGATGGTGGTGGAGGCCGGTCAGGCGATCCTCACCAAGGCCGGCGAGTGGATCCGCTACTCGACGCCGGGGGACGAGGGCGCGGAGTACATCGCCGTGTGTCTGCCGGCGTTCAGCCCCGACACCGTCCACCGCGACGAGTGAGGCTCAACGCTCGAGGCAGCTGAGGTCGCGGCACGTGCCCTCGCGGCAACGGTAGCCGCCGAGGCAGTCCGCGTCGCTCTCGCAGGGCGGAAGGCAGGTGCGGGTCTCCGGGTCGCAGGTGAGCCCGCCGGGCAGGTAGCGCGGAACGACGGCTTCCGCGCAGCGCTCCGGCCGTCTCCCGCAGAACGAGCCCCACACGGGAGGCGAGGCCTCGGTGCAGTCCAGTCCGACCTGGCTCCCTGGCGCCGGCTCCGCCCCCGGGGCGAACGCGATGCGCCGAGCCGACTCGGGACAGCCGTCTCGCGCGAGCGCGCTGAAGTCGTCGTAGTACCAGCCGGCGCCCGTCGGGATCGCGCCGCCGACCGAGCCCAGCTGCTGGACCAGGCAGATCGAGCGGCCCGCGTCGCTGATTCGGTCGAGGGTGCGACCCGGGAGGTCGCCGCAGCTGACCCCGCTCATCGGGTGGAGCACCTCGAAGAGCTCGCACGCCACCCGCCCCTCCGCGTCGCGCTCGTACGATCGCTCCAGGCAGCGCGGGCCGAGACTCTCGACGATGGCGCCGAGGAGCACACCCATCGTCGCGTCGTAGCTCGGCTGGCAGATGGAGCCGAGCACCACCTTCGCGCCGCGCTCGCCCAAGCGCGCGGTGAGCTCGGCGATCCGCCGGGGCGGGAAGGCGAGCCCCCGGCCCTCGGTGTCGCAGCTCGGCAGCAACCGCGTCGCGTCCTCGGGGTCCACCCGTTCCAGCATTCGCTCGTCCTCGAGGAGCGCGTCGATCTGCGGCGCGAGGGGCGCGCTCGGATCGGGAACCAGGTCGGTAGGGAGCCCGGCGATCGACGCGTACACCAGCCCCTTCGTCTCGAGGCCGACCAGCCCGTCGACGTAGCGCTCGACCGGGTGGAGCACGTCCGCGTGCTCCTGGCACCGCAGGTTCAGGTTGGGTCCATAGGTCGTGCTCGGGTCGTCGAAGAGAGCCGGGTCCGTGGTCGAGCAGTCGTCCTCGTCGGTGAGCGTCACGACGGCGAGTACGCCGTCGGGCAGGACGAACCCAGCGTTCTGCCCGTCGCCATGGCCGACGGTCCCCGCAGCGAACGTGATGCCGGAGGTGCTCGGGGTCAGCGCCTTCAGCGCCGCCTCGAGCGGTTGCTCGAAGCCACAACCGGACGTGCCGAGCGCCCCGATCAGGCAGGCCGCGTCGACCCTGGGCTGGTCCGAGAAGCGCTCCTCCTCGCCGGCGAACGAGAGCCAGGTGGGATAGAGCGCCATGCACTCGGGGTCGCTGCGGTCTCCGCCGGTCTCCAGGACCCCGTCCGCTCCGAAGCGTGACCCACAGGCTCCCCGCTCACCGGTCCCCATGTCGGTCGTGACGACGCCGAGCCGAATCTCGTCGAGCGCCGGAAAGGACAGCAGGGTGGCTTCGTCGTAGCCGAGGAGGAGCGACCGAAGCAGCCGGGGTAGGGCGGCGGCGAGGGAGGCTTGCTCCTCGGCCATCGAGCCCGAGTCGTCGATCACCAAGAGCAGCGTGAGGGACCGGGCCGGGCGGATGTCGAGGGTGAATCCGGGGGCCGAGCAGTCTTCGGGCTCGCAGGTCTCGGTCGCGCCGCACACCGCGGTGGCTCGACAGTCGCCCGGGACCTCGCACGGATCACCGAGACCGGAGTCCGGCGCACAAGCGCCGAGGAAGAGCGCGACGAGCGCGAGGCGAAGGCTCGGGGGCACACTCCCGAGTCGCGCGAAGCGTGCGATGTTTCCAAACCGGTACGTCGTCGCATGGCACACTCCGTCCGTGAGCGAGCCGACCCAACCGTATCGGGTGCTGCGCTTTGCCCGCGGTGAGATCCCGGAGGGCTTGCGCACCGAGCACGATCTGAAGGCGGGCGTCCGCGGGGTGCTGACGGTGCTCGAGGGGAGCGTCACCTACGTCGACGCGCACGGGGAGCGGACGGCACTCGCGGAGGGCGCGAGTCACCCGATCCCCTCGCAGGAGAAGCACCACCTCGAGGACGCCGACGACGCGGCGATCGAGGTCGCCTTCTACCGGCTCTAGCGCCCGCACCGTCGCTGGTTCGCGGGCCGCGGGTGACGGCGTGCGGTGGGTGTGCTTCCCTCCGCCCATGGAATTCGTCGATCCGAGCGAGCATGGCGTGGAGAGCCTCGAGCACGTCTGGATCCCGCTCCCCGACGGACAGAAGCTCGCCGCGCGAATCTGGCTGCCGAAGGGCGCGCGCGAGAAGCCGGTGCCGGCGCTCTTCGAGTACCTACCCTACCGAAAGCGCGACCTGACTCGGCTCCGCGACGAGCTCACCCACGGGTGGTTCGCCAGCCACGGCTACGCCTGCGTGCGGGTGGACATGCGCGGCTCGGGCGAGGCGGACGGCGTGATCCGCGATCAGTACCGCGAGCAGGAGCTCGCTGACGGAGAGGCGGCCATCGCGTGGATCGCCGAGCAGGAGTGGTGCTCGGGGGCGGTCGGGATGATGGGTATCTCCTGGGGCGGCTTCAACGCGCTCCAGATCGCGGCGCGGCGACCGCCGGCGCTGAGGGCCATCGTCAGCGTCTGTTCCACCGACGACCTCTACGCCGACAACATGCACTACAAGGGCGGCTGCCTGCTGACCGACAACCTGGTCGAAGCGACGACGATGCTTTCCGTGAACACATCGCCGCCGGACCCGGAACTGGTCGGCGAGCGTTGGCGCGAGATGTGGCACGAGCGGCTCGCGGGCAGCGGGCTCTGGCTCGATACCTGGCTCCAGCATCAGCGGCGCGACGAGTACTGGCACCATGGATCGGTGTGCGAGGACTACGGCGCCATCCAGGTGCCGGTGCTGGTCGTCGGGGGCTGGTTCGATGGCTTCCGCAACTCGATCTTTCGACTCCTCGAACACCTCGACGTGCCGCGCTGGGGCATCGTCGGTCCCTGGGCCCACTGCTACCCGCACTACGGCGTGCCCGGTCCAGCCATCGGCTTCCTGCAGGAGTGCGACCGCTTCTGGCGCGCGCACCTGGACATGGGGGGCGAACCCTACGAGGCGCCGAGGCTCCGTGCGTGGGTGATGGACAGCATGCCGCCGGCGACTCGTCACGCCGTGCGTCCCGGTCGTTGGGTGGCCGAGGACGAGTGGCCGTCGGCGAAGGTCACGTCCGAACGTTGGCCCATCGCGCCGTCGCGGCTCTTCCGGCCGGGCAAGGAGATCCGCCGTCGGCGCCGACCGCTGACCATCCAGTCGCCGCTCAGCTTGGGACAGGTCGCGGGCAAGTGGCTCAGCTCCGCGGTCGGTCCGGACCTCGCGCACGACCAACGGGAAGAGGATGGCGGCGCGCTGGTCTTCGACAGCCTCCCGCTGAAGCAGACCATCGATCTGTTGGGCGCGCCGTCGATCGAGCTCGAGGTCTCGGCCGACGCACCGGTCGCGATGATCTGTGCTCGGCTCATCGACGTCGCGCCCGACGACAAGGCCACACGGATCACCTACGGCCTGCTCAACCTGACCCATCGCGACTCGAGCGCGGAGCCCGAGCCGCTCGAGCCGGACAAGCGCTATCGGGTGCGCGTGTCGATGAACCACATCGGCGCGCAGATCCCAGAAGGTCACCGCATCCGCCTCTCGCTCTCGTCGTCCTACTGGCCCATCGCGTGGCCGAGTCCGACCCCGGCGCGCCTGACCATCCACACCGACGGGGCGGCGCTCTTCCTGCCGGTCCGAGCACCGCGGGACGAGGACGCCTTGGTGACCTTCGAGGAGCCGACCGGGGGCATCGTCGGCCACAAGGTCCAAGTCGAGCCGTCGCGTCACGATTGGCTGATCACGCGCAGCCTCGGAGAGTACGAGACGACCCAGGAGGTGATCGCAGACGAGGGGCTCTACCGGCTCGAAGCGATCGATCTGCGCGTGAAGGAGCAGATGATCTCTCGCTTCAGCCACGTCTACGACCGCTACGAGACCGTTACCGGGGAGACGACCACCGAGCGCCGCTTCGAGCGGGGCGAATGGCAGGTGCGTACGACGACTCGGACGGTGCTGACGGCGACCGAGACCCATTTCCTGGTTCACGCCGAAGTGGACGCCTACGAGAACGGGACTCGGGTCTTCTCCGAGAACTACGTGCGCGAGATCGAGCGCGACCTGGTCTAGCTCGTCCTAGCCGTCGGTGGAGTAGGGTGCTCGCTCCGGGCGTCCGCCCTCGACCACCACGCTCGGACCCCCGCCGCCGATGGCGGCGATGGCGTCCGACTCCAGCAGCCGCACGGTCGCGAGGGCCAGCGCCTCGGTGACGCGTGCGCAGTTGCCGAGCGACACCGATTCGTCGGGGGCGTGGGCGAGCTCGATGTTGCCGGGGCCGTAGATCACCATCGGCACGCCGGCGCGACGGACCCACCCGGCCATGTCGCAGCCATAGGGCGCCGCGCGGACCGAGACCGGCTCGCCGTGCACTTCCTCGTGGGCCGCGCTCAGCTCCCGCACCAGCGGGTGGTCGACCGGCGTGCGGGCGGAGCCGAAGCCCCGGGACGTCACCGTGACCGTTGGCGGATTGTCTCGCAGCCAGGGGTCGGCCTTCGTCGCGCGGTCGACCGAGCGACGGATGCGCGCCTCCGCCTCCACGACGGTCTCCGTGACCGCGACGCCCATCCGTAGCTCCACCAGGAGCCCGTCCATCACGGCGGAGATGAAGTTGCCGCCGGCGATGCGACCGACGCTGGTGGCGTAGGGCAGCACCAGGTCCTTCAGCAGCGGGTCGCTCTCGGCCTCGTTGAGCGCTCGTTCGTCCTCGCGGAGCGCCTGATGGATGCCGAGGTAGTGCTCCAGCGCGCACTCGCCGGTGTGGCGCACGCTCGCGTGAGCCGAGCGGCCGGGCACGAAGATGGACACGCCCATCCGCGCCGGCGTGGGCGGCGACCAGGGTCGGCGCGCCATCGCGGGTCGAGGGTTCGGGAAGGAAGGCGACGTCGCCGCGCCAGCCGCGCTCGATGGCCGAGAGGGTCCCCACGCCCGAGTCTTCCTCGGCGGGTACGGCGACGAAGACGATCTGTCCGGGGAAGTCTCGCTGGGCGAAGAGCTCCAGGACCTCGAGGCCGGCGACCAGCCCAGACTTCATGTCGCAGGATCCGCGGCCGAAGAGCCGGTCTCCGTCCACGGTGCCGGAGAAGGGATCGGCGGACCACTGGGAGACGTCGCCGGGCGGGACCACGTCCACGTGGCCGGTGATCATCACCGCGGGGCCCGGCCGACTGCCGCGGAGCCGCCCAGCGACGACCGGGATCGTGGCCCGCGGGACCTCGTGGCCGGGGTAGCCGTCGAGGCCCGCGAGGCTGACCACGTCGTCGTGCCAGACGTCGACCTCCGCGCCGATCGCTTGGAGCATTTCGGCGATGCGCAGGACCACGTTCTCCTCGGCCCCGTCGAAGGAAGGGTAGCGGACCAGGTCGACCAGCCGCTCACGGATCCGGTCGGGCTCGATGGACGCGCGCAGGTCGCTCACCTCAGTACGCCCACGACTGGGGCTCGAGGAACTGGATGTCCTCGGGGGCACCACCGTCGGAGAACTCGAAGTCGAGCTTCTCGGCGACCTCGCGGAAGCGGCGCAGCAGCTCCTCCTGGTCGTCGGCGCCGAGTCGCACGGTGGCGATCTCGAAGCTGTGGGCGTCCTGGTCGTTGAGCTCGGAGAGCTGCATACCCTCACGCACCGTGATGTGGACCTCCGGGTTGCCGGGCACGGTGCCTTGGACCTCGGCGAGGTTCTCGGCGCTCGGCACCTTGGTGACCTCGCAATCCGCGTAGCGACGCAGGTGGAACTTCGCGGCGCAGTCGTAGGTGCCGCGATAGCGGTTCAGGTGGGTGCGCATCCCGAGGGCGGTGTTGATGGCGATCTCGTGGTTGGAGATGCCGTGGACCCGCTCGAACTGGTCGCTGTGCGACTGGGAGATCCGGGTGTTGATCTCGATCAGCCAGAGCTGGTCTTCCTCCTCGTCCCAGAAGAACTCCACGCCGAAGGGCGCCTGGTTGTAGCCGAGGTGGGGCATGATCTTCTCGACCGCCTCGACCATCCGCTGGCGAACCCGACGGGGCCAGCGGCTGGGAAGCTCGTAGCGGTTGAAGCTCTTGCGCTCCTTGTCCTTGTAGCAGTCGAAGATGCCGTGAATGTGCACCTGGCCGTTGACCACGTAGCCCTCCACGCCCGACTGCCAGCCCTTCACGAGCTGCTCGGCGATGCACCAGTTGCCGTCGACCCGCGCGACCTCGGGCGGCAGGTCCATCTGCTTCATCACGACGTTGAACTCGTCGCCGATGCGGCGGATGTTCTCGCGGATCTCGACGATGGCCGCCTCGAACTGATCCGCGTTCTCGATCTTGAAGCCGAGCGTCGAGGCGAAGCCCTTGATGGGCTTCAGGAAGAACGGGAACTCGAGGCTCAGCTTGGGGAGCGCGTCGTCATCGAAGGGGTCGACGGCGTCGAAGGCCGGGACCATCTCGGGCACCACCTTCTTCTGCTCGATGCGGCTCCAGTATTTGTGCTCGCACTTCATCATGGACACGAGCGGGAGGTAGCGGAGCCCGAGCTCCCGATTGATGATCGGCAGCATGGTGCTCACGGGGAAGTCCCAGTGGGTGATCACGGCGTCGATGGGACCGTCGAAGGCGCGCAGCGTCTCCAGTGCGTCGTCGATGTAGGACTGAAGGTCGTAGCTCTCGGGCTCGATCAGCTTCGACCGGTCCAGGAGATCGTGGAACTCGCACTCGCTGGCGAGCGTGATCGCCCGCGCCTTCGAGAGGTTGTAGTCGTCGAGGCCGACGATGAAGACGTTCCGGGGCGGGACGTCATAGGAGCCCTCCACGTCGTGGGTCTCGCGGCCACTGACCGGTGGGTTGAAGACGCAGATCAGCCGCATCTCCTCGTCGCCGCCGCGCAAGATGTGACGGTCGTGGTCGTCGAGGGCGTACATCGTTCCATTGCGGATCGGGTGCACTTCGCCGGTGGCGCAGTCCTCGATCGAGCCGTTGCCGCGCACGCAGAAGACCGCCTCGAGGTGGTTTTCGTAGCGCAACTCCATCGTGGCACCCGCCGGCACCATGGTCTCGTGCAGCGAGAACCCGAGCCCGTCCCGCCGTAGCAAGAGCCGGCGGCTCACCCATCCCTCCCCTTCGATCTCTCGGTCCGTTCCGATCAGATCCTCGACTTCAACGATCTTCATGCCTCTCCTTCGGCGTTGTTCGACGCGTGGACACGAGGGAGCACCGACGGCGCCGCGATCATCGCGGCTCTGCGTCGGGCCCGCCCCCGTATATGCCCGCGAGTATAGGGCTCAGCGTCACGTTGCCAACCGTGCCCATTGATCGCGCGCTTCCGAGCCCTAGGGTCACGGCATGCACGTCGGCGTCCTCTTCGGTGATCCTCGTCTTCCCTATGCCTACTCGCCGACGGGGCGCTTCGGAGACGAAGAAGCGAAGGCCTTCGGCGCAGTGAAGGAGGCCTTTGCCTCGATGACGGAGCATCGAGTCAGCTACTTCGATGACCACGAGGCGCTGCTGACGGAGCTCCCGTACAACCGACCCGAGCTCGTGTTGAACCTCTGCGACACGGGCTTCCGGAACCGCTGGGAGCTCGAGCTGACCATCCCCGCGTTCCTCGAGCTGCTCGACGTCCCCTACACGGGCGCGGATCCAGCCGCGATCGTCCGGAGCAACGACAAAGCGGTCGTCTCGAACGCCGCGAAGCTTCGCGGGGTTCGGGTGCCCGAGGAGCTCTTCGTCGATCTCCGCATCGAGCCCTTCGCGGTGCCCGAGCGCTATCCCGCGCTGGTGAAACCGAACGTGAGCTGCGGCAGCGCCGGAGTGACCGAGCGCTCGCTGGTGCACGACCCCGAAGAGGCGCTCGCGACCCTACGCTGGCTCCGAGACGAGCTCGACGTGACGGAGGCGCTGATTCAGCAGTACCTGCCCGGCGCCGAGTACACCGTGGGCTGCCTCGGGAATGCGGCACGCGCCGGTGAGCCCTCCGACTTCCAGGTGCTCCCACCGCTCGAGGTGGACTTCGGCGCCCTCGACCCGAGCTTGCCGCGGATCCTGACGCACGCATCCAAGGCGGAGCCGGACTCGCCCTATTGGACGGACGTCTCGTTCCGGCGCGCGGAGGTGGAGCCGAAAGCGATGAAGGTCATCGAAGAAGCCTGCCGCCGACTGTGTCTCAGCCTCGGTCTCCGGGACTATGCGCGAATCGACTTCCGGTGTGACGCCGAAGGCGTGCCCCACCTGCTGGACGCCAACGTCAACCCGACGTGGGTGAAGGGCGGGAAGCTCGCGACCATGGCCGAGTGGGTCGGCCTCGACTATCCGGGCCTGCTCCAAACGATCCTCGACGCGGCACAGCGACGAGTCGCCGATTGAGTGGGGCGCCGAGTGAGTCGCCTTCCATCGCCCGGAGTCGTCTCGTCCACCCATGGACGAGCTGGTCGTCGAGGGGGATGACGCGACCACCATCGCGTTGGAGTAGAACGCGGTCGGCGATTGCGTCTACGCCGACACCTACCGGAAGGGCGGACCGCAGCGGTGGTAGAGCTCGGGCTCGACGGGACCGTGCACGAGTCGCATCCGGTTCCGGGACCGGCCCGCGTCTTCGGCGTTCGCCCGACGGGCGCTCGCGTAGAATGGTGCGCCGAATGGAGGAGGTCCGATGAACGCCGCGGAGACCATCGAAGACGAGGCCAAGCACGCCGACGCGATCGAGCTGCGAGCGCGGCTGGTGGTGGAGGGTGAGCCCTGGTGGCTGACGCTGGAGGTGACTCGCTTCGCGCGGAAGTGGACCGCGGGGAAGGTCGATCCGACCGGGCCGCAGTACGCGGCGCGAGCGAGCGACTTCAAGCAGCCGACGGTGGCGAAGGCATTGGTCCACGCGAACGCGCATCTGCCCGACTCGGAGCTCCGGCCGGGCAGCGTGGAGGTCTCGGTGAAGAAGGGGCGAGTCACCGGAACCAAGCTCAGGGGTGAGGCCGTCGAAGCGCTCTGCGAAGCGTGGGGGCTGGCGGTGCCCGACGGGAAGGCGCTGAAGGTCGGACAGAAGGAGTTCCGTGATGAAAAGAAGGCCGAGAAGGCCGAGCGGGACCGACTGAAGCAGAAGGTGAAGGACCAGGAGGCCAAGCGGGTGGCCATCGCCCAGGCGAAGTCTCGCCCGACCGAGAGGGTCACCGACCTTCCGAGCTTCTTGAAAGGCATCGAGAGCCGCGCCGACCGGAAGAAGCTGAAGAAGGCGCTCAAGATGCTGAAGGCCGACCGCTTCGAGCTCTTCAATGACGTGCGCGCCGACGAGGTCGTCGGCGTGGTGAAGAGCCAGACCGACGCCAAGCTCCGCTACGCCTGCCGCCTGGGCAGCGACGGGAGCTACTCCTGCTGCACCCAGAACCTGAACGTCTGCGGCGGCCTCCGAGGCTCGATGTGCAAGCACCTGTTGGTGCTGGTCGTCGGCCTGGTTCAGGCGCGAGAGCTGGACCCCGCGGTGGCCGATGCGTGGATCGAAAAGACCATCGGCATCAAGGCGCTCCTCGACCGCGACGCCATGAGCGAGGTCTTCCTACGCTATCAGGGTGCCGAGGCCGGCGAGGTGGACTGGCGCCCGACGGAGACGGTGCCGGAAGACTTCTACGCGTTCTAGCGGCGACGCCGCGAGAACGCCCCGTGCCTCAGCCCAGCATGCAGGTCATGAGCGCCATCGAGGTGCTCTCGTTGTTGTCCTCGATGCACTCGTTGTACTCGGAGCCGCCCATGCCGTCGTCGTCGACGATGGCGCGAACGGTGAACGTGGCGGCGCTGAACCCACCCGCCGGTGACCAGGTGAACGTGATCGTCTCGCTCTGGCCCGGGAGGAGGAAGCGGGTGGTCCGCTCGACACCGATGAGCTCTTCGGTGCCACCAGCCTGGGTCGCGTAGGCGACCACCGGCACACCCGGCGCCACGCCGAGCGCGCCGGCGTTGGTGACGGTGACCTCGATCTCCGCCGTGTCCGTGCTCGCGTTGCAACTCGCCAGGACGATGGACTCGATCTGCAGATCCGGTGCGTCGAAGAGGCCACCCGGCTGCACGTTCTGCCGAAAGTTGTTCAGCCGCTCGTTCGACCAGTTCGGCTCTTCGTAGCGCGGCACCTGCCCATCCTCGGTGATGTTCGTGACGTGGTAACTGTGCTGGTTCCAGATCCGTCGAGTGCGGACCCAGTTGTTCATCGGGTCCTCCCAGACCTCGATGCCGCCGAGGTTCACGTTGCTCGTGTTCGGCTCGGGAACGATGACCTCGCTCTTGCCGTCGTTGTCGACGTCGACGACGATCGGCATCTCCATTCGAGTGTTGCTCGAGTGGCTGTCGTCTCGGTAGAGCACCGCGCCGGTGCGCCCGTCGAACACGTAGAAGGTGGTCTCGTCGGCGTACACCACCTCGGCCGCGCCATCACCTTCGAAGTCGAAGACGCTGGAGCCCGTGGCGCGGCTCGAGCAATCCTGGTTGGCGGCCTTCCACAAGATACCGCGGGAGTCGCACTCGGCGGGCAGTGGATCGGCGATGCAGTCCAGATCGGCCACGACGTAGAAGTCGGCGCTGGCGGTGCCGATCTCCGCGCGACCGTCGCCATCGAAGTCCGCGATGGTCGGCGGTCCACTCTCGTTCCGGGTGCAGTCGTCGACGGGGAGCACGATCTTCTCGAGCAGCTCGCCCGTGTGTTCGATGATGAAGACCTCGCCCTCGCGGATGATGACGAGCTCGGCCTCCGGGTCGCCGTCGAAGTTGCCGATGGCGTTGTAGCCGTCGCACGGAAGGCTGCCCTGGCAGGTCGAATTCGAGCTGGTGTAGGTAAAGGTCCAGACCTCGGAACCATCGGCGCCGTCGTAGAGGGTGTTGCCCGCGAAGACCTCCATGTCGCCGTCGAGATCGACGTCCGCGGCCGTGGACACGGGCCCGAGGAAGGCGTTGTTGCCGATGCCGGCGCTGGTGCCCACCGTCACTCGCCCGTCCCACACGAGCTCGCCGGTCTGTCCGTTGAGCACCACGTTTCCGACCAGCACCTCGGGCGCACCATCACCGTCGAGATCGACGATCGAGGGTTGCGCACCACCGCGGGTGTGGTCCGCAGCGGCGTAGGTGGTGTTCTGCCACATGACCTCCCACGCGGTTCCATCGTCGGCGGTCCGGTGCCAGGCAATGGTGCCGACCCTGGAGGTCGCGACGATCTCCGGAGGGTGCTCCCCTGGCATCGAGTCTGGGTTCAGGTTGCCGAGGGCGATGCCGGAGCTGTTGTCGATCGCCACGGACTCGAAGGTGTGGATGGTGTTCATCGTCCCATCCTCGTTGCAGAGGCCGCTGACGATGCGCACTCGCCCGTTCGTCGTGCAGCAGCCGTTCGCTTGGCGGTCGAAGCTGACGAAGACGATGTCCGGGATGTCGTTGGTGTCGGTCACCCCATCCTCGTTGTCGTCGGTGAGATTGGCGACCGAGGGGGTCATCACCACGTCGTCGAAGGTCGGCAGCGGGTCGCCCGCGCCAGGCCGCCACTGACAGGCGATCGTCGGGTCGAAGGGGCCCGGCTCGGGCACGAACTCGCAGACCTCCACCGCGTCACGCGGCGCGCAGCGGCCGAGGGTGAGCAGGCAGATCTCGTCGAGCTCGCAGTCTTCGGTGAACTCGCACTCGACGCCGAGGTCTGCACACATGTTGCTCAGGCAAGCCTGGTCGCTCGTGCAGCACACCTGCTCACCCGCCGCGCCGCAGAGCTGTTCGTCGCTCGCGCAATCCGGAATGCACGCGCCCTCCTGACACAGCTCGCCCGTGCCACAGCAGAGGTCGCCACAGCGCGTCTCGCTACCGCAGTCCGTCACGCACCCCATGGTGTCCGAGCAGAGCTCGCCGGCGGCGCAGCAGCGCAGTCCGCAGAGCGTCTCGTCTGCCTCGCACATCAAGGCGTCCGTTTCGCCGCCATCCGGAACCTCACGGCTCTCGCAGACGTTGTCGATACAGATCTGGTCGTCCCCGCAGTCGGCCGACGACATGCACGACCGGCCGATCGTGTCGTCGTCGCTTCCGCAGTCGCAGGCGGTGATCAGGAGGAGGAGGAGGGCGAAAGGCAGTCTACGGCGCACCAGCCGAGTCTACCGGTCGGCGCCGCCGGCGTCAGTGCCGACTCGGTAAATGGCATCAGTTGTCAGGTCCGGCTCGGGCCTCGAGCGGCCGCGCGATGGCGTTTTCGCGGCGAGGTACTACAGACACGCACATGGCCGTGACGAAGCTCGAGAAGCATCCCTCGTTCCCTGGAGTCGAGGGGCCGGTCCTGGTGGTGGTGATGGACGGCGTAGGCATCGGCCGGCGCGACGAAGGGGACGCCGTGTGGGTGGCCCGGACGCCGAACCTCGACGCCTTCCCCACCCTGGAAGGGTCCGTGACGACCCAGCTCGCGGCTCACGGGACCGCCGTCGGTCTCCCGAGCGATGGGGACATGGGCAACAGTGAGGTGGGCCACAACGCCCTCGGCGCCGGGTGCGTCCACGACCAGGGCGCCAAGCGGGTCCAGCTGGCCATCGAGAGCGGCGAGATCTTCGAAGGCCAGGTCTGGAAAGACGCGGTCGCTCGGGTGAAGGAGAGCGGCGAGCCGCTGCACTTCATCGGGCTGCTCTCGGATGGGAACGTCCACAGCCACCAGGCGCACCTCCACGCCATGCTCCGGCGAGCGGCCCAGGAGGGGGTCACCCAGGCGTGCGTCCACGCCCTGCTCGATGGTCGGGACGTCGGTGAGCGGAGCGCGCTCGAGTACGTGGCGCCCCTCGAGGCCTTGCTCGAGGAGCTCAGCGGAGACGGTCGAAGCTACCGGGTAGCCTCCGGTGGTGGGCGGATGACGACCACCATGGACCGCTACGAGGCGGACTGGGGGATGGTCGAGCGAGGCTGGAACGCCCACGTGCATGGCCAGGCTGGCCGCTCTTTCGGCAGCCTCTCGGAGGCGGTACAGACGCTCTACGACGAGGACCCGAAGGCGACCGACCAGTTCCTGCCCGCCTTCGTCATCACGGAGGGGGACGCGCCGGTCGGACCCATTCGCGATGGCGCGGCGGTGCTCTTCTTCAACTTCCGCGGCGACCGGGCGATCGAGATCAGCCGGGCCTTCGCCGAGGAGGGCCTCGACGCTTTCGACCGTGGCGAGCGCCCCGACGTCTTCTACGCCGGGATGATGCAGTACGACGGCGACCTGAAGATCCCGGCGCGCTTCCTGGTCGACCCGCCGAACATCGAGCAGACGCTCGGCGAGTACCTCGCGACCACCGGCGTGAGCCAGTTCGCCTGCAGCGAGACTCAGAAGTACGGCCACGTCACCTACTTCTGGAACGGGAACCGCTCCGGGAAGTTCGACGACGCTCTCGAGACCTACCTGGAGGTCCCCAGCGACAACGTGCCCTTCGAGCAGCGACCGTGGATGAAGGCCGCCGAGATCGCGGACGCTACCCTCGCCGCCATCGAGTCCGGAGAGGCAAAGCACCTCCGGATCAACTTCGCCAACGGCGACATGGTCGGGCACACCGGTCACTTCGAAGCGTCCGTGGTCGCCGTGGAATGCGTGGACCTGCAGCTCGGCCGCTTGATGGACGCGATTCAGAAGGCCAAGGGGGCGATGATCGTCACAGCCGACCACGGCAACGCGGACCAGATGTACGACCTGTCGAAGGACGGCAGCGGCTACCGGCGTCGGCCGGACGGATCCCTCGACGTCCGCACCAGCCACTCGCTCAACGCGGTCCCCTGCCATGTCTGGGCACCCGGCCAGAGCCTGAAAGCCAGCGGTGTCGAGGGCGCCGGCCTCGCCAACGTGGCCGCGACGGTGATGCACCTGCTCGGCTATGCGAAGCCGGAGCACATGGAGCCCTCCCTCCTGGCCTGACTCGAATTGGCCCCCCGGGCCGGGCGCTCGCTACCCTGATTTGGATGGATCGCGAGGCCTTCAAGGAAGCGTTGCTCCACGTGATGGAGCGCAAGGAGCACTGGGCCTGGCCTGGGTTCACCGGTGGTCTGGTCCCTGCGGACCGACTCCACGTCCACCTCGAGCAGGAGTGGGAAGTCTACGTTCGGGACTTCCCGGTGATGGTCGGGCGGGCCTACGTCCAGTGCCCGATCGCCGAGGTGCGTCGCGACCTCGCAGAGAACCTCTACGAGGAGGAGACGGGCGGACTCGTGGCGGGCCGCCCGCACCCCGAGCTCTTCCTCGAATACCCGAGAGGGCTCGGCATGGACCTGGCCCGTTTCGACTCGGTGACCTTGCTACCCGCGGCCGCGACCTACCGGCGCGCCATCGATGCTGCGACGGAGGCGGCCGGCTGGAGCCGCGCCGCGGCCGTGACCACCATCTTCCTCGAGGGCACCAAGTACGATCGCGGGGAGCTCGAGGACGCACCCAAGCGGCCGGCGCCGCCGCTGAGCGAGCACCCATTGGTGAAGCACTACGGGCTGCCGCTCGAGCACCTCGCGCTCACCAAGGCTCATCGACAGGTCGAGGGTAGCCACCGCGCCGACGCCTGGTCGATGATGCTGAACCACGTCCCCCCAGCGGAGCGCGAGGGCGTGATCGACGCGATGGAGACGGTGCTCGGTGCCTGGAAGGCCTACCGAGACGCGGTCGCCGAAGCCTGTGGTCTCACCCGCGGTGAGGATGGCCAGCCGCGCCCTGCCAGCGCGGCCTGAGCGTCACTCGGGCGCGGCCTCGGGGGCCGGGGCCGCCGCCGTGGCCGGAGCTGCGGCCGGAGCCGGCGCACCGGCGACCTCGAAGAGTGACTCCTGCGGGACCATGCCGCGGATTGCGACGGCGTCGTCGACGGCGACGAAGACGTCGATCGTCGCGCTGTTGCCCTCGCCCGTTCGGCCCATCTCGCGAGCCCAACCGTCGGTCTCGAGGCGGGCGACCTTCTCTTCGGCGTAGCGAACCCAGGTTCCGGCGCGCACGCGCCAGAGCGGGCGCTGCTCGTCATGGCGGAGCCGCATCGGCACCTCGCCGGGAGCGGCGGTCGGCCGAGCCTGCGGCTCGGCCTCGAGCGCATCGGCCGGAGTCAGGTCCGCGTTGAGGTAGCCGACGAGGTACGGCCCGGTACCGACTCGCACGGCCTTCCACTCCCCGCGTTCCTGCACCACCTGGACGACCATCGGCGGCTCGGCCGCCGGGAGCGTGGCGACGGTCTCGCCGTTCGGGCTCTCGTAGAGCGGGACTTCCATCCCAGGCGGCAGCGAGAACGGCTCGCCGGGCTGGAAGCTCTCGTCGGGTGCCGGCTCGGTGACTCCGAGACGGTCGGCCGGGTAGATGCCCTCGAAGGTCGGTAGCTCGATGCCTTCGCGACCGAAGCGGGCGCCGGCGCGCACTCGGAAGATGCCGTCCTCGTCACCCGGGGCGACGAACTGCACGTAGTCACCGGGGGTGACGTAGACCGAGGTCCCGCCGAGCTTGCCCCGCTGCTGGACGCGCAGGGCGAAGCGGTCTGCAGCGATGAGGGCGCGGACCTTCATCCCGCCCTCCATGATGCGGATGGGCACGTGCCCGTTCTCCGGGAAGCCCGCGATGCTCAGCGGGGTGCCCTCGGAGATGTAGCCGATTCGGGCCACCGCATCCTCGGTCGCGAACATCAGCGCGGCCCCGCTACCGGGCCCGGCTACGTACTCGCGCGGCCAGCGGTCGGCGTCCCGATCTCCCGCCGCCGCGGTGTCCCCCGTCGCCGCTTCCGTGTCTCCGTTGCCGATCACCAGCGGCTGTGGTTCGGAGGCGCAGGCCACCAGGCCCATCAACCCCACCCACACGAACGCGCGCATCCATCGTTCCGTCATGCTCTCGGGCATAACGGAAAAGGGCGGGCGGCGCCAAGTCCGCGTGATAGCGGCCCTTTCGGGAACGCCGTCAGCGGTAGCGGACGCGGAGCTTGAAGCCGAGGTTGTTGGCGATCTGCTGCGCGATCGACCGGGGGATCCGGTCCAACCGATCCTCGACCACCGACCGGGCCCGCGCGTGTGGCTCGCCCTTGAGCGCGGGGAGGACGATCTCGGACCAGCGAAGGAGGGTCTTACCGTTCGCGCCCTCGAGCGCGTGGGTGAGGATCGGCTCGAGCCGCTTCTGGTACGCGACCGACGCCGTGCACAGGTTGGCGAAGGTCCGCACGAGCCCATCTTTGCCGTCGGCGAGCGTCGGCTCGAAGGCCTCCTTGAGCGTCGCTAGGTGCTTGGCCACCCGGGCGGGGCTGATCTTGGCGATCGCCGGCAGCGCGTCCGCGGAGGTCTGGACCACCCGCTTCGGCTTGGCGGTCAGTCCGCGGGCGAACTTCTCGACGTGCGAGACGAGCAGCTCGGGCTTCTCGTTGACGATCTCGTGGACGACGCGCGCGGCCTTGGTGGCCACCGTGCGACGGGAGTCGAGGAGCAGCTCGCACTGCTCGGTGACCGCCGCGGCGGGAGTCTCTTGAGCGAGGATGCGCGCAGCTTCACCGGCAGCGCCACCTCCCGACTTCGGGGGGCTCTTCGACTCGTCGTCGGCCTTCTTCTTCGGGGCGGCCTTCTTCTTGGCCTTGGCCTTCTTGGGGCTCGCCTTCTTGGTGCTGGCCTTCTTCTTCGGGGCGGCCTTCTTGGCGCTCTTCTTCGGAGCCGCCTTCTTGGCCTGCTTCGCGCTCGACTTCGTGCTCTTCTTCGCCTTCTTGGCGCTGCCCTTCTTGGCAGTCTTGCGCGATTTCTTGGTGGCTTTCTTCGTCGCCATCTTCCCTCCGGGCTCAGCCCATGACCTCGCGGCCGCGGCTAGGATAGGCGAAGGGCCCCGTGGACCCAAGCCCGCTCTTCGATTCGTGCGTCCCGAGCAAGCTGGCCACCTCAGGGCGCCAGAGCCGCCGAGAGGAAGGGCAGAGACGTCCCATATCGGTAGCTGGTTCCCCGGTGTCCGCCCGGGAATTCCTCGTACGTGACCGTCGCTCCGGCCTGTTGGAGTGCGTCGGTGAGCATGCGGGCGGCGAAGTGCAGCCCATGCTCGTCGCGATCGCCGGCGTCGATGAAGATGGTTCTCAGGGACCCGGCCGCGGCCCTCAGCCCCTCCGGTCGCTCGAGCGGGTCCGCCGCCAACCAGCGCTTCCAGCCTTCGCCGAGCACCGCCGTGGCCGGATCGAAGGGGAGAGCGCAGTGGGGGGCGGGGGCGTCCGGCTCCGGCGCGTAGGCCGCCGAGCACGCCATCACGATGAGGCCATCGAAGGCGAAGGGGCCCTTGGGTCCCTCGTCGCTCACGGTCTTCGCGAAGGCCTCGACGCCACCGGCACGGTCATAGGCGATCGCCGCCTGATGCAGCATCGGTCGCATGCTCACCTCGAAGGCGGCGTCGCCCGCGTGGCTGGCCACGGCGGCGACGGTGCCGGGCCGGTCCATCGCCAGTCGGAGCGCGCCGAAGCCGCCGGAGCTCCGCCCCGCCACCGCGCGGCCTTCGGGACCGAGGGTGTTCAACTCCTCGTCGATGAAGGGGAGGATCTCCTCCGCGAGGTACGTCTGGTAGCGCCCGGTGGCCGCCGAGTCGACGAACTGGCTGCCCGCCCATCGGTTGGTGCAGTCGGGCATCACCAGGATCGCCGGGGCACTCTCGCCGGCCACGATCTGGGCATCGAAGCGCTCCGCCGTGTTCGGCTCGAAGGGCTTGTAGCCGAGCATCGAGCGGTGGTTCGCCGCGAAGCCGGGCAGCAGGGTGATCGTCGGGTAGGGCCCGCCCTCGTCGTAGCCGGGGGGGAGGTAGACGAGGATCTCGCGCACGTGGGGGTCACCCAGGCGGTTGTCCTTCAGGCAGCGGCTCTCGTGCCGCAGGGTGGCGATGCGTCCGTGGAGCATGGCCCCCCGATAGCACGCAGGGCGGGACGGGGTCTTGACCCACCCGCTGCTTCGCGGGATGGCTCCCCCATGACCCGACCCGACAAGCGCGCGCCCGACGCCCTCCGCCCGGTCACCATCGAGACCGGTATCCAGCGGAACCCGGAGGGCTCCGTCCTCTACCGCTGCGGCGGGACCACCGTCCTCGTGAGCGCCTCCCTCGAAGACGGCGCGCCGCGCTGGATGAACGAGCCGGGGCACGGCTGGCTCACGGCCGAGTACCAGATGCACCCGCGCTGCAACCCCCGTCGTCAGAACCGCGAAGGACGGCGCGGGAGCATCGGCGGCCGCACTGCGGAGATCCAGCGACTCATCGGCCGAGCGCTTCGCTCCTGTGTGGCGCTCGAGCACCTCGGCGACCGGACCGTGACCATCGACTGTGACGTGCTCGACGCCGACGGAGGCACCCGAACGGCGTCGGTGACCGGCGGGTTCGTCGCGCTCGCCATCGCCCTCGACCGACTCGTGAAGGACGGTGTGCTTCGGACCGGGATCCTCCGGACGCCCATCGCCGCCATCAGCGTCGGTCTGCTGAAGGACACGCCCATTCTCGACCTCTGCTACCTCGAGGACCGCGACGCCGAGGTCGACCTCAACGTGGTCGGCACCGGCGACGGCTCCTTCGTCGAGGTGCAGGGCACCGCCGAGGGGGCGCCGGTGTCGCGCGCACAGCTCGACGCGATGCTCGACCTCGCCCTCGGCGCCATGCCCGAGCTCATCGCCTCCCAGACGGCCGCGCTCGAGTCCGTCGGCGTGAACCTCGACCGCTTGCTCGAGAAGCCCTGATGACGACCATCCCCGAGCGCATCCTCGTCGCCAGCTCGAACCAGAAGAAGCTCGCGGAGCTCCGCACGCTCTTCGCCGACCTCCCGACGGAAGTCGTCGGACCCGAGGCGCCGCTCCCCGACGTGGTCGAGGACGCCGAGACCTTCGTGGGCAACGCTCGGAAGAAGGCCGTCGAGATCGCCGCCCACACCGGCCTGGCGACCATCGCCGACGACAGCGGCCTCGAGGTCGACGCGCTCGATGGTGCGCCGGGGGTCCGCTCGGCGCGCTTCGCCGAGGACGCCGGCCGGGAGCCGGTACCCTCGAAGGACGCAGCCAACAACGCGCTGCTCCTCGAGCAACTGGCGGGTCGTGGCGACCGAGCCGCTCGCTTTCGTTGTGTGCTGGTGCTCGCCCTACCGGACGGCACGGTGCTCGAGACCACGGACGGAACGGTCGAGGGGCAGATCCTCGAGACGCCACGTGGGGACGGCGGCTTTGGCTACGATCCCTTGTTCCTACCGGAAGGCGAGACCCGGACGATGGCCGAGCTGACCGCGGCCGAGAAGGCCGCGTTGAGCCATCGCGGTCGGGCCGCCCGCGCCATGCGCGCCCGCCTGGCCGGCGAATAGACACACCGCTCCCTGGCCAGCCGATCCGCGAACCCGGTAGGCTTGGCCGTCGTGAAGGTCTGCCCCACGTGTCGGCTTCGCTACAGCGACGACGACTTCGCCTGTCTCGTCGACGGCGCGCCGCTGCAGACCATGACGGACCCGCGGATCGGGAGCGTGCTCGGCGGCCGCTACACCCTCGAGGACGTGCTCGGCCGTGGGGGCATGGGCACGGTCTATCGGGCGCGGCAGAACGTCGGCGATCGGGTGGTCGCCGTGAAGGTGCTCCACGACCGCTTCGCCGATGACGAGGCGCTCCGCGAGCGACTCGAGCGCGAGGCGCGGAGCACGCGTCAGCTGGCTCACCCGAACATCATCACCATCTTCGACTTCGGCCTCACGCCGCAGCTCGTGCCCTATCTGGTCATGGAGCTCCTCCACGGCGAGCCACTCGATCAGCCGATCAAGCGGGACGGCGCCTTCGAAGTGGACAAGGCGCTGATGCTCGCCCTCCACCTCGCACGGGCGCTCGCCCGCGCTCACGACTTCGGGGTCGTCCACCGGGACGTGAAGCCGGAGAACGTCTTCATCTGCAGCAGCGACGACGGGACGCGTGTCGCCAAGCTCATGGACTTCGGCATCGCGATCTCGCCGAACGACCGCCGGCTCACCGGCGCCGGCGAGTTCCTCGGCTCACCGCGCTACATGGCGCCCGAGCGCTTCCAGGCCCGCGCCGAGGTCACCCCGGCCAGCGATCTCTACGCGCTCGGGATGGTGCTCTACGAGATGGTGACCGGTGAGCTGCCCTTCCAGTCGCAGTCGATGGCCGGGTGGGTGCTCCATCACATGGAGACGATGCCGCCGGAGCTGGCCAGCGTTCGACCCGAATGCCCGCCGCTCCTCTCGAGGCTGGTGGCGGAGCTGCTCTCGAAGGACCCGGGCCACCGGCCGGTCGATGCCCACTCGGTGGTGAACACCCTCGGCACCATGGCCTCCGAGAAGGCGAAGCGGATCCGGAAGGTCTCGATCTACTCCCGGGAGGTCCCGGTCCCGGACGAGCTCGCCCGAATCGGAGCCTGGCGCGAGCGGGCCCGGCTCTACCAGTTGATGGTCGACCGGGTCTGGCCGGACGGCGCGCGCCCTCCCCACGAGGTCGAGAACGACCTCGCCGAGCTCCACGGCGCGCTCGGGCGGCTCGAGGCCCTCCGGGCCGAGGCGCAACGGCTCGAGGAGGCGGTCTCGAAAGAGGACGCCCGCGTCGAGGCGGACCGTGAGCGGCTCGTTCACGCCGTCGATACCCTCGCGGGCGAGCTCTCCCAAGCCCGCGCCAAGACCCGCCAGCAGGGTGGGGCGCCGGAAGTCGCCCGCGATCACCTCGAGCGCTACCGGACCTGCTTGGCGCGCGTGATCCAGCTCGACGCCATCCACGGCTCGACCCCGACGCCGACGGCCCTCGAGGCGCTGCGCGAGACCACCGCCGCCTACGCCGACTGGCTCAACGCCTCCGCGCCCTCGCCGACCCGGGACCTGCAGTTCCAGCTCGACGCCCTCCGCCAGCGGATCGCGGGCCTCGAGCGCGACTCCCGAGCGGGCCAGGACGCCCGCAAGCAGCAGCTCCGTGCGAACGCCGACGAGCGCTCCCAGCTCGAGCAGCGAGTGCTGCGGCTCTCCCGGGCGCTCGGTGAGGCCTTGAGGCCCTTCCCACAGAACCGCGACCTCTTTCGCAAGATGCGCGGCGGGACCATGCGCGCCATCGGCTGAGCCATTCCGCGAAGCTCTGATATGCTGCCGGCGTGTTGGTGCGTTCTCGATTGGCTTTCCTCCGCGGGGTGGGGTGCATCCTGCTCGTGGGCTGCAACGTCTTCGACCCCTCCCTGATCGAGAACGACGGGACCGGATCGGACGGGTCGGTCGACATGAGCGACACCCCGCCCGACTTCGGCATGACCACCGGCATCGGCTGCACCATGGGCAGCCGGGTCGCCCCAGGCCGCCCGCCGGCCGAGATGGAGGGCGACGACATCGAGGAGCTCGTCTTCGGTCTGAAGGAGGTCCTCCTCAACCAGGGCGAGATCGGCTGGCAGGAGATCGGCCTGAACCTCGACAACTACTGCAGCGTGGCGCCGGTCCCTCAGGGCGAGTGCATCCCGCCCAACCCTGACGCGACGCTGCTCATCGACGGCGAACAGGGGATCGACAACGCCTTCGGCGCCGAGCTCTACCCGCTGGTCGAGCTGGTCTTTCCCGAGCTCCAGTCGACGGCCCGCATGAGTTCCGAGAACGGCGTCGGCGTCGTGGCCGTTCGGCTCCGTGGCTACAACGGCCAGGACAACGACCCCCGGGTCGACGCGACGCTGAGCCAGAGCGTGACCGGCTTCGCAGGCAGCGCGGACGAGACGGAGCCGCCGGAGTTCACGATCGTCGACTACGAGCCGTACATGCCCGACGGCGTGACCCGCCTCGCTTCGCCGACCTGGGAGGGCAACGACTGGCTGGTCCTTCGCGACGACACCTTCTTCGCGAGCGATCTCGAGCAGCCGCTCGTGCGCGATGACAACGCCTACGTCGTCGGCCGTCAGCTGGTCATGGTGCTTCCGGACCGCGTCGAGATCCGGTTCGCCGGCGACGACAACGGCATCACGGTCAAGCTCACCGACGCCCGCGCCATCGGCACCCTGAACGAAGACTTCACCGAGCTGTCCGACCTCACCTTCGCCGGTCGCTGGTCGGTGCTCGACCTGCTCCAAACGACCCGGAGCCTCGGGGTCTGCGACGGTGACGCCGAGTTCATGATCTTCCGGAACAAGCTCCAGACGGCGGCCGACGTTCGCGCCACGCCGGGGACTGGCGGCGACATGGTCGAGTGCGACGCGCTGAGCATCGGTGTGACCTTCCAGGGCTACCGGGCTCGGCTGGCTGGCGTCACCGACGGGCAGGACCCGCCCGACGCCTGCCCGTAGGCCTGGCTACTTCCCGAGCGACGCGACCGTGAAGCGCTCGGCCTCGAAGCCCGGCGAGAGCGGTCCATCGGGGAGGCCCGCCTTGCGCTTCAGCGCGCCCAGGAACGCCACCGGCTCCGGGAGCTGATCCCACACCTGCGGCAGGAAGACGGCACGGCGCCCGCGGTCACGGATCACCAAGCCATCGACGCGCGGTCGCAGCTCGGCGAGCAGCGCGCTCTCGTCGGTCGCTCCGATCGGCCGGAACGGCGAGAGCACGGCGATCGACACCTCGAGGGCCGGCGCCTCGGCGACCGTGACCGGTGGGAAGCGTGGGTCCCGGAGCGCGGCGTTGGTCGCGTTGGTCGCGACGTCCTCGGCCAACGGCCGCGTCGGCGCGAGCGAGCCGATACAGCCGCGCAGCGAGCCGTCGGGTGAGCGGAGCGTCACGAAGGCCGCGCCGGGCGCTCGGAGCTCGGGGGGCTCGGAACCGAGCGCGAGCTCCAGCCGCTGCCCGGAGGCCGCCGCGCGGACGGCGTCCCGCGCGATGGCGAGCAGGCGCTGACCGCTGGCGCCGTCGAAGGGCTCAGCCATCGGTGAACGCGTACGCGCCGTAGCCGACGACGCGGTCCTTGCGGCCGGCGGTGTCGCCGCTGTTGCGCAGATCGAGCGTGCGGGCCTGGAGCCCGCGGCGACGGGCGACCGTGAGCAGCCCGCGGATCGGCACGCGCCCACAGGCCGACTCTTCGCCGAGGCCGTCGACGTCGAGCGCTTCGATGGCGGCCGTCGTGACCCGGTCGACCTCTCGGGCGGTGTCGTAGTCGTGGAAGTGGGAGAGGTCCGAGCTGATGACGATCCGGGTCTCGGGCCCGCCCCACAGCCGCTCGAGCACCTCGGCGACCGCGTCCGCGGAGGCGGCGCCGACCACCAGCGGGACGAGCACGAAGTCGCCCAGCAGCCGCTGCAGGAAGGGCAGCTGCACCTCGAGGGAGTGCTCCAGCTCGTGCGGGTCGTCCGCGAAGCTCACCTGAGGGAGGTCACGCAGCGAATCGAGCGCGACGCGATCCAGCCGCACCCTCCCGAGCGGAGTCTCGAAGCACTCGACCGTCGGCGCGCAGAGCCCGCGAACGAACACCCGGTGCGCCGGTCCGAGCAGCACCACCCGCTCGATGCGATCGCGAATGGGCGCGAGTTGCGCGTAGGCGTTCCCAGCGATGGGCCCGGAGAACACCAGGCCCGCGTGCGGCGCGACGATGGCCTTGGGCACCGGGCCGGGCACGGCAGCCTCCGCGAGGAAGCGGTCCACGTCCGCCGCGAGCGTCGTGGCGTCGCCGGCGTAGAACTGGCCGGCCAGCGCTGCGGGACGAACATCCATCGCCGATACGGTAGCAGAGCCGTGCCTCCACGCTGGCCAGCGCCGCTCGACGCGTTACTCCTGTCCCCCGTGGAGACCTTCGCGGACTCGTTTCCCGGCCGGCACTACACGGCGCTCCCGGATGGGCGCGTCCGTTGCGACGTGTGTCCGCGCCACTGCAAGCTGCAGGACGGCCAGCGTGGGCTCTGCTTCGTGCGTGCTCGGCAGGGTGACGCGATCGTGCTCACCACCTACGGCCGGTCCAGCGGCTTCTGCGTCGATCCGATCGAGAAGAAGCCGCTGAGCCATTTCCTCCCCGGAACGCCCGTGCTCTCGTTCGGCACCGCGGGCTGCAACCTGACCTGCAGCTTCTGTCAGAACTGGGACATCTCGAAGTCGCGTCAACTCGATCGGCTCCTCGACCAGGCGCCGCCGGAGCGCATCGCCCAGGCCGCCGCGGAGCTCGACTGCCGCTCTGTCGCGTTCACCTACAACGACCCGGTCATCTTTCTCGAGTACGCGGTCGACGCCGCCCACGCCTGCCGCGCGGCCGGTCTGAAGTCGGTCGCCGTGACCGCTGGCTACGTCACGCCCGAAGCGCGCGCGGACTTCTTTGGCCCCATCGACGCCACCAACGTCGACCTCAAGGGCTTCACCGAGCGCTTCTACCGGAAGCTCTGCAGCGCCGAGCTGAAGCCCGTGCTCGAGACCCTCGAGTACCTGGTCCACGAGACCGACACCTGGGTCGAGATCACCACCCTGCTGATCCCCGGCGAGAACGACGGCGACGACGAGCTGCGCGAGCTGTCGCGCTGGGTGGTCCGGCAGCTCGGGCCGGACGTACCGCTCCACTTCTCCGCGTTCCACCCCGACTACAAGCTGCGGGACAAGGAGCGCACGCCAGCCGCGACGCTCCAGCGAGCGCGGGGCATCGCCCGTGACGCCGGCGTGCGCCACGTCTACACCGGCAACGTCCACGACGAGGCCGGCCAGAGCACGTTCTGCCCCAGCTGCGGCGACGTGGTCATCGGCCGCGACTGGTACCGCCTGACTCGCTGGAACCTGGCGATGGACGGCGATCGCGGCGCCTGCGGCAGCTGCGGCGCCCCGATCGCCGGCGTATTCGAAGGCCGCCCAGGGGAGTGGGGGCCGCGCCGCCTCCCGGTGCGGCTGGGCGGCTGAGCCGCGTCGCACTATCCTCCCAACGTGCGCTTCGCAGTACTCGCTCTCGCGCTTCTCGCGGCCTGCTCCGACGACGACGGGGTCCCCTTCGACGGCGGCCCCGCCATCGACGCGAGCTCCGACCTCGGCGCTTCCGACGGATTCGTTCCGGACGACCCCGACCTCGGCGCGTTCGACGCGTTCGTCGCCGACGACCTGGGCCCCGACGCCTTCGTCGACGACGGCGGCACCAGCGACGCGGCCATGGCCCCGGGTTTCGGCACCATCGCCGGCCCCTGTGGGCGCCTCGACACCGAGCTGACCTCTGCCGAGCCCTTCCTCTTCGACACCCGGCTCGACTTCATGATGGACGCCTTCGACGATCCGGCCGAACGCCCGCTCCTCACCGCCGGCGCGCAGACGATCCTCGAGGAGGGCACCGCCGGCGGAAGCTCCGGGCTCAGCGAAGCCTTCGCGTTCGAGGTGCTCGCTCGTTGTGAGGGCGCGACGTTGCTGAAGACCGAGACCAACATCGACTACGAGATGAGCCACACGGGATCCATCACCGACATCCTGGTGATGATCGGCACCGAGAAGATCGGCGTCTCGGTGACCCGCGCCTTCGTCTTCCCGACGACGGACCCCTACACCGTGGCCCGCGCGACCGATCTGCTCACCGACAAGCTCGCCGGTGTGCTCGAGAGCTCCGCGGGCGTCACCGCCGCGGACGCCTGGACCAAACAGATCCTCGCGGTGGTCGCCTACGGGACGATGCACGCGGAGTCGATCGCGACCGCCTGGGCCAGCCTCGACGCGAGCCTCCGCGCGGACACCATCGTCTACGTCATCGTCACCGACGGCGACGACATGCCGCTCTACTGAGTACTCTCCGGCGATGAGCGAGCGATACGGCCGGGCCGTTCACGAGAACCGCGCCCACTGGGTCAGGCAGGAGGGCGATCGCTGGGCGATCCTGAGCAAGGAACCCTGGTTCGGCGGCGAGCCGACCGGCGACGTCGTCAGCGGCGAGCACTTCCTCGCGCCGGTCGCGCCGGGGAAGATCGTCTGCGTGGGCCGGAACTACCGGGCCCACGCCGCCGAGCTCGGTAACGAGGTCCCGACCACGCCGCTGATCTTCCTCAAACCCAGCACGTCGGTGGCCGGACCCTTCGACGCGATCGAGCTCCCCGCTGCGAGCGAACGGGTCGAGCACGAGGCCGAGCTCGGCCTGGTGATCGGCAAGTGGATCCGTGAGGACACCGCCCGTGCCGCCCGCGCCGCCGTCTTCGGCCTGACCTGCGTCAACGACGTCACCGCCCGCGACATCCAACGCGCCGAGGGCAAGTTCACCCGCGCCAAGGGCTTCGACAGCTTCTGTCCGGTGGGCCCACACATCGTGACGGGCGTGGACCCGCTCGACCTCGAGGTTCGCTGCACCGTCAACGGCGAGGAGCGCCAGAAGGGTCGCACCTCCCAGATGGTCTTCGACCCCTACGCGCTCGTACTCTTCATCAACTCCGTCATGACCCTCGAGCCCGGCGACCTCATCGCCACCGGCACGCCTGCCGGCGTCGGTCCGATCGTGGCCGGCGACTCGGTCACCGTGAGCGTGGAGAACGTCGGCGAGCTCACCAGCCGGGTGCAGGACCGCGGCCGGTGACGACCACAGTCCACATCCCCGACGAGGGCCTCCGCCGCGCGCTCTCGCTGCAGGCGGTCGACGCCGACGATTCGGGTCACGTCCGCGCGGCCTCCCTCGCCCGGCTCGAGCGCGTGAGCTGGAGCGACCACGGCGAAGCCGAGGCCTACCCGGATCTGTGGACGCCGATCCGGAGCCTCGACGGACTCCAACACGGCGAGGCGCTCCGCGAGCTCTCCCTCGCCGGCAACGAGCTCGAGTCCCTCGGCTCCCTCGCACCGCTGCGCGCGCTCGAGCAGCTCTGGCTCGGCGGCAGCTTCGTGAAGAGCCTGGACGCCCTCGGCGACAAGCCAGCGCTCACCCGACTCGACGTCCACGACAACCCCATCACCGACATCGCTCCGCTCGGGCGCTGCCCTGCGCTCGCCAAGCTCGATCTCGGCCAGACGAAGGTGGAGGACCTCGCGCCACTGCGCGCGCTCCCCGCCCTCACGAGCCTCTCGGTGCGAGGTCTGCCCATCGAGCCCGAATCCCCGGCCTTCGAAACGCTCGTCGACCTCGCCGCGCGCGGCGTCCAGATCATCGCCGCCCGTCCCGTGATGATGAAGCTGCGCGAGAGCTAGCGTTCGATCGAGGACGACCTCGGGGTCAACCCACGCTGGGTGGCGGCTTGCCCGCTCGGACCTCGGCGCCGGTCGCCGGAACGGCGTTCAGGCCGTGGACCACGAGGGTCAGCGGAGGGCTCTGGGCGTCGAAGGCGCTGCCCCAGGCCACGCTCTTGATCTGGGCGGTTCCAGCCGAGGTGTCGGGCAGATCGACCTCGATCCAGGCGCCGATCTCCGCTTCCCCCTGATAACTCGCGTCGATGATCAGCACGTGGTTTCCCTCGAGCGCGTAGCTGCGCTGGACGACGCCGGCGAAGGGTGCGGTCATGGGCGGCATCCTCGGCCGGGGAGGGCGCTGGGTCAAGGGGTGGCCGGAGGAGCAGGGTGCGTGCTCAGAATGCGAAGCGCCTACGCTCCGCTCGGATCAGGCTCTAGGCTCTGACGATGCGACGGCGGCGCGGGCTCTGGGTCCTCGGGGCGATCCTGGTCCTCGGCTGGGTGGTCAGCGCTCCCGTGCGCCGCTGGGCCCATTGGGGCTCGTTCCTCCGTCGCTTCGAGTCGGTCGAGCCCCGCCCGGGTACCCCGGAGATCTTCGCCGGCATCCATGGCCGCCGGTGGTCGCGGGCGAACCCCGAGCCCCTCGAGCCGGCTCTGATCCTGGTGCACGGGGTCCACCCGGAGGGTGGCGAGGAGCCACGAATGGCCCGGCTCGCTACGCTCTTCGCGGACGAGGGCTTCGTCGTCCACGTGCCCCACCTGCCCACACTCGCCGCCTTCGAGCCGGATCCCGAGGTGGTCCCTCGGCTGGCCCGCTACTTCGACGCCGCCCGCCAGCGACACGGCTGCGTCGGGGCGGTCGGCATCAGCGTCGGTGGCGGGGTCGCGCTGCGGGCGCTGGAAGACGTACCGGTCACTGGCGTGCTGACGGTCGGCGCTCACGCCGATCTCCTCGCGCTCCGCGAGCACCACCGAGCCACCGGCGGGACCCGCTACGCCCGCCGAGTCATGGAAGCCGCCGGCGACGTGCCGCCGGTCGTACTCGCCGCGCTCTCACCTCGCCGTGGGCCCCGAGGCCCGGTGTGGGTCCTCCACGGCGAGGGCGACCCCTTGGTTCCGGCCGCCCAAGCGGACCGCCTGTGCGACGCGATCGGCTGCGCGCGCCGGGTTCGCACGCCCTGGCTGGGGCACACGGAGGTGGACGGCGAGAGTCCCATCCCGGTGCTCACGCTCCTGGACGAGGCGGTCGCCGCGATGAAGACCTCCTGCGAGCAGGTGCGCCTCCGGGCCGCGAACCTGTAGAGTCGGGGGCGATGACCACCATTCGCATCCACGAGGTCGTGGTCCTGCCCCTCGACGTCGAGACGACCTACGACTTCCTGACCAGCCCGCCCGCCTACGAGACCTTCACGGGTCACGGGCCGATCCCGGGCATCGACCGCCTCGAGTGGCACGAGGGGGACTCCCGCAAGGCCGGCTCCCGCGCCACGGTCCATTCGAAGGATGGCTCGACCCATACCGAGCGGGTGGTGCTCGCGGACCGACCGACCCTCTATGCGGTCGAGATCTCCGAGTTCAGCTCCGCGTTCCGCTTCCTCACCAAGGGTGCCTCGGAACGCTGGGGGATGATGCCGGCGCCCGGTGGCACGAAGCTCGACCGGACCTTCGAGTTCGAGCTCCGCTCGCCGCTGCTCTGGCCGATCGGCGCCGCCCTCGGCTCCATGTTCCGCAAGGCGGTTCGGAAGAACCACGAGAACTTCCTCCTCTACCTCGCCGAGCACGCGACCGAGGTCCGGGAAGCATCCGAGGCGGCCAACGCGTAACGTCTCGGCGAATCGACCCTATGTCCTGGCACATGATCACCGCCCGATTCGCCCTGTTCCTCGTTCTCTCCACCTTCGCCGCCTGTTCGGGCAACGAGTCCACCGCCCCGAGCGGCAGTGACGAAGCCAGCGCCGACGATGCACCGGTCGAGGAGACCGTGGATGGCTCGCCTCGCGCGCCCGAGCCGCCCGAGGGCAAGGCGGTCGCCTACTTCGCCGGCGGCTGCTTCTGGTGCATGGAGCGCCCCTTCGAGGTGCTCGATGGCGTGGAGTCGGTGCTGAGCGGCTACACCGACGGCGACACCCAACACCCGACCTACGAAGAGGTCTCGAGCGGTGACACCGGTCACTCCGAGGCGATCCGCGTGCTCTACGATCCGGCCGTCATCAGCTACGAGAAGCTGCTCGAGACCTTCTGGCACAACGTCGATCCAACGGACGCCGGCGGCCAGTTCTGCGACCGCGGCAACCAGTACCGCACGGGCATCTATCCGGTCGACGCCGAGCAGCGCGCCGCCGCGGAGGCCTCGAAGGCCGCCACCGCGGAGGAGCTGGGCGAGCGCATCGTCACCCCGATCACGGACGCGACGACGTTCTGGGTCGCCGAGGATTACCACCAGAACTACTACCAGACCCACCCGATCCGATACCGCCAGTACCGCACCGGCTGCGGCCGCGACCGCCGCCTCGTCGAGCTCTGGGGCGGCTCCGGCCACTGAGTTCAGCGGGGTCGCCCGTGCCCGTGCCCGCGGGAACGAACGAAGCGACCGTCTCGATCGCCGACCGCCTCGCCATTCGATAGAAGCGGGCCTTCTCCGCGGGGCTGAACCTCCTGGATCGCGGCGGCCGCTCGTGGTTGGCTTCGGGCCATGACGGACTACCTGTCGGGATTCGGCAACGAGCACGCCACCGAGGCCATCGCGGGCGTGCTCCCGGAAGGGCAGAACTCGCCCCAGCGCGTGAAGCACGGGCTCTACGCGGAGCAGCTCTCGGGCACGGCGTTCACGGCCCCACGTTCGGAGAACCGACGCTCTTGGCTCTACCGGATGCGTCCCACGGCCGGGCGCGGAGCGTTCGCGCTCATCGACCAGGGCCTGTGGCGGAGCGGACCCTTCGACGAGCTCCCGCCCTCACCGAACCGGCTGCGCTGGGATCCACAACCGATGCCCGACCAGCCCACCAACTGGGTCGACGGAATGAAGACCATCGCTGGCAGTGGCGACCCCGCTGCGGGCACGGGCCTCGCCGCCCACGTCTATCAATGCAACCGCTCGATGGAGCGTTCCGTCTTCTACGACGCCGATGGCGAGCTACTCTTCGTGCCGCAGGCCGGGGCGCTCCGGCTCGTGACCGAGATGGGCATCCTCGACGTGCCGCCGGGCCACATCGCGGTCGTTCCGCGCGGCGTGCACTTCCGGGTGGAGCTGCCGGACGGCGAAGCGAGCGGCTACGTCTGCGAGAACTACGGCGCGCTGCTGCGCCTCCCGGACCTCGGGCCCATCGGTGCCAACGGGCTCGCGAATCCGCGCGACTTCGAGTCGCCGGTTGCGGCGTACGAGGACGTCGAGCGCCCGACCACGGTCGTCCAGAAGTTCCACGGCCGGCTCTGGGCGACCACCATGGATCACTCGCCGCTGGACGTGGTCGCGTGGCACGGCAACCTCGCTCCCTACCGCTACGATCTCTCGCGCTTCAACACGGTGAACACGGTCAGCTTCGATCACCCGGACCCTTCGATCTTCACGGTGCTGACCTCGCCGACCTCGGTGCCTGGCACCGCGAACTGCGACTTCGTGATCTTCCCGCCGCGCTGGATGGTCGCCGAGCACTCTTTCCGTCCGCCCTGGTTCCACCGCAACGTGATGAGCGAGCTGATGGGGCTGGTGCACGGCGTCTATGACGCGAAGGCTGGCGGCTTCGCTCCCGGCGGCATCTCGCTGCACAACTGCATGAGTGGCCACGGTCCCGACCAGGCGACCTTCGACAAGGCGTCGAGCGCGGAGCTCACCCCCCAGAAGATCGACGGCACGATGGCCTTCATGTTCGAGAGCCGCTGGCCCTTCTCTCCGACCAAGTGGGCGATGGAGACGCCCGCGCTCCAGGACGACTACGACAGCTGCTGGGACGGCTTCACCAAGGCCGAGCTCCCGTAGGGCTCAGTCCGGAATGAGTGCGCCGACCCGGGCCTCCGCGTCGGCGCGCCAGCGCTTCGGGAAGGGGAAGCGCAGGATGATCAGTGTCGACGAGAACGCGACGAGCACGAGACAGGCGGCGATCGGCACGCTCGTCGTCACCCAGGTGAGCAGGCCCATGATCGCGGGGATCTCGCTGAGCGCGAGCGCGAGGATGAAGGGCGTGAAGCGCCGGCCCACGTAGGTCTGCCGAATCGACTTCGGGTCGGTGACGACTTTCCGCGTGGGGGCCGCGTCGCGGAACATCGCTCGGCCCTCTGGGTCGACCTCGTCGCGAGTCTCCGCCTGGAGGGGCGGCGCGTTCTTCCGGAGCATCCCCGGGATGACGAAAGAGGCGATCGCCCCGAAGAGACCGAGCCCCGCGAAGACCCAGCGAAGGTCCTCGTCTTCACCACGCGGGAGCATCTCGGCGATGATGAGCCCCCCATAGATGAAGGTCGACATCAGGAGCGCGAAGCAGAGGATCTGCGGTGTGCGCAGCGCCGTGCTCCAGCTGCTCGCGTTCATCTGGCTCTGAGCCACGGCGGGAGCATATCAGCCTCGACGACGCACGAACGACAGACGCACGCCCTCGGGCGGTTCCGGCTCCCGATGGGCCACGGCCAGCGTGTCGTCGCCGAGCCCCCACCAGGCCCGACCGGAGACGGGGAGCTCGAGCTCGACGACGCGGTCGTCCGCGGTGACCCACACCTCCAGCGTCGGCGGGGTGCTCGGTAGCCGGTAGTAGTCCGTGCGGGCGAAGGCGGCGCGCCCGGCGTGATCGAAGGCGACAAGCCGACCCATCGGCCTCGCGCGCATCGAACGGGCGCCGGAGCCCACGTCGACGCGAATCAGCGTCTCTCCATCGACGGTGAACACGGCCGCCTCCGTCGGGTGGAAGAGCAGCTCGTCGCGGGTGCCCGCGAGTGGCTGTCGCCCGAGCACCTGGAGATCGGGCAGCGAGAAGGTCACCAGCTCGAGCGTGATGCCGTCGCTCGTGATGAACGCCCCGAACGCCCCAGCGGGACTGACTCCGTAGCGATGCGGCGATTCGAGCTCGAGCACCGACGTGGTCTCGTCGCGCAGGTCCGTCAGCACGAGCCCGCCGGCGCTCATCTCGTCGAGGTGCAGCAGGTGGTCTTCGCCCCAGAAGCAGCCCTCCTCGGTGTGTTGCTCCGTGTCGGCGTCGTGGGTCGGGCTCAGCGATCCGTCTCGGGTATCCAGCACGTGGATCGTGAACTCCGTGCCGACGGAGAGACGCGAGCCCGAGGCCGTGCACCGAAGGGTGCCCCCGCCGTTGTCGTGCTTGATGTAGGGCAGCGCGTGGGTGGCCCAGGGCTCGAGAGTCACGCGATCGACCGCGGCCACCGCGCAGCCCAGCCTGCCGCGCTCGTCGCGGTACGAGAGCAGCAGGAAAAGCGCGTCGCCGCCCGCGCACGCGGAGCGGAGCTCGAGCTCCGTTCCGCCGAGGGAGCTCGCGAGGTCCACCACGGCGGTCCGATCCAGCGCCAGCTCCATCAGCCGCAGAGCTCGATCAGCTTGCGGACCGTTCGGAGTCCTCGGGTCGTGGTGACCGTGCCCAGCGCTCGATCGAGCTTCTGGTTGTCGAGCTTCGATCTTCCCAGTCCGAGCGGGGTATGGAGGTGGAGCTCGCGGCCCTCGAGGTGTAGCTGGTCCGGCGCGTACGTGGCTGGGTCCACCCTGCCGGTCGGTTCGTCGGCGAGGAAGACCAGGTGGACCTTCTTCGGGTCGTGCTCCGTGAAGGGGCAGCGCTCCACGGTGGCCGCCAGCTCGCTGGCCTGTCGCAGGATCACCGGCGAGCGAACGCCGTGCTCTTCCTCGAGCATCGCCTCCGCCTTCCTGGCGAGGGTCTTCCGCACCTTCGCCGGAGCGACGAAGATCACGTTGCCGCTCGCGATGTAGGTCGACACGTCGCGACACCCGAGCGATTCGAAGACCGGTCGCAGGTCGTCCATCTTGATCCGGTTGTGCTTGCCGACGTTGATCGCCCGCAACAGGGCGACGCTCTTCTCCATGGCCATCGCACCGAGAGTAGCCGGGAAGGGTGACGCTTCGCTGACGTATGGTGAGCCCATGCGCTGGGCTCTCCTCTCCATGCTCCTCGTTCTCGGCTGTGGCGACGACACCCGATCGCCCACCCGCAGCTCGTTCGACGCGGGCCCCGGCGTCGACCTCGGCCCGGGCTTCGACGGGGGGCCCGGAGCAGACCTCGGGCCTGCGGTCGACGGCGGTGGCTCAGGGTTCGATGGCGGTCCGCCCGCCGCGGACGTCGGGCTGACCTTCGGAGGCGACTGCTTCCCCACCTTCGATGGAGACGTCGTCGTCGTCCGCAACAGCGAGTCCATCGCCGTCACCTCGACCGCTGGTGGCGGCGTGACGGGCAGCGTGCAGCTCGATCTCGACGGCGCCGGCCCCAGCGAGACGCTCTCGTCACAGCACCGCGTCGACACGGGTCAGGTGGTCAACGTCATCACCAGCACCACCTGGACCAACCTCGCCATGGACTCCGCTGGGGTCCTCGGCGGCACGGTCGCCGATCCCATCGAAGGCACGCTGACCATCGCGGACTACCGGCCGGACGACGGCGTGCTCGACATCACGTTCACGGGGGTGACCTTGCAGAACCCGAGCAGCGGGACGGTCTGCACCGTCGACGGAAGGCTGCAGACCTTCCGCCTCTCGTTCTGAGCGCCGGGCGCTCCGGTGTACTAGGCTCGACCACGGAATGGGGGCGAGCTCCGCGAAGAAGCCGCGTCGGCTCCCGCTGGCGGCGGCGATGGGGTCGCGTTCGCGTGGCGTCGAGCTCCCGCTCGCGCCGCGGCCGGTCGACCACCGACACCGACCGATTCACTGCGTCTGGGAGCTGACGCTCCGCTGCGATCTCGCGTGCCATCACTGCGGCTCGCGCGCAGGGCACGCGCGCCCGGACGAGCTCTCGCTCGACGAGGCGCTCGACGTGGTTCGCCAGCTCGCGGAGCTCGGTGTGCGCGAGGTGACCCTCATCGGCGGCGAGGCCTATCTCTACGAGGGCTGGGAGCGAGTCGCCCGTGCGGTTCGCGACGAGGGCATGGCGTGCGCGATGGTCAGCGGTGGGCGGGGCATCGATGCTGCGGTGGCGGGACGCGCGGCCGACGCCGGTGTCCAGAGCCTCTCGGTGTCCATCGACGGTGCGCCCGCCACCCACGACCGGCTGCGCGGTCTGAAGGGGGCTCACGCGGCCGGGCTCGCCGCGCTCCGGCATGCGTCCGCTGCCGGCATGCAGGTGGCCCTCAACACGCAGATCAATCGGCGCAACATGGACCAGCTCGAGGACGTCTACCAGCGACTCCTCGAGGTCGGCGCCCATGGCTGGCAGCTCGCGCTCACGGTGCCTGCCGGTCGCGCAGCCGACGACCCGGACCTGCTCCTGCAGCCCTACGACCTGCTGGACCTCTTCCCTCGGCTGGGCGATCTCGCCGAGCGCTGCCACGCACGCGACGTGACCTTCCTGGCAGGCAACAACGTGGGCTACTTCGGGCCCTTCGAACACCGGTTCCGGGGGCTCTTCCGGTCGGGGTGCACCGACTGCACCGCGGGGCGGTTGGTCCTCGGCCTCGAGGCCAACGGCGACGTGAAGGGTTGCCCCTCGCTACCGACCCGCAACTGGGTCGGCGGGAATCTGCGCGACCATTCGCTGCTGGACATCTGGGAGCGCGCGCCGGAGCTGCGCTTCACCCGCGACCGAGGCACCGACGACCTCTGGGGCTACTGCGCGGGCTGCTACTACGCCGACGTGTGCAAGGCCGGCTGCACCTGGACCTCCGAGTCGTTCCTCGGACGGCGTGGCAACCAGCCCTATTGCCACCACCGGGCGCTCGAGCACCGTTCCAAGGGGCTCCGAGAACGGCTCGTTCCGCGATCACCGGCGATCGGTGAGCCCTTCGACTATGGTCTGTGGGAGATCGTGGTCGAGCCTTGGCCGGCGACGGGAGGAGGAGACGAGTCATGCGACAGATGACCCTTTGCGCATCGTGCGAGCGGCACGTGTACGAGAGCGAGCCCGCGTGTCCCTTTTGCGGCTCGACCGCCGAGCGTCTCTCCGTCGGGCCCACCGTTCGCGGACGACTCGGTCGTGCAGCCGGACATGCGGCGCGCGCGGCTCTCGTGGCGGGCGCGGTCGCCTGCGGTTCGTCCACGACGGTGAGCGACGCCGGGCCGGACTCCGACGCTGGCGTGGCCGACGCGTCGACGGACGCGGGCTCTCCCGTGACCGAGGACGCAGCGGTGGCGGACGCCTCGATCCCGGACGACGCCGGCGAGGAGGAAGACGCCGATGTGCCCACGCCACTCTACGGCGGCGTCTTTCCCGACCCGCGCAAGCGCGCGGTCGTCTGACGGTCAGCTCGCCAGGAAGAAGGCGATCATCGCCTCCGCACCGGAGGGGTCGAAGTCACCGCCGAAGATGTGTGCGGAGGCTTCCGCCAAATCGTCGCGTCGGTGCATCAGGTGGTCGATGCCCTCGAAGAAGCGGAACGCGGGCCGGCGCGCCGCCGCCACAACCGACGCAGCGTCGTCCTCGCCGGTGATCCAGTCGAGCTCACCGCGCATCACGAGCATCGGTCCCTCGAAGCGCGCACACGCCGCAGCCACGTCCAGCGCCTGCAGCTGCTGGAAGTACCGGGCCAGTCGTCCGTGGACGCGCCCGCCCGTGAACTCGTCCTTCGCTGGCGCCAGCTCCGGTTCGCGCGCGAGCACGTCCCGAGGCAACTCGCCCCCGATCAGCACCGCCTCACTGAGGCGGCGTCGGCGCTCGATGTGGCGGCTCAGCTTCTCGCCTTCGACCCCCTTGAGCCGCAGCTGGCGTTCGGCGGTCGCCATCATCGCGTCGTGCCACGGGTTCGCGGTCGCGCCCCACACCGCGGCCGCCCGCGCCTCGAACTCCGCGGCCAGCAGCTGCACCAGCGTCCCGCCCAGGCTCCGGCCGAAGAGGAACACCCGGTCGCGGTCGACGTCGGGATTCGCGAGCAGATGCTCGTGGCCCGCGCGACACCAGGCGAGCTCGGTCTCGAGATCGGTGTCCACACAGGGCGGCCCCTCACTGTCGCCGATGCCGCTTCGCTCCACTCGGAGCGTTGCGAAGCCGCGCTCGGCCAGCGCCCGGACCAGTTTGAGGGTCGGGTGCCAGAGCTCCTGCGTGTGCTCCTCGGAGAGCCAGTTCGCGCTGGGCATCAGCCAGACGACCGGGTGCGGTCCGGGGCTGCGGGGGAAGGTCCACAGCGAGCGGAGTCGATAGCCGCCTTCCGAAGGAACCGGCACCTCTCCGAGCTCCACGCGTCCGTCGATCGGCTCGAGCGGCAGGGGCTCCAGCACCTGGCGAATCGTGCCCGTGTCGAAGGTCAGCGCGCACTCGTCGCCGACCGCGAGCTCCCGGACCCGGCCCCGTACGTCGTCGAGACCGGTGACCGGCACTCCGTCGACCGAGAGCAGTCGCGCGCCGACCTCCACGCGACCGGTCAGCGGGCTACCGGGCGGTAGCTCCATCACGACCAGTCCGGCCCCGTCTTCGGGCAGAGCCAGATCGAGTCCGATGTGCGGGCGTCGCCGGAGGGCCATCGCCACGGTTGTAGCGAAGGACCCGCCCGGCTGCCTACCGCTCAGCCTTCGCGGCAGAGCGTGAAGTAGTGGTCGAGCGGCTTGTCGCCCTTGTAGGCGGCGCCGATCGATACGTGGTCGCTGACCTTGCGCATGAAGTCGCGAGTGCCGCCGTAGACGAAGCGCTGCAGGCCTTCGCTGTTCGGCTTCACCTCCGGCCAGCTCGAGGGCACCGGTCCGTCGGGGTGGGTGAAGTAATTCACGAACCATGCGCCGCGGTCCATCCACTGCGGCTCGCTCTTCTCGAGCACGAAGTAGCCGGGGCCGACCAGCCCGCGGCTCGGCGCGTCGTTGTAGCCGAAGGCGCGCTCGGTGCCGTCCTCGGGCCGCGTCATCGGCTTCCGGAAGAAGCGCTGCGGGCCGGGGAGAGGGAGGGTGTTGCGGCCGTGGTGGACGACCGGCTCGAGCGGCTTCGCGCCCTCGGGAACGAAGTGCGCGTAGTCGACGGGGTCGCCCGCGTCGGCTTTGGTCCAGAGCAGGCGCTGATCCTGGCGGGTGGTGTCGGCGAGCTCGGCCATGCGCGTGTCGTGGTCGAGGGCGTCGAGGTGGGCGGCGATGGCGCCGATCGGCGCGCCGGGGTCACGGATGAGCTGCTGGAGACGGTTCGGTCGAAAGAGAGTCATGGCTTCCTCGGGTCAGGTGCGGGCGCTGGCGCTCTCGTGGCGTTGCCAGCGCGACGTTCGGTGGGGGCGAGTGGGCAGGGTCCGCAGGTGTGCGCGGAGCGGTGCGTGGACCACCGCCAGGATCTGCGCGTGGGCCGTACGGATGACATCGGGGGAAGGGCGGTCCTCGAGCGCCCGCCGAAGGAGCATCCGGCTGGCCTGGATCTGCGCGAGCGGGTCGTCGGTGAGCTCGAGCTGCAGACGGGTGAGACGTCGCCGGAGCGCCCGCGTGGAGTTCGCCATCAGCCGGAGGGTCACGTCGCCGAGCATCGCGACCACCGAGTCGATGAGGCCGACCTCGAGGCGCGCGACCGCGTCCAGGTCCGCCCCCTCTTCGAGCGCTTCGGCCTGCCGTTCGAGCAGCGCGTCGACGGCCCCGATCTGCGCAGGGGTGATGCGCGCGAGCGCCGACGACACGATCGACGGCATCGCCTGCTCCCAGTGGTCGAGCGCCTCGAGCAGGAACGCGCCACCGAGCTCCAGCCCCGGGATCTCGAGCACCGCGGCCAGGAAGTCGAGCCCGGCGTTTTCCCGGTAGTCGAGCACCGTGACCCCGGAGCCACGCACCGGTCGGAGCAGGTTCATCCGTGTCAGCTGCCGCAGGGCGTTGCGCAGCGAGGTCCGGTCCACGCCGAGCTCGGTCGCCAACGCTCGATCGGGCGGGAGCTTGTCGCCCGGCGCGAGCTCGCCCGTGAACACACGGGCGATCAGCTCGTCGGCGATCCGGTCCGGCAGCGTCCGAGCGCTCACTGGGTGCTCCGATTCATCGAATTGGATAATCCAATACTGGAATGCCACGAACGCGTCAAGCGGTCCTAGACTCCGGCCATGACCGAGAGCGAGCGAAACCTGGGCATCTCTGCCGAGCGCTACACCGAGCTGGCGGGCTTCGACGGAGACTGGCGAGACACCTGGTGGCACCAGGACTACCTGCAGCTGGTGGCGAAGCGCCTCCGCTTCGGGGAGGTGCGCTCGGTGCTCGACGTCGGTTGTGGCGCGGGGCACTGGGGCCAGCGAATCGCGACACTCCTCGAGCCCGGCGCGACCATCACCGGGGTCGACCACGAGGAGGCCTTCCTCGACGCGGCGCGCGAACGCGCGAAGCGCTTCGGGGACCACGAGTTCACCTACCGGCAGGGGAACGGCCTGGAGCTCCCTTTCGACGACGACAGCTTCGATCTGGTGACCTGTCAGACCGTGCTCATCCACGTCGCGGACGCGAAGGCGGTCCTCGCCGAGATGATGCGGGTCGCCAAGCCAGGGGGTCTGGTGATCGCCGCGGAGCCGAACAACGTCGCCAACGCGTTCATGTACCGCGTCGGTGAGCCGGAGTTCCCCTTCGAAGACACGCTCCGCCTGCTGCGCTTCGAGCGGACCTGCATCGTCGGCAAGGCGAAGCTGGGGCAAGGCGACAGCAGCATCGGCGAGCGCGTCCCGAGTCTGATGCTCGACCTCGGCCTGATCGACCGGCAGGTCTACAAGAACGACCGCTGCGCCACCTGGCTGCCCCCCTACGAGTCACCAGCCGAGAAGCTCTCGGTCGAGATGCTCGAGCGAACCGAAGGCCAACAGGCGTGGGGGTATGGTGGCCGCGACACCACCGAGAAGATCTTCACGGCGGGCGGCGGTGACCTGGCGGAGCTCGACGAGCTCTGGGACCTGGCGATGCGCTACGACCAGTACATGCGCAACGCGGTGAAGGACCACCGCTGGCGCTTCACCGGGGGGCTGCTGATGTACCTGTCGGCGGGCCGGAAGCCCGGCTGAGCGCCATCAGACGATGCCGTCGAAGTCGGCGGCCGAGTGCCGTTCGGCCAGCTGCTTTTCGCCCCAGACGCGGTTCACGATGCGGCCCCGCCTCGCCGCGGGTCGCTGGGTGATCTGGTCGGTCCAGCGAATGACGTGTTCGTACTCGTGCACGGCGAGGAATTCGGCCGCGTCGTAGACCAGCCCCTTCACCAGTCCGCCATACCAGGGCCAGACGGCGATGTCGGCGATCGTGTACTCGGAGCCAGCGAGGTACTCGTTGTCCTTCAGCCGGCGGTCGAGCACGTCGAGCTGCCGCTTGGTCTCCATCGCGAAGCGGTCGATCGGGTACTCCATCTTCGTTGGGGCGTAGGCGTAGAAGTGCCCGAAGCCGCCACCGAGGTAGGGCCCGGCGCCCATCTGCCAGAAGAGCCAGTTCAGCGCTTCCGTACGGCCCGCTCGATCGGTGGGGAGCAAGGCTCCGAACTTCTCCGCGAGGTAGAGCAGGATCGACCCGGACTCGAACACCCGAACCGCCGGGTCCTCTCCACGGTCGAGGAGCGCGGGGATCTTGGAGTTCGGGTTGATGTCGACGAAGCCGCTGCCGAACTGCTGGCCCTCGTTGATGTTGATGAGCCAGGCGTCGTACTGGGCTTCCGAGTGACCGGCCTCGAGCAGCTCTTCGAACATCACCGTGGCCTTCACGCCGTTCGGGGTGGCCAACGAGTAGAGCTGGAAGGGGTGGTCGCCCACCGGCAGCTCCTCGTCGTGGGTCGGCCCGGCGATCGGTCGGTTGATCTTCGCGAAGTTGCCGCCGTCCTTTTCCTTGTCCCAGGTCCAGACCTTCGGCGGGGTGTAGCTGCTCTCGCTCATGGCCCATGGGACGAGCGAGGCCGGGCGGAGTTACGTCCAAGGACGTCGGCGACATCCGCTCGATGATCGCTCGGCTCGCGAATGGTGATGGTCGCCGCGGGGTTGCTCAGGGCACCGGGCCGGCGTCGGTCTCTGGGCCGCCGTCTTCGTCGGGCACGCCGGCATCGGTCGGCATGCGGAGGCAGCGCGCCGCGCCGGTCTCGCCTCGGCACTCGAGCCCCTCGATGCAGCGACCGATGCCTGGTCCGCAGGCGTCGTTCTCGGCGCCCCGCGGCAAGGTCGCGTTCACGAAGGTGCGGCCGACCTGCGGCGTGCCGCCTTCGAAGCGGAGCGAGACGACCATCGGCTCGGCGGTGAGCATCTCGCAGGCCGACTCGGTGACGGGGTCGAAGCAGCAGATGTCGATCGGCAGTGGCTCCACCGGGATGCTGAACTCGAAGATCGTGTGGTCGGTCGCCGACGTCGGGCTCGGCCCGAAGCCATAGGCACCATCCGCCACGTCGGGCACGGGCGTGCCATTGCGAGTGAGCGTGACCGTGCCGTTGCCGTAGACGCGGAGCTCCAGGAAGTCCTCGCCGACCCGCACCTGGAAGTAGTTGTGGCAGCCCTCCTCGATGCCTTCCTCGTTCACCTTCCAGTCGTTGAGGAAGTAGAGTCGGCCGCCGCGGTAGGCCAGGTAGACGTCGGTGTAGAGCCCCTCGAGCGGGGTCACCCCCGCCCACTCGTCACCGGTGAACGTGCCATCGATCACGGGCGCGGTCGGCAGGTCGCCCTGGTCTTCGAGCTCGCCGAGCCCGTCGATGGCTTCGCACATGCCCGGGACGTTGCAGCGCGGGTCGTCCTCCGGGCACGGGCACGCCTCATAGGTCTCCGTGCGGCACGCGCGGCTCTCCTCGTCACAGACGAGTCGCTGCCCTCGAAAGGGAGTGCTGCCGTCGGGGCACTCCTCGTCGCAGCCGGCGAGCGCGGCGAGCAACGCGGCGGCCGCGAGGGGGTGGGTGAAAGCGAAGCGGCGGAACGGAGCAAGCATGTCTCGACGCTAGCGGTCGGAAGCGCGAACGACGACCACTGAACGGCGATTTCGACGGCGAACGCTCCCGCCGACCTCCTCTCGGAGATCGGCGGGGCGACGTTGGGCACTACGCGATGCGCGCGCCGAGCGCGGCCGTGAAGGCCTCCGGGTCCTCCACCGAGAGCGTCACGCAGTGCGCCGTCTTCGCGCGGAAGGGACCCCAGACGTTCATCGGGCGCGGACTCGTGAAGCGAACCTGCACGACTCCGTCGAGGCTTCCGACGTACGCCACACCGCGGTCCGGACCGATCTTCGCGCCGAGCCCGTAGTAGAAGGGCCAGTCCCGCGGACCGACCGACGCCACTTCGGAGAAGGGCACCCGCTCGGTCGCGGTGCCGTAGCGAAAGGTGATCGCCTCGTCGTCGAGCTCGACGTACGCGCGCTCTCCGCCGAAGCCGAAGAGGCGCATCAGGGGGCTCCAGAAAGTCGAGATGGAAATGGGGAATCGCATGCGCCTGCTCCTTTCGTGCAAAGGCCCCAATCTGTGTCGACGGGGGGCGCGCGCCAGGAAAATCGGGCGCGGCCGAATCGATTCTCGGCAGCGCTCCGGCGAAGGTTCAGCTGCGCGAGCGACGACTACGGAGCCACGTCAACCAGGTGAGCGCGAGCGCGACGGGGACGGTGGCACCCACGGTTTCGTCGGTGCCGTCGCGAGTGCGGCCCGGGATGGCGGCGGGGGACTTCGGGAGTGTCGCGAGTGCCAGAGCGGGCTTCGGAGGGGCCGCGCTGGGAGGTCCGGTGCGCATGGTGGCGCTCGATGTCGACGAGCTCGCCGGGAATACCCGCGGGCGGGCGCCCCATCGACCGTGGACCGGATGGGCGCACTCGACCGGTCCTTCCCACCGGTGGCGAATCACGTAGCGGGCCTGGAAGGCGTTCGTGCTGGACAGCTCGGCACCCGGCGGCGCGCCCTCGCGACCGCCGACGATGGGAGGGGCTTCCCGAAACACCAGGTCGTCGGCCGGCCCATCGACTCGGCTCCGCAGATGGAGTCGCGTGAGCACGAAGTCGCTACTCGCCGACCGTGGGCGTCCGACGCGCAAGGTCATCCGGACACGAGTGGTTGCGGCGCTGGTGGGATGGCGGCGCCCGCCGACCAGCCGCGCGATGCACTCCGAGAAGTCGCGGTAGCGAACACCGATGACCCGGATGTCTTTGGCGCTCCCCCGCGGATGGACGGTCCACGCCACGTCCAGCTCTGGGCCTGGGTCCGCCCGAAGGCGCCGGGCGCACTCCTGCCATTCATGCCGCATGGGTCGCAGCGCGGCGAAGACCTCGCTTCGCGTGAGTGCTCCTCGGGTCTCGATCCGTCGCGGCACGGCCACCAGACCGAGGGGTAGGGTGAGCGTGTCGGCACCGAGCGTGTGTAGGTCCTCGTCGGAGAGCACGGGGCCGGGGCATGGATCGCACCCTTGCGCTTGCCACGCGTACTCCGTGACCGCCGCGTCCGGCGTGTCGGCGAAGGCGTCGTCGAGGAGGCGCTGGTGGTACGCCGCGAAGTCCTGCCGAGTCGAGTCGGGGACCTCGTGGTTCGTGGCGATCGTCCGGTTCGGTCGGTTGGCGACCTCGTAGCGCTGATCGCGCGCCAGGACGTGCACCACCAGGTCCTGCGTGCCGGCGGAGCTGAGCATGCCGAGCCGGGTCGGCAGCTCGAACCGTGGGGAGTCGTAGTGCACTCGGATTGGCGAGAGCACCGCTTCGCCGTCGCGGAAGGTCACCCTCTCGGTATCGACTTTGGCGACGAAGAACTTCATGCCGCGCGCGACGTAGGGGCGGAGCACCGCCGCCGCTCCCTCCGGCAGCGAGTACCCGTTCGATCGCAGCCACGTCGTGAGCGCCGCCGATTCGTCCGCGGCCAGGATCACGATCTGATATTCGCCGACCGCGAAGCGCGCCTCGACCCGGACGGCGGCGCGCCGCCGCGGCATCATGGCGTTCATCGTGCCCCCTCCGCCGACGGCCTGGTCGAGGAGGTCGTCGATGCTCCCGTACGCGGGGTTGGCGCACGGGTCTTGCTCCCAGTACTCGACCAGCCGTGGTGAGGCGAGACGGTCCACGCGCTCGAAGACGTCGGGTGGGAGCGTCTTCACCGAGTCCTGGTCGAGGACGACGGGCACCGGGATCACGACGGAGAAATCTTCGACCGGACCTCGGTAGGCGCTCTGCATCGAGAGGACGGTGCGAGTCCCGTCGCGCATGAGGACCACCTGGGTCCGGTCGCTGTAGAGCGGGCCGTCCGACGAAGCGACGTAGAAGCCGCAGAAGGCGTGCGCCGTGCCCGGGCCCGCCAACATCGAGAGCAGGAGGAGGTGTCGGACGACGCAACGCATGGCTCCTGGACCGAACCGCGACCGACGGCGCAATTGGGTCGGTCACTCGCGGTCGCTTCTGCCGAGCTTGCGGAGCACTGCTTTCGGGAAGCACCACGCTCGTTGGTGGCATGATGCGGGGCTGAAGATCGCGGACTTGAGAAACGGTCTCGGTCGCGTTAGGACCGTTCATGATCTCGAGATGTCTGATTGTCGCCCTGGTCCTCACGAGCCTCGGCGGATGTGCGGCGAGGCGCAATGAACGTGTCATGGCGACTCTGCGCTCCCGGGCCAGCTTCGACATGAACTGCCCACAGGAGCAGCTCCAGATCACCGAGCTCTCCAGAAGTGCTGGAAGCATGGTGAACTCGGCCGGCGTTCGGGGCTGTGGCCATCAAGCTGTCTATGTTCGTGCCAACAACCACACGAATTGGGTGCTGGATGCGAGCTCCGGCGGTGAGTCGGAGAACTGAGCTTCGTGCGGATCTCCGAAGCATCAGTGCCGCGGATCGAGCCAACGCGAGGGTGATTCGCGTGCGTCGCGTGCGCTCGATCTTCTAGCGGATCCACTCCAAGAGCGTCACACCCAACGAGTCAGCTTCGCGACGAGAACTCGCCGTCGGGTTCTCGTGTGGTCCGCCCGCACCAACCGGAGAGCCGCGAGCAGTACTCCTCGAAGCTCCCGAGTCCGAGCACTCCGTCGGGCGGGCGCTGACGCGCGTCGTCACACCCGAGGTCGAGAACGAGTGGCTCACGTGGGCCACTGGCGATGGCGTGCGCCGAACCGTTCGCGAGGTCGCGCAGACCGTGGCGCGGCATTCTGCGGGCTCGAGACCCAGCGACCCGCCGGCGCCTTTCGAGGCTGCGCTCGCTTCTGATGGGAACGGGTCATGTCAGCCTCGTTGGCACCGCGGAGCCAAGCGGCGCCCCTGGGACGATTCGAACTCCCGACCGTCGGCTTAGAAGGCCGGCACGGCGATCAACGATTCCGCGAACTTGCGGCCGATGTGTCCGTTTGTGTCCGTTGGGCGCCCATGGTTAGTCGGCACCGTCACACCAGCCGGCTACACTTCTAGGGTGACTGACGCTGCCAAGAAGCTCCTCGACGATGCGCTCGTGCTGCCGCCCGACGACCGGGCGCGCCTCGCGAGCGCGCTGATTGCGAGCCTTGACGAGAGCCGCGACACTCCGGACGACTCGGAGTGGATCGAGGAGTTGGAGCGCCGGGCCGAACAAGTGCGAGCGGGCCATTCGGAAGGTAGTCCGTGGCCCGAGGTCCGCGCCCGACTGCTGGCTCGGCTCACCACCGGCTGATGCCCACGATCATCGTCGAGCCGGAGGCGGAGCGAGAAATCACCGAGGCCATGGACTGGTACGAGGGGCGCGACGCCGGTCTCGGCGCCGCGCTGCTGGCAGAGGTGGATTCCATCCTTCGTCGCCTCGAGAGCGGAGAGCTCCGCGGCATCGGGGTTCCTGGCGTGCGGGAGGAGCTCTCGATTCGGCGAGTGCTGCTCCCCCGGTTTCCGTACGCCGTCATCTACCTGGTCCACGACGGGGTCCACATCATCGCCTTCGCTCACCAGAAGCGGCGCGCCGAGTATTGGAAGGACCGGCTCTAGCTTCTCGATTCCCGTTACGACCGAACTCGACACCGAACGTTGGCCGGGACCTTCGCTCAGACGTATCCGTTGCGGACGCCGATTCGATCAGCCAGCGAATGAAGAGTGGCGATGGCGTCCGATGGAAAGCTGATGCTCGACTCGTGAACCATGTAGAGCAAATGGCTGACGGCACATCCGAGCTCGCCGAAGCCACAGTAGTCGAGCACGGTCTCGCGCCCATCCAGGAATCCGAACTGTTCGAACGTCGGATCCCCAGGGTTGCGGGCGTACAGGTCCTGGAGGAGCCCGTCGGCTAGTTCCGCCAGCTCCTCCACGGTGCGAACATCATCCGCCGCAATCATCCGCCTATGGTACCGCGCGAAACAGACCAGTGCTCTGAGGGCGCGGAGCCAAGGCGGCGCCCCCGGGAAGATTCGAACTCCCGACCGTCGGCTTAGAAGG
>CAYXAP010000020.1:0-14481 GCA_964462035.1 uncultured Sandaracinus sp.
CTCGACCTTGCCGACGAGGTCGGCGCCGACGTCGGCCGCCTTGGTGTAGATGCCGCCGCCGACGCGCGCGAAGAGCGCGATCGAGCTGGCGCCCATCGAGAAGCCGGTCAGCACGCTGATGACCGTGCCGAGGGTGCTGAACTGAGCCGCGGCGTCGCCGGCGGCCATGTCGAAGACACCCATGGTGTAGGCGATGTAGAGGCCGCCGAGGCCGACGATGGCGAGGCCCACGACGGTCATGCCCATGACGGCGCCGCCGCTGAAGGCGACGTTGAGGGCCTCCGGGAGGCCGTTCCGAGCCGCCGCGGTGGTGCGGACGTTCGCGTTGGTGGCGACGCGCATGCCGGCCCAGCCGGCGATGCCCGAGAAGACGGCACCGACCACGAAGCTGAGCGCGATGAGCGGGCTGCGTCCCTCGCCGCCGGAGTTCGCCCAGGCCAGCAGGCCTGCCACGATGATCACGAAGAGCGCGAGCACCTTGTACTCGGCCTTGAGGAAAGCCATCGCGCCTTCCTGAATGCGCGCGGCGATCTCCTTCATGGTGTCGTCGCCAGCGTCCTGCTTGCGGACCCAGGCGGCCTTCCAGAAGGCGTAGAGCAACGCCAGGACACCCGCGGCCGGGGCGGCGTAGATGAGCTCGTTCATCATCGAAAGTTCTCTCTTCCCGTACGAAAATGGAGGGGCGACCGGGATCGGTCGCCACGGGGCGGCGCGTATGTAGCCGATATCTCCGGTCCGTCAATCGAGTCGGTGCGATTGGCGCACGAGCCGCGATGGGCCGGCGAAAACCGAACGAATTCCAAGATCTGTCCGGTTCTTGCTCAGTGACGGTGCTCAGGCGCCCCGGGCGGTCGCGATGGCCTCTCGGGCCGCGTCGAAGTCCGCCGGGGTCTGAACGGTGCAGCGAGCGACGTTCTTGTCGATCCGCTTGAGGAGGTTGGTGAGCACGTTTCCGGCCCCGATCTCCACGAAGAGGCCGACGCCGTCCGCGATCATGGCCCGCACGCTCTCGTCCCAGCGGACGGCCCCGCTGACCTGGCGGACCAGGGCGTCCCGGGCCGCATCCCCCGTGGTGACCGGGGCCGCGTCGACGTTCGCGTAGACCGGGAAGGCCGGGTCGGCGAGGTCGAGCGCCCCCAGGACCGGCTCCAGCCGATCCTGGGCTGGCTTCATCAGCGACGAGTGGAAGGGCGCGGACACCGCCAAGGGCACGGCGCGGGCGCCGGCCTCCTTGAGCGCGGCCGCCGCGGCGTCGACCGAGGCCTTGGCCCCGGCGATGACGATCTGACCCGGCGAGTTGTAGTTGGCAGGTTCGACGACCCCCTCGGTTTCCTTGCAGATCCGGTCCACCAGCTCCGGCTCGGCCTTCATGACCGCGGCCATGCCCCCTTCGCCCACGGGCACCGCCTCCTGCATGAAGAGGCCTCGCTGGCGGCAGGTCTTGGCGGCGTCTGCCAGGGAGAAGGTCCCGGCGGCCACGTGGGCGCTGTACTCGCCGAGCGAATGCCCAGCGGCCACGTCGGGGGTCTCGCCCAACGCCCGGTAGAGCGCGATCGAGGTGGTGAGAATGGCGGGCTGGGTGTTGGAGGTGAGCTTGAGGTCCTCGTCGGGCCCCTCGAAGCAGAGCCCCGAGAGGCTCATCTCGAGGGCGGCGTCCACCTGCTCGAAGGCCTCGCGCCCCCCGTCGGTCTCCTCGAAGACCTCACGCCCCATGCCGACTTTCTGGCTCCCCTGCCCGGGGAAAACGAATGCAACCTTGGCCATGGGCCGGCTTGTATCGCTTCGAGGGCGGGAAGAAAAGCGGGCTTGGCCGCGCTTCGCCACGAGATCTTTCCGCACCCCATCTCGGGATGCCATACTCTTCCGCCCGTGAGCTCCCGTCCGCGCATCGCCATCGACCGAGAAGGGAACCTGCTCGCCGACGAGGACGCGCGGCTGCGCCTCGGTCGACGGGCCGGAGACTTCGAGCTGGCGGCCGTCCTGCCCGGCCTCGTGTTCCTCCTCGAGAAGGAGGGGCCGAAGGTCGCGATGGCCGGCGAAATCCTCACGCGCATGACGATCATGGAGATCGGCAACATGATCGCCTCGGCCGCGTGGCGGGGTGAGCTGCACGTCATCGGCGAGCACCACCGGGCCATGCGCTTCGACCAGGGGGCGCTCCGGGGGGCGCGCAGCAACTCCCCCGACGACCGCCTCGGCGAGGTCCTCTTTCGCGCCGGCGTGCTCACCCGCGCTCAGGTCCGCGAGATCGCCGAGCAGGTCGGCCCGGACTCGCGGTTCGGCGAGCTCTGCGTGAAGGGCGGCTACGTAGACGCTGGCGAACTCTACAAGTACCTGCAGAAGCAGGCGACGGACGTGTTCTTCAACGCGCTCATCGTCGACGAGGGTTCCTATGTCTTCGTGATGGGAGACGGCCCCTCGGACGACGACACGACCACCGTCCACCTTCCGGTGCAGAGCCTGCTCATGGAAGGGGTGCAGCGCATCGACGAGATGGCGCTCTTCCGCGACAAGATCCCCCACGCGGATCTCTGCCCGCAGAAGCGGGACGACGCGCCCGACCCGAAGAAGCTCGACGAGAGCGCGACGCGGGTGCTGAGCCTCTGCGACGGCCGGCGGACCATCGACGACATCGCGCGAGAGACTGGCTTCGGCGAGTTCTCGACGACCAAGGCCGTCTACCACCTGATGCAGCAGAAGCAGGTGGACCTGCGGACGCCCACGAACGTCGACCCCGACGCCACGCGGGCCCTGGTCGTTCAGTTCAACGACGTGCTGCAGGACATCTTCATGGCGGTCGCGACCTACGGCGGCCTCGACCAGACCCGGATGACGCTCGACGCGTGGATCCAGGGCTCCGGCTACGGCCCCTACTTCGGCGAAGGCGTCGACGAATTCGGTGCCATCGACCCCGAGCGCGTCGTCTCCGCGATGGAGAACGTCGAGAGCGACCACCCACTCGAGGCGCTCCACCAGGCCCTGCACGAGCTCGCCGCCTTCGCGCTCTTCAGCGCCACGACCGCCCTTCCCCGCGACCAGGAGCTGACCCTGGCCCGCGACGTGAACACGCGGCTCAAAGCCATCCGCATGGGCTAGCGCGCGCGAGCGCGCCCCTCCGCCTCGGACGCGCCTACCAGGCGTCGTGGAAGTAGAACGTGGCGCTCAGCTCGAACGTGAAGCGCCTCAGCGGCGTGGAGCTCGGCACACCCCCACAACGCTCGGGGACCTCTCCCCGGATCGCCAGCTCGCAGGGGAAGTCATCTCGACCACCTGGGTCGCCGCCACGCGGGACGACTCTCGGCTCGTCGGGGCGCCGGAGATCGAGGGCTCCGAAGCTGAAGCCGATATCCGCGACCGGCTCGCCGGTGGAGCGACGAACCGTTCCGACGAATCCAGTGCTGATGTTCGTGACGTGACCTTCGACGCTCGAGCCGAAGAAGACGCTCTGGAACCCGAAGAAGACGGCGAAGGGATCGGCGATCTGGCCCGTGACTCGAGCGGCGACACCAGGGGAGATGACTCGTTCGTTGACCGCGAAGGACATCCTTCTCCGAACCGGAGAGTCGAACCTCACGAACGCAGTGGCCTCCCCTCGCACGAAGCGACTGCGCGCGAGCAGGTCGAGCGTGACGCGCTGGGTCATCAGTCTCGTATCGGACCGGAATGGGAGGAGAACCTGGTAGCCGAAGCCGAACTGGAAGACCTCGTGTCGAAGCACGGTCGTCTGGAGATAGAGCAGCGGGTCGCGAAAGACCTCGCGCTCTCCGTCGGGGGTGATCTCCTCACGAAGGCGCAGAGGGACGAGCCCGATCTCGAGAGCGTCGATCGCGCCGACGGCCACGCCGGCCGAGGTCCCCCAGTGGTGGCGGTCGTAGTCGGCGCTCTCGTCCCCGCGGCAGATGAGCCCGTCGAGGGTCATCACGCACTCGTCGCCAATCTCTTCGAAGCTCAGGTACTCGACGCCCACATTCGAGGTCAGCGCGACCTTCCCTCTCGGAAGCGTCAACGGACGCTCGGTCAGCCGGAGCGGAAAGGCGCTACTCTCCGCCTCATCGGTGTGTGCAGGAGCGATCTCGGGGTCGCGCTCCGTGACCTGAGCACTCGATCGAGTGCTGCAAACCAGAAGCGCGAAGAGCACAAACGCGAAACTCGGGGAGCGGACCATGTGGGCGCCGCTCTAACCGAAATCAGATCGCCGCGCCAATCGTGACTCGAGGTGAAGTCAGCGCGACTCCGAGCGCACGATCGCGATCGTCCGTCCGCCTACTTCGAGCTCGATCTCGGAACCGTCGCGCAGGGCGTCGTGAACGAGGATCACCCATCGAACGGGCTCGCCTCGGGGTCCCTCGAGAGCCAGCGACGATCCTTCGACCGATGTGCCATCGATCGTGAGAGTCGGCATGGACTCGCCGTCGTCGGCGTAGAGGAGCTGAACCGCACCCTCCTCACCGTCGTCGAGGCGCAGGGCTTCACCGCCATCGAGCACCGCGGAGAGCTCGGCCAGCGCCTCGTCGAGTGCGTCTTCGTCGATGACGAGCGAGGCGGGCTCGCTCGAGCTCTCGTCGCCGTCGCCGAGCAGGTCGCGGACGAGCGTCGGGATGGTGTCGGTGCCGTACATCGTGCTCGCGCCCTCGTAGTGCTGGAGCGCGTACTCCTCGGGCGTGGTGAAGTAGCCGGCGTAGTCGTTGGCGTAGCCGATGGGGCTGGCGCTCTCGACTCCCTCGAGCTCGCACATCGCTGCGCCGAGGCGCGCGCCGGCCGCGGCCGTCGGCTCGCCGGGCACGGTGAAGAAGCAGTGGCTGCCGATGTGCACGCGGTGGACGCGATGCGTCGGCGCGGCGTGGCAGAGCCGGTTGAAGAAGCGCGGGAGCGGCAGGGGCCACTTCGTTCCGTGCGGCTCGCGCGGGATACGGCGGGTCATGCCTTCGTACACGCGCGGGTGAAGGCTCGAGCGGGCGTCCTCGGCGCCCGCGATGAGCGGTAGGCCGCCCTGCGCGACGGACGCCGGAGGCGTCCAGGTCGTCATGGACGTCCGGAGCGCGGCGTCGCCCGCCGTCTTCGCGGCCTCCCGCGCGCCCGCCACGATGGCGTGGGCCACCGCGGCACCTCTGCGAGCCGCGAGCGCGGGCCCCTGCGCGAAGGTCGGGTCGTCGTCCGCGTCGAGCATCTCGGGCGGCAGGGGCGAGACATCGCCGGCGCCGCCGAGCCCGAGCGCGAGGCGGTCGATACCGAGCACCTTGGCCACACCGTCGACCGCGTGGCCCGGCCAATCGCGGGCGTAGGTCTCCTGAGCCACACCGAGCGCCGTGGCGTGACAGCCGAAGGTCGCGAAGAGGCCGATCGCCTGCGATGGCTCCCGCGCATCAGGTGGGAACGCCCCGACCACGACCACCCGCGGGTCGACCTTCCGTTGACGGGAGTGGAGCGGGTCGGCGGGTGGCACCACGCCCAGCGCGGCCGGCCAGCCCTCGGCTTCCGGGTTCGCGTCGAACGCCGGTTCGCTGCGGTTCGCCGCCACGCCCCAGAGGTCGTGCACGCCGATCCCGACCGCGGCCTCGCTCGCGGCGGACCCCGCGTCACGGATGGTCGTCGCGATGGTCTGGCAGAGCTCGGCCGCCCAGGCGCCGTCGAAGCGCCAGCGACGCGGGAGGATCGCCGGCGCGATCGTGAAGAAGTCGTAGAAGGGGTTGCCGAAGAATCGACCGGGCGCGGTGTGGGTATGCGTGCCCGCGAGGACGATCTCGTGGAGCGCGAACCCCTCGAGGCGCTCGGAGACGCCCAGGTGGAGCGCCGCGCTCCCGGAGAGCAGGTCGAGGGCGACGAGCGCGACGCGTGCGTCGTTCGCGTCGTCGAGCAGAACGAGCGCCCGCGCCTGGAGGGTGTCGTCACCGGCCTCGCCGCGGCGCGCCATCGGACCGTAGCCGGCCATCGAGCGACGGCCGGGCGGGAGGGGGAGCGGTCGGGAACCGAATCCTGCACGCATACGGGCAGGCTACCAGGGCGGGACCGAGGTCGACCGGCGCGGAGTCGGGTATGCTGCCGGCCGTGTGGCGATCGTGTCTTTTGGGTGGCTTGGGGATGACGTGCGTGGCCCTCGCGGGCTGTGGCGATGATGACGTGTCATCGGGGACGGACGCGGCGATGCCGGACGGTGGGCCGGGCGACGGCGGTCCGCCGGCGCCGGTCGACGCCCAGCCAGACCCCTTCGACGCCACCTTCATGCGCGCCGGTGATCCGCCGGCGCACTCCCAGGACGACTCGCTCCGGCTGAACCACATCCAGATGGAGGGGACGCACAACAGCTACCACAAGGTCCCCGACCCGGTGATCCCGGACTGGAACTACGACAACGAGCCTCTCGACGAACAGCTCGAGTCGCAGGGGGTGCGCGCCTTCGAGCTCGACGTGTTCTGGGACGACCGTCGGCTGCGGTGGCAGGTCGTGCACATTCCCACGATCGACGAGGAGACGAACTGCGATCTCCTGCTCGACTGTCTCGCGACGATCCGGGCATGGTCGGACGCGCACCCCGGACACCACACAATCTTCGTGCAGATCGAGCCGAAGGGGGACGCCTTCCCCGAAGGCGCCCTGGGTGATCAGCGCTTCCGGCTGCTCGACGACGAGATCCGAGCGGTCTTCGACGACGAGCTGCTGGTGCTCCCCGACGACGTGCAGGGGGACGCCACCACCCTTCGGGAACAGCTCACGGTCGGCGATGGCTGGCCCACCCTGGGTGAGACGCGAGGCAAGACGCTCTTCTTCCTCAACTGCAGCCGCGACCACTGCGTGCGCTACGCGAACGATGGCGCGGGGCTCGCGGGCCGAGTGATCTTCGCCGACGCGCGGGACGACGACCCCTGGGCCTCGGTGCGCGTGATCAACGGCGCAGGGGGCGCCGCGACCGCCGCGGTGGAGGCCGGGTTCATCGTCCGTTCGCGTGCGGTGAGCATGCCAGCGGCGCTCGAGCAGACCGAGGGTGAGCTGCAGGCGGAGCTCGATTCGGTGCTGGCCAGCGGCGCGCACATCATCAGCACCGACGTCCCCGAGCCGCGCGAGGACGTGGCGCTGCACGTGGAGATGCCGGGTGGCAGCCCGAGCCGCTGCAACCCGATCAGCGCGCCAGCCGAGTGCACCGCGGCGGCGATCGAAGACCCGTCGCTGCTCACTCCCTGAGCGAGTCCTCGCGCGCTCCGTCCCGGAAGATGAGGTCGAGCGAGCGGCCGCTGAGGCGAACGACGTCCTCGTCGACCGCCCCAGCGCGTTCCAACCCGCGGCCGCACACCTCGAGCGCTCGCTCGAGCCCGGCCACGAAGGGCGCGCGACCTCGCCTCGGATCGACGGCCGCGCACACGTTTGCGAGGTACGCGAGCTCCTCGATCCGCTGGTCGTGCGCGCGAGGGTCGGCCGCCGCCAGTGCCTCCAAGGCGGCCCGCATTCGGGCGGTCGGCGCCGTGCCTTCGCCGGAGGGAAGCGCGAGCGGCGAAGGGCCATCGAGCCACCCCCCGAAATCGGCGAGCGGCTGCGGGTCGCCCCCCGCCGGAAGGGGCGCGAGGCGACGAAACCATGCAGCCGTCACGGCGTCGCGACGATCCGGGTCGCCCTCGCCGCGCTCTGCCAAGGCCAGGAACGCTCGGGCGTCGGACCCCGAGACGTAGCCAAGCGCCGTGATGCGCTCCTCCCGGCCACTCGCCGCTTCCTCGGCCGCTTCGTCGACCGCGTCGAGCACCCCCTCCAGCCCCTCCTCGCGCATGCGCGCCATGGAGTGCTCCGCGAGCGACGCGAGCAGGCGCTGCACGAGACTCGCGTCCGCCTCGCTCAGCTCGAGCAGCACCCGCCAGACCACATCCCAGCCGTCCGAGCGACGGACCACCAGGAGGTGCCCCATCAGCTCCTCCGAGGGCAGCGCCTCCAGGCGGTCGTTGGCCTCGGTGAGCGCCGGGTCTTCCGCGAACGCGAGCGCCAACGCATCCAGGTCGAAGACCTGGAGCAGCCGAGCGAGCGCACCTCGCAGCAGATCCTCGGGCAGCTGCGCAACGCGATCCGCGGCCCACCGCTCGCCGGTCTCGGTCAGCACCTCGAGCCAGAGCACGAAGCGCTCGGGGTCGATGGCGTCCCGTTCGTCGAAGACGTCGTCGTCGAAGAGCTCGCCCAGCTGCTCTGGTGAGGTGCACGCGAGGACCTCGCCGGAGTCCTCGAGCCCGAGCTCGTCCACCAATGCCGCGAGCCGTGGTGCTGGCAACTCGCGGATTCGCTCCGGCAAATCGGGTCGCTCGAGGAGCCGGCGCAGCAGACGGTGGCGCGAACGGGCGAGTGCGGACATCGCGCCAACCTGCCGCCGGAGGCCCCTCTGGACAAGACTGCAAAACCGTCGAGAACCCCGCTATGATCGAGGTCAGGCGACGCGGGGAACACGCTGTGGGATGGCCGGGACTTGACGCGGGCCGGCTCGCCGCGCAATCCATTCGACATGGTCGAGCCCAGCGTCGTCGAGCAGCGAATCCGTGAAGGGGTGGAAGGCGTCACGCACGTCGAAGTCACCGACCTGACCGGCACCAAGGACCACTACGAAGCGGTGATCGTGTCGCCGGCCTTCGAGGGGAAGAACCGCGTGGCGCGCCAGCGGATGGTCTTCGCGGCCCTCGGCGAGCTGATGCAGGGGCCGATTCATGCCCTGACCTTCAAGACCTTCACGCCCGACGAGCAGGAGAGCTGAACGTGGACGACGGAACGCGCGACAAGATCCAGCAGATCGTGGACTCCAACCCGGTGGTGCTCTTCATGAAGGGCACCCGCCTCTTCCCGCGCTGCGGGTTCTCCGCCACCGTGGTCGAGGTGCTGAAGCGCTCGGGCATCACGGACTTCCAGGACGTGGACGTCCTCAAGGACCCCGCCATCCGGCAGGGCATCAAGGAGTTCACCAACTGGCCGACCATCCCCCAGCTCTATGTGAAGGGAGAGTTCATCGGCGGGTGCGACATCGTCCGCGAGATGTACGAGAAAGGCGAGCTCGAGGCCGTCCTCGAGCCCGCCAAGGGTGACTGAGCTCCCAGCTCAGCGGAATCCGCAGCTCAGGGAATCAGGATCGCGGCGGCGCGAGCAATGGCCCACCCCAGGTGGGCCGCGCAGACCGCGAAGGTGAGGAGCGGCTCGAGCCAGCGGGTGTAGAGCCCGGGCGGTTTCGCATCGAGGGCCGCGTGCGCCCGAAGGCGAACGTGCTCTCGGCGCCAGTGATCGACGTCGTGGGTGTCGAGCTCGGCGAGGGCCTCGTCGAGCGAGTCGTTGGGATCGGTCATGCGGTCTGACTCTCGAGCTGGTCACGGAGGGTACGCCGAGCGCGCGCCAGGCGCTGACGCATGGTGGCGGGAGCGATGCCGACGAGGGCGGCGGCCTCGGTGGGGGAGAAGCCCTCGACGGAGCAGAGCAGGATGGCTTCGCGCTGGTCGGTCTTCAGGGTCTGCAGGGCTCGGGTGACGGCCTTCGCCCGCTCACTCTGCTCCATGGCTTCGAGCGGGGTGCTCACGCGCGACGGTGGACTCGCTCGGAGCGTCGCGAGTCGGGCCCGGCCGAGCGCGAGGCGGCGCCGCCGGTCGAAGAAGAGGTTGCGGGCCACGGTGAAGAGCCACGGACGCAGGCGGGTGTCCGGCGCGAGGGAGCGAGCCTTGGTCGCCAGCCGGACGAAGGTCTCCTGCATCAGGTCCTCCGCGAGGGCGTGGTCGCCGCCCATGCGCAGGAGGAACGAGAACACCCGCGCCCGATACCGATCGTAGATCGCATCGAACGCGGCGCGCTCGCCCTGGCCGAGGGCCAGGACGAGCTCACCATCATCGTTGTCTTCCGCACTCACGCTCCCTGCGGATCCGGAAGCCGTCGCATGCCCACCGCCGTGACCAGCGACGCGAGCGCGAGGAGGGTGAAGCCGAGGATGGCCGGAGCCAGCGCTTCCGCGAAGCCCGTCATGACCACCATCGGCAGCGAGGTCCCTTCGAGCCACTCCGGGTGGTTCGGCACGTTGTGGAAGACCGCCGCGAAGTCGGTCGCGATGCCGGCCAGCATCGAGAAGAGAGTGGTCCGAGAGAGTGCACGGACGAGGCCCAGTCGCCGGTCGTCTGGGGAGCGCGCGAAGTACACCCCCGCTGCGATCGCCAGGGCACCGAACCCCAGCACGAAGAACATCACGAAACCACCCGCTTGGAAAAACTCGACCATCGTTCTCGCTCCTTCTGCCGGCCTCGCCGGCGCTTCGTGGGGCACAACGAACGACCCGGCCCAGCGTGACCGACTTTCTTCTGGCGCGCGCGACGTGCCGGCCGGCGGAGAAGTCTTTCGCCGCGCGCCACAGAATGGAAGCCTGGCCGACATGACGGACCGAACGATGCTCACCCGATGGCTGACGACCACCGCGCTGGCGCTCTTGTCGACGAGCGCCCTGGCGCAGGTGGAGCTGGGGCCGAGCGATGACGTCGAGGCGGCACTCAACGCGCTCGAGCCGGGCGACGAAGCCATTCTCGCCGATGGGATGTACACGCTCTCCGGACGCTTCGGTCTCGCCATCGGCGGAACCGCAGCCGAGCCGATCGTGATCCGTGCCGCCGACGGAGCGACCCCTCACTTCCACCGGCCGGACGCGAGCCAGAACATCTGGGACCTGAGCGTCGAGCACGTAGTCATCCGGGGGCTGACCTTCAGCGGGGGCTCGGCCGGGTTGCGCTTCGAGTCGGCGAGTGACGTGACCATCGAGGGCTGCGAGATCTTCGAGACCGCCGACGTCGCGCTTCGGATGAACGACGGCGGCGAGGACTACCTCCGGATCGCCATCCTGCGGAACCACATCCACGACACCCACGGGACTGGAGAGGGGATGTACCTCGGGTGCAACGACGACGGCTGCCGCCTCGGCGAGAGCCTCATCGAGGGCAACTACGTGCACCACACCAACGCCGGCGACGTCAGCCAGGGCGACGGCATCGAGCTCAAGGACGGCAGCTACGCGACCATCATCCGCGACAACGTCATCCACGACACCAACTACCCCTGCATCCTCGGCTACAGCACGGCGGGCAACGGCGCGGAGAACGTGGTCGAGGGCAACGTCATGTGGAACTGCGCCGACAACGGCATCCAGTGGGAGGCGAACGCCACCATCCGGAACAACATCGTGCTCGGCGCCGGCGGTGCCGCGCTGGCGACCCAGCCACACCAGGAGAACGGGCCGGACGAGCTGACCATCGTGCACAACACGCTGATCAACGACGGCGATGCGCTCGCGGTGCGGAACCCGAGCGGACCGGTGACCGTCGCCAACAACGCGCTCTACTCGATGGGTCGCGCCTTCTTCGTGAACGGCGACGCCGGCCGAATCACCGCGAGCGGCAACGCGGGCCAGGGCTCGACTTCCGTCGGAACGCTCATCGCCGGTGCCATCGGGGCCGACTTCGTGGGCGCGAGCTTCAGCGGTGCGCTCCCTCAAGACGTTCGGCCGACCGAGAGTGGGGCGCTCGGCGGAGCGGGTGACGCCTCGCACGTGACGCCCATCGACTTCGACGGCGCCGACCGAATGGGCGTGGCCGACATCGGCGCCTACCGGCTCGGCGGTGACGGCTGGACCATCGCCGAGGGGTTCAAACCGATGGGCGAGGCCATGCCGCTCCCCGACGGTGGTCCGAGCGCGACGGATGGCGGCTCGACGGAGCGCGACGGGGGCAGCGAACCTGGCCGCGACGCCGGCTCGAGCGGCGACGGCGGGTCGGACGACGGCGACGGCGGTTGCGGCTGCCGAGCCCCCGGATCGGGATCGGCGCCCGTCGGCCTCACGCTGCTCGGGTTCGTCCTGCTCGGGCTCCGGCGTCGCCGCTGAGGGTCACAAGAAGCCGGCGTCGGGCAAGCCGACGGGTAGACCCATGTCGATCCCTCCGTCGACGAACATGTCCATCTCCGTGCCGCCATCGACCCCGGAGTCGACGTCCATGACGCCCCCATCCGGCTCGACCGGATCCCCCTCGACGCACGAGCCCTCGTCGTCGCAGACGTAGCCGTCGAGGCAGTCGTCGTCGCTGCGGCAGTCGGGGAAGCAGAGCGCCAGGTCGGTGTCGAGGGTGAAGCAGCGGCTCCCGCTGGGGCAGCTCCCGGTGGTGATGTACTCGTCGGCGTCCGGCTCGCAGAGCGCGAGGCAGTAGCCGGGGTTGCCCTCGGTGCCGGAGCAGACGGCGTCTTCGTTGGTGCAGGAGCCCGCGTCATCGGCGGTCCCGACGCACGCGCCGCCGAACTCGTTGTCGGCGACGTCGGACCCGAGCGGCTCGCCGTTGCAGCCGACGGTCTCGGTCAGATCGTCGCCGCTCGGCACACAGGTGTCGACGTCGGAGCCCATGTCCGCGCGGCCCATGTCCACCGTGGGCATGAACATGTCCGTGCCGCCGCCGAGATCCGCCTCGGTTCCGGAGTCGACCTCGGTGTCGTCGTCCGTGCCCGAGTCGTCACCACAGCCGACCAGCGAGAGCGCCACCAGCGCCACCATCCACTTCATCGGTGCAGAGTAGCCGAAGCCGGGGAATGCTGGCGTACTACTGATCGCCTTCGTCGCTCGGGATCCCCGGGCCGGGGTCCGCGCTCGGAAAGGCGTGCGATTGGATCGCCCCGTCGGGGGTGCGAATCCAGACCTGGAAGGTCGTCGGGAGATCGTTGCCTGCCAGATAGTCGGCGGAGTGGTGGAAGCGCGCGGGTCCCACGATGAACGCCGCCGCGGACCGTTCACGGCGGAGCACGAGCTCCGGCCGGCCAACGCGGTTGCCCAGGACCTGGCGGCGCGTGAGGAAGTGGATCGCCGGGTGACCGAAGTGGAAGAAGTCGAAGAACTCGTCCCGCTCGTAGGTGACCTTGTTCGGCGGGGTGAGCACGACGAAGTGGCCCGAGTAATGGACCTTGCCGTCTTCGGGGAGCGCGTCGACGAGGAGCTGGGCCACGCGCTGATGGGTCGGTCGGCGGAAGAAGGGGTCGCGGTCGGTGACCATCTGCGCGACCCCCGGAACCGAGGCCGCCAGGAGCGCGATGGGGAGTACGGCTCGCAGCACGCGCTGGACCTTGGCGCGTCGCTCCGGGGTCGCCCGGCGCAGACCCCATAGCGTGCGGAGACCGAGCACTGCGAGGTGCATGACCACGGGAAAGACCGGGTAGAGGTAGCGGGCCTCGCTGTGACCGACGCCGAGCGAGAGCATGGCGACGAAGAAGACCAACCAGAGCAACGCTGGCAGATCGCGACGCCACCGGACGAGGGCCGCTGGCAACCCGATCGCGGCCAGGACCAACGCCACGGGCGAGAGCAGCTGGCCCAACATCACGACGTTGTCCCAGGGTCCGTCGCCTTCCATCGGGCGGACCATCAGCGACGCCTCGCGGAGGTCGGCAGCCCACTGCTCGATGGAGAAGCCCTCGGGCGTGCCGCGCGTATAGACGAACGCGATCAGCGCGAAGAAGGTGGCGAGGCCCGTCGCGCCAGCGAGCGCGACCCGCGCGTTGCGACGCGTGAAGACCTTCCTATCGACGATGGTCTCGAGGAGCGCGGCGACGGCGAAGACGCCCGGGAAGAGGAGCAGCGAGTACTTGAGCCCCATCGCGATCCCCCACGCGACGCCGAGCAGGATCGGCCAGCGCCACTGCCGCTCGACGCGGACCTTGTCCCAGAGCCAGAGGCTGGCGGCGACCGCGCCAGCGGTGGGGATGTCCACCAAGAGGTGCGGGGAGTAGCGGACGAAGAGAGGGGTCGCGACGAAGAGCGCCAGGCCCCAGATCCAGAAGCCATTCCATGGCGGGCCGCGCCCATGGCGACGACCGAGGTACGCCGCGAGCGCGCCGAGGGTGAGCAGCACCCAGAGGAAGGCCAGCGCGTGGGGCACGAGCCAGCTCCAGCGATTGGCCGGATCGCTCGGGTCGTGAGCGACGGCGCCGAGGGTCGCGACCAGGGGCATCACCGGCGCGTGGACGCGGTAGTACGCCGCCCCGGGCCCCTCGTCGCCGAGGATGGCGCGGGCGTCGTTCAGGTAGTCGTAGGTGTCGTAGAAGCGGATCCGGATCTGGAACGCCTGGATCGCCGCGAAGGCCACGAACGCCAGCACGACCACCGTCGCCAGCCGCGCGCCTGGGGCGCGCCCTCGAAAGCCATCGTCCACGGGCCCGCGGTATGGCACGCGGGGGGTCTCGTGCGCCAGGGAGAGGTCTTCAGCGACGGCGGCGACGACCGCGGCGACGCCGACGCCGAGTGCCCGGATGGGGTCGCGCGGACTTCGGCAGGCAGCGGACCTCTTCGGGGCGGTCACCGGTCCAGGCGGCCGGCGTGGTCTCGACGACGTTCCCGTTCCGCCACCGGATTCGCGGGCGGAAGAGCGGCATCGCGTCGCAGTGCTCGCCACCATCGACGAGCATGAAGTGCACGTGCGGGCCGCGGCTGATGCCGGTGTTGCCGACGAGCGCGATGACCTGACCGCGGGC
>CAYXAP010000020.1:14581-43640 GCA_964462035.1 uncultured Sandaracinus sp.
GCGGGCCGCGGCTGATGCCGGTGTTGCCGACGAGCGCGATGACCTGACCGCGGGCCACGAGCTCGCCCTCCACGACGAGCGTCTCGCGGTTGTGGGCATAGGCCGTCACGCGACCGCTCGGGTGGAGGAGCACGACCATGCGGCCGTAGCCGCGGAGGCCGTGGCCCTCGTAGGCGACCACGCCACGCTCCGAAGCCTTCACCGGGGTGCCGGGCGGTGCGTAGAGGTCGACGGCCAGGTGGTACCCCCCCGCGCCGGAGCCCCAGCCGCGCAGGAAGATGGCCTCGTCGAGCGGTGATCGGAGGGTCCCCGGGCCCGCGGCGGGCTCCGGAGTGTCGTTGGCCGACGAGGTCTCCGGCGGCGTCTCCTCGACGCCCTCGTGGCCGTCGTCCTCGAGCGCGACCTCGTCGGGCGTGTCCTCGGCTTCGTCGTCGTCGTCGTCCTCGGTCGGGACGATCGGGGTGCCGACCCCGAAGGCATGCTGCGGAATCCGCGAGGGGGCCCGCCGTGCGGCGGCGACCCAGCGGTCCTCCGGCCCGGGGCCACCGAGGAGCGTATGCGCGACCCGGACGCTGCCGAGGCCGAGGCTCTCGGCGCGCGCCTTCGCCTCTTCCTGGTCGGGGCGCAGCTCACGCTCGGCGACTCGCGGCAGGTGGTTCTCGCTCCGCCGCCCCGGGATGCGTAGCCGCGCGCCGATGCGGATGTTCTCACCTCGGATGCGGTTGGCTCGCTTGAGCGCGCGCACGGAGACCCGATAGCGGGCGGCAATCTCGCTCAGCGTGTCGCCCCGGCGGACGACGTGATAGCCGGCGCGGCGCGCCGCCCGATTGGACGCGCCGCGACCGGGGATCCGGAGCCGTGCGCCCGCGCGAATGGAGTCGCTGCTGCGGAGTCGGTTGGCACGGCGGATCGTGCTGATGCTGGTGCGGAAGCGCCGAGCGATCCCCGAAAGGGTGTCGCCATTGCGGACCACGTAGGTGCGGTCCGCGGTGGCGTCGCTGCTCGCGAAGAGGCTCGCGAAGAGCAGCACCGCCAGGGCCAGGGTGCCGTAGCGCATCGGGCCAAAACTGCGGGGTTCGTGGGCTCCCTGCAACCCGGGCGCCTGAGAACCCGCTCAGCGGTGCGCGAGCTCAGCCGGCGAGCTCGATGTCCCGGAGCCGATGGATCCAGGCCCGGAGGAGCGAGCGGTCGGCCTGCTCCAGGGCTCCGAGGGCCCGCGCAGCGACGGTCAGCGCGTGATAAGGGCCCGCTTCGGCGGGGAGGGCGCGGCGGGCGTCGGCCAGGGTCCGCTGGGCGACGGCGTCGGCCGAGCGCTCGCGGTAGAGGGCCTGGGCCACCTCGAGCAGCTCGCCCTCGGCGGGCGCGTGGGCCGCCTCGATCGGGGCCCGCTCGCTCAGCTGCTGGTGGAGCCGCCGAGCGTGGGCGTCGCCGAGGGAGCGAGCAGTCCGCGGGGCGCGCTGCGGGTGCCGGCGGGCGCGCCGACGGACCTCCCGGAAGGCGTGGCGCTCGAAGGCCGCTCGGGCCAGGCCGGCCGGGTCCGCGCCGACCGACTCGAGGCGCTCGAGCTCGTCCTCCGCTTCCGCCCGGTGCCGCTCGAAGTCCTCCTCGAGCGCCGTCAGGCGGGCCTCGGCCCGGGCCACGAGCCGGAGGGTGGCGGCTTCGGGACCCGCCGCCGCTCGCTCGAGCAGACGCTCGACGAAGCGGACCCGCGGGCGATCGAACTCCGCGAGGCCCTGGTCGGCTCCGCGAACGAGCCGCTCACGGAGCGCCTCGAGGGGGTCGCTCACAGCTTCCCGTCCGCCCGACCGGGCTCGGCGCCCGAGGTCAGCCGCTCGAGGAGCGGTGCCGGCACCGGGGCGATCTCGACGCGGCGGTTCAGCGCGCGTCCGTCCTCGTCGTCGTTGGAGGCGATCGGATGCTGGGCTCCGAAGCCTGCGGCGAAGACGTGCCCCGACGGCAGACCCGCGTCGGTCAGGGTCCGAACCACGGTCAACGCACGCTCCGCGCTCAGCTCCCAGTTGTCGGCGAAGGAGCCGTTGCGGCGGAGTTGCAGATCGTCGGTGAAGCCGCTGACCATCGCCGTCTCGCCGCTGTGCTGGAGGTAGGCCTGCAACGGCCCGGCGAGCTGGCGCAGCAGGTCCTGGCCCTCCGGGCGGAGCTCGGCGGAGCTCGAGTCGAAGAGGACCGAGCCCCGGATGCCGATCCGGCCGTCGGTCAGCGTGATCAACCCGCTCGCCAACGGACCGGCGAGCGCGCTCTCGAGCTCGTCGAGCCGTGCCTCGGCGGCCTGGTGCTCGGCGCGGACCTCGGCGAGGTCCTGGCTGAGATCCGCCTCGAAGAGGACCATCCAAGCGAAGAAGAGGACGAAGATGCCGAAGAGGCACGCCATCAGATCGCCAAAGGCGGCGTAGAACACGCCTCCGTCGCCCTGCTCGTCCTCAAGCATCGGAGCGGACTTCCTCGGCCGGCGTGGACGCCGCCACGGCCGCACCGAAGAGCGGACCCTGGTTCTCGATCTGGGCCACCAGCGCCTGCTGGAAGCCGAGCTGCTGATCGAAGAGCTCGTGCGTGCGCGCGAGGTACTGACCGAGCACGTCGACCGCGGCGCCCTCGCCCGCTTCCTCGACGGCCCGCTCGACGTGACCGAGGCCCTCGAGCCAGCGCTGAGCGGCCTCTCCGTGCTGCTCGACGGCGGCCGTGAAGAGCTCCGCGGCCGCGGCCAGCTCCGCGCCGCCCGCAGCGGTCGCGCCAGCGGCCTCACGCACGAGCGCCGAGGTCTCCTCGAGGCCCTTGCCGAGGCGTTCGGCCTCGGCGACGAGCGCACCGCTCAGCTCGGCCGCGTGGGCCGCGTGGCGCGCCTCGAGCGCTTCCTGGAGCCCGGCGAGCTTCTCGGCGTGACTGGAGAGGGCACCGGTCACGGCCTCGAGCCGCTCCACCTGCTGCGCCTCGAGCACGCTCTGGAGCGCGGCCAGCTTCTCGGCCTGCCCGGCCAACGAACCACTGATGGTCGCGACGCTCTCGGTCTGCTTCGCCTCGAGCGCCTCCTGCAGCGCCACGAGCCGCTCGGCCTGGCCTTCGAGCGCACCGGCGATGTCGCGCGCGCGGGCTGCCTGGCGTTCGGCCAGCCGTGCCTCGACCTCACCGAGCTGCTCGGCCTGAGCGGCACGCGCCGCGGCGAGCTCACCGGCCATGGACTCGAGGGTGAGGAGCACGCCCTCCGCGCGCTCGTCCCGGGCGGACTCGCGCTTGGCGGTCTCTTCGGTCAGCGCACCGACGCGCTCGGCGCCCGTGCGGATGGCCGCCTCGGCCGCCTGCAGCGCGGAGGCGACCCGCTCGCCGTGATCCCGTTCGGTCGCTCGAGCGCTCTCGAGCGCCTCCCGCCAGCGGTCGACGATCGCCGCCATCTGGGCGCCCGCCTCGGCGGCGCGCTCGTCCTCGCGCGTCACCACGGCGCCGAGCTGGTCGGCGAGCCGCTCGCCCAGGGCTTCGAGCCGATCGCCCACGCGCGCCGCATGTGCTTCCTCGGCGCCGCGAAGCTCCGCGAGCTGCTGAGCGAAGCGCTCCCCGAGCGCGGCTTCGGTCGCGCCGAGCGCTTCGAGGTGCTTGGCGAAGCGCTCGCCGAGCGCGGCCTGGTCGGCGCGCCGGCCCTTCGCCGCCGCCTCGAGATCCGCGGCCACGGCCATCGCCGCCGCCTGCAGGCGTTCCGCCACGGCGGTGTCCTCGTCGCGACGAGCGGCCCGCTCCTCCGCGAGGGTCTCCTGCAGCGCCGCCACGTGCTCGGCCTGAGCGCCACCGAGCGCCTCGAGCTGCTCGCGCATGGACGCCTGGAGCGCGGCGAGCTGAGCCTCGGCCGACTCACGGATCGCCGCGAGCTGGGCCGCGCTGACTTCCTGGGTGTGCTCGAGTTGCTCGGCCGCGCTCTTGCGGACGGCGCCTACGAGCTCGGCGGTCGCCGGGGCGAGGGCTGCACCCGCCGCGTCGGCCGCCTTGGCAGCGGCTCCCTCGAGCGACGCGCGGAGCTCGCCCACGGCCTCGCGGTGCGCGTCGAGCCAGGCGCCCCGGAGCGTGTCGATGCGGTCGGCGACCTGCGCGCCGCGAGCGCGCTCGTCCTCGCCGATGGTGCGGAGCACCTGCACGGCGTCCTGCAGGGCCTCGGCGGCGGCGGGCATGGCGCGCCCCTGCTCGGCGAGCTCCTCGAGCGCGGAGAGCTGGCGGCGCGACGCGCTGAGATGCGCGAGGGGACCGGCGCAGGCAGCGTGGATGGCTTCCTGGAGGTGGCGACCGGAGCGGCGGACGAAGACCATCGCCAGCCCGAGCATGGCCGACGAGGCCACGCCGGCCGCCGAGGTGCCGAAGCTTCGCATCAGGCCGCCCATCGGGCTGGCGAGACCGGCGCGAAGCGAGTCGACGTCCGCGCTGGCCTCGAGGGCGGTGCGCGCACCGCGGAGGGTCTCGAAGAGGCCCAGGAAGGTGCCGAGAAGACCGAGCATCACGAGCAGGCCGACCAGGAAGGGTGCGATGACCGGCACGTCGGCCGGCATCGGGTCACGCTCGAGGTGGGCCCGAAGGCGCGCGCGAAGCCCGGTGGGTGCCGCGTCGAGATCAGGTCCCCCCTTCTTGCTGGTCAACTCGCCGAGCGCCTTGCGAAGCGCCGCGGCGCGACGTTCGCGGAGCACGAGCTCCGCCAGGCCCACGGCGAATACGCCGGCCATGACCAGCGTCAGCCCGAAGGCGAAGGTGTCGACGCCCGCGTAGAACGCGGCAGCGCGCGCGACGACCACGAAGCCGGCGCTGCCGGCGAGGAGAAGAACGAGTCGCGTCATGACGGTGGTTGGCTTTCGGCGGCGGTGGCCGCTTCGGGTTCGGGGTGCGCCTCGGGGGACGCCGCGGCGGCCCGCTCGATGCAGGCGCGCACGAGAGATTCGAGGAGGGCCCGCTCTTCGCGGAACGCGGCGCGGAGCGCGCCGTCGAGGTCCGACCGCAGCTCGGCGGCGGGGCCCACGCGGAGGAAGTGCTCGACGGCGCCGAGCTCGAGGGTCGACGGGTCCTCGTGACCCTCGACGAAGGCGACCAGGAGCGCGGTGAACGCTCCGCCGAAGCGCTCGGCGAGGGCCTGGTCGGCGTCGGCTCGTGCGCCGGCGAGGCTCCGGCGGAGGGCGGCGTCGAGCCGCTCGAGGCGCGCCGCCTGTGGGCCGAGCGCGAAGAGATCGCCCGCGGCTTCCTTCCGCATCCGAACGGCCTCGCGGCGCAGGGTGCGCACGACGGCGAGACAGCGGTGAGCCCAGAGCCGGCCGAGGTCGTCCGCGATGGCGGTCAGCCAGTCGTCGGGCCGGCCAGGGCGAGCGGCCTCCTCGGAGATGGCGCGATGAATGCGCCCAGCGCTGGGCAGAGGGCTGCGCCCACGACTCGGGTCCGCCAAGGTCTTCTCGAGCCAGCGGCCGCTGCTCTCGAGGCGGACCCGCACGTGGTCCGCCAGCCAGCGCCCATCGTCGACGCGGGGCTCCGCGGCGGGCCACTCGTCGTTGGAGAGGACCTCGGCCACCGCCACGCTGCCAGCCAGGTCGCTCCGGATCGCCAGCACCTCGACGGGCGAGCGCGGTCCGGGAAGGGGCTCCACGCCACGGAGCTGGTCCAGCCGCACGGCCAGCTCGAGGGTGTCCCGAGCGGGTGCGCTTCGTCGCAGGGCTCGCCCTGCGCGCGCGGGCGAACGCACCACTTTGGAACCCAACATCGGCTCGCGGTTAGCGAGCGGGTGCAGACCGTTCAAGCAAGATCGCACCGACCGAGACCACACCTCTTGATCGCAAATTTCGGGATTTCCTCGTGGTTCCGGCGCGTTGGATCACTTGTCCCCAGGCTGGAGAATCACCGCTCCCGCGCGATCGGCAGTCCGAAAAGGCGATCGCCTTTCGCGGGCTGTGGACCGCGTTTCGCGTGCTATGCCCCGCTCATGAGCGGTTGGAGCATCGACGACGTCCCCACGATGAAGGGCGCCCGGGTGGTGGTCACCGGAGCCAACAGCGGCATCGGCTTCGAGGCGGCGAAGGTGCTCGCGGGCAAGGGGGCGAACGTCATCCTGGCCTGCCGGAGCGAGGAGCGAGGCCGCAAGGCGCTCGAGGCCATCGAGGCGGCGCACCCCAAGGCGACCATCGAGCTCCGCCAGCTCGACCTGGCAGACTTGTCTTCCGTCGAGGCCTTCGCCGAAGGCGTGAAGCGGGACCACCCGACGCTCGACCGTCTCATCAACAACGCGGGTGTGATGGCGCTGCCGCTCCGACGGACCGCCGACGGCTTCGAGATGCAGTTCGGCACGAACCACCTCGGCCACTTCGCGCTCACCGTGCGACTCCTCGGCAAGCTCCTCGAGGCGGACGACGCGCGGATCGTGACCGTCAGCAGCATGGCCCACCGCTTCGGCCGGATGCGTTGGAAGGACCCGAACTGGCAGCGGGGCTACCAGAAATGGCTCGCTTACGGGCAATCGAAGCTGGCCAACGTCCTCTTCACGATGGAGCTCCAGCGGCGGCTCGAGAAGCGCGGCGCCAAGGCGATCGCGGTCGCCTGCCACCCAGGCTTCGCGGACACGAATCTGCAGTTCGTCGGTCCGAAGCTCGAGGGCTCGAAGCTCCAGGCCTGGCTCATGAAGCTCAACAACCAGTACGTCGCCCAGGAAGCGGACGCGGGAGCGCTGCCGACGCTCTATGCGGCGACGGCGCCCGACGCCCGGGGCGGTGACTTCTTCGGCCCCGACGGCGTGCTGGGCATCCGCGGGACACCCACCCGTGAGACGCCAGCGCGCCACGCGACCGATCCAGCGGCCGCCGCGCGGCTCTGGGACCTATCGGTCGAGCTGACGGGCCTCGGCGCAGACGTCTAGCGGAGCGCTGCGAGGCGCTCGGCGACGACCGGACTGTCCGGGGCGCGCTCGGCCGCGCGCTGCCACGCATCGCGGGCAGCGTCGCGATCGCCCTGGCGCTCGGCGAGGAGCGCGAGGTTCATCAGCGGGTGCGGGTCCGCGCGGTCCAGCTCGGCCGCGAGGCGGAGCGCAGCCTGGGCGGCCTCGTCGTCGATGCCGATCAATGCCGCGCCGAGACCGTTGTGGGCGGCTGCGAGCGACGGGTCCCGCTCGAGCGCGCGACGGTGCGCGAACGCGGCGTCGGACTTCTCGCCGAGGGCGAAGAGCACGTTGCCGAGCTTCACCCAGCCGGCGGCATGGTGGAGGTTGTCGCGAAGCGTGAGCCGGTAGGCGTCCGCGGCCTCGTCGAGCCGGCCTTCGGCGGCCAGCAGGTCCGCCAGCGCGAGTGCCGCATCGACGCTCTCCGGCGCGAGCTCGGAGGCGCGCTCGAGCGCGGGGCGGGCCTGGGCCGGGTCACCCTGGTCGAGGGCGCTGAGTCCCAGTCCGAGCCACGCGTCCGAGCGCGCGGGAGCGAGCTCCGTCGCGTGCTGGAAGGCATCGGCGGCCTCGCTCAGCTCGCCGAGCGCGCGGGCCTGGCGACCGCGGTTGATCCATCCGTCCGTGAGCCCGGGGTCGAGGGCCACCGCGCGGCGGACGGAGTCGCGCGCGAGGTCCCACTCGCCCAGCCCCTCGAGAGCGAGGCCGAGGCGGTTGTGAACGGCGGCGACGTCGGGCTCGAGCTCCGCGAGCTCCCCGAAGGCGTCCCGCGCCGCGCGCGCCTCGGAGCCGTCGAGGGCGAGATCGCCCGCGAGGAGGAGCGCGCGTCGGTGATCGGCGGGGTCGTCGCCCTCTGCCGAGAGGATGAGCGCCTCGTTCACGTGCTCCCGAGCGTCGGCCTCGTGCCCGCGGCTCGCGGCGATGGCCGCGGCGATCAGCCGGAGGCGGGCGGTCCAGCCCGGTCGCTTCGCCTCGCGAAGCGCCCCCGCGGCGGACACCAGGTCACCGGCCTGGAGGAACGCGAGCGACTCGGCGGCCGCGTGCTCCGCGGGCACCTCGGCGCCCAGCGCTTCGGCAGCCTCGATCGCCGCGAGGGCGTCACCGGCCGGCAGGTCGTGCAGCTCCGGCGCGTCGGCGAACGAGGTCGCCAGCAGCGCCCGCCCCTGCTCGAGGTGCTCGGCTCGCTCCCCATCCTGGTGGTGGCTCCAGAGGCCGACGCCCCCGAGGACGAGAACGGCCGAAGCGAGGGCCACCAGGAGGATTCGGCGCAGCATGCCCCGACCTTTCGAGGCTCGCGCGCGCGGGGTCAAATTTCTGACGAGTCGAGGGGTCGAAGCGACGCCTGACCTGGAGGGCCAGGGGATGGTAACGTTGCACTCCAGCCGCAACTCCGCCTTGTCGAAACACCCCGCCATCGGCCGCCTCCTCGGCGGAAAATACGAGCTCCTCGCCCTCGCCGGCCGCGGCGGGATGGCCGAGGTCTTCCGTGCCACCACCCACGGTGTGGCCGGTTTCCGTCGACCCGTCGCCGTGAAGCGGATCATCGACGAGCTCAGCGAGGACCCGAAGTTCGTCGCGATGTTCGTCGAGGAGGCCCGGGTGACCGCGGCCCTCCAGCACCCGAACATCGTGCAGATCCACGACTTCGACCGCGACGAAGACGGCGCCTACTTCCTCGTGATGGAGTGGGTCGACGGCCTGAACCTCCACGAATGGCGGATGGCCCATCGAGCGGTCGAGGAGCCGGCCCCGTGGCACCTGGCCGCGGCCATCGGCATCGAGATCCTCAAGGCGCTCAACTCGGCGCACACCAACCGGAACGAAGAGGGGCAGCTCTCGCCGGTCTACCACCGGGACGTCACCCCACAGAACATCCTGATGGGCGCCAACGGCGTCGTTCGCCTTGCCGACTTCGGACTCGCGCGCGCGATGGATCGCGCGCGGACCACGCAGCCGGAGATGGTGAAGGGGAAGCTCGGATACATCGCGCCCGAGATGACCTCGGGCGCGGACCCCTCGGTGCAGACCGACATCTTCGGGGTCGGCATCGTCCTCTGGGAGGCGCTCGCCGGCCGGAAGCTCTTCAAGGGCGACACCCCGCTCGAGGTGCTCCAGAAGGTGCGCGACGCCGAGGTGCCCCCGCTGGCGGATTCGCGTCCCGACCTGCCGCAGAGTCTCTGTGACACGCTCCACCGCGCCCTGCAGAAGGAGCCCGAGCGCCGCTACTCGTCGGCGCGCTCGATGGTCCGAGCGCTCGCCAACATCCTGCGGATGACGCCGGAGTCGACCAGCAACGACGTGATCGCGCGGAGCATCGCACAAGCCCGCGACCGGCTTCGGCAGGCCGTCATCGACGACAACGCCGTCACCGAGCACCTCGACATCGAGCGACTCCGCACGGTCGACGCGGCCCCTCGCGAAGCTGCGGGCGCGCGACGATGATGGGGGCGCGGGCGCTGGCCTGCGCCCTGCTCCTGGCGCTCTCGGCCTGCGACGGTTGCGGCAGCCAGCCTGCGACGCCAGACCTCGGCGGACCGAGCGCCACGGCTCCCACGCCGACCCCGGAGGCCGAGCCGCTCACGCCGACTGGGCGCGCGGCCGCCCACGCGCAGGCCGTGCCGGAGGAGCGTGAACGAGCGGCACGACGAGCGACGCTCCTCGGCGACGGGCGGCGCCACGGCCGTGCCGGCCGTCACGCCCAGGCGCTCCGCTCCTTCGAGGACGCGCTCGGCGACGCGGGTGGACCGGACGCCACGCTCCACTGTGAAGCCGGCTTCCAGGCCATTCGCCTCGGCCAGTGGGCGCTGGCGCGGCGACATCTGACCGCCGGGCTCTCCGTCGCCGTACAGCCCCGCCGACGGGCCGCCTGCCTCTACAACCTCGCGCTGGTCGACGAAGCGGAGCAAGACCTGGACGCGGCCATCGCGTCGCTCCGCGAATCACTCACGCTGCGTCCGAATGGCACCGTCGAGCGGAAGCTACGCGCGCTCGAGGCGGCCGCGGCGGAGGCGGAATCGCCGCCGCGCGACGGGGCGACCGAGGCCGGCGTCCCCGGGGAGAGCGAGGCCTCCGAGGAGAGTGAGCCCTTCCCGACGATCGACGCGCTCTGCCCCGCGTCCGAGTGCCAGCGGGACGATGTGGAGATTCCGGCCCGACCCGAGGGCTGGCCGGAGCTGGCGTTCATCACCCGCGAGGTGCCCGACGAACCGATGCTGGAGACCTGGTTGGCGGCGAACGACGACTCCGGCTGGTGGGCCGTGGCTCGGGTCGGGTCCACGGACGACCGTGACGTCTACGGAGCCCTGGAAGCCGCCGAGGAGGTCGCCGAGGTCCGCTTCGAGGACGGCCGACTCGTGGTGTCGATCGCGGGTGGGCTCGACGAGCACGAAGAGGAAGCCGAACGGTACTTCGAGTGCGAGCGTGAGCATCCGATGGACCACGGCGCGGTGATGACGTGCTTCGAAGCAGCCACCGAGGGGCTGCCTCCGCCGGAGTCGTGGGCCTTCGATCTCGTGTTCGAGCTCGAGGGTGGCGAGGTCGTGCTGGCGGAGCGGCGAGCGGGGAACGCGTCGCAGACGCCCGTGGAGTGAGGACCGCCGGTGTCGGCGTCGCCCCCGAACGCTCAGAGCATGAACTGGATGAACCAGTCGAGGAACGCCGAGGCGAACGCGATCGGTAGCAGCAGTCCCAACGCGCTCCCGATCAGGTAGTCCCGGAAACGCACGGGCGAGAGCGCGAGCGCGTAGTTCAGCGGCGGCGCCATCCACAGGAGCAGCCGCAGGATGGCGACGACGCGAACCGGTCGCTCCTCCAGGCGGTCCAGGATCTTCCGGACCCGGGCGTTCTTCAGGCCGCCCAGCGCTCGGCCACCGACGCCGCGAACGACGGCGAAGCTCACCACCACGCTCACGACCGCGCCGACGTAGGCCGCCCCTGCGCCGAGCACCCGGCCGTAGGCGAGCACGGCCGCGGCCACGAAGAGAAAGCCGGGCACATGGAGGAGCTCACCGATGGCGAACGCGCCGAGGAAGATCGCGAAGCCCCAGACCCCGGCGCCCGCGATCGCCTCGCGCACCCCTTCGAGCGTGAAGCGATCGGTCCAGCCTGTCGCCGCACCGATGACGAAGAGCCCGATGAGGAAGACGGCGAGGAGCACCAACCGAAGGCGGGAGGGGCCGCTCTCGGGCGCGGCCTCGGGGTCCACGTTCTCGGGATCCGCGCTCTCGGGGGGCTCGCTCACCGGCGAACCCTACGCCGGCGCGCGTGCGACGTCGACGTGTCGATCCCGTCGACTATGCTCCCGGCCATGTTGAACGTGGACGAGTTCGAGTCCGTCTTTCGCGCGGCGGACAAGAAGCAGTTCGCCTACGCGCCGCCGGACGTCTCCCAGGTGCTGGTGGTCGCAGACCTCGAAGGCGAAGCCCTCGACGAGTACGTGCGCGCGTCGCAGGCCCTGCTCGAGCCGGTCACCGCCGCCGCCAGCGAGCCGCCGACCTGGGACGTGAAGGGCGCCGGGAGCTGGTCCGGGGTCGAGGGGGTGCTTCGGCTGGTCGAGGAAGGGAGCTACGACGCGGTCGTCACCTACCGAAACCTGAACAGCGACGCATGGCAGTGGGCGTACAGCCTCGGCATCTACCTCAACGCGCTCACGCGCGGCACGCAGCTGCCGGTCTTCGTGACGCCGAACCCGAGGGCCTATCCGTCGATGGAGTGGCGCCACAACCGGACCGACAGCGTGATGGCGATCAACGACAGCCTCGTCGGCGACGACCTGCTCGTGAGCTGGGCCGCGCGGGCGACTCGCGCGGGCGGGAAGCTGCACCTGACCCACATGGAGCACGACGAGATCTTCGAGCGCTACATCACGGCGATCTCGAAGATCCCGGAGATCGACACGGAGACCGCCCGGGAGACGCTGCTGCAGCAGCTGCTCCGTGAGCCGCGCGAGTGGATCGCGACTGCGAGCGCCGCGCTCGCCGACGCGGGCGAGGACCTGACGGTCGTGGAGCACGTGCTGCGCGGGCACCGCGTCGCCGACTATCGCGCCATCATCGAAGCCCACGAGGTCGACCTGGTGGTCTTCCCCACCCTGGAAGAAGACCGCATCGCGCTGCACGGCGTCGCCTACTCGCTCGCCGTCGAGTTGGTCCAGACGCCACTCCTGATGGTCTGAGATCGTTTTGCACGAACCGACACTCGCTACGACTCTGATCTTCGTCGCCGTTCTGGTGGGGATGATCCTCTCCCTCGCCCTCGAGGAGCGGCTCCACGCCAAGAAGTCCGTGATCACCGGCGTGTTCGCCGTGCTCGCCCTGGCGCTCGGCCACGTCCTCGACGTGCTGCCCTTCGGCTCGCTCCGCGACACGATGGGCGACACCCACGAGCTGCCCGTCTACGTGCTCGGCATCGACTGGCCGGTGATCGCCATCATCCTCGGGTCGAGTCTCTTCGTCGACGTCACCAGCAAGTCCGGGCTCTTCACCTGGATCGCCATCAAGCTGACCAAGGCCTCCAAGGGCGACCCGCTCCTGCTCCTCTTGGCCTATGGCGGGCTGACGGTCGTCTTCTCGGCACTGCTCAACAACGTCACGGCGATGATCATCGTCGGCTCGTTGACGGCGGTCTCGCTCGAGAAGCTCGAGCGCCGCAGCCAGCTGCTCGGCTTTCTCTTGATCGAAGGGCTGCTGACGAACATCGGCGGGCTGCTGACGCTCATCTCATCGGTGCCGAACATCATCGTCGGCACCGCCGCTGGGATCTCCTTCGTCCGCTTCTTCATCGTCGCCGCGCCCTACGTGCTGATCGCGACCATCGCCACGCTGTTCCTCGGCGCGCGGGTCTTCGGCATTCGGCGGCTCAAGACCGAGGTCGAGCGCACGGACGCCACCGCCAAGGTGGCGTCCTTCGACGAGACCGACGGCATCGAGTCCATCCGCTTCTTTCGCTTCGCGTCGGTGATGCTCCTGCTCTTCATCGGATCGATCGCGGCGGCGTCGGTCCTCGAATATCCGCTCGGCATGGGCTTCGTGGCGATGGCCTTCGGGATCATCGCGCTGCTCCGCTTCAAGGGCACCGCCGACCGCTTCTATCGCGACGTGGACTGGGACCTGCTGCTCTTCTTCGCGTTCCTCTTCATCGTCATCGACGTCATGGAGCACGCCCACGTGCTGGGACTGATCGGCGATGGCCTCGCACAGGTGATCGGGCTGAACGACCAGATGGACGGCGCCGGTACCGCGGCCACGCTGGTGAGTAGCGCCGGCTTCAGCGCGGTGACCGACAACATCCCGCTCGCGGCCATGTTGGCGAAGATCCTCAGCGGCATGGCGCCGCTCGAGGATCCGCGGTTGTGGTGGGCGGTGGTCTTCGGCGCGAACCTCGGCGGCAACCTGACGCCCATCGGCTCCGCGTCGACCGTCGTCGCCGTCACGCTGATGCACAAGTACGGACTGCCGATGACCTTCGGGCAGTTCGTGAAGAGCGCCGCGCTCTTCGCGCTGCTCCAGATCGTGCTGGCGGTCGGCTACGTGCTCTGGCTCGTCCCGCTGCTCAGCTGACGAGGAGCGGGCCGGTGACGAGCATCCGAACGGCGTCCACCTGTCGGTTCGTCCCCATCTTCCGGAGGATGCTCTTCACGTGGGTCCGAACGGTCTCGACGCCGATGCCGAGCGAGTCCGCGGCCTGACGGGCGGTCTCGCCGGCGGCGAGGCAAACGGCCACGCGCGCCTCGGCCGGAGTCAGCCCGAAGTGCTGGGCGAAGACCTCTGCATCGACGGCGTCCGAGGCCTCCGGGTCGCGGACGACGACGATCACGGCGCCCGGCAGCGAACGCCCTGCCGACACGGCCAGGCCGAGAAGCCGGGGCCCACTGTCGCGTACCAGAACGAACGGTTGGCAGCCGTCGAGCGAGCGCTCGGCCACGGCGAACGCCTCGGCGAACTGCTCCTTCGCTTCGTACGCCGCGCACTCGAGGCGGCCGTCGGCGTCGATCAGGACCCCGTCGCGTTCGAGCCGGCGGCCCGCCGAGTTGGCGAAGACCACCCCGGTTCGCGAGACGACGTGGACCGAGAGCGTGAGCCGGTCCAAGACCGACCGCGCCGCCAGGACCTGCTCGGCGAAGAAACGCGAGCGGAGCTCGAGCGCCTCGTAGGCCGAGAGCAGCGAGTCCACCATCGGCGAGACGGAGCCGTCTGCCTCTGCGATCGCCTCGCGCCACTCGCTCGCCCTTCCGGTACGAGCGCGGGTATGGACGCCCGACGACTGCTCCATCCGATCGGAGGCAGGGACGAGGGGCGGAACAGAGTCAGACTTCGACGCCATTTGGTCCTCAGGATGACGGACGCACGGGAAAAGACAAATACCTCAAACGAGGGAGGCCATTTACCGCCCAAAAAGGGTGTCCAACGGGTCCCGTACCGTGCGGAGGCTCCCATCCAGGGAGCCGATGTCCGCCTGACTGAGGTCGACTCTGGGCGCGAACGCCGCCTGATGGAGCCGGTCCAGGGCCGTCTGCGCACGGGCCTCTTCAGACGCGGTCGGGTCTACCGTACCCGGGTCACCGCAGCCAAGCACGGCCCGGGACGCGGAGAGCAAACAGGCCCGCACCCCCGCGCCAGAGGGCTCGATGGACACGAGCAGTCCGGCATTCCCCACGTCGAACCTGGGCGAGCGGGTGACGCCGTCACGGACGGCCTGGCTGAGGCTGTCAGCCGACGCTTCGACTCGTACCGGCAGTGGGATCTCGAGACGCCGGAGCACACCGGGGTCGTGCTGGAGGACCCGCTCGAACGCCGGCGTCGCCGCTTCGGCGCCATCGCGAGCCATCAGCGCCGCGGCGCGGATCGCATCGACGCGCGCTCGGAGCAGCGCCTCGCCGTCCCCCAGCGCGCCGCTCGCCCGCTCGGCGAGCTCGAGCGCGCGCTCCTCGTCACCCTGGCGCCAAGCCGCCTCCGACTGGAACGCGTCGTAGTACGCGCCCGAGGGAGCCCGCTCGTCGCTCGCGCGGGCGAGCGCCGCTGCCTCGTCGACCACGGCCGCGCCGGCGACCTCGACGAGCTCCCCGACGATCCACGGCGGCACGATGGCCGCCCGGGACGTGCCGATCTGAAACGTGCCGACCAAGCGGTCTTCGTCTGCCAGGAGCTGAACGGCCTGCCGACCGCTCATCCAGCCGCCGAAGCGAAGCGCGAGCGCGTTGCCGAGAGCCTGGGTGCGCTCCCAGAGGCCGAGCGCCGCGGCGCTCTCACGGGCCTGGGAAGCCATCCCCCGCTGTGCCGAGCGGTCGACGAGGGCGACCACGGCCCGGTCCTGGAAGGGGTCACGGCTGTTGTGAGAGCGCCGGTCCGGCATCACCAGCGCCTTTTCGGTGATGGACCGTGCGTCGAAGAAGCGGCCGATCGCGAGGTAGAACGCCGCGAGCGCGCGTCGGCTCTCGTTGCGGTCGGAGTCCTGCACGTGTGGGGGGCGCGCGGCGCGGTAGGGCTGGACCTTCTGAAGGGCCTGCAAAGCCTCGGCGAAACGACCGCCGCGGGTGTAGAGCTCCCCGAGCTCGAGCCAGGGGTTGCCGTACCAGGCGGGGCTGGCTTCGGTCGCTTCGAGCAACGTCCGTTCCGCCTCGTCCAGCCGGAAGGCCGCGCGCGCCGCCTCGGCGAAGTTCGTGAGGTCGACTGCGTTGGCGCCCCCTGGGGAGCTCTTCGCATGCTGAAGCGCGCGCCGGCACGCGGCGTAGCTGGCGTCGTCGTCACCCGCCTCGAACTCGATCGCGCATAGGGCGTTGAGGGCGATCTCGACCTGATAGTCCTGACCGGTGTCGAGCCCCTCGAGGGCGGCCTGCCGCGCGGCATCGAAGCGGCGGAGCTTCATCAGCGGCCAGGCGCGGGCGGCGGCGGTGTCCGGGTCGTAGACTTCGTCGAAGCGGCCGAACCAGGTGAGCTGATCCTGGTAGTGGTCGAGATCGCCGTGGGCCTGCGCGACCTCGAAGAGCATGCGGCGATGCCACAAGGACACCGTGTCCGGCGGGTACCGGCCGTGCTCCGCTTCGAAGAGCTCGATGGCGCGCTTCGCGTGGTGCAGCGCCCGCGGGAAGTTGGCTTCGCCGTAGTGGTAGGCGTGGGCGAGCACGAAGTGGCCGAGCGCGCTGTCCGGCCGCTCGGCGACGATCTCCTGACCCGCTTCACGCGCTTCCACGAGCTTCTTCGCACGGACCAGCTGCCACGCGCGGAGCTCGTCGGGCTCCCCGGGCGCACCGGGTTCGGCCTGAACGGCGAAGGGGTCCACGCCCTGCGCGCCCACGCCGCCGCTCGCCAACGCGGCCATGGTGAGGCCGCTGGCGATCGCGAGGAAGAGGACGCGAAGGGGGGTCATCGCTTCAGGCTCGCCTTCGCGAGGACCTCGAGCTGGGGACCGAGGGCATCGCCGATGACCTCGACCGGGTCTTCGACGCCGGGGGCGAGCTCGAGACGATGGCGGAAGATCTGCGGCGCCAGCGCCTCGAGATCTTCCGGCGCGACGTAGTCGCGACCGTGGAGGAGCGCTCGGGCTTGAAGGGCCGGCATCGCGAGTACGAGCGAGCGGGTGGACGCTCCCTGCAGCACTCGCGGATCGGCGCGAAGGCCGCGAGCGAGATCGACCAGGGCCTCGCGGAAGACCGGCGCGAGGTGAATGTGCTGACGGCTGGCCTGCCGCGCCGAGAGGATCGCCGCGCGGCTGACGCCCGGGTGCTCGGCGGCCTGGTCCAGGTGCGGCGTTGGATAGGTCGCGAGGACCTCGAGCTCGGCGTCGCGCTCGATGTGCTCCATCACCAGCTTGAAGAGGAAGCGATCGAGCTGTGGGGTCGGCAGCGGGTAGGTGCCGGCGAGGTCGATCGGGTTTTGGGTCGCGATGACGAAGAAGAGCGAGTCGAGCGGATAGGTCTTGTCGTCGACCGTGACCTGCTTCTCGGCCATCGCCTCGAGCATCGCGGACTGCACCTTCGGCGAGGTCCGGTTGATCTCGTCGGCGAGGACGACGTGCGCGAAGATCGGTCCGCGACGGAAGTCGAAGCCACCGGCGTCGACGTCGAAGACGTTGGTACCGGTGATGTCGCTCGGCAGCAGATCCGGGGTGAACTGGATGCGGCGGAAGGCAGCGATGCCAGGTACGGCGTCCTTCTCTTCCAGAGCGGATCCGAGCGCCCGGGCGAGGGTGGTCTTGCCCGAGCCGGGGAAGTCCTCGAGCAGGACGTGGCCGTCCGCGAGCAACGCGATCAGGACGAGCTCGATCACCTCGTCGCGGCCGACCACGGCAGCGCGTAGCCGTTGCTTGAGCCGCGTGAAGTCGTGGTGCGCGTCGGCGAGCGCCTTCTCCGGATCGGAGACGCTGGTGGGCGCGGTGACGGGGGCGGAGTGAGTCTCGGTCATCGGTGGGTCTCGGTCATCGGGTGAGGAGCCAGGAGAAAGGGTCGATCGCGCCGAGCAGGCGGCGCCAGAGGGGCACGGAGGCCCGGAGCTGCTTGCGGAGCGCCGCGCGGTGCGGCGCGAGCTTGGCGGGGTCCGCGCGCTTGCTGCCGAACGCGGCGCCCACGTGCTCTCGGGTGAGCGGAAGGAGGGCCGGAAGCGCCTCGGCGAGGCGCTTGGCGAAGGACTCGCGGCTCTCGCCCTTCTGCCGGCGCAGCCCGACCTCGGAGAGGCGGTCGAGCTCGGCGCGGTACGCCACCCGCGGCAGCGCACGCTCGTCGGCGAACGCCGGCACGATGCGACGCCAGACCTTCCCGCCGACCAGGGCCAGCAACGCGATCCCGAGGAACCAGAGCACGCCCCAGCCGGTCAGCTTCAGCAGATCGAAGGCTTGCCGCACCTGCTCGGCGAGCGGCGCCTCTGGCTCGATGGGCATCGCCTCGAGTCCACGGGCCAGCTCGCCCAGCAGCCGCTGCAGATCCTGGTCGGCCGGTGGCCCGGGTGGGGTGAGCACGGTCTGGGGCGAGATGTCGGCGACCACCCAGCCGAAACCCTCGAGCCGAACCTCGGGCCAAGCGTGGGAGGTCTCGCCGCTGATCAAGAGCGCGCTGCCGCCGGCGCGCTGCGACTCGTCGACCGCGTAGCCGGTGGCGACGCGGGCGGGCAGCCCGAGGCTGCGGAGGAGGTAGGCGCCCGCGTGTGCGAAGTGAACGCAGTAGCCGGTCTTGTCACCGAAGAGAAAGTCCGCGGTCGGGTCGTCCGCCGATGCGTGCCGCGACTGCAACGAGTAGATGCCCTCCTTCGAGAGCCAGCTGGTGATCGCCGCGACCTGTGCCGCGGGATCGTCCTGCAGGTAGTCGGGCAGCTCCTCCTGGACGATGCGTCGCGCCAACTCGCCATAGCGCGGGTCCTCCGGAGCCTCGGTGTAGTGAGACCACTCGTCGGCGCCCCAGTCCTTGGCGCCGGCGCGGGCACCGATCATCGAGAAGAAGTCGGAGGTGAGCACGGCGCTCTCCACGCGGTAGAGCCGCTCGAAGCGGCGCGGGTCCGGGTTCGTCGCCGGCGCGAAACGCACCGGCGCTTCGAGGCCGAAGGGTCGGTTGTGCTCCGCGAGGAGCGCGACCGTCGTTTCGATCGAGCGTCGGTTCTGGTTGAGCAGCGGCGGGTCCGGCACCGTGTAGGTCCGGCTCGGGAAGGCGTCACCGAGGTCCCGGTCGAGGCCGCCCGTGGCGCCGATCATCCGCCGACCGTTGTACTGGCTGAACGCGCCCTGCCGGAAGTAGTAGACCCCCGTCGGCGCGGAGTAGTCCTGATGGAAGAGGACCACGGCGATCGGCACGCGGTTTTGTTCGGTGTCGTGGTCGTCCTCGAACTCCGGCGGGGGCGGCCCTTCGGGCGGACGCTGGTCGCCCTCCCCTTCGCGATCCTGATCGCCCGATTGGCCTTCGTCGCCCTCTTGCGGCCGGAGCCCGAGGCCGCCACCCGACTCCGGTGGCGGCGGGGGGTCGAGCGCGTCGGTGGTGCCGAGCACCAGACCCAGCACGAGCGCGACGGCCAACAGATGCAGGATCGAGCGCCACACGCTCCGCTCGGCCAAGAGGAGGAGCACCACGGCGACGGCCGCGAGCCCACCGATCGCGTAGAAGACGTGGCTGGGGTCGCCACCCGCGGCGATGATCGGATCGGCGATCTCGAAGGGCCGGTTGATGGCGCCGTGGCGGTGGGCGACGACCAACTGCATGAAGGCTGCCGCGACGGCGACGACCTCGAGCGCCGCGAGGCTCCGGCGGCGCGCGCTGAGACACCGGAAGCCGAAGGACACCCCTCCGCAGCTGAGGGCGAAGAGCCAGGCGTCGCCGGAACGGAGCGCGGTCGATGGCCCGAGGGCGCTCACGAGCAACTGCGTGTCGACCAAGAGCGCCCGCCCGACGAACCCGAGCACGACGACCCCGGCGGCGATCGTCAGGAGCGCACCGGTGCGGAGGGAACGCCGAGCCACCGACGGAGCGACTCCTGCACCGAGGGCCGAGCCCAGCGCGGCGAGCAGGGTCGCTTCGCCGCGCACGAGGGGCGCGGCGAAGACCGCCGCCCCGAGCGCATGTACCAGGAGCCGCGCGACGATCGCTAGCGTGGGCTCGGGCTCGGGGAGCGCCGCGGCCTTGGCGCCGGGGAGTGCGGCGCTCACGCGGCCTCCACCTTCTTCTTTTCGCCCTTCGCCGGGGACGGACCACGCGCCGCACGTCGGTGCGCTTCGGAGAGCACTTTCCCGGACTTGCGATCCAAGACGAGCACCTCCGCGCGAAGCGGCGCGAGCGCCGTCAGCACCTCGTCGAGCGCCACTGCGTCACTCGCCTCGAGCGGCGCGGGCTCGGTGAGGAGCCGACGCATGGCCGAGCGCGGCTTCGGCGTGGCGAGGCCGTCCACGCCCACGACGATGCGAACGCGCCCGGCTCGTGGGCGGAGCGCGGCGACGGTCCGCTCGAGCCACGGGCCGGGTTCGGCCGGAACGAAGACGACCAGCGACGCCGGCCCGCGCTTCTCGGCGCGCCGCAGGAAGGGCTCGAGGTGGGTCGCTCCGTCGCCGACGGGCGTGGAGGCCGAGCGAACGATGGCGTCGAGCGCCTCGCCGATCGAGCTGGTGGGCTCCGGGTGTCCATCGGCTCCGAAGGACCACTCTTCACCGAGCGAGACGCTCTCGATCGCGACCCGGGCCGCACCGGCGCTGGCCTCGTCCGCGCTGCCGCTCACGAGGTAGGCGACCGTCCGACGAGCTCGCGTCAGCGCGCGCTCGGGCATGCGCACGACGAGCTTCTTCGTCCGGGCATAGACCTTCCAGTGGATGAAGCGTGCGGGATCCCCTGGCGCGTAGCGGCGGAGCTCGGTGCGATCGCCCTCGGCGACGCCCATCGGGTGCGGCCAGTCCTCGCCGCCCGCGAAGGACGTGAGCACTGGCAATCGGGTCAGCTTCCCTTTGTGCGGGAGGATGCGAAGCTCGAGTGAATCCTCGTCGCGCAGACCGAGCCCGGCCAAGCGGAAGGCGTCCCGGACCCGGAAGCGGCGACGAAGGCCCGACCGCTCGCCGCGTCGGTGCGCCACCAGCCGCTCGAAGCGCTTCCCGAGCCGCTCTTCGACGTCGAGCGTGACGTCGGCGGGCGCCTCCAGCTCCCAATCGGACTGGAGCAGCGGGATCCATCCGTCGCGCGGGAGCTCGAAGCCGCTCGGCTGGGGCCGCTCGGTCTCCAGCTCGAGCCAGCGCTCGCCCTCCTCACGCGCCTGGCGTCGCTTCCGCACGCGAACGCCGATCAGCAGGGCTCCGGCGAGGACCGCGGCGGTGGACAGAGAGACCAGCCCGACCGTCACCCAGCCCACCACGAGAAGGGTGAGATCGACCATCTGGTAGCTCGCCCCCAGCGCCAAGGCGGCCACCGCGACCCCGAGGAGCCCGAGCAGCGTCCAGGGAAAGCGATCGGCGAGCCGGCGCCCGAGCGCCCGCAATCGGGCGGCTCGGGAGGGGCGGGCGTCGGGGGCGGGGGCGGGCTCGGTCATGGGGTTCGGACGGCCGATGGCCTGTCTTACACGGCACCGGGGAGCACGACCATCGGGACGAGGAAAGGTTCTGTCGATGGGCCTCGGAGGGCTCGGAGGATGAATCGAGCTGTCCCTGACGCAACAGTGTGGCTGTAAGTCCCATTCCAGGGGGCCCCAATGGGTGGCCCCCTCCAGGGATTGGGATGTCGGTGACGTGGAAAGGGCCATCGACATCCAGGAAAAAGCCGGGCAGACTGTAGCCATGTCGAGTCGAAGGGTCTTGGTGGTCGATGACGACCCGGGAATGCGAGCCCTGCTCAGCCGCGCGGCGAAGCACGCCGGGTTGGAGCCCTTCGAAGCGGGTTCACTGAACGCCGCTCTCATTCGCGCACACGAGGTCCTTCCGATCGGTGTCGTGACGGATTGGGATCTCGGCGATGGTCACGGCGGACAGCTCTTCGACCTGCTCAAGGAGCGCCTCGGAGAGGAGATGCCCGGCATCCTGCTCACGGCGCGCGCCGAAGACCTCGACGAAGAAGACACCGAGCCTTTCCTCGACGTGCTCGAGAAGCCCTTCGACCTCGCGACGCTCTTGGACGCGTTCCGAGTCATTCGATGGCGCGCTCGCCCGAAGGCCGTCTCCGGCCGTGAGCTTCAGCCCGTGGTCGCCGACATCTTGGGAGCCGACCCGATCGCTGAAGGCGATGGCTGATGGCCCCGGCCCTCGAAGCCGAGGTCCGGGCCGCCAACGAAGCTTTCTACCTCGCCTTTCGAGAGCGTGACGTCGACGCCATGGAGCGCCTCTGGGCTCAGGAGGCGCCGGTGGCGTGCATGCATCCCGGCATGGGTGTGGTGATCGGTCGTGGAGCCGTGCTCGCGAGCTGGCGCGGCATCCTTCGCCACCCCGGCGCACCGAGCCTCTCGTGTTCGAAGGTCACGGTGCACCTGCTCGGGACGAGCGCGTTCGTCACCTGCCTGGAAGGGCAGAAGGGAAAGCGCGCACGCCTGATCGCCACCAACGTCTTCGTGCGCGAAGACGGTCACTGGCGATTGGTACATCACCACGCCGCGCCGCTCGCACCGAGCGCGATCCCCGATCGCCCGCCGACCGATCCGGACCTGCAGATCGATCCGAGCGAGTGGAACTGACTTTGCGGCGAGGGCCGCGATGGGAGACTCTCTGCTCATGAGACTGTCAGTGGGGGTTCTGGTCATCGCGGTGTGTGCCTCGAGCACGGTCGTGCTCGCCCAGGAAGCGGAGTCGGAGGGGAACGAAGGCGGAGTGCCGGTCGTCGAAGGCGAGCACCCCGGTGTCGTGATCGTGGAACAGCAGGACCCGCCACCGCCGCCGGGCTACGAGGACGAGGAGCTGACTCCGGTCCCCGTGCAGGAGCAGGAGCAGCCGCCGGGCTACGGCCAGCAGCCCGCCCCCGGCTACGGTCAGCAGCAGCCGGCGTACGGTCAGCAGCAGCCCGGGTACGGCTACGGCCAGCAGGCTCGCTACCACCGCGAGCCCTACGTGGAAGGCATGCCCCTACCGCCGAACGCGCAGGTGGTCACCCGCGTGCGAAAAGGCCTCCTCGTCCCCGGCATCGTGATGTTCGTGGCGGGCTACCTCTCGATGGTCTTCACCTATACGTTCATGGATGACGTCAGCCGGGAACCGCCCCCGGGGATGTTGGTGCCGCTCGTCGGTCCCTTCTTCCTCATGCCAGATGCATCCGAGGCTGGCCGGACCCTCCTCGGCTTCGACGCGCTCTTGCAGATCGGCGGCATGACCATGCTGATCCTCGGCGCGACGCTGAAGGCCAAGTACGTGACCTGGTACGGCGACTCGAACATCCGCGTCGCGCCGCTCGCCTCCAGGAGCGGCGGTGGCATGCAACTGTCGGTCGCGTTCTGATCCGCGGCGCGTTGTTGCAGACCACCCGCTCGCGGTAGCGTCCGCGCGGGGAGGTCGCGATGACGCGTGTGCTGTGCCTGGCTCTGTTGCTCGCCTGTGGTGCCGACGAGGGCACCAGATCGGGAGGAGAGGCCACCGAGAGGAGCGGTGAAACGGAAGCCGCACCGGAAGGTCGCGTGCGCGAGGGCGCGGAAGCGACCGCCGAAGCGGGCGCGCCCCGACCGAACCGCTCCGCCGGACCGGCCCGCGCCGGCTTTCAGGTGGTGCCTCAGCGGATGCACCGTCGCTCGGTCACGACGATCACGATCTTCGGCAGTCACGCGGCGGCCGGAACGGCGCGAGGCATGGTCACCATCTTCGACGTTCCTTCGGGCCACGTTCGCGCCGCCCGTCGACTCTTCTTCGGTGCGGTCGACGAGCTGCGCGTGAGCGATGACCGTAAACGGATCCTCGCGCTCGGTTCGGGCACCGGTGAGGACGACACGCCGGTCGAGGCGGTCGTGTGGGATCTCGAGGTGGACCGAGTCTGGCCGGTGCCGAACGACTACTCCTACATTCGGGCGATGTCGCCGGATGGCCGGTACGTCGCCACGATCCCGGCGCAGACGGGCGACGAGCCCGCAGAGGTCGAGCTCGCCGAGGTGTTCGGGGGCGACTCGCGCACGCGCCGACTCGACGACACCATCGGCGACGTCTTCTTCTCGAGCGACTCGCGCACTCTCTTCGTTCTCGGGGACGGGCAGCTCCGACGGCTCGGTGTGCCCGGGCTCCGCCCGCGAGGAGACGCATGGCCGGCTTCGGGTAGCCTCGCTGCGCGCAACCCGTCGGGCGACCTCGTCGCGCTGCTCGGCAACACTTCCGTGTCCATTCGCTCGCTGGAAGACGGCGAGGAAAAGGCAGAGCTGACGGCCCCCGATCGCGTGAACGGGGTCCAGTGGTCCCCCGACGGGAGTCGCCTCGCCGTGAACGGTCGGCGTGGGCGGATCTTCAGTGGCGACGACTGGGCCACGACCCAGGACTTCACGAGCGGGAGTCGCCTGGATCTGGTGAGCGACACCCCCGCCTCGCTCGTCCGGGCGAGCGGCAAGATCGTCTACACGCCGGTCGACGGGAGCGACCCCTTCGAGCTCGAGCCGGAGCTCCACCAGGGCGTGGCCTTCCCGCTCCGCGCGGGCTGGTTCCTCTACGGCCACCAGGGCGACGTCTACATCGCGAACGTGGAGCGGCAGCGCTCCCGGCGCCTGGTTCGCGGCGGCTCCGGGGAGCGCTCGGCGTGGGGGGCGAGCGTCGACGACTCCGCCATCACGCTCCACGGACGGGGCTGGAGCGAGCGCTTCGGTGAAGCGGCCCCCGAGGCCGAGTCGGCCGCCGGTGCAGCCGCAGAGGCACCGATGCCCGACTTCCCGGGATACGAGCAACAGCCCTACGTGGAACGGATGGCGAGCTCGACCGACGGAAAGCTGCATGTCGTCCTCGTGGACCCGACCGGCGACGCGAAGCCCTTCCTGGTGAACCGAGGGGGCAATGCACCCATCCCACTCCGAGAGCCGGCGGGGCGCGAGGGCTTCGGGATCTACTGCGGCCTCGACTACGACGAGGAGTACGGAGAGGAGACCTACTACTGCGAGCAGACCGCGGAGTTCGCTCCGAACGCGGAGTGGTTCGTGGTCGGCGGCGCCGAAGCCACCGCGTCGTTCGACGCCAGCGGTCGTCGCCTCGGCACGACCGGCTCGGTGCGCTGGGTGCGCTTCGTCGGTGACGACAAGGCGCTGATCCATACCCCGAACGGCGCGCTCCTCCTCACCGGAAAGGACCTCCACGAGAGCGGCGTGCTCTTCCGCGCACGCGAGCGAATGAGCGCCTTCGCCACGACGAGCGACGACCAACGCTGGGTGGCCGCCGTGCGAGGCGCAGCACTCGCGATCTACGACGTGACCGCCAACGAGCGGAAGCACGTGATCACGCTTCCGGCGCGCGCGATGGGGTCACCGGTCTTCGTCGGCGACGGTCTCGTGCAGGTGCGCGTGCAGGGGGCGTTCGTGTGGTACCGGCTGGAGGCCGGGGACCAAGCCCGGAAGGTGGAGCTGGACCACATCCTCGCGATCGACGACGAACGCACGCATGCTCTGACCTGCGGGGAAGACCGGCTCCGCCACGTGACCCTCGCCGATCCCGAGCAGAGCAAGGACCTCGGGCCCTGTCCGCTCGACGCGCGCGAGGTGGGCTTCGACCACGAGCGGGTGTGGTGGGTCGAGGGCTCCCGCGCCCACGTGGTGCGCCTCTCGGATGCGGAACACTTGATCGTCGGCGCCTACCTGCTGCGGCGTCCGCTCCGCTACGCGTTCACGCCGAGGGGGCACTTCTGGACCAACCGTCCGGACGCCCTGCGTTCGCTGCGCGTCCGGATGCCTGGCCCCGTGCTGGACGCGGACACCCCAGTGCCGGAGGCGGCCTGGGTCCGTGAGTCGCTGATCGGTGACTTCCTCGCCGACCGCGACCTCGGCGACGCACCAGAGCGCTGACCTCGATCCTCCCGCCGAGTGGAGGCCGCCTCCGACGGACGATTCAGGACTCACGCCTCATCAGTCTCTGGTTGGAGAGCCTCCCCTCAGCGGTACGAATAAGGTACAGTGCCGCTGAAATGACGCATGCTCTTCGGAATCGCGTAGCCGGGTGGCGAACCTGGCTCGCACTCGCGGTGTTCTGCCTCGCGCTGGGCTGCGGGGACGACGACTCTTCGGACGGGGCGGACGACGCGGGTGCGGGCGATGCCGGAGAGGTGGGCGACGGCGGTTCGGCCGAAGATGGCGGCGCCCTCGACGGGTTCGTGGACGCCGCCCTTCCGGATGCCGGCGAGAGCGACGGCGGCTTGCCGTACTGCGGTGACGGTACCGTCGACGACGGCGAAGAGTGCGACGAGGGCAGCGCGAACAGCGACACCGCGATGGACGGATGTCGCACGGACTGCACGCGCGCCCGTTGTGGTGACGGTGTGCCGGACACCGGCGAGGAGTGCGACACCGGACCGCTGCGCTCCGACGTCTTCCCCGACCTCTGCCGAACCGACTGCACCCTTCCCCGGTGCGGCGACGCGATCGTGGATACCGGGGAGGTCTGCGACACCGGCCTGATGAATTCGGACTACCGCGCCGATGCGTGTCGCACCAACTGCATGCTCCCGACCTGCGGCGACGGCGCCGTGGACACCGATGAAGAGTGCGACACCGGCCCAGACCGTTCGGACACGGAGCCACTCGCGTGCCGTCTCGACTGCACCAACTCGACCTGCGGTGATGGTCTGCTCGACGAGGGCGAGCAGTGCGACGACGGGGCAGAGAACGCTGACCGCAACGACACCTGCCGAACCGACTGCACCCTTCCCCGCTGTGGTGATGGGATCGTCGACCACCGCGAGCAATGCGATGGCGGCCCTGGCTGTCGGCCGCGCTTCTGCAGGTGGGACTACGTGACGGGCGACGCTCCCGTCCCGGTCGCCTACGACGACGACGACATGCCCTACGACGCTTGCGTCCCGGCGACCTCGGCGCTCTGCACGGAGTTCCTCGGCGAGACGTGGAGCGAGTTCAACGTCGTCGTCCGCGGTCGCGAGCGGATCGGCCCGACCTACCCGTGCTGGGAGTACTACACGATCGCGTGTTCGCGGTGCCCGTACTGGGACCTCACGAGCTGCGCAGACGTCACCTCCGCTCCAGCGATCTGCCAGGGCCCTGGCCTCGGGGTGTGTCGCGTCATCGAGTTCGAATCGTGCCCGAGCGGCTTCGACCTGAGCATGTGCGCGAGCTCTACGTTTCGACAGCAGCGCGCGCCGCTCTACGACCCGGTGTGCCGAAGTCCGGTCGAGTCGCGCTGCGAGAGTCTCGCGCGGGACGCTTGCCCGAGCGACATCGACGCGTGCGCCGCCTACGAGGCGGACGGCACCGCACCCGCAGGCTGCAGCTGGTACCTCAGCACCCGATGTCCCGGGGTCATCTCGACCGCGTGTCCGAGCATCACCACCGAGACCTGTAGCGACACCGCGACCGCTCTCGCGGGGCGACACTCGGCGTGTACGGACTACCTGATGACTCGCTGCGCAGGCTGGGAAGACCGACTCTGCCCGGAGACGACCATCCAGCCGATCACGGCCGAGCTCTGCTCCGAGTCCTACGGCATCCTCACGTCGCGCTACCCGGTCGAGTGCCACGACTGGCTCGAGCTGCAATGCCGCGGCGAGGTCGCGGCCCAAGCGCAGACCACCTACACGACGGCGGGCGGCTGCCCGAGCGAGACGACCCGAGTGGACGCTGGCGGGGACTTCGTGAACCGGACCGACAGCGTGTCCGACCCCGCACGCCACGATTGCCCAATCTACGCCTACGAGCCCGCGCCGGCCGCGCTCGTGTCCTTCGACGCGACCCCGCTCGAGTACACGCTCGCCGACGCCGACACGACGCTCTACGAGCGCGATCTCGGCACCGTCGCCGTCGGCAGCTGCGCGGAGTACGTGGAGCAGCGCTTCCACACCTACAACGTCTTCCGGGCCTACACCGAGCGCTTCTACGACGACGCCCGCCGGGTGCACCAACTGGCCTACTCGGACGACGACGCCCTGGTCGACTACGCGATCGGGCATCGCGCACTCACCATCGGCCAGCCCTTCCAACACTACGGCGGCGGTGCACTGCCCGGCGACTTCGCGCTCGGCATGGACGGCGGCTGGACGCCGAAGAACGACTTCTACCGTCTGATGTGGACGCAGAACGCGGAGATCCGCGACGTCCTCCTCAACATCGCCGACCACCTGACCACCCTCGAGAACGCCCTCGACCCGATGGCCGAAGCACGCAACCAGGAGATCCTGAACAAGCTGTCGGGCCAGGAGCTGACCTACCTCACGCGCACGGTCCGCGGCGCGGACGACGGGTGGCACCATCACCAGGACATGAGCGACGCCTACGGGGCGCGCGGCGTCAGCGACGAGGTCCTCTCGTTCAACTGGGGTCTCCGCGACCAGTTCAACCAGCTCATGGACGAGCGGAAGGCGCTCGTCGCTCAACGCGACGAGGTTCGCGTGGTCATCGGCGGCATGGACCCGATCGGCGACCGCATCCGAGCCGACATCCTCGCGATCGACAAGGACATCCACCAGCTGCTGAAGAAGGCCGATGCGCGTGGGTGCTTCAACCTCACGCGAGACGCGACCGGCGAGGTGATCCCGCACGCCTGCGACTGGGCGCCGCAGGACTTCGTCGAAGACGTGCAGACCATGTTCGAGCTCGGCATGGAACGAGAGCTCGAGCGCTGCGAGCAGCTCGCGCCCGCGGACTTCTCCAGCCTCTCGATGGGCTACACCTACCTCTCGGGTACGACCTTCCGAACGGAGACCGCGGACCCGACGCTGGGCTCGCTCGCCTTCCAGACCTACCTCGACCGGCAGGAGTACACCTACGCCAACCTGGACGACGCCTTCGATACCGAGAACCCGCTGCGCGCGCCCACCTACGGCGAGAGCTACGGCGTCGCCGACACCATCGGCATCCCGGACTGGTTCGGCGCGGGCTACGACGCCGGCGCGAGCTGGTTCCTGGATTTCCCGCCCCACCCGACGACCGGCGACCCGGATCTCTGTCAGATCGACGCCGGCGCCGAGGTGCACATGCAGGCGTGGGTCGACCTGGCCACGATCCGCTTCTACGCGATCGACGGAGCCATCGACGTGGCGATGCGCGACACCACGGGCGCCGCCGCTCCGCGCTTCAGCACACACCTGCGGGTGCTAGGCGCCGACATCTGGGACGAGGACTTGAGCGGTGCCGCAGCGGTCGACGCCGTCGACCGCGAGTACGACTACAACGTCGTCTTCGAGCAGACGGTCGGCGATGAGGGCTTCGATGCCTCCGTGGAGGCGCCGGTCTTCTCCCTGGCGGGCTTCGACGTGGTCGTCCGCATCGGTGCGGCGGGTCGAGTGGGACTGGACGTCGGCGGCGGGCTCGCCATGGCTCTCGACACCAGCGGCGAGTGTGGCCCGGGGGGTCACATCGATCTGGAGGCCACGGCGCGCCCCTTCGGTGCGCTCAGTGGCTTCGCGGAGCTGGGCATCGATCTCTTCATCGTCGAGCTCGGCGTGGGCGCGTCGCTGGAGGTCATCGAGCTCGCGCTCCCGGTGACCACCTCGCTCGGCTTCCAGACCGACGGCCCGCTACGCGATACGAACTTCCGCGTGGCGGCTCACGCCGATCTGGAGCTGGAGCTCTTGAGCGGTCGCGTGTACGCCTACGCCGACACGTGGTGGAAGACCTACAA
>CAYXAP010000020.1:43650-52510 GCA_964462035.1 uncultured Sandaracinus sp.
ACGCTCTTCCGGTGGAACGGCCCGAGCTGGGAGGTGCCGATCTTCCACAAGGAGTGGGCCTATCCGCTGGGTCCGCTCGTGACCTTCTGCGACATCAACCCCAGCGCCTGCGAGTGATCCTCGGCGCCCACCGGAGGCGGAGGGTGTCCGAGTGACGGCCCGACGGGCTCTGATCGGCGCGAGTGTGGCTGCCGCCCTGGTGCTCGCCTGGTGGCTCGCCGCGGGTGGCGATGATGACTCCGAGTCATCGGCGGACTCGACCCACGCCGAGCTCCCGGACGCGTCGAACGCCGCGTTCCAGGTGGCGCTCGTCGATGAAGGGATGGTCCGGACGCCAGGCGACGAAGGCTCGAGCACCCGGGCTCGGCTCTCGTGGCAGGGCACGGTGTTGCTCCTGCCAGTGCCGTCGCACCCGGCGTGGAGCGTGCTCCTGGTCCACTCGATCGACGAGGTCGAATGGACGATGAACGAGCAGGCGATGCCTGACGCAGCGGAGCGCTTCACCGGCGCCGAGGTCTACGTGCGGCACGGCCTCGACGGTCGAGTCGAGGCCATCGAAGCCGACGACGAGTCGAGCGCACCGGTGGCGCGTGTGCTCGAGACCATGGCCCTGGGGCTGCACCGGGAGCGCGCTGGCGCCGGTGAGACCTTCGAGGCGGACGTCCGCACCCCCTTCGGCGTGGCGCACGCCTGGTTCGAGACCAACGCCGAATGCACCGGCTCGCCCTGCTCCTTCGACGCGAGCTACCAGGGGAGCGACTACGTCTCGCTCACCCACGGCAGCACCGCTACGGGCGAAGGCCAGCGGATGGTGTCGTTCCGAGACGGCGAGCTCCACGAGGTGGAGCTGAATGAGACCCAGGCGCTCACGGACGCACAGGCGCGCCGCCTCGGCGAACGCACCGTGCGCCTGCACCTGACGCGCGCCGAGCTGCCGGACGCGCTCCCGCGCGCGCGCCTTCGCGGCAGCCGGGTATCGGTCGCCGACCTCGTCGGGGACGCTCGGCAGCGCGGCCTCGAGCAACGGGTCGGGGGCCTGACGGTCGAGCAGATGTTGGCGGACCTCGCGCTGGCGCTCGGCGGGCGTCTGCCCGACCACGACCGTTGGCTCTGGCGCGCGACAGGCTTGCTCCAGCTCGACCCCACCGCCGCGATGCGGCTCGCGGACGCCTGCCTCGACGGCACGCTGGAGGGCCGCCCACGACAGGTCGCGCTCGAGCTCCTCGCGAACGTGGGGGACCCGGCCGCGCAGAGCGCGCTGCGTCGCGTTCTCGCCGACCCGTCCGTCGTGGCGGGCGACGACTATCCACAGCTGGTCCAGCGATCCGTGCTCCTGCGCGACCCGGAGGACGAGACCATCGAGCTGCTGACTCGCCAGGGCGAGACGCTGGACGGGCCGTCTTCGCGTGCCTCGTTCGTCGCGGCCGGTGGGGCCGTGGGTCACGCGCGCGCCCACGACCCGGCGCGAGGTGCCGAGACCGTGCGACGCCTGCAAGAGTCGCTGGGTGCCGTGACCGACCCGGTCGATCGGCAGGCATTGGTGATGGCACTGGGCAACACGGGAGCGCCGGAGGCGCGCGACGACCTGCTCGACGCCGCCCGCGCCACGGACGACTCCGACCTGCGACGGATGGCCGCTCGTGCGCTCGCGCACTTCGAGGACGAGGCCAGCGCTGGTCAGCTGGTCGATATGGTCGACGACACCGATCCCCTCGTGCAGCGCGCCGCCCTCGACGCACTCTCGGAGAACCGCCCTTCGAGCGCGCAGCTCGAGGCCCTGGCTGGGGTCGCGGGTGGATTGCCGACCCAAACGCGGGTCGCGATCGTGACGCTCGCGGAGCGCCTGCTACGCGAGCCGAGCGACCCGGCGCTGCGTCCGGGCCTGCTTCACCTCGTGCAGTCCATCCGCGGCACCACCCTCCCAGACGATGCAGCCCATCGGCTGATGGCGGTGGTCCGCGCGCTCTCCGGCCAAGGCCCCCGCTAACCCACGAGGAGCTGAAAGAGGGTGTCGAGCTCGCGGCGGCCGAGGGCGTCCCCGCCGTGGCTACGGATCACGAAGTCGCCGACCAGCGCGCGATAGAGGATGCGCGACCGCTCTCGCGCCGCCTTTCGCTTCAGACCGTGGGCCAGCAGGAGGTCCGTCACGTAGCCGATGCGGCGCTCGTCGACGCGGGCCACCACCGCTCGGGCCACCGGGTCGTGCCGGGCCCACGCGCGGAGCTGTGCCTCGAAGACGTCGTACTCGAGCTCCGCTCCGAAGACGCGCTGCATCAGCGCGCGAAGGCGCCCCGCCGGGTCGGTCGCGGCGGACTCCACCCCTCGGATGACGTCCTCGGTGCCCTCGGCCTCCCAGTGCTCGAGCAGCGCCCCGAGCAGGTCCGAGCGCTTGCCGAAGTGGTGGTAGAAGCTGCCCTTCGAGACCCCGAGCGCTCGGGCGAGCACCTCGACCTTCACCGCATCCACGCCCCCCGCGGCCATCTCCCGCATCGCCGCGCGAACCCAACTGTCACGAGTCAATCGCGCCATCCATTGACCATACGGCACCGTATGCTACCCCTACAACATACGGAGCCGTATGGTTCGAAGGAGGCAACGATGGATAGTGCGGCGTGGGTGTCTGCGGGAGTGCTCGGGTTCATCGGTCTGGTCCACTCGTTTCTGGGCGAGCGGGTGGTCGTGCAGCCCCTGATCGCATCGAAGGGCTGGTCACTGCGGCTCGGGCGGCGGCCCAGCGAAGTCCTCCTCCGGGGCGCCTGGCACTTGACCACCCTCGCATGGTTCGGTCTGGCGGCGGTGATGTGCGGTGCGTCTCCAGCGGTGGCGATGGCCGTGGTCTGCCTGGTCTCCGGCGTCGCAGGGATCGTGTGGCTGCGGGGTCACCTCGCCTGGCCCCTCTTCCTGCTCGCGGGTGCGGCTGCGCTCGTGCACGAGGGACGCGTCCCGGAGTGGGCGTTCGTAGCCGCCACCGGCGTCGCGATCGCGATCGCGTTGCTCGCCGCCATGCTCCACGGCTACTGGGCGGCCGGCGGCCGCTGGGGTGCGGCGGCGGCCATCCCGGAACGAGCCGACGGGACGCCGCTCTTTCTGCCCGGCCCGGTCGCTTGCCTCGCCGTCGTCGGAGCGCTGCTCGTCTTCGCTGGGCTGCTCGGTTGGTCGCTCCTCGGCACCCTGGCCTGGTGGGCCCGAACGGCCACCATCGTGGCAGCGGTGGTGCTTGCCGTGCGGGCCATCGGTGACGGGAGGCAGGTCGGATTCTCGAAGCAGGAGCGCGGCTCCGCATTCGCACGCCTCGACGACCGACTCTACACACCACTCATGGTCGCGTTGCTCTTCGGCACCCTCGCCGCCCTCGTGCGGTGAGCAGCGACGGCGCTACTCTCCGCCGATGCCCAACCAGATCGACCCCACCCGAATCCCCGACGCCTGCGCGGCCGTGGGGCTCGACCCGGAAGCCACCGCCGCGCGGCTGGCGCCGGCCGTTCGGCTGCGCGTGACCGTTGGCGACGCACCGGTCGGCGCGTCGAAAGTGGGTGGCTTGCCCGATCTCCCGGCAGACGTGCCATGGCCGCGTTGGACGATGAGCGACTACAACCGCAACGAGATCGCGGACCTCCAGGCGAAGCCGCAGACGGAGCACGTGAAGGCCCGCCTCGAGCAAATGGTGAAGCAGCAGGCCAACGAGGTGCCGCTCGCGTTCCTCGCTCAGCTCGATCTCGCGGAGCTCGAAGGACTGCCGCATGGGCTCCCCTTGCCGACGTCGGGCCATCTCCTCTTCTTCGACGACCTCGCCGAGCAGCCTTGGGGCTACTGCGACTCGCACCGCGGGAGCTTCCGGGTGCTCCACGTCCCCGCGGGCGTCGAGCGGGTTCGCCGCAATCGGCCGACGGACCTTCCGCAAGAGCACGTGCTGACCGAGGGCGCCGTGCGCTTCGAGCCGGTGCAGACCCTCCCGGTCTGGCCCGACGACATGGACGACTGGGACGCCTACCTGGACCTCGGCGACGCCCTCGAGCCGGACGAGGAGATCCCACCGCATCAGATGGGCGGACACCCGGACCAGATCCAGGGCGACATGGCGCGGAGCTGCGCGCTGGTCACGCAGGGCGTCTATCTGGGTCGGCCGCCCGACATGGACGAGGACGAGCTCGAACGGTTGGCGAGCAGCCACGGCGAGTGGAAGCTCCTGCTGCAGCTCGCGAGCGACGACGACCTCGAGTGGATGTGGGGCGATCTCGGGAACCTCTACTTCTGGATGCGCGAGGCCGACATCGCCGCGGGCGCTTGGGACCAGGCGTGGTTCCAGCTCCAGTGCGGCTAGATCGAGCGCATATCGAGGGCCCACTCGACATCCGACCGCCCGGCCCCACAGTTCGGCCATGGCCACCCTCCGCATCGACGTCTGGTCCGACATCGCCTGTCCCTGGTGTTTCGTGGGCAAGCGCCGCTTCGAGGCCGGGCTCGCGCGCTTCGAGCACCGTGACGACATCGAGCTCCACTGGCGCTCCTTCGAGCTGAACCCCTCGGCGCCGAAGCAGATCGACACCGATGAGGTCGCCTACGTCGACCGCCTCGCCAAGAAGTACGGCGCGACGCCGGAGCGGGCGCGGGCGATGGTCGAGCAGATGACCCAGACCGCCGCGTCCGAGGGGCTCGCGTTCGACTTCGACCGGATCCAGCCGGGGAACACCTTCGACGCCCACCGGCTGGTGCACCTCGCCGCCGAACACGGGAAGCAGGACGCGATGAAGGAGGCCTTCTTCAGGGCTTACCTCGAGCAAGGCGTCGCCATCGGCGACCACGAGGCGATCGCAAAGGTCGCGGTCGATACGGGCCTGGACGCCGACGCAGTCCAGGGCGTGCTCCAGTCGGACGCCTTCGCCGACGACGTGCGTCTGGACGAGCAGCAGGCAGCCCAGCTCGGCATTCGTGGCGTTCCCTTCTTCGTGCTCGACCGCCGTTACGCCATCCAGGGTGCCCAGAGCGCCGACACCGTGCTCTCGGTACTCCGCAAGGCCCACCAGGAGATGGCGCCGCTCGAGATCGTCGAAGGCGCCGCCTGCGGCCCCGACGGCTGCTGAGGCTCGCTACTCCGGGTCGGGAGCGGTCGTGGGGCTGGTGTAGCCCTCGAGGAGCGCCGCGAGGAGCGACTCGCCGAGGCGCTCGTAGCCGCGGCGGGTGTAGTGGACGTGGTCGCCGGCGCCGTAGGACGGGTCGGCCGCCGCCCACTCCACCATCGAAAGCGGGCCACCACTGAACGAGACCAGGTCGAAGAAGCCGCAGCCGAGCTCGACCGCCACGCGGTGCTGGGACTCGATGAGCTCGTGGGTCCGCGGCCGGTCTTCGAAGGTGCCGTCGTCGAGCCGCACCGGTCGATCGGAGGGCCCGACGAGCAGGCAGCTGGCGTTCGGGACGGTCTCACGAATGCGCGCCATCACCTGGCGGACCCGCGCCTCGTAGCGCTCGATGGGCACCTCGTCGCCGCTCTCGTTGGTTCCGTAGGCCACGACGACCAGGTCGGGCTGACGGCGCCGGAGGTGCTCCCGGTAGAGCGTGTCGTCCCACTTGAGGTGGTAGCGAGCGCGAGCGCCGTTGATGCCGAGGGTGTCGACGATCACGCCGGGGGTCTCGCGCTCGACGGCCACGCCGAAGAGCCGGACCATGCCGTCTCCGATGGTGCGGAGTTCCATCTGATGGGCGCCGTCGGGCACCCGGAAGGTCGCGTAGCCGCCCTGGGTCCCCTCGGACGCGGTGCTCACGCGCTGCACCTGACGGCCATCCAGGAAGACATCGAAGGAGCCGCCCTCGGGCTGCTCCAGGTAATAGAGGTCGAAGAGCGACGCGTTGGCCCCGAGCTCGCCGTCCTCGGTGGAGACCCGGCCCCACGCACCCGCTCGGTCCGTCTCCACGAAGGTTCCGGCGACGCCGTAGTGGTCGATCTCGCGGGTGCTCGCGCGGACCCGCTCCGAGTCCCAGCGACGCCGCGACGACTCCATGTCGATGTCGCGGTGGCGGTAGCTCGGCCACGGATGCGCCGGGAGGATGATCCCGTGGCCCGCGTCCCCGAAGCGGCGCTGGAGCTCGCGGCGAATGTATCCGGTGAAGAGATCGCTCGCGACGTGGCTCGCGCCGTAGAACATCAGTCGCGCCTGGCCCTCGCCACGCTCGGCGCGGCGCAGCGCCCGGTGGAGCGCGTCCATCGAATGGCCGTCGCGGTCCTCGATGGAGATGTCGAAACCGAGCTCCCCCTCGGCCGGCTCGCGCAGGACCCGCGGCCCTTCGCGGACGATCGGCGGCTCGGGCTGGCGGTCCGGCGGCTGAACGCCTTCGACGATGGGCGACGGGCCCTGGTCGTCCTGGTCGGTCGGTCCGTCTGCGGCGGCTCGACCATCACCGGTCGCCGCATCGTAGCCCGCGCTCCAGGCGAACGCCGCCACCGCGCCCAGAAGGACGATGGCCAGGGGGGACTGCGCGACGCGCCTCACCCCTCGAACATGACAGCGCGGCCGGCGCGAGTCGAGAAAATGGGGTCAGCCACGTCGGTAGCGGACGCGGAAGATCACGTCCCCGGGCAGATGGTGGCTCTCGATGGTCACCTTCAAGGTGAGCGTGTCCCCATCTTCCGAGAGGGAGAGCTCGTGGGTGAGCGTGGCGTCGTCGCCGCGCATGGTCTGGACGAGCTTGCCGTTCCGAAAGCGCTGCTTCGCCTGCATCTCATCGCTCTCGAAGGGGTCGGTGAAGGCGTGGGAACGACCATCGGCGGCGAAATCGAGGTCGTAGGGGCCCACCTGGCACCGGAAGGCGGCATCCGCGCCAGTGATCTGGATCGTGGAGTGGATGGGCGTGCCGTCCCGAAGCCGTCGTCGAGCGATGCCCCGGATGAAGACGCTCATGTCGTCGGTCGCCCGTTCGACGGCCCGGTCCCGGCCCTGCCGGGCGCTGCCGGCGTTCGCGACGCGCCAGGTGCCCTGGAAGCGGGCCTCGGGCGAGTCGGTTTGAGCGCCGGCCGCAAAGGGCACGAGGAGCAGCAGGATCGGAAGGAGGCGAGCGGTACGCACGGCGGAAAGGTAGCGCGCGGACCATGCTCGCGCCCGCGGAGCGGATCGGCTAAGACCCGCCCATGCTTCGCTGTCTGGTCACCGGGGGCGCCGGCTTCCTCGGCTCTCACCTCTGCGATCGGCTCCTGGCCGACGGCCACGAGGTGCTCTGCATCGACGACTTCTCCACCGGGTCGCGGGCGAACATCGCGCACCTCGAAGGGCACGAGCGCTTCTTCGTGATGGAGCACGACGTGACCGACCGCTACTTCGCGCCGGCGGACCGCATCTACAACCTCGCCTGTCCGGCGAGCCCGATCCACTACCAGCGCGACCCGATCAAGACGGTCGTCACCAACGTCGAAGGCACGCTGAACGGACTGCGCCTCGCAGAGCGCACCGGCGCACGCTTCTTCCAGGCGTCGACCAGCGAGGTCTACGGCGACCCGGACGTGCACCCGCAGCCGGAGAGCTACACCGGCAACGTGAACCCGATCGGTCCGCGCGCCTGCTACGACGAGGGCAAGCGCTGCGGTGAGACCCTCTGCTTCGACTTCCACCGGCAGGCCGGCGTCGAGGTCCGGGTCGCGCGCATCTTCAACACCTACGGCCCGCGCATGGCCATCGACGACGGCCGCGTGGTCAGCAACTTCATCGTGCAGGCGCTCCGCGGCGAGGACCTGACCGTCTACGGCACCGGTCAGCAGACCCGCTCCTTCTGCTACGTCGACGATCTCATCGACGGCTTCGTCACGCTCATGGAGCACCCGGACGAGAGCGGCCCGGTGAACCTCGGCAACCCCGGCGAGTTCACCATCCGCCAACTGGCCGAGCTCTGCATCCGCTTCATCGGCAAGGGCAACCAGATCGTCGAGAAGCCCATGCCCGCCGACGACCCGCGGCAGCGCAAGCCGGACATCTCGCTGGCCATGCGCCAGCTCGGCTTCGAGCCGAAGGTCGACCTCGAGGCCGGCCTGAAGAAGACCATCGCCTACTTCGAGCAGAAGCTCGCCGGCAGCTGACGCTCGTGGCGTCCAAGGGCTCAGCGCAGAAGCTCTTCGTGGCCGGGGACCTCGACGGGTTCTTCGGCTTGGCCGTGGATACGCTGGTCCAGTTCCTGTTGGTGCTGGGGCTCTGCCAGGGGGTGCTCGGCTTCCCCACGGATCTGGTGCTGGGGACGATCCTCCCAGGGGCAGCGCTCTCGATCCTCGTCGGCAACCTCTTCTACGCCTGGCAGGCGCAGAAGCTCTCTGCGAAGGAAGGACGCGACGACGTCACCGCCCTGCCCTACGGGATCAACACGGTCTCGCTCTTCGCTTACGTCTTCCTCGTCATGTTGCCGGTGAAGCTCGCGGCCGAGGCCGGCGGCGCGTTGCCCGACGAAGCGGCCACCGTCGCCTGGCAGGTCGGGCTCGCCGCGTGCCTCGTGAGCGGCGTGCTCGAGACCGCCGGCTCGCTGGTCGCCGAGAAGCTCCGCCAGATCACCCCGCGCGCGGCGCTGCTCTCGACGCTCGCCGGGATCGCCATCGCCTTCATCGCGATGGACTTCGCCATCCGCACCTTCGAGGCGCCGCTCCTGGCCATCCTGCCGCTCGCGGTGGTGCTCGCGACCTACTTCTCCGAGATGCCCATGCCGCTGCGGATCCCCGGCGGCGCGTGGGCGGTGATGCTCGGGAGCGCGGCGGCCTGGATCCTCGCCGCGAGCGGCGAGCCCTCGCCGGTCTCCGCCGAAGCGGTGGGCGCCGCGACCGAGTCCGTCGCCCTCCACCTGCCCATCCCGGTCGTCGGCGATCTCGTCGCCGGCTTCTCCCATCCGCTCTTCG
>CAYXAP010000020.1:52610-125232 GCA_964462035.1 uncultured Sandaracinus sp.
CTGCCCATCCCGGTCGTCGGCGATCTCGTCGCCGGCTTCTCCCATCCGCTCTTCGGGAGCTTCTTCGTGCCGGTGATGCTCCCCATGGGGCTCTTCAACATCCTCGGCTCGCTGCAGAACATCGAGTCCGCGGAGGCCGGGGGCGACGCCTACCCCACGGCACCGAGCCTCGCGGTCAACGGCGCCGGGTCGATCGTCGCCGCGGTCTTCGGGTCCTGCTTCCCGACCACGATCTACATCGGTCACCCCGGCTGGAAGGCGCTCGGCGCGCGAGCCGGCTATTCGATCCTCAACGGCGTCTTCTTCACGGTGGTCACCATCGGCGGCCTCACCGGCCTCATCGCCGCGTTGGTCCCGCTCGAGGCGGGCATGGCCATCGTGCTCTGGATCGGGCTGGTGATCACCGCGCAGGCCTTCCGGACCACGCCTCCGCCGCACGCGCCTGCGGTAGCGGTGGGGCTCTTCCCGGCGATCGCCGCGTTCGGCGCCGTGCTCGTGACCCAGACCCTCGGCGCCGCCGGCATCGCCTCGGGCGACCCCGCGCTCGCCGCCACCGCGCTCGAGCAGCCGCAGGCGTTCGCGATCTCCGGACTCCACCTCGAGGGGCTCACGGCGCTGGCGCAGGGCTTCATGTTCACCTGCGTGGTGTGGTCGGCGGCGAGCGCCGAGATCATCGACCGACGCTTCGGCCGCGCGGCGACCTGGCTCTTCGCCGGCGGCGTGCTGGCCTTCTTCGGCTTGGTCCATGCCGGGACCATGGGGCCGGCGGGCGTGGTCCCGGACATCGGGCTCGGCACTGGCTGGCGCTGGGCCGTGGGCTACGCTCTGGGCGGGCTCTTTCTCGCAGCGATGGCGCTTTGGGCCTCGCGCTCGAATACCGGCGGACCCAGAATCGTCGATCGCCCGGCCGAGCCTTCGGCCGACTCTCAGGAGACGACATGAAACGAATGACTTGGACTCTTCAGCTGGCGCTGATGATCGGCGCCGCTGTGGCCTGCACCGAGGACGGGACGATCCCCGCCGGCTGCGAGGACCTCGGGACCGATGGCCCCGCTCAGAAGGCCTCCGCGGTGATCGCGGCGGTCAACGACCTCACCATCCAGGCCAACGGCCTGGCGACCGACCTCGAAGCCGTGTGCGACGATCTGGCGGCGGAGCTCGGCATCACGCCGCCCGCACCGACCGAAGACCAGACCACCCGCGAGGCGACCTGCGCCGCCGTCGCCGCCGAGATCGAGACCATCCTGACCGAGGCCAGCGCCACGGTCACCGTCGTCTACGAGCCTGCCGTCTGCAGCGTCTCGGTCGATGCCTACGCGATGTGCGCCGCCGAATGCGACGTGGACGTCGATGCGATGGCCGAAGTGACCTGCACCGGCGGCGAGCTCAGCGGCTCCTGCTCGGGCATGTGCAGCGGCAGCTGCACCGTCGAGGGCTCGGCGAGCTGCACCGGCGAGTGCAGCGGGACCTGCTCCGGAAGCTGCTCGGGCACCTGCACCGGTGAGTGTGACGGCACCTGCTCCGTCACCGACGACGAGGGCAACTGCGTGGGCACCTGCGACGGCACCTGCATGGGTAGCTGCAGCGCGACCTGCGAAGGCTCGTGCTCCGGTGCCTGCACCGCCGAGGTCGAGGGCAGCTGCGAGGGCACCTGCACCGGCTCCTGCGACGTCGACTTCGAGGCGCCCCGCTGTAGCGGCGAGGCGGACGTGAACGCCAGCGTCGAGTGCGAGGCCGCGTGCGACGCCGAGCTCAATGCCGACCTCGAGTGCTCCGAGCCGCGCGTCACCGTCGACGTCGTCGGCGATGGCACCGGTCGGGTGGCCGATCTGGCTCGAGCGCTCCAGCTGCACTGGCCGCGCTTCCTTGCCCTGACGGCCCGGATCGAGGCCGCCGTGGCTGCGGGCGCCGACGTGGTCGTCGCCGCCAACGAGCTCTCGGACGTGAGCGCGACGGCCGCCGTCTGCCTCGGTGCGGCCGCCAACGCCGCCGCCAACGCGGCGGCGAGCCTCGAGATCAGCGTGACGGTCACGGTCGAGGTCTCGGCCTCGGCCAGCGCCGGCTGAGCGCTCGAAAAGTGCACCCCAGCGGGTGGGGCGTCCTCCGAGACGCCTCGCCCGTGGCAGGGGACCGCTCCCGGCGCCCCTGGCGCCCGGCGAAATCGAGGTTTGACCCTCAGCAGCGGTTGGTAGATGCTCCCGGCGTGTCCCAGGTCGGCCCCTACGAGCTCGTCGAGCGCATCGGGATGGGCGGCATGGCGGAGGTCTTCAAAGCATCCCAGTCGGGGGAGGAAGGCTTCGAGCGCCTCGTCGCCGTCAAGCGCATCCTCCCGAATCTGAGCGCTGACCCGGACTTCGAGAAGATGTTCATCGACGAGGCGAAGATCGCGGTGCAGCTCCAGCACCCGAACATCGCCCAGATCTACGACCTCGGCCGGGACGGCGACGCGCTCTTCATCGCGATGGAGTTCGTCAACGGCCGCGACATGTCGACGATCGTCGAGCGGCAGGCGGACGTCCACGACCGGACCCTCCCGCTCTCCTTCGTCGTCCAGGTGGTCATCAAGGTCTGCGAGGCGCTCCACTACGCCCACGCGGCGAAGGGCTCGTTCGGCCAGAAGCTGAACCTCATCCATCGGGACATCACCCCGCAGAACATCCTCGTGTCTTACGAGGGCGCGGTGAAGGTGGTGGACTTCGGCCTCGCCAAGGCCGCCGGCCGGCTCGTTCAGACCCAGGCGGGGGTCGTGAAGGGCAAGCTCGCCTACCTCTCGGCCGAGCAGGCTCGCGGCGAGAACGTCGACAGCCGGAGCGACATCTACAGCCTCGGCACCTGCTTCTACGAGTGGCTCACCGGTCAGCGCCTCTTCCTGCGCCGGAACGACGCCGACACGGTGATGGCGGTCCAGCGCTCCGAGGTGCCGCCGCTGCGAGCCATTCGCCCCGAGCTCCCGCAGGCCCTCGACGCGGTCGTCCGCCGGGCACTCCAGCCCGACCCACGGAACCGCTATCAGACCGCCGGCGAGATGCAGGAAGAGCTGATGACCTTCGCGATGGAGGCGGGCATGCCGGTCCGCCGCCGTCGACTGGTCGAAGTCCTCGCCGGGCTCTACCCGGACGAGGTCGAGCGCCCATCTCAGCCGCAGCTGGCGCCGCCGCCTCCTCGACCGCCGCCCATCCCTCCGGCGGCCAAGACGCACACGCGCGAGATCCCCGGCATCGGCGACGAGGAGGAGACCGACGAGTCGGTGCCGCGGGACACCATCCCGGCGCCGAGCGGGGCCGTCCCGGACGACGACGACTTCGGGGATTCGACCAACGTCCTCCTCGAAGCGGACGAGGCGGTCATGCAAGTCCTCACCGCCCCGAAGGTCCCCAGCGACGCGAACCCCTTCGAGGACGAGGTCTCGGCCGTCCCGGTGGTCGAGCACGACTCGTCGACGGCAGAGCGCCCTTCCCCACCGCCGGGACGCGCACCGCTGACCGACCCCGGTCCAGAGCCCGGGCCCATCGACGGCGAGTCCACGGGCGACTTCTCCGTCCGCGCGGAAGAGATCGCGAAGAGCGCCGAAGCCCGCGGCCAGCTCGACTTCGAGGATCCGACCGCGAACTACTCCGAGGACGACATCCTCAAGGCGCTCGCCGACGGCCCGCCGGAGTCGTCCGGGCTCCCTTCGTCCGATTCGCTCGACTTCGACGATCCGACCGCGATGTACAGCAAGGAGCTCGCGGAGAAGCTGCTCTCGACCCCGCCGGGCCGAGGGTCGGGCGACGACCTCGACTTCACCGACGAGACCGTCGACCAGCAGCCTGCCGAGTCCATCGAGGAGATCCTCGACGAGCTCGAGCCGCTCGAGGGCGAGGCGACGCGCACCGACGGCACGTCGGACTGAGCGGGCGCGATCTCCGAGCCGTCCACACACCCGGACAGTGAGGGTGGTATGATCCACCCATGCAGAAAGCGCTCGCGAGCTCGGCGCTCCTCCTCTCCGTTCTGATCGGCTGCGCTTCGGGCGCCCGATCGGGCAGCGATGCCGGCCCCGTCGGTCCACGGGACGCCGCGAGCGACTCGTTCGTGCCCGGCATCGACATGGGCACGCCGACCGCCTGCGGAGCGGGTTGTTCCGCCCTGGACACGGAGTGTGCGGTCGGGGTCTGCGACGAGGCGAGCGACACCTGCGTCTCCCAGCCACGCCCCGATGGAACGGCCTGCAGCGACGGCAACGTCTGCACGAGCATGGACAGCTGCGTCGCGGGCGCGTGCACGGGCACCGAGATGGACTGCTCGGCCCTCGACGACATGTGCACCATGGGCGCCTGCGACCCGGCGACCAGCGGGTGCGTGTCGGTACCGCGGGACGACGGGACCACCTGCGACGATGGCGTTCCATGCACGAGCCCCGACACCTGCGCCGGTGGGCTCTGCGAGGGCACACCGACGGACTGCAGCGGCCTCACCGACATGTGCAACACGGGGATGTGCGAGGAGGCCACTGGCGACTGTGCGGCGGTCCCCGTGGCGGACGGCACGAGCTGCGACGATGGAGACGCGGCCACCGACAACGACCGATGCACGGGCGGCGTCTGCGCCGGCTCGTCGGGATGCAACTGGCTCTTCATCTCGCAGGAGAGTCAGGCGACCGACGCCTCGATCGTCTCGCTCTTCACGGCGAACGACCACATGGTCGTGTCGCAGACCGGGAACGGGACGGGGGGAGTCCACAGCAGCAACGCGAGCCTGCTCGGGATGTACACCCACGTGGTGCTCCACGAGCACGACCGTGTGCTGAGCGCCGCCGAGAGCACCGCGCTCAACGACTTCGTCAATGGCGGTGGGCGACTGATCGTGACCGGCTACGACTCGCTCGGGAGCCCGACGGACTCGGTCCTCGCGTCGTTGGTCCGTTGTTCGTCACCCGGCGACGGACCATTCACCGACGCGCTCTCGGTCACCGATGCGACGCACCCCATCATGATGGGCCCGGCGCAGAGCTTCACGAGTGGCCAGAGCATCACTGCAGGGAGCACCGACCACGATCAGTGCACGCCGACCGGCGGGGCTCGCCGGCTCGTCACCGTGTCCGGCTCGAGCAAGGTGCAGATCGCCGAGGCGATCGGCAGCGGCGGGATGGTCGTCTACTGGAACGGCAACGGCACCAGCAGCGGCCCGCTCGAGGACTGGAACGGAACGGACGGGACGCAGCCCGCGCTGCAGAACCTCTTCGTCAACGTCCTCGACTATCTCTGCAACTACTGACGGTCATTCGTCGCAGCGGAAGGTGAGCGCCTGGGTCACGGGCTCGGGCTCGCCCGAGCCGTCATCGAGCACTGCGGCCCAGTGCACGACGATGACCTCACCGTCGGTGTCGGCACTGATGCCGCCGCGGGCGAGGTCCCACCCACGGCGGGTCGGCGTCGTGAGGAGCGGACCGGCGGCCCCGTCCGAGCCGACGACGGTCACCGCGACGGATCCTGCGCTCGGATCGAAGTCGCCGTAGTTCGCCATGGCGACCACCAGCCCACCGTCCACCGGAACCAGCGCGGGCGTCACGTCGCCACCCATCGAGAACGCCAGCGGCTCGGTCCGCAACTGCTCGCCGCGCACCGGGTCGACGACCACGACCTGCACCCCGCCCGGTCCGTGGAACCCGAGCGCGAGCGACGTCTCGTCGAAGGGCCACCGCGCGATCGCGGGCACCGAACCGAAGACGGGCTCCTCGAGCACCAGCGTCCGGACCTCTCGGCTGTCGCGATCGACGCTACGAACGCGCAGCTCGACGCCGCGGTTCGGCCACTCGACCCACGCGAAGCCCCGCTCCGTCGCGGTGACGGACGTCGCGCGTGCCCAGGGGTCCGTGGAGATTCCCATCGGGATCGGGTCGCGAGCCAGGGCCCCGGACTCGTCGAGGACGAAGCCGACCACCGAACCGTCGAGCTGGCGAATCGCCGCGAGCCACTCTCCGGCGCTCCCAGCGAGGTCTTCGCACTGGTCGCCATCGAGCGACTCGGTCCATTCCCCCGTGTCGCCATCGAAGCTGGTGAGCTGCGCACGCCCGGCCACCAGACCCCGGAAGCAGAGACCGAGACGGTCGCCACGGCCTGCTGCGCGCATCGTCGTGCTGGGGTTGCCGCCGCCGGCCAGGCCGCCAGCCGGCTCGAGCGTCCGATCGAAGCGGCTCCCATAGGAGAGCGGCGTCCGTGAATCGTCGAAGGGAAAGAAGGTCGCGAGGAGGTCGAAAGTGCCTCCGCGCGCGACGGTCGCCGGACCGTCGAAGAAGCCGGAGCGCTCCCGCATGATCGTTCGCGGCTCGCTGATGATCGGCGTGAGCCCGCACCGGCGAGTGGGCACGAACGCGTCGAAGCTGGGCGGCGCGAGGTCGATGCCCGCGTCTACGGGAACGGGCGTAGCGTCGCGCGGCGAAGGCGCCGGGTCGCCTTCCGCGGCTTCGCGAGCGAGCAGATCGGAACGCGCGCCGCAACCGGCGATCGAGAGGATCAGCACGAGAGCGTGCAGAGCTGTGCCAGAAGTCATGTGGCCCCGGCACCGGAGCAAGACCCGAGCCAGCGCTCGAGCGATCGGTCAGAAGGTGTCCCAGTCGCCGGTCTGCACCGCCCACGCGCCGGTCGGTCGCGTGGGATCGCCAGCGCCCCGGACCATGAGGACATGCTGCTTGGGGAGAAAGCAGGGCGGCACGCGAAGCGCCCCGGGTAGCTTGACGTTCGACGCCGCGATGCACGCGTCGCAGCCCTGCTCCTTTCCGAGCGCGCGGGCCGTGATTGCCAGCTCTCTGCGCGCGTCGGCGTCGACCGCGAGCAGCTCCATCACCCAGAGGGTGGTGCGACCGCGCGCCTCCATCCGGTTGAGCACGAGCAAGCCGTCGAGCTGACCATCGCGCCGGAGCTCGAGACACTGGTAGTCGAAGTAGGGGTGAGCGCCATAGCGCCAGCCGAGGTAGGCCGCCGAGCGCATCGCGGTGAGCCCCTGCTCGGCGGCCAGACGTTCGGCGAAGCGGTCGTGCTCTTCGCCGAACGTCTCCACCGGGCGCACGCGCTCACTCGGTCGCACTCGGCCGCGGGCGGGGCGAAACCAGAGCGGCACCTTCTGGATCGTCTGGAACTCCCGCCGCTCGAAGGCGCGCCGCGATTGGCCGTTGGGGAAGGCGAAGAGCCAGTCCTCGGCGGGGAGACCAGTGACCAGCGCATCCATCACACGCCCGAAGAGCCCTTGGCCGCGAGCCTCCGGCGCAGTGACCGCATCGCAGAGGTGCCAGCCACGCACCCGCTCGTCACCGCGGCCGAGCGCGACGGGAAACGCCGTACAGCTCGAGAGGATCGACTGGTCCTTCGCCACGACCGCCACGCGAGCCGGTCCCGCGGGCGGCGCGAGCTTCCATCCGAACACCGCCGGACCGAGGCGCTCGAGCGGGATGTCGTTCTCCTCGAGCACGTGCCCGAAGACTCGCTGCTGGAGTGCGGCATGCGCGACCAGGTCGAGCTCGGTCGCGAGCACGATGCGGGCGTCGTCGGAGACCGTCGCCTCCACCGCGACCGTCATGCCGTGGCCAGCGGAGCGTGGGCCGGCTCGCTCGAGGCCGGCTCGCGATAGGGCTCCACCTCGAGCAGCTCGTCGAGTCGGACGAAGCGGAGGCCCCGCGCCCGGAGCGTCTCGATGATCCGGGGGAGCGCCTCGATGGTCGCGCTCCGGTCCGCTCGGCCGCCGAGGCCGGTCCCGTCGTGGAGCATGATCACGCTCCCCGGACGGGCACCGCGAAGGACCCGTCGCTCGATCGCGTCGGCGTCGCCACTCATCGAATCGAGGCCTCGCACGTCCCAGCCGACGGCGGTCAGGCCGAGCTCGTCGACGACGTCGCCGAGCGCCGGGTTCTTGATGCCCTGCGGTGAGCGAAAGAGGGTCGGCTCTTTGCCGAGGACGGCCGCGATCGCCGCGTTGCAGGCCTTCAACTCACGGCGCGCCGTCGACCAGAGCGAGAAGTGCAAGGCCACCGCGTGGGTGTGCGTGTGATTGCAGACCAGGTGACCGGCGTCGTGGAGCTCGCGAACGATCTCCGGGTGGGCCTCCACCCGCTCACCGACGACGAAGAAGGCCGCCGGCACCCCGTGGTCCGCGAGCACCCGTGCGACCTCGAGGGTCGAGCTCGGATCGGGGCCGTCGTCGAAGGTCAGCGAGACCGCGTTCGTCTCCGGCCGCCCGCGCGAGAGGGTCTTGGTCCAGAGGCTGGCATTCGGATGGAGCACGAACGCCATGAGGATGGCGCTCCCGATGATGACGATGCCTGCCGCCGCGGCGAACGCCAACGCGCCGTCGAGCCACCAGAACGCTGCGACGGCCAACACCAGCGTCGGCACTTTGAGCCAGAGGGAGCGGAGCATGGGCCTCAAGTCTTGGGGCGTCGTGCCCTCGCCGCAAGCCAGGACCGCCCTACGTCGCTGCGCCTCGGACCGGAGGGAGGACGATGGCGCGACCGAAGCGGAGGTGAGCACCGCTCTTCGCTCCCTCCGTCAGCACCCAAAGGAGCGGGCACGGCGGGCGGACGGTCGGCGGGTCGGCGCGTCCGTCGGTGAGATAGAGGCAGCCATCCCAGCGCTCCATCCGGTCGCTGCGGAGCGCGCGGAAGACTGGATCGAAGGCGGTGCCTCCCCGGCCGGCGACCGCCTTCGGGAGCTGGCCGCGGTACTCGTAACGGCGCTGGACGGTCGCGTCGCACTCGAAGACGTGGACCTCCGCACCACGACGCCAGAGGCCATGAACCTCGGCGAAGAGCGACCGAAGCGCCTCGGCGGAGACCGAACCCGACGTGTCGATCGCGGCGGCGAGGCGGACGCGGCGCTGGACCCGGAGGCCGGGAAAGGTTCCATAGCGACGGCTCGGCCGGCGCAGCGTCGAGGCGATGCGCGTGCGATTCGACGAGGTCGCGAAGAGCCGAACGACCCGGCGCCAATCGACCTGCGGCCGGCGACGCTCGAGGGCTGCCTCCACCAGCCTTCGCAGAGGCCCGGGGAGCGCGCCGACGCCGCGGTCGCCGCTCCGAGCGGCGGCCTCGGCGATGCGCGCGTCGGCGAGGGCGCGCCCCGCCCGTTCGACCGGGCCAGCCTCGGGGCTGGCCCAGCCCTCGTGGTCGCTGTGCCAGCGATCGAAGGCGGCCAACGCCTTGGCGCTTCGGGGCGCAGACGCAGCCGCACCGGCACCATCGCCTCCGTCGCTGGGATCGGCGAGCTCGGCGAGCGCCGCGTAGTAGTGGTCCGCGCTGCGGTGCGGGCGGAGGCCGAGGTCCGGAAAGCTCCGCAGGGTGACGGCCCCAGGCGGCGGAGGCGACAGGTACTGATTCACCACCAGATCGGTGGCGACATCCCAGAGCCGTGGGTCGGCGTCCCGTCGGCGCCCGCGGACAGCGTGACCGAAGAGCAGATGCAGCGCCTCGTGCTGGACCACGGCGACGCGCTCCTCGAGCGTGCGGAGCTCCTGGCAGAAGAACCCTGGGTGCACGCGCAACTCGAGTCGCCCGTCGCGAAGCCCGACGCCGACCCCGTGCCGCTCCTCCGACACGCGACGCACGAGCCCGCCGAGCAGGTGCGCGAAGAAGGGGGCTTCGAGGAGTAGGCGGGTGATCGCTCGCGAGAGCTCGCGCTGCGCGTCGCTCACAGTGCGTCCAGGAGCGCCGCAGCCAGTACCGGATCGCGGACCAACTCACGCGCGACCGGGTGCGCCGCCAGGTCGCGGTGGAGACCGACGCGCATGTCCTCCGGGAGCGTCTCGTGCCGAAGGAACGCGACCAGGTTCGTGCGATGCCGTTCGGACGGTTCGTAGCCCTCGCGTGTCACGTGCAGGAAGAGGCGCGACGCGATCGTCGCGAGCCGGTCCACGCGCTTGGCGTCCCCCTCGCCGGAGGCCAGCTCCGTGAGCCGCTCTCCGACCGGTTCGAAATCGTCGGCATCGAGGATCGTCTCCGGATCGACGAGCGCCTCCAGCCCATCGAGGACGAACGCGCGGAAGGCCGCCACCGTCACGTCGTCGAGCGACGAGCGCGCGAGAGCCTCGACCATCTCGAGCGACCCTTTCAGGTCCGCGATGGGCTTCAGCTGCTCGAAGAGCTGGGTCAGCGAGCGAGCGGTGGTCCCGGTCTGCGCGAGCACCTCGGGGTAGGTGAGCACGAAGGCGACCCCTCGCGGGTCGACGCCGGCCTCGGTGGCCCACGCCGCCCAGGCCTTCGGATCGAAGACCAGGCTGGTGTGGAGCAGCCGGGTGAGCATGGCGTCGTCCATCGGGGTGACCGAGTAGTCCCCGCCTTCCGGGTTCGCCGTGCAGACGATCTGCCAGCGCTCCGGGAGCCTCCAAGAGAACATCCGCCGGGTCTGGAGCAGCTGCATCAGCCCCCGCAGGATCCGATCGTCGGCGCGGTTGAGATCGTCCAGGAGGAGGATGCCGGGACCGTCGGCCGTGGGGACCCAGGCCGGCGGCGCGAAGCGGGTGCGGGCCCCGTCCCCCTCCCCTGCGATGGTCGGCAAGCCGTGGAGATCCCCCATCTCCTCGAATTGGGCCGGGGCACAGTAGGCGAAGCCCCAGCCGCGCTGGCGTGCGTAATCCTCGACGATGGCAGTCTTCCCCACGCCGTGGACCCCCCAGATGCAGAGGGGCGTCCCGAGGCCTCCCGCGGCCTGGGCGACGAGGTTGGTCTCGAAGACGTGGTCCATGAGCCGCCGGAGGCCCGGCGGGTCCAACCTGGCGCCGCGAAGCAGGAGCGCCCCGTCGTTTCCCGGGTCCATCACGGCTCAGGATAGCCCCTGCCGGGGCGCCATACGCACGGATCGATTGACTTTTGGCGTCCCAAAGGCCAGATATCGGCGCGCTGTGGGCTTCTTCGACCGAATCGCTGCGGATTGGCTCGTTCTACTGATCCCACTCTTCAGCGCGTTCGTGGGTTGGTTCACCAACGTCGTCGCCATCAAGATGATGTTCTACCCCACTGAACCGCTGGGGAAGCCGCCGTGGTTCGGCTGGCAGGGCATCGTCCCGGCGAACGCCCACCGGCTCGCCCGGATGTCGACGCAGCTCATCCTGACGAAGCTGCTCAGCCTCGAGGAGCTCTTCGCGAGCTTCAAGGGCGAGGCCTTCGCCGAGGAGATCGAGCCGGTCGTCGAGGACATCACCGAGCAGATCATCGACGAGGTCGCCACCAAGCGCGCTCCCCAGATGTGGGAGAACGCTGGCGAGTTCATGCAGAACCAGATTCGCGAGCAGATCAAAGCGAAGGTCCGCGAGACCGCGGTCAAGATCGTCGACGACTTCAGCGCCAACATCACCGACATCCTCGACCTGGAGAAGGTCGTCGTGGAAGCGGTGATGGAAGACAAGGAGCTGATGAGCATGATGTTCCTCCAGGTCGGTTGGGAGGAGTTCAAGTTCATCGAGCGGAGCGGCATCTGGTTCGGCCTCCTCTTCGGAGTCATCCAGATGGCGGTGTGGGTGTACTACCCGATCAACTGGGTCCTGCCCCTCGCTGGCTTCTTCGTCGGCTACCTGACCAACTGGCTCGCGCTGAAGCTGATCTTCAACCCGCGCGAGCCGAAGAAGGTCGGGCCCTTCGTCATCCACGGCCTCTTCCACAAGCGGCAGATGGAAGTGACGGCGGAGTTCTCGAAGCTCACGGCCGGCAAGGTCTTGAACGCCGACAACATCACCAAGACGGTGCTCGGCGGCGAGACGGCGGAGAAGATTTTCGCCATCGTCGAGACCCATGTCCGGGCGCTCATCGAGGAGTACATGAAGCACCCGATGGCCGCGATGCTCGTGCCGCCCGATCAGCGGCAGGAGCTCGAGGACGAGCTCCTCCAGCGCATCCGCGACGAGCTCCCGAAGGAAGGTGGCCTGCTCCACACCTTCGCCGGCAAGTCCGTCGACATCGAGAACTCGATCGGCGACCGAATGAAGGAGCTCCCCCCGGACGAGTTCGAGGGTGTGCTCCGCCCCGCCTTCCAGCAGGACGAGTGGAAGCTCATCCTCGCGGGTGCGGCGCTCGGCTGCGTCGCCGGCGTGGCCCAGTTCGTCTACATCTTCTCCTGACCCGCGCAGCTTCTGCGCGCACTGGGCACGCCGGGCGCATGGAGTGCACCCGTGAGGCCGCGATGTCGGCGTTCGGGGCAGGAACGGGTCTTGCTCCGTAGTCGGCCGAGGAGACGCCGATGGAGCCCGAGACCCCCAGCCAGATCCGCGAGCGCGTGCTCGCGCAACACGACCTCCTTCGCCTGCGGCTGCAGGGACTCGCCCAGGGGGTCGACCGACTCCGGGCGGGGGACCTCGCGGTCGAGGACCTGCGAATCCTCGCCTGGGAGACCCTGGCCCTGCTCCGGGCGCATGTGAAAGACGAGGAGCGCTGGCTCCTGCCGGCTCTCCGAGAGGCCGATGGCTTCGGCCCGGCGCGGGTGAACGCGCTCCAGGAGGAGCACGTCGCCCAGGCCAAGGAGATGGCCCAGACCCTGGACGAGCTCAAGGCCGCCAAGGACGCCGCCACCCTCGCGGCCGGGGTCGAAGCGCTGGTTCAACGGATCCTCGACGACATGGACGAAGAGGAAGCGACCTACCTCAGCCCGAACCTGCTGAAGGACGACCTGGTGACCACGGGCTTCATCGGTTGACGCGACCGGGCGCACCCATGCCAGAGTCCGGGTCGAGATGACCGCCGAAGGCCGAGTGCTCGTCGTCGACGACGAAGCGAACGCGCGCAGCGCCCTTGCGGCGATGCTCGAAGACGAAGGCTACGACACCGAGGAGGCCGAGGACGGCGTCGCGGCGCTCGAGGCGATGGAGAGCTTCGATCCGGACGTCGTGCTCACCGACCTGAAGATGCCGCGGCTGGATGGGCTCGAGCTCGTCCGGCAAGGCAAGGAGCGCTCCCCAGCGGTCGCCTTCGTGGTCATGACCGCCTTCGGCTCCATCGAGACCGCGGTCGAGGCGATCAAGCGCGGCGCCGACAACTACCTCACCAAGCCGCTCGACATGGACGCCGTCTCGGCCCTGGTGGGTCGAGCGATGGAGAGCGCACGCACGGCCGCCGAGGTCCGTCGCCTGCGCGAGCGGATCGATGACAAGCTCTCCTTCCGCGGCATCCTCGGCGACCACCCCTCGATGCAGCGCGTGCTCAAGCGCGTGGCACGGGTCGCGCCGACACGGGCCACCGTGCTGGTCCACGGCGAGACGGGCACCGGCAAGGAGCTCATCGCCTCGGCGATCCACCACCACGGGAGCCGCCGGGATGGCCCCTTCGTCCGGCTGAACTGCGCAGCGCTGGCGGACAGCCTGCTCGAGAGCGAGCTCTTCGGACACGAGCGCGGCTCGTTCACCGGGGCCGTGGGCCGACGCAAGGGCCGGCTGGAAGAGGCTCACGGGGGCACGCTCTTCCTCGACGAAGTCAGCGAGATCCCGATGCCGACCCAGGTGAAGTTGTTGCGCTTCCTGCAGGAGCGCGAGCTCGAACGCGTGGGCAGCAACGAGACCATCTCCGTCGACACGCGGGTGGTGGCGGCGACCAACCGGGACCTGCGCGAGATGGCGGCGGAGGGCACGTTCCGCGAAGACCTCTACTACCGCCTCAACGTGGTCCAAATCGATCTGCCACCGCTGCGCGCTCGCCGAACCGACGTGCCGGTACTGGCGCAGGCGTTCCTGCAGCGGGCGGCGAAGGACAACGGCATCGAGGTCGATGGGTTCACCGACGACGCCATCCAGGCGCTCCTCGCCTACTCCTGGCCGGGCAACGTCCGCGAGCTCCAGAACGCCGTCGAGCGTGCGGTGGTGCTCTGTGAGGGCGCGAGAGTGGGCCCGGAGCACCTCCTCGAGACGTCGGCGGTCGGCATCCCTCGCGGCGGCGATGGAGAGCTGGGGTTGCTCATCCCGGGCGCGACCATGGCGGAGATCGAGCGCATCGCGGTGGAGAAGACCCTGGACGCGGTGGGTGGCTCGACCGCCCGAGCCGCCGACATGCTCGGCATCAGTCGCCGCAAGATCCAGTACCGCCTCAAGGAGTGGGCGAATGAGGACGAGGGCGACGACGCGGACGAAGGCGAGGCCGAAGACGAGTAGCTAGTGCCGGCGCGGCAGGCGGACTCGGACCTCCGCCCCGCCGAGCGCGCTCCGACCCAGCGTCAGCTCGCCTCCGTGCATCTCGACGATGCGCCGCACGATCGTCAGCCCGAGGCCGGTGCCGGCGGCCTTGGTGGTGAAGAAGGGCTGGGTCAGCTGCTCCGGGGCCTCGTCGAACCCCGGACCGCTGTCGCCCACCACGAGCTCCACGGTGTCGGGCTCGGTGCCCAAGGTGACGGCGATCGTCCCCTCGCCGTCGAGCGCGTCGCAGGCGTTGGCCACGAGATTGGTCAGCACCTGCTCGATGCGCCCTCGCTCGACCTCGGCCACCAAGTCGCTGCCTGGCACGCTCGCCTCGAGGCTCACGCCTCGCTCCTCACAGACCGGCGACTGGAGCCGCACGACGTGGCCGACGAGCTCACCGAGGTCGACCGCCTCCGCCTTGAGCGCCGTCGGTCGCGCGAGGCCCAGAAAGTCGTCGAGGAGCGACGAGAGCCGGGCCAGCTCTCGGCGGACCAACGCCACCGGCTCGCCGAGGCGGTCTCGCTCGTCCGCCTCGAGCTCGGACTTCGCCAGTCGGCGGGAGAGCAACTGGAGCTGGAGACCCGCGGCGTTGAGCGGGTTGCGGATCTCGTGCGCGAGGCCGGTCGTCAGCACACCGATCGCCGCCATCGCCTCGGCCCGAGCGCTGCGCCGCTCGAGGATGCGCTGCTCGGTGACGTCGAGGCCGAGCGCGAGGACGTCGACCGCGGTCCGCGTCTCCTTGACCGGCGTCAGCTGCCAGCGGACCACCCGCCTGCTCTTACCCTCCCCGAGGGTTTGCTCGAACGGTCCGCTCTCGCCGGCGCGGGCGGCGGCGAGCGCCTCATCGAGCTCGGCCCCGAAGAACGCCGAAGCCGGCGCCGTCGCCCGGTCCGCGCGGAGGCCGACCGCTTCGAGCCCCTCCGCGGCGCGGCGGTTGATCAGGGCCACGTGGTCGTCCGCGTCGATGCCCACGATCCACGCTTCGACGTGGTCGACCACCCCTCGATAGAGCGCCTCGGATGCTGCGAGCGCTCGGGCGAGCGACGTACGCTCCTCGCGGAGTTGCACCTGCGCCAACGCGCGCTCGACGAGGGTCAGCAGCTCGTCGACGTCGACCGGCTTCAAGAGGTAGGCGTAGGCGCCGTGGCGAACGGCAGCGATGGCGGACTCCAGGCTGCCCTGACCGGTCATCAAGATGACCTCGCCGTTCGGGTTGGCCGCCTGGAGCTGACCGAGCAGCTCCAGGCCGCTCGCGTCCGGCAGGCCCACGTCGACGACCGCCAACGCGGTGCGCTGTTCGATGGCCGCGCGCGCTTCGGCAGCGCTCGTCGCGATGACCCCCTCGACGTCGAGGTCCTCGAAGAGCTCGACCAGGTTCTCCGCCAGCGGGCGGTTGTCGTCGACCACCAGCACCCGCGGTCGAGCATCGTCCGGCCGCTCCATCACGATGCGAGGAGCTGGACCAGCACCTCGAGGGGCACCGGCTTCGGGAAGATGGGACCCAGCTCGAGCGACTCGGCCCGCCGCACTCGCCCTTCGGAGCTGAACGCCGTCATGAGCGCGAGACGCAGCTCGGGGAGCGCCCCCTTCAGCTCCGCGGCCAGTGCGACGCCGTCATCGTCGCCGAGGCAGATGTCGATCAGCGCGAAATCGATCGAGGAACCACGATCGACCGCAGCCTTCGCGGCAGAGGCGCCGTAGGCGAGGCGCACGTCGTGGCCCTCGTCCTCGAGCAACTCGCCGAGGTTGTCGGCCAGCGCCTGGTTGTCGTCCACGATCAGGACCTTCATCGCGCCTCCTCCGGCGCCTCGAGCGCCGCACCAAAGGATGCCCGCAATCGGGTTCCCCGCTCCAGTCGCTCGGCGACGATGGTCCCTTCGTGCTTCTCGACGATCCGTCGGCAGAGCGCCAGCCCGAGGCCCGAGCCCTGCTGGCGGGAGGTCGCCAGCGGCTCGAAGAGCCAGCCTTCGGCGTCCTCCGGCAGCCCCTTGCCGTCGTCTTCGATCACCAGCTCCAGCTCACCGTCCCGCACGCGGGTGACGGCCCGCACTCGAGTGGCGCCGGCGTCGACCGCGTTCTGGAGGAGGTTCAGCACGAGCTGCCGGATGTGGCCGGCGTCCAACCAACCCTCCCGGACCTCGAGGTCGGTCTCGAGGACCGCCCCCTCGCCGTTGCGAACCAGGTCCCACGCATCCTGCAGCTGGGCGGACAGGTCCACGCGAACGCGAACGGGCGGCTGGTCACGCACCATGGCCAGTAGATTCGTGATGATCCCATCGGCGGCGCGAACCTGTTCGCCGATCCGGTCCAGGTGCTTGCGGACCTTGGGCTCGTCGGGTGCGCGCCGACGCAGGAGCGCGAGCGACGAGTCGATCACCGCCAAGGGGTTCCTGAGCTCGTGGCCGATGGTCGCCGCGACCTGCCCGATCGTGGCCAGCCGCTCCCCCGCCCGAGCTCGGCGAACGAAGGCCTCCTCGTAGGTCGAGAGCATGACCGCCAGCTCGAGGTCGAGGATCTTCCCGACCGCCGACCAGGCAGCTCGGCGCTCGTCGACCGCCCAGCCGTCGGTCGCGGCGCGCAATCGATCGTCCAGCTCGGTCCGGATGATGCCCATCATCGAGACCATGTAGTGCTGGTCCAGCCCGATGCGCACATGTGTCCGCCCGATCCGCTCGCGGATCTTCCAGTAGGCCTCGTCGTAGATGCCCGAGAACATCCCCCGAAGCCAATCGAGGAGGTGAGCCTTCTGGCGCTCGATCTGGGCGTCGCCGGTGAACACCGCCCGCATGCGCGGGTTGGCGGCGATGACCTCGTAGAAGCGATCCACCACCTCCGGCAACTCGGGAGCGAGCGGCTCCCGGAGCCGGCCCAGGCAGACCACGTCCGCCTCCCCGAAGCCGAGGTCGGAGGAGAGCTCGTCCACGAGGGAGTTGGGACTCATGGCATAGCGCTACTGGCTCGACGGCGGGGCCGTCAAGGCCGAGAGCAACCGATGCCTGGCCTCCCGCGTCGGCGCCTCGACGACGGCGAAGCGTCCGTCGACCGAGAGGGCTCGCCAGTCGCTCGCGGACAGCTCGCTACCCTGTGGCGGATCGTTCGCCCTCCACGGCGCCGGCAGCTCTTCCTGCTGCGCCGGGGGCGCTTCGAGGAAGGTGCCGCAGAGCCACGCGACGAGGTTGGCGAAAGATCGCCGCTCCCGAGCGGACTCGACCCGCATGTCGAACATCCGACGGCGCGCGGCGATCGGTAGGCCGGCCCACTGCTCCTGGGCGAGCTCCAGGCCGCACTCGGCCAACTTGCGCCTCACACACACCGGAACCGTCTCCAGGCTGCGTGCCCGGTGGTCTTCCGTGATCAGAAAGCTCATCACTGGCTACCCCCAACTCCTCCGACCGGTCCCAACAACGTGGCCCCGAGGGTCACCCGCTCCTCCTCGGAGCCTCCCTCGAGCCGCACCTCGACCTGGGCCTTCAGGCCCGCTCGCATCTCGTCCACCGGCACCCGCGCGAGCACCACCACGACCTGGTCCGCTCCGGACTCCAGCGTCACCTCCGGCTGCGGCAGCACCAGGGTGACGCCCTCGCTCACGTCCTCGAGTCGATAGGTCTGTGGCTCGTCGGCCTTGTTCACGAGGTGGACCTGCAGTGTGTTCTGCACGACGCCGTCGCGGACGACGAAGGGCGTCCCACCCGCCGGACGGAGCAGGTTCGCCTCGAAGGGCTCGTGAGTCTGGACCGCGAACACGATCCCGAGGACCCAGGCGCTGACTGCGAGGCCGTAGAGGAACAGGCGGCCACGCATGGTGCGCTTCTCCTCCCCGCGGAGCTGCCGCTGCGAGTCGTAGCGGATCAACCCCTTCGGTCGGCCGACCTTCGCCATGATCTCGTCGCAGGCGTCCACGCACGCCGCGCACCCGATGCACTCCATCTGGAGCCCATTGCGGATGTCGATGCCGGTCGGACAGACGACGACGCAACGGTGGCAGTCGATGCAATCGCCGCGCTCTTCGTCTTCGGCCTTCTTCTTCAGCTTCCCCCGCGGCTCCCCGCGACCGACGTCGTAGCCGATCACCATGGTGTCCTCGTCCGTGAGCGCCGATTGCAGACGGCCGTAGGGGCAGACGATCAGACAGAGCTGCTCCCGGAACCAGGCGAAGTTCAGGTAGAGGACGAGCGTCATGCCCATCGACCACGCGAAGGCCACCGGGTGATTCGCCGGAGAGCCGCCCATCATCGTCCAGAGCGAGGGCAGCGAGACGAAGTAGCTCAGGAAGACGTGAGCGATGAGGAAGGACGCCGCGAGAAAGACGGCGTGCTTGAGGAGCTTCCGCCACGCCTTGTCCCAACCCCAGGGCCCGGCGTTGCGCCGCATGCGGATGTTCCGGGGCCCTTCGAGGAGTCGCTCCACCCGCCGGTAGAAGCCTTCCAAGAACACGGTCTGTGGGCAGGCGTAGCCACACCAGATCCGGCCCCAGAGCGTGGTCACGATGACCAAGGCCAACAGGATCCCCGAGAGCAGCAGGAAGACCATCCAGAAGTCCTGCGCGTTGAAGGCGGTACCGAAGAGGTAGAAGCGGCGGCGGACGATGTCCAAGAAGACCGCTGGCTCCCCGCCGATGCGGACGAAGGGGAGCGCGACGTAGATGACGACGAGGGCCGCGAAGACGATCCAGCGGAGGCGCGTGAAGCGCCCGCGGACGTCCGCCGGATGAACGAAGTTTCGGGACCCGTCGGAGTTCAGCGACCCGACGGGCACGTCGTTCAAGACCGGGAGCTGCTTCTTGGGCCCCGCGCTCACGGCTACCCCTCCGTGCCGATCGCGTCCTGCACGTCTTCGGCGTCCGGCGCCGGCTCGGCCTCGAGGGCCTCCTCCGCGGCCTCGGCTTCGGCCTCGTCGACCGCGCCGGCCTCCTCCGCGGCGTCGACCGCAGCCTCGGCTTCGTCGCCGGTCACCGGCTCGCCTTCGTCGACCGCGTCCACGGGCGCGTCCTCCGCGTCGTCCGCCGCACCACTCGAGCCGGTCCAGAGCTCGCCTTGCGGCTCCTTCCCCTCGATGTTCTGTCCGCGAATGCTCAGGACGAACGCGGCGAGCTTCTGCACCGCGTCGGCGCCGAGGGTACCGCCCCACGCCGGCATGCCGCTGTCGAGCACGCCCTCGCTGATGGTGCGATGGATGTCGAGCGGAGCACCGCCGTGGATCCAGTAGTCGTCCGTCAGGTTGGGGCCGATGTTCCCTTGTCCTCGAGACTCGTGACAGACCACGCAGTTGGCGTCGAAGAGCGTGCGGCCCTCACCGACGGCGTCGGGGTCTGCGACCAAGGCGGTGAGCAGCTCCTCCGAGACCTCGCCTCCGGCGGCGCGCTCCTGCAGTGCCTTGGAGTAGGCCTCCATCGGCAGCGGCATCGTCTTCAGCTCGTGGTAAGCGATCCAGTAGACGACCGCGAACGCGATGGCGAGGTAGAAGGTCCACAGCCACCACAGCGGGAGCTGGTTGTCGGCCTCCTCGATACCGTCGTAGACGTGGAGGATCTCACCCTGGATGGGGTCGATGCGACGTTCGACGTCAGCCACGGCTCACCTCCTCGTCGCCCTCGAGCGCGAGCTGGGCGCGCTGGTCGACCTCGCCGCGATCCATCCGCACCGCCCGCAGGGCGATGGCGAGGAACACGACGGCGAAGAGCAACAACGCCGCGATCGGCAGGATCAGAAGCGGGCTCTGCCCGAAGAACTCACGTGCCATGAAGCCAGTCACTGGACCTCTCCTTCGTCGTTCTGGCTGACCAGCGCTTCGTCACCGTCGGCGGGAACCGCCGGGCGATTGCCGAGGCGCTGCAGGTAGCTGATGAGCGCGACGAGCTGACCGTCGACGCGCAGGTCGCAATCGCCGGTGACCTCGCCCTCACAGGTGCGGACGCCAGCGTCGTTCGTGAGGTCGGCGGCGATGGCGCGCGCCTGAGTCCAGGCGGCCTCCTCCGCGGTCGCGATCTCTTCGGCCTCGTAGGGCACGCCGACCGTTCGCATCGCGCGCAGCTTCACGTCGGTCCCGCCGAAGTCGACGGCGCGCGACGCGAGCGGCGCGTAGACGGGCATGTTCGATCCGGGGGTCACCTCCCGCGGGTCGATCATGTGTCGGTAGTGCCAGGTGTTGGAGTACTTGCCGCCGACCCGGGCCAAGTCCGGACCGATGCGGCGCGAGCCCCACTGGAACGGGTGATCGTAGATCGAGCGGTCCGGCTCGGAGACGGCCCCGTAGCGCGCGGTCTCCCAGGTGAAGGGCCGGATCATCTGGCTGTGGCAGGTGTAGCAACCCTCCTGCAGGTAGACGTCGCGGCCCTCGATCTCGAGCGGGGTGTAGGGCACCTCGTGGGTGCTGCTGAGCTGCTCCGGGGTCGCGAGGATGCTCGGGAGGAGCTCCGCGACGCCGCCGACGAGCATCGCGAGCACGGTCAGCACGGTGAAGATCATCGCGCGTCCCTCGAGCAGGTGGTGCCACGCGGGCTGTCCGCTGCGCCGCGAGAGCTGCCACACGAGCAGCGCGCCGAAGACGAAGACCACACCGATGGTGATGAAGACGATGCTGGCCACCGCCTCGGTGATGGCGACCGTCGCGAAGATGCCGAGCGCGACCACGCCGACCATGACCGGCGGTGCGAAGACGATGTCCTTCCAGGGGACCTTCACCGCTTCCTTCTCGGGGCGCTTGGCGACCTCGATGGAGGTCTCGACCGGCTCGCCGGCGCGTGCGGTCTTCCAGAGGTTCCAAGCCATCAGGACGAAGCCGAGCAGGTAGGCCGAGCCGCCCAGCAGGCGCGCCCAGTAGAGCGGGCGAATGGCCAGGTAGGTCTCGACGAACTGCGGGTACATGAGCCCCCCGCCCTCGTTCTCCGCGCGCCACATCAACCCTTGGGTGATGCCGGCGACGTACATGGAGACCATGTAGACGAGGATCCCGAGGGTGCCGATCCAGAAGTGGGCGTTGGCGGCCTTGGTGCTGTGGAGCTTCTTCCCGTAGAGCTTCGGGATCAGGTAGTAGAACATCCCCGCGGCCATGAAGCCGTTCCAGCCGAGGCCGCCGCCGTGCACGTGGCCGATGATCCAGTCGGTGTAGTGCGCCAGGCCGGAGACGCTCTTGATGGAGAGCAGCGGGCCCTCGAAGGTCGCCATGCCGTAGGCCGTGACGCCGACCGCGAAGAACTTCAGCACCGGGTCGGTCCGGAGCTTGTCCCACGCGCCGCGGAGCGTGAGCAGACCGTTGAGCATGCCGCCCCAGCTGGGCGCCCAGAGCATCAACGAGAAGATCATCCCGAGGGTCTGCGCCCAGTCCGGCAGCGCCGTGTAGAGCAGGTGGTGCGGCCCGGCCCAGATGTAGATGAAGACGAGCGACCAGAAGTGGATGATCGACAGCCGGTACGAGAACACCGGACGATCCGCCGCCTTCGGGAGGAAGTAGTACATGATCCCGAGAATCGGCGTGGTCAGGAAGAAGGCGACCGCGTTGTGGCCGTACCACCACTGCACGAGCGCGTCCTGGACGCCGCCGAAGATCGAGTAGCTCTTCATCGCGCCCACGGGGATGGCCAGGCTGTTGACCACGTGGAGCACCGTGATGGTCACGATGGTCGCGATGTAGAACCAGAGCGCGACGTAGAGGTGCTTCTCCCGGCGCTGCTTGAGCGTGAGGAAGAAGTTCGCGGCGAACGCGAGCCACACGACCGCGATCGCGACGTCGATGGGCCACTCGAGCTCCGCGTACTCCTTGCCCTGGGTGAACCCGAGCGGGAGCGATACGGCGGCCGCGACGATGATCAGCTGCCAACCCCAGAAGTGGAACTTGCTGAGCTTGTCGCTGGCCATGCGCGCCTTGCAGAGGCGCTGCGTCGAATAGTAGACGCCGGCGAAGAGCATGTTGCCGACGAACGCGAAGATGACCGCGTTCGTATGCAGCGGCCGGATGCGCCCGAAGGTCAGGAAGGGCTCCAGGTTCGCAGGCCAGAAGGCCAGCTGGAGCGCTGCCAGGGCGCCGACCGTCATGCCGACGATGCCGAAGACGATGGAGGCCCAGATGAACCAACGGGTGACGCTGTCGTCGTAGACGACCGTCTCGGTCGCTCCGTCGGTCTTCTTGGCTTCGCTCGCGGGGGGGGAGTCGCTGGAAGTCATGATTGGCCGACCTCGAATCCATGTTCCGTGCCAACGGTCTCGAGACGGGATTCGCTGGCCGAGGGCTCGGTTCGCTGCGCATTCGCTGCGCGAGGCGAGCCATCACGCGAAGGAGCTGCGTCACCACGCAGGGGCAGCAGCGAGAGGTGGTCGCCGTGGTCGAAGGTGCGCTCACGCACCGTCCAGGCGAAGAGGCCCACGGCGAGCGCGACGAGCACCGCGCTGACGAAGGCGAGGAGAGCGAGAACGATCATGGGGTTCCTTCCGCGAGCGCACCGATGGCGCGACGGGGTGACGACGCGCGACGGGTGCGCGGGCCGAGGCGCCAGCCGACGTACGTCAGCGTGGCGAGGGAGCTGATGGGCATGACGACGGCCGCGAGCCACGGGGCCATGAGGCCGGCGGCAGCGACGGCGATCGCGCCGAGGTTGTAGGTGAGCGCGAAGGCGTAGACGGCGCGGAGCGTCTGGCGGAGCTCACGAGCGGTGAGGAGCAAGTCCTGCAGCGGCGCGAGTCCCGCGCTGGTCACGAAGAAGTCGGTGCGCGCCGCCATGAAGGGCCGATCGAGCGCCGCGCAGCCGCTCACGGCTGCGGCGTCGGCCGCAGGCGCGTCGTTGAGTCCGTCCCCGAGGAAGAGGGTCGACTCCGGTTGGTGCGCGTCGATCCATGCGGCTTTCGCTTCCGGCCGCTGGTCGCCGAATGCGTCGTCGATCCCGAGCGGACCCGCGATCGCTGCGACGCGGTCCGATCCGTCGCCGCTGAGGATCGTGATCCCGAGACCGAGCGCCCGCAGGCGCGCGAGCTCCTCGACCACGTCGGGCCGCACCTGCTCACCGATGGCCAGCCCGAGCACGAGATGGCCATCGGTGAACGCGAGGTCTCCCGCCTCGGCGCCGATCCACTCGGGCGACCCGAGCCGGGCGCGCCCGAGCCTCATCCCGAAACCGACGACCTCCTCGGGCCGGGCATCGGGGTCGGGACGAACGCCGCGCCGTTCGAGTGCCGCACGCACCGCGCGCGCCTTCGGGTGGGAGCTGGCGGCCGCCAAGGTCGCCAGCGTACGGGCCGCGCGCGCATCGAGAGAGCCGAGCGCAGCAGCCTCGAGAAGGGTCGGGGCGCCGGTGGTCAGGGTCCCCGTCTTGTCGAGGACCACCCGCTGAACACGCAACGCTCGATCGAAGAGGTCGGGGGAACGCACGAAGAGGCCGCGTCGACGGAGGCGCGCCGCGGCGAGCTCGTGCGCCATGGGCGCGGCGAGGCCGAACGCGCAGGGGCACGAGACGACGAGGATGGCGGTCGCGACCTCGAGCGCCATCGCCGGGCCCCCGACGACCGCCCAGACCACGGCGCCGATCGTCGCGGAGAGCAGCACGACGGCCACCAAGACCAGGGCCGCGCGCGACCAGAAGCGACTCCCGGCGACGGCTCGGTGCACCGGCCGCGTGAGGAGACGCGAGAGCGCGGAGTCCTCGAAGGTCTCCTCGGCTCGGACGACGTGGACCCGGCCTTCGGCGAGGAACGCACCGGCCGGGATCGCGTCGCCCGCGTCGAAGGTCCGCGGCTCCGCTTCTCCATCGATCCAGTCGAGGCGAAAGCGCGCCGGCCCCTCCTCGAGCACCGACGCGACCGGGACCAGTGCACCCCGCTCGAGCCAGATGCGCATGCCGGGCCGTACCTGTCGTACGCCGATCGTTCGATGCTCGGCGAGCCGGACCTCGAGGTGCTCCGCACCATCGGTCTGAGACGCTCGCGCCCGGTCGCGCTCGAGGGCCCGCTCGCGGAGCCAACGGCCGCCGATCATGAGCGCGACGAAGATCGAGAGGGTGTCCGCGTAGCGGGCCTCGCCGTTCACGAAGAAGCTGAAGAGCGCGCCGGCGTAGGCCAGGAGGATCCCGAGGGCGATGGGCAGGTCCAGGCTCACCTGCCGACGCACGAGGGCGCGGCCGGCGCGACCGATGAAATAGGAGCCTCCGATCAGCACCGAGAGGGTCGCCGCCGCCATCCCGAGCTGCGCGAAGAAGCGATGCACCGGACCGCTCTCGAGACCGAGGTAGGTCGCGAGCGCGTACATCATGCCGTTGCCCGCGAGGGCCACGGAGACCCCGAGGCGCAGCAGGAGGCCATCGGTCGAGCCGCCCGCATCACCCGCGGGCCGGATGCGATAGCCGAAGCGCTCGACGTCGGCGACGAAGGCGCGGACGTCGTCGCCCGCCACCGGGCGCAACGACGCGCGGCCCAGCGCCGAGCTCACTTCGAGCTCGCCCGCGCCGTGGCGCTGGTAGAGCGACTCGAGCAGCCATACGCACGCCGCGCAGTGCAGGCCCTGGACGTCGAGGTCGAGACTCTGGCCGGGCTCGAGGCGGTCGATCCAGTCGGCGCCTTCGAGCGTCGGTGCACCGTCGTCGACGGCCACGCCGGGACCACCTCGGAGCTCGTAGTAGCGCCCGAGGCCCTCCTCGTGGAGGAGGGCGAATACCCGCTCACACCCAGCGCAGCAGAAGCGCTCCTGGCCCGTGCTCAGCGGGAGGTCGCAGTGTTCGCAGCGGCTCACGAGACCTCGGCCGCCGCGTGACAGCAGGGCGGCTCGGCGCGGTGGGCGTCGATGGCCCGAAAGGCGACGACGAGGGCGCCGAGGGCCAGGATGACCGAGAGCGTTCGTCGTCCGGTTTGGGAGAGGCGACGCAGGTGCGAAGCGGCGAAGCCCGCCGCGAGGAGCCCGGGCGCGCTGGCGAGGGCGAAGGCGCCCATCGAGAGCGTCCCCCCGAGCACGGAGCCGGCGCTCGCCGCGACCAGCGCCCCCGCGAGGAGCGCCCCGCATGGAAGACACGCGGTCGACGCGCCCAGCAGAGCGCTCTTCATCAACCGACGGCGCGAGCCCTTGCGGCCGAGCTGCACCAGCTGCGGGGCCGCGGGCACGGCCGAGCCTTCACGCCAGAGCCGCCAGGCCGCGAACGCCAGCCCTACGGCCAGCGAACCGGCGAGGAGCACGTGCACGATCCGCGCGTCGTCGAAGAGCGTGCGCAACCCCTGGCCGACCGAGCCCGCGATCGCACCCAGCACGAGATACGCGCCGAAGCGAGACGCCTGAAAGGCGATGGCGCGCCGCCCTCCCCCGCCGAACGCGGCGAGCGGCCCACACATCGCTGCGCAGTGGGGGAGGCTCGCCAGCCCGGCGGCAGCGCCTGCGAGGACGGCTCCGAGCATGGCTCAGCGGAAGTCCGGGCTGCTCGGTCGCCCGAGGCCCTTCCACGCGTCGATGAGCGAGGATCGGTAGAGGTGTGCCCCCTCTGGCCGGCTCTTCATCTCGGCGTCCTCCGGATGCGGCGCGTCCGGGAGCTCGGTCTTCGGGAGCTCGGCCAGGCGGTTCGGATGGGCGACGAGCACCGGGAAGCGGCCGTCGTGCACCAGCGCGTCGGCCACGGACCCGAGCACGAGCTTCTTGAGGCCCTTGTTGCCACGAGTCCCCACGACGACCAGCGAGGCGCCGTAGTCGACGGCCACCTGGCGGATCACGTCGACCGGTGAGCCGAGTCGCACGTGCTGCCAGACATCGACCTCGTCGATGCCCATCGACTCGCGGCCGAGGACACGTTCGACGGTCTTCCAGATCGCGCGAGGGACGCGGCCGAGGGCGGCGTCCTGCCGCTCCATGGCATCGCCGGGGCTGGCGAGCTCGTCCCGGGTGAGCGCATGGGCGATGTGCACGGTCGCGCCCATCTCCTTGGCGAGACGAAACGCGGTGGCGAGGGCGCGCTCGCCCTCGGGGCTGTCGTCGACGCCGACGATGATGTTGAGGCTTTCCATGAGCTTTCTCCGATCGAGCAGCCCATGGGGTTGGGCTCGCTCTTGCATTCGTGGAGACTCATCAGCAAGCGGCGGACCAACTGCCCAGGAGACACCCATGAACCTTCCCAAGCGAATCCTCATCGCCACCGATCTCTCCGACGCCAGCCTCGAGGCGGTCGACACCGGTGCCGCGTTGGCCAAGGCCCTCGACGCCGACGTGCTCCTCGTCACCGTGCTCGATCCGGTCCCCTACGTGGCCGCCGTCGACCTCGAGGGCGGCAACGACACGTGGGCACAATTCCTCGATGAAGCCGAGGCATCCTTGAAGCAGCAGCTCGAGCGAATCCGCGACGAAAGGCTCGACGCGAGCACCTGTGACGTGGCCGTGATCCGCGAGAGCGGCGCCGCCCACGCCATCGCCGACTTCGCGAAGGATCGAGGCGCCGACCTGATCGTCGTCGGCTCCCACGGCCGCACGGGCTTCAAGCGTCTGCTCCTCGGGAGCGTCGCCGAGAAGGTCGTGCGCCTCGCGGAGTGCCCGGTGTTCGTCGCTCGTTGAGCGCAAGGGCTGCGCAGCCCGAACGGGCCGCGCAGATCCTGCGGTCAGCGCAGGTGCTCGCCGAGCAGGACCGCGGAGAAGGTCCGCATCACGGCCTCGCCCATGTCGTCGGGGTCCATCTGGATCATCTCCTTGCCGGTGCACAACGGACCGTCGACCAGGAGGGAGCTCAGCCCGTGGGCCACGCTCCAGGCCAGGAGGATCATCCCCTCGGGGTCGCCGGGAGGCGCGTGGCCCGCTTCCTGTGCCGCGACGACCCGCCCGACCAGTCGCTCGAAGACGCGGCGGCCCGGCGGCTCGTCGTCCGGGTAGGCGTCCGAGCCGACGAGCTCCGGCCGGAACATCACCCGGAAGTATGCGGTGTGCTCCCGGGCGAAGCGGACGTACGACTGGCCGCAGGCCTGGAGTTGAGCCACGGGTGCGGGATCGGCGGCCTCGGTGGCTTCGTCCATCATCTGCCCGAGCAGCTCGAACCCCTCGGTCGCCAGCCCCGCGAGAAGCGCCTCGCGGTTCTCGAAGTGGTGGTAGGGAGCGCCCGAGCTGACCCCGGCGCGGCGGGCGGCCTTCCGGAGGGAGAGGGCCTGGACCCCACCTTCGTCGATCAGCTCGAGGCTCGCGCGGAGCAGCGCTTCGCGCAGATCCCCGTGGTGGTAGGAGCCCTTCTTCGTCGTCACCGGCGGAGGCACGGCCCATCATATAAGGCCACCTCGGTCTAAGCGCTGCTCAAATTCATCCTTGACGCCCCTGGAGACCATAACTAAGCATTGCTCAGTCCAATCTGAACACCGATTAGACGGAGCCACCATGACCCGAATCGACCTGTGGGCGCTCAGCGCTCTCCTCTTCGCCGCCTGCACCGACGCTGGTGCCCAAGACTCGGCTGCGGAGCCGGCGCCCGCGCCGCTCGAGCTCGAGACCGTCACCCCCACCGAGGTGCGACCGGTCCATCGAGCGCATGGCGTCCTGCGAGCCGGAGACGCGGCCATGGTCGCCTTTCTCGAGGGCGGCCGGCTGGCCGAGCGACCGGTCGAGGTCGGTCAGCGAGTCGCCGCTGGCGACGTGGTCGCGCGCCTCGACGACCCCGGCACTCGCAATGCGGTCCGGGGCGCGCGAGCGAGCGTGGCCGAGCTCGAGGAGCGGCTGGCCCAGCTCGAGCGAGACCGCGACCGGAGCGCCACCCTCGCCCGCGAGGGCGTCGCCACCAGCGAGGAGCTGGAACGGGTGCAGAGTGGGTTGAGCCGCACGCGTTCGGCCCTGGAGGGCGCCCGCGCACAGCTCGGGGAAACTCGGCGGCGGCGGGCCGAGACGGTCGTCCGCGCGCCCTTCTCGGGTGTGGTGACCGACGTGCTGGCGGAACCGGGCGAGCTGCTCGGGCCTGGGCAGCCGGTCATCCGACTCGTCGGCGAAGGCGGGCTCGAGGTCATCGTCCGTGTGACGGCGGAGCTGGCCAGCGAGCTCCAGCCCGGCGCCATCGCGCCGATTCGCGTCGCGGTGGGGGACAGCGCGAACCCGCTGGCCCGCGAGACGGTCGAGGGGCGCATCGTCAGTGTCGCCGGTGCGTCCGCGCTCGGTGGCATGCACCCGGTCCGGATCGCGCTGGAGCAACCGGAGGGCATCGCCGCAGGTCAGGGCGTGGTCGTCGAGCTCGCTGGCGCCCCCCGGGAGCTGGCGACCGTACCGCTCTCCGCGGTCCAGGATCCGTCGGGCACCCACCCCTTCGTGTGGATCGACGACGACGGGCTCGCGTCCCGCGCCCCCGTTCGGCTGGGCGCGCTCCACGGTGACCGCGTGGTCGTCCTCGACGGATTGTCTGCGGGCACCTCGATCGTCGTCGCGGGCCACACACGGCTCCTCCCCGGCGACGCCCTCGACGGAGCCGTCCGATGATCGCCCTACTCGGCCGCACCCGGCTCGTGCTGGGCCTGGCGATCCTGCTGAGCGGCGCGGGCGCGCTCGCCTGGACAGCCATGCCGCGGGAAGAGGACCCGCGCCTCTCCGATCGCATCGGGCAGATCGTGGTGCCCTTCCCCGGCGCGGACGCGGAGCAGATCGAGCGGCTCGTCGTCGAGCCCATCGAGGACGAGCTGGCGCAGGTCGACGAGCTGAAGACGGTGGAGGTCGACATCCGGACCTCGGTCGCCATCTTCCGCCTCGAGCTCCTCGGCTCGGTGACCGACACCGAGACCGCATGGGACGCGGTGGACGAAGCCATCCAGGAAGGCGCTCGGGACCTGCCGGAGGCCGCGCTCCGGCCACGCTTCCAGCACGACATGATGAACACCGAGGCGGTGTTGCTCGCGATCACCGGAAGCCCCGACCGCCTGCTCCTCGCTGACGAAGCCGAGCGGCTGCGCGACCACCTGCTCACGGTGGATGACGTCTCGGAGGTCGTGATCAGTGGCGACCCCGCAGAGCAGATCTCGATCCTCCTCGACGACGCGACTGCGCGGGGCCTGGGCATCACGCCGGAGCGGCTGGCCGCGCTGATCGAGTCCCGCAACGTCGCGCTCCCCGGTGGCTCCCTCCGGGTCGGCGACCGGCAGCTCACCCTCCGACCGAACGCCGAGCTCGAGTCGGTCGAAGAGCTGGCGCGCACACCCATCCCCCTCGCCGATGGAACCGCGGTGCCCCTCGGCCGCATCGCGGAGGTGCGCCGAACGATCGCCGAACCGGGGCGTGAGCTCGCGCGTCATCGCTCGGAGCCGGCGGTGATGGTCGGCGTGATCGGCCGCGAGAACATCGACGCGGTCGCCCTCGGCGAGGACGTGCGCGCCGCGGTCGCATCCTTCGCACCGACCGAGGGACTCACGCTCGACGAGATCGCCTTCCAACCCGCGCAGGTCGAGGGCCGACTCTCGGAGCTCGGTCTCTCGCTCGCGATCGGCGTGGCGATCGTCGCGCTGGTGCTCCTACTGACGATGGGCGCTCGACTCGGCCTGATCGTCGCCGCCATCGTCCCCCTGGTGACCCTCGCGAGCCTCGCGGTCTATGCCGCCGGCGGAGGTGTGCTCCACCAGATGGCGGTCGCGGCGCTGGTCGTCTCGCTCGGCTTGCTCGTGGACAACGCCATCGTGATGGCCGAAGCGATCCAGCGCGGACTGGACGAAGGTGCCACCGCGGCCGACGCGGCGCGCGACGCACTGAAGGACCTGGCGGTCCCCCTCGCCTCGGCGACCGCCACCACCCTCGCGTCGTTCGTGCCGATGCTCCTCGCCCCCGGAACGGTCGGCGACTTCACCCGAGCAATCCCCATCGTCGTGATGCTCACGCTCGTCGTCAGCTACGGCTACGCGATCGCGGTGACTCCGATCCTCGCTCGGCTCGCGCTGCGACCGAGCAAGAAGAGGGGGATGGGCCTCGTGGAGCGCTCGGCGCGGAAGATCGCAAAGGTCGCCGTGGCGCACCCGGCGTGGGCGCTCCTCACGGTGGTGCTGCTCGTCGGCGCGAGCGCGAGCACGGCGACCATGGTGCAGAAGGACTTCTTCCCGGCATCCGATCGATCGCAGCTGGTGGTCTCCATCGCGATGCCAGAGGGGACGCACCTGCAGCGAACCGATGACGCCACGCGCAGCCTCGAGCGCGCGCTCGCCGCGCGCCCGGAGGTGCTCGCGGTGACCAGCGTGGTCGGCCGGAGCGCGCCCCCCTTCTACTACAACATCCCCCGGCGCCCGTCGGCCTCCCACCTCGGCCAGCTCGTGGTCCGAACCCGAACGCCTGCCGACGTGCACGCGATTCAGGCGCGGGTCCGCCAGCTCGCGCGGGAGCAGCTCCCGGACGCGGTCGTGGTCGCGCGCCGGCTCGAGCAGGGCCCGCCGGTGCCCGCACCGATCCAGGTGCGACTGCTCGGCAACGACCTGCACGAGCTCCACCTGGCCGCCGATGAGGTGCGCCGCGTGCTCCGCGACGATCCCCGGACGCACACCGTGCGCGCCGACCATGGGCCCGGTAGCCCGAGCATCGCCTTCGCGATCGACGACGCCGCCGCCGGGCGCAACGGCCTCGGCCGCGTGCACGTGGCGAGCGCGCTGCTCGCCCGCACCCACGGCCAGCGCGCCGGGGACTACCGTGGTGGTGACGATCCCACACCCATCGTGATCCGCGCGCCGGCCGGCGAGCAGGCGGACCCCGCGGCGCTGACCGGAATCGATCTCGTGACCGGTGACGGCTGGGTCTCGGTGGCGGAGCTCGCTACCACCCGGACCGAGTTCGGGCCGGCCGTGATCCACCGACGGAACCGGGAGCGCTTCGTCTCGGTGCTCGCCGAGGTCGAAGACGGGGAGACCTACGCCGCCATCGTCGCCGACGTGGCCCCTGCCCTCGCCGCGCTCGATCTGCCGACCTCGGTCCGCCTGGAACAGGGCGGCGCAGTCGAGTCATCGGCTACGGCGAACGAGGCGCTCGGCAGCCGCGCCCCGCTCGGGGTGCTCCTACTCCTGGCGGTGCTTCTCGCCCAGTTCGACTCCTTCCGCAAGGTCGCCATCGTGATGGTCACCGCACCGCTGGCGATGATGGGCATCTGGCCCGGGCTGATGGCGCTCGGCCTACCCTTCGGCTTCGTCGCGCTCCTCGGCGCCATCGCCCTCATCGGCATCGTCGTCAACGGCGGCATCGTGTTGATCGACCTCGCGGACCGACGCATCGCCGAGGGCGCCAGTCGGGACGACGCGCTCGTCGACGCCGTCGGTCGACGGACCCGGCCCATCCTGCTCACCGCCGCGACCACCGTCGCCGGGCTGACTCCGCTGCTCTTCAGCGAGTCGACGCTCTGGCCGCCGATGGCCGCCGCGATGATCAGCGGACTGGTGGTCGCGACGTTGCTGACGCTGGTGGCCGTCCCGGCCCTCTACCGACTCTTCTTCCGCGAGCCGAAGCGCCCGCTCTCCGTGGAGGTCTCCTCATGAATCGGGTCACCTCGATCGCCATCATCACGTGGCTCGCAGCCGCCCCGGCCATGGCTCAACCCTGGACCGCCGAGCGGGTGGCCGAACGCGCCGTCGAGCGCGGCGCATCCGTCGACGTGGCGGACGCTGCGATCGACACTGCGGAAGCGAACGTCCGGGCCGTGTGGGCACGGCTCCTGCCCAGGGTCGCGGTCGGCGCCCGCTACACGCGGCTTAAGAGCATCACCAATGACCCGCTCGTCACCGGGCTCGGCGGCGGCCCCGAGGTGGACGCCCTGATCGCCGGCGTCGACGACCCGGAAGCGCGGCTGCTCTGGGCCGGCGCGGTCAGCCAGCAACGCAACCTGGGCGACAGCGCCGTGCCCTTCTTCCCGAACCAGTACGCCGTCGAGGCCACCGTTCAGGTGCCACTCAGCGAGATCTTCACCACGCTCGTGCCCGCGCTACGCGCGAGCCGCGGCGCGGTCGAAGCACGTCGCGCGGAGCGAGCGGTCGCCGAGGCCGCACTCCGTCTTCGCGCACACGAGGCCTTCGCTCAGTACGTGCGAGCGCGTGCGATGGTCGTGATGACCGAGGCCTCTCTCGCCGACGCACGAGAGCAGGTCGCGAGCGCCGAAGCCGCACTCGAAGCCGGTGTCGCTCGGCGCTCCGAGGTGCTCGGCGCGCAAGCGCAGGTGGAGGCATCCGAGGCCGCACGGATCGAAGCTGTCGCCGGGCGAGACGCGGCCGCCGAAGGCCTGCGCGCGCTGCTCGGCCTTCCGGTCGGCGAACCGCTCGACGTGCTCGAGCCCCCCGAAGACCCGCCTGCCGAGCACGGGATGACGCTCGCCCGTGCGCTGGCGGTCGCCCGGAGCCAGCGACCGGAGTCGGTCGCCATCCGTGAATGGCGTGGCGTGCACGAACGTCGCGCCCGAGCCGCCGAGGGGTCCCGCTACCCCGCGCTACGACTCGGCGCCGGTGCCCAGCTCGCGAACCCGAACCCGCGCTACGTCCCGCAACGCGACCGCTTCGACGCCACCTGGGACGTGAGCGTGATCCTCGCGTGGTCACCGAACGACACGATCGCCGGTGGCGCCGACGCCGACTCGGCGCGCGCCGCAGCCGCACGCATGGACGCCGAGCTGCAGCGCTTCGAAGACGGACTGCGCGCCGAGGTCGCCGGCCAGTACGCACGAGACGCCGCGGCCGCCGCTCGGGTGGCGCACGCGCGGGCCCTCATCGACGCGGCGACGGAGGCGCTCCGACTGCGCGAGCGCGAGCGCGAGGTCGGCCGCGCCACGACCACGGACGTGCTCGACGCTCAGGCGCTCGTGGCCCGGGCGCGGCTCGCGCTGGTGGACGCCAGCGCGGAGGCTCACCTGGCGCGCGCTCGGCTGCGCTACGCGACGGGAACGCTGCGCTGAGCGGCCACGGAGTCGAATCCGGTTGACCCCGTCCGCCCCGCTCGCCCATACTGAACACATGAACAGCCAGTCTTCACTCTCCCCCGCCGTTCAGCAGGTCCTCGCGCTCTTCGACGACGCACTCGACGGGGTCTCGTTTCCCGACATCGATCGCGAGGTCCTACGGGCATCGGCCGACCGGCTCGCCGCGGCGCAGGGTGTCGTGGCGGAGCGGCAGGTCGCGCTCGACGAGGCGCGCACCGAGGTCGACCGCGAGCGAGTCGAGCTCCAGAAGCTCGCGGCTCGCGCCCTCGACTACGCCAAGATCTTCGCGGCCGAGGATGCCGAGCTCCTCGAGCGCATCGAGGCCATCGCGCCCCCCGGGGGCAAGCCCAAGCGCAAGCGAAAGGCGAAGAAGAAGAAGGCACCGGCGAAATCCGACACCCAGCTCGCGCTGGCGAAGGACGACGCCGCTGCCTGAACGCTACTGATAGGACCAGAGCACCTGGTCGACGCGGACCGCCCCGCGATCGATCACCAGGTGCTGGTAGGCGCCCTGGAGCTCCACGTCCGTCGCATGGGTGCCGAACTGGGTGTAGAGGAAGTGGGTCAGCTCTCCCACCGTGAGGACCTGGTCGCGCGGCGAGGCGTCGGCTTGGCCGCTGACCGCGGTTCGCATGAAGTGGCTGAGGTAACCGCCGGCTTGGAACTGGCTGGCGACCGCCGAGAGCACGTCCTCCTCGGAGGAGAAGAGGCCGACGCGGCCCGGCTGCGTGATCAGATCCTTGGCGAAGCCACCGGAGAAGCACGCGTCGATGGCGGCGACCGCGATGCCCGCGCGGACCGGCTGGAAGAGCCGGCCGAGCTCGTCGTCGAGCAGCTCTCCGTCGTAGAGCACGAGGAACTCGTCGGTGCGATCGATCTCGCGGGCGTCGGTGGAGGCGCCGCGCTGCTCCTGGCCGCCATGGCCCGAGTAGAAGAAGACGAAGACGTCGTCCGGACCCATCTGCCCACTGAGTCGTTGGAGCGCGTTGCGGACGTTCGCGCGAGTGGCCTGCGAATCGGTGAGCACCACCTGGTGCTGCGCGTCGAGGAGCCCGTGGGTTCGCAGAGCCTCGGCGAGCTTGATCGCGTCGTTCGCGCACTCCGGTAGGTCACCGACGCCGTTCGGGTAGTCGCTGATGCCGACGAAGAGACCGTAGACGTGGCCGCCGGCGCCACCGGGGCTCGGCACGGGCTGACCCGCGCCGAAGGTGAGCGAGTAGGCCCCCGTCTCGCCGGGCCGATAGCTGGTCACGGAGATGCGATAGGTCCCGGACTCGGCCGAAGGCAGGTCGACGCCCGCGTTGCGGGTGGACGGGTCGAGGTCGTCGTTGTCGAGCTGGTGTCCGCTCGGGCTGGTGACCATCAGGTAGGGATCGATCGCGCTGCTGGTCAGCCGGATCTCGATCGGGCTGCCGGGAGTGAAGGTCCGGGTGTAGACGTCGACGAACTCACCGGAGTCGAGCTGGCCGTCGCCAGCCGCGAGGCTGCCGGAGACCGAGTCGCCGGTGGCGGCGACCGCGGGTGAGGAGGGCGTCGGTGTGGGTGTCGGAGCGGGACCGCCACCGCCGCCCGCGGTGCCGCCGACCACGAGCTGGTAGTTACCGTGCTCACCAGGCTCGTAGCTGGTGACCACGACCCGATAGCTGCCGGCCTCGCTGGCCACGAAGTCGAGCTCGGCGTTGGTGCCGTTGGTGCCGTCGTCGTTGTCGTGCTGGTTCCCGGTGGGCGGATGCACGATCAGGTAGGTGTCGAACTCGCTCGACCGCGCCTCGAGGTGAACGTGCTGGCCACGAGCGAACGTCATCCGGTGCTCGTCGAAGAGCTCGCCACTCTGGAGCGTCGAGTCGCCGCTCGCGAGGCTCCCGGAGATCACTCGTTGGTTGGCGTTGGCGGCGACGGTGGGAGTCGGCGACGTGGCCGTGCCAGCGCCGCCGCCAGTCGGCGTGACCGAGAGCCGATAGGCACCGCTCTCGCCCGACTCGTAGCTGGTCACCAGCACGCGATGGGTGCCGGCCTGGCGCACCGCGTAGGTCAGCCCGGCGTTGCGGTTGGAGGCGCTGATGTCGTCGTTGTCTTCCTGCTGCCCGTCGGGACCGATCACGATCACGTACGGGTCGAAGGCGGTGGACGTCAGGCTCACGTCGATGCTCGCGCCGACCGGCCAGTCGAAGTTGTAGCGGTCGACGAACTCACCGCTCTCGAGGGTCTCGTCACCGGTCTGGAGCGAGCCCTGGCGCACGGTCGGGCTGGCGCCGGACGGTGGGGGCGCGCTCGGTGTCGCGGTGGCGAGGTGGGGCGCGTTCGGCGTGCGGGCGCCACCGCTGATCTTGAGGTCGTAGGCGCCGGTCTCGTCGGCTCTGAACGAGGAGGCGACGACCCGATAAGTCCCCGCGGCCGGCAAGACCAAGTCGAGCACCGAGTTGGTGGTCCCGCCCGCGTCGTCGTTCTCCCAATGCCGCCCGGTCGGTCCGACGACCATGAGGTAGGCGTCGAATGCGCTCGACGAGAGCTCGAAGTGCACCGGCTGATTCGCCGTGCCCGTCAACGCGTAGAGGTCGGCCCGCTCGCCGCTCGGGAGCGTGGCGTCACCCGCGGCGAGGGTGCCGTTGATGGCCTGGCCGACCGTCGCAGGCGTGGTCGCGGGGGCGGTCGGCAGCTGGTGGTGGTTTCGCGCAAGGGTCGGTGCGGTGGGCTGGCCCGTGGACGAGAGAGTCAGGTGGTAGGGAGCGACCGCCGTGGGCGTCGGCGTGAGGAGCTGGAGCCGATGCACGCCGGGATGGGCGATCGCGTAGCGCCCGCTCTCGGAGGGGTTGATCGCATGACCGTTGGGACTCATCAGCACCGCGAGCGGGACGACGTCGCTGCGGGCCTCGATCATGAGCTCGAGGGGGCCGGCGTCTCCACCCGAGAGTAGGATCGTCTCCTGGTGCCGTCCGTCGGGGAGCGCCGGGTCGTCGGCGCCGACCTCCCCGTCGACCGACGCGCCGGCCTGGAGCATCGACTGGCCCTGCGCCGGAGCGACCCCGCCGGGCGCCCCGGAGGCCACGACCTTGAGTGAGTAGTTGCCGGTCGCGCCGGCCTGATGGCTCGAGACGACGACCTTGAGCGTCCCCGACTCGGCGACCACGAAGGAGAGGCGCGATTCCTGGTGGTTCCCCTGGAAATCGTCGTTGGTCAGTGTGCCGCTCCCTGGCGGGGTGACCTGCAGGATCGGGTCGAACTGGCTCGAGAGCAGCTGGACCGTGATGTGCTGCCCGGCGGTGACGCCAACGTCGTGGTCCGAGCCAACGGTCCCGTCACCACGCGGCTGGAGCGCTGCCTGGGTCTCCAAGAGCACCGCGGTCTGGGCCTGCACGTCGTGCGGGCGGTTCGTCTTGTCGTCCTCGTCCTCCCCGCAGTCGCAGGCGACGAGGAGGGGCAGGAGCAGGAGGACTCGGGAAGCGCGTCGGACCATGAGGAGGCGAGGATACCCGGAGCAACCGTCGGCGTCTGGGCGCGATTCCGTCGCGGCTGACCTCACTCCTCGATGGGGGTGGGGCTCGTCTCCGGCTCGTCGTGCTTCGGTTCGGTGTCCTCGGGCAGGTGCTCGACCGGGGGCACCGCCTGCCCCACCATGACCTGCGGTTCGTAGAGGGGCGCTCCAGCGACGGGCGGGGGCTCACCCATGGTGCGCCCCAGAAAGGTGGTCTCGACCCAGCGCAGCGGATCGAAGCCCGCGAGCGATCCGAAGCCGAGGAGCACGAGCAACGCCAACGTGGCGCTCGCCAGTCGCGCCGCTCCCCGAAGCGTGCCCCGAGCCACCGCCCGGGCCGCGCGAACCCGGAAGGGCAGGCAGTCCTTCGTGGTCACCCGCCCGTCGGCGCGCCGGAAGAAGCGAACGCACACCTTGTCCGGCCGGGAGAGCAGTTGGACGACGTCGTCCTCGCTCATCTCCGACAGATCGTAGACCGACTGCTCGCAGACGGCGCAGTGCCGCTCGCGGTCGGTTCCGCTCATCGCGCCCCAGTCCTCCGAGCACGGCTCCTTCACGTCCAGGATCTCCAGCCGCCGCTTACCCACCGTGGTGTCCATGGGGGTTGCGACCCGGCCCCGGCCCGCCAGCTTGGGCGAGGACCGAAAAAAGGGGCGGCGGTGCCCAAGGTCGGCGCGTCGAGCGGGCTCCGTCCATCGATGACGACGCCGAAGCCCATCGCCACTCGCGTCACGTGCGTCGCCGCCGTGTTCGCCTTCCTCGTGCTGGCGCCGAGCCCCCCGTGGGCGGGCGGGTTCGCGCCGCTGCTCCTGCTCTGCAGCCTGCTCCCCGCACTCGGCATCTACCTCGACTGGCTGCGACTCGAGCGCCCCAGCATGGACGACGCCTTCTTCGCCGCCGCTGCCATCGCAGGCGCCGCGGTCGTGGGTCTGGCCCCGAGCGGCGCGAGCGCGCTCTGGCATCCCGTTCTCCTCGCGGTCGCCCTGACCTTCGCGCTGCGCCGACGGATCGTCGCAGGCTCGATCGTCCACGTCGACGACACCTCGCTGACTCTCGCGCTGAAACGCGGTCGGCTCACGGTCGCTCGCGATGCTCACGAGTCGCTCGGCGAGCGCTCCCCGCTCATCCTCGCGAAGGGGGCGCCGTTGGCGCTCAGTACCCGCGTCGCCGAACGTTCTCGCGGTGACGGCCCGTTCCGGAGCGCGCCGACCTTGACCCACGGAACGATCCTCGACGCTGCCGCCGCGGCGGGCGAGCTCCGCGATCAGCGCTTTCGCCATGCGGCGATCGCAGCGGGGATCGTGCTTGCCTCGGCCGCAATGGGCTGGGGAGCGGCACTGGCCGACGCCACGATCGGCACCGGCTGCCGCCTCTGAGGACCGAGTCGGATACCGTATATCCGCAAAAATCCACCTAGGGTGGACGAATGGGCGATCCCGAGTCATCCTCATGTCACCAGTGGGAGACGTGGAGTCCATGCGCCTCGAGGCGCTTCTGACCGAGCTCGACGACGGAATCCTCGTCGAGAATCGCGAGCGAAAGATCCTGCACGTGAACCGAGCCTTCGGGGGGCTCTTCGGCATCGAGGACGCGAACGCCATGGTGGGCAGCGACTGTGCCGAGGCCGCCCAGGCGGCATCCGGGCTCTTCGAGGATCCGGCAGGGTTCGTCGAGCTCACCAGCGCACAGGCGGCCCGCGGCGAGCGGGTCACCGGCACCGAGCTGCGCCTGGCGGACGGACGGATCTTCGAGCGGGATCTGATCCCGATGGTGGACGCGGACGGCCATTCGCTGGGTCACTGCTGGCGCTATCGGGACGTGACGCTGTCCCGCAGAGCGACGCTCCTCGCCGAGGACCTGCAACGCATCCAGGGCGAGTTCATCGCCGATCCGGATCCGAAGGCGGCCTTCGACGGATTGCTCACGACGCTCCTGCGCGCTTCGGACAGCGAATACGGGTTCATCGGCGAGATCCACCATCGCCCTTCGGGGCGCCCGTACCTGAAGACTCACGCCATCACGAACATCGCGTGGGACGACGCCAGCCGCGCCTTCTTCGAAGAGAACGCACCGCAGGGCCTCGAGTTCGACAACCTCGACTCCCTCTTCGGCGCGGTGGTGGTGACCGGAGAGCCGGTGCTCTCGAACGACCCGGCGAACGACCCGAGGGCGTGCGGGATCCCGGACGGGCACCCACCTCTCCGGGCGTTCCTCGGTCTCCCGTTCCGCCACGGAGGTGAGACCATCGGAATGGTCGGGATCGCCAACCGGGCGGGAGGCTACGACGAAGCGCTCACCCAGTTGCTGCAGCCGGTTCTCCATACGTGCGGCAGCCTGGTGGCGGGCCGTCGCGCGGTCGCGCAGCTGACCCTCGCCCGAGCGAGAGAGGAGCGACTGCATCGTTCGCTCCAGCACTCGCAGCGGCTCGAGTCCCTCGCGACCTTGGCAGGCGGCATCGCGCACGACTGCAACAACAGCCTCGCCGTGGTGGTGGCGAGCGTGGCGTACATCGAGACCGAGCCCGGACTCCCCGAGCACACGAGGGAGGCGCTGAACGATGCGCGTCAGGCATGCGACCACGCTCGAGACATCATCCGAAAGCTGCTCTCCTTCACCAAGGGCACCGAGTCCATGGAGCGGCAGAACACGGACCTGGTGAGCGCCATCGGCGAGATGACCCGGCTCTTCGCCACGACGACGCCCACTCAGGTGGAGCTGAGCTTCTCCGCCGAGGGTCGACCGACCTGCAGCGTGGACCGAATGCAGCTCCAGCAGCTGCTGCTGAACCTCACGACGAACGCCGCGCAGGCGCTGGGTCCCTCGGGCGGTACGATCGACGTGACCATCCGCGAGACGGAGGTCGACTCGGCCGTGCACCCCACGCTGGGCCCAGGACGGCACGCAGTGATCTCGGTGTCCGATGACGGCCCCGGCGTCTCCGAAGCCATCGCCGACCGGATCTTCGAGCCCTTCTTCACCACCAAGGAGACTGGCGAAGGCACGGGTCTCGGCCTCTTCGTCGTTCAGGGAATCGCCGAGGCCCACTCGGGCGCCGTCGTCCTCGAGCAGCCAGGCGCCGGCGGGGCGACCTTTGCGGTCTATCTGCCGATCGTGGATGGCGCTGACACCCAGGACCGGGATCGGGTGCTGATCGTCGACGATGATCCCCGCGTCCTCCGTGCCATGCGCCGGCTGGTCCGCTCGCTCGGCTACGCGACCGTCGAGGCGAGCGACGGTGAATCGGCGCTCCAGGCCATCGACGACTCGCGCGTCGGCGCCGTGATCAGCGACATCCGGATGCCGGGCATGTCGGGCCTCGAGCTCTCCTTCGCGATCCATCAGCGTGAGCCAGCGCTCCCAATCCTCCTCGTGACCGGCGGACCGGTGCCCAACCCCGGCGACTTGGGACCACGCACCACCGCGCTCCCCAAGCCGGTCTCATCCGAGCAGCTCGTCGCGTTCCTGTCCCGCTCGATGCCGGAACACGGAGCCCCGAGCGCCGGCTAGCCGTGCTCTCCCGCGCGAGCGTCGCGCAGGATCTCGAAGGCGGCGCCATGCGGACTGACCAAGCGCCTGGGCCGCTCGCCGCGTCGCCGGATGGAGAGCTCGCAACGGGCCACCTTCGCGTTCAAGCACGTCTTGAGCCCGCCCGGTGGGTTTCGATAGGGCAGCGCGACGAATGACTCGGGGGCCGCCGAGAAGGTGCCTTCCACGTGCACGCCCTTGCCCTTGGCCGCGAAGGTCCAGCGACCGAGCTCGTAGCTCCCGTCGTTGCGTGCCGCCCGGAGCAGACCACCCAGGTGGTGCTCCCGGCCGCCCTCGCGGAGCACCATCGGGGTGAGCCATGGGGTCTTCGCCGGGCCGAGATGGATGCGCGCGGTCGAGACCTCGAGGAAGGCTTCGGCGTCCCCCTCGAAGCCGACCACCTGACCCCAGGCGTATTCGTCGGTGTGCTTGGAACCCCAGTTGTGGTTCTGACTGCCGCGCCAACCGTGGACCTCCATCGACTCGCCGTCGATCACCAGCTCGCCCGTGAAGCGACAGCCGGGCCGCGGCACCAGCGCCTTCGCCTTCGGTAGGGGCGCGTCATAGAGGCGTTCGGTGAGCAGGAGCAACGGATCGTGCGCGCCTTCGAAGCGGAGCCGCCACCGGAGCGATCGCCCGTCGACCTCGATGCGTCCCTCCGCCGTTCCGCCGCGCGCCTCGCCCCAAAGGCGGGCGTCGCCGACGCGGACGTCGAGCCCGTGACCACCGAAGTGGCAGTCGCTCATCGGGATCTCGGTCTTGAGCGCGAAGGGCGCCTTCCCGTCTCGAAAGGCGATCGCCCAGAGCTCGCCCTCCGCGCGCTCGGGCAGGTCCTTCGGCGCGAAGATCGTGTAACGGATCCAGAAGGCATCGGCCCGCTCCGGGTGGTTTGCCCGGAGGAACCAGCTCTCGTAGTGGCCGTTCGGCGAGCCCCTCTCGAAGCGGGGCGTGTCGGCGCGGTCGACGTCCATGGGCGGAGCATAGCGTCGGGGCGCCCCGGTAGGACCGCCCATGACGTCCGAGGTCATGGGTGCGCGAGCGGGCTCTCACACGCCCGCCACCACCGAGAGCCAATCCGCACCCTGCCCCCTGGCAGCTGGGTCGAGATGCGGTAGGGTCGCGGCGCGATGACGACCATTGGAAAGTCCATCCGGCAGAGCCCGGTGGTGAAGCAGGCCATCGACGCGATCGTGGCCGAGGTGGAAGCGAAGACCGCGGCGATCGAGGGGCCCAAACCCCCGGACCCCGGCCTCAAGACCGAGTACGACGCGCTCATCGAGGCGGCGGGCAAGTCCCGTGGGCGGGAGCTCCTCTACCCTTATCTGGGCAGCGGCGCTGGCCGCGGCGCGCTCGTGGAGCTCGCCGACGGATCCATCAAGTGGGACCTGGTGACCGGCATCGGCGTCCACGTGCTCGGCCACTCGCACCCGAAGGTGATCCGCGCGCAGCTGGAGTCGTCCCTCGAGGATACGACCAAGCACGGCAACCTGCAGTCTGGCACCGCGCCCTACGCCTTCGCACAGAAGCTCGTCGATCTCGCCTCGAAGAACTCTCCGCTTCGCCACGCGTTCCTCACGACCTCCGGCGCGATGGCGAACGAGTGCGCGCTCAAGGTCTGCATGCAGAAGACCGCTCCGGCCGACCGCGTGCTCGCCTTCGAGCACTGCTTCATGGGTCGCAGCCTGACGATGACCTCCATCGGCGACAGCGCCGGCGCGCGCGACGGACTACCGATCAACCAGGCCGTCGATTACGTGCCCTTCTGGGACGCCTACGAGGCCGACGACATGGGCGGCGCGACCAAGTGGATCGACGCGGCGATCGCCAAGGTCCAGGGCTACATCGATCGCTTCCCCAAGCGACACGCGATGTTCGTCATGGAGCTCATCCAGGGCGAGGGCGGCTTCCGCGTCCCGCACCGCACCTACCTCGAAGAGTTGATGAAGCTCTGCAAAGCCAACGGCATCCCGGTCTGGGACGACGAGATCCAGTCCTTCGGGCGTACCACGCAGATGTTCGCTTACGAGACCTTCGACCTCGGCGAGTACGTGGACGTGCTCTGCGTCGGCAAGATGACCCACGGCTGCGCGGCGATGTTCACCGAGGACATGAACCCGCGGCCGGGCCTGCTGAGCGGGACCTTCACCGGCGCGACCGTCGACTTCGCCGTCGGCGAAGCCGTTCTCGATGAGCTCGCCACTGGCGGCTACTACGGCGACGACGGCAAGTTCGCCAAGCACCACGCCGAGTTCGAGAAGCACTCCCAGGCGCTCATCACGAAGCACCCGGACTGGTTCCCGGACTTCCGCGGCGAGAAGGTCGCCGGCATCGGCGGCATGATGCGACTGACGCCCTTCGGTGGTGAGAAGCCCAAAATCGTCGCCGCCGCGAAGGCCATCTACGAAGCCGGCGCCGTCCTCTTCTGGTGCGGCCACGGCCCCTTCCACCTCCGCATGCTCCCGCCGGTCCCGGCCCTCTCGATGGAGGACTGGCCACGCATCTTCGAGGTCATCGAAAAGGGCCTCGCCGAAGCCGCGGCCTGAGGCTCCGAGTCATGGGTGTCGCCACCGACCTCGGAAAGCGACATTGCCGCCCTGGTCGCTGGCGCTGAATGGCGCGGTGACACAGTCCCCGGAGCCGCCTGCTTGCTAGCGTCTGAGTGCGGTGATAGTCCGGCAGGATGAAACTCGGTTTGATCGCCGGCGCGATGCTCGTGCTATCGGGTTGTACGACCTTGGCTCAGGTGTCCGCTCCGCATGTTGGGTGCCCGGCTGAGAAGATCTTGGTGTCGGAGGAACATACGACCTGGTCGGCGAAGAGCTGGGTCGCGACCTGCGATGGTAGGCGCTATCAGTGCGCCAGCGTATCCACTGGAGAAGGCTCCTCACAGGTGAACTGCACCGCGGAGACCTCGGGAGGCGAAACGCCGGCCGCACCGGCGCGGGCATGTGTCCCCAACGCCACTCAAGAATGCTTCGGCCCCGGTCGTTGCGCGGGAGCGCAGAGCTGTGCCCCCGATGGCATGAGCTACACGCCCTGCGATTGTGGTGCCTCCACGGAAGAGCCGAGCGTGGCTCCCACGACGGAGCCTGGCGCCGCAGAGGCGCCCGACTCGACATCGACCGCCCCCTGAGCGCTGGAGCTCACGAGTCGCACCGCCGATGCCAGACGAGCTGATGTTCGCCTCGGTTCATCGCGGAACTCGACAGGACGCGCCGGTGCTGGCGCTCGTCGAACAATTCGAATGGTCGTCGCGTCCCTGCCGAGGAACGGAGTCGCCCTCAGGCACATCACTCGCTCACGAGGACGCGACCCTGTTCTCCGTTGCGAATGGCGAGCTCGCCGACCTTCTCTCCGGAACCCAGCGCGTGGAGTTCGATCGTACCGGCGGCCGTGACGACCACGACTCTGTCGAGGCGCTCGGAGACGCGGACCTGCGCGGCTGACGGGCCGTGGTAGGTGAAGATGACCTCGCTCTCGGCACCGCCGATGCGCGAGAGCTCACCGCTGGCGTCGTCGAAGGCGTAGAGGGCGCCGCTCTCGCCGGTCTCGAGGGTCGTGACCCGACCCATCGGGTGGGTGTGGGCCGTCGCGCCTCCGGGCATGGTCAGCACGCGAACCGACGAACCGCCCGAGATCGCCACCCAGCCGGCGCCGCCAGCCATCCAGCCCGACGACGTCTCGGTCGCGTCGCCGACCTCGATGCCGTCGCCGATGGTGTAGGTCTGCAGCACGTCCATCTCGTCGACCACCGCCATGTGCGGCGCGCCAGCGACGGTGTAGAAGGCCGCGCCGTGAACGTCCCAGCGCTGTTCGAAGGCATCCCAGTCTTCGTCCGGTAGGTCGCCCTCCTCCTCCGGAGCGCGGAGAGCATCCACCTGCTGGTTCTCGAGGTCGACGAGGATCACCGCGCCTGCGTGGTGCGCGAGCACGGCGCGACGCTCGTCGACGAACGCGACTTCGATGGTGTGCGGCGGCACGGGCAGCTCCATCAGCTCCAGCGCCTCGTGGTCCCAGCAGAGCGAGCTCCCGCCGGCGACCGCGACGAGCAAGAAGCGCTCGTCCGGCGAGAGCGCCACCGCGCGCCCTTCACCATAGTACTCGCCCAGATCGACCCGGCGACCGATGGCGCCGGTCGCGCCGTCCGCAAAATGCATCCGGTGACCGCGGTCGAAGACCACCAGCCGGTCGCCGGCGAAGGCGACCAACCCGGGGCTCTCGGTCGACTCGCCACCCGCGTGGCGCGGGGGGAGGCGGATCGGCTCGCTCGCCTCGTCCAGACCGACGGCTCCGACCGAGAAGAAGTCGTTCGGGTTCCCGAAGCCGACGAAGGCTCCGTCGTGGCTCACGCCCAGCGTGCGTAGGTTGGTCAGGTTTCGTGCGAAGACGTCGTTCAGGCTGGGCGGACCGGTGTCCGGGCCGCCGCCATGGAACACCAGGGTGTCGCGGTGGCTCCCATCGAGCGCGAGTCGCCGAACCGCGCCCATCGCCAGGCCGACCCACACGTGCGGCGTATCGCGAACGAACGCCGCGCTCGTGAGCTTCTTGATCATCCAGTCCTGCGCCTCGGCGAACTCCTCGCTGCCAGGCGCGTGAGTCGCGAGGCCTTCGTACGGCCCCTGCAAGTGGGTCCGCGGCCAACCGAAGACGTCGATGCGGTCGGTACGCTCGAGGGTCTCGAGGTCGAAAAGCTCCGCACGAACCATCGCGTGGCCGCCGGTCTCGTCGCCGGTCAGCTCCATGGGCTCGTAGTCCGGTCGAATGCCGACGCCGCGGACCGGGTCGACCGCGATCAGGTAGGAATCCTCGTCGAAGTCGCTGCGCGGTCCGTGGGCGAAGGTCTTTGCGGAGCACTCGCCGGTGGCGAAGTCCACGCGGAGCAAGCCCTCGGCCACGCCGTCGTCGTCTCGGAAGAAGCGGAAGAGCGCGGTGTCGTCGTCGACGGCGAATACTCTGCTGGTGACGTTGACGTGCTCGCCGAGCTCGGGGCCGTCGGTCACCGCGCCATCGGCGGTGGCGATTCGCCAACCGCGCTCGTCGCCCGTGTAGGCGTAGACGAAGAGCGACGCGCCGCTCGGCGAGAGGTCGGCCGAAACGTATTCGCCACCGACGCTCCCCGACCGGAGCACCGCGCCGTTCGTCGCGTCGCTGATCGCCCAGCCGCCATCGTCCGACACACTCGCGAGCTGCCGTCCGTCGACCCAGCCGACGCACACGACGGTCGCCTTGTGATGGACGATCTGCGCGAGCTCCTCGCCGGGTGAGCCATCGCTGGCGTCCACCGCATGGACGGCGAGCAAACCGCCGGGCCACCCGAGCGCGACACGGTCCCCGTCCGGTGAGTAACGAATTTCGAAGGCCTGCATGCGCCACCGTACCCGGTCGCGGTGAGCGCGGGAAGCGTGCGAAGGGCCCTCGCGAACGAGGCAGCGGTGCCAGACTACCGCTGACTTGCACAGCTCCGCTGGTGTCGTAGAGGACTGGTGTGGGGACCCGCAGAGCGACCGTGAACTGCGTCTTGCTCCCGGCGCTCGTGATCGTGGGCTGTATCCCTCACGCGACCCCCGAAACAGTGACGGTCACGACTACGCCGAGCACCCGAACGGCGGCAGACGTGGAGCCGGGTTCGGAACCCACGCCGACGATCCGAGTCTCGACCACCGGTGCGCAGACCGAGAGCGCGGACGAGCGTTGGGGTGGTCCGGCGGACGGCGTCCGCCCGCTGCCGCCTATCCCTCTTCTGGTGAGCCGCCCAGCGGAAGTCGGGAGCCGGACTCATCCCGCGCAGTACCTCACCTTCGAGCGACCGATCACGGGAGTCCGGCTCGCGGCCGCCTACCACGACATGTACGAGCGTTATGACGGGCTGAGCGGCTGGCTCCCCCTCGCCGAGACCCCCGACGGATGGCACGACTTCGTGAGCCCGACGGGCGTGGAGCAGACTCGTCGCGTCGCGTGTGCCACCGACCTGCTGCTCTCTGCCACCATCGACGACGTCATGAGCGTCGAAAACCTGACCACGGGCTGCGCCTTCCTCCAGCGCGCCCTCGGGGGAACGCTCGGCCCTGCGCTCGACGCGGCGACCGTTCAGCGGGACTTCGAGGCCTTGGTGACCGCAGTCCGCGAACGTGGCCGCCTCGAGCTACGTTTCCGCGGGCCGAACGGCTTCGACCGGCGAAGCGTGCACCGGGTCGCGCGCGCCCTCGGCTTCGTCCGCTCGGACTTCGGTACCTACGCCGTCTACAACGAGCAGCGCATCGGTCACGATCGCTTGATCCTGCTCGACATCGGCGTCCACGCCGACGCGCCCGACGCGCGAACCAACGACATGGTGCTGACGGTGAACCTGCCCTTGGTACCCGCGCCCATCCACGTCGCTGCGCGGATGTGGTGGGCGGCCGAGGCCTTCGCGGAGGAGCTCGGTGTGGCACCGATTTGGTACGAAGTCGGCGTCTACGAGGGCGAGCCGGTCACCGAGGCCGCCTTCCGGGCCGAGCTGCGCGAGCGGATGAACGCGCTGACCGCGGCCGGCTATCGGCCCACCGCGGTGGTCGCGGACGAGCCGGACTGAGCCGGCGGCAGGACGGTGCTCAGGCCTTCGGACCGAAGCCCTGGATCACGTAGTTGCCGCTCTTCTCGTCCTTCTGGATCTCGAGCAGCTTCTGCTTGGCGGCGTCTTCGAGCAGGTTGTTGAAGCTCCGGTAGCCGTAGTAGCTCTCCGAGAACTGAGGCTTCTTTCGCTTGAGCACCTGCTTGACCATCGAGCCCCAGAGGTTGCCGTCGCGATCCTTGAAGAGCGACTCGACCACGTCGAGCACCAGCTCGATCGCCTCTTCGGGATCGCCCGACTTCTCGGCCGGCGACTCGTCGTCTTCCTTGGTCGCGGCGGGCGGCTGCGCTTGTCCGACGTTGCCGTTGTCGGAGGCCTTGGTCTCCTCCTTGGGCTTGCGACCGCTCTGGCCGTTGCCGCTGCCGCCGCTGCCGCCGCCGTCGCGCTTCTTGCGACCATCGCCCTTCTTCTTGATGGCCTTCTTCCGGCGGACGAGGTCGTCGTAGTAGATGAAGTCGTCGCAATTCTCGATGAGCAGATCGCTCGACGAGTTCTTCACGCCCAGGCCGATGACGGTCTTGTTGTTCTCGCGGAGCTTGCTCACGAGCGGCGAGAAGTCGCTGTCACCACTGATGATGACGAACACGTCCACGTGCTTCTTCGTGTAGCAGAGGTCCAGGGCGTCCACGACGAGCCGGATGTCGGCGCTGTTCTTGCCGCTGTAGGAGACGTGCGGGATCTCGATGAGCTCGAAGGCCGCCTCGTGCATCGGGCGCTTGTCGCTCTTGAAACGGTCCCAGTCGGCGTAGGCCTTCTTCACCACCACCTTGCCCTTGTCGAGGATTCGCTCGAGGACGAGGTCGATGTCGAAGCGGTTGTAGCGAGCGTCCCGAACGCCGATGGCGACGTTCTCGTAGTCGCAGAAGACGGCCAGGTTCGGCGCGAAGTCATTGGTCATGCGTGGGGACCTTAGCGCGCCGGGATCGGGGCCGTCGAGCCGACGGCGGTGTGTCTAGCCCTCGGGTGAGCGGGCTCAATCGCCGCGAGCGTCGACCCACGAGAGGAGATCGTCGCCGGTGAATGGGCGTGAGCCGGCCATGACCGCCAGCGACTGGCGGGGGTCTCCCCCTTCCCGGAGGAAGGTGGCCACGCGTCGCAGCGCCCCCTCACCCTCCCGGTCCACGATCGCCGCGACCATGGCGTAGCTCTGGTGGTAAGCGAAGCGGGCGGACTGCCCGTCCTCGATCACCACGAAGCTACCCTCCAGCGAAGGAAAGGGGACGTAGGTACGCTGCCGGGCCATCAGCGAGAGGGTCCGCTCGAGCTCTGGTGGCTGCTGGCCCTGGAAGAGCTGCGCCAGCCCCTCGTGCAGCCAGAGGGGCGCCCGCGGCGCGACCGAGGCGAGCTGCGCATGCAGGCTCTCGTGGCGTACGGCGATCGGGAGCTGCCGTGGGTGGGTCCGGCCGTTGAGCCGGAGGGCGCCGTCGAAGATCGCCCCGGACCAGCTCGGGCCGCAGGTCGCGCTCGCGAAGGTCGGTCGGTCGGCGTAGATCAGCACGGTGAGGCTCGGGCGGCGGTCGGCCCCGAGGAGGCGGGCCGCGTCCTCGAGGCTCCCGATGACCTGGTCCAGGACCGAGACCGCCTGCGCATCGTCGAAGCTCGGTGCGTAGCGGAGCCGGACTCCGGCGCGCTCGATCTCGCGCATCGGCGCCTCGAGGGTGGCCCGTCGCTCGAGCACCGGGCGCAGGGCCACCGCCCACGGGTCGTCCGGGAAGGACTCGAGGTAGGCGTCCATCACCTCGAGCGCACGCGCGCTCTCTCCATCCCGGGCCGTCGCCGAAGCCAGCGCAAAGCTGATGGCCGGATCGTCCCGCAGCCGGAACGCGCTCGTCAGCGCCGCGATCTCCTCGGCGTCGTCGCCGCGCTGGCGAGCGACGATCGCGCGGGCCATCGGCGCCAACCCATCCTGGTCGACCTCGGTGAGCCAGCGGATCGCCCCATCGACGTCTCCGTCCTCCTGGGTGAGCGCCCGGATCAGCATCGCGAAGGCCGCGGCGCCGGCGAGGTCGAAGCCATCCTGAGACCGGTCTGGCGCATCGCGGAGCAGCGGCATCGCGCGCTCCCCCTCGCCGCGCACGAGGGCCATGAGCCCCCGGCGGAGCTCGGGCGAGACGGCGTCGCCACCGAGGAGACCGCGGGTGCGGTCCCAGAGCTCGGCCGTCAGCAAGTTGGCCGAGTCCGCGAGCGACGGGCCGATGGGGCGTGCGTCCAGCTCCGCGCAGCCGGCGATCTGCATCGGCGCGAGGGTGACCGACCGCGGCTCGACCTCGGTGGTGACCTGCGGCGGCGGGATGGTGGGGGCCTCCGGCTCGACGGTCGGCGCCGGGCTGGGACCAGCGTCATCGACCGGAACCGGCGGCGAGGGCCGAAGCCACCACCAACCCGCCGCGCCGAGCGCGAGTCCCATGAGCAGCCAGCCGATCGAACGCACGAGGAGAACCTAGCGCGTGATTCGGGCCGGTCGAACGGTGTGGGCTCCCCGCCCGCGCGGTCGCCTCCTCACGCTCGATTCCGCACGGCCGGGAGGAGGCCCAACGGGACCGGGCGACTTTGTCGAAACTCTCGTGGGGTCTCCTGCGTCACATTCCCCGAACATGACCCACCGCAACCGTCTCTCCGTCCTCGCGCTCGCGCTCGTCGCGGCGTGCACCGTTCACCATGTCGTCGAGAGTGGGCGCGAGTCATCGGGTGGCTCGACGGCGCCCCGCGCCGTCGACTCCGTCGACGTGCGGGTGCGCGAGCAGATCGTCGTCGGGAGCGGCGTCCATGGGACTCTCTCGAACGCGACCGGCGAAGCGGTGGCTCATCCCTTCATCGGCGCGGCGGGCGCCACGGTGGGCATGCGCCTGGAGAACGCGCCGCAGTACGCGAACGTCGGTGTTCGTGGTCCCGTTCGCCGGGGTCAGGCGCCCGAAGACGCTCCGGTGATCGCCACCGGTGCCGCCAGCGTGATGGCCGAGCTTCCCGCAGACGGAGTCTATCTGGCCGTGGTCCACGGCGCCGCGCCCGGGGGAGCTCGCTATGATCTCTTCGTCGACTGCCAGTCCGAAGAGTGTCGCGTCACTTGCAGCGAGAGCCAGGCGTGCCCGGTCAACGCTCGCTGCTTCTTCGTGCAGTGCGTGACCACCCCGTGTCCGAGCTACTGCCAAGCCGATCTGCCGGCCGAACCGACGCCACCGGTCGAGACCGAGCCGGGACAGCCCTGCGGCTCTCGCGGCATGGCCGCCTGCACCGCGCGCTCCTTCTGCAACTTCCCGTTGGACGCCGCCTGCGGCGAGGTGGACCACCCCGGCCAGTGCGCGCCCGTGCCGCGCAGCTGCCCGGACACCAACGAGCTCGTGTGCGCCTGCGACGGTCGCACCTACGTGAACGCCTGCCAGGCCCACATGCGCGGCGCCTCCGTACGAAGCGAAGGCGCCTGCGCCGATTCACCACTCCCGGTGATGGTCGACGATCCCTCCGATCCGGAACCGACCGACGCCGAATCGGAGCCCGTGGGCGAAGGCTGCATGCGCACCGGCTGCTCGAGCCAGATCTGTACCGAGACGGGCAACCCGCAGAACACCACCTGTGAGATGCGCCCGGAATACGGCTGTCTGGACCGGGCCCGCTGCGAACGGCAGGCGAACGGCTCCTGCGGGTGGACGGAGACCGAGGCCTTCAGCGCCTGCATGAACGCGCTCTGACGAACGTCGACCCCGGGCGTTGCTAGGGCGCCGCTGCGCCCTGCATTTGCTGGAGCTGCTGCAGGAGCTGGTCGAGCGCATCCTGCGTTCGGGCGTCGCCGGCGGGGCTCCCCGCGCCGCCGAGGCCTGCTCCCTGGAGCATCTGCATCGCGCCTTCGATCGGCGAGCCGGCGCCCTCGAACCACATGCCCGCGATCGAGCCCATGTCGGCGTCGCCGAGGTCGGCGTCGCCGTGGGTCTCCTCGAGCCAGTGCCGCTCGAGCCGACGAACGGACTGTCGATGGCGACCGCGCGCGAGCCGGTCGAAGAGCGCGCGCGGCTCGGCGACGCCGAAGCGGTTCGCCTGGACGTAGGCTCGAACGCCCTCGAAGAAGGCGCGGTCGCCCATCGCCTCCCGGATCGCGGGGTAGACGTAGGGCCCCTTGCCGTAGACCAGGCCGGCATACGCCATCGAGTCGCCGAACGCCGCGACCGGCCGATCGACAGCGCCATCGGCGATGCCTCGCAGTCGCATGAAGTGGTAGTTCGCGGCGACCTGGCGGGTGGCCTCGCGTTCCGCACGCTCCGCGCCGTAGCGGTCCTCGACGTAGACCATCGCGCTGAACTGCGCGAGCGACTCGTCGACGAAGGGGTGTGCGCGCGCGTCGGAGCCGACCAGCCCGTGCCACCACTGGTGCGCCACCTCGTGGGCGACGACGAAGTCGAGCATCGCGGCCTGCATGCCGCTGATGGGGCTCTGCACACCGCCCTGCTGGGTCGGGGTCTGACCGAGCAAGCCCTGGAGCATCGAGAGCGGGTTGGCCGCGCTGCCGTAGAACATCTGCGCGACCGTCACCAGGCCGCTGAACTCGACGCCACCGGCGCCACCGACCAGCGGGGCCTCGACCACCTCGAGATCGGTGTAGGGATAGGGACCGAAGCGACGGTGGAAGCTGTTCAGCGCGACCTTCGCCGTCTCGAGCGCCGCCTCGCCAGCGGCCCGGTCGCTGGGCAAGAAGTACGAGCGGACCTGCACGCCCTGGACCTCGGCGGTCGCGACCTCGAACACGCGAGAGACCACGATGGCGAAGTTGCGCGTGAGTCCGGCCACCGCGGTCAGCTCGGTGTGACCCGGCTGACCGTTCTGCCCGAGCACCGTTTGCTCGTGGGTGACCTCGCCCGTCACGGCGATGCGCGCGCCTTGTGGCGCGATCACCTTCGAGCGGAAGTGGACGATGCCGTCGCTGCCGAGGTCACCGAGCGTCGAGTCGTCACCGCGTACCCAAGCGCCGTCCCGTCGCGGCGCCACGACCGCGTAGAAGTTCCCGAGGCTCGCGATACCGCTCCCGTGGGCCAGCAGCCCGTAGTCGCCGTGCTCCGCGCCGGGCTCGCCCAGCCGGGTGAGCCCCTCCATCGCCTGGCCCATGAGACTCGCCCGCTCGGGGGCGATCTCCTTCAGGTCCCCGGCGAGCTCGAGGTGGACGCGCAGACGCCCGTTCGCGGGAACCGGCGCCTCCGGTCGCAGCTCGATGGTCGACCGTCCGTCGAAGGCGACCTGACAGCTCGTGGCGACGCAGGAGCTGCCCGTGAGCCGGACCTGCGGAGCGTCACCGACGGCGTTGCCGTAGATCCGGAGCACCACTGTCGACAGCGCCTCGCCCGTGGTGTTGGTGAAGTAGAGCTCCTCGGTCGCGGTGAACGAGCTCAGGTCGTCCGCGAGGCGCACCTCGAGGTCGTGGAGCGTGAGCTGGTCGAGGCGCAGCGGGGCGACGTGGCGAGCGGCCTGGCGACGGTCCTCCGAGCGCAGGTTCCCGAGCAGCGGCTCGGCGTCGAACCAAGCCGGGCCCTCGGCCTGAGCGGCTGCGTCGTCGTCGCCGCACCCGGCGGCGAGGACGGCGACCAACGGTAGGATCGTCCAGCGGCGCATGGGCCGAGGCTAGCAGGATGGCGAGGAGCGCGCTCAGGCCCGGCCGGCCGGCGGGGGAGGCATCCGCGCCGGAGGCTGGGTCGAGTGGCGGCGGTCGGTCTGGCGCGCCAGGTCGTCGATGTTCGCCATCGCCGGCGTCCGCGTGCCGGCCGCGAGCTCGTGCACGAACTGGGTCGCGACCCGGTTCACCGGAGTGTCGAAGCCGTGGATCTCGGCGCGGGTGACGATCTCGCCGTTGATGAAGTCGACCGGCGGGGTCCGGCCGCGCTCGAGGGCCGCGAGCATGGACGAGCGGAGCCTCCGGTAGCGGGCGCCGACCGCGAGCAGGAGGGTGTGCTTTGCGACCAGGCCGACGCTGCCGCGATGCCGTCGCTCGTCGTGGGTCAGCGCGATCCAGTCGAGGTCGAGGGTCCCGGACACCTTCTCCAGCGCCACACTCTCCGCGGACGCGACGGCGACGGCCTCCGTCATGATCTCGAGGGCCAGGCGGCGGGCGAGCTTCAGCCGGAGCACCCGGCCGAGCCGCTCGCCAGCGAGCGTGCCGAGCGTCGAGATCGCGCAGTTGATCGCCAGCTTGCTCCAGCGGGCCCCCGCGAAGTTTGCGGCCTGCTCGGCCTCGCCCACTGGCGCCAGCAGCTCCGCGAGGCGCTCGAGCCTCGGGTCGTCCGCGCCATCCATTCGGCCGAGGGTGAAGCCCCCCTCGCTGGTCCGCGCGAAGAGCCCGGGCTCGGGCATGCTGGCGCCGAAGCCGACGATCGCGCCGAGCACCGAGTCCGCGCCCGGGAGCCCTCGCTCGGCCAACGCCTTGGCGACCCGATCCTCGCAGAGGCCGTTCTGCATCACCACGAACGCCCCGCCCTCCGCGAGCGTCGGCGCGGAAGCGACGGCGGCCTCCACGGCCGAGTCCGGCGGGGTCGCGAGGAGGATCCAGTCGAAGGCCCCTTCGAGCTCGTCCGGGGTGGTCACGATCGGGGCCCGGGCTACGTCGTCGATGTCGCGAAAACGACGGCGATAGCCCTCGGCGGCGACTGCTTCGGCGATGGTGGTGTTCGAGCTGAGGCCGACGACGTCGGCACCGCTCTCGGCCAAGCCCCCGGCCACCGTGCCTCCGATGGCACCCGTTCCGACGACCAATACCCTCGATGCCATGAGCACGGAGTAAGCGTTCGGCGTCCGAAAGACAAACGCCAACTCGCCTCCAGCCCCCGTCGAAGAGGAAATCTCCAGGAAACACGGTTAGGCTGAGTTCGTGCCGGGAAACGAACGTCGTTGGGCGAGCGCCGTCTGCCACGGGGGGACGCGCTGACCGCGGCCGACCGGACGTCGTCCGTCCCGCCGGAGATCGACCCCGACGAGGACGCGCCGACCATGGCCGCGCGACCCAGCGCGCGCTCCATACCCGCACCTGCGCCGCCCGTTCGAAAGGCCCAGCCCGCCCCCGAACCCGACGACGACTCCCTCGACCAGCTGCCCCACGACGAGCCCAGCACCGGGAGCGAGCCCACGTCGATGCCGACCGCCAGCCGGGTGACCCTGGGCGGCACGCGCTCCGGCACGGGTACCAGCGTCGTCCACACGTCGCGGGAGTTCCTGAAGCAAGACGAGGCCAGCCGGACCCACACCTTCTCCACGGCCATGCTCTTCGTCGTGGTGGCCGGCGGCATCTGCGTCGGCGTGCTGCCTACCCACCCGGTCGCCCGACAGATCGCCAGCGTCGCGATGGTCTTCCTCGGGGCCGGGTTCTTCGCGCTCTGGTGGCACACGCGCGACGTCACGAAGTTCGAACCGCGCTTCGTCGGCATCGTCGCCCAGTTCCTCGCGACCAGCTCGGTCGCCATGGCGTACTACTTCGGTGTCTTCTCGCCCTTCCCGTGCGTCGTCGCGCTCGCGCTCCTGGTCTACGCGCTGAGCGCCCCGGCAGTCTTCGTGGTGCCGTGCACGATCCTCGCGTCCGGTGGACACCTCCTCCTCACGATCGCGATCGTCGCCGGTTGGATCCCCGATCTCGGCCTCGTCACCGCCGACGACGCCCCCTTCTCCGTGAAGCTCGTCGGTCAGGGCTCGGTCCAGCTCGTCTACTGGACCGCGTTCTTCGTCGGCCGCGCGTCGAACGACCGAACTCGGCAGCGGGTCCGCGACATGGAGGCCGCCGTGCGTCAGGTCGCGGCTCGGGAAGCCCTGCTTCGAGAAGCGCGACAGGAACTGGAGCGCGCCGCGGGGATCGGCGAGGCCGGTCGCTTCACCGAGCAGCGGCTCGGCCCGTGGGTGCTCGGGCCCATTCTCGGTCGCGGAGGCATGGGCGAGATCTACGAGGCCCGTCACGCCGACACCGACCGACCGGCGGCGGTGAAGCTGCTCCTCCGCGGTGCCTACTCGGACGCCGACCCCTTCGAGCGCTTCGCGCGAGAGGCGAAGATCGCGGCGTCACTCCGCTCACCGCACGTGGTCGATATCCTGGACATCGGTGGGGTGGAGGCGCCGCTCCCCTACATCGCGATGGAACACCTCCGCGGCGAGGACCTCTCGTCGATGCTCCGCTCGCGGCGCCGGTTGCGACCGCCCGAGCTCGAGCGGCTGGCGCGGGAGGTCGCGCTCGCGCTCGAAGAAGCGGCCGGCGCGAACATCGTCCACCGCGACCTGAAACCATCGAACGTCTTCTATACGACCGATGGTCACTGGAAGGTGTTGGACTTCGGCGTCTCGAAGCTCATCGGCGAGACGGGCACGCTGACCGCGGGCAACGTCGTCGGCACGCCCGCGTACATGGCCCCGGAGCAGGCGCGCGGCGACGAGGTCGACGGGCGCGCCGACGTGTACTCGCTCGCCGTGATCCTCTACCGCGCCATGACCGGGCGGCCTGCGTTCACCGGCTCGGACTTCGCGAAGATGCTCCGCGCCGTGGAGACCCAGCTCCCTCCCGCGCCCTCCACGCTCAGCCGGCGAATCCCCGAGCCCGTCGACCACGTACTTCGGATCGCGATGGCGAAGGAGCCGGAGGATCGCTTCGACGGGGCGACCGAGCTGGCGAGCGCCCTGGCCAAGGCATTCGCCGGACAGGTGGACGAAGCACTGGCCGAGCGGGCCGCGAAGCTCTGCGAGCGCATCGACTGGGCGCCGCGCTAGGTCAGCCTCGTAGCGCTAGGCGCGAATCGGCCAATCGAGGGTCGAGAGGCCGGGTCGGAGTCGCCCGAGCGCGGCGCGGATGGAGCTCATCGTCTCGCGGTCGTTCGGATTCCGTCGAATCGAGCGCCGGATGAGCTCGGCGAGGCCCTGCGTCCGTGGGTCGGTCGTCAGCCGACCGACCTTCTCCGGCCACCCATCGTGCTGCAGGTGAGAGTGGAGCGTGGCCATGTCGTTGCTCTCTTCGAAGAGCGTGCGCCCCGTGAGCAGCTCGTAGGCGAGGCAACCGAAGGCGTAGACGTCGGCCGGCTCGGCGCGGGCCTTCCCCGACTCGTCGTGGCCCCACACCTCCGGCGCGCCGTAGCTGGCAGTACCGCAGCCTGGGCGCAGGTGCCGGCCCGCGAGCCCGAAGTCCACCAGGACGGGTTCGTCCGGGAGCTTCGGCCCGAGGATGCCGTCCGGATCGCGGACGATGACGTTCGACGGCTTGAGGTCGAGGTGGGCGACCCCGACCTTGTGCATGGCCTCGAGCCCTGCGGCCACCCCATCGAGGAGCTCGAGAGCCCGCGGCATGTCGAGGGCCGCACCGTCGAGGTAGCGCTCCAGGCTCGGTCCATCGACCAGCTCCATCACGAGGATCGGCTTCGGCCGCGCGCCCGCATCGAAGGTGACGAAGCGCGCGATGTTGGTGTGGCGCGGCAGCGAGAGGAGCGCCCCGGCCTCGTCCCGAAAGAGGCGCATGAACTCGTCTTCCGAGAGGGTGCGCGCGGCGGCGCCGCTGTACTCCGGGACCTTGAGCGCGAAGGACTCAGCCGTCGGATCGTGACGGGCATCGACGCGCCGAGCCACGAAGACGGAGCCCACCGCGCCATTGCCGATCGCCCGCGTGACGTAGAAGCCACCGAGCACCCGACTCGGCGGCATCCACGCTGGCAGCGGCGCCTCCTTCGGGGCCGTGGGCAGGAAGCTCGTCCGGGGCGACTCCTCGCCTTCGAGCGGAAGGCCGGCCAGGTTCGCCAGCGAGAGGGACGCCACCTGGGCGAAGCCGGCAGGCAGCTCTTCCTCGAAGGACTGGGCGGCGGAGCGGATGGCCTCGGAGAGATCGCGCTCCTCGCCGACGCGCAACGCGCGTTCGAGGTAGAGATCGATCATCCGCACGGCCGGGCCACAGCTCGGCTTCTCGAAGGGCACGGCCTCGCCGAGGCGACGGCGCGCCCCCATGACGAGTGTGGCGATGGTCTGCACGGCCGCCTCGAGGGCCGCGAGCGGCGTATCCCCCCGGCTGAGCTCGGCGAGCCCATGGAGCGAGCTCGCGCCTGCCACCGGCTCGAGCGACGAGGCCAGGTCCAGCAGACCGTGCCGCAAGGCTTCGACCCGCGGCGAGCTCGCGACCGGGAGATCGTGGGCGAGCTGAGCGAGCGCGTCGAGGGCGGCGCGCACCGTGCGGCCCGAAGGGCGCTTCTCTTCGAGGGTCTTCTGCAGCTTCGCGAAGGCGAGGAGGGCGTTCTCGAGGTCCGGCATCATGGCCGCCTCGCTCATCGTGTAGAGGTCGCCGGGGTCGTTCGAGGCCCGGCCGGCGGCGAGGACGATGTCCGAGACCTCGGCGACCTCTTCGCGGACCAGCGCATCACACGCGCGGGCGGCGGCCGCGAGCGTGGCCCGCCGCAGTCGCGACGGCGCGTCCTGCGCCACGCGACGAAGCAGCGTCTGCGCGGTCAGGACTCGTCGTTGGTCGCGCAGCGCGACCCGGTCATCGACGCGCCGGCCGTCGGCGTCCACGAGATGGAGGAGCGCTCGAGTTTGCCGAAGCCGGTGAGTGAAGTGGGCGTCGACCGCCTTCGCGTCCTCGATCGGGCGCCCCTCGTGGATCACCAGCCAGTTCGTCATGCGCTGGAAGAGATCCCCGAGCGGTCGCAGCTCTGCGCCCGGCTCCTCGCCGCGCGAACCCAGCGCGAGGAGGTTGGCCATCGTGTCGGACTCGAGCAGCGCGACGTCCAGCTCGCGCAGAGCGCGGAAGCTGGTCATCCGCTCCATCGAGTCGGTGTCGCCCGTACACTGCTCGAGCAGCGCGACCTTCTTCTCGGCCGCCTCGAGCACCGCCTGCGCCTCCGCGCTGGCAGCCATGGCACCGCCCTCGACGAAGGCGTCGAGCGCGGCGTCGACTTGCTGCCTCAGGCTCGGCGTATCGGTCGAGGGAAAGAGCTCCTGGGTGACCGCGAGCGCGAGCGCTGCGTCACCGTGGTCGCTCGGGCGGTCGTTGGAGAGCATGTCCTTCAGCTGCGCGGCGGCCGTTCGCGCCGCCCACTCGCCGAAGCCCTCGCCGAGTCGCTCGCGGCGAAGCTCGACCAACGCCTCGGCCGCCGAGAGCCCGCCCACGCGGATGAGCTGCTCGAGAAGCTCCTCCACGGCCTGAGGCTCGGCCTCCGCGGCGCGGGGCATGCCCTGAATCATCGAGGCGGGGATGCCCTTGTCGCGCTTCGCGATCTCGGAGCCCAACAGCTCACGACAGCTCTCGAGCGCATACTCGCCCTGGGCTGCGATGCTGGCCGCGAGCGACGCCGCCGCGCGGCGCCATTCGGTGACGCCGAGCCCTGGGCTGAGGTGCCGCTCGATCTCCTCCTCGAACTCCGGTCGGGCGTAGGAGAGCAGCCCGCGTGCCGCCGCCACGTGACGCCAGACCAGCGACTCGCGATCGGCCAGGAGCTTCTCCCAGGCGTCGCGCACGTTGGGGATGTCGAAGACGCGGGTCGCCCCGTCGTCGCCCTCGGCCGCACGATGCGCGGCCTCGCGCGCGGCGCGCTCGAGCAAGCGCGCAGCGAGTCGTCGAGCCGGCAGCGAACCGGTCGCCGGGATGGTCAGCCACTCACGGCTCAGCTCGCGCCGGGAGATCAGCGCGAGCGCGAGGCCGTCGGCGCGAGCCCCGGCTCCGATCGGCAGGTCGAGCGCGAGCGCCACGCGTGCGCGCATCGCCGCGCCACCCAGTGCGCGACGCGATCCCTCCGCGAGCTGCGTCGCCACCGCCACGAAGGTTGCCGCGTCGCCCACCTGGAGCCGGCGGAGGACCTTCCGCCCGAGGTCGCGCTTCAGGTCGCCCGGTGGGAGCGCCGACGCGAGCTCATAGATGGCCGCGGCCGAGGCGGGACCGGAGAGCCAATCCGTGTCGTCGAGCCAACCGGCGTCCTGAGCGAGGATGATCGAGCGCTCGAGCTCGTCGGGGTCGAGCCCCTCGAGCGGGAGCGCGCGCCGGTGGTCCGCGACCAGCGCGGCGAGGGTCGCGAAGGCCTGTCGAAACTCCGAGTTTCTCTCATCGGGATCGGGGATCCGATGGAGCTGAACGAACCCATCGAGGTAATCGCGAACGGCCACGGGTGGGCCAGCATACGGGGTTGGAGGCCACAGGGGAAAGGCGACGAAATCGGCCGGTCGAAGTTCCCGATCGGAGGTTGGTCGATCCGCGTGCTGGGAGGGTTGGATATGGGGTCCGCGCGCCGAGGAAATAGCGAGGTGTATCGAAGGCGATGGGACGGCCGGCAGGGCAGCGTGATGCACCACCACCGATCGGGGAGACGCACACCGTGAGGGGGTAGAGCTTGTGTCCTCGGGTGTGCTCCCGTAATCAGGTGATGACGTGGCCATCTCGGCACCACCGGCGCACGCCCTCGACCACATCGGCCCCTGGCGGATCGAGCAGGTGTTGGGCCGCGGCGGAGCCGGGACCGTATTCGCCGGTCGGGGCCCCGACGGTGCTCGGGTCGCCATCAAAGTACCGGACGAGGGTGGCGTTCGAGCCCAATGGCTCCTCCATGAGGCTCGATTCGCGGCGCGCCTGCGGCACCCGAACATCGTCTCCCTCGAGGGCCGGGGATCGCTTCCCGATGGGCGGCCGTACCTGGTGTACGAGTTGGTCGAAGGCCGGGCGCTGGACCAATGCGCCGACAGCCTGGCCGCCCGAGACGTGGTCCGGGTGGGTGCCGAGCTCTTGTCCGCGCTGACCTACGCGCACGACGTCGGAGTGCTGCACCTGGATCTCTCACCGGCGAACGTGCTCCTCGACGAAGAGGGCCGCGCGATGCTGACCGACTTCGGCCTGGCGATGAGCGACGACCGACGCAGTCGCGACGCGACTCGGCGCGCGTTGGTCGCAGGGACTCCCGGCTACCTCAGCCCGGAGCAGGCGATCGGTTCGGGCGGCGTCGGTCCGCGCGCCGACATCTACGGAGCGGGTGCCCTCCTCTATCGGCTGATCGCCGGCTTCCCCCCGCACTTCGGGTCGGACAGCACCGAGGTGATCCGGCGGACCCTGCACGGCGAGCCGCTGCCGCTGACGCCCCGGCCCGGGCTGCTCCTCAGCGACGACGCCTGCAACCTGGTGATGGCCATGTTGGCCCGGGATCCGGAAGCACGGCCGGTGAGCGCCGCGCGCGCCCGGCGACGGTGGCTCGAAGCGACCGACGGACTGCTGATGCTGCGGGACGGCCCACCGTCGAGCCCGACCCCAGCGGTCCCGCTGCGGCGCCCCGCGTCGTTCATGCTGACGGAGGTCGGCATCGCGGGGGACGCGCCCACGGCAGATGTCCGCGCGACTCGGACCAGCCGCCGGCGACCGCGGAACGCGGGTGACCGGGTGGTCGCTCCGGTCCCGCCGCTGGTCGGGCGGCGGGACGCGCTCGACGCGATGGCCGAGCACCGAGCCGAGAGCGGGTTGCTCTGGGTGGTGGGTGACGCGGGCGTGGGGGTCTCTCGGCTGCTGGACGAGCACGTCCACCACCTGCATCGAGACGACGCGCTCGTCGCACGCGCCACCGGGCGGCGCGGGATCGCCGGGCTCCCCTGCGAGGTGCTCGCGGCGCTCCTGCTCGACCTGATGGACGGCTTCGGCCTGCCCACCTGGGCAGGAGCCGAACGGCTGGTCGCCGGCATCGAAGCGCTCACCACCACGCCGCTCGAAGCGGCGACGATCGCGCTCAGCGGTGCCCTCCTCGGCACGGGGCGTCCGACGACCGCCGCGACGCTGATGGAGTGCTTCCGCGCAGCGCTCCTCCTGCGCCCACAGGGACGCGCGCTGGCGATGGTGGTCGACGACGCGGACCGGATCGACGGCGCCAGCGAAGAGGTCCTGCGCCGCCTCGCCGCCGAGGGGGTCCAGGTGGTCCTGGGGGGCCGCGAAGGGCGCCCCGGCGACACGGTGCTCCGAGTCCAGCCGCTCGAGGCCAGGGAAGCCCGGGAGCTCGCGGCGTCCATCGGCGCGCCCGATCCGGACGCCACGGTGGACGCGCTCGGTGGCTTGCCCGCCGCGATCGTGGCCTGTGCGCGCTTCGACGGGGACCCGCGGCGACGCATGCTCGACACGTTGAGCAGCGAGGGCCGAGCGCTCCTCGAAGCCGCAGCGCTCTTCGGCGGTGGCCACGTGCCGCTCCGCGCGCTCCCGGACATCGCGGCCGCCGCGAGCAAGGCGAGCGACCTGCCCGAGCTCGACGCACTCCTGGTGCCCATCCCTCGCGCCGCCGCGCGGCTCGAGCCCTGGGCGCGCGTCACCGACCCGGGGCTCCTCTCGGAGCTGACGCCCGACGCCGAGACCCGCGACCGCGCGATCCGCTGGCTCGCGCGCGAGTGCCGCGACCAGAGCTTCGGGGTGCAGGCGCTGACGGCGCGGCTCGCCGCCGACGCCGGGCAGATCGCGAAGGCCGCCTTCGCGGCGGCGGAGGCCGGGCGCCGAGCGGCCGGCTGCGACGCTCCCGAAGCTCAGGAGCTGCTGGCGCTGGCGCTGGAGCTCTCCACCGGCGTTCCCGAGGCGGTGGATCGCCCCGCCCTCGAGGCGGCGCTGGCCGAGCTCGAGGTGCGCACCGATCCGAGCGCCGCGTTCGAACGCGCCGGGCGCGTGGTGAGCGAAGCGCTACCGGAGCGACGCGTGCTTCGCGCGAGGATGCGGCGGCTGCAGGCGCAGGTGCGGATCGACGAGCGCGACTCCGAGTCCGCGCTGCTCCTCTTGAACCTCGGCCTGGCGCTCCTGGACGACCCCGGCGACCCCGAAGAGATGGCCGAGCTCCTCTCGAGCAAGGGCTGGGTGCTGGGCTATCTCCAAGGCGACAACGAGGCAGGCATCGCCCTCGGTCGCCGCGCCATCGCCATCGCCTCCAAGGTGGACACGCCGGCCTTCCAGGCGCGGCTCTGCGGAAAGCTCGGCGCCAACCAGCTTCGCGCGGGAGACTGGGACGGCCAACTCGCGACCAACCTCCGCGACCTCGGGCTGAGCGGCATCGCGCAGGACGTCTTCGGCGTGATGCGCGCCCACATCAACCTGGGCGTCTGCTACACGAACCGTGGTCTGCTGGGGCTCGCACGAGCGCATACCGCGGAGGCCGCGAGACTCGGTGACGACTTCGGCACCCTGCGCGCCGCACAGATCGCGTGGAACAACCTCGCGCTCATCGCCGCCGACGACGGCCGATGGGAGGACGCTCGCGAGGCGGCGGAAGAGTCCCGCTCCCGCTGCAGCAGCGAAGCGATGGAGATCGCCGAGACCTGGGAGGTGTTGCTGCGTTGCGAGCTCGCGGCTGGGAACGAGGCCGCCGCCCGCGCCGCGCTCGCGCGTCTCGAAGCACTCGCGACCGGCGCGGAGCGTGCGCTGGCAGTTCGGGCTGCGACGCGCTTCATGGAGCCAGCGGACGCCATCGACACGCTCGACGGGGTGCTCTCCGAAGGCATCGGCGACCCCTACGACCGCGCGAAGACCGAGCTGGCCCTCGCGGCTGCCTACCGCGCCGCCGGCGACGACGTCGGCGCCGCCTCGCTCGAGCGTCGCGCGGACCAGGTGTTCACCACGCTGGGCGCGAACCCGGCGCTGGAACGCCGCCGCGTCGCCCCCATCTGAGGGCTCACCCGCCGATCCAGCGAAGCAGGAGCACCACCAGCCCCACGTAGGTCGCCATGACCAGCGAGAGCCGCAGGTGCCGGGCCCACCAACCGACCAGGAAGCCGAGCGTGTGGCCCGCCCGGTAGGCGAAGGTCGGCGGCTCGTCCGCGCGAGGAGCTCGGAGGGCGTCCCCGAGGAAGCCGCTGGGGACCTCGCTCTGGAGCACGCGGACGTCGACGCCGACGACGGCGCGCCCTCGATCGCGGTAGCCGCCGGCGGTGCCACCAGTGATCGCGGAGCCCACCATCGTGACCCGCTCGTCCAGCTGCAGGTCGACCCGCTCCACCCAAAGGTCGAAGACCGGCCAGCGGAAGTAGTCGGGTGAGTAGCCGAGCTCGGCGAAGAGGAGTCGCTCGTCCGCTGCGACCTGGAGGAGCAGGCGAATCCGTCGACGGCTGCGGCTGCCGCCGGACACGAGCGCTCCGTCCAGCTGAAGCTCGACCGACGAGCCGTCGACGAGCTGGACCGCCACCGGGCCAGTCCAGGTTCGGGCCAGCACGCCGCCCGTCGGGTGCAAGACCGAGATCAGTGTAGCCGCTCGAACCACACGGCCGTCGAACCGCTCCACCGGGTCATGGAAGGCAGCTGCTGCACCGCGCACCACTCCGGAGTGGATTTCGTTGCACGGAACCGCATCGTCGCCTCGATCGCCCGTGCGTCGTCGGAGGGTGGTGTCGTGCGTTGCCATCGCCCCAGGCAACTGCACGGCGCGTGCCGCGTTCAGAGCTCGCGGCGGATCGCTCGGAGATCGAAGAGCTCGCCGATGAGCTTCTCACGGAGCGCCGCGGGCACCCAGGGGAGCGCCCGGGCGGCGAACTCGGCCGTCCATGGCGTCGCGTAGCGCGGCTGCGGCTCGGCCGCGCGGGCCGCGGTGAAGATCGCCTCGGCGACGTCTTCGGCTTCGCCGCCGACGGCGTCGAGACGACCGATCAGCCGCTCCATCCGATCGAAGGCCGGCCGCCAAGCTTCACCGGTATCGCGCTCGCGATAGGGCTCGACCGTTCGGCGCGCGGCTGCCGCAAAACCGGTGCGGATGAATGCCGGCTCCACGAGGATCACGTCCACGCCAAACGAACCGAGCTCCTGGCGGAGCGCGTCGGAGAGCGCCTCGAGCGCGAACTTGCTCGCGTGGTAGACGCCCATGAAGGGGAAGGCGACGAGCCCGGCGACGCTGGAGACCTGGACGATTCGCCCGGCCCCGCGGTCGCACATCTGCGGAGCGAAGGCGCGGACCATGCGCATGGGCCCGAGCACGTTCACGTCGAGTTGCCGACGGAGCGCGTCGAGATCGACGACGTCGACCGGGCCGAGCTCGGCGTAGCCAGCGTTGTTCACCAAGAGGTCGAGGTCACCGAAGTCCTCGTGCACCTTCCGCGCGACGTGGACCACGTCCCGGCGGGAGGTGACGTCGAGGACCTCGGTCTCGACCGAGAGTTGCTCCGCGACCAGCGCGACGTGGAGCCGTTCGAGGGCGTCGGCGTCGCGGTCGGTGGCCACCACTCGGTAGCCCGCGCGGGCGAGCCGGCGCACGGTGGCCGCTCCGATCCCGCCGGCGGCGCCAGTGACCAGCGCCACCGGGCGCTCCTGCAGCACGGTGGACGTCAGCGGCGCCGTTCGTCGGGGGCGCAGCCCGAGCACCGAGCGCACGGCGTTGTCGAAGGTGCGCGTGGGCAGCAGCCGCTTCGCGACCAACTGGCCGGCGCTGCCGAAGGAAGGGGTCACCGCACGGCGAGGCGCACGGCGGCTCGTGAGCGCTCGGACGACGCTCTGGGCGACGCGCTCCGGCGGCGCGCCGAAGCCGGCCACTGCGCGTTCGAGGCTCTGCAGCCGGTCGATGACGCCGTTCCAGCGCGAGCCGGAGCTGCGCTTCGCGTCGAGGCCACCGAAGGCGTCTCGGATGAAGCCGGTCTGCCGCACCGAGCCCGGCTCCACGAGGGTGACGTCGATGCCGAAGAGCGCGAGCTCCATGCGCCACGCTTCGCAGAGCCCCCGCAGCGCGTGCATCGAAGAGCCGTAGGCGCCGTGGGTCGCGAGCGTCACGCGGTCGAGCACGCTGGCGACGACGATCACCCGCCCGCGGCCCCGGGCCTTCATCGGCTCGAGCAGCGCGCGCGTCACCGCCAGGAAGCCGACGACGTTGACCTCGAAGTGACGACGCAGGGCTGCATCGGTCACCGTCAGCAGCGGCCCGAGCTCGGCGATGCCGGCAGCGTGGACGATGGCGTCGACGCCCTCGCCCCCCGTCGCCTCGAGGATCTCTCGACGAGCCGCCTCGATCGACGGCTCGGAGGTGACGTCCAGCTCGAGCCCATGGATGGCCGACGAGCCGCGGGATAGCGAGAGCAGCGCCTCGACGTTGCGGCCGGACGCGAAGACCTCACAGCCTTCGGCGACGAGCGCTTCGACGACGGCGCGTCCGACGCCACCGGTGGCGCCGGTCACGAGGACCCGTTTGACTTCGGTGCTCACGAATGGACGCTCCGTTCTAGAAGCTCGATGGGGGCTCGCAGTAGGCGCCGCTGGCGTCGGCCACGCAGGTCCCGAAGCTGCCGCAGTCGCCATCGGCACACCGCGGCAAGCAGACGCTCGTGGTACCGACCACTCCCGACACGCAGCGGTACCCATCCCGGCAAGCGGAATCGCCGGAGCAGATCCGGAGGCAGTAGCTGGTGTTGGCGAAGCGCCCGCACGCGCCGAGCGGCCCGCAGAGGCCCGGACCCATCGTCGGCGTGCCGGGGGCTGCGCAGTCGACGACCGTGCAGTAGCCGTCGTCGAACCCGGTGTCGGCGCCGACGAGACAGCGGCCGAAACCGTACGGCGAGGCGCAGTCGGCGTCGACGTCGCAGGATGCGCCGGTGTTCGGACTCACCATGGTGGCGTTGCCCGGCGCGCAGACACCGGACTCGTCGGTGGGGGTGCCCCGCCACCAGCAGGTCTCGTCGCTCGGGCAGCCGCCCTGCTGTCCCCAGGTCGACGGGTCCGTCAGATCGACCCCCTCGCCGACGGTACACGACGCTCCGCAATAGCGGCTGAAGCCGTAGGCCCGTCGCGTCAGGCAGTCTTGGTTCGGGGGACAGCCGCAAGCGTCCATGTCACCGGTGCACGGGCCGATGCCACTGCAGTGGAAGTCGTCGCAATCGGCGAAGCCGTTGCCGTCGTTGTCGCACTCGTCGGCGCAGGCGGCGGGCGTACGCTCGAGCCGCGCGGGTAGGCCACATCCGCCGCAGCTCGGGAAGATGTTGCACTCGAAGTCCATGCAGTCCGTGAAGGTGTTCCCGTCGTTGTCGCAGCCGTCCATACAAGCAGCGGCGGTGTTCTCCGGACCGAGCTCACACATCACCAGGCCCTCGTCGACCCTGTCGTCGCAGTCGTCATCTTCGTCGTTCAGGACCTCCGGGTTGCCGGGGAATCGCGTCGAGTCTGCGTCGTCGCAGTCCTCGCCGCCGCACTCCAGTCGGTTCACCCCGTCCCCGTCGGCGTCGCCGCCGTCGGCGCAGATGGGCTCGTCGGTGCACGCGTCGGTGGCTTCGTCGCAGCCGAGGGGTGGCATGCAGGGGGGCGTCCCGGGAACGCAACCGTCCGCGCGCGCATCTTCGCTGGTGGGATCGCAAGCGGCCGTTCCGTTGCAGTAGGCGCCGTCCTCACACTCGCCATCGTTCGCGCAGACCGGAGCGGGGACGTCCGGCGCCGGCACTCGACCGCCCGTGTAGACGGGAAGCTCGGCTGGGTCCCGCGCGTCGTTGACGCAGCTGCCGACCGTGCAGGTCTGCTGTGCCGGGCAGCTCCGGTCGATGCAGGGGCCGCGCAACACCATGTAGAGGATGCGGGACTCGTCCGGGACGTAGACGCCTCGGGCGGTCTTCTCCACGAAGATGCCGCCACCATCACGAGCCACCACCGACACGCGCCACTGGCGGGTCGCGTCGCCGTCGCGTGGAGTGAACGAGAACTGGAAGGGCAGGTCGGTCAGCGCGACGTCGAAGGTGCCGTCGGGCGCGTCTTCGAAGAACATCTCCCCCGGCGCGCGACCGGCGATCACCACCTGCAGGTCGTTCGCCCGGCCCCGAACGGCGTCGTCCGCGTCGACGTAGACCACGATCTCCGTGGCCGGCGGCACGGCGTCGTCACCACAAGAGATCGTCAAGAGTAGGAAGGCGCAGATCGCTCGACGCATGGTCATTGCCACTGCCCCAACGCGTAGACGGTTCGCCCGAGGTCGCTCTCGGCGTATTGCGGCTCGGGATCGTCACCGCCGGAGAGACCGACCGCGAGGCCGACGGCCAGACCGACCACCACCACGCCGACGATCACACCGATCCACCACTTGGACGAGCTGGACTCCTCTTCGACCGGCGGCGGCGCTTGGTCGCTCTCCTCGAGCGCGAGGTCATCGGCGTCCATGCCTGCCGGATCGAGGTCCCGATCGGGATCGGGGTCCGGCTCGGTCGCGACCGGCTCGGGATCCGGAGCCGGGTCCGGCTGCTGTGCAGCCACCGAGCGCCGGAGGAACTCGACCCGGCGCTGGGCGACGTCCCGGTTCGACGTGCTGGCTGGTGTCTCGGCGAGGAAACGCTCGAACGCTTCGAGCGCGACCGCGTCCTGCCGCAAGCGATCAGCCGTCTGGCCGATGTTGTAGAGGAGCTCCGGCCTCCCGGAGAGCTCGAAGGCCTCCTGGAAACGCTCGAGGGCCGCCTCGTAGCGACCGGCATCGTACGCCGCGCGTCCCGCCATGAAGAGGGCACGGGCCTCCTCCTCGCGGTCGTTCTGCCCGAACGCCGTCCCGGCCATGGAAACCATGGTCGAAAGGCAGACGAAGCAAACCAGCAATCCCTCTCGCATTTTACGGGGGGAGAGTGGCCGACCGGCCGGGGGAACGCAACGGGTTCCAGAGTGAGCAAGCGCAGCGTGTCCCCACCGCGGGCGACTAGCCTGGGGGCGATGATCGACGCCATCACCCAGGTCCCCGCCCCCTCCAACGAACCCGTGAAGGCCTACGTGCCCGGGTCCGCCGACCGAAAGGCACTCGACGCGGCATGCGAAGCCATCGCCGGCGAGACGCTCGAGATCCCGGCGTTCGTGAACGGCCTGGCCGTGAAGGGCGAGAAGACCTCCACGGTCTCGATGCCCCACGACCACGGCCATGTGCTCGCAGAGGTCCACCACGCGAACGCGGAAACGGTGCAGTCCGCGATCGACGGCGCGATGAAGGCCGCGCCCGCCTGGCAGGCGCTCTCCTTCGACGACCGCGCGGGCATCTTCCTCCGTGCGGCCGAGCTCCTGGCGGGGCCCTGGCGCATGCGGATCAACGCCACCTGCATGCTCGGCCAGTCGAAGACCGCCCATCAGGCGGAGATCGACGCGGCGTGTGAGCTGATCGACTTCCTCCGCTTCAACGTCCACTTCGCGCGCCAGCTCCACCAGGTGCAGCCCGCCTCGGCAGGCACCAGCTGGAACCAGACCGACTACCGGCCGCTCGAGGGCTTCGTGCTCGCGGTGACGCCGTTCAACTTCCTCGCCATCGCGGTGAACCTCCCCACGGCGCCAGCGCTGATGGGCAACGTGGTGCTCTGGAAGCCGGCGATGACTTCGATGGTCGGCGCGTGGCACATGCTCGAGCTGCTGCGCGAAGCGGGGCTGCCCGACGGTGTGATCCAGCTGATCCCCGGCGACGGACCAACGCAGGGCGAGACCTGCCTGGCCAGCGAGCACCTCGCAGGCATTCACTTCACTGGCTCGACCGGGACCTTCAAGACGCTCTGGAAGGGCGTCGGCGACAACCTCGACCGCTACCGCGCATTCCCGCGCGTCGTCGGCGAGACCGGCGGCAAGGACTTCATCGTCGCGCACCCGAGCGCCGATGCGGACCAGCTCGCCACCGCCATCGTGCGCGGCGGCTACGAGTTCCAGGGACAGAAGTGCTCCGCTGCGTCGCGCGTCTATCTGCCACAGTCCCTCTTCGGCGCCGTTCGCGAGCGGGTGTGCGCCGAGCTCGCGCACGTGAAGGTCGGCGACGTCCGCGACCCAGCGAACTTCATGTCCGCGGTCATCGACGAGCGGGCCTACGAGAAGATCACCGGCTACCAGGCGCTCGCGAAGGAGAGCGGCGAGGTGCTCTACGGCGGCACCGCCGATCGCTCGAAGGGGTGGTTCATCGACCCGACCTTCGTGAAGGTCGACGACCCCAAGCACCGGCTGATGCAGGAAGAGATCTTCGGACCGGTCGTGACCGCCTACGTCTACGAGGACTCCGCCTTCGACGCGACCCTCGACCTGGTCGACTCGACCAGTCCCTACGCGCTGACCGGCGCGATCTTCTCCCGCGACCGCCAGTCCGTCGAGCTGGCCCGAACGCGGCTGCGCCAGTCGGCCGGCAACTTCTACATCAACGACAAGCCGACGGGCGCCGTGGTCGGCCAGCAGCCCTTCGGCGGCGCGCGCGGGAGCGGTACCAACGACAAGGCCGGCTCGCCTTGGAACCTGCTGCGCTGGATGTCGCCGCGGTCGATCAAGGAAAACCTCTGCCCACCGACCGACTGGCGCTACCCCTTTCTCGCGCAGTGAGCGACGGCGACGAGACCGAAGCGGAGTCCACGGACGAGGCGTCCGAGGAGCCGTCCCACCGAGTGAAGGGCGAAGCTCACAAAGGCGCGATCCCCGCGAAGGAGCTCCTGCGCGTCGTCATCATCGGCATCCCGGTGATGATCGCCGCCTGGTACTTCCTGCTCTGGATGAAGGGCGGCTTCCGCTAGCGCGCTCAGCCGATCAGCGGCCCGGAGCCGACGGCGGTCCACGACTCGTCGCGGCCATCGAGGATCGCCACGTCGATCCGGTCGCGAGGGATATCCTCGAGCACGTCGAGGTTCACCGTGATGAAGTCGCCACCCAGCAGCTCCATCGACCCGGTGCCGTAGACATGAACCCCGCACTTGCCGCAGAAGACGAACGCACCGACCTCGGGCTTCGGCTCGTAGCGCGCTTCGGTCTCGCTCTTCAGCACCCGAAAGGCGCTCGGCGGTATCAGCATCGTCACCGCCGCGCGCCGTCGGCAGAACGTGCAGTTGCAGCGCATCGGCACGTTGTACGGCGTCGCCGGCTCGAAGATGTTCAGGTCGGCCTCCACCTCGATGCCGCCACAGTGGCAGCGTCCTCGGTAGGTGCGGGGCTCGTGGGATTCGTGCTTGGTCATGGGGAGAACGCTACGAGCCATTGCGGACAGTTTCTGTCCTCGACCTTCGGCACTATGCTCGAGTCATGCTCGGAACCTCCGCGCGCCTCCTCCAGCTCCTGGCGATCCTCTCCGAGCGACGCTCGTGGACGGGCAGCGACCTGGTGGAGCGCCTGGACGTCACGCCGCGCACCCTTCGCCGCGACATCGCTCGGCTGCGAGAGCTCGGCTATCCGGTCGAGAGCACCTCGGGACCGGCCGGGGGCTATGCACTCAGCGCCGGCGGCGCGGTGCCCCCGCTCTCCTTCGAGGCGGACGAGGTCGTCGCCGTCGCGCTCGGTCTGAGCCTCGTGGGCCTCGAGGCCGGACAACGGAAGGTGCGAAGCGCGGCGGAGGCCGCCGTGGCGAAGGTCGGGCGAGTGCTACCACCGCGACTCCAGCGCCGGCTCGCTCGCCTTCGGGGCGCGGTGCACTCCGGTGGGCGTGCCGAGCTCGGGCGCGTGGCCCAGCTCGCCGGCGCCTGCGCCGACCAGCGGGTGCTCACCTTCGAGTACGAGCGCGGCGACGGAACCGAGTCGGAGCGCGAGGTCGAGCCGCACGGCGTGACCCTCTCGGGCGTGCGCTGGTATCTAGTGGCGCACGATCGTGGCCGGGACGACTGGCGGACCTTTCGCGTCGACCGCATGCGCAAGGTCCGGCGTGCGGGGAGCTTCGTCGCGCGGCCCGGACCGGCCGACGACCTGGCCGCCTGGGTTCGGGACGGGCGCGCCGGCCAGCGCTGGCCGTTCGAGGGGCGCATCCTCTACGCGCTCCCCGCCGAAGCGCTCCGAGCACGCATGCCGGATGGCTATGGCGACGTGGAGGCGGTAACCCCGACCACTAGCCGGCTGACCGTCACCGCCAGCTCGTGGGAGACGATGGCCGCGTGGTTGCCCGTGCTGGGAACGCCGATCCGCATCGAAAGCCCCGACGAGCTACGAGACGCCGTGGCCGGCTTGGCGGAGCGCTTGCGATCCGCGTCGACCTGATCAGAGCGTCGCGAGCACCTTCTCCAAATCCGACCGCAGGTAGCGGTCGGCGACCTCGCCTCGCGCTTCGGCAACCAGCCGCTCGAGCGCGTCTCGGTGCTCGGCGAGCCGGCCGATGTCTCCGAGGCACTTCACCGCGTGGCGGAGCTGGTCGCGTCGCACGGCGGGCGCGTCCGAGAGGCTCCCTTCCGCGGCGATCGACTCGACGAGCTCACCGAGCGGCTCGGCGAGGTAGCTCTGGAAGGCCTCGCGCGTGCCCGGCCAGTTGGAGAGCCAGAAGAGGGCATCGGCGATCATGCCGACGACCGCGTCGTCTTGGTAGCGGAGCATGTCCGCGAGGACCGGGGCCACGCCATCGAGGTGATCGGCGACGCCGCCATGGACCACGCCGCGGGCGAGGATGTCGAAGGTCCGCGCGGCCTCGTACGCGTGGTCCCCGACGAGGTCCTGCTCGACGAGCGCCATCAGACGGGGCATCGGGATGGCGTCGTCGAGGACCTCGCACAGCTCGCGATGCCAGTGAAAGGGGTGCAGCCGCCAGCGCTGACCCATGTGGTCCTCGTCGTCGTTCGTGTAGCGCCAGAGGACGGCCTGCCGGGCCGCGTCGTGGCGCAGGTGCGGGTGCGGGTGGGTGAGTGCGAGCTCGAGCGCCTCGAGGATCTGCTCGCAGCTCACGGCGCCGAAGGCCTCGCCCGCGAAGGGCGTGTACTCCAGCAATGGAGCGGTGGCGCCCGCCTGCTCGAGCATCAGCGCGTCGAAGCGGGGTGCGGGCTCGGCCACTGCCTCGACCTCGCTCCAGCGCTCGTGGGCGCGAAGGGGCTCGAAGAGCGGCTCGCCCAGATGGGGTCCGAGCGCCACTCGCCGTTGGCCCGCTCGGATCAGCTCCTCGATCGCGTCGTCATACTCGCCGAGCTCCATGAGCACACCGGACGCGTTGAGGTGGATCTCCGGGTTCATCGGCGCGTGCGGGAGACACGCCGCGAGGTATCGCCGAGAGCGCTCCTCGTCGTTCGGCAACCCGGTGTTGTCGTGCTGCACGACCCAGAGCGCGTTGCAGTACGCGGACAGATCCAGCGTGCGTCGCTCGATGATGGCATCGAAGATCCGGAGCGTGTCCTCGTAGCGCTTGGCCTGGACGAAGTGGCTCGCGACGATGACCAGATCCCAGATCGGCTCGGTCGAGCTCGCGGCCCGTTCGATGGCCGCGTCGAGCGCGACCTCGTCCTTCAGGTACTCGTGGTAGCGGTTGGCCACGAGGCGAGAGTCGACCGCCCCAGCGGTGTGGTCAACGCGACTCTGTGTGGCCTTCTCCCTGCTCGCGCTTGCACCCGGAGAGACCGAAGGCGTCCTCCAGCCGGAGCTGCGTGCTCCTCGCGAGGCTGCGGTCAGCCGGAACGATCGCCAGGACCTCACGGAATCGCGGCCCGCGGAGCCAGAGATGGTACTTGGGGTCCTCTCCCTCGACGCGGACGGTGCTGCTCTTCACCTCCAGACAGCAACGACTGATCGGAAGGCGCACCGTCCGATCTCCATTCCTCGTCATCAACTCGACCTCGACGTCTCTTGCGCCTTGCTCCAGCGTCAGCCGACGGATCGGCCGGCCGTTCGCTGGAGAGAACTGCACGCCAACGCTTCCCACCAGGATCCCAGCAAACGCGCTGGCCAACCCCACCAGAGGCAGGTCCGCGAGTGCCATCAAACCGATGCCAACCGGGACCAGACTGAAGCCAGCCACTGCAACCGTTCGACCCATGCGGCGCAGGGCCAGACCTCGACCCAGAACCGGGTCCCTCATGCGAGCTCGGGTCAGTTTGCGGCTGCCGCGGTCCCGATAGCCACTTGGGTCGGGCTCGACCTGCTCGAGCTCGATCTCGGAGAAGACGGGCATCGCGTCCAGCGCATCTCGATGCTGCTGACGATGTCGTGCGCAGAGCTCGGCCCGGTCCTTCGCCGAGGCTTCCGTCCGTCGCGACAGGAGCTCGGCGAGCTCCGCGCTGGTTCGCGGCTCAGAGCCCGCCTCGGCGAGCAACGTCCGAAAGAGTCCCTCTCGCTCGCCGATGACCTCGCCGTCCGCATCCACGTAGTGACGGCAGGTCTCACACCGGGAGAGCTCCCCGGCCCGGAGGGTGAGCAGCACTTCCTTGCAGCTGGGGCAACGGTTGGACATCGCGGGGGCTCGCCGCCCAGCTGAACTCAGCCCTTGGTCGGAAGCTGCGGCATCTCCGGCTCGTTCATCGAGCGGGTCTC
>CAYXAP010000021.1:0-124333 GCA_964462035.1 uncultured Sandaracinus sp.
CTCGCTTCGCATCGCTATCGGCGCTGCCCCGCTCGCTTCGCATCGCTATCGGCGCCGACCCCCGCTCGCTTCGCATCGCTATCGGCGCTGCCCCGCTCGCTTCGCATCGCTATCGGTGCCGACCCCGCTCGCTTCGCAGCGCTAGTCCACCGTCAGGTCAACGGGCGCCGAGCTGTTCGCGGAAGTCCTCGACGATCGCCGCGAGCGTGGCGTTGCCGCGCACCTGGGCGGCGTCGATGGCCTCGCCGTCGGCGACGTCGACCCGGACGTCGAAGTACATCTTCAGCTTCGGCTCGGTGCCGCTCGGGCGGAGCATCGCGCGGTGGCCGCCCTCGATCTCGAAGACGACGACGTTGGCGGCAGGGAAGCCGAGCGGCTCGGTCGAACCGTCCGCGAGCGTTCGGGTCCGGGACTCGAAGTCCTGCACCGCCGTGACGGTGAGACCACCGAGGGCGGTGGGCGGCTCCTTGCGCGCGCGGACCATGAGCGCCTGGATCTGCGTGGCGCCCTCGGTGCCGGGGAGCACCAGCGAGACCTGGTCCGAGAGGTAGAGGCCGTAGCGCCGCCACGCCTGCTCGCGGTAGTCGATGACGGTCTTGCCCTGCGCCCGTTGGTGCGCCGCGAGATCCGCCATCACCGCCGCCGCGCTGATGCCGTCCTTGTCGCGCACCAGCGTGCCGCAGGCGTAGCCGAGCGCCTCCTCGTAGCCGAAGACGAGCTCGAGCCCTTCCGCCTCGAGCTCGAGCGCTCGGTTCTGGATCCATTTGTGGCCCGTCAGCGTCTGCTCGGCCCGGATGCCGTGGCCCTTCGCGATGCTCAGGAGCATCGGCGAGCTCACCACCGACTCGACGACGAGCCGGTTCTCGCCCGTTCCCTCTTCGAGCAGATACGCCGCGAGCAGGCAGCCGATCTCGTTACCCGTGAGCCGGACGTACTCGCCCGCGTGGAGCACCTCGACCGCCAACCGGTCCGCGTCCGGGTCGTTGGCGAGCACCAGGTCCGCTCCGACCTCCTTCGCCAGGGCGCTCACCGCGTCCATCGCGCCTTCTTCCTCCGGGTTGGGGAAGGCGACGGTCGGGAAGGTGCCGTCGGGGTCCCGTTGGGAGGCGACTTCGTGCACCGACTCGAAGCCGGCGTCTGCCAGCGCCCGGCGGATGTAGGGAGCGCCCACGCCGTGCAGCGCGGTGTGCGCGATGGTGAGGTCGCGCGGGCTCTCCGGGTGTCGAGCGAGGGCCTTCACGCCCTCGAGATAGCGATCCGCCACGTCGTCGCCCAGCACCGTCCGGGCGTCGCTCCGAGGGATGGACGCGAGCCCTTCCACCGCCGCGATGGCCTCCGCGATCGCCGCGTCGTGCGGTGGGATGATCTGGGCGCCGTTCTCCCAGAAGACCTTGTAGCCGTTGTAGTCGGGCGGATTGTGGCTCGCCGTGATCACCAGCGCGCCGGCGGCCTTCTGATCCAGCAGCGCGAACGCCACGAGAGGGGTCGGCGCCACCTCCTCGAAGACCATCGCCTTCAGACCCATGCCCGCGATCACGCTCGCGGCGTCGTTGGCCAGGGTTCGGCTCTTCCGTCGCCCGTCGAAGCCCACCACCACGCCGCGCTCGGCCGCGTCCGGGACGCTGGCTTTCAGGTGCGCGCAGAAGCCGGCCGTCGCTCGCAGGACCACCGACCGGTTCATCCGGTTCGGACCACCGCCGAGCAACCCACGGAGCCCCGCGGTGCCGAAGGTCAGCATTCCCCGGAACCGGTCCCGGAGCTCGCTCTCGTCGCCGGCCTCGAGCAGCGCTCGCAGCTCGGCGCGCGTGTCCTCGTCCGGGTCCTCGCCAATCCAGCGTTCGACCTCGGCTCGGAGGGTGTCGTCGATCGTCATCGCCCCACGAATACTGCGGAAAGCACCCTTTGAGAAGGACGAGCCCGGCCTCGCCTGCTGAGCGAACTCATTGGAGGTTTCCGGGCCACGGCGCACAGAGGACCCATGCTGCGACTCAAGAGCTACCTGGCCGGCACCTGGAAGGACGGCGAAGGGGAGGGCGCGACCCTCCTCGACCCCTCGACCGAGGAGGCCGTCGCCACGACGAGCACCGAGGGCCTGGACTTCGCGGAGGCCTTCGCGCACGCCCGCACCGTCGGCGGGCCGGCGCTCCGAGCGATGACCTTCGCCGAGCGCGGCGCGGTCATCAAGGCGATGAGCAAGGCGCTCCACGGGGCGCGCGAAGCGCTCATCGACGACTCGATCCTCAACGCGGGGACCACCCGCGGCGACGCGAAGTTCGACATCGACGGCGCCACGGCGACCCTCGCGTACTACGCCGGCCTCGGGAAGAAGCTCGGCGACACGAAGGTGCTCGTCGAGGGTGAGGGCGAGCAGCTCACCCAGAGCGCGCGCTTCTACGGCTACCACGCGAAGCTCCCGCGACCCGGCGTCGCGGTGCACGTCAACGCCTTCAACTTCCCCGCCTGGGGCCTCGCCGAGAAGGCGGCCGTCGCGCTCCTCGCCGGCATGCCCGTGATCAGCAAGCCCGCGACGGCCACCGCGCTCACCGCGTACCGGATGATGGAGATCCTCGCGGAGGCGAAGGTGCTCCCCGAGGGCGCGCTCCAGCTCGTCTGCGGCAGCGCCGGCGATCTGCTGAGCCACCTCGGTCCGCAGGACGTGCTCGCCTTCACCGGCTCCGCCGACACCGGCGCGCACCTCCGTGGGCTCCAGAACGTCATCGGTCGCTCCGTGCGCGTGAACGTCGAGGCCGACAGCCTGAACGCGGCCGTGCTCGGGCCCGACGTCGAGCCCGGCACCGATACGTGGAACCGCTTCATCCGTGACGTCAGCACCGAGGTCACGCAGAAGACCGGTCAGAAGTGCACCGCGACTCGCCGGGTCTTCGTGCCCGCGGCCAAGATCGACGCCGTCCAGGAGGCCCTCGCCGAGGCGATGGGTCGCATCGTGTGGGGCGATCCCCGCGCCGAGGGCGTGCGGATGGGCCCGCTGGCGAGCAAGCAGCAGCTCGACGACGTGAAGGCTGGCGTCGCCAAGCTCATCGAGGGCGGCGCCAAGCAGGTCTGGCAGTCGGACGCGAGCCCCGTGGGCGCCGAGGGCGGCAAGGGCTTCTTCTTCCCGCCGACCCTGCTGCGCGCCGACGATCCGCGAGCCGCTGCGGTCGTGCACGAGCACGAGGTCTTCGGACCGGTCACCACGCTCATGCCCTACGAGGGCCTCGAAGAGCCGGGGGAGCTCGTGGCGCTGGGTCAGGGCGGTCTGGTGGCTTCGCTCTACTCGGACGATCGTGAAGCGGTGGCCAACCTGCTCGTGGCGCTCGCCCCCTGGAGTGGGCGGGTCCTGGTCGCCAGCAAGAAGGTCGCGGACCAGGCGACGGCCCCCGGCCTCGTGCTTCCCTCGTGCATTCATGGCGGTCCGGGCCGCGCCGGCGGCGGCGAAGAGCTCGGCGGGATGCGCGGGCTCGACTTCTACCTGCAGCGAACCGCGGTCCAAGGTGACCGCGGACTTCTCGAACGGGCGCTCGGTATGCGATAGTCCGCGCTGGGGTCATCGACCCCCAGCCCGCGCATGATCCCGCCCCCGCCCATGTCCCGGCCTCGGGCCGTTCGCCTCGCCCAGGCGCGCGGTGACGCCGACACCAGCCAGGTCCTCCGGGAGTTCATGGCGCACAAGGAGTGGCTCGCCCCGATCTCGCTCTTCGAGGGCGCGGAGGTGGCCGACGCGCGCAAGGTCTCGCTCGGCTCACGGACCCAGGTCCCAGCCGACGAGGTCTGGATCTTCACCGAGCAGGGCACCGCCATCCAGGCCACCCGCAACGGCACCCTCCTCGGTTGCTACGTCAGTGGCGTCCGCGGCGACGCGCTCTTCCGTCGGCTGCCGGAGGTGGCCAGCTACGTGGTCATCAACGGCGGCGGCTTCGAGGACGATCGGCTGGACTTCGATCGAGCGAGCTTCGACCAGCTCGTCCGCTGGGCGGAGGCCATCTCCCTCGAGCGCGCGATCGGCGCGGCCGAGTCGGTGGCTGCCAACGGCGAGATCCTCGCGCGCATGCGTGCGCTCGACGCCTGGTACCTGCCGCTCTTCGGCGACGGGCGCATGATCGCCAAGGCCGGCCACGAGGGCTACGAGCAGCCCGGTGTCGCGTGCACCACCCCGGACTCCTACGCGGCCTTCGTCAACGCCCTCGACCCGCAGCTCCGCCAGCAGGTGAAGCGGATGGTCGTCAACGGCGAGGGCCTCTGCGTCGAGCTCCAGAACCAGACCCAGGTCGACGCCCTCTACATCAACCCCTTCGGCCCGGGCCCGACCACGACGATCCCCCGCTCGGTCTTCGACCTGATCAAGACCGCCGGCCCCCCGCCGCGCCTGAGCATCCCGGCTCCGTTGTAGATGGGGCGAGGCGAAGCCTCGTCCGGCTCCCGCCCCCTTGCCCTCGCCTTGGACCAGGGTGGAGAGCCACATGGTCTACCTTCGTAAGGTCGCGGATGGGATCGAGCTCGTGCGGATCCTCCACGCCCGAATGGTCCCGAATCGACACCTCGAGTGACCGAACTTCAGACTGAAACTGAGTTTTCTGAGCTCGACGGGGAGGCTTTTGAGCCGATGATGGCATGACATCGTGGTCTGAATGACTATTTAGTCACATCTGGAATTCGGATGAATTCAGTTCAATAGCGCGCCACCCCCAGAAAAACGACATCGCCCGCCATGGCGTCTTGCGGCGACCGGACGCATCTTCCCGCCCGGCTTCCCGGAGGAGCCCTCGATGTCACTTCGCATCCTGGCCGTCATCGGTCTCGCCTTCGCCCTGGCGCTCTGCACCGGCTGCATGGGCTACGTCACCACTCGGACCGTCGTGGCTGCGCCGCCACCGGCGCCCATCGTCGAGGTCGCCACCGTCGCCCAGAACCCGGGCTACGTCTGGGTCGACGGCTACTGGCATTGGAACGGGTACGACTACGAGTGGGTCGCTGGCTATTGGGACGTGCCGCCGACCGTCGGCTACGTCTGGGACCCCGGCGGCTGGGTGGTCGTCAACGGCGGCTATGGCTACGTCGCCGGCCGATGGGTCGCGCCGGGCTATCGGACGAACGCTCGCTACGTCCATCCGCGCAGGCGCGTCGTGGTTCGACCGGCCCCGCAGCCTCGCAACCGAGTCGTGGTCCGATCGAGCCCGCGACCTCGCACGGTGGTGCGGTCGAGCGGCCGTTCCGGAACCGTCGTCCGGACCACGCCGGCGCCGCGCTCGTCGGTGGTGGTCCGCTCCGGGCCCGGTGCGCGCACCGCGCCACGGAGCTCGGTGAGCGTGCGGGGGTCGGCGCCGGCAGCCCGAGGGAGCGCGCGGGGGTCGACGCGGACCCGGACGCGCGAGGGCGGTCGGGCCAGCGTCCGGGTTCGTTAGTCCGCCTTCGGGCTAGGACCGCGCGTCCGCGAGCCGGTCGTAGTGGTGGTAGCCGAGCTTGTTCAGCGCGTCCTTCGGCGCGAGGCCGATGTCGACGAGCGTCTTGAGCCCGTAGGTCCCCGCGAGCACCGGCGGTCCGTAGGCGAGAATGGTCTCCTCGCTGAGGAATTTCTCGTGCGGGAAGAGGCGCCGCTCCGAGTGCAGGTGGATGAAGTGCGCGAGCGCGGTCCGGGTGTAGGCCGGCTGCTTCGGCGGCGTGATCACGTGAGGCGTCGCCTGGTAGCGGCCTCCGGTGAGGATCTCGAGCTGCTGGCCGACCTGGGCGACGAGGCAGCCTGCGGGCGGGCGGCCGTGGACCATGCGCCCCTTCGGGTGCTCGTCGGTCGCGCGAGCGCGGAGGTAGAGGCCGGCCTCGGGGTCGGGGCGCTCGCAGCGCTCGCCGGCCGGGTCGTAGAAGCGACCGCCGGGGAGGAGCGTCAGCAGGTTGAAGTCGGTGTGCTCTTCGCCCCAGAGGATGTCGGTGCCGACCTGGCTCTCGTCGAGCGGTAGATAGCGGAGCGCGCGGGTCACGTGCGGCCCGCCCTCGGTCGCTTCCGAGAAGGTCGCCTCGGGCAGGTCGAGCGCCTTCGCGCAGGCCCGGAGCAGATCCATGCCGACCTCGTGGACGGCGGTGCCCAGGGCCAGGTAGTCCTCGCGCCAGTCGTCGGCGTTCTCCGGCCAGCTGTTGTCTGCGTAGATCTCCGGGAACATCAGCCGGCAGCGTTCGTCGAGCGGCTTCGGCGCGACGAAGTAGCACTCCTTGAAGTCGGGCTGGCCACCCGCGACGACGGCCTGTTCGGTGTTCGGCGGGGTCCAGCCGCGCTGGTACCAGACGTCTGCGCGGGCCCAGCTCTGCTTCTCGTCCGCGCTTCGCTCGGTGAGCTCCACCCAACGATCGTAGAAGCGCTCGAGGCGCTCGGCCTCGATGCCGTGGTTGCGCACGTACACCAGGCCGTACTGGCCAAAGGCTTCGTTCAGGGCGTCGGCGGCACGATCCGCACCGCCCTCGCGGCGGAGGTCGTCCAGGTCGACGACCGGGATGGTCTCTTCCATCCCCTGGACCTACCACGGGCGCACCGCCCATCCAACGGGCGGCTCACTCGTGGGCGGGCTCGAGGAGCGAGAGCAGGTCGTCGACCTGCAGCGGCTTGACCATGTGGCGGTCGAAGCCCGCTTCCTTCGAGCTGGCGATGTCTTCGTCCTGGCCGTAGCCACTGACGGCCACGAGTAGCGAGGGCCGGTCGTCGGTCCCATCCAGCCGGCGCGCGAGATCGAGCCCGGAGCCGTCCGGGAGCCCGATGTCGACCAGGGCCACATCCGGGGTGAGCGAGAGCAGCGCCTCCCAGCCCTCCTCGAAGGTGCCGGCCACGTGGACCTCGAAGTTCCGGCCTTGGAGGAGCTGGGCGAGCATCTCGGTGGCGTCGCGGTTGTCGTCGATCACCAGCACCGAGCGATAGCCGTTGCCGTTGGACGGGGCCTTCGTCGCGGGCGGCTCGGCCACCGGCTGGACCGCCTCCCGCGGCAGGCGAAGAGTGAACGAGCTGCCCTGGCCACGGCCCTCGGAGCTGGCTTCGATGGTGCCGCCATGGAGCTGGGCGAGCTGGCGGACCAACGCCAGCCCGAGCCCCAGCCCCGGCGCCGCCTGCGAGTCGCCCTGGCGGACGAAGGGCTCGAAGATGTGCGAGAGGTCTTCCTCGCTCAGACCCTGTCCGTCGTCTTCGATCACGATCTCGACCCAGCCGTCGTGGCCCACCGCGTCGAGTCGCACGGGGCTGCCTGCCTGCGAGTACTTCACGCCGTTCGAGAGCAGGTTGCCGACCATCTGCTCGAGGCGGGTCGGGTCCGCGTCGAGCATCACTCCCTCCGGCAGCGAGAGCTGCAGGTTCGCCTGCGGGTGCGTCGCGCGTACCGCTTCGGCCGCGGCCTCGAGCCGCTCTGCGAGGTCCACCCGCTCGAGGCGCAGATGGACTTGGCCCGCGGTGATTCGAGACACGTCGAGGAGGTCCTCGAGCAGGCGCTCCAGGTTTTCGCCTTGCCTTCGCAGTACCGGGAGGGTGCGCTCGAGCTGCTCTGCCCCGCCGGCCTCGAGCAGCTGCGCCGCGGTGCGGATCGCGTGCAGTGGGTTCCGAAGCTCGTGGGAGAGCGTCGCCAGGAAGACGTCCTTGCGCCGATCGGCTTCCTCGAGCTCCCGCGCGTGCTCGTGGACCTCGGTCATGTCGCGAGCGATGGTCGAGATGAAGCGCTCCTCGGCGTCTTCGGCCGAGTGAGCGAGGATGAGCTGGGAGATGGGGATCTCTTCGCCGTCGACGCCCAGCATCGCGCTGTCGCCGAGCCACGAGCCGTGCTCGAGCGCGTAGGGGATCGCATGGTCCCGTAGGAGCTCGGCGGCCCACTCGGGATGGAAGCCGGCGATGGTCGCGGGCAGCTCGTCGTCGGGCTCGTAGCCGAGCATCCGCCGGCCGCCTTCGTTCACGGTCAGCACGCCGCCGCTGAGGCTGGCGGTGCCGATGAAGTCCGGCGTCGCGGCGACCACGGCGGTCAGCCGCTCACGCTCGCGCTCGGCCTCTCGGAGCAGGGTGACGTCCAGGAAGGTGAAGACCACGCCTTCGACTCGTCCCTCCATCTCGTAGGGCAGGATCCGCACGACGTAGCGGTCCTCCGCGTCCAGGTCGCCGAGGTCCAGGGTCACGGCCTCGCCGGAGTCGAGTACCCGCTGCGCTTCGTCGATCAGCGCCTCGGAGTCGAGTCGGTGACGGAAGTCGGCGATCGGTCGCCCGATGTCGGTCTTCTGGATGCGGAAGAGCTCGCCGACGAGCGGCGTGAAGCGACGGATCCGGAGCGCCTCGTCGAGGTAGAGCACGTGCACCTCGGTGCTCGAGAGCAGGTTCTCGAGGTCGGCGGTCATGGTCTGCAGCTCGGCGATCTTGGCCTGGTGCTCGGAGTTGACCGTCACCAGCTCCTCGTTGACGGAGCTCAGCTCCTCGTTGGTGCTCTGCAGCTCCTCGTTGGAGGCGATGAGCTCCTCGTTGGTCGCTTGCAGCTCCTCGTTCGAGGTCTCCATCTCCTCGAGCGCGGCCTGGAGGTTCTCCTTGGTGACCGCGAGCTGGTCTTCGAGGGCGTTCACGCGGTCGACGGCGAGCTGGCTGGTGCTCGGCACCTCCGACTCCGAGCTCTGTTGGTCCGGGCGGAGGAGGAAGCTGAGCACGAGCGAGCTCTGCTCGCCCGCGCTCGGGGTGAGCGGCTCGACGTGCAGGTCCACGATCCGTTCCTTCCCGTCGAGCTCGATGCTGACGTCCGGGTAGCTCGTGCTGACTCCACGGCGCCACGCCCGATGGGTCGCGGCGGAGACGGCCGTTCGGAGCGGGCCGTCGAGCATGTCGAGCAAGCGATGGGAGAACTCCCCGTCGCGAGCGTCGAGGAAGCGACCGCCACCGACCATCGTGTGCTCGACCTCGCCGCGCGCGTTGATGACCACGGATGGCGGCGCGAAGCGAGCGAGGAGTCGGTCCCGCGCGCGCCGCCCAGCGTCGCTTCGAGGCTCTGCCGGCAACTTGGTCGCTTCCGGGCGTGCGCGCAGGCTCTGCGGCGCACGCAGAGCGCCGCGGAGCCGTACGTCGCGTCGCTTTCGGTAGAGCTTCCAGCGGTTGTCGAGCGAGAGGAACTCGTCCTCCAGCTTGCCGGGGCTCTCGCTCGGGCCGAGGAAGAGAAGGCCCGACGCTTTCAGCGCGAAGTGGAAGAGGGTGAGCACCCGCTGCTGCGCTGCGGGCCGCAGGTAGATCAGCATGTTCCGGCAGCTGAGCAGGTCGAGACGCGTGAAGGGCGGATCCCGCGTCACGTCGTGGTGGGCGAAGATGATCATGTCCCGTAGCGCCGGCGACACCACCGACGCCCCCGGGCGCCGGCTCACGAACCAGCGCTCGCGCAGCTCGGCCGGGACGCCCTCGAGCGTCTGGTCGTCGTAGATGCCTTGGCTCGCGCGCTCGAGCAGCTGACGGTGCACATCCGTGGCGAAGATCTTCACCCGCGGCTCCATCTGCCGACGGCGAAAGGCTTCGCCGAAGAGGATCGCCATGGTGTAGGCCTCTGGACCGGTCGCGCAGCCGGCGACCCACACCCGGATGTCGTCGCTGCCTTCGTTCGAGCGCCCGACGAGCGTGTCGATGGACTCGCCCACCTGCGCCCAGGCTTCTTCGTCGCGGAAGAAGCGGGTCACACCGACCAGCAGGTCGCGATAGAGAGCGTCCGCCTCCGCGGGGTCCGAGGCGACGCGGCGAGCGTACTCGTCGACGTCGTCGATCCGTCCGAGCGCCATCCGCCGCTGCAACCGGCGAAGGATCGTCGAGTCCTTGTACTGCCGGAAGTCGATGCCGGACCTTCGACGTAGCGTCGCCAAGATCGCCTGAAGGCTCTCTTCCGGTGCGCTCAACTTCTCGGGAGCCTGCGCGTCGACCTGGGCGTAGCGCTGGATCGCGCGGCCCATCTTGTCGGGGTCGAGCTCGAGGTCGACGCAACCCGTCTCCACCGCCGCGCGCGGCATGGCGTCGAACTGGGCGGAGCTCGCCGTCTGCGCGAGCGTCAGCCCGCCACCTTCGTGGACGGCGCGGATGCCGCGGGAGCCGTCGCGGCCGGTCCCGCTGAGAACGATGGCGATGGCTCGCTCCCGCAGCTCCTGAGCGAGCGAGCGGAAGAAGGTGTCGATGGGGAGGTTCGGGTTCTCGTTCTCGTCTCGGTCGGTCAGGAGGAGCCGGCCGGACGACATGATCATCTCCTTGCCCGGCGGGATCAGGTAGATGTGACCGGGCTCGACCGCGACGCCGTTGGAGACCAGCGCCACGTTCATGTCGGTGTGACGGGCCAGGATCTGGTCCATCATCGTCTCGTACTCGGGGGCGAGGTGCTGCACGACCACGACCGCCATCGAGCGCGTGCCCAGGTGCTCCACGAGCTCTCGGAGGGCCTCGAGCCCGCCGGCGGAGGCTCCGACACCGACCACGTGTAGCGCTTGGGTCTGGTGTTTGGAAGGTGGGTTCACTCGTCTCTCATCGACCGGCCCATCGCTCGGCGTGCACAAATCATACGGCTGCGAACGCCCGCGTCTAGGCAGGTCGTCGAGGCGAAAACGCGCATTAGGCATCCTCTAACGGGTGGTCGACTCAGTCGGAGTCGGCGCGAGCTTCGCGGCGGATCCGGCGCTCTTCGAGCTCGTCGAAGAGCCGCTCCAGGAAGCGGCTGCCGACGTTCAGGCTGAGGGGCAGGTCGAGCCCTTGGTATCGGCGCGCCATGGCGTCGAGCTGGGCGGCGACGTGCTGGCCACCGATGCGCACGTGCGGCTTGGAGAGGTAGTCGAGCCGATCGACGTTCACGTTGGCCTCGGCCACCTCGCCCCGAAAGCGTTCGATGAATGCTGCGGCGTCGCGGCCGCCGATCCCTCGCGCGTCGAGTCCGCCGTGGACCCAGAGCCAGAGGCGCGCCTCGCCGGGGACCGCTTCGCCCTCTTGCGGAATGACGGCTTCGAGCATCTCGATGGCGCGTTGCCGTTCGTCGTGCCGGGTGAGGTCGTAGCGCTCGATCGCGAGGTCACCGTCCGCGAGGCGGCGCCGATAGATCGCGGCGCGAGCGATGGCGACGGCTTCGTCCGGGAGCTCGCGGCCGTGGACGGTCAATCCCTTCGCCTCCTCGACGATCTCGTGGCGGTTCGGGTTCTCCACCGAGATGAGGATCATGTGCTCCCGCCGGAGCCGCTCGCCGAAGTAGAGCCGGTCGGCGAGCGAGATGCGCTCGGCGCCTGCGGCGGCCACGGCCTCGGGGCCATCGGCGGCGGCATCGATCATCGCCTGGGCATCGGCGGCGAGCGACCGGACGGTCCGGCGCGCGTTGGTGACTCGAAGCCGCTCGGGCGCGAGCACGGTTCGAGGCCGGGTGGCCTCCTCGTGAAGCCGCTCGCTCACGGGGAACGACCCGAAGAGGTCGGCGGGCGTGTCGATGGCGCCCCAGGCGTCGTCGTCGTCGAGGGGCGGGGCGGCAACGGGCTGGATGGTCTGGCCCGCCATCGACTCGGCGACCGCGACCGTCACCCAGCTGGGCGGCATCATCACCGCGACCGGGTCGTGGTCGATGGGGTGGTCCTGCTGGCTGAAGAGGGCATCGCGGAGGGCGAAGACCTTGCGCACCCCAGCCGACGACTCGCGCCAACGCTCGGCGATCTCGGAGCCGGTGGACTCGTAGAGCTCGTTCTCCCCGCGTGGGCCGCGGAGGGTCATGTTGTTGGCTTCGTAGATGAGGTTCCGGAAGCGGAAGCCGGTCGGCGGGCTCAGCCGGGGGACTACGTGCCGGTAGCGCTGTGGGGCCATCCCGAGGCCGGAGGTGTCGAGGGTGGGGTAGCCGGGGAAGCTCGGCGGCTCTGGCTCCACCAGCGCGGGTGTCTCGGGCGGCTCGCCGGAAGGATCGGCTCGTGGGTCCGTCGGGCCCGGAGCGCTCCCGCACTCGCACGCGGCGAGGAAGAGGAGGCAGCAGCTGAGTCGAGACGGACGCATGGGCGATGCAGGGACGGAGGAGTGCACCTAGCCCATTCCCGCGGATGCCGAAAGGAAGCGACGCGCTACGCGGCTGCGTTGCGCGTGCTCAGCCGTGCACGTGTCCAGGTGCGCAGCCGGTCGCGCAGGACCAGGGCGAGCACGGACAGCGCGATCAGGAACAGGACGGCCACGGTGGCGCGGCCCATGTCGAGGCCGTGGCGGAGGTCGCCGGCGAGTCGGCCGTAACAGAAGGGGATGTGGATGGCATAGAGGAAGAGCGAGCCCTGGCCGATGCGGACGGCCCAGCGGAGCGGCGCGCCCGAGAGCCGGTCGCCGATCAGGCCGCCGAGCGCCAGCACCACCAGCCCGCAACCGCCGAGGTGGAGCACGTTGGTGACGATGCCGAGGCTGGCCCGGCCGGTGCCGGGGCCCAGATCGCGAAGCGGGGGCGTCCCGACGCGCCCGATGAAGAGCAGGGCCACCGCGACCAGCAGGAGGGCGGCTGCGACCTTCGGCTCCGCGATGCGGGGCCCCACCAGCCGCATGGCCACCACGCCCAGGCCCAGCCAGGCGAAGAGGGGCACCAGGGGCATCAGCCCGACGCCGGGGACGTCGCTGACCAGGCCGACGACGAAGCGCGCGGGGCCTTCGGTGTGCTGGGAGAGCGCCGAGAGCCAGGGACAGGCCAGGGTCACGACCAGCCCGACCAGCCCGACCCGGCGAGCGAAGGCGTTGCGATCGACGCGCCCATCGGCGCCGGGGCGGATGCCCACCCAGGCCGCGAGGGCGATGCTGAGGCCGATCACGTGGAGCACGTCGGCGCGAAGCAACACCGTCCAGCGGAGCCCGCCGTCGATCAGGGCATACACCAGTGAGAGCAGGTAGCCGTAGCCGAGCACTTTGAGCCCGCGCCGAACCAGACCGCGGCGGAGCTCCCCGACGGACTCCGAGCGCCGGTGGGCGACGTCGAGCCGGAGGGTGATGGCGGCGCCTGCGAGCACGAGGAACGCCGGGAGCGGGAAGGTCCCGAGCACCCGCGTGAAGGCGTAGGCGCCGGTCTCCTTGGCCGCGTCGCTGGCCCAGCCGTGGAAGGCATGCCCCTGGAGCATGATCAGCGACGCGAGAGCGCGCGCCACGTCCACGCCGGTGATCCTCCGGGGCCCCTTCATGGCGGGATCCTAGCGCGTGATTCGGAACGGTCGAAGGGCGCGCTGCGCGCCCTGAGGAGGGCGTGAGGAGGTAAGCCGAGCGGGTGCCGCAAGTCGCGGTCGTGGCGGTGCTCTCAAACTGATGGCCGCTCTGGCTCAGAAGGTCGAGGGCTCGGGCTCGGCCGGCTCCGGGTCCTGGTCCTCGGCCCCGTGGGCGAGCCGCTTGAGCGGCTTGAGGCACAGGATCACCAGGATGCCGATGACGCTCGTGAAGGCGGCGACGCCGATGAAGACCGTGGTCGGACCGAGGTCGCCGACGGCCACCTCACCGATCAGCCCGGCGACCTTGTTGCCGAGGCCGGTGGCGGCGAAGTAGGCACCCATCATCAGCGCGGCGTACTTCACCGGTGCCAGCTTGGTCACGTAGGAGATGGCGACCGGAGAGGCGCAGAGCTCGCCGATGGTGTGGAAGAGGTAGGCGAGGACCAGCCAGCCCATCCAGGCCTTCTCGCCGGCGTCCACCTGCATGGAGGCGGCGAGCATGAAGAGGAAGCCCCAGCCCATGATCATCGTGCCGATGGCCATCTTGAACAGGGATGAGTCTTCTCGGCCGAGGCGACCCCAGACGATCCAGAAGTTCGCGACGGGGACCGCGAGCAGGATGATGTAGGCCGGGTTGAGCGACTGGAACCAGGTCGCCGGGACCTCGAAGCTGCCGACCGTCAGATCGGTGTGCTCGGCGGCGAAGAGGTTCATGAGCCCGCCGCCCTGCTCGAACGCGCCCCAGAAGATGATGACCAGGAAGAAGCTCAAGAAGATGACGCCTACGCGGTCACGCTCCACTTTGGTGAGCGGCCGGTTGGCGGCTTCGATCTGCTCCGGGGTGGCATCCGAGCCACTGGAGAGCTCGCCGATGCCCTTCAAGTGCTTGTGGCCGAGGACGTAGACCGCCTGGCCGAGGAGCATCCCGATGCCGGCCAGGCCGAAGCCGTAGTGCCAGCCGTAGACCTCACCGACGGTGCCGATGATGAACCCGGCGCCCAGCGCGCCGAGGTTGATGCCCATGTAGAAGATGTTGAAGCCCTTGTCGCGACGCTTGTCGCCGGGCTTGTAGAGGTCGCCGACCATCGAGGAGATGTTCGGCTTGAGCATGCCGACCCCGAGCACGATGAGCGCTAGGCCGCTGTAGAACGCGGCGAGCCCTGGCAGGGCGAGCACGAGGTGGCCGGCGCAGAGCGTGAGGCCGCCGAACATCACCGTGCGCTTCCGACCCAGGAGCCTGTCCGCGACGAGGCCGCCGGGGATCGACATCACGTAGACCAGCATCGTGTACCAGCCGTAGAGCGCGAGGGCGTCGTCCTGCTCCCAGCCGAGCCCACCGAGCGGCCCCTCCTTGGTCTCGGCGACCAGGTAGAGCACCAGCAGCGCGCGCATGCCGTAGTAGCTGAAGCGCTCCCACAGCTCCGTGAAGAAGAGGATGTAGAGCCCGATCGGGTGACCGAGGAACTCTTTGCGGGGGGTGGTCGTGTCGGCCATGGGAGGGGCGTCAGTCCTGGGTGTAGTCGCGGCGCACGTAGAACTTGGCGCGCACCGCCATCAAGACCGCGACGATGACCGCGGCCCAGCAGAAGAACCAGAAGAACTCGGCCTGGCCGAACTCGCCGCCGAGCAACTCGGCGAGCCCGTCCTTGGCGGCGGTCAGGAGCGTCACGAAGAGGTTGCCGAGGGTGATGGTCAGCATGAAGAGACCCATCACCACCGACTTCATCCGCTTCGGCGCCTGCGTGTAGGCGAACTCGAGCGCGGTGATCGAGACGAGCACCTCGCTGGTGGTCAGGATCAGGTACGCGAGCACCTGCCACCAGATGCTGACGACGCCATCACCCTTCGCGTCGATCTGCTGCTGGATCAGCGCGGCGATGGCGAAGGACGCGCCGGCCATCGCGAGGCCGATGACCATCCGGCGGAGGGGGGTCCATTCGAAGCCGGCCTTCTTGCTGAGCCGGTAGACCACGTTCATCACCGGGATGAGCCCCATGACCATCAGCGGGTTCGACGCAGAGACCTGCTCGGGGCGCACCTCGATGCCGAACATGTGCGTGTCCATCGACTGCGCCTGGAGGATCCAGGTCGAGCCGTGCTGGTCGAAGATGGCCCAGAAGATCGGGATGAAGATGAAGATCGTGCAGACCTTGAAGACCGCGTACGGGCCCTCGGCGGCGGCGATGCCGTAGCGCTCGATGGCCGGCTTCCAGAAGCGGGACCAGCCGCCTTCCCTCTCGAGCGGGCTGTCCTTCGGTGCCGGGTCGTCGTGGCCCGGGAGCGGCTCGGCCTTCGAGCCGCCGAGCTTCACGCGGAGGTTGTAGAGGAGGATGGCCAGGAAGCCGTCGTCGGGCTCGGTCTTCTGTCGCGAGAAGAAGAGCATCAGCCCGAGCGCGAGGCAGCCCGCGCTGATGCCGCCGCGCACCAGCCAGCCCCACTCGGCCGGCGTCAAGAAGAGGTGCCCGATCGCCATGAACATCACGGCGCCGGCGAAGGTGTCCATCAACCCGAGCTTGCCGCCGGGCTTCGGCGGCACGTGGACGAATTCGTGGCGACCCAGCCAGAAGAAGAAGGTCGCGATCGCCATCAGGATGCCGGGGATGCCGAAAGCCAGCGACACCCGCCAGAGCTCCTCGCCGTCGCCGCGGATCCAGGGGATCAGGAGCGTGGCGAAGAAGGAGCCGAAGTTGATGCTGAAATAGAAGATTTGATAGACGGTCTCGACGCGGAACCAGTTGCCGCGACCGAACTGGTCGCCGACGTTCGCCGACACGCAGGGCTTGATGCCGCCGGCGCCGAGCGCGATGCAGCCGAGGCCGAGGAAGACCAGGTTGAGGCGCGTGTCCGGGTCGTCCGGGATGTCCGCGACCGCCAGCACGCCGTGGCCGACGCAGTACATCAGCGAGAGCCAGAGGATCGTCTTGTACTTACCCCAGTATCGGTCGGCGAGGATCGCGCCGATCATCGGGAACGCGTACACGGCGCCGATGAAGAGGTGATAGATGGCGGTCGCCGAGTCGTCGGCCTGCTCTGCCGTCTGGCCGCTCATCGCGTAGAGCGCGACGAGGTGGACGGTGAGGATCGCCCGCATGCCGTAGAAGCTGAATCGCTCGCAGACCTCGTTGCCGACGATGTAGCGGATGCCCTTCGGCCAGCCGGTGTTCTCGTGATCCGGCGATGTACGCCAAGCCTTGCTCATGGTGCTCCCAACGGGCCCTACGCGAGCCCCACGGGGGGATAGGAAACACCGCCCCAAAACACAAGCGCTTGCGCGCGCGGGCGGCTTTCACTCGCCGGCGCGAGTCGCCTCGAGCGCGTGCACCATGGCCCCGCGCGTGTCCGCGTCGTTCGGTGCGTGAAAGAGCATCACAACGAGCCAGGTCGGCCCCAGCGGCCGCGCGAGCGCGAGGCCGCTTCGGGTACCGAGGCCTTCGAGCTCGGCCAGGAAGTCGTGGGCTTCGGTCGGCTCTCCGAGGAGATCGACGGTCTCGCGGCCCACGAAGCGCACCTCGGCGCCCAGGATTCCGGAGTCGCGGAAAAATCCGCGCACGTCCTCCTCGAGGGCCGCGGCGCCCTCGGTCTCCTGTGGCAAGGCGGCGATGGACAGGGCGCTGCCCTCGTGGGTCTCGTCGACCAGCAGGCAGCCTTCGGGGCTCGAGGCGAGCGCCCAGCCTTCCGCGACCGGGATCCGCAGCGGCGCGCTCTCGAGCGCGCAGGGCTGGAGGGTGGTCGGGGGCTCGGGGTCGGGGGTGGTCTCGGTCTGGGTCGTCGTCGCGCCGCCGCAGCCGGCGAGCGCGATCGCGAGGAGCCAGCGAGCCGCGGAGCTCAATCCGCGCCCACGATCTCGTCGAGCGCCGTTCGATGCGCCTCGGCGAGCTCGGCGACCGAGACCTCGAGGAGGCCGTCGACCGTCAGGCGGTCGCCGCCGACGACGCCGAGCCCGGTGAAGGGTACGCCGTGCTCACCGCAGATGCGCTCGACCTCGGCGCGGGCGTCTGGCTCGAAGCTCACGACGATGCGCGACGGCTCCTCACCGAAGAGGCGCGCGTCCGCCGGGGTCATGCCGTCGGGGAGCTTCACGGTGGCGCCGACGCCCCCGGTGATGCAGCTCTCGGCGAGCGCGACACCGAGACCGCCCTCGCTCAGATCGTGGGCGCTGCGCAGGAGCTTGGCCTTCGCCAGCGTACGCATCGCGTCCTGGAGCTTTCGCTCCGCCGCGAGATCGATCTCCTGCGCCTCACCGGAGACGTGGCCGTTGAGCTGCATGAGCAGCTCGGAGCCACCGAGCCGGCCCTCGCCGAGGGTGCCGAGCTGGGCGATCACGTCGCCTTCTTCGCCGAAGGCCATCGTCAGGCGGTGGTCCGGCGACTCGAGCAGGCCCACCAGCGCGACCGAGGGTGTCGGGAGGATCGGCTTGCCGTCGGTCTCGTTGTAGAGGCTCACGTTGCCGGAAACGACTGGCACGTCGAGCGCGGAGCACGCCGCCGCGAGCCCGTCGATCGCGCGGGCGAAGCGCCACATGGTCTCGGGCTTCTCGGGGTTGCCGAAGTTCAGGCAGTCGGTGGTGCCGAGCGGCTTGGCGCCGACGCAGACCAGGTTCCGAGCGCACTCGGCGACGGCCATGGCCGCACCATGGAAGGGGTCGAGGAGCACGTGGCGACCGTTGCAGTCGACGGCGATTGCCAGGAACTTCTCGATGGTCTTCTCGCCGTCCTCGCAGAACGCGCGGATGACGGCGGCGTCGCCCTGACCGGGGCCGACGACGGTTCCGTCGCGGACCACGTGGTCGTACTGCCGGTAGATCCACCGGCGGCTGCCGACGTTCGGCGAGCCGACGATCTGCACGAGCATCTTCCCCGGGTCGTCGGTGATGTGCTGGGTCGTGCCGACGGCGGTCATGCGGCCGGTGGCGAGCGTCCGCGGGTCCGGCTCCTTCTGAGGCCGGTCGTACTTCGGCGCCTCGTCGGCGAGCAGCGGGATCGGCAGATCGACGACGACCTGCGGGTCCTTCGCGGTGGGCTCGTCGTCGAGAGGGTCGTGCCCCGGGGTGGCCTTGCAGACGAAGCGACCGGTGTCGGTCACGCGGCCGACGATGGCGACCTCGAGGTCCCATTTCTCGCAGGCGTCGATGACCTCCTGCTCGCGGCCCTCCTTGGCGACGAGGAGCATGCGCTCCTGCGACTCGCTCAGGAGCATCTCGTAGGGCGTGAGCGCCTTGGTGCGCCGAGGAATGGCGTCGAGGTCGAGCTCGATGCCGTTGCCGGCGCGGGCGGCCATCTCGACCGAGCTCGAGGTGAGCCCGGCGGCGCCCATGTCCTGGATGCCCTCGAGGCAATCCTTGGCGAAGATCTCGAGGCAGCACTCGAGCAGGAGCTTCTCCATGAAGGGGTCGCCGACCTGCACGGTCGGGAGCTTCTGCTCGGTCTCGCCCTCGAAGCTCGCGCTCGCCATCGTGGCGCCGTGGATGCCGTCGCGACCGGTGCGGGCGCCGACGTACATCACTGCGTTGCCGAGGCCGCTGGCCGTGCCGAAGAAGAGTCCGTCGCTCTTGGCGATGCCGACCGTGAAGGCGTTGACGAGGATGTTCCCGTCGTAGCTCGCGTCGAACTGAACCTCGCCGCCGACGGTGGGCACGCCGATGCAGTTGCCGTAGCCGCCGATGCCGGCGACGACGCCAGTCACCAGCTCGCGGGTGCGCGGGTGGTTCGGGCGGCCGAAGCGGAGGCTGTTGAGGTTCGCGATCGGGCGCGCGCCCATCGTGAAGACGTCGCGGAGGATGCCGCCCACGCCGGTCGCCGCGCCCTGGTAGGGCTCGATGAAGCTCGGGTGGTTGTGCGACTCCATCTTGAAGACCGCGCAGAAGCCGTCGCCGATGTCGACCGCGCCGGCGTTCTCGCCGGGGCCCTGCACGACCTGCGGGCCTTCGGTCGGCAGGCGCGCGAGGTGCACCCGCGACGACTTGTAGGAGCAGTGCTCCGACCACATGACGCTGATGACACCGAGCTCGGCGTAGGTCGGGGTGCGGCCCAGCACCTCGAGGGCGTGGGCGTATTCTTCGGGCTTCAGACCGAACTCGATCGCCAGCGCCTCGTTGGCGGGGGGATCGTTCGGAAGGCCGATGGGCTCGCTCATGCCGCTCCCTTTCGCAGGTGGGCGCCGAGGCTCTCGAAGAGGCCCAGGCCGTCGGCGGAGCCGAGGATCGACTCCGAGGCTCGCTCCGGGTGAGGCATCATGCCGAGCACGTTGCCGCGCTCGTCGTAGATGCCGGCGATGTCGGCGATGGAGCCGTTGGGGTTGATGGGTAGGCCGTCGGCGCCGCGCTCCGTGGCGGCCTCGGGCAGGCGACCATCCGGGTGGCAGTAGCGGAAAGCGATGCGGCCGTTCTTCTCGAGGGTCTCGAGGGTCTCGGCGTCGCAGTGGAAGCGGCCGTCGGCGTGGGCGATCGGGACTCGCAGGACGGTCCCTTCCTCGAGCGTGTCGGTGAAGGGCCCGCGGCCCTCGACGCGGAGGTGCACGTCGCGGCACTCGAAGCGCAGGTGAGCGTTCCGGGTCAGCGCGCCGGGGAGGAGGCCGATCTCGGCGAGGATCTGGAAGCCATTGCAGATTCCCAGGATCGGGCCCCCCCGTTCGGCGAAGCGCTTGAGCGCCGGGACGATCGGCGAGTAGCCCGCGATCGACCCTGGCCGGAGGTAGTCCCCGAACGAGAAGCCACCAGGCACGATGACCGCGTCGGTCTCGCCGAGCTCCGATTCCTTGTGGAACACGTACCGCGCGTCGGCTCTTGCGACGTCTCTCGCGGCGTGAAGTGCGTCCCAGTCCGCATTCGAACCGGGAAATTGGATGACCGCGACCCGCATCGCGGCTGTCCTAGCACAAGCCTGCCGTGCAGGGCAGGGCGGTGTGAGGGGCCGCGCTACTCGTTGCCGTCGTCGTCGGGCGTGCGCTCCGACTGAGGCGCTGGCGGCTGGCTCGGCGTGCTCCGGACGGCTCCGAGCTGGAAGACCTGGCCGGGCTTGTCGTCGAGGATTCCCGCATCGGGGGCCCGCAGCTCCATCACGATCACGATCGTGTCCGCCGCGAGGTGCAGGGTGCCGGTTCCGTTGCGGAACTCCCCATGGCGGCCGACGACCACGGGCATCAGGCGGCCGTTGTCCTCGTCGAGCCAGTAGGCCGATCGCAGGGTCAGCGCCCCGGCGAGCTCGCCATGGACCCAAGCGTCGAGCTCGTCACGGCTGGTGAGGCCGCGGTAGCTGAACACCGCGCCCACCCCTTTGTGGGTCTCGACGACGACCCAGACGCCGTCCTCGCTGCTTACGGTCTCTTCGGCCACCTCGGGCTTCTATCACGGGTGGGACCCCAGCGGAGAACGAAGATCGTTCCCGCTACTCGTCGGTGCCCCATGCGTAGAGCAGCGCGACTCTCCCGCTTCGTCCCGCATACAGGAGAGAATTCCACCGTGGATCGATCGCGATCGCCTGGTCGAAGGAGGCGGCGAGCAGACCGCTCGGGATGTGCTCGCGCAGTGGCTCCAAGGCCCTCTCGAAGACATCGACCCGGGGAGATCCGACCGCGACCCGGGGAGATCCGACCGCGACCCGGGGGGATCCGAGCGCGACCCGCGGGGAGATCCGACCGTGGTTGACCTCGCATAGATCCGACCGGGAGATCCGACCGGGGTTGACCTCGCATCGGACTGGGGGTCGACCGAGAGGCCGACTTCCCCAGCATTTCCTGGGGTGGCGGCCGCCACATGAAAGTGGCGGTTCCGCCGGCGGGTGCGGCAAGAAATCCGGCCCATGCCTTCTGAATCGATTGGCAGGGATCTTGAGGACGTCGCTCGTCATGACCCGACGTCGCATCGTCCTTCCGGGGCGGATCACCTGCAACGACAGGCGCACCACCCGGCGGCACTACCTGTTCACGCCCGACGCCGAAGGGCGCATGAAACAGATCTTCTGGTACTGCCTCTCGGTAGCAGCCCACAAGTACGGTATCCGAGTCCACGTCGCGGTCTTGATGTCGACCCACTTCCACTATGTGGTCACCGATGTCTTCGGATTTCTCCCCGACTTTCGGAGGGAGTTCCACCGAATGCTCGCTCAATGCACCAAGGCCTTCAGAGGCTGGCCAGAAGAGGTCCTGAACAAGGCGCCGACCGGCGAGCACGAGCCGGTGACCGCAGAGGCCCTGGTCACCCAAATGGCCTATGCGATTGCCAACCCATCGGAAGCTGGAGCGGTCCGGTACAGCAAGGACTGGCCCGGCGCCAAGACTCTGGTCAGCGACATCGGCTCACGCGTCGTGCGCACCCCTCGACCCGACTATCATCTGGACGGGAACAACACGGACTGGCCGGACGTCGCCGAGCTTGCGCTGGAGATGCCTGACGAGCTCATCGAGGAGTACGGGAGCGTCGAGGCCGCTCGGGAAGCGATTGCTCGCGAGGTCCATCGACTCGAGCAGGAGGCCCGACGAAAGCTGGAGGCGGAAGGACGCGCCTTCACCGGAGTGCGGCGGGTCCTCCGGACGGCTCACACCCGACGAGCGACGAGTGTCGAGCAGTTCGGCGCGCGGAACCCGACGTTCGCCGCCGCCGGAAACCTCGACGCTGCGCGTCGCGCGATTCGTGAACGAAGAGCGTTCAACGCGGCCTACGACGAAGCCCTTGCCAAGTGGACGGCGGGTGACCGGTCGGCTGTGTTTCCTGCTGGCACCTGGTGGATGCGTGTTCATCACGGAGTGGTCTGCCGGCCACCACCCTGAGACCAGCGAGTCTTCATCTCCCGCGCGCTGATCCCAGGCATCGGCGCGCACACTTGCGTCCGTCGATCGTCTCGGTTGCTCCGGTTTGGGCTCTCGACCCGCTTGGCGCTCGATTTCGGCCGGTTGGCGCCGACCGGGACGCTCGAGATGGGCTGAATCGAGGACCCAGAGTGGCCTATCGCCGTCCTGCCTATCACCCGGAGCTATCGGCGTGTGCCGTCAACCTCGGTCGGATCCCCGCGTGTCGGTCGGATCCCCGTGGTCGCTTCAGGGCAGGACGAAGATCGCGTCGCCGGAGCCGTCGAAGCCGTCGGTGCCGGCGTTGCCCGGGCTGAAGCCGCCGGAGCCGCCGCGGCCGGCGACCCCGACTCGGTCGATGGTCGCCATGCCGAGCTGGTCCACATAGGTCGGCGAAGCGCCGTCGAAGACGACGATGCCGTGGGAGCCGCCGCCGCAGCCGCCGCCGCCGCCGCCGCCCGCGCCGCCGCGACCGCCATCGCCACCGCGACCTCCGGTGCGTGAGCACCAGAACGCCGTCGAGCCGCCGAGGCCGCCGCCGCCACCGACGCCGCCGGCCGAGCCGCTGCCGCCTGCGCCGCCTTCGCCGCCGCTGGCGGTCACGATGCGAACGTCCTCGAAGGTCGGTCCGCTGCCGCCCGAGGTCGCTCGGATCACGACGCCGGCGCTCGTGCCTCCACCGGTGCCGCCGCTGGCCGCCGGGGCGCCGCAGCCGCCCGAGCCACCGCCGCCGCCGGCGCCGCCGCTGCGGTCGTCGCAGCTGCCGCTCGTGCCGCCGATCACGGCGTAGCCCGAGCCGGGGCTCCCACCGCCGCCGCCGCTGCCGTCCGTTCCGTCGCCGCCGTTGGCGCCCGCGCCGCCACCGAGGCGACCGGTCGCCACGTCGATGCGCGGACCCGAGGCGCAGCCACGTCCGGCCGTGCCATCCGAGCCTTCGGCGCCATCGCCGCCACGAACGCCGGTTCGAGGCAGGGTGGGGTTGTCGTCGCAGAAGTTGCAGACACCGCGGTTGGTCGGCGCGTTGTAGGTGTCGTCGCCGGCGTCGCCTGGTGCGGTGCCCTGTCCATCGCTGGCCGAGGGGTTCGGTGATGCTACCGCTCGCGCCGCGTCGATGTCACAGACGCCGCCGGACGTGAAGTCGGTGCAACCGGCGTTGCCGCAGGGGCTCCCGTTGAAGCAGCCGAGGCTGGGACAGTCGGCGTCGCCGCCACGGCCGCCCGAGACGTTCCGCCCCGAGAAGCGGCAGACCTCGCTGCCGCCTGCGCCCGCCGCGATCCGCCGACAGGTGCCACTCGCGCTCCCCGCGGTGCCACGCGCTCCGTCCGTGCCGTCGATCTCCTCGAGCGTGCCGCCGGTGACCCGTGCGTAGCGGTCTGACGAGCTCTCGCCGCGAATGCCCGGCGCCCCGCGACCAGCCCGAATCTCGAGTGCCGCGAGCGTGACCATCGGCCCGCAGTCGTCCAGGTACACCGCGGTGCTGCCCGCGCCGGGCTGCGTCGCGTCGGTCGCCTGCACGATGAAGCCCTCCACTCGGGTCTCGGTGTTCACGTTCGAGCAGGTGATGACCGGCGAGCCGGCCGCCGCCCCGCGCCGCTCGACCACCACCGGGAAGAGCGCGAGGTCGCGGTCCCTGAAGTCCGGCCGGTAGCCGCCGAAGATCGACACGCCACCCACCAGATCGAAGGGCCCGTCGTACACACCCCGCGCCACGAGCACGTCCTTGCCCTGCGCATCGGCTCGCACCAACGCAGGCTGAATCGACCGCATGGGTCGCTCGAGCGTGCCGGGGTTGGTGTTGCTCCCCGTCGTCGTCACGTAGATGAAGTCGTCGGTGGAGTCGGGCACGCCGTCGCAGTCGGCGTCACCCCCGGCGGCTGGCGGCGGACCCTCGCCGTCGAAGCGCTCGCACTCGCAGCCATTCGCCTGGATGCCGTCGACGTCGACGAACCCCTCTTCGCACTCGACCTCGCACGTCACGCCGGCGCCGGCGGGCAGGCAGCTGGCGATCATGTTCGGGCCGGGCTCCACACAGGGCTGAGCGCAGCCACCGCAGTGCAGACGCGCCACGTAGCGACCTGCGTCGTCCCGGAAGTCCTCGTCGACCTCGCCGTCGCAGTCGTCGTCGGCGTCGTTGCACGCCTCACCGAGGATGGGCTCGCACTCGCCGAGACCCGTCTCGGTGCACACCTGCACACCGGCGCACGAGTAAGCCGCGTCGCGCTCGAAGAGGCACGCGAGCTCCGCCCCGAACGTCTCCTCGGTGCACGAGCAGAGCCCGGTCTGCGGCTCGCAGAGTCCGTCCGCGTTGCACACGAAGCCGGGCTGGCAGCCACCGATCTCCGAGTCGCACGGCGGCAGGCAGCGCAGGCTCACGCCGCCATCCGCGCCGACCGTGTCGCGGCAGCGCGCTCCCGGAAGCCGCAGCTCGCAGTCCGCGTCCTCGCTGCAGGGCAAGCAGAGCACCGGCGCGTCCGGCGCGCACGCCCCGTCGCCGGCGCGGTGCCACCCCTCCGGGCAGCTCACGAGCACGCAGCGCGCGAGCAGCGAGCCGCCTTCCTCGATCACCTCGCACGCGGTCTCCGCGGCGGTCGGGAAGACCTCGGCGCAGCTCACGCCACAGCCGCCGCAGTGCTCGGGGCTGACCGCGTAGATCCCGTCCTCGGTGAGGAAGTCCTCGTCGATCTTGAAGTCGCAGTCGTCGTCGTCGTAGTTGCACGACTCCGGCTCCCCACACTCGTGGGCACGATAGCAGCCGCTCGTGAGCAAGAGCCCACCGACGAGCGCGATCCAGGTTCGGCGCTCAGCGAACCACGACATCGACCGCTCCTCCCATCGCGCCCGGCGCCGCCGGTGCGTCGCCGCCACCGCCCTGGCCGGGCAGGCCGCCCGCACCGAGCATGAAGGTGTTGTCCGCTTCCCATGCGCTCACGTCGGGTCGGCCGCCGGTCACCCAGATGCCGATGCTCCCGCCGCCGCAGCCTGCGCCCGCGCCACCGCCGCTGCCGCCGCTGCCACCGAGACCGCCACGCCCACCAGGGAACGGGCCGGACAGGGTCGGCGTCGAGCGAGCCTCACGCGGCAGCTCGCCGCCGAGACCGCCGGTACCGCCGCGGCCGCCGTCGCCACCGGCGCCGCCGTCGCCGCCGCGCCCACCGTCGCTCGGTCGCAAGGACAGACCGTCGAGCGTGGGCGTCTGCACGCCACCGGTGTAGCGAATCAACAGGGCCACCGAGGGCCCACCGCTGGTGCCCGGCGTACCGGGCTCGCCACCGCAGCCGCCGGCGCCACCGCCACCGCCACCGCCCCCGAGCCCATCGACGAACTCGCAGAGGCCGTTGGTCCAGTCCATGACCGAACCGCCGCCGGCGCCGCCACCGCCGCCGCCGCTCCCGGCGCTGCCACCGGTGCCCCTCGAAGCGCCGGCCGGGACCCAGAGCGGGCCCATGAAGGTGCCGAGCGCGTCGTCGCAGCTGCCGCCGGGGCTCCCTGGTCGGCCGTCACGACCGGCAGTGCCCGACTGCGGTCCGCGGAAGTCGGTCGGCACGGTGAAGTCGGCCAGGCCGCAGCAGAGCGGCCGGCCGGGGCAGCCCGGTCCGGAGATCGGTCCCTGCGAATCCTGGCCGCCGGTGCCGCCACTGCCGGCGCCCGTGCCCTGGCCGCTCCGGCCGCTGGGCTGGAACATCGCGAAGACCGGGCAGCCGGGCGAGCCGCCGTCGCCACCGGAGACGTTCGTCCCAGCGCACGAGTTCACTCCGCCCTCGCCCCCGGCGACCGTGTTTGGCGGGCCGGACTGACACTCGTGTGCGGCGTTCTCGATGGCACCGCGGGGCGGGTCGCCCGCTTCGGCGGCCGTCGTGCTCTCGGCGCCCGCGCTGCCGCTCGTGCCGTTCATGCCCGAGCCCGGTACACCCGCGATGATGGTCGCGTCGGCGAGCGTGAGCTGGCGGCCGGGGTTCAGGAGCGCCGCGCCGAAGGCCGCCGTCGACGGAGTGAGCGCGTCGCGTCCGCGGAGCGTGAGCCACTCGACGCGGGTCGGTCGGCTACCGGCGCCATCCACCACGAGGGCCGCACCGCCGGGGCTGGTCGCGTCCACGGGCGCACGGACCTCGACCCGGAAGCCGTCCGGATCGAGCGCGAGGAAGTCGCGGCGGTAGCCGCCGTGCACCAACACGCCGTCCGGCAGCTCGAGCACCTCGGTGTAGTCACCGCTGGCGATGAACACGTGCGGTCGCGGCTCTTCGCTGCCGAGGCTCTCGGCCGCACGCTCGAGCGCGACCTGAATGGTCTTCAGCGGTCGCGTCGGTGAGCCGGGGCCGTCGTCGTTCCCATCGGGCGCGACGTAGAAGCTCTCGATGACGATGCCGTCGGCGCCGTCGCAGTTCACGTCGAGGTCCTCGCCTTCGGTGCGCAGCGGTCCAGGCTGATCGTCGAGTGAGCCCACGGTGCACTCGCAGCCGGTGGCGATGTCGCGGTCGGCGTCGATGCGGTCGCCGGGCATGATCCCGTCGGCCGCGTCCGGGCACAGCAGCACGCAGCTCGGGGCGAAGGGGTCGCCGCCGCAGGTCAGGTCTCCGTCGGGCAGCATCTCGTCGGTGCAGTCGACGCCACACTCCCCGCAGTGCTGCGGGTCGAGGATGTAGGCGCCGCGTCGATCGCGATAGCCCTCGTCGATCGTCCCGTCGCAGTCGTTGTCGGCTTCGTCGCAGACCTCCATCGGCGCGACGCATTCGCTGAGCAGACCGTCGTTGCAGGTCGCCGCGCCGGGGCAGCGGTTGCCTTCGGGATCGAGGAGCGCGCACGCCAGGTCGAACATGTCGCCGGGTTCGCACGCGCAGGACCCACCGAGCGGCTCGCAGGAGCCTTCGGCGCTGCAGCTGTAGCCGGCGGGGCAGCCAGGCGTGCCGGGGCCGCAGGGCGCCACGCAGCGCATCTCGCCGCCGACGTCCGTGCAGCGCTGCCCGGCGACCTCGCCGCAGTCCGCGTCCTCCAAACAGGGGAGGCAGAGCCGATCGAAGACCGCGACGCAGCGGCCGGTCGCCGAGGGAGCGAAGCCCGCGGTGCACTCGGTGGCCGCGCAGACCGCGGTCTCGTCGATCACGGCGCACTCGGCGGCCACCTCGCGGACGCGTGTCGGCGCACAGGGCATGTCGCAGCCACCGCAGTGATCGGGGTGCACGTAGCGGCCCGAGTCGTCGCGGAAGCCCTCGTCGACGATGCCGTCGAGGTCCTCGTCGAGGCCCGAGCAGATCTCCTCACCGGGGATCGGTCGCTCGACGACCTCGGCGTCGACCTCCAGGTCGAGCGGTGTGCGACCGCCACACGCCATCAACAGCGCGAGGATCAGCCATCGGAACCTGGGGGTGCAGGCCATCGGCGCGCAGCATAGAGGCAGTCGCACCTCGGAGCACATGGAGTCTGCTCAGTCTTCGTCGCAGCTGTCTGCGAGCGCGGGTATGGCGATGGTGAAGCGTTCGCCGCCGGGTCCTTCGACGAAGACCGAGCGTGGACTCTCCAATCGGAAGACACACGGCGTCGAGGGGTCGAGCTCGAAGGTGACCGCATCGCCCGCCCCATCACGGTCCTCCACGGTGAGTGGAATTCCGACGATGGGGGCACCGCTCTCGACCCCGTAGAGGCACAGAAGAGCGTCTCGGGCGTCGAAGAGGCAGTCGTTCGGTGCGAAGCCCACGACCGATTCGATCCCGCTAGCCACGGAAAGGGTGGCCGCCAACGTCTCGTAGCCTGCGCGAACCTCGACCTCGACCGTCCCGCTCTCTGGTGCGACCAAGTCGATCCGTGGCTCCTCGAGCGCGTCGTTCAGTACCACGAGCCGCTCACCGTCCTCCGAGCGAGCGTCCACACCGAGTCGCACCGTGGCACCGGGCCAGATGCGCCAACCACGGGTCGGGCCGGCGAGTGTGAACACCCAGCTCAGCGAGGCGATGTCGGCGACGCGGATCCGAGTGCGGTCGAAGAGCGTGCCCTCCGAGTCGACTACTCGAATCGTGTAGCTCCCGGGGGCGGGTGTCGCGAGGGTCGTTCGGCCACCGACCTGTCTGACCCGAACGTCTCCTGCAACCTCGAAGAGAGCCCCCGGCACGTCCGCAACTCCATATCCTCCAGACCGTGGCTCCACGTATCGGACCCACGTGGTCGCGCCCGTCGCCACCGGTGGCAGCTCTCCCGTGGGGTCTTGCTCGAACATCGCTCCCGGGGGCTCGGCGGCGAGAAAGCCTCGGCCAGCCACCCGCGGGCGGCAGCGTTCTCCCTCCGGGCACTCCCCGCTGGTCGCGAGGTCCCCGGCGACGCTCGCACCCTCATACGTGCATGCGGACATCAGCACGATCGACCCGATCACCGCCACGCACACGACTCGTTCAGTCCACGGCATGGTGAGGACGAATGCGAGACTCGTGCCACTCGTGCAGCCCACCGCTGGGCGGCAGAGGAGCCGGACACGGCACGTTTCGGCACGGGTCAGAGCATCGGCGCTCGATCGCCGCCATTCGAACTCCGTGCAATGCTCCCGCCGTGGTCGCCTTTCACCCCCGGTCCACCGATCGACTCTGGCTGCTGATGCCGCCGCCCGCGGAGGCGAAGGCCGTGCTCCGCTACTTCGAGCGCAACCGTGAGCACCTCGAGCCCTGGGAGCCGGCGCGGCCCGAGGGCTTCTACACGGAGAAGTTCTGGGCGGACCGGCTGACTCAGAACCGGCAGGAGCTGGCGGACGGCACCGCGATGCGTCTCTTCCTGATCAGCCGCGCGGTACCGCCCGACCATCCCGACCGCGTGGTCGGCAGCTGCAACTTCAGCAACGTGATTCGCGGCGCCTTCCAGAGCTGCACGCTCGGCTACGGGCTCGACCACCGGCACGTGGGGCAGGGGCTGATGGAAGAGGCGCTCCGCGCCGGACTGCCGATGGCCTTCGAGCTCTTCGAGCTGCACCGGGTCCAGGCGAACTACCAGCCGACGAACGAACGGAGCGGCAAGCTGCTGCGCCGGCTCGGCTTCGTCGTCGAGGGCTACGCACGTGACTACCTCTGCATCGCCGGAGAGTGGCGAGACCACGTGCTGACCTCGAAGCTCCGCAGCGGCTGACACCACCGATGCAACGAGCGCGGGGGGGACACGCACTGGGGAGGCGTGCGTCGTGGAATCACCTTCCTGATCGTCCTCGCTCCAGCCGTTGCCTTCGCCCAGCCCGAGGGCGTGGTGTTGCCGGAGCTCTCGGAGTTCGTCGAAGCCGAGCGTCCGCCCGGGACGACCGAGGGCGCGGAGGTGATCGTGCAGATCGACATCGACGTCGAGGGTCGCGTGACCCGGGCGGAGGCGGTGGCCCCGACCGGCTCCCCCTTCGAGCTCGCCGCCCTCGGCGCGGTGCGCCGCTTCGTCTTCACACCGGCCACCCGCGACGGAGAGCCGATCCCGGTCTCCATCCGCTACCGCTACGTCTTCGAGCCCGTTCCGCCGCCGCCGGAACCCTCACCCCCAGAGCCAGAGCCAGAGCCGGAGGACTCACCCTCACCCTCGGCGCCAGAGCCCTCGCTCTCGGAGCCAGAGCCGGAAGAGCTCGAGTTCGGCGCCACCATCGCCGTCGAAGCGCCGCCACGCGAGCCGACCGCACACCGCATCGACGCGCGCGAAGCCGTCGAGACCGCGGGCACGATGGGTGAGGTGCTCCGCGGAGTGGAGCTCATGCCCGGCGTGGCTCGCCCGCCGCTGAACGAGCCCGCGTTGCTCGTCCGCGGCGCCGGACCGGAGGACTCGCAGGTCTTCCTCGCCGGCGCGCCGGTGCTCCTGCTCTACCACTTCGGTGGGTTCCGGAGCTTCTTCAACTCCCACCTCGTCGACGACGTCACGCTGGTGCCCGGCAACTTCTCGGTGCGCTACGGCCGCGCGCTCGGCGCCATCGTGGAGGCACGGCCGCGCGATCCGAAGAGCGATCGCTGGCACGGCTTCTTCGACCTCAGCATCCTCGACGCATCCGCCGCGGTCGAAGGACCGGTCGGCGACCGGGGTTCCGTCGCGGTCGCCGCCCGACGGAGCTACGTCGACCTCTTTTACGACGCCATCTCCGGCGATGGGTCCTCGACGGTGACCGCGCCGGTCTACTGGGACTACCAGGCGCTCGCGACCGTTCGGGTGTCACGGCGCGACACGCTGCGCCTGCGCGCCTATGGCAGCCGCGACCGGCTCGCCATCATCACCGACCGCCCGGCCGACGACGACCCGCGGTTGCGGGGAGCGATCAGCGTGGACCTGCAGTTCCACCGGCTGCAGCTCGAGTGGGACAAGCGCTTCGACCGTGTGCGGCAGCGCATCTCGGTCGGCGCAGGTGTGATGATGATCGACACCGACATCGGTCAGCTCTCGGCGCTCAGCACGACCGGTCCCGAGGTGTTCGCGCGCAGCGAGTGGAAGTTCCGCGCGAACGAGCGGTGGAGTCTCACCGGCGGGCTCGACTTCCACTACGTGGGCGCGAACCTCGAGTACACGGGTGAGCAGACCGGTCCCGCGACTGGCGATCCGGGAGGCTGGGATCCCTCGAACCCCGAGCAGGACGTTCACGTCGACGAATACGTGAACATCGTCCGACCCGCCGCCTATCTCGAGCTCGACCTGCGACCCTTGCCACCCTGGTCGATCGTCCTCGGGCTTCGCGCCGACTACAGCAGCGAGATCGACTCGGCGTCGGTCGACCCGCGGCTGAGCACACGCGTGCAGCTGGGTGACGACACCATGCTCAAGGGCGGTGTCGGACTCTTCTCCCAGCCGCCGGGCTACGAGAACGGCTACGCGATCCCGGGCATCGGCAACCCCGACATGGGCCACGCGCGAGCGCTCCACACCACCCTCGGCCTCACCCAGGAGCTCGCCGACGACGCGCTGCGCCTCGGGGTCGACGGCTACGCGAAGTGGCTCGATGGGCTGCCCGTCGCGCCGGAGGATGGGAGCGAGCCCGTCGTCGACGAGGGGAGTGGGCGCATCCTCGGGACCGACCTCTACGCGGAGCTCCGGCTCCCGACCTTCGTGGCGCGGCTCACCTATTCGTACATCCGCAGCCAACGGCGCACCGAGCACGGCGGGCTCCGCCCCTTCGACTACGACGTGCCCCACGCGCTCACCGTCTCGTCGACCTGGAACGTCGGTCGGGGCTGGCAGCTCTCGCTCGCGTTTCGCGCGACCTCGGGGAACCCGGAGACGCCGGTCGTCGGCTCCGTCTACGAGGCGGATACCGACCTCTACCGACCGATCTACGGGGAGCTCAACAGCGCACGCCAGTCGCCCTTCCATCGGCTCGACCTGCGCGTGCAGAAGAGCTGGACGGTGAAGGCCGGGCGCATCTCGCTCTACCTGGATCTGCAGAACGCCTACGACGCGCGGAACGCCGAGTACACGGTCTACGGCTACGACTACCGGCAGACGACCACCGTGTCGCAGCTGCCCATCTTCCCCAACCTCGGCGTGCGAGGAGAGCTCTGATGCGACGACTCTGGATGGCGCTGCTCGCGCTCGTGGGCTGCACCGGCGACCTCGACCCCGCCTACCGGCTCGAACGAGTCCGGGTGCTCGCGGTTCAGACGACCGTCGAGGGCACGGACCGCCGCGCGACGCCGATGCCCGGAGAGACCGCGACGGTCCGCTGGTTGGTCGCCGACGCCACCGGCGAGGAGACGCCGGTCCGGTGGCGGATGCGCATCTGCGCCAGCGAGGACTGTGGCTCCGGCGCGATCGCCGAAGAGGAAGGCACCGGCGTGCCCACGGTCACCTTCGCCGTTCCGGCGGGGACCACCGAGCCGCTCCATCTCGAAGGCGTCGGCTGCGCCGAGGGCGAGCTTCCGGAGTCGCCGCTCGATCGATGCGTCGGCGCCGACGTCCTCCCCGAGGTGGTCGAGGCATCGATCCCGGTCGCGCAGGGACCCGACGAGTGGAACGACAACCCCGCTCCGGCGGCGTTCGGGGTCACGATCGACGGTCGGCCCTGGGCGCCGGAGCCGCCGGACTGTGCGCTGACGGAGGCCGAGCCGGTGGTGATCGCCAGCGAGGAGCCCGTCGCCATCGCCTTCACCGTCGACGAGGCCGAGCGGGAAGCGGAGGTGCCCTTCCTGCTCAGTCACCTCGTTACCGAGGGTGACCTCGACGCGCGCTTCGCCGTCCTCGATCCGGGCGAGCCGACCGCGCCGCTCGAGCTGCCGTGGACGCCTTCGGTCGAGACGAGTGGCTGGCGCTCCGCCACGCACCTCTTCGTCGCGCGCGACGGGCTCGGCGGGGTCGCCTGGACCCGGCGCGTGGTCTGCGTTCGCTGAGCGCTCAGAGATCGTCGAGGAACGACTGCAGCTCGCCTTGCGCGTGAGCGTCGCCGGCGTTCCGCGCGCGCTGCAGGCCGCGCTCCGCCCAGTCCTTGGCGGCGTCGAGATCGTCGAGCTTCTCGGCGACCTGCGCCGCCATCAGATAGGTGGGCACGTAGTCTTCGAAACGGTCGGCGACCTTCCCGAAGAGCTCGAGCGCCTTCGCGAGGTCCCCCTGCGAGCGGTGCTCCATCGCGTGGGCGTAGTGCACGAAGGGGTCGGTGCTCCCCTTCTCGATCATCGTCTCGAGCATGGCGAGACGCTTGGACGGCTCGGGCATCACTCTTCGCTCCGAACCACGCCGAGGTAGGGGAGGTTCCGGTAGAGCTGGTCGAAGTCGAGGCCGTAGCCGATGACGAACACGTCCTCGATGGTGAAGCCGAGGTAGTCGATGTCGATGTCCACGGTCGTCCGGGCCGGCTTGTGGAGCAGCGACGCCAGCTTCACCGACTTCGGCTTTCGGGTCGCGAGGTTCTCGAAGAGATACTCCATCGTCAGGCCGGTATCGACGATGTCCTCGACGACGATGACGTGCTCGCCCTCGATGGCGCGCGTGAGGTCGCTGGTGATCTGCACCACGCCGGTGGAGGTCTCGCCCTCGTAGGAGCGCAGCCCGAGGAAGTCCATGCGGCAGGGGATGTCGATGTGTCGGACCAGGTCCGCCGCGAACATGAAGCTGCCCTTGAGCACCGGGACGATGACGACCTCTTCGCCCGCGTAGTCCTTGCTGATCTGCTTCCCCATCTCTTCGACGCGCTTGGCGATCGTCTCGGCGTCGATGAGGGTGTCGATGGTCGTCATGCCGCGCCGTACGATCGAAGGGCGCTGGCTGTCAACGCTCGGCCTCGTTCAGGGACCCGAGACCCACCGGCTGGCGATGTCGATCGCCGCCCGAAAGACCTCCGGGAGCTGCGCCGTGGCCAGCGAGAGCGCCAGCAGCGCCGCCGCGATCCCGGTGGCTGCTCGGAGCGGCATGCCGGCGAAGAAGACCGGCACCTGCGGCGCGCTCCGCGCCAGGAGTCCGAGCGAGACCTCGACCGCGACGATCGCTGCGGCGGCGGGTGCCGCGATCGCCAGCGCGAAGGCGAGGGCCGACCCGGTCAGCTGGGCCGCGCCGAGCGCCAGGCTCTGTGCTCGCGGGGCCAGCTCGACCATGCCGACCGGGGCCACCTGCAGCCCCTCGGCGAAGGCGGCGAACGCGATCCGGTGGCCGCCGAGGCTCAGGAAGAGCGCGATGCCCATCAGCATGTGGAGGTCGCCGAGCGGGCTGGTTCGTTCGCCGGTGTTGGGGGCGATCACCTCGGACATCGACGCGCCGCGCCAGGTGTCGGTGAGCCGTCCGGCCCAGTCGAGCGCGAAGAAGGGCAGGGCGGTGGCGATCGCGAAGAGCGCACCGATCATCGCCTCGCGGAGCACCGCCACCGCGTAGCTGGCCCCACCGAGCTCCATCACGGCCACGCGAGCCTGTGGCAGCGCCAGCGGCGTGAGCGCGGCGGTGAGCGCCAGCACGAGCGCCGCACGGATCATCGGCGGGGTCCGCCGTAGCGAGAGCCAGGGCGCGAGCACGGTCAGCGGCCCCACCCGCGCGGCCACCAGCCCACCGACGGCCAGGGTCTCCTGAACGGCGGCCTCTCCGCCGAGCAGCCGTAGCAGCGCCTCCACGGCGGGACTCTAGACCATCGTGGGCTCGTCGGGTGAAGAGCTCCCAATGCGGGGACGGTCGTCAGGAAACCACCTTCGGAGTGTGAGTGGGGCGTGTATTAATCCGGCCATGCGCCACTCCCTTCGCCCCCTTCTCGCTCTCTCCCTGGTCGTCTCGGCCTGTGGTGATGACGACGGCACGATGACCGACGACGCGTTGGTCGACCTGGACATGGGGGACGACCGGGTGGACGGCGGGCCGGTCGACGGTGGCGCCGCGGACGCTGCCATGGCCGAAGACGGCGGTGGGGAAGACCCCTGGCCGACGACGCCGACCGATCTCCCCGGCCCGCCCGAGCCCGTGCTGGCCAACCCCGGCGATGTGCAGGTCGTCGAGACGAGCGGCGGCGACGCGGTCGCGCTCTTCCGCGCGCTGACCGCCGGCGAGCAGACCTACGTGGCGGCGTACGACGCCGACACGACCGCCTGGGAGAGTCCCCGACTCGTGCCCGGCCGCGAAGCCCACATCGCGTCGAGCGGGGCGAGCGCCATGCTGGTCTACACCGACTGCGAGGGGAGTCGCTGCGGCAACCCGGGCGCCGATCTCTTCGCGGAGCGATACACCGAGGCCGACGGCTGGGGAGCGGTCATGCAGGTCGACGATCTCGATCCCGGGTCGCCCTACGCGTCGATGGTCGACACGCGTATCAGCTACCCCTTCGTCGTCGGCGACGGAGCCGGCGGCTTCCTCGTCGCGTGGAACATCCAGGGGTCGACGTTGAGCCTCTTCCGCGAATACACCGACGACGCCTGGCAGACGGAGCTCGGCCGCAGTGGGGGTGTGACGCAGCCCGGGTACTTCTTCATCGGCCACGCGCCCCGTCGCTACGTCGGGCTGCACAATCAGGACGCCGGCAAGACCGAGTCGATCGTCGATGGGGTGCTGACCGAGGGCACGCCGCCGAGCGGGGCCCTCGGGGACACGGTGGGCGCGATCAACGGCGACCGGGCCATCTTCGCCACCCACCGCGGCGTGCTGATGGAAGCCGAATGGACCGGCGCCGCGTACACGTGGTCGGAGGTCCCGACGCCCGATGCGCGGCAGCAGGACCAGGTGATGCTCGCGAGCGACGGCACCCACGAGATCTGGCCGCACTGGGTCGGGACCTCGGCCTCCGTCGGCTACCGCCTCTACACCCAGGCGTTCGTTCGTCACGACACCAGCGGCGACGGGAGCGGGACCTACGGGTGGACCGAGATCACCGTCCGCGACGAGAGCGCGAGCGACACCCACACGGTGCCCTGCGGTGTCTTGCCCCTGGACGAAGGTGCGCTCGTGTTGCTCTGGGAGGGCGACGCGACGATTCGCGACGACCAGCCCTGGTCGCTGCTCGCGGTTCGCATCGGCTTCGACGCCAACGACGCCATCGTCGTCTCCGAGCCGACCACCCTGGCGACCGTGACCAGCGTCGAGCGAGAGGCTCGGGAGATCCCCGTGGCCGCCGTCCGGGACGGCTCTGCGATTCGCATCGCCTGGCTCGACCCGGGCCTCGGGCTCCGGCAGGTCGCCGCGACCGACGCGCCCGCCATGGCGGGCGCCGGCATCGACGCCGATGCGGCGACGTCCGCGGTCGCCGACGGTCGCTTCGGATCGGCCCCCAGCGTCGTCGACCTCGACGGTGCCCGGCTCGCGTTCGGCGACTTCAGCACCACGGAGGCCGAGGTCGCGCTCGTCGACGGTGCGGGCGGCCGTTTCACCGCGCTCGAGAGCACCGTGCCGGCGGAGTGGCGGCGCAGCGCCGGTCGCCCCGAGGCCGTCGGCTCCGACGTGCGCGTGCTCTGGCAACAGGCATTTCTCGACTCGCGCATCGTGACGGGGCTCCGCGTGGATGGGTCCACGTGGACCACCGAGCTCGTCGCGCCGGCCACCTTCGATGGACGAGGGCAGGTCGTCGCCGTCGACGCCGACGATGTCGCGTTCGCGACGTTCCGCGACGCCGGTGGGAGCACGCTCCCGGAGTCCATCCGGCTCTCCCATCGGGCCGCCGACGGGACGCTGACGGAGCGGGACGTGATGGGCACGGGAGACTGGATCCGGGACTTCCAGATCCAAGCCTTCGGTGGCGGATTCGTCGCAACCTGGCTCGAGCGCGTGGGCACCGACGGCACCGTCCGCTGGAGCGCCTACTCGGGTGGTGCGTGGAGCGCGCCCGCGACGCTGGCGACCAACGCACTCAGCCAGCTCGAGAGCGGCCGCTCGCCGCTGGGGAGCAGCGCCGGCGAGGACGCCGTCGTCGTGTATTGGTATGGCGCGGACGACCTCCAGGCTTCGGTGCTCACCGATCTGGGCACCGGCTTCGGTGCGCCCACTGCGATGCGCAGCACCACCACGGACGCGGTGGCGCGGATGGAGAGCGCGAGCGGTGCCGCGGGCATCGCTCTGGTCTGGCGGGAGGAGAACGGCTCCGCGGAGACGACCTACGCGGCGCGCGTGTTCGCGGGCGGCTCCTGGGGCGACGTCACCACGCCCTTCGAGAGCCTGACGGATGGGCCGGACTTCTACGCGTTGACCGCGACGGAAGCCGGGTTCGCCCTTGGCTACGCCGATGGCTCCGGGGTCTGGGTCGCACAGTGGGACGGCTCCAGCTGGACGGCGGAGTCGCCGCTCATGAGCGATGGCTTCGACGCCTACTCCGTGGCGCTCCTCTCGTCGGCCGCCGGTCTACGGGTTCTCGCCGTCGACGAGACCGCCGGGACCCTCGACCACGCGCTCTTCGACGGGAGCTGGGGCTCCGCGGGGTCGGAGTCGCTCGGCGGCCGCAACGTCGACCTCGAAGAGAACGGCGAGGCCGCCGCCATCAACGACGCTGGTGAGGTCGCGCTCCTCTCCCGTGGTGACGAGGGCGATGCTTCGCTCGAGCTCTGGGTCCTGGGCGACTCCCTCGTCCGTCACGAGCTGGGTGACGGCTACGGTGGCGTTCCGGGGGTGGCGCCGAACGATCGGTTCCTCGTGCTCTTCCAGCGTGAGGATGCCGGCACCGTATCGCTCCGGGCACGCGCCGGATTCTAGGGAGCGACCGGAACGGCGACCCAACCGGTGAAGGTCGAGCGCAGCTCGCTCAGGCGGAACCCGTCCGTCTGAGGGGGTGCGTTCCAGATGGTGACGTCGGCGGGACCGCTCAGCGCGAGGGTGTCGCGGTCATCGAAGACGAGCGTCCAGCGCGCTTCGCTCGCTTCCCAGACCTCGACCAGCGCGCGCGTGCCCACCGTCGAGAGATCGAGCTCGCCGCCGGCGGACGAGAGCTCGGGGATGGCGCCGGGAACGGGGGCGACGAGGGACGCGACGGCCTCGCCCTGCGCTGCACGGACGACGGCCACCGATTCGGCGCCATCGTCACGGCTGGCGTGGGTCACCGCCCAGCGGCGCGAGCCCTCGAACTCGCCCATCGCCGCCGGCAGCAGGAACTCGGTCTGGCCGTCGTGTGCGCCGAAGAAGAGGATGGCCGAGCCGAGGCCCACGCCAGGTACGCCGACCACGCGATCGATGCCGGGGACGGAGCCCGGGAGCTCGATCTCCAGAGCGGCCAGCTCGCTCGAGGGGAGGGGCTCCAGATCGACCGTGTCGGCGGAGAGCCCCGAGGCCATGACGGTGTCCGAGAGCGCGAAGGACAACGGCGTCACCACGTCGTCGGCGATGCCGGGCGTTCCCATGTCGTCGACGGCTTCGATCTGGGCGAAGAAGCGGGTGGGCACGCCCGGCATCGCCGTCCCTTCGAAGAAGCAAGCTCCGATGCCCTCACAGGTCGCGACGGGCGCGCGGAGAGCGATGCGCTCCCCCTCGGCCGCCACACCGACGCGGGTCCGCAGGACGGCGCCGGCCGGGACCTCGAAACCGTCCAGCCCCGAGACCGAGCCCGCCACGTTGCCGAACGTGGCCGAAGGGCGTCGCATCGCGACGGTCACCACCTCGGCGCCGGTACCGACGTAGGCCATGGTGGCGTAGCCCGAAGCGCTGACCTCGATGCGGTCGGCGGTCTCCCCATCGACCACGATCGAACCGTCCGCGGCGGTCGCGCCTACCTCGATCCCGTCTACGGTCACCACCGCTCCCCCGATCGGTGACTCATCGGTCTGATCGTGCACCGTGATCGTGACGCTGCCGGCGAACGTTCCGCGGTACCCTCCGCCGGCCACGACGGGAGCGTCGTCCGGAGAGCCAGTGCACCCGAAGAGCAGACAGATGAAGCAAAGCGCCCGCATGGGGGGGCAAGCTAGCACGCGCATTCACACACCGACATGCGGTCCTCTCTCGTTCATGGGGGGTCGGGCGGTCCATCGACTCCGATGACCCGCTTCGGTCCACCGCCCGTGCTCACACCGCTCTTCGGGCGTGAATCCGAGCGGTCTCGTCTCTCCGCATCGCTCGGCACCGAGGCGCTCACGACGCTCACCGGCCCACCGGGCATCGGCAAGACTCGGCTCGCCGTCGAGGCCCACCGCGAGTGGGCCGATGGGCCAGCGGCCTGGGTCGACGCGTCGGCCATCACCAGCGCCGATGAGCTCTGCGCGTCGGTCGCCGACTCGCTCGGGATGCGGCTCAGCTGGATCGACCTGGGCGACCCGGTGATGGAGCTCGCCTACGCGCTCGATACCCGAGGGCCACTCCTGCTCGTCGTGGACGAAGCCGAGGGCGCGGTCGGCGCGCTCGCCGAGATCGTCCCGCGCTGGGCCGCCGCCGCGCCGGCCATGCGCGTGCTGGTGACGAGTCGCGCCCGCATCGGCATCGCGGGCGAGTCGCTCGTCGAAGTCGGGCCGCTCGCCACGGAGTCCGGAGAGGAGAACGCGGGGTTGCAGTTGGTCCTGCAGCACGCCGGCACGCCGCTGCCGACCGAGCCCGCCGAACGCGCCGCGCTCGAGCAGCTCGTCCGTGCGCTCGATGGCGTCCCGCTGGCGCTCGAGCTGGTCGCGTCTCGGCTGCGCGTGCTCTCGCCCACCGAGATGCTCGAGCGCTTCGCCGCGCGGGGGCTGAGCGCGATCGAGACCCGCCATGGTCGCCGCTCGCCGCTCCACGATGCGCTGCGAGACTCCTGGCTGCGACTCGAGCTCGCCGAGCAGCAGGCCTTGGCACGCTGCGCCATGTTCGTCGGCGCCTTCGACACGGCCGCCGCCGAAGCCGTCCTCGGGCCCGACGCCGTCGATCTGCTCCACACCCTGCGCGACCACTCGCTGCTCGCTCGCAGTGGTCATCGCCATCGGCTCTACACGCCGGTGCGTGCCTTCGCGGCCGAACGGCTCGACGACCTCGAGCTCCGCGAGTCGACGGCGCGCGCGTACGTCGACCACTATGCGGTGCTCTCGCGGACGCAGGTCGCCGCGCTGCGTGGTGCCCAGCGTGGCGAGGCGCTCTCGGCGCTCACGGATGCGCTCGACCAGCTGCGAGCGGCGTGGCGACTCGCCGAGACGGGCCAGAAGCACGATCTCACGCTGGCCATCGCCGAGGTACTGGTCGAGCGCGGGCCGGCCGAGTCGGCGCTCGAGCTGCTCGACGCGATGCCGGCGGATCCGAGCCTCGCCTTCGCCCGCGCGCGGGTGCTGGAGGTGTCGGGGCGGATCGACGAGGCGCTCACGGCTCTCGAAGAGGCGGCTGATGCGCTGACCGATCCGGTCGAGCTCACGCTGTGTTTCGCGCGGCGGGCCGCCTGCGAGCTGGCGCGGGGCAACGTGGACCCGGCCGTCGCCCACGCGGAGCGCGCACTCGAGCTCGCTCCAGAGAGCGACCCATCGCGGGTCGAGGCGTGTCGGCAGCGGGCCATCGTCGCCCATGCGCGCGGGGAGCTCGATACCGCGGCCACGCACTACGAGCAGGGGCGTCGACTCGCCGAGTCGCTCTCGCTGCCTCAGCGCGCGGCGCAGTTCCGATCCGACATCGGCGCGGTCCGTCTTCAGGAGCGTCGCTTCGACGAGGCGCGCGAGCACTACCAGGCCGCGGTCGAGTCGCTCGACGCGGCACTCGCACCGGTCGCGCTCGGCCTCGCGGAGGGCAACCTCGCGATCTTGGAGCAGGAGCTCGGCCAGCTCGAGCGAGCCGCGGAGCTCCACGCGCGCGGCATCGCACGTCTGCGAGCCGTTGGACACCGGCTCTACGTCGCTCATCTCTCTGGCTACGCCGGCGCCGTCGAACACGAGCGCGGCGATTTGGAGGCCGCCATCCCGCTCTACGATCAGGCCCTCGATGGGTTGCGCAGGGTGGGCGATCAGCGGCTCACGGCGGTGGTCGCAGCCCTCCGCGGGGCGGCCGAGGCCGAGCGAGGCAGGGTCGCAGCGGCGAACGAAGCGTTCGGTGAGGCGACCGATGCGCTCGAGCGCATCGAAGACCCGGGCGTCCACCGGGCGGTGTCGCTTCATCGACTGCACCTGACGCTCACCGAGGACTCCGTCGGGGCGCGACCGGAGGCGGTCGCGGCCCTCGAGGCGGCGATGGAAGCCGAGAGCGTGAGCCCGTCGGACGACGCGCGCATCGCCATGCGTCTCCTCGATCGCCGGCTGGGCCGTGGGGCGCTGACCCTTTCGGTGCCGGACGGTCGGGTCACCTTGCCCGATGGAACCGTGCTCGACCTCGCGAGCCGCGCCGCGCTCTGGCAGATCGTCGTCGGCCTCGGGCGCGCCCACGCCGAGGGCGTGGCCCTCGACTCCCACGACCTGCTCGAGCTGGGTTGGCCGGGAGAGTCGGTCAACGTCCAGTCAGGGCTCAATCGCGTGAAGGTCGCGCTCAGTACGCTACGCAAGCTGGGGCTCCGGGAAGTCTTGGTGCGGGGGGAGGGGGGCTATCGTTTCGATCCCGACATCCCGGTCGCCGTGAAGGGCGCGGCCAGGGAGGAGTGAAAAGAGCGCCCCCCACCCGAACGTGGTGGGAGATGGAGGAAGACCGTTCGGGTGGGGGTTGGATGGCGCTCGCAGGCTGGTGGGCCTGCTAGGGAGCCACGGGCGTCGCGCTCTCGGGACAGAGCTGGTGGCCCGCGGTCAGCGGCACGACGGGGGTCTCGTCGTCCACCGTTCGGATGAAGGCGATGAGGTTCGCGCGCTCCGCCTCGGTGAGGCTGAAGATCGCGTTCCCCGAGATGAGGTGGCTCTGGAAGTCGGGGTCGCTGAGCAGCTCGTCGAGCGTCTCCGCGGCTCCGTTGTGGAGGTAGGGCGCGCCGGTCGCCATGCCGAGCAGCGAGGGCACGTTGAAGCCGTCGACGCCCTGCGCGTTGCCGCCGTTCTGCCGGAGCTCGGCCGCGCCGCGGTCGTCCGCGCCGCCGGCGCCGAAGGTGCCGACCTCCCGCACCACGCAGAGGTGACGCTGGGGTGCGCCGTTCGCGTCGTTGTTGATGAGCGGGGTGTCGAAGCCGAGTTCGTCGAGCACGGTGGTCGCCGGAGCGACCGAGCCGATCGAGTCGACGCCGGAGTCCGAGAAGCTCACAGCCGCCAGCGTGGTGTCGACGGCGGGGGTCGCGTAGCGCTCCGAGAGCGTCCACAGGACACCGCCGTGGCAGTTCGCGCACCCGCCCTCCGCGAAGAGCGCAGCGCCCTCCTCCGGGTCGCCCTCGGTGACCGTCGCGCCACGCGGGCTACGGATGGTGCGGATGTACGCCTCGATCTCGTTCCAGTCGGAGAGCACACCGTCGCGCTCGTTGACGCCAGCGGTCGAGCCGACGTTGAAGCCGTTCTCGGGGTTCGCCGGACCGCCCGCGCCAACGAAGTTGATGCGGTTCGCGGGGTCGAGACCCGGGTCGCTCACGATGGCGCCAACGCCACCGGCGACGCCGCGGGTGTTGAGCTCGAAGTCGTGGACCTCGTCGAAGATGGCGGTCCAGTTCAGGACGCGCTGGGTGCTCTGTGAGCGGTCGAAGGTCGCCGAGGTGTCGACGGTCTGCCGCGGTCCGGCCGGGAAGGTCCAGGTCACGTTGTCCGTGGTGCCCGACGGGTGGCAGCCGACGCAGCCGACCCAGGCGCCCGTGGACCAGCGCGCGAGCCCGGTGTTGAAGAAGCGCTGGCCGCGCAGCGCGTCGAACTCGCTGGTGCCCGCGCTGGGGAGCGGCGCCGACGCGACCTCGAGCTGCTCGGTGGTCTGGCTCGGCAGGTCGATCTGACTCACCGAGCGACCGACCTCGTTGTAGGTGTAGGCCTTCCCGCCCGTGATCGCGATCCCGGTGGGCGAGGGGCCGGTGGCGAGGAAGTTGGTACCCGTGGGCGAGCCGGCGGTCGGCGGAGTCGGGGCGAGGTCGATCCGCAGGACCATGTTGGCGGTCATCACCGAGAGGTAGCCGAAGGTCGTGCCCGGCACGAAGGCGATGCCGGTCGGGACCGCGGCGAAGCGCTTCTCACCGTCGAGCGCGGCGACCATCTGGTTGAGGTTCAGCTCGCGGGTGACCGAGTCGTCCGCGATGGCGACCTCGTAGAGGAGGCCGTGGATGTTCTGGTGGAAGTCGGTGGTGGTGCCGAAGGGCTCCGGCGAGGCACCGACGGCGGTCACGTAGAGGTGATCGTCGTGGACGGTGCAGGCGTAGAGCTGGTTCGGGAACGCGCCGGTGTTCGCGGCGTCGATCTCGGGCGTGATGCCAGTGACGTCGATCGGGTCGAGGGTGATGGTCGAGGCGACGCTGGTGATGTCGCTCGCGTCCAGGTGGAACACGCGCGCCTCGCGGCCACGGTCGCTGGCCTCGGCCTCCCCGCTGATCGCGCGGGAGTAGAAGTCGGTGACATAGACGGTCTCGTCGTCGTCCTCGCCGTCACCGTCGTTGGTGACGCAGACGGCGTAGGGGTTGCCGCCCAGCGTCACGGTCGCGGTGACCGAACGGCTGGCGGTGTCGATGACGCTCAGCGTCCCGTCGACCCAGTTGGTCACGTAGAGCGTCGCGCCCGTGGGGGAGAGCGCCGCGAGTCGCGGCTCGGAGCCCACGTCGATGGTGGTCGCCTCGCTCGGCGAGCTGCCGTCGGCGCCGGTGATCACCGAGACCGTCTGGTCGGCCCGGTTCACCACGTAGGCCTCAGTCCCGTCGGGGGAGAAGGTCACCGAGGCGGGCTCGTCGCCCACGTCCACGCGACCACGCTCGGTCAGGGTGCTGGCTTCGAAGAAGGTGACGCTGTCGGAGGCGAAGTTCGCGACCGCGAGGGTGTCCCCGACCTCGGCGGCGGCGACGGTCGAGCCCTGGCTGGGCAGGCTGGCGACCGCGTCCACGCCCCCGTCCTCGACGGCTGCGTCCTCTTCGATGGCCGCGTCGTCGCCGCCACCGCCGCCGTCCTCGGCGCCGGCGTCCATGCCGTCGCCCGTATCGCCATCGTCATCGCCGCACGCAGCTACGCAAAGTAGCCCCACGCACATCCACCTAAGCCAATTCAAACGCATCGCGTCGCCTCCGGAGTTCGTTTCCAACTCCTGGCAATGTGGTCCGCGAGCGCGTTCAGGCGGAGTTAAACCGGGTAAAACCCCCGGCGGGTGGCTACATCAGCTCGGGGATCGCTCGCCAGAGCCGGTCGGTGAAGCGCAGCAGCTGGCCGCCCATCCAGCCCCCGGCGACCACCAGCACGGTCGCGACCGCGACGAGCTTGGGCACGAAGGAGAGCGTCTGCTCCTGCACCTGCGTGACCGCCTGGAGCAGGCCTACGACGAGACCGATGGCCAGCGCGACCAAGAGCGGCGGACCCGACACCAGGAGCACCAGGTAGAGGGTCTCGGCGGTCAAACGGGTCAGCTCGGCCGGGTCCATGCTCCGACCCTAAACGATCCGTCTGGGTGCAGTCGCGCACAACTTTGCCGTTTCTGCTCCAAATCTGGCACGATCACCCCTGCATGTCGGACGACGAAGACGACGACGACTTCATGAGCCACGCGGCCGACGAGCCGACGGCGATGTGGGGAGGCGACATGCTGGAGCAGCTGGGGCTCGACCGTGCGCCGAGCGAGCCACCCAAGGCACCCGCGCAGCCGTCGAGCTCGAGCGGGTCTTCCGTGCAGGTCTCGCTGAGCTCCGATGCCTCCACGCCGGCGCCGAAGAAAGCCGCTCCGAAGAGTCAGGCGGTCCAGTGGGCCGTGCTGATCGTCGGTGCGCTCGCGCTCGCCGCGGTCGCGTTCTTCGTCGTTCGCGCGCTGCGCTGAGCTCAGCCGCTCGGCGAGAACACGACCGGGAAGCGGGTCTCGCCGCCGCCAGACGAGGGCGGGAAGCGCCACCGGCGCACGGTTCGCTCGAGGCAGGCCTTTAGCCCGTTGAAGTCGTTGCCGCTCGCGGAGACTCGGGTGACCGTGCCGGACGCACCGACCCGGACGTCGATGTCCATTCGAACGCTCGGCGCGTCCGGCGCTCCGCGGATCGCCGTCTCGTAGCAGCGCTGGAGCGCGCGACGGTTGGTTGCCGCACCGACTACTCGGCGAACGGCGCTCGCGTCGAGCTGCTCGCGGCTGCTCGAACCGCCCGAGCCGACGTTCACGCTCATGAGCGAGGGACCTCCGGAGGTGTCGCTCCCGCCGTAGCGGTCGAGGAGCGCTTGCTGAGCAGCCGTGAGCATCTCGCTGCTCCCGCTCATCGTCGTGGTGGCCATCGCGGTCGTCGTGCCCGCGCGACGCATGGTCGTCGGGGGCGCGTCGTCGGTCTCTTCGGGCTCTTCGCCTTCTTCGGGCTCCTCGCCCTCTGCGGGCTCTTCACCCTCTTCCGGCATCTCGAGGTCGCCCTCGTCGAACTCGAGGTCCGGGCCGAGCGGCTCTTCCTCGGCCAAGGGGTCGTTGGACGCCACCTCGGCGGGCGGATCGTCCGGGAACAGCTTCTTGCCGGCGACGATCGCCAGGGCGACACCGAACGCGCCGACGCCCACGAGCGCGAGGAGCAGGCCCGGCGGTAGCCCACGTGAGGTGGGCTGAGCCGGCTGGCTCGGGGCGGGCGTCAGCGACGGCGACGAGTGATCGGCGGTCGGAGGCGCGGCGAAGGCTCCGGCGGCAGCGACCTCGGGCTCCCCGATCGGCAGCGGCGTGAGATCGGGGGCGGAGCCCTCTGCCGTCGCGGCCGAGGGAGGCGGCGCCATCACGGTCTTCTCGTCGTCGTCGTCGAAGCCCGGCGTGGCCCCTGCGCCCATCCGCCCGCCGATCGGGACGACGTTCGAGCGCCCGGAGGCTTCCTTCTTGGCGGGCGGCCGTGGGGCCGTGCGCGCGCCGGTCGCCGGACGGGGCGGTGGTGCCGGGACGCGGCGCGACGCCAACAGGCTCACCAGCTCGGGCACCTGCTCGAGCGGCTTCCAATCGTCCATGCCCTCGCGCCAGCAGAGGCTCTTGGCGTGGACGGCGCCGGTGCCGATCTTCCGCGCGAGCTCGTCGCGCTTGATCGGTCCGACGGGGACGTCGTTGATCGCGGCGTACCACTCGACCTTGGCGGCCTGCGGGGCCGGTTCGGGGGCCAACGAGCCGCCTCGGCGGAACTCGGCCCCCAGGGCGCTCGCAGCGGCGGGGGCCGGTCGGCTCACCGGCCGCGGGCCCACGCTGGAGCCACCACGTCGCTTCGGAGCCGGCTTCACGCTGGAGCCACCGCGCCGGGAGGGAGCCTTGGGGGCTGCCGCCTCCTGTGGACCCTGGATGAGGATGGGGTGCTCGCACTTGCGGCACTTCATCTTCAGGGTCCGACCCCGGATCTTCTCATCCGGGATCTGGTACTTGGCCTTGCAGTTGTCGCAGAGGAACTTCATCGGGGACAGGTTCGCGGGGGACTATAGACCATCGGGGGTGTGGCGATCGAACGCCCTGGTCGCGGATGGCCCACCGAGCTCTTCCGAAACGCCGCGGCCATGAGTTCTTGGGCCCGGAAGCGGGATGCGGCTCAAAGCAGGCCCATCAGGTGTTCTTTGATTCCCTCGCGCGTGTCGTCGTCCGGCGCGGCGCCCAGGCTCCGCTCCCACATCTCGACCGCTTTGTGTTTGAAGCCGGCCCGCTGGTAGAGGATCGCGAGGTTTTTCAGGGCGCTGAAGTTGCGCGGCTGTAGGTCGACCGCGGTCTCCAGCTCGTGGATCGCGGCGAAGACGTCGTCCCGTCGACCGCAGAGCAGGCCCAGGTGGTAGTGGAGCTGGAAGCTCAGCGGGTCGATCGAGAGCCCGGACCGGAGCTTCTCGATCGCGCCATCGAGGTCGCCCTTCCGGTAGAGGTCCATCCCCTTCTCGAGCGCGTCGCTCGCCTCCCGACTGAGCATGTCGTCCATCGGAAGCTCGGAAGCGCGCCCCTCGAGCACGCGCTCCACGTGAGCGACGACCTCCGAGATCTTGAAGGGCTTCTCCAGGAAGGCATCGACGCCGTAGGAGTTCCGCAGGTCCTCTGCGACGCGCCAGCCCCGGTAGACGGCGCTCACCATGATGATCGGGATGTGGCCGTAGCGCTTGGACCCCTTGATGCGTCGGCAGATGTCGAAGCCGTGGACCTCGGGGAGCATGGCGTCGAGGAGGATCACGTCGGGCGTGTTCTCCCGCACCAACTGGAGCGCGGCGAGGCCCTTGCTGGCTTCGAGGACTTCGAAGCCCTTCTTCTGCAGGACCCGGCTCAGCATCTTCCGAATGTCGTCCTCGTCGTCGACGATGAGGATCTTCGGGTTGATGGGCCGCTCCTTGCGGATGTGGTCCGTGGGCAGTGGGGCGACCTGTGACGCGAAGGGATCGTGGGGTGACGCGGCCTTCTTGGTGAGCTCCGCCAGCCCGAGGTCGTCGTCATGGTCGAGCCCGTCGTCTTCGATGTCGCGGTCGACGACCACACCGGCGGGGGCCTTCGGAGGCTCCGACCGGATCTGCGTGGGCGCGAGCCCCAGCGACTCCAGATAGTCCTTGGGAACCGTGGGGCCGATGTAGTGCTCCTCGCCGGTGCCTCGCAGACCGTACGCCTTGGTGATGACCTCCTGGAGCGAGTCGTGGAGGGCGACGTAGGGGAAGACCCGGCGACCGGTGACGAACTCGATCTCCTCGATGACCCGCTTGTCCGCGGGGTCCGACATCGCCAGGAAGACGCGGTCGGCCTTGACGAGGATCGGGAGGATCAGGTGCTGCTTGGCGACGTCTTCCGGGACCAGCTCCAGGTTCTGGAGCGGGACCACGACCTGATCGAGATCGATACCCGGGACGCCGTGCTGCTCGCTCAGCGCCTTCAGCAGGCTCTTCGGTGAGACGGAGCCAGACCGCTGCGCGACGGACGCCAGCCGGTGGCCTGGTTCGGACTTCTGCCGTTCCAACAGCCTGTCGAGCTCGTCCGGGGTGACGGCACGTTGCTTCAGCAGGATCTTGCCGAGCTTCTTCTTGTCGCCACTCATGCGGGGCGACGGAACCCTAGCCGACTCGGAGGGCGGGGTTCAACGAGATCCGGAATTCCTACATGCCGGAGAGGATGCGGAACTCGTCCTCACCCTCGGGGTCGGCCAGCTTCTGGAGTACCAACCGGTGGTTGGCCAGGCGGCGCGACCACTGCTCGTCCTCGGTCGCGGGTCGCTGGATGTGGAACGAGCCACCGTAGCGAATCTCCACATAGACCCGGTCGTTGGGCGCGTAGCTGACGCGGCGATAGCTGATGTCATAGCGGACATCGTCCACGCGCCGAGCCCAGAGCGTGAGGTTCTCTCGAAGGGTGTCGTAGTCGATGTCGTCCGCCCCGCCGGGGGTGCCGTTGTCATCGAGGTAGTGAGGCGACGCCAGCTCGAGCAGCCGACGGACGTCGCGCTCCTCCATGGCCTTCCGATACTCCTCCATGAACGCCACCACGGACCGGTTCTCCGCCGTGTCTTCGACGGTGGTGTTCGGGATGGTCTGGGCGCAGCCAGCGGTGAGAGCCAGTGCGAGGGCGAGGATGGCGGGTCGGATGAGCATGGGGCGCTGTCGAACGCGAGGCGGGGGAGAAGTCATTCCCTCGGTCGCGAATTTCGTTGGCAACGTTTAGCGCGTTGGCCGGTCTTGGCAAAGGAAGCGGCGCCGCCGGACCCAGAAGACGGCGATCCCGATGCCCAGAATGGCACCAAATGGGGGTGGATCCTTGCTGACGCTGCAGCTGTTGGGTCGTTCCGTGACCACGACGGTGGCGCTGGCGGTCCGTTTCGCCGCCCCACGGGGCCCGATGGCGAGCGCGTGGAGCTCGTGGTGCTCGAGCCAGCGGAAGCGCACCGGGACCTCTCGGATTCCGGCTTCCTCGACGAAGGCGGAGCCGTCCTCTTCCCAGGCCATGGCTACCCGGCCGTCACTCCGGACCCGAACGGGCGTGGGCGCGTGGGTCGTGGGCTCGCCCAGGACGGTCACCTCAAGGGTGGGCTCGCTGGGCTCCAGTCGTCGGGGAGTCACGTGGGCCCGCGGGGCGACGGTCCAGAGCCCGACCACGCTCGCGCGGTGGCCGACCGGCCGCACCGGCGTGCCCGGCCAGAACCCGACGCGCTCGCGGGCGCCTTCGAGGGTCAGCCCGCGCGGTCCTTCCGGGAAGACCACGCGCACCTGGAGGGGAACCCCCGCTCGGTTCTCCCAGCGGTCGTCGCCGATTCGTTCCAGCCCGGCGCTGGGGATGGCGGCTTCGTCACCGTCCGCGTCGCGGTAGTGGCCGGGGGGCGGTGCCGCGGGGGCGTCGAGGGGCTCGGCGCCGACCCGCTCCACGGCGACCCGAAAGGGAACGTGGGGGTCGTCGCAGCCCCCGGAGACCAGCAGTCGGTCACCGACGCGGACCGCGAAAGTGTGCGCGAGGTCGAGCCAGGGAAGGGCGATGCGTGACGCCGACGCCGACTCCGACTCCGACTCCGACTCCGACTCCGACTCCGACTCCGAGCTCCGAGCACCGACCTCCGACTCCCACTCCCGCGAGTCCAACAGCCACACGTCGACCGGCAGCCGGGCGAGCGCCGCGGCCTCCGCCGGCGTCGGTCGGGTCGCCAGCCGGGCGATGCGTGCGCCGCCGACCCCGACCCGCAGTGACGAGGGGGCGTGGACTTCTTCGCTGCCGGGCGAGCGCACCTTCAGGTCGTAGGTCCCGGGCGCGAGCCAGGGCGGGAGCTCGACGGTCGCCCGATAGACCAACGTGGAGTGGCCGTCCGGGCGCACGTCGGCGACGCGCAGCCGATAGTGGTGGCGCGCGTCGGCGACCGAGAGCGTGTCGGTCCCCACCAGCTCGACGTACCACCCGGCCAGCGCTCGCTCCTGCTGCACGCCGGGCGGCGGTGTGAGCGCCGTCGGGACCCGGACCCGCATCGTCAGCGACTCGCCCGCTTCGGCGAAGGCCGGCAGGCCGGGCCGCGGGTAGAGCAGCTCGCTGGGACCCGAGCGCCGCGGAGCGTCGCCCATCGCGCACGTGGGGTGCACGGCGAGCCAGTCCGCGCGCGCCGTCGGGACGACGGCGAAGCCGACCAGCGTCAGCGCCGCGATGCGTGAGTGCGAGAGCAAACTACTGCAGCAGGAAGAGGACGATCACGTCGTAGATGGCGTGAGAGTAGACCGCGACCGCGAATCCGCGGAAGCGGAAGACGAGCGTGAGGAAGACGCCCGCCAGGAAGCGGAAGACGAAGCTCGCGATGGTGAACTCGTCACCGAGCGCGCCGATGTAGTGGATGCCCGAGAAGATCGCGGAGCTGACCACCAGCGCCGTCACCCATGACCACGTCGCGCGCACGTTCAGCACCCGGCGAAGGAAGAACGCGAGGCCTCCGAAGAGGATGACCCGGAAGACCAGCTCCTCGTGGAAGCCGGCGCCCGCGCTCATCACGAGCTTGTCGATCGGACCCATCGGCTCCGCCGCGAGCTGCAGCGTCTCGATCATCCCGGGGATGAGCTTGGCGGTGGCCCAGCCCACGGTGACCGAGAGCCCGATCGCCCAGAGCGTGCTCTCCGCCAGCACCGGCACGAAGGCGAAGACCCGCGCCTTGCCCTTCTTCCGGAGGTAGAAGCCCGCGCCGATGAGCGCCGCCGCGATGGCGACCGTGACCCCCACGTAGACCCCCACGCTCTGCTTCAGGATCCCGAAGAAGACCGTGCTCGCCATGTCGACGCCGTTGCGGCGGTCCATGAAGAGGATGCCGAGGTGGTAGATCAGGAAGACCGGCACCACGAGCACCAGGCTGGTCAACGGGTCGTAGCGCTTCAGCCACGGCCGCCCCTTCTTGGGCTCCGCGCCGGCGCTCTTCGTGCTCGGTCCGGCCTCGCTCATGATCCCGTTGTAACCAACAACACCACGCGTGGCTCGGAAGTTCCGTGCCAGACCGCGGGTGGCGGGATCACTCGAGCTTGAGCAGGAGGGCGCCGCCCTCGACCGCCTGGCCCTCGTCGACCTCGATGGCGGCGATCTTCCCGGCGATCTCGGTGCGGAGCTCGTTCTCCATCTTCATGGCCTCGACCACGATCACCGGCGTTCCGGCCTCGACCTCGTCGCCCGTGGCCACCAGGATCTTCACCACGCGGCCGGGCATCGGGGACCGAACCTCGGTGGAGTCTCCCGCGGCGGCGCCCTTCTTCTTGCGGGAGCGGTTCCGCTCCGACTCGACCTTCGCGGTCGCTCGCAGCGGACCGGCGGCGACGTCCATCGCCTCGGCGGGGCCACCGACCATCACGTCGTAGACCTTGCCGCCCAGGGTGAGGCTCACGCCGCCCGGAATGCGCCGGATGTCGGCGTCGACGGGCTCACCGTCCATGGTGACGGCGACCGAGCCGCCGGGGGCGATCTGGACGTCGATGTCTCGCTCGGATCCTTCGAGGGTCACGCGGTAGCGCATTACGCGCCGCGTCATAGTGGATGGCGGGCCCGGGGGCAACGGGGCGGGCGGATCATGGCGTCCGCCCGCACTTGTTCCATACTGGCGGGCTCCGTGTCCTCGTCGAACGTCAGCCGGATGCTCTGCCTGCTCGCCGCCCTCGTGGTGGCCGCGCTGCTCCTGCCGTCGTCGACGGCGCTCGCCGAGCGACACCACACCGTCCGCTCCGGCCAGACCCTCGCCGCCATCGCACGTCGCTACCGGGTCTCGGTCCAGGACCTGCGCGCGGCCAACCAGCTGCGCTCCGCTCGGCTACGGCCGGGACAGTCGCTGAAGATCCCCGACCGCCACACCACCTACGTGCGCCGCGGCGAGACCCTCAGCCACATCGCGCATCGGATGCACGTCAGCGTGAGCGAGCTGCGCCGCGCCAACCGGCTGCGACGCAACGCGCGCATCCGCCCTGGCCAGCGCCTGGTGATGCCCGGCTACACGCCGGCCGAGCAGATGAACCGCGACTACGGCGACCCCGACCACCCCGGTCGCGTGACGCTGCTTCGTCGCGACGAGCGGCGAGAGGTGCAGCTCCTCGATTCCGAAGGGCGCGTGCTCGAAGAAGGGCTGCGAGTCCTGAGCGAGCTCCTGCAGCGGAGCGAGGACGACACCCGGGCCGTCGACGCCAACCCGCGCCTGGCCGTGCTGCTGGCGCGCATCAGCGATCACTTCGGCGGTCGGCCCATCCGCATCGTGAGCGGCTTCCGGTCGGCGGGCGGACGCACGCGCGAGTCGAGCCGGCACACCAAGGGCCGCGCGACCGACATCCGTGTGCACGGGGTCCCGCACCGCGTGGTCTGGGAGTACTGCCGCCGCATCGACCACGCCGGCTGCGGCTACTACCCGCGCAGCACCTTCGTCCACGTCGATGCCCGGCGCCTTCGCACGCAGTGGGTCGACTGGAGCCGCCCGGGACGGCGTGCGCGCTACGGGACCCTGAACGGGCCGGCCAATCGCCGCCGCCGTCGCCGGATGCCGCGGCCCCGCGTCGACCAAGATCTCGAGCTCGAGGTACGCATCGTCGACGCGAGCGGCGTGGAGCGTCCCTTCGTGGATCGGCCGGGGGTCGAGGCGCATGACATGGACGGCGCCGAGGGTGACCTCGGGCCGGTGGGCGAGCTGCTCGCCGAGCTCTCCAGCCAGCCGGCGGCGGTCCGTTCGATCGCCCTGCGCTTCGGCGGACCGAGTCTGATGCCGCTCGCCGGGCTGGCCGAGGAACCGGATCCGGAAGAGGTGGACGAGGTCGACGACGAAGCGCTGGCCGAAGAGACCGAGGTCGAGGGCGACGACTCCGACCGCGACGACGCCTGACCTCGGTGCCGGGTCGAGCCCACTCGCTCAGCGACGGTGACCGACGTCGCGACCGTCAGCGGAGCGCGTGACGAAGATGCGCGCCCATCGCTGCGCGGCTGGCGGCGGCCTGGCGGATGAGAGCCATGTTGACGAAGCCGTGCACCAGCCCCGGCTCTCGCAGCTCGGTGACGGCGACCCCTGCGTCGCGAAGCGCGGCCGCGTAGGCTTCGCCCTCGTCGCGAAGTGGGTCGAAGCCGGCGGTCACGACCAACGCCGGCGGCAGACCCTCGAGCGTTTCGGCGAAGAGCGGCGATGCGCGCCACTGCTCCAGATCGGTGCCGGGCGGTAGGTACTGATCGAGGAACCAATCGATGGTCTCGCTCTCCAAGAAGAAGCCCCGCCCCAGCGAGCGATGCGAGGGCTGGGCGCGCGTCATGTCCGTCGCCGGATAGATCAGCAGCTGGAAGCAGGGGAGGCGACCTCCGGCCTCGCGCTCGGCGATGCACACGACCGCGGCCAGATTGCCACCGGCGCTGTCGCCGCCGACGGCGATGCGCGCGGGGTCGATTCCCAGCGAATCGGCGTGCTCGCGCAGCCACCGAAAGCCGGCGATGCAGTCGTCGACGGCCGCCGGGAAGGGGTGCTCGGGGGCCAGGCGGTAGTCGACCGAGATCACCGCGCATCCGCCTTCCACGGCGAGCGACCGGCACGTGCCGTCGTGGGTGGCGAAGCTCCCGATCACGAACCCACCGCCGTGGAAGTAGACCAGCGCCGGGAGCGGCGCGGTGGTGCGCGGTCGGTAGATCCGGACCGGCACCGGGCCATCGGCCCCTTCGAAGGTCGCGTCTTCGACCGAGGCGACCGGTGTCGGCCACGGATCCACGAGCGCGGCGTTCCGGTCCTGCGAGGCGCGACCCTCGCCCGGCTCCAGCTCGTGCATCTTCGGGATCCGAGCGACGTCGGCCAGCTTCAGGAGCACCTGGGTCTGGAGGTCGAGCCGTTCGCCACGGTCGTTGCGCAGCGGGCGACCGGCGATCCGCCGGAGCACGGACCTGGGGAGCTCGAGCGTGTGCCGAACGATGGGGCCGAGGACGCGGTCGAGCATGGCCGGGAGCATACCCTCCACGCGGCCCGCCTGCGCGACGCCTGACTTCGCTCACAGCGCGACCCCGGAGCGAGCGAACGGGCCTCCCCCATCCACTAAGCTCTCGCCCATGCATGCCCCCCTGCTCGAGCACCTCGCCTCCGAGACCGCCAAGCTGAAGGAAGAAGGCCTCTTCAAGGAAGAGCGCGTGATCGTCACTCCGCAGGAGGCGGCGATCGAGGTCTCCACCGGCCAGGAGGTCATCAACTTCTGCGCGAACAACTACCTGGGCCTCGCCAACCACCCGAAGCTGGTGGAGGCGGCGCAGAAGTCGTTGCCCGAGCACGGCTTCGGCATGGCGTCGGTGCGCTTCATCTGCGGCACCCAGGACGTGCACAAGGAGCTCGAGGGGCGCATCAGCCAGTTCCTCGGCACCGAGGACACCATCCTCTACGCCGCGTGCTTCGACGCGAACGGCGGCTTCTTCGAGACCTGCTTCGGGCCGGAAGACGCGATCATCAGCGACTCGCTGAACCACGCCTCGATCATCGACGGCATCCGGCTCTGCAAGGCCAAGCGCTACCGCTACGCGAACAACGACATGGACGACCTGCGCGCGAAGCTCGAGGAAGCGAAGGACGCGCGCTTCAAGGTCATCGCCACCGACGCGGTCTTCTCGATGGACGGCTACTACGCGAACCTGCCCGCCATCTGCGACCTCGCCGACGAGTACGGCGCCATCACCTTCATGGACGACTGCCATGGGGTCGGCTTCGTCGGCGACGGCGGGCGCGGCACCCACGAGAAGCTCGGTGTCATGGATCGCATCGACGTGATCACCGGCACCCTCGGCAAGGCGCTCGGCGGCGCGTCCGGCGGCTACACCTCGGGTCGCAAGGAGATCGTCGCGTGGCTGCGTCAGCGTTCGCGGCCCTACCTCTTCTCGAACACGCTCGCGCCGGTCATCGCGGCGACTTCGATCGCCGTCTTCGACCTGCTCGAGAGCGAGGGCGAGAAGCTGCGCGCGAAGCTCTGGCGGAACGCCGAGCGCTTCCGCGCCGGCATGGCGAAGGCCGGCTTCGAGCTCCTGCCCGGTGACCACGCCATCATCCCGGTCATGCTGGGCGACGCGAAGCTCGCCAGCACCATGGCCGACAAGCTGCTCGAGAGGGGCATCTACGTCATCGGCTTCAGCTTCCCGGTCGTGCCGCGCGGTCAGGCGCGCATCCGGGCGCAGATGTCCGCTGGCCACGACGACGAGCACATCGACCGTGCCGTCGAGGCGTTCACCGAGGTCGGCCGCGAGCTCGGGGTGATCTCGTGACCGACACCATGCGCGCGCTGGTCAAGCGGGAGCGCGCCGAAGGCCTGTGGATGGAAGAGGTCCCGGTCCCGTCCGTGGGCCCGAACGACATCCTCGTGAAGATGCGGAAGACCGCCATCTGCGGCACCGACATCCACATCTTCAACTGGGACGAGTGGGCGCAGCGCACGATCCCCGTGCCCATGACCGTGGGTCACGAGTTCTGCGGCGAGGTCGCGGCCATCGGCTCGCACGTGAAGGGGTTCGTGGTCGGCGACCGCGTCAGCGGCGAGGGCCACATCACCTGCGGCCACTGCCGGAACTGCCGTGCCGGCAAGCGGCACCTCTGCCGGAACACGGTCGGGGTCGGCGTGAACCGGGCGGGCGCGTTCGCGGACTACCTGGTCATCCCCGCGGTCAACGCCTTCAAGATCCCCAAGGGCATCAGCGACGAGGTCGCCTCGTTCCTGGACCCGCTCGGCAACGCGACCCACACCGCGCTCAGCTTCGACCTCGTCGGCGAGGACGTGCTCATCACCGGCGCGGGACCGATCGGCGTGATGGCCGTCGCCATCGCCAAGCACGTCGGTGCGCGCCACGTCGTCATCACCGACGTGAACGAGTACCGCCTCGAGCTCGCCCGGAAGATGGGCGCGAGCCTCGCCATCAACGTGAAGGAGCGCACGCCGCGCGACGCGATGAAGGAGCTCGGCATGACCGAGGGCTTCGACGTCGGCATGGAGATGAGCGGCAACGGCAGCGCCTTCCAGTCCTTGCTGGAGGCGATGAACCACGGCGGCCGAGTGGCCATCCTGGGGATCCCGCCCTCCGACGTGACCATCGACTGGGATCAGGTGATCTTCAAGGGGCTGGTGCTCAAGGGCGTCTACGGCCGAGAGATGTTCGAGACCTGGTACAAGATGGCCGCGATGCTCCAGTCGGGCCTCGACGTGACTCCGGTGTTGACCCATCGCTTCTCCGTCACGGACTTCGGCGAAGCTTTCGAGATCATGCGCTCGGGTCAGTCGGGTAAGATCGTCCTCGATTGGGCGAGCTGAACGGCATCAGAGCGAGCGCAAGAAGGCGGTCAGCTGCGGTCTCCGGAGCACCGTGACCAAGAGCGTGCCGCCATCGATCGCGGGATGTCCGCCCGGGCCACCGGCTCGGTCGGGTAGGGATCGTCGCTCCGCGCTAGGAATCACCCCTCACTCGGTGGGCTCGGCGGCTTCCGGTGCCTCGGGTGCCTCGGGTGCCTCGGGTGCCTCGGGTTCAGCCGTCGCCACCTCTTCCAAGTTGCGGGCTCGAATCCAGCCTCCGACGCACACCATGGTTCCCTCGGTGGTCTCGCAGGAGAAGCCGTAGCACCAACCGCGATCGGGCGAGGAGCGGCGGTCGCCCAAGATCCCTTCGACCGTGTAGAGGCGCGCACCCGCGCTGATGACGAAATCCTCCTCGTCGTTCGGGGCAGCCGGGTTCGCGCGCAGGTCGTCGTCCTCCTTCACCTGCCTCATGCCGAAGGTCATGAGGGGACCGACCCACAGCGCGCGCTCCCACTCCCCCACGTCCAGATCGGGGAGAGCGGAGCGTTCGTGTCCCGGGGCGATGATGAGTCCGGGAGGATCGACGAGCCGCGCGTCCGCCTGGAGCTCCGGCGAGAGCGCCAGGAGTGCGTTCGCCGCCTCGTACCGCTCCGACACGCGGACCATCCAGGCCCCCGACGACGGCTCGGGCATCAGGGTGCCGGCCGGTGCCAGCGTCAGCTCCTGCGCAGCGAGCTGTCGACCGAGCGCCGAGTCCGCGCGGAGGTAGGGAGCCACCACCCGCCAGCCGACGAGCACGCGGTCGTCGTCTTCGCTGCGCGGGATGATCTGTAGGCCCGTGCGGAGGAAGACGACGTCCGAGTCGCTGGGCGCGGCTCCCCGATAGAGCAGCTGGAGAAGCCTGGTGTCGCCGCCGGGTGCCTCGCCCTCCGCCGGCGGGTGCAGCAACGCTCCCGTCGACACCGGAGCGAAGCGCCCGTCGTCGCCGATCTGGAAATGGCGGACGAGGACGCTCCGCATGCCGTTGAGGATGTCCATCTCGTCCTCGTAGCCGCACTCGACCGAGACGAAGGTCTCGGTCGCCAGCTTGATCTGGCAACGGTTCCCGCGCGCGAACTGCGCGAGCAAGGTGTCGAGCGAAGCCTTCGCGTCGGCGTCGCTGATGGCGGCGGTCGGGACTCGGTGACCGTCCACGCGCTGATGAGAGGTGGCGACCACGTCCAGGCGCACGCGCCCACCGGGCTCCACGGCCGGGAGGCCGGCCATCGTGCCGTCGTACGCACCCTCGCTCGGAGCCGGCGGCGTCGTGAGCGGCTCCGGCGTGGGCGTCTCGGGTTCCGCTGTCTCGGGCTGTGGTGTCTCCGCGACCTCTGGAGCGGTTTCGGGGTCGGCTACCGGTGCTTCGGGCGCCGGTGTCGGCGGGGGCGACACGGGAGCTGGAGGGGCGGCGTTTCCATCGTCGCCGCAGGCGGAAGAAGCGAGCAGGAGGAGCACGAGCAGGGTCCGACGCATGGCGCATCCTCTCCGGCCGCTCACGCTAGGACAAGGTGGATCCTGCGAGTTCGAGTCGTGCGCCAGCCGTCCCCGTGGACGGGGTCAGTCGGTCCCGAGTCGATCGACCAGCGCGGGGATCGCCGCGAGCTTCTCCGCCGAGAGCACGGCCCGATCCACGCCCGCCGGTCGTGGGTACGTTCGATCGCACCTGACGAGCTCCGACTCCGTGCCGAAGGCGTCGAGGGAGATGTCGTGCGCCGCCATCGGGATCGCACCGACCGCGAGCACCTGTGACGAGTGCACCGTGGTGACGATGGGCGTGTCGGCGTCGACGAGGCCGAGCTCCCGGAGCACCGCGTACTCGAGGTCGCTGTAGCCGCCCCCTTTGCCGAGGCGCGCGCCGTCCTCGGCGACGGCGACGCAGCCGGTCACGATGAGGTCGATGGCGCCGACCGCGTCTTCACGGACCGGCTCGGCGATCGCCGCGGCGCCCTTGATGCTGCTGGCCTTCCAGAGGTCGTCGATGACGGCCGGGTCCAGTCGCCAGAAGCACTCGCGCTCCGCGAGCTTCGGGACCGCCATGATCACGGTCTTGCCCGCCTTCAGCGCCGCGTGTCGGACCGGCCGCTGGGGGGAGTCCGGGTTGCACTTGATCGTGCGCGCCCGCTGGAAGAGCTCGGTGGCCGCCAGGCGCTCGGCGGCCCTCTCCGCACCCACGAAGTTCGGGATGCGGCCCTTGGTGCCGGGGAAGCGAGCCGCCCCGGCGGCCTTCAGAGCGTCCCAGCGAGCGACTCGCAGCGATTGCTTGTCGCTCACTGGGGGCGGTGGCTCAGGGGCAGGTGTAGCTGCCGAGGTCGGCGACCGTGAGCGCCATTCCGCTGTCGGTCTGCTCCCACTCGTCGGCAGGGCAGAAGCCGGTGTTGGCCGTGCGGCCGGTCGTGACGGTGCAGAGTCGGCTGATGGTGATGCTCTCGGTGCCGGGAGTCGTAGAGCAGCCGGGAGCGGTGGTGGCGTCCGGCCAGCTGCTGCCGGGGTCGATTCCGACGTCGCCGAACCGGTCCATCAGCTCCAGCCCCGTGCCGAGGTCGCACCAGAGCTCGACCACGTCGTCGCCGTTGAACGAGAGGACGCTAGCGATCTCGTCGCAGCTGGCGCCGATCGTGGGCGGCGAGCTGCCGCAGAAGACGTAGCTCGCGCCGGTGGCGAGTGTCGGCGCGCTGGTCAGGTCGCCCGAGGACGCGAGGGTGGTGCCACCGTTGCTGTAGCGGTGGAGCTGGCAAGTGGCGAGGTCGGCGGTACCACCGATGTTCGTGACCTCGACCGCCTTGTCGTTGCCGTTCTCGTAGTACTCGGTGAAGAGCAGCACGGGGGCGCCGGCGAAGCCGCTGAACATCGCGGTGTTGGGCGTGCCCACGCCGGTGCCGAAGTCGTCGGTCACCGAGCTGGCCACGGTCACCGTGTAGGTGGTGCCGCCAGCCTGAGCCGACGTGGTGAGGGTCACCTGGTTGCCGCTGGCGCTCGCGGCGCTGGCGGTGAGGCCGTTGTCGAAGGTGAACTGCGAGCCATCGCCCATCACGCTCGCCGCGTCGACGGGCACGTCGAAGGTCACCACGACGGTATTGGCGTTCGTCGCAACCGCGCTGGCGACGACCGGGGCCGGACAGCTGTTGATGGTCAGGTCGGCCTCGACCCATCCGCTCGGCTGAGCGGTCGTGTCGAAGCGCCACATGGCACCTTCGACCGTGACGTTGCAGCCCTGTCGAACGCCGGTCGAGGCGACGACGGTGTCCGGCAGGCGGAGCCGAAGGTCCGTGTCCCCAGTGACGCCCGTCGTCTCCATCACCGCGCCCGAGTGGTCGGTGCCGGCGAAGGTGAAGGCACCGGTGAGGTCACCGGTGATGGCGAGCAGCTCGCTCTCGTAGTCGCCGAGGGCGCTGACCAGGTCGGTGGCAGAGCTCAGGTCCTGACGGATGGCGTCGACGTCGAACCCGGTGGTGACCGTGGTCAGCCCGGTGATCGCCGTGACCCGCTGATGAGCGTCGACGGTAGTCAGCTCGGTGGCCGTGAAGGTGATGCCGTCACCGACCGAGAGGCCGCTCGGGTCGACCTCCACGAAGATGGCCGGACCGGCGGTCTCCGCCTGGACGAAGAAGCCCGCGGGGTCCCCGCCGACGGCCGGCTTGATGTAGGTCACGTAGACGAGGTCCACGTCGACGTCGATGGTGCCCGGCGACGCGCCGCGGATGGTGGTGATGTCATCGGTGCCGAAGGGCGCGATGGTGAGCATGCCGTTGTTGCCGGGGGCGTAGGGCGTGGCGTCGCTCGTACCGGGGCCACCGGTGTTGCAGTAGAGGAAGCTCGAGCCACCATCGACGCTGAAGCGGTAGACGTAGTCCCAATCCCCCGGCGTCGGCGGAGCCACGAGGTCGGACTGGTACTCGTCGTTGTTCGGCTCGCCGGCCGCGGTGCCGTCGTAGCCGGTGTTGGCGGTGGCGGCCTGCCAGGTCCAGCCGGCGGCGCTCGAGGCGTCGGTGCCGCGGGGGCCGTAGCCGAGCTCGGCGACCAGGTCGGGGTCCACGTCGGTGCCGGTGGTCGCGTCGGTGATGCCCATCGCGTAGACGCGGCCGTAGACCGTGTCGGACTCACCGGGCACGAGGCTCAGCGTGTCCGGGAACTGGGTCCGGCAGAAGCCGGGGAGGGTGGCCGGGCAGCCCGGGTTGGCGCTGCCGGGCGTGCCGAGGTGCTCGCCGGCGCCGCCCGCGTCGAAGTACGCGGTGCTGCCGAAGCACCAGTTGGCGGGATCGTTCGAGTCGGCCATCGCCGTGGCCGAGGGGTCGCGGGACACCGAAGCGGCGTTCGCGTCGGGCCAGGTCGGGCCGCCATCGTACATGAGCATGTCGATCGGCGTGCCGCCGCAGGTGAGCGTCAGGGTGTCGCCGCCATTGTTCAGGGCGCGCTCGAGGAGTGCGTCCGGCATCGTCGGCAGCCCGTTGCTGGCCATGTCGAGGGAGCTGGCCAGGACGATGAAGCCGTTGGCGGGGATCACGAGCCCGGTCAGCGTCTGGCTGCCGGCGGCGTCCGCCAGGATGCAACCGTCGAGGTTCAACGGCATCGCCGTGGCGTTGACCAGCTCGAGCCACTCGGCGTCGGCGTCGGTCAGCGGCGTCCCCGGGTCGTACATGAACTCGTTGAAGAGCACCTGGCCCGCGGTGGGCGCCGGCGCGGTCACCTCGCAGGTGAAGGTCGTGCCGTTGCAGGCCTCGCCGAGGCCGGTGCAGGTGCCGCAGTCGAGCGCGGTGCCACAGCCGTCGTCGGGCATGCCACAGCTGGCCGCGGCGCAGACGTCGGGGGTGCACTCGCACATGTTCGTCGTCGTGTTGCAGGTGCCATTGGCGCCGAGCCCGGAGCAGTCGGTGCCGCAGTCCACGGTGCCGCCGCAGCCATCGTCGATGGTGCCGCAGTCGCCCGCGCCGCAGGTGTTCGCGACGCACTCGCAGAGGTTGGTGCCGGTGTTGCAAGTGCCGTTGGCGCCCTCGGCCGCCACGCAGGTCGCGTCGCCGCCGCAGTCGAGCGTCGTGCCGCAGCCGTCGTCGACCGAGCCACACTCGGCGCCGAGGCCCTCACAGGTGTTGGCGGTGCACTCGCACATGTTCGTGGCGGTGTTGCAGGTCGCGGCGCTGCCGACGGCCGAACAGTCGGTGCCGCAGTCCACGGTGCCACCGCAGCCATCGTCGATCGTGCCGCAGTCACTGGCGCCGCAGGTGTTGACGGTGCACTCGCACTCGTTCGTGCCGGTGTTGCAGATGCCGTTCGCACCTTCGGTGGCGACGCAGGTCAGGTCGCCACCGCAGTCGAGCGTCGTGCCGCAGCCGTCGTCGATGGCGCCGCACTCGGCGCCGAGGTCCTCGCAGGTCATGGGCACGCAGGCGTCACTCGTTCCCATGTCCTCGGCCATCCCCATGTCCGGGTCGACCATCCCCATGTCCTCGACGGGGCCCATGTCCTCTTCGGGGCCCATGTCTTCGTCCGGCATGGCCGCGTCTTCCGGCATGGTGGCGTCCTCCATCGGCACGGTGGCGTCCTCCATCGGCGTGGAGCCGTCGGGGTCGGTGCCGCCATCGTCGCCGCAGGCGAGCGCGAAGACGCAGAGGGAGAGGGAAGCGAATCGAAGGGTGCGTGTGTTCATCAGGGAAAGATCTCCGGCCGGTTCACGAGAGCCTATTGCTCGCGGACTCCGGGCCGTGCAGCGTTTCAGTGACACGCGAGCACCGGAGGATCCAGCCGGCGGGTGGCGCTTGACCGAGGTCGGGCCTCCGTTCGAGCCTCTGCGCATGGCTCGCGTCGACGTCGCTCCGATCCTCGCGCGGCACCTCACGGTGCCCGAATGCGAGGTCCCTGGGGAGACCGTGTCGCAGGTGCTCGAAGGGCTCTTCGCGAGCCACGAGCGGCTCCGTGGCTATGTGCTGGACGACCAGGGCGGCCTTCGGCGGCACGTGGTGATCTTCGTGGACGGGGAAGCCGTTCGCGACCTCTCGCGTGCGGTGGGGCCTTCGAGCGAGCTGGTGATCATGCAGGCCCTGTCCGGGGGCTGAGGGGGAATTGTGGACCGACTCTACGTATCGACGCGAAAGGGGCTCTTCACCCTCGAGCGACAGGGCGCCGGCTGGACCATCGCGTCCGTGGACTTCCTCGGCGACCCGGTGACATTGGTGCTCCCGACGGGAGACGCGCTCTACGCTGCGCTGAACCTGGGGCACTTCGGGACGAAGCTCCGCCGGAGGCGAGGAGAGGGCGAGTGGGAGGAGGTCGCGGTCCCCGTGTACCCGGAGCAGCCAGAGGGCGTGGACGACGTGAAGTGGTCCCTCGAGCTCATCTGGGCGCTCGAGGCGGCGGGCGAGCGACTCTGGGCGGGGACCATCCCCGGCGGCCTCTTCTTCAGTGACGACCACGGCGACAGCTGGTCGCTGGTGCGTTCGCTCTGGGACCGCGAGGAGCGGAAGCAGGCGTTCGGCGGCGGCTACGACGCGCCAGGGATCCACAGCATCGCGATCCACCCGAGCGATCCGAAGGAGGTCCTGCTCGCGGTCTCCTGCGGCGGCGTGTGGCGCAGCCAGGACGATGGTGGCTCGTGGGACCTCGTGGGCGACGGGCTGGTGGCCGACTACATGCCCGAGGGGAGGCGGGACGCGAAGGCGATCCAGGACCCGCACCAGATCCGGCGCTGCCCCGCGGCTCCGGAGGTCGTCTGGATGCAGCACCACAACGGTGCCTTCCGTTCGACGGACGGCGGCGTCAGCTGGAGCCCGCTCGAGGTGCCGCCGAGCTCGTTCGGCTTCGCGGTGGCGGCGCACCCGACCGACCCGAAGACCGCTTGGTTCGTGCCGGCGGTCAAGGACGAGTGCCGGGTCCCCGTCGATGGGAAGGTCGTCGTCGCGCGGACCCGTGACGGCGGGGAGAGCTTCGAGGTGCTCCGCAGAGGGCTGCCCCAGGAGCACGCCTACGACCTGGTGTTTCGTCACGCGCTCGACGTCGACGAGACCGGCGAGACCCTCGCGTTCGGCAGCACCACCGGGTCGCTCTGGCTGAGCTCGGACGGCGGGGACTCCTGGGAGACGCTCAGCGCGAACTTGCCGCCGATCTACGCGGTCCGCTTCGGCTGAGGGGCGGTCCCAGAGCTCGTTCGCCTCGAGTGTCTCGGACGGGCTGGAGGTGAGGGATCGCACGGGCGGCATTTGTAATCAAACGTTTGATTAGTTAGTGTCCGGACATGGCGAGACCGGTGAACGCGGACGCTGCGGCGACGAAGCAGCGCATCCTCGAGAGCGCGACGCTCTTCTTCTCGGAGAAGGGCGCCAAGAGCTCCGTTCGGGACATCGCCAAAGGGGCCGGTGTCAGCCTGGCGATGGTCCACCACTACTTCGGCTCGAAGGACGACCTCTACGGCGCCTGCGTCGACGCGATGTACGAGGAGCTCGCCCAGCTTCGTGCCCATCTGGTGGAGGCGCTCGGTCGCTCGGGGGTCGACACGATCCTCGAGGACGCGGTTCGCGCCGCGTTTCGCTTCGCCCGCGAGCGGCGGACCACCATGCGCCTGATGATGCGCCGGGTGGTCGCGCGCGGTGCGCTCGACACCGGCCGCGTCGACGACTTCCTCCTGCCCTTCCTCGAGCAGGCCTCGACCTTGGTCGCCGCCGCGACCGGTCGCGACCCGGCGTCGCTGCGCTTGCCGCTCCAGAGCCTCGTCTTCCTCAACGGCCGTTACGCGATCGCCGAGGAGAGCGAGCTGATGCTCGTGACCGGCACGGCGACCGCCGAAGCCGCCCTCCAAGCCGTCGAGGATCACCTCGTCGACCACGCTCACCAGATGCTCGGCATCTGAGACCCGACCCAGAGAACGCCCACAGGAGCACGCCATGTACGCCGTCCAGCCCAGCTTCACGCCCGAGATGGTCCTCTCGCCGCCCCGCGCCGAGGTGACCGAGGCCGACCGCCGCGAGGCCCGCGCCCTCCCGCTCACCACTCGCTTCGAGCTCGGCGAGCTCATCACGCCGGTGCAGCAGGCGTTCCTGGACGAGCACGGCTATCTGGTCTTCGCGCAGGTGCTCAGCCGGGCCGAGGTCGCCAAGACCCTCGCGGAGATCGACGCCATCCAGGAGCGCTGGCTCGCCGAGAAGCGCACCGAGGTGCACGGCATCCCGCTCTTCGTCGGCAAGGGCATCGACGGCGAGCCCTTCATCCAGCGCTTCGCGTTCAGCTCGCTCTTCAGCGAGCACCTCTACCAGCTGGTCCGCGACGAGCGCTTCGCGCCGGTCCGCAGCCTGGTCGGCAAGGAGACCCGAGTCGGCGACCACGAGAAGGACGGCCTCGTCTTCAACCGGAACCTCAACGTCCCCGGCAGCGCCTACAAGCGGCTGGGCTGGCACACCGACGGGCTCCGCGACCTCTTCATGAACCGCGAGATCCCCGGGCCGATGCTCAACGTCGGCCTGCACTTCGACCGGATCCGCCGTGAGGACGGGGGGCTCCGGATCATCCCCGGCAGCCACCGCCAGGGGTTCTGGGACATGCTCACCCGCAAGCCCTACTTCGTCTCCCACGACGTCGACCCGGACGAGATCGCCGTCGAGACCGAGCCGGGCGACCTGACCGTCCACGACGGTCGCACCTGGCATCGGGTCGAGCGCAGCCCCCACGTCGGCCTCCGCAGCCTCCGACGGACCTGCTACGTGCCCTACCTCACGGACGCCTACAGCCCGAAGGACGAGCGCAGCAAGACGCCCTTCTACCACCACATCGCTCGCTGGGGCCGCGATCTGAAGTCCCGCCTCGACGGGGTCCGGAGCTGACGACCGGGGGGCCTCGCCGAAAGGCCGCCGCCACCTCCCGCCGGGCCGCTCCTACTGGCGCGGCGAGTCATGACGACTTAGGGTGTGCCGCCCCAACGGGGCAGAAAACGCCGCCGGTCCACCGGCGGACACGAAACCACACCCAGGAGAACCAGTTTGGCAAAACGACCCAGGAGAGGCGGAGGCGGCCGTCGCAAGAAAGGCGGACGTCGTCGGCGTTTCGACGAGCAAGACGACCAAGGACGTGACGATCACATCAAGCTCAACGGCGTGGTCACCAACGTCTTCGCCGGCGGGCAGTTCGAGGTGGAGACCGAGGCGGGCAACACCGTTCGCGCTCAGCTCTGCGGCCGGATGCGCAAGTTCCGCATTCGCGTGATCCTCGGCGACCACGTCACCGTCGCCCTCTCGCCCTACGACCTCACCCACGGAATGATCGTCTTTCGAGCGAAGTGACGGCTCTTTTCCCAGGGGGATTTTGAGAGAATCCCCCGACTCGTCGCGGTGAATCGCTCCTCGTCTCCCCGAAAACCTGAAGGTCTCGCGGCGTGGCCGCTCGGTGCGTCCTCGCGCTTCGCGCCACGTCCTCCAGGCGCGTCACTTCAGATCGAGACGCCCTCTTCCAAGACCCGGAAGGCCTCCTCACCGAGGCCGGCCAGGTCCGCCTTGCCCCCTCCGTCGAGCCACTCGCGGAGGGAAGCGCGGATCACGCCCATGACGGCGGCCCCGAGCACGCGCGCTCGGCGGGCCGCCGCGCGTGATCGTCCACCGTCGCGCAGGCGTTCGACCATCGCCTCTTCGAAGTCGCGGTCCATTCGCAGCTCGAGCCCGGCGAGCTCGGGGGTCGCCTGCACGAGCGCGTCCTGCGCGACCAGGTAGCCCCGCTCCTCCTGGTACTCGACCGCCAGCGAGAGCACCGCGTGCCGTAGCGCCTCGTAGGGGCGGAGGCTCGGGTCGTCGTGGAGCAGCTCCTTGAAGCGCGCGAGTCGGTTCTCCCGTTCCGGGAAGACCAGCGAGTGCTTGGTCGGGAAGTAGCGGAAGGCCGTTCGGCGCGAGACGCCGGCGGCGTCGGCGATCTCGTCGACCGTGGTCTCGTGGTAGCCGCGCTCGGCGAAGAGGGCGAAGGCCGCATCCAGCAGGGCCTCCCGGGTGGCGCGCTTGCGCCGCTCCCGTCGGCCCAGCGGAGCCTCGGTCGCGTCGGTCTCGGTGTTCACGTTCGGAGCATCCGAGAAGCAGGGCGGGGCGTCAACCGGACTGTCACCCAGTGCCTGTCTGTAGCTTCGTCAGTACTTCGAATCCGTCGTCCACTTCGACGGCGCGTTCTTCGGTCCGCGGCGCTCTGCGTGGATCCCCGAGGTCATGAGCAGGCGGATCACACGAAAGCGCTGGCCCTTCCAGGGCTTCAGCAGCTCGAGCATCCGGCGATCGTCGGCGCGCGGCTCGCCGGCGAAGAACGTGCTGACGACGTTCGGGAGGTGGAAGTCGCCGACCGGTACCGCGTCCGGGTCCCCGAGGCCGAAGCCGGCGATCATCCCCACGGACCAGCCGCCGATCCCCGGCAGCGCGAAGAGGGCGGCTTTCGCCTCTTCGGGAGGCAGTTGGTCGATGTCGTCGATGGCCGCCGCGCGCTTCGCCAGGAGGCGCAGCGTCTTCGCGCGGCTGCGCTCGATGCCCGCGGGGTGCAGGTCGTAGTAGGGCGCGTTCGCCAGCTTTCGTGGGTCCGCCGGGAGTCGCAGACCGGGCAAGGGTGCCGGCTCGCCGTACTCGCGGGTCAGCACCCGCTGGGCGCGGGTCGCCTCGATCCAGGTCACCCGTTGCTGCAGCACCGTGCGGACGAGCATGTCGAAGAGCGAGAGGCAGCGGCCGAGTCGCGCGCTCTCCTGCTCGCGCATCATCCGCGTCAGCTGGCGAGCGATCCGCGGCTCGACCGCGCCACCCGCGCTCGGGTCGAAGGTGCTCGGGTCGTCGTCCAGGCCGAGGAGCCACTCGCCCCGTTCGGCGGCGTAGTCCGCCGCCGGTCCCCACGCCGAGAGCTTCACGCGGTGGGGGTCCATGGCCTCGAGCCGGACCGCGACGGCGCCGGCTCGCGTGCGCGTGGCGATCGTCAGCGCGCCGGGCTCGACGCGCATCGACTCGTCCTTCCGACCGAGCCGTTGCAGTCGAAGTGTGCGGACGGGGTCGGTCGGGCGCTCGCATTCGATCACCCGCTCCGCATCCGGCGTGCGGGTCATTCCTCGGCGGCAGGTTCGGGGACGTCGACGAGCGAGAGATGCGCCGGAGCCATGGCGCCGCAGACCGCGTGCACCTCGACGCCCCGCGTCTCTCTCGGGCGCGTCAACGTCAGCGCGGTGATTCCGTCGTCCATCAGCAGCGGGGTCGGGGCGCGGGCGCCTTCGACGGTCGAGAGGATGCCGATCTCGAGCTCGTGCCGATCCCACGAGGTGAGGTCGTCGGTCGCAGCCAGGGTGATGATGCGGAGGTCTTCGGCGCCGACGGCTTCGAAGTAGACCCGCAGCACCGAGCGTCCGGTCGGTGTCGTCGCGACCACCGCTCCGGGCCGCGCGAGCGCCGTCTCGCCCGCGAGCTCCAAGGCGAGCGCGCGGGTGTCCTCGGCAAAGGCGCGTCCGTCGCTCGAACGCGCGAGGCCGATCGTCCCGGTGTCGGTCGCCTCGAAGAGCAGCACGAGCTGGCCGTCGAAGCGGACGACCGTCGGCGAGCGTGCGTCGGTGACGATCGGCCCGGCGACCTTGGTGAAGGCGCCGCCGACGCTGCTCGCCTCGGCCACGCCGATGCCGCCCTCGGCGGCGTAGTAGAGGCGCGCGGTCCCGTCGTCGTCGACGTGGACCCACGGGTCGAAGACCGACTCGCCCTCCCACGCTTCGCTGGCCTCGAGGACCATGGGCCCACCGTTGAAGCTCAGCGCACCCTCGAAGACGTCGGTGCCGTCGACGGGTCGGGCCTCACTGCGGAAGATCCGGCTGGGCCCCAGCTGCGCGAAGTCGAGCTCGCCCTCGGCCAGGTCGGGGTTCCGGTCGGGCGGCTCGTCGACCTGGTCCGCACCGTCGTAGAAGAGCATCTCGTCGGCGACCATCGACCGCTGCACCGCCTGCCGGTTGAAGTAGATGCGGCCGTTCGGCGCCGCCAGACCACCGGTCTCCTCGGCGGTCAGCAGCCGGAAGGGACCGGCGCCACTGGACTGGATGATGTCTGGGAAGTCGGTCTCCGCGCCGAGCGTCGCGCAGGCGACGAAGGCGAGCGTCATGGCCGCGAGGCCGAGGCTGCGTTGCCGCATCATTCGAACGCGACCTCCAGCGTGGCGCCCACGCCGAAGAGGTGGCCGCTCGAGCGGTAGTCGCCGACCGCGTCGACGAGCGACTCCTTGATGTGCTCGCGCTCGGGTAGGTAGCTGTAGAGCGCGTGCACGTCGATGTTGAGTGACCCGGGCAGGGTCGGCTCGAGATCGGTGAGCTGCAGCCCGATGCCAGCGCTGATCGTGTGCTTGTCGTTGTCGACGAAGTTCAGCGTCCCGGTCTGGGCGGGGAAGGGCGAGTTCTCGTAGACGTACCCGAGCCGGGTCCGCAGCGTGTAGGCCTCGGTCTGGGCCGCGGTGATCTCGATGCCGACGCGCGGCACGAAGGTGTCGTGCAGGTTCAGCGGGAGGGGCGGGAGCGAGGTGATCTCGTCCGGGATGTTGATGCCGAGACCTGGGGGCGGGTCGGCCGAGAGCAGGATCTCCTGATCGGCGATCAGGCTCGGGTGCTTCGAGTAGTCGTACCAGGTGAGCTCGAAGGCGAGGTGCAACCACGACGTCGGGTCGAAGACGGCGCCGACCGAGACCTGCTGCGGCCCGAACATGCTGGTGGTGTCCGCGATGAGCGAGAACTGGAGGGGGATCGGGTCGGCGCCGATGCCGATGATGTTCGCGTCGGCGAGCGCGACGATGCGGTTTCGCAGCTCGAACTCGCCGCGGTAGGCGATGCCGAACGAGAACTTCTCGTGCGGGTGGATCTGGATGCCGGCCTGCGGGTAGCGGATCGACGTCAGGTCGCCGGCGAACTGATGCTCCAGCCGCGACATCGACTCGGGGTTCGTGGCGTGGGCGTCGCCACGCAGATCCAGGGTCAGGTCGGAGGGCGACTGGAAGGTGATGCCGGCGCCGATGGTCAGCCAGGGCGCGGGGCTGACCGCGATGTTGGTCGCCAGGTAGATGCGGCCGGGGCGGGTGTCGTACATCTCCCAGCGCGGCCGGGTCACCACCGCCGAGCGCGTTCGTGCGAGCCGCTGGTCGGGCAGGTGGAGCGCGAGGCCGAAGGCGAGGCGCGCGTTGCCGAAGGTCGCTGGCGCGACCAGGCCGACCAGCATCGCGCCGTGCCGCTCCACCGACGATCGCTCGTCGTTGATGTTCAGGTAGGGGCTGACGCTGAGGTAACCGACGGTGAGGCGGAGCTCGCCGCTGCGGACCAGGCCGGCCGGGTTGTAGTAGTTGGCGCTCGAGTCCTCGACGTCGGCCGTGACCGCACCGCCGAGGCTGATCGAACGGGAGAAGAGGCCGTGCGTATCGGGCGGCGTCGCCTCGGCGCGGCTCGCAGCGAAGACGACGACGAGCGCGAGGAGCGCGGCAGCGAAGCGGTTCACCATTCGATCGCTCCCGTCCAACCACCGGCGACGATCCAGCCGCTGGTGACCATGTTCGAGGCGCCGCCGTCGACCGCGGGGATGTCGTGGGTCCGTTCGACCACGCGGTGCAGCTGGCCGAAGGCGTCGAGCCGGATGACCGCCGGGCTGTCCGGCACGTGATAGGCCATGCCGAAGCCGCCGGTCAGGACGTGGCGGTCGGAGTCGAGCAGGCGACGCGGGAGCATCACTCCGTCGCGCGGCTCACCCTGCGAGTCGCGACCGGGCACGATCGCCGCGGGCGGCGAGGGGGTCATCTCGTAGGCGTAGCCGAAGCGGAGCGCGCCCTCGGTGTTGCGGCGGCGCCCCACGTACTCGAGCGCGAGCCGCGGCGAGATCGTGTCGCGGAGGTCCGGGGCCACCGGGAAGAAGGAGCTCTCGGTCGACTTGCCCACCAGACCGGGCCACGCGGACCAGCGGCGGTAGGTGACGTGGAGCGCCGCCATGAGGTTCGGCGTCGCCTGCCACGCGACCTCGGCGGCGAGGGTGTGCGGGTCGTACTGCGGGGTGGCGGTGATGTTGATCCGTGGCAGCTCGACCGGGAGCCCCTCGACGATGATGTCGAGGTCGATGTCCGAGCGGACCTCTTCGCGATAGACGAGACCGAGCTTCCAGTCGCCGGTGTCGTAGGTCATGCCGACGATCGGGTTGTAGCTGACCAGCAGCTGCGTCTCGGTGAGCGAGTTGAAGGAGTTGGCTTCATCGAGGGTGACGATCAGCCGACCGGTGATGGTCGCGAGCGCCGACACGCCGATGCCGAGCTTGAGCCCCGGCACCAGTCGGCCGAGATCGATGCCGAGACCGATCGCCAGGTTCACCGACTGCGTTCGCGCCAAGAGCGCCCACTGGGGTGTCTCCGCGAAGATGATGTCGGTCCGCAGCACCGTGTTCGCGGGCGTGTAGAAGCCCGCGCCCAGCGTGAAGACGTCCTCGAGCACGCCGCCGAAGGGCAGCGGCAGGTGGAAGCCGATGGTGCTGCCGCGGTAGGCCTCGAGGTCGAAGTCGTCGCCGTCGAGCGTGAGCTCGAACGACGCGGCCTGCAGACCCAGGCTGATGCCGCTGCGTTCGGCACGCGCCAAGCCCGCGGGGTTGGCGAAGACCGCCTCGTAGTCGTTGGAGAACGACACGCCGGTCATCCCCAGGGCCTGATGGCGAGCGCCATAGCCGAAGACGTCGGGAGGCGTGGCCTCCACGGCGGAAGGCGCGAACACGACGGCGACACCCAGCACCGTCAGGTGAACGAAGAAAGCACGCATGGCGAGCGCCGGGACGGTACCACAAGCGGGGGGAAGTGAAGCGCGTTCTCGTTTCGGATTCGTTTCGCCGGCGCGCGGCGCGCCGAGTGCTAGCGTCCGCCGATGGACTCTGGAGAGTTTCGAGTGCTCGACGCGGTCGCCGACGCGACCCTCGCCCGCACCGAGGTCGTGCGGCGATCCGGCGAGCCGCACTCGGTGCTCAAGGCGCTCGGGAAGGCGCACCCGGATTGGTTCGCGCAGAGCTCGGACCGCTTCCAGCTCTCGCCCGCTGGGCTCGAGGCGCTCGCCGCCGCTCGCCGCGCCCGCGCCCTCGGATCCGAGCGCACCAACGACGAGCTCGCCGAAGCCGTCCGCGCCCTCGGTGCCAGCCGCACCATTCGCCGCGACCTCGACCAGGTCTACGCGACGCCCGAGAGCGTGGTCCGACGCGCCCGCTTCCTCGTCGCCGAGGGCTGCGCGGAGGGCTCGCTCCTCTTCCTCGGCGACGACGATCTGACCTCGGTCGCCACGCGCGCGCTCGCCCCGGCGATGGCCCTCTCGGTGCTCGAGGTCGACCCCGAGCTGGTCGCACTCCTGAAGGGCGCCGAGGTCGACGTCCGCGAGCACGACCTCCGCGAGCCCGTCCCGAACGAGCTCACGAAGCGCGACGCGGTCTTCATGGACCCGCCCTACGCCATCGAGGGCTTCGCCCTCTTCGTCGCGCGCGCCATCGAGGCGCTCCGCGAAGGAGGCACGCTCTACCTCGCGTTCGGGGCGAGCCGGCGGGCGCCCGACCGGACCCTCGCCAAGCAGCGCCTACTGGCGGAGTGCGGCCTCGTGGTCTGCGAGGTGCGCCGCGACTTCACCGAGTACGACGGCGCCGAGTCGATCGGCTCGCGCTCCGACCTGTGGGTCCTGCGCACCGCACCCCAGACCAAGGCACCGAGCATCGGCCCCGGCGGTGAGCTCTACACCCGCCGCAAGCCCAAGCGCCGCAGCTGATCAGCTGGCGACGGCGGCGGGGGCGATGTCGTTGGCCGCGAGCGCCTCCGCGAGCCTGCCCAGGGTCTCGATGACCACCTCGCGCGCTTCGTGGGGATCGTCGATGCCGACGATGACGCCCCGCTCGTGCTCGGAGAGGGCGGCGTAGCGCTGCGCGGCCCAGACCAGACCCTGGATGATCACGCGCTTCTCGGTGTTGGACCAGCGGCTCATCCACGGTGAGCTCGAGATGAGCGTCAGGAAGCGGTCGACCTCGGCGAGACGCTCTTCCGGTAGGCCCCAGGCTTCGACCCAGGCCGCGAGGCGCAGGCGGACGTCGTCCTCGTTGCGGAAGAGGTGACGCATCATCCGCCGGGACATGTGACCGGGGTTCGGGCCGCGGAGCCGAAGCCAGGGCCTCAGGATGTCCGCGATGCCGACGTGGAAACGCTCGAGCGCCGCTTCGAGCAGCGCCGCCTTCGAGGTGAAGTAGTAGGAGACCGTGCCGCTGCTCAGCCCCGCTCGTTTCGCAATGGTGCGATAGGAGAGGTTCGCGTCGCCCGTGCCCGCTCGCATGGAGCGGACGGCATCGAGGATGCGGTCGACCGGGTGCTTGTCGTCAGGAGCCGGATGGGATGAAAGGGTGCGGGCCATGTCGCACCTTTCTGCACATAGCTTGCCAGCCCGATCCGCGAACACCATTCCACGAAACTACGAGGCTTTTCGGAATCGTCCGCGCCGGACGACCCCTGACGGGCGGGGTTCGTCGTCCCCAGCGCCTGCTGGAGTGGTCACTGAAAGATTTCAGCGGCGGCGGACGAGGGCGGCCACGCCCCGGGCGATGTCGTCCCGCTCGGCGAGCGTGAAGCCCTCGCGCTCGTGGACGATTCGCCCACTGCGGTCGACCCAAACGGTGAAGGGCGCGCCGCGGCGAGGGTTCAGGCGGCTGGTCACGGCCGTGTCCAGGTCGCTGACCACGGGGAACTCGAGACCCAGGCGGTTCACGGTCGGGGCTGCTCGGGCGATGGTCTCGGCGCCGTCCATGCTGACGGCCACGACCTGCAGGCCGCGCTCTTTGTAGCGCTCGTAGAGCTGCTGGTAGAGGGGCAGCTGCTGCTTGCAGGGCTCGCACCAGGTCGCCCAGAAGATGATGACCACGGGGTGCTCGCCCAGGTGGTCGCTCATCTCGAAGTTCCCGCTGACCGGCCCACCGGGGATGGCCGGCAGGGTGAACGCCGGCGGACGGCTACCGACCCGGGCCTCGGCCTGGGGTGGGGCCATCAGGCCCAAGAGTATGGCCGCGGCGAGGAAGGGGACGGAGAGGGTCGAGATCAGGCGCATCGGGTAGGTCCTAGCAGACGGAGGAGGGGAGGGCCGGATTCACTCAGAGCCGGAGCACCAGCTCGCCGAGGAATCCTTGGAAGAGCGGGACGTCGCGGCAGACGCCGCCCGAGCAGATGCGACCACCAGGTTGGGCGCCGCCGAAGATCCGCAGGAAGCTCCCTTCCATGAAGTCGAAGCGGGCCTCGACGCCGGGGTAGAGAACCGGGGCGTCGGATCCCCGCTTCTCGTTGTTCCAGGCGAGTACGGGAGAGACTCGGATGCGGCCCTGCCACGAGTAGGTGATGGAGAGCGAGCCACGGACGTAGTCGTCGAAGTCGAGCGCCGAGGCGTTCCACTTGCTCTCCTGCCGGTGGATGAGGCTCAGCTCCACGCTGTGGGGACCGGTGACGATGCCGGCCTCGAGCTGGCCATGGATCACCCGCCAGTGCAGGTCACCGCCTTCGCGGGCGTCCCGCGCCCCGAGATAGCGGTCATCGCGGTAGCCGCCGTTGAGATCGAAGGTCCACCCGAGGCCGGTCGGTTGTCCGCGGATGACCCTCTGGACCTTGAGGGTGAGGTGGTTGAGCCAGAAGCCGTCGCTGGACCAGGGGTCGCCCTGGTCATTGGGGTCGCTGTTTCGGTGCTCGGCGTGGCCGTAGCTGAGCAGAGCGGCCGACAGGCCCCAGCCGCCCGGGGGGAAGCCGTAGTCGAGCTGCAACCGACCGCCGCGGGCGTTGCTCTGGTTCTCCGGCCGTTCGTAGTCGCCCTCGAGATCGGGCACGGCGCTGTAGATGCGATGGGCCGGTGCGGCGACGTCGTCGGCGACGTAGAACCGGCGGTAGTCCTTCCACTCGAACGCCAGCGTGGCTCGCTCCGAGGCTTCGACCTGGAGCGACGCATAGACCGCTCGCCCGGAGTTGCTGCTGACCCCGCGGAGCTGGTCGTCGAGCTCGCGCCGGGAGAGGTTGGCCTCGCCGTAGAGGCTGACCTTGCCGCACGCGAGGCGTGGGAGCTCGAGGTGCCAGCCGACGATGTCGAGATTCGTCTGTCGGTCGAAGCCGGTCGAGTCGTCGGTCGCGAACATGTAGCGCGCGCCGTGCGCAGCGAGCTCGAAGCCGGGCAGCCGGTAGCCGAGCTCCGCGCCCATGATCCAGTCGCGGGTGTCGGGGGACTCCCAGAGCGAGCGGCGCGGTCGGTCCGCAGGTTCTCGGATGATCGCCAGAGTGTTGGGATCCAAGTTCTGCGGGTTGGCCGCGCCGCCCAGCGCCTTGAAGAAGATCTTCCCGTTGTCGTAGGCGAGCTGACCGCCTCGAAGCGCGGTGTCGGTGCCCAGGATGTCCAGGCGCCGGAAGCTCAGCGCGATGCCTCGGCCGAGCACTGCGTAGCTGTCGAGGGCGTCGAGCTTCCAGGGGCCGCGCTCCCAGTGGACCGAGAAGCGCTCGAGTCGGGCGTCGCCTTCGACGCAGCTGCCGGTCGCGACCTCCGGGCAGTCGGACTGGGCGAGGGGCAGGAAGAAGTCGAGGCGCGCTCCGATGCGGAGCTCCTCGCCCTGCATCGCGCCCTCCAGTCGCTCCCAGGCGCTGAAGAAGTGGTCGTTGAGCTCGTTCGAGTCGAAGTTCTCGAAGCGATACTGCGCACGGGTGGTGCTGGTGAGGGTGAAGGTGGTCTCGCCGAAGACCGGCAGCACCGGCGGACCGTTCTCGTCGGCCTCGGCGAGCACGGCGTCGAAGTCCCACTCGTCGCCGCCCTCGGCGTCTCCCTCATCATCCTCGTCGAGGTCGTCGGGGAGCTCCCAGTCGTCGCCGCCGTCGATCTCGTCGAGGTCGTCGGGGAGCTGGTAGTCGTCCGCCGGCTCTGACTCCGAGCCAGAGTCCGACTCGGAGCCTGACTCCGACTCCGACTCCGACGGACGATCGCCGGTCTCCGACTCCGACGGACGATCGCCGGTCTCCGACTCCGACGGCCGATCACCGACGTCCGATTCCGACGGCTGATCGCCGGCGTCCGACTCCGATTCCGCATCTGCTCCCGCCCCCGTCTGTGCGAAAGCGGGCCCCCCAAAGAGGAGAGCCCGCCCTAGCAGAAGGAGCGCGAGCGCTGTGACCCTCGCGCGCACCGAGCCGGATTCAGTCGCCCAGGACCTCGTCGATCGCGCTCTTGAGCGAGGTCAGGCCATCGCTGGCCCCGTTCTCGCGGAAGCGAATCACGCCCTGGCTGTCGACGATGATCGTCGAGGGAAGCGCGTTGTCCGGGAAGAAGATCCCGGTGAGCTGCGCGGGGTCGATGAGCTCGACGTTCGAGAGCCCGAAGCGGTCGACCCAGCCCTGGCAGTACGCGAGGTCCGGAGCCGAGTAGTCCGCGGTCTGGGTGAGGATCTGGATGACCCGCACGCCCTGACCGGCGTAGAAGTCGTTGATCTCCGCCTCGAGCTGCATGCTCTCGGCGATGCAGGGCGGGCACCAGCCCGCCGCGATGCTGATGACGGTCAGCTGGTTCTCGCAGAACGACTCGTTGTAGAAGGAGTAGTCCGCGCCGCTGCAGTCCTGCAGGGTGAACCCACTGAGGTTGCGGCCCGGGATGGCACCGAAGCCACTCGTCGGGACCCGGTCCTGGCAGGAGAGGGCGTCGGGTGTCCCGAGGTCCTCGTCCATGGGCGTGCCCATGTCCATGCCGGGCACGTCGGAGACATCGGTCCCGTCCGTCGCGTCGTCATCACCACAGCCAGCGAGCGCCACCAGCGCACCCACGATCAAGCTCAGCTTCTTCATCACAATCCTCGTTCCACCTAGTCCCCGGGTCACATCGGGGCGCAGACCGACCGGGTACCACCACCCGACGCCGGCACACTCGTACACTCGAACCCTGCCGGGCAGGGCGTCTCCGCGCAATCCACCGGGAAGCAAATCCCGTTGGTGAAGGTCTTCGGCCCGCTCGAGAGCTGGACCGTCTTGGAGCACTCGTAGCCCTCCGCCTCGCGGCAGTCGGCGTTGGTGTCGCAGACCTTCAGGCACACGCCCGGGCTCCCCTGGACCAGCTCGCCGGTCGGGTAGCAGACGTTTGCGTCCGGGCAGACTCCGGTCGGGTAGGCGTCGCCGAAGTACAGGTCGTTGCTGTTCCAGCCGGGCTCGAGCGCGCAGTTGCCGATGCAGGTGCCGCCGTTCCAGCCGGTCGGCGTCCCGCCCTCGTTGCGCTCCGTGATGCAGTTGCCGCTCAGGCAGGCGTCGTCGGTCGCGCAGGCTTCGCCGGTCCGGCCGCCCTCGGTCGGGACCTCGCCCTGGGGGAGGCACTCGGCCGCGTAGGGGTTGCAGTCCGATCGATACCCGCAGTCGTCGCTGTCCATGCAGAGCCCGACGCACAGGCCGAAGCTGGGGCGAGTCGGGTCGATCTGGCCCTTGCCGGCGCAGACGTAGTTCTCGCGGCAGTCGGTCGAGTTGGAGCAGGCCTGCTCGCAGATGTTCTGGCCGCCCTCGCCGGTCGGGATGCAGTGGTTGAAGACCACGCCGTCGTCGCAGGGGCCGCGGTCGGCGCAGGGGAGGGTGCAGTGACCCTCCGGCCAGCCCTCGGGGCCGGTCCGGCAGAACGCCGTCGGGCCCATCGTCGCCTGGCACTGCTCGTCGATGATGCAGGGCCCGAAGAGCGAGCTGGGCGGGGGCGGGCCCATGTCCGTCTCCGGCTCGCTCATGTCGATGCCCTGGTCCGGGATGCCCGTGATGTCGCCGTCGTCGTCGCCACAGGCGGCGAGGAGGAGGAGCGCCGAGGCGCCGAGAGTAAGGTAAGTGCGTGCCATGGAGAACCCGTTCCACCTAGCAGGGGGCGGTACCCACGGCAAGGCACGCAGGAGGTGAAAGGCCTTCAGTTTCCGAGTTTCAGGGCCCGGACGACCCAGGCGACGAGATCCGCGATCACCTCGTCCCGATTGGTCTCGTTGACCACCTCGTGCCGGCCGCCCGGCCAGAGCTGGAGGGTCACGTCCTTCAGCCCGTCGCCGCGATAGGCCTCCACGAGGTTCCGGGCTCCCTGGGCTCGGCCGATCGAGGTGTCGTCGCTCCCGGCGACCACGTAGATCGGCTTCTCGCGAGGAATCGACGCCAGGTGGGCGGGCTTCGTCAGGCTGGGGATCACGTCGAGCAGCTGGATCCAGGTCTCGATCGAGACGTCGAAGCCGCAGAGCGGGTCGGCGGCGTAGGCGTCGACCGCGGCCGGGTCCCGCGAGAGCCAGTCGAAAGCGGTTCGACCCTCGAAGGGCCCGTTGAAGTCCTCGAAGGTCAGCTTGCGGATGAGGGCCGAGACACCGCGCTTGCCGAGCCGCAGCCGCTCGGCCCGAGCGACGAGCCGACCGATCGCCGCGATGAAGGGGGGCTTGCCGCCGTTGCCGCTGATCGCCCAGGCGTCGGCGTCGTCCGGGTTCTGGCCCAGCAGCGTCTGGGCCACGTAGCCGCCCATCGAGTGCGCGAAGATCGCCCTTGGCAGCCCGGGGTGCTCCGCTTGCAGGGCCTGAGCCCGCTCGTGCAGATCGCCGACCAGCTTCTGCCAGCCGTCCTCGTCGCCGATGTGACCCGGCGCCTCGCCCGTCGGCACCGAGAGGCCATGGCCCCGGTGGTCGTGGGCCGACACCAGGAAGCCCTCGGCGGTGAACGCGCGGGCCACGTGGTCGTAGCGAGCGGCGTGCTCCGCCATCCCGTGGACGATCTGGAGCAGGGCCGTCGGCTCGCCCTCGGGCGCCCACGTGTAGGTCGCCAGCTCGGTGCCGTCGTGGGTGCGGTGGGTACCGCGCTCGAATCCCTCGGTCATGGCGGGAGCGTAGCGCACCCGTCCCCGAGCGAGGGTCGCCTTCGCGATCGGCTCCGCTAGACTGCGCGGCCGATGATCCGGGGAAGCTGGTTCGCGGCGCTGCTCGTGGCGTCGTCGCTCGGGGGCTGCGGTGACGACGGCGGATCGCCCGACGGCTCGCTGCTCTGCACGGCGGACTCGCAGTGCGACGACGGCGTCTACTGCAACGGCATGGAGCGCTGCGTGCCGGGGGCGGGCGCCAGTCCGCTCGGCTGCGTCGCGGGCGTTCGCCCCTGCGAAGGGGTCGGCGCGTGCCTGGAGATCGAGGACCGGTGCGACGCCGACTGCGAGACCCCGGACGGCGACGGCGACGGGGTCGAGCGCGTCGGCTGTGGTGGCGCCGACTGCGACGACGAGGACGACAGCCGCTTCCCGGGCAACCCGGAGATCTGCGACGCGGAGGGCGTCGACGAGGACTGCGACCCGGCGACGACGGGCGCGCGCGATCGCGATCGCGACGGCTACCTCGACGCGAGCTGTTCCGACGGCATCGGGCTCGATTGCAACGACCTCGACGCGTCCATCTCGCCAGCGAGCACCGAGGCCTGCAACGGCGTCGACGACGACTGTGATGGCGACGTCGACGAAGGGGTGGCGGTCGACGGCTTCGTCGACGCCGACGCCGACGGCCGCGGCGACGGAGAGCGAGCGATGCGGGCGTGCCCCGGGAGCGTTCGCTTCTCGCTCTACGGCGACGACTGTGACGACACCGACCCCTCCGTGCACCCGACGCAGAACGAGATCTGCGACGGCCTCGACAACGATTGCGACGAGGCGATGGACGAGGACGCCCGCGCGGTGGTCTGGTACGAGGACGCGGACGGCGACGGCTACGGCCTCGTCTACGGCGAGCGGCGGATCAGCTGCGACCCGATCGAGGGCTTCTCGCTCCTCCCGACGGACTGTGACGACACGCTGGCGGCCGTGAGCCCGGTCGGTGTCGAGGCCTGCAACGGGCGCGACGACGACTGCAACGGCAGCGCCGACTTCGCCGTGGCGGGCGACGGGGAGGACGACGACCGCGACGGAGTCGCCGACGTGAGCTGTGGTGGCACGGACTGCAACGACACCCGCGCGGAGATCGCGGAGGGCTCGGCCGAGCTCTGCAACGGGCAGGACGACGACTGTGACTCGATGGTCGACGAGGGCGTGGACGCGACCGATTGGTACGTCGACGGCGATGGCGATGGCTACGGCGCTGGACCGGCGATGAGCCTCTGCGTGGACTCGAGCGTGCTCGTCGCGCGGAGCGGCGACTGCGACGACGCGCAGCCCGCGGTCTTCCCGTCGGCGCCGGAGCGCTGCGACGGACTGGACCAGGACTGCGACGGAGACACCGACGAAGGCGCGTCCTGCTCGCTCCCCAACGCTCGCGCCGTCTGTTCGGCCGGTCGCTGCGAGGTGAGCGAGTGCGTGGGGGTCTTCGGTGACTGCAACCTCCGTGCGGTCGACGGATGCGAGACGTCGCTCGACTCGATGGCGAGCTGCGGGCTCTGCGCCGCGAGCTGCAACGTCGCCTGCGATGGCGGCTTCTGCAGCAACATCCCCTCGGAGCTCACCTTCCAGGTGACCACGCTCGAGCCGGGGGGCGCCGGGCCGCTGGTCGGCGCGGGTGTGTACCTGCCCCTCACTCGGCCGCTCCGGACCTTCGTGACGGACGACGCGGGGCAGGTCGACATCGCGATGCCCATCCCCACGTGGGTCGCCGTGAGCCAGGCTGGCTATTGGCCGACGACCTTCCCCTACGACGGCGGCAGCATCCCGATCATCCCCGGGTACTCGTTGGGTGGGGCTCAGGTGATGCCCGTACAGCGGTCGGAGCTCACGACCGCCGGCATCGCTCAGGATCCGAGTCTCGGCATGTTGGTCTTGGTCGACACCTCGGGTGGCGTCGGTCCGCAGGTGGACGCGTCGCTCAGCCTCCCCTTCGACGAGAAGATCGCCGTGGACCGCGCGCCCACCCTGACCCGAACCGGAGCCGCCACGCTGGGCATGGACAATCCCATGCTCGTCTTCACGAACGTGGTGCCCGGCCGGGTGGAGGTCGACGTGCTCCCTTGTCGCATCAGCGACACGAACGTCCGGGTCTATCCCGGTGCGATCACCGTCATGCGAGTGACCTGTTTCTCCGGCTGACGACGATCAGGACGTCGTGGCCATCTCGGCGGTGGACTCGAGGCCGAGGATCTCGCGCTCGACGGCGGCGTAGTCGACCGGCACGTCGAAGCGCGCGAGCACCGAGTAGAAGCCGAACTGCAGCCGGTTCAGGAACATCATCCCCTCCGGCATGGTGATCATCTCGTCGGCCTTGGTGCGGATCGCCTTCTTGGCCATGGTCATGCAGTCGTCGACCAGGCTCGCCGCCCACTCGTGACTCACCCGGTAGGGCGAGTCCCAGATCGGATCGAAGAGACGCCGGCAGAACTTCAGCACGAGCTGATGGAAGAGCGGCTCGTCCTCACGCGGCGGGCCCTGGTCTTCGGGCATCTCCATCATCTGGCGGGAGGCGGTGTAGAAGCCGGCGAGGTCGCCGGTGAGCGCCGCGGTGTGGAGCGCCCGTGAGATGGCGCGCCTTCGAGCAGGAATCTCGATCACGCAGCCGAAGTCGAGCGCGGTGACCGAGCCGTCGTCGTGGAAGATGAAGTTGCCCGGATGCGGGTCGCCGTTGAAGACCCCGCCGACGATGGTGGAGTGAATCACGAAGCGCCAGAGCACCTCGGCCCATCGGATCTTGAGCGCGTCGTCGCTCGCGCAGGCTTCCTCGAAGGTCTTGCCGTGCACCATCACCGTGGTGAGCACCCGCTTGCTGCAGCGCTCCCGCACGACGGCAGGGATCCGGATGTGCTCACCGTCGGCGTAGAGCTCGGCGAAGCGCTCCTGGCGGTCGGCCTCGAGCGCGTAGTCGAGCTCCTGGCGGAAGACCTCCGCCATCTCGTCCACGCCCTCCTTGATGCCCATCTTCGCGCCGAAGGCGAAGGCCTTCATGTTGGCCATCAGCCCGGCGTTCTTCAGGTCGCTCTCGACCGCGCGGTCGATGCCCGGGTGCTGCACCTTCACGGCGACCTCGGTGCCGTCGGTCAGCGTCGCGCGGTGGACCTGGCCGATCGACGCGCTGGCGAAGGGCTCCGCCTCCCAGGTCGCGAAGAGCTCTTCGATGGGCGCGCCGAGGTCTTCCTCGACCACCGCGCGAATCTCGAGCGGGTCCGAGGAGGGCGTCGCCGCACGCAGGGCCCCGAGCGCGATCTCGAAGGCCTCGCGCTTGTCGGCCGGCACCAACCCATCGACGTAGCTCGCCATCTGGCCGGCCTTCGCGGCGAGGCCCCGCATCTGTCCGAGCACCCCCGCCGCTGCCTTGGCGGTCTTCTTCCCATCACCGTCGAAGACCCACCCCGCGCCGGTGCGTGCGCCGAGCAGCGCCATCCGCGCCGCGCGCCCGAAGCGCGATGCGGGCAGGTCCTTCTTCGCCATGGGCGCATTGTGGGGCCCGCGAGATTCTGCGTCGAGCGCCGCTGGGAGGCACGGTCCACCAGCCACGACACACACACGCATCGTTTCGGACACCCGGGGAGAGCGAGCGTCCGACCCCGTACGTCACGCCATGAACGTCACCTATCGCGACATCGGCCCCGGCGTCGCCGAGGCCGTCCGCCGCTCGGCCCGACGCGAGGCCATGCTCATCGGTCTCCTGATCGCCCTACTCGCGATCCTGCTCGCGCTGGCCCTCGGGATGCTCTTGGGCGCAGGCGAGAACGGGCGATGGGCCGGGATCCTCTGCTCGGTGGTCCCGTTCCTCGGGATCGTCCCGTGCGTGGTGTACATCGTCGACCGACTGCGGGTCGCCCGACAGCCGGAGGCGACCGCCTTCGCTCGGCTCCTCGCGGATCCGGAGCGCATCGAGCGCATCGTCGCGAACCACGTGACCTACCGAGCCAGCGGAGCGCGGATGGGTTCGGAGCACATCCTGCATCTCGAGGCCCCGGGCGAGGCCGGCTACTGCCGTCTGGACGAACGGTCCTTCACGATGGTCATGGCCTACCTCTCCAGCGCGATCCCGGAGGTGATGGCTCGATGGAAGCAGGAGCTCGAGGACGCGCGCCTGGAGGCATCCCTTCGCTGATGCCTTCCGGCGGGCGCGCAGGCCGTGGCCTGCGCGCCGACGGACGGACTAGCGGTTGATGGGTAGGTAGCTCTTCACGTAGTCGCCGCCCTGCGTGCCGGCGGCGATGAACGCGAGCGCCGGGGCGCCGACGAAGCAGAACATGATGTCGAACATCGTCGTGTGATAGGCGACCCAGTCCCCACCTTCGCCGGGCTGGATCAGCAGCTTGCCGACGATCATCCCGATCAGGGTGAAGACGGCAGCCGCGACACCCAGCGGGATCGAGTACTTCTTCCCGAACGTGACCCCAGCGACGCCGGAGGCGGCGCCGGTGGCCAACGCCAGCCACTTGAACTCGTTCACGAACATCCCGACGACGCCATAGATCAGGCCGACGACGATGGCGGCGCCAGCGGCGGCCAGGATGCCCTTCATCAGATCCTGCTGGACCTCGGGTGCGGTCTCTTCGGTCATCTCTCCCCCTTGTTCCGTCGTCGAGGACGCCCCGACGATCGAGGGAGACTAGCCCGCTCCAAACCCGCTGGTCACCCGAATTGGGTGTGCCCCTAGAACGGGGACGAGCTCAATCGAGCGGGTAGCCCATCGCGCGAGCCTCGCCGCGCACCCGCTCGACGGCTTCGTCTCCGGCGAGCGTTCCCACCAACGCGTCGGTCAGAGGCTCGGCGGCGTAGATCGCTTGCACCGGTGCGAGGTCCAGCTCCCGCTCGTAGTAGTCGGTCGCGAAGGCGACGTAGGTCTCCGGGCGACCGTCGAGAATGGCCAGGAGCTCCGCGGAGCCGTCGGGGTCTCGCGGCCCTTCCGGCAGGGCGAGCGAGCCGCGCCGCCAGCGATCGTCCACGGCCAGCCGCCACACGCAGAAGGTGCTGTTCGGGGCGTCGAAGGCAGGCTCGCTTCGGAGCTCGGAGAGCTCCGCCGGGAGCCCATCGAAGAGTCCCGGCAGCTCCTTCCCGTACTCGTAGACCGTGGCCTCGTGCGCCAGGCCGATCAGCCCCGCGCCCGCCGGCGTGAAGAGGGCGAACCAGTCGTCCCCGGAGCCGTTGCGCATCGATGCCATCGACTGCTCGGGGGCCCACGCAGGGTCGAACGAGTAGTAGCGGTACTCCCACTCGGCACAGAGGATGGCGTCCAGCACCGCCAGCGAGCGCGTCAGCCTCCGCAGGTCCTCGATGCCCGGCAGCTCGCTCAGGTCCTGCGTCGAGATCATGGGCCTGCCTTCCGGGAACGTCGCGGCGTCAGAGGATGAACTTGCTGAGCTCGGCGTCGCCCAGGATCGGCTCGAGCCGCTCCTTCACGTAGGCGCCGTTGACGACGACCTTCTGACCGCCGATCTCACAGGCCGCGAAGCTGAGCTCCTCGAGGAGCGCCTCCATCACGGTGTGCAGACGGCGGGCACCGATGTTCTCGCTGCGCTCGTTGGCGGTCGCCGCGTAGCTGGCGATGGCCTCGATCGCGTCCGGCTCGAAGGTGAGATCGACCTTCTCGGTGGCCATCAGCGCCGTGTACTGCTTGGTGAGCGCGTTCCGCGGCTCGGTGAGAATGCGGACGAAGTCTTCCTTCTTCAGCGGCTCGAGCTCGACCCGGATCGGGAAGCGGCCCTGCAGCTCCGGGATGAGGTCGGAGACCTGCGCGACGTGGAACGCGCCGGCAGCGATGAAGAGGATGTGGTCGGTCTTCACCGAGCCGTGCTTGGTGGACACCGTGCTGCCCTCGACCAGCGGCAGTAGATCGCGCTGCACGCCCTCGCGCGACACGTCGGGGCCGCCGCTCGCGCTCTGGCGGCTGGCGACCTTGTCGATCTCGTCGAGGAACACGATGCCGCTCTGCTCGGTGCGCTCGATGGCGCGGCGCTGCACGCCGTCCATGTCGATGAGCTTCTTCGCCTCTTCGTCCTCGATGTGGCGGCGGACGTCCTTGACCTTCGCGCGGCGGAGCTTGGTCTTGCCCTGGAACCCGGGGATCTGACCCAGCATGTCCTTGAGGTTCATCTCCTCCATGCCGCTCTGTCCGAAGATCTTCATGAAGGGCGCGCCGGTGTCCTGGACGCTGACCTCGACCTCTTCGTCCTCGAGCTCGCCGCCGCGGAGCTTGCGGCGGATCTCGTCGAGCCGGCTCTCCGGGTGGGCTGGCCGCTGTGGCGGCTGGTTCATCACGAAGGGGCCGAACATCCGGCTCTGCGGTGTCTGCGGCTGGGGCTGCGGCTCCGGGGGCGGCGCCATCTCGTCCGCGAGGAGCTGCACGAGGCGCTCTTCGGCGTTCTCCTCGGCGCGGGCGCGCACCCGCTCCATCTCTTCGGACTGCACCAGGTCGATGGCGATCTCGACCAGGTCGCGGATCATCGCTTCGACGTCGCGACCGACGTAGCCGACCTCGGTGAACTTGCTGGCTTCGACCTTCACGAAGGGCGCCTTGGCGAGCTTGGCGAGGCGGCGAGCGATCTCGGTCTTACCGCAGCCGGTCGGCCCGACCATCACGATGTTCTTCGGCGAGATCTCTTCCTGGAGGTCGCCTTCGACCTGTTGCCGGCGCCAGCGGTTGCGCAGCGCGATGGCCACCGCCCGCTTCGCGTCGCCCTGACCGATGATGTAGCGGTCGAGCTCCGAGACGGTCTCGCGCGGGGTGAACGTCCGGTCCTTCTTCTTGCTCACGAGCTCTTCTTCCCGATGGTCTCCACGACCACGTTGCCGTTCGTGTACACGCAGATCTCACCGGCGATTCCGATCGCGGTCGTCGCGATGGTCTCCGCGTCCATGTCGCTGTGACGGTAGAGCGCGCGGGCCGCGGCGCTCGCGTAGGAGCCGCCGGACCCGATGGCGATGACGCCCTCGTCGGGCTCGACGACGTCGCCGGTGCCGCTCAGCAGGAGGGTCTGCTCGGCGTCCATGACGATCATCATCGCCTCGAGCCGGCGCAGGTAGCGGTCGGTCCGCCAGTCCTTCGCCAGCTCCACCGCGGCCCGCTGCAAGGTCCCGCGGTGTTCGCGGAGCTTGGCCTCGAAGCGCTCGAGGAGCGTGAAGGCGTCGGCGGTCGCGCCCGCGAAGCCGGCCACCACCTTGCCCTCCGCGATGCGGCGCACCTTCTTGGCGCTCCCCTTCAGGATGGTCTGGCCGTGGGAGACCTGTCCGTCGCCCGCCATCGCGGCGAGCCCGTCGCGCCGAACGGCGACGATGGTGGTGGCGTGGAAGGGCGGGCTGGCCGCGGCTCGGGGGTCTTGGGAGTGCAAGGCCGGTGGAGCGTAAGGATTTGGCCTGCCGGGTCAACGGCTGGGGCTCCTCGTGCTATGGGCGGCGGATGAGCCTTCGCCACTTCCGTACCCTCGACGACCTCTCGCCGGAGGAGCTCACCTCGATCCTCGACCGCGCAGATGCGCTCAAGGCGTCCCGCGGAACCATGCAGTTCCCGGCGCCGCTGCAGGGAAAGACGGTCGCCATCGTGCTCGAGAAGGCGTCGACCCGGACCCGGCTCAGCTTCGAGGTCGGCATTCACGAGCTCGGCGCCATGCCGACCACGCTCATCGCCAAGGACACCCAGATGGGCCGCGGCGAGCCGCTCGCGGACACCGCCCGGATGCTCTCGGGGTACGTCCATGGCGTGGTCTATCGGACGTTCGGCCACGAGAAGGTCGAGACGCTCTGCGAGTACGCCTCGGTCCCGATCATCAATGGGCTGAGCGACGACTATCACCCCTGCCAGCTGCTGGCGGACATGCAGACCATGCGCGAGGCCAAGGGGCGGCTCGAGGGGCTGACGGTCGCGTGGATCGGCGATGGGAACAACATGGCTCACTCCTGGATGCTCGCCGCCGGCCTCGCGGGCTTCTCGCTCCGGGTCGCGAGCCCCGAGGGCTACCAGGTGAAGCCCTCCATCGTGAAGGAGGCCGAGCGCCTCGGAGCGAACCTCACCTTCACGACCGACCCGAAGGAAGCCGCCGCGGGTGCGGACGTCGTGACCACCGACGTCTGGGCGAGCATGGGCCAGGAAGAAGAGCAGAAGGCCCGCGAGGCGGCCTTCGCCGATTTCCAGGTCGACGGGGCGTTGATGGCCCGAGCCGCGGACGACGCCATCTTCCTCCACTGCCTGCCCGCCCACCGCGGCGAAGAGGTCAGCGCCGAGGTGATGGACAGCGAGGCCTCCTGGGTCTGGGCCGAGGCGGAGAACCGACTCCACGCCCAGAAGTCCCTGCTCGTTCACCTACTGGGGTGAGGTCGCCCGGAGCGCGACGACGCGTCCCCGAATGAGGGCGCGTCGCGTCCTCGTACCGCCCGGAACGGCCAATTTTTCCATGCCTTTCGTGAGGAGCGGTGCGCTAAGGTGGGCCCGTGGCCGAGAAAGGGCGGACGGACTGGGTGCCGCGGCTGAGGGAGGACTTGGTCGTCACCGATCTGCCGATCACCGATCCCTTCGATGGGTTCATCCTGTCGCGGATCGACGGGGACACCTCCGTCAAAGACATCGCCGACATCACCGGCGCGACCATCGACCGGGTCCAGGAGCTGCTGAGCCGCCTCGAGGGCCTCGGCGCCCTCGGGCGGCCGCCGGGACCGCCGACCATCGCCTCGCGCCCTCCACCACCACCACCGCCGAAGGAGCCCGAGCCGGAGCCCGAGGAGCGACCCTCGGCGATGTCCCCGCCGCTCTACGACCCGCGGGAGCTCGACGAGGTCGCGGACCTGGAGCCGGAGCGGAAGCACGAGATCCTCCACGCCTACTACCGGCTCTCCGAGGTCGATTTCTACCAGCTCCTCGGCATCTCTCGGTCCGCGGACAAGGCGGAGATCCGAGCCGCCTACTTCCGACTCTCGAAGCGCTTCCACCCCGACACCCTCTATGGAAAGCAGCTCGGGAGCTTCAAGTCGAAGATGGAGAAGGTCTTCGAGCACCTGACCCGCGCCTACGAGACGCTCGGCAAGAAGAAGCGACGCCGCTCCTACGACGACTACCTGCTGGTTCAGGACGAGACCCGCGCCATGGAGAGCGGTCTCGAGAGCGGCGAGGCCGAGGCCGAGGCGGTCGCCGAGTCGGTGCACCCCGACCCCGACCGCCAGCTCCTCGAGACGGCCAAGACCGACCGCCCGCCGGGCGAGAACCCCGACATCGCGGCCCCGAAGGTCGACGCGCCCGAGATTCCGAAGGCGCCACGACCGCCCCGGCTCTCGGACGACGAGCGCAAGGCGATGGCGAAGCGCCTCCTCGAGAAGCGCATGGGCAAGTCGTCGCGGCCACCCACCCCGCGGCCACCCTCCGACGAGGTCTCCCGCGAGTCGCTCCGGGAGGGGCTGCGGAGCTCGCTCCGAGCGACCGCCGGGCTGACCGGCGGTCCCGACCTCGCGCAGGCGGAGCGCCTCGCAAAAGAAGCCGAGACGGCGGCGGAGAAGGGCGACAACCTCGCCGCCGTCAACGCGCTGAAGATGGCCCTGGCCATCAACCCGGACCGGAAGGACTGGGAGGCTCGCCACGACGAGCTCCGCGCAGCCCTGGCGGCTCAGATGGCGGATACCTATCTCAAGCAGGCTCGCTACGAGGAGCACCACGAGAACTGGGAGGCCGCTGCGCGCTCATGGCAGAAGGTCGCCGAGGGCCGTCCGTCGGACGCGCGGGCCTGGCGACAAGCAGCGCTGGCGCTCCTCGAGGGGAAGGGTGACCTCAAGCTCGCCCGGGACCTCGCTCAGAAGGCGGTCACCATTCAGCCGGGGCTCGCCTCCAACCGTGCCGCACTGGCGCGGATCTATGCGGCTGCAGGCATGAAAGCCAGCGCTCGCAAGGAGCTGGACGAGGTCGTGAAGCTGGACCCCGACGCCGAGATCGTGAAGACTCTGCAGCGGGAGCTGAAGTAGGATCCTCCAGTACTTTCGGCGGTGTGTCGGGAGAAGGGTCCTGGGAGCCTGAATGGACAAGGTCATTGGCATCGATCTCGGCACGTTCAACTCGTGCGTCTCCGTCGTCGAGGGCGGCACTCCGGTCGTCATCGCGAACCGCGGTGGATACAAAGTCACCCCCTCGATGGTGGCCATCACCGAAGCGGGGAAGCGCCTGGTCGGCCACATCGCCAAGCGACAGGCGGTCACCAACGCCGAGAACACGGTCTACGCCGCGAAGCGCCTCATCGGCCGAAAGTTCGACACCCCACAGGTGAAGAACGCCATCGCGACCTGCCCCTACCGCATCGTCGAGGGACCCCACGGCGACTGCCGCATCCAGCTCCGAGACAAGGTCTACTCCGTCCCCGAGATCAGCGCGATGGTGCTGCAGGAGATGAAGATGATCGCCGAGGACTACCTCGGCCACGAGGTCCAGAAGGCGGTCGTCACCGTCCCGGCGTACTTCAACGACGGCCAGCGCCAGGCGACCAAGGACGCCGGGCAGATCGCCGGCCTCGACGTCATCCGAATCATCAACGAGCCGACGGCCGGTGCCCTGGCCTATGGCTTCGGCAAGAACATCGACCGCACCGTGGCCGTCTACGACCTCGGCGGCGGCACCTTCGACATCTCGATCCTCGAGATCTCCAGCTCGGGCGTGTTCAAGGTCGTCAGCACCGCGGGCGACACCTTCCTCGGCGGCGAGGACTTCGACCAGCGGATCATCGATTGGCTCGTGCAGGGTTTCAAGGAAGAGCACGACATCGATCTCCGGCAAGACCGCATGGCGCTGCAGCGACTCAAGGACGCGGCCGAGAAGGCCAAGTGTGAGCTGAGCGCGGTGATGGAGACCGAAGTCAACCTGCCCTTCATCATCTCCAGCCCGCGCAACGAGGCGCTCCACCTGCAGCAGCTGCTCACCCGCGGCCAGCTCGAGGACCTGACCCAGGACCTCGTCGACCGCACCGTCCAGATCTGCGAGATGACCCTCGACGAGGCCGGCCTCGAGAAGGACGAGGTCGAGGACGTCGTGTTGGTCGGCGGCATGACCCGCATGCCCCGGGTCCAGGCAGCCGTCAGCGAGTTCTTCGAGCGGGAGCCCTGCAAGGGCGTCCACCCCGACGAGGTCGTGGGCCTCGGCGCGTCCATCCAGGGCGCAGCCCTCATCGACGATTCGCGCGAGATGGACATGGTCCTCCTCGACGTCACGCCGCACACGCTCGGCATCATGGTGGCCGGCGGCTTCTTCGAGGAGCTGATCCCGCAGAACACCACCGTGCCGACGTCGCGAGGAAAGCCTTTCACCACCGTCCGCGACAACCAGACCGCGGTGAAGATCCTCGTGCTCCAGGGCGAGTCCCGGAAGGCCGACGAGAACGAGCTCCTCGGCGAGTTCATCCTCACCGGTCTGCGCCGCGCGCCGGCGGGGCAGATCGAGGTCGACGTGACCTTCGAGATCAACGCCGATGGCATCGTCTCCGTCCACGCCAAGGACATGGAGACGGGCAAGGAGCAGTCCATCACGGTCACCGCGACCAGCGGCCTGACCCAGGACGAGATCGATCTGATGATGCAGGAGGCCTCCGACTACGCCGTGGCGCGCCGCGGCGACGAGGAGACCGAAGGCGTCAAGCAGCAGGCGGAGACGCTCATCGCCGAGATCGAGAAGCTCTTCCCGGAGGTCGAAGCGGTCGTCGCCGGCAGCGACTTCGGGCGCGACGCCATCGACAAGGCCCGAGCCGTCGTCGAGCGCGCGCAGATGCTGATGGAGCGCAACGACTCCGCTGGCCTCAAGGAGCAGATCGACGCGCTCACCCGCACCCAGCGGATGTTCAAGGGCGTCGTCGGAAAGTCTGCCTAGCCGATGAGCATGGCGGGCGAGCGCGACTCCGATCCGCCCGACAGCCGGCGCCGACGGCGCTCGTCGTCGGATTCCATTCCCCTGCCGGCGAGCAGCGGGCGGATCACGACCGAGCTCGTCGGTCCTCCGCTGCGTCTACCGGACGAGAGCGTGGACTCGCTCTCCATCGACCTGGACGCCGAAGAGAACACCGAGAGCCTGCGACTGGACGAAGAGCCCAGGGAACCGGGCGAGCGCTCCAGCGTCGACCTGGCGTCGATCCCCCCCAGAGCGAACCAGGGAGCGCTCGGCCTGGTGGAGCGCTCCCGCTCGACGAGCTCGGGTCTGGACCTGGTCGCCGAGATGCGTGAGCGCTTCGAGCTCGACGACTTCACGGGCGCACTGCGGGCCTCGGAGCTCGTGCTGGGTCGAACCCCGGACCACGAGGAGGCGCAACGCATCAGCGAGGCCAGCCGGATGCGGCTCGAGCAGCACTACCTCACTCGGCTGGGCAGCCTGGAGGCCCGACCGCGGGTGGTGGTGAAGCCCGCCGAGATCCGCTGGCTCGGCCTGGACCATCGCGCGGGCTTCCTCCTGAGCCGAATCGACGGGAGCGCCAGCATCGACGAGCTGCTGGCCGTGTCCGGGATGCCCCGCCTCGAGACCCTCAAGACCCTCGTCGACCTGCTGGTCTCCGAAGCCATCGACATGGCTTGAGACAGCCGCGGCGTTGACGCGCTGGCCCGGCTGAGCCAGGCTGCCGCGCGATGTCCGATACGCCCAAGAAGATCGTGCTCGCCTACTCCGGTGGGCTCGACACCTCCGTCATCCTCACCTGGCTCAAGGAGACTTACGAGGGTTGCCAGGTCGTCGCCTTCTGCGCCGACGTCGGCCAGGGGGAAGAGCTCGATGGGCTCGACGAGAAGGCGCGTGCCACCGGCGCCGAGAAGTGCGTCGTCGCGGACGTCCGCGAGGAGTTCGTTCGGGACTTCTGCTTCCCGATGCTCCGCGCCAACGCGGTCTACGAAGGCTCCTACCTCCTCGGCACCTCGATCGCGCGTCCCGTCATCGCCAAGGCGATGATGGACGTCGCCCACGCCGAAGGCTGTGACGCCATCGCGCACGGCGCGACGGGCAAGGGCAACGACCAGGTCCGCTTCGAGCTCAGCGCCATGGCCATCGACCCGAAGGTGAAGGTCATCGCCCCGTGGCGGGAGTGGGATCTGAAGTCGCGCACCGACTGCATCGAGTACTGCAAGCAGCGCAACATCCCGGTCGAGGCGACCGCGGAGAAGCCCTACTCGATGGACGCCAACGCGTTCCACATCAGCTACGAGGGCGGCATCCTCGAGGACCCGTGGGCTGCGCCCCCCGAAGAGATCTTCCGCTGGACGACCAGCCCTGCCGAGGCGCCGGACGAGGCGCAGGAAGTCGTCATCAGCTACGAGAACGGGAACCCCGTCGCCATCGACGGCGACCGGATGACGCCCTACGCGCTCCTCGAGCGGCTCAACCAGATCGGTTCGAAGCACGGCGTCGGCCGGGTCGACATCGTCGAGAACCGCTTCGTGGGAATGAAGTCGCGCGGCGTCTACGAGACCCCGGGGGGGACCATCCTCCAGCTCGCCCACCGCGCCGTGGAGTCGCTGGCGCTCGACCGCGAGGTCATGCGCATTCGTGACGGGCTGATCCCGGAGTACGCCTCCCTGGTGTACCGGGGCTTCTGGTTCGCGCCCGAGCGCGAGGCGCTCCAGGCCCTCATCGACGAGGCCCAGAAGGACGTCTGGGGCGAGGCCCGGATCCGGCTCTACAAGGGCAGCGCCCAGGTCGTCGGCCGGCGCTCCGAGCGCTCGCTCTACGACCCGGAGGTCGCCACCTTCGAGGCCGACGAGGTCTACGATCAGTCCGACGCGACCGGGTTCATCCGGCTCAACGCGCTCCGGCTCCGGCTCCGAGCGACCCGCGATGCCTCCAAGTAGCGACGACGCCGGGCGACGCGACCTCCCTTGCGAGGTCGGGAGCCCGCGTCTAATCTCGAAAAGCGGGTCGGGGGCGCCGCGCGCCCTCACCTCGACTGAGGAAGGCCTTGGACGAACCAGGTAGTATCGGGCTCGGCGTGGGAGTGGGTCTCGGCCTCTTCTTCGCGGTGCTCTACTCTGCTACCAACGCCGGCCTCTCGGCCCTGGGCGATGCGCGGATCCGTGCCATCGCCGACGACGAGACCGGTCCGTTGGCAAAGGAGGCGCGACGATGCGTGGCGCTGGGGCGGCGAGTTCGCACCCGGCTGCTCGTCGGGCGGGTGCTCTGCGTCTGCGCGGCCGCCGGTTGCGCCGCCATGCTGGGCGCTCGCTACCAGGGCTGGTGGTCGCTGGCCGCCGCCGTGTCGGTCGGGCTCGCCTACGCGTTGCTCTCGGAGGTGTTCAGCGCGATCACTCGCCGCCGGGCGTCGCGCGCGGCGCTGCGGATGCTCCGCCTGCTGCGCCCCTTGGAGCTGCTCGCCTGGCCGGTGGGCGCCCCCATCGCGGCGCTCGGTCGGCTCACGGCTCGGATGATCCCGACCGCTCCCGCCGAGGTCGAGGTCGGCCACCGGACGGTGGAGAAGATGATCGAGAAGAGCGAGCAGCGAGGTGACCTGGGGCAGGACCAAGCCAAGCTGCTTCGCAGCGTGCTCGAGTTCCGGGCCACCGTGGCCCGCGAGGTCATGGTCCCGCGCACCCAGGTGGTCGCCTTCGAGATCGACACCCCGCTTCAGGAGGTCCTGCTGGCCATCGAGGAGAACGGCCACAGCCGTTACCCGATCTACCGAGGCTCCATGGACCAGGTGGAGGGCATCCTCTACGCGAAGGACGTCTTCGGCGCCCTCCGTCAGGGGCTCGAGCATCAGACCCTCGGCGACCTGGCGCGCACTCCGGTCTTCTTCGCGCCCGAGACCCAGAAGGTCAGCGTCCTGCTCCAGGAGATGCAGTCGCGTCGGATCCACCTCTCGGTCGTCGTCGACGAGTTCGGCGGAGCCGCGGGAGTCGTGACCCTCGAGGACATCCTCGAGGAGATCGTCGGTGAGATCGAAGACGAGCACGACGACGACGAGGCTCCCGTCCGACAGGAGGGGCCGGGTCATTTCGTCGCCGACGCGACCATCAGCATCTACGACCTCGAGGAATACCTCGGTGAGTCGCTCGAGGGCGCGACGGAAGGTGACTTCGACTCCCTCGGCGGGTTGCTCGTGCACCTCAGCGGCCGGGTGCCGCCGGTCGGCTCCGAGGTCACCGTGGGCGAGTACGATCTCCGCGTGCTCGTGAGCGACGACCGGCACGTCGAGCGAGTCGAGATCATCCGCCGCACCCCGGCACCCGAGGCGCCGGACGATGGGGAGCGTTCGTCGGACGCTCCCTCGGCGCAGGCCTCCTGAGCCCCACTGGGGTCCGCCGTTCGCGCCACGCTGTCGCGGTCCGGTGTCCGCATCGGCGGCAAACGCCCGCCTTCCGAGGTGGAACGATGGCTGCATTCTAGACCCGCCGATGCTCAAGACGTTCCTGATGGGGTGGGCCTGTCTCGCGTTGGTCGCCTGCGACGGCACCATCGAAGGCCTCCCGGAGGGTCGCGACGACGACGAGCCGGATCCGGTGGCCGAGGCACCGCCCCCGCGGCTCCACCGGTTGAATCGGCTCGAGTACGACAACAGCGTCCGCGATCTGCTCGGGACGGGGTTGCGACCCGCGAGCGCGTTCCCGCCGGATGGTTCGTCTTCCGGGCTGGACAACATCGCCGAGAGCCTGACCCTCACGCCAGCGCTGATGAGCGCGTACTACGCCGCCTCCGCCCAGGTAGTGGACGACGCGCTCGACACCGCCCCCAGCCATCTCGTTCGTCGCAGCGCCGAGGACCTCCCGCCGGTCGGCGAAGCGGTGGGGCCGGTGCGGTCTCTGCTCGGTGGAGAGCTGCGGCTGACGGAGCGGGTCCCGGGCGGCCCGCTGGAGTTGGTCCTGAACGCCGTCGGCGTGTCCTACGGTGCCGATCTCTCGCCCGTTCCTCTGACCCCCAACTTGGAGATCGCGGTGGACGGCGCGGTGGTTCGCACGGTCGCCATGCGTGAGGGCGCTGCACACCACGTCGTGCCGCTCGACCTGGCCGAAGGTGAGCACAGCTTCGTCTTCCGGCCGACGAACTTCGTCCGCCAGCCCGCCGAGGGTTACGGCAACGACGTCCACGTCGCGGCGGTCGAGCTGCGTGGGCCCAACGTGCCCGGCCCGGGCGTGGCGCGGGTCTTCGTGTGCTCGCCAGAGCCACCGGTCGTGGAGCCGGTCGAGGTCCGGCGCCACGTGCTGAACCCGGCGTCGTTCCAAGCGTGGCGCTTCGGCGCGGTCGAGCGGGCGGACACGGAGAGCTGGGCGGATGGGCCACCGATGCCGGCCGTGCCACGGGTGGTCGTGTCCCCCGGGGACCCACGGGTGTTCGTGCAGGACGTCGACGCGAGCGGCCCGGTGCTCAGGCACGTGCTCGACCCCACCTCGCTCGTCGCATGGCGACTGAACGAGCAGCCCTTCGACGAGCTCCCGCGGAGCGAGCTCGAGACGACGCCCATCGGACTCCCGTGGAGTCGGACGCCGCGGCTCGTTCAGGGCGACACGCCACACGTCTACATCATCGACTCGATCGCACCCGTGGGCGCCGACGACCTCGACCAGGAGTGCTACAGACGCATCACCACCACGTTCGCGCGACGCGCCTGGCGCCGGACCCTCGAGACCGACGAGCAGGCGGAGCTCCACCGGTTCTGGCGCGGCCTGGTCGACGGAGGCGAGAGCGCGGACCAAGCGCTGCGGCTCACCCTTCGCCGCATCCTGATGGCGCCGGACTTCATCTATCGGCGGCGACGCAGCGACACCGACCTCGAATGGCTGGCCGGTCGGCTCTCCTACTTCTTGTGGAGCAGCACCCCGGACGACGCGCTCATGCAGGCCGCTGCCGACGGAACGCTCGACGACGACGAGGTCTTGCGGACGCAGGTGCGGCGCATGCTCGCCGACGAGCGGGCCCAGGCCATCGTGGACGGGTTCGGGGAGCAGTGGCTCTCCACGCGGCGGCTGGATCAGCTTCGTCCATCCGAGGAGACCTTCCCCGAGGCGGACGAGGACCTCCTCGCGTCGATGGAGGCGGAGTCCAAGGGGTTCTTCCGCGGCTTCTTGCGGAGCGACCGCCCCGTCGCCTCCATGCTCGGCGCGGACTTCGCCGTCACCAACGACCGGTTGGCCTCGCACTACGGCCGGCCGCTTCCCGGAGGCGCGGAGGCTCGTGAGGTCACGGCCGCCGACGGGCGCGCGAGCGTGCTCGGCCTGAGCGCCTGGCTCGCGCTCCACGTCCAGGGCGACCATCCGTCGCCAATCCAGCGGGGACGATGGGTCTCGGACCACGTGCTCTGTGAGCCCGTCCCGCCGCCACCCGCCGGTCTCGAGGTGCCCAGCATCGAGTTCGAAGGCGAGCTGACCGTACGCGAGCAGCTCGAGGAGCACCGCGCGAACGAGGTCTGCGCGTCGTGCCACGTGCGCCTCGACATCCTCGGCATGGGCTTCCAGCGCTACGACGCTCTGGGCCGCGTTCGCGACGAACCGGGCCTCGATTCGCTCGGTGAGCTCCCCGACGGCGGCGGCACCTTCGATGGCGCCGAAGAGATGGCTGCGCTGATGGACCGCGAAGCCTTCGTGGCCTGCATCACCCGGTGGCTCATGACCTACGCCCTCGGGCGCAGCCCGGTTGGCGCGGAGAACGCCGACATCGACGCCATCGCCGAAGAGGCCACCGCCGGAGGTTGGAGCCTGGGCCAGGTCCTCGAGGCCATCGCGCTCACCGACGGCTTCCGAGCCCACAAGGGAGACGCACCGTGACGACCCGTCGACAGTTCCTTCGAGCCGCGGGCGGTGCGGCGCTCGCGCTGCCCTTCCTCCCTTCGCTGGCCCGCGCGGCCGACACCCCCTCGCTGCTGATCTACTACCTGCCGAACGGGCGTCGCCGGGAGTGGTGGGTGCCGACCGTTTCGGGCAGCGGCCTGTCATTCCCGGCACCGGCCGCGGCGCTGCAGCCTTTCGCCCACCGAGCGCTCTCGCTGGTCGACTTGAACAACACCGCTGCCGTGGCGAGCCCCGGAGCGGCGCACGCGATGGGTACCGGGACCATCCTCACCGGCAAGTCCATCCCCGCGGTGGGCGGTGGCCAGGTCCACAACGACATCTCCGTCGACCAGCTCATCGCGCGTGAGGTGGACTTCGGCACGCGCTTCGCGTCGCTCCAATGGAGCGCGGGCGAGCCCGGTGTGTGCGACGTGGGCGGCTCGGCATGTGCCTACACCCAGAGCATCTCTTGGAGCGGGCCGCGCCAGCCCTTGCTGCCGACCATCGATCCGCACACGGCGTTCGCCCGGCTCTTCGGCGACGGCGCGGTCGACGGGCGAACGGGCCGCGCCGCAGAGATCCGGCGAGACTCCGTCGGCTCGGTGCTCGACGCGCTCCGCTCCGACGCCGTGCGCTTCGCGAGCTCGCTCTCGGCCGAAGACCGCGAGACCTTCCAGCAGTACGAGGATTCGCTCCGCGAGCTCGAGGCCGGCCTGGCGCCGCCCGCGACCAGCTGCGGTAGCGGGTCGGTCCTGCCTCCGTCGCAGAGCTACCCGGACCGGGTCGTCGCCTTCCACGAGCTCATCCGTTTGGCGCTCCAATGCGGTCAGAGCCGAGTGATCACCTTCATGATCGAGTTCGGTCTCAGCCTCCGCTCCCATGGCTTCCTGAGCGCGCCCGGTGGCCACCACGTGCTCTCCCACGACCTGAGCCCGTCGGGGCTCGACCGCCTGCAGCGCGTCGAGAGCTGGCACGCCACCATGGTCGCCGACCTCCTCGGCCGGCTCGACGCCACCCCTTCAGGCGGCGGCGGCTCACTGCTCGACGACACGCTCGTGCTGGTCCTCCCCAGCATGGGCGACGGGTACAACCACGACCATCAGCGGGTCTGCCCGCTCATGTTCGGCGCTCAGCGCTTCGTCGGGACGACCGGTCGAAGAATCGAGGCCGGAGGCACCCCACTGTCGAACCTGCACGTCACCCTGATGAGCCTCTTCGGCGTCGGTGGCAGCTTCGGCGCCTCGGGCGCCGTCTTCGGAGACGACGGCGACCGCGTTCTCAGCGGTGTGCTCGCCTAGCTCAGTCGACCCAGGCTTCGGTGTCGAGCCAGTCGAGGAGCTTCTGCTCGGTGACCGTGATCGTGTCGGCGATCGCGATGCTCTCGAGCACGTAGCGGATGAGCTCGCGTGCACCGGTGCGGTCGACCATGGCCGCCTTGCGCCGAATGGCGTCGTCGTCCGCGAGCTCCTGAGCCGACCGCGAGATGATGCTCCAGAGCGTCTCTCGGTCGCCGACTTCGGCAGCCACGGCGTCCATGTGCTCCTCTTCCTCTTCCGAGAAAGAGCCGTCCAAACGGATGAGGACTCGGATGAGTCCGCCGAGGGCGAGCGCCTCGTCGTCGTCCAGATCCTTCAGCTTCAGCCCGTCTTCGCGATAGGTGGTCACGAGCCGAACGCTACCACGGCGTGACCCGGTCCGGATCCGCTCTTGGCGCCCGGCGCTCATCACCGTGGGAGCGATGGGAAGCGAGCGAAAGCAGCCACCCGCGGGAGCGATGCGAAGCGAGCAGCCACCGCCGGAGCGACGCGACCCACAGCCCGCATCCCCGAAGCGATGCGAAGCGAGCGGGCCACCGCCCCCCAGGCGCGGAGCGCCGAGCAACGCGAGGCAGCTCCCCGCCAACGACGGCACCCAGCGATCGAGCAAGGCCGGCCTGGCAAGGGGCCCCGCCCGCTGAGCGCAACGCACCGAGCAGAGCGAGGCGCACGCGCGACCACCCGGCGACCGAGGCGGCGCAGCCGCCGAGCGAGCCGAACGGGCTCAGAGCGTGAGTGCCGGCCGCGCAGCGGCTGGCACGAGCGCGAGCCCACCCGGGCGACGCGGAGGGACGCGAAGCGTTCCTTCAAGTCGCCTCAGCCCAGCCCCCAGCGCTGCCGTGGCCAGCTGCACTGCCTGAACAGGCCTGGGTGGGGGACACGCCGCCCAGGTGCGTCCGTCTCGCCGGAGGCGTTGGCGCAGCCAACGCCGAGGCGACCGACGGAAGCGCAGGCCGGGACGCCGTCAGGCGGACCCGGCCGGAGCGGCAAACCTGGGCGGCGTGTCCCCCACCCAGGCCGTGGACGCCCAAAGACCGTGGAAGCCCGGAGACCGTGGAAGCCCGGAGACCGTGGACACCCGGAGACCGTGGCCGCCCGGAGACCGTGGCCGCCCGGAGACCGTGGCCGCCCGGAAGCGCGAAGCCCGAAGGCCTAACGCCGCCGCCGCCGAAGCAACAGCCCGACCGCCACCAACCAGAACAGCCCGGCGCCCACGTCCCGCGGCCGCGCCACCCGGCAGCCGCAGCCACCGTCGCCACCGTCGTCGGTGTCGACGCCGAGGTCCGGCTCCTCGACCACTCCGAGGTCACCCGCGCAGGCCTCCGCACCGCAGGCGCCGTCCGGCAGCGCCTCTCCGGTGCCCTCGTCGCAGCTCTCGCCGCTATCCACGACTCCGTCGCCGCAGAACGCGGGCTCGCAGCTCGTCCGGCAGGCGTCTGCCGACTCGTCGCTGTTGTCGTCGCCGTCGTCACAGGTCTCGCCAGTGTCGATCACTCCGTCGCCGCAGAAGGGCAGCACGCAGTTCGTTCGGCAGGTGTCGGGTTCGGTGTCCGAGTTCCCGTCGGGGCCGAGGTCGCACTCCTCGTTCAGCTGGACCAAGTCGTCCGGGCAGGTGTCGTCGCACTCCGAGAGGCGGCCGTCGGGCTCGTAGCAGGCCCAGCCAGGTTCGACGTCACAGGTCGCGCTGCAGCCGTCGCCTTCGTCGGTGTTGCCGTCGTCACACTCTTCGCCCTCGACGCGCACTCCGTTGCCGCAGCCCGAGACGCACACGCCGGTCTCCTCGTCGCGGGTGAAGCCGCGCTCGCAGACACACTCGGGCTCGGTCATCCCGATGAGGTTCACGCAGCGCTCGCCCTCGTCACACGGGTCGGCGACCGCGCACTCGTCGATGTCGAAGCAGTCGACGCCGGAGCCCTCATAGCCCTCACGACACGTACAGACGTAGCTCCCGTCGTTGTCGGTGCACAGCGCGTTCGGGCTGCACTCGTTGAGCGTCGGGTCGGCGCACTCGTCGACGTTGGCGCAGGTCATGCCGTCGCCGGCCCAACCCTCGTCGCAGGTGCAGGTCCAGGAGCCTACCGAGTTGGCACAGCTGGCGTTCGCGTCGCACATGCTCAGCGCCGGGTCGGCACACTCGTCGACGTCGACGCAGGTCCCGTCGATCGCCGCCGTGTTCTCGTAGCCCTCGTTGCAGTCGCAGAGGTAGGTGCCGGGATCACCCTCCGAGCACGCCCCCTGACCGCAGGGCATCGGCTCGCACTCGTCGATGTCGACGCAGCCGCCGTCTTCGGCGAGGTAGCCGGTCGGGCAGGTGCAGGTGTAGGAGCCGGTCGAGTTGGTGCAGGAGCCGGGGTCACACGGAGACTCGAGCGCACACTCGTCGATGTCCGTGCAGCTGCCACCGGTCGCGGGGGCTTCGTAGCCGTCCATGCAGACGCACTCGTAGGTGCCATCGACGTTGTTGCAGCCGCTGCCGCCAGAGCCGCAGAGGCCGGCGTCCGCGGCGCACTCGTCGACGTCCGTGCAGGTGCCACCCATCGCCGGCGCCTCGTAGCCGGCGTCGCAGGTGCAGACGTAGGACCCGTCGTTGTCGGCGCAGGTGCCGTTGCCGCAGAGACCCGGGGTCTCGGCGCATTCGTCGACGTTCTCGCAAGTGCCGCCGTTGGCCGGCGCGCGGTACCCACCGTTGCAGGTGCAGACGTACGAACCGTCGGTGTCGGTGCAGCCGGCGCGCTCGGCCCCGCAGGTGGCGGGGTTCGCGCACTCGTCGATGTCCGTGCAGGTGCCGCCGTTCGCCGGAGCCTCGTAGCCGGCGGCGCAGGTGCATTGATAGCTGCCGGCCGTGTTGTTACAGGCCGTGCCGTTCGGACCGCAGGGCGAGCCGTCGCACTCGTCGATGTCCACGCAGGTACCGCCGAGCTCCTCGTAGCCGGAGGGGCAGGTGCAAGAGTAGGTGCCGACCTCGTTCATGCAGGTGCCCACCCCGCAGATGCCCGGGGTGTCGGTGCACTCGTTGGTGTCGACGCAGCTCTCCGAGAGCGTGCCGCCGTTCACCTCGTCGAAGCCGTCGGCGCAGGTGCAGTCGTAGGAGCCGGCCGAGTCGACGCAGAGGTTGCTGACGCTGAGGTTCCGGCCGCAACGGCTCGGGGTCGCGCACTCGTTGATGTTCACGCAGCTGGTGCCGTTGAACGTGTAGCCAGCGTTGCAGGTGCAGCTGTAGTCCCCGTTGCCGTTGGCGCAGGTGCCGGGTCCGCAGATGCCGGGTGTCTCGACGCACTCGTTCACGTCGACGCACGTCGCGGTCAGGCCGCTGCCCTGGATCTGGTACCCGTCGGCGCACATGCAGAGGTAGCCACCCGGGTTGTTGGTGCAGGTGTTCATCGCGCTGAGGTTCCGGCCGCAACGGCTCGGGGTCGCGCACTCGTCGACGTCCGTGCAGCCGGTGCCAGTCGTGAAGCCGTCGCCGACGTAGCCAGGCTCGCACTCGCAGTCGTAGGCCATCGCCGTGTCGGTGCAGATGGCGTCCGCGTGGCACTCGTTCATGCCGGTGGTGCACTCGTTTTCGACGACACAGGTCGTGCCGTCGAAGCCATAGCCCGGGTCGCAGTTGCAGGTGTAGCCGCCGGTCTGTTCGACACAGGTGCCATAGCCGAGGTTCTCGTTGCAGGTCGACGGGTCGTCACACTCCGGAACGTCGGTGCAGGAGCCGGTGCCAGTCCCGGCGAAGCCATCGCCGCAGGTACAGCTGTAGCTACCCGTGCTGTTGGAGCACGAGTTGATGCCCATGAACGTGTCTTCGAGGCAGGGGTTGCCGTCGGCGCACTCGTTCTCGTCGGTGCAGGAGCCGGTGCCCGTGCCGCTGAAGCCCGCGCCACAGCTGCAGGTGTAGCCGCCGCCCGTGTTGTTGCAGCCGTTGACCCCGTAGGTGTCCTCGAGGCAGGGGTTGCCGTCACACTCGTTGTCATCGGTGCAGGAGCCGGTGCCGGTGCCGCTGAAGCCGGCACCGCAGGTGCAGGAGTAGCCGCCGGTGGTGTTGTTGCAGCTGTTGACCCCGTAGGTGTCCTCGAGGCACGGGTTGCCGGAGCACTCGTTGATGTCCGTGCAGCTCTCGCTCAGGGTGCCGTTGTTGATGAGCGTGAAGCCGGTGCCGCAGCTGCAGTCGTAGGCGCCGTTGGTGTCCGTGCAGCCGTTGACCCCATAGGTGTCCTCGAGGCAGGGATTGCCGCCCGCGCACTCGTCGATGTCCGCGCAGGTCTCGGAGAGGGTGCCGTTGTTCTGAAGGGTCCAGCCGGCTCCGCAGAAGCAGTTGTAGCCGCCGTTGAAGTCCGAGCAGGAGTTGGCGGCGTACTGCTCGTTGCAGGGGTTGCCGCTGGCACACTCGTCGATGTCCGCGCAGGTCTCGGAGAGGGTGCCGTTGTTCTGGAGGGTCCAGCCGGCCCCGCAGAAGCAGTTGTACCCACCCGTGTAGTCGGAGCAGGAGTTGGCGGCGTACTGCTCGTTGCAGGGGTTGCCGCCCGCACACTCGTCGATGTCGTAGCAGCGCTCGCTGAGCCCACTACCGCTCTCGTAGAACCCCGCCCCACAGACGCAGTTGAAGCCGCCCCCATAGTTGAAGCAGCTGTTGGCCGGATAGTTCTCGTAGCAATAGTTGTAGCTGGTGCACTCGTTGATGTCGGTGCACCCACTCGCGCCGGAGTCGTAGTAGCCGTCGCCGCTCACCTCGCGGCGACCGTTGCCCGAGTACCCTGCGTCGCAGGAGCAGCTGAACCCGAAGTAGCGGGGAATCTGAGAGGGGACGGCACCCGAGGTGTTGTTGGAGCAGTTCGTGGCGCCGTTGGTCGAGCAGTTGGTGTAGTTGTGCGGGCTGCCGGAGAACCCCCAGGCGGAGCCCTGCAGGTAGCACTCGTTGGTGTGGCGTGAGCTCGCGTAGCCCGGTCGCGTGGAGTAGGTGTTCGCGCCGACGTTCGAGTTGTCGGGAGCGGTGTAGCTGCTCCCGAAATAGACCAGCTCTTGGCCGTTCGTCCGCCCGTCGCCGTCCGAGTCCTGGTCGCGGAGCCACGATGTCCAAACGCGACCAGCGCTCACGAAGTCGGGCGCGAAGGAGTTCCAGCAGGGTGGGGTGCCACAACCGGCGCCACCGGAGCTGTTGTTGTGGCAGGTGTAGCACCCGTGGGCGTCGGAGTTCGGGATCCGATCGAGGTAGGTCGAGTAGGCCTGCGCCACCGACGCGGACGCCACCCACAGGACCACCACGGACAGCAAGCTACGAATCACGACCACAACCCTCCCGAAGGACTAACGGCGACGCCGTCGGACGATCCAGCCTACCAGACCGAGCACAAAAATCCCGTGCCACGGTGACCGTCCCGAGCCGGGGACGTGGCAGCTACAGCCCCCGCCGCCCCCGTCACCATCCATTCCGCCGTCACCAGCCATCCCACCATCGGGACCCGCCGTACACATGGGGATCGCGACGTTCTCGCAGCCCGTGCGCTCCTCGTTGCACCGATCCTCGGTGCAGGGGTCGCCGTCGTTGCAGCTCGCGTCGCTGGCGCAGCCGCCGCAGAGCGGGTCGACCGCGTCGATCCGGTCGTCGCAGTCGTTGTCGATGCCGTCGTCGCAGATCTCTTCGGCACCGGGGAAGGCCGTGCGCTCGGTGTCGTCGCAGTCGCCGACCATGCCGCCGCGCTCCTCGTCGACATCGAGGCAGTCGCCGTCGCCGTTGTCGTCCACGCCGACGCCGCAGTAGCCGTCGCCGTCGCGATCGAGCACGAAGAAGCACTCCGAATCGAAGAGGTCGACGTCGCCGTCGCAGTCGTCGTCGATGCGGTTGAAACAGCCACGCATGTCCTCGCCGGCGGTCGCCTCCATCACGCCCGGGTTCCGGTTCGGATCGGACTCGTCGCAGTCGGAGGCGCCGATGTTCTCGCCCTCGTCCATGCAGTCGCCGTCGCCGTTGATGTCCTGGCCGATGGGACACCAGCCGTCGGAGTCCGCGTCCACGTCGTTCGTGCAGTACGGGTCGTCGGCGTCGACGAGCCCGTTCTGGTCGTTGTCCTTGCGGTCGAAGCAGTTCTCCGGCGCGCCGGGGAAGATGGTCGAGTCGTTGGGCGCGGCGTCCGCCGGCCCGGCCTGCTCGCCTTCGTCGGAGCAGTCCCCGTCCATGTTCAGGTCGCTGCCGACCCCACACCAGTGGTCCCCGTCGAAGTCGAGGTAGTCCGGCGAGCAGAGCGGGTCGTAGGCGTCGAAGCTGCCGTCGCAGTCGTTGTCGAGACCGTCGATGCAGTCCTCGGTCGCCGTCGGGTTCACCTCCGGCAGGTCGTCACGGCAGTCCTCGCCGCCACCGAGCTCGCCCGGGTCGGCGCAGTCCCCGTCCTCGTTCATGTCGAAGCCGGCCGCGCAGTAGCGGTCGCCATCCATGTCGAGGAAGCCGACGCAGTCCTCGTCGCCGAGGCCTCCGACCCCATCGCAGTCCTGGTCCTCGCCGTTGGTGCAGACCTCCGGCGCGCCCGGGTTGGTGAGCGGGTCCGAGTCGTCGCAGTCGACGATGGGACCTTCCTCGCCCTCGCCGGTGCAGTTGCCGTCACCGTCGATGTCCTGTCCCGCCGGGCACCAGCCGTCTTCGTCCTCGTCGAAGAAGCCCTCGCACTCCTCGTCCTCGAAGTTCGGGCGTCCATCGCAGTCGTTGTCGATGGTGTCGGTGCAGATTTCGGGTTGGTTCGGGTTCTGGTCGGGGTTGGTGTCGTCGCAGTCGAAGCCGGAGTCGAGCTCCATGGGGTCGAGGCAGTCGCCGTCGCCGTTCAGGTCGGTGCCGATCGGGCAGAAGCCATCCATGTCGTTGTCGACGTCGTTGCGGCACATGTCGTCGTCCATGTCGATCGCGCCGTTGCAGTCGTTGTCGAGCGTGTCGGTGCAGTTCTCGCGTGCGCCGGGGAAGACGGTGATGCGGGTGTCGTCGCAGTCGACGTCGGCCGTCATCTCGGACATGTTCGTCACGCAGTTGCCGTCGCCGTTCAGGTCGCGGCCGGTGGGGCAGTAGCTGTCACCGTCGCGGTCGACCACGCTCATGCACGTCGGATCATCGAGGGTGTCGAGGCCGTCGCAGTTGTCGTCCTCGAGGTTCGTGCAGAGCTCGGGCGCGGCAGAGTTGATCGCCACGTCCATGTCGTCGCAGTCGAGCTGACCGTTGTTCTCGCCCGTGCCGGTGCAGCTGCCGTTCATGTCGAGGTCTTCGCCGAACCAGCAGTAGCCGTCGCCGTCGTCGTCGTGCATGCCCGGGCTGTCCGTCGGGAAGCCCGGGCGGGTCACGTAGTCCTCGTTGCCGGGGATCGGCGCGCCGAAGACCCAGGTGCCCGTGGGGTCCTGCAGCTCCTGGCCGTTGGTGAACCCGTCGCCGTCGGCGTCCATGGCGGCCAACGCGGCCGACCACATGAAGCCATTGGCGCGGAACTGGACGCCGAAGGGGTTCAGGCAGGGGCGCATCCCGCCGCCGGTCTCACACCCCGCGCCACCGTCGGGGTTGTTGTGGCAGGTGATGCAGGGCTTGGTCTCGCCCAGGCTGGTGGTCGCCGTCGCTCGGTTCGGCAGGTTCGCCGCGAACGATTCGAGCGCCAATGCCGCGGGCGCGTGCATCAGCACGAGCCCGAGTGCGAGCAGGAGAGAGCGCATGGTCGACCCCCCCGAGCGGCTCACGGCGCGACCGTGACGTCGAGCTGGTAGGCCAGGGCCGAACGGTCGGTCGGGCGACCGTCGGCGACATGGATGAAGTAGCGCCCCGACGGCAGGTCTGCCGCCTGGATGATGGCGCAACCGTTGCCGTCACTGGCGGGGGGGCGCGCCTGCTGGCCCGAGCTCGTGAGCAGCGAGAGCTGGATCGGGAGGTCGTCGCCGCTGGCGCAGTCGGTGCCCGAAAAGTCGTTCAGCGTCACCGAGAGGTCTTCCTGGTCGTCGATCAGGATGGTGTAGACGTCGGGGTAGGTGCTCTGCTCGCAGGAGCCCGGTCCCGCGAGACCGCCGGTGATGGTGATCGAGTCGGTTCCCTCGAGATCGATCTGGTTCGCCTCGTAGAGGTTGTCGTTCGGGAACTTCTCGCCGGGGCTGCTCGGGCTCACGCGGCACCGGCAGTTCACGCAGCCGGCGCCGCCACAAGCCGAGGGCTCGTCGCTGTCGCAGGTCTCGCCATGCTCCTTCATCCCATCACCGCAGACCGGGCGATAGGCGTCGAGCTGGAAGACGCCGCCGCCCGACTCGGCGGAGTCGATGCCGAGGTACCAGCGGCCGGTGCTCGGCGCGACGAAGGCGAAGTGCTCGTCGCCGGTGCCGAGGCACGCGTCGGAGTTCTGGATGCAGGCTCGGTCGTCGCAGTCGTCGCTCAGGAGGTAGAGCACTGGGTTCTTCGCCTCGGCGCCCGCGCTGGTCAGGTGGAAGTGCCAGACCTCACCGGCGACGACATCGAGGCCGAAGAAGGCGTCGTTGCCGTCGCTCGGCGCGCAGGGAACCGTGGTCTGGTTCGACAGCCCTCGGGTGTCGACGATGATGTCGAGCTGCCGCTGGCCAATGACGAAGGCCGAGCTGTCGCCGCACGAGTCGGCGCCCTGCCGGAGGTCGAGGTTCATGTCGACCTCGACCTGAGCGTCGTCACCGGGCGTGCCGCCATCGTCTTCCACGTCGTCCCGGAGCGGATCGAGCACGGAGGGGTCGGAGACGCTGCAGCCGAAGAGCAATGCGAGGAGAAGCGCGGGTCGAGTCATCGTCATCGTGTTCGAGAAGAGTGAAGACATCAGAAGGTCCCCGAGAGGCCGACCATGCCGCCGTTCGGGCCGGCGGCGCCGCCGACGGTGATCGAGCCGTCGTCGGGCTCGTCCTCGTCGTCCGAGCCACCCCAGTCGGTGAAGATGGCCAGTACGGCGGCGGTCGCGCCCAGGCCGATGGTCACACCCATGAGGATGTTGGTGCGGGTCTCGGCGCTCTCGACGTCGGCGAGCATCTGCTCACCTTCGGCGAGCGTTGCGCCGGGCTCGGTGACGTAGTTCTGCAGATCGTCCCACTGGCTGTTCGTGTTCAGGCCGCTCCAGACGAGCAGGCCACCGACCACGACGGTCGCGCCGGCGGCGGCGATCACGATCGCCGGGTGGAGGCCGCCGCCGTCGTCCGGCGGCGGGGTCTCGGTGATGCCACCTCCGGCGTCGCCTTCGCCTTCGCCTTCTCCCTCGCCTTCGCCTTCTCCCTCGCCTTCGCCTTCTCCCTCGCCTTCGCCGCCTCCGTCGGTCTCGTCCGGCTGGCGTTCCGCCTCACGGCGGGCGATGGCCTCCTCGAGCACCCGGATGCGGGCCTCGATCTCGGTGCGATCCTCGGCATCGGGGACGGCCTCGAGATAGTTCCTCAACGCCACCACGGCCTCTTCGTCACGGCGGAGCCGGTCGAGGGTCGCGGCGATGTTGTAGAGCAGGGTCGGGCGCGGGCTCAGGTTGTACGCCTGGCGAAAGCGCTCCAGGGCCACCTCGTAGTCGCCGGCCGCGAAGGCTTGTCGCGCGGAGAGGAAGACCCTACGTGCCGCTTGGTCGAGGTTCGCGTCATAGCGGGTCTCGGCCTCTTCGCGGTCGTCCTCTGCAGCCTCTTCGGGCTGTGCCAGCGAGCTGCTGGACAGAGGACCGGCGAAAGCGAGGAGAAGGAGAGCGAGACGAGCGAGTCGGAACAGCGATCGACGAGATCGTTGGAGCACAGGGGTCCCCCGTTTGAGAGCGTTGGATCTTCGACGCGACGACACACGCCGAGGGTGCTATTCCATAGCACCGATGCGGCCTTTCGTCCTGTTCTGCCTCTGTACTTTTCTTCTTGGTGGCTTGCCCCTGGCAACGGGCTGCGGCGACGATGACTCCGCACCTGAGGACGCGGGAATCGACCAGTCCATGCCGATGGATGATGCGTCGACGACCGACGACATGGGGGACACCTTCGACGGTGCGGCCGACGACATGGGTGACGTCGTGGATCTGGGCACGCCCTGCAATGGTCCGCCCGGTCTCTACATCGACGCGCTCTGCACGGTGATCGCCGACGACGTCGAGCCCTTCGACCCCCGCTACTGGCTCTGGACCGACGGCTTCGACAAGCAGCGCTTCATCTCGCTCCCGGCGGGGTCGCAGATCGACACGACCGATCCGGACAACTGGATCTACCCAGTCGGCACTCGGGTCTGGAAGAACTTCCTGACCCCCAGCGGCGCCACCAAGCTGGAGACTCGCTACTTCGAGAAGATGGCCGAGGGGAGCGGCCCGGACTTCTGGACCATGCAGACCTTCGTCTGGAACGTGGCCCAGACCGGCGTCGAGGAGGTCCTCGGCGGGATGGACAACGTGCTCGGCACCGACCACGACATCCCCTCTCAGGCGCAGTGCATCGAGTGCCACGCCTCTCCGGGCCGAGCCGACGTGATCAACGGCTTCTCCGCGATTCAGCTCAACCACTCGGGCGCCGGGCTCAGCCTCGATCAGCTCAACACCCGCGGGCTCCTGACCGAGAACATCTCGGTGTCCGATGCGGTCGTCGCCAGCGATGGAGACTCCCGCTACGCCGCCGGCATGGGGTACCTGCACGCCAATTGCGGCATGTGCCACGGCAACGCCGGCGCCCGCGCCGGAATGCAGCTGTGGTCGAACGTGGGCGTCGAGACCTTCGCGGAGTCCAACGTCGCCACCAACGCCGTCGGTGTGTCCGGCAGCTGGATGTTGATGGGCGCGACACATCGCATCGACCCGGGCTCACCCGAGACCAGCTCCATCTTCATCCGAGCGAGCGCTCGCGAGCTCGGGGTGCAGATGCCGCCGCTCGGCACGGAGATGCCGGATGCGGACGGTCAGACCGCGCTGCGGAACTTCATCAACGCGCTCGGCGAGTAGCGCCGCCGCACGGCCAGGTCACTGCCACGGGTCGCGGATGACCTTGGTCATGCCGCTGACGGCGTCGTCGCCCCGACGGCGTCGCGTCGTCGTGTCGTCGTCCGGTGTCCGGCGTCGTCGCGTAGTGGGCCGCTCCTCGGCGACCTCCGTCGGCGTCAGCTCGATCCGAATCAGATCCTGGCTCCCGTCCACGCGCAGCCGTTCGGTGTCGTGGCCGGCGCGTTCGATGGAGAGCAGCCAGGGCTCGCCTTCGGCGATCTCCAGATCGAGCGGGGTGGTGCCAATCGTCTCACCCTCGTGGGTGATCAGCGCACCGGGGGGATCGGTCACGATCCGTACCGGCCGGAGCATCACCATATCGCCTTCGTCGGACGGGTCGGCCTCGACGTCGGGCTCCGTTCGCTCCGGCGCGACCTCGGTGACCGGGGGGGTCGTGGGTGGCGGAGCCATCGGCGGGAGGGGGGTCGCCCGCGGCTCGGGCGCGAGGAACTGCGGCACGAAGAAGGCGGCGGCCGCCCCGGCCAATACGATCGTCGCAGCGATCAGCCCACGGATCAGCCAGCCGGCGGTGCTCAGCGAGGAGCCATCCGCCTTCCGGAACCACGAGCTCGAGATCTGCGAGACCTGCGAGTCGGTCTCGGGGTTCGGACCTGGCATCCCCGGCATGGGCGCCGGCGCCAGATGCTCGTCGCTCACGCTGCCGCCCGGTGGGAGCAGATCGACCGAGGTGCGCCCGCCGTCATCGTAGCTGATGGGCGCTTCGCCGGAGCCACCGGCTTCCGGGCATCGCTGGAACGCGTTGAGCACCTCCTGCATCGACTGGAAGCGCTCGTCGGGGTTCTTGGTGAGACAGCGGAGCACGGTCGCCTCGAGCTCGTCGCTCACGGTGCACCGCGGGTTGAGCGTACGGATCGCCGGTGGAGCCGTGTAGACGTGGTGCCGCATCGCCTCGAACTGGGAGCCGTCGGGGAAGGGCGGGCGGCCCGCGAGGCAGAACGTGAGCAGGGCGCCGAACGAGTAGATGTCCGCGCGGTGGTCGATGTTGTCGATGCCCCGGACCTGCTCGGGCGACATGTAGCGCGGCGAGCCCATCATGATGCCGCTCTGGGTGAGCTTCTTCGCCTGCTCTTCGGTGACCAGCTTCACCAGGCCGAAGTCCAGGACCTTCACGAAGAGGGGGTCGTGGCGCTGCGGGCAGATCATGATGTTGCCCGGCTTCAGGTCTCGATGGACCAGCCCACGCTCGTGGGCTTCCTCGAGCGAGGACGCGATCTGCCGGCCGACCTGGAGCACGTCGACCGGGGCCATCGGTCCGCGCTCGTAGACTCGCTGGGTCAGCGTCTGCCCCTCCAGGAACTCCATCGCGAAGTAGAGGTGTGGGCCGTCGTTGCCGTAGTCGTAGACCACCACCGTGTTCAGGTGGTTCAGGTTGGCGACGACGGCGGCCTCCCGGAGGAAGCGCTCCGCGTAGCTGGTGTCGAGCCGAGGGTCCTCGGGACGGCGGAGGATCTTGACCGCGACCGGTCGGCCGAGCGGCTCCTGCTGGGCCTTGTAGACGACGCCCATGCCACCGGCCGCGACCCGATGCTCGATTCGGTAGCGACCTGCGATGAGTTGCCCCAAGAGGGGGTCTTCTGCGGTGCTCTGTGCACCGGCCTTCTGTGGCTCCGAGCCGCTCATTCCCACCCGAGTCTAGTCGATCTGCGCTGATTTCGCGCCTGCTCGACGCGAGGGCCCGGTCCGGTCATATCGGGGCCCGTGGCCAAGCTCTACTTCCGCTACGGCACCATGGACAGCGCCAAGACGCTCAACCTCTTGGCCGTCGCCCACAACTATCGCAAGCAGGGGAAGCAGTGCCTCCTGATGAAGCCGCGGCTGGACGACCGCTTCGGCGAGGCGATCATTCGCTCGCGCGCCGGTCTCGAGGCCGAAGCGGACCTGCTGGTGGACCCGGACGAGACGCTGGACGTGTCCCGGTTCGAGGGCGTGGACTGCGTCCTGGTCGACGAGGCCCAGTTCCTCGCCGAGGAGATGATCGACCAGCTCCGCGACATGACCATCGATCTGGGCGTGCCCGTGATCTGCTACGGGCTCCGCACCGACTTCCAGGCGCGCCTCTTCCCGGGGAGCAAGCGGCTGCTCGAGCTGGCCGACTCCATCGAAGAGGTGAAGGTCACCTGCTACTGCTGCGGGAAGAAGGCGGTCTTCAACCTACGGATGGCGGACGGCAAGGCCGTCTTCGACGGTCCGCAGGTCGATCTCGGCGCAGACGAGAAATACGTCCCCGTCTGCTGGCGTCATTATCGCGATGCACGTCGCGAAGCCGACGCCGCGGGCGCTACTTCTTCTTCCGGCTGAACGGCGAGGGGAAGAGACCGAAGGTCAGGGTCTCGCGCTTCTGGAGGAACTGCTCCGGGGTCTCGTAGGCCTCGTCCAGACGGAGACTCAGCGTCTGGGCGAGCTTCCAGAGGAACTTCACGCCGACCACCGTATCCGCCTGGACCACGGCGTAGAACGCCTCCCGGCTCAGGTAGAGCAGCCGCGCGTCCGCGAGCACCGTCACGGTGGCCGCCCGCGGGCGCTGATTGAGCAGCGCCATCTCACCGAAGTGAGCGCCCTCGCCGAGCACCGCGATCTCCACCTCGCCTCGATGGACCCGGACCTTGCCGGTCGACACGATATAGAGCCCCTCGCTCTTGTCCCCTTGCTGGAAGACGGTGGAGCCCGCGGGTATCTGGAGCTTCTGCAGGTGCTCCTGGACCTTCGCGAGCTCGGTCATGCTGAGCTCGTGGAAGAGGTGGATGTGGGTCAGCGCCGAGAAGGTCTGCGTGATCTCGCCCGCGCGCTTCTGGACCTGCGGTGCGTCGAGCACGCGGAGGACGAGGGCCGAGATGTTGTCTTCACCGCCGCGCTCGTTGGCGGTCGCCACCAGCTGCGTCGCGACCTCGTCGACCTTCTCGACACCGAGTCGGGCCGCGAGCTCGTTGTTGTCCATGAAGTACTGATGGAGCCCATCCGAGCAGAGCAAGAGCGTGTCGCCGGGGATCAGATCGAAGACGAGCGTGTCGACCAGCACCGAGGGCTTGGGCCCGACGGCACGCGTCACGATGTTCGCGTGTGGCATGTCGGGCCGAATCTCTTCCGGCTTGATCACGCCCTGGCGGATGGCCTCGGCGATGAAGGTGTGGTCCTGGCTCATCAGGTGGACCGACTCGCCCCGCTTCACGTACAGGCGGCTGTCGCCCACGTGCGCGAGCGCCGCGCGCAGACCGCGGACCAGGAGCGCCGTGCACGTGGTGCCCATGCCCTTGCGGCTGCCCGCTTGCTGGCCGAGCGCGTGGACCCTCCGGTTGGCCTCGGTCACCGCGCGACGCATCAGCTCGTCGAGCGCGGGCGTGTCCATCTCATTGGGCATCGGCCCGGCCGCGACGACCTCCCGAACGGTCTCGGCGGCCGTTCTCGAGGCGACCTCGCCTGCGGCGTGGCCCCCCATCCCGTCGCAGCACACGTAGAGCCCGAGCTCCTCGTCCACCAGGATGAAGTCTTCGTTGATCTCCCGGATCTGACCGACATCGGTCGACCTGGCGACAGAGATGGTGGGCTGACTCTGGGTCACTCGCCGAGGGTACCCGATCTCGGGCGCCGATTGGCCAGGGCTCGCATCGAGGCTATGGGAGGAGCATGAGCGCAGCCGTGACCGAGACGTTGGCGGGGTGGGGCAACCATCCCCGAGTCGAGTGCGAGGTCTCTCGCCCCGAAACCGCGAAGGATGTTCGCAACACGGTGGCCCAGGTCGGCGCCGCCGGCTCGATCGCGCGCGGGCTCGGGCGCAGCTACGGCGATCCCGCCGTCAACGAGGGCGGCCGGGTCCTCGAGCTGACCGCCCTCGATCGCTACCTCGGCTTCGACGAGGCGACCGGGACCCTCACCTGCGAAGCAGGGGTGAGCCTCGGCCAGATCATCGCGGACTTCGCGCCCCGCGGCTGGTTCCCCGCCGTGACCCCGGGGACGAAGTTCGTCACGGTCGGCGGCTGCATCGCCAACGACGTCCACGGCAAGGCCCACCACGTCGACGGTTGCTTCTCCAGCTGCGTGGAGTCCTTCCGGATGCTCCTCGCGAGCGGCGAGGTCGTCGAGTGCAGCCGGGAGTCCAACCCGCGCCTCTTCTGGGGCACCTTCGGCGGCATGGGTCTGCTCGGGGTGGTGCTCGACGCGACCCTGAAGCTCCGGAAGATCGAGACGACCTTCTTTCGCCAGAAGGCGGTCACCGCGCGGAACCTCGACGAGCTCCTCGACGCGATCGAAGAGAACGACGCCATCTTCCCCTACTCGGTGTCCTGGATCGATTCGCTCGCCGTCGGAAAGAACCTCGGCCGCGGCGTCCTCACCGTCGGCGACCACGCGACGCTCGACGACCTGAAGCCGGCGATGCGCAAGGCCCCGCTGCGCGTCTCGGCGCCGTCGCCGCTCGTCGTGCCCTTCGACATGCCGAGCTTCACGCTCAGCACCTTCACCATCAAGATCCTCAACGTGGTGCTCGACCAGGTGCAGTCGCATGGCGCATCGGTCGCCCACTACGAGAAGTTCTTCTATCCACTCGACTTCGTCGGTGAGTGGAACCGCGGCTACGGCAAGCGCGGCTTCACCCAGTACCAGTTCGTGATCCCGCTGGAAGGCGGCCGCGAGCGCATGCGCACCATCCTCGAGCGGATCGCTCGCAGCGGCTGCGCCCCCTTCCTCAACGTCCTCAAGCGCTTCGGCGAGGCCAACGAAGCGCCACTCTCGTTCCCCTTCCGTGGCTGGACCTTCGCGATCGACTTCCCGATCAGCGAGAAGCTGGCGCCGCTGCTGAAGGACCTCGACGCGATCGTCCTCGAGGCCGGCGGCCGCATCTACCTCGGCAAGGACGCCTTCGTGGACGCGGAGACGTTCCGTCAGATGTACCCGCGTTTCGAGGAGTGGCTCGAGCTCAAGCGAGAGGTGGACCCGGACGGGGTCTTCGACTCGAGCCTCGCCCGCCGCGTCGGAATGCGTTGAGCTCGTTTCGATTCACCCGAACTCCCGCCTGTTTCTAGGGGTTGGCACCCAACCCCTCTCTCGTCGGCGATGCCTCCTCGATTCACCCGAACTCCCGCCTGTTTCTAGGGGTTGGCACCCAACCCCTCTCTCGTCGGCGATGCCTCCTCGATTCACCCGAACTCCCCCGCCCAAGGCTGGGCGGCTCGCCTCCACGGCCGCGCTTTGAGCTCGCTCGCGGTCGGCACGCTCGCGCTCTTCGTCGTCAGCCTCGGCTACGGCGTGATCGTCCCGCTGCTGCCCCAGCTCGCCGGCGGCCGCGCGGCGACCGACGAGACGATGCTCTCGGCCGTCTACGCGAGCTACGCCGTCACGAAGATCGCGCTGCAGATCCCCGGCGGGGTCTGGGCCGATCGCTTCGGGCCCGAGCGGGTCGCGCGCTGGGCGCTCGTGGTCTTCGGCGTCTCGCTGGCGGCGTTTCTCCTTCCGCTCGGCCTCGAGAGCTTCACCCTCTGGCGCGCGCTCGAGGGCGCGGCCACCGGCTTGGTCTATCCGGCGTGCTTCGCCATCGCGGCCCGGGGTGAGCCCGGCGCGCCGAAGGACGACGAGCACATGGGCCGCCGCATGGGCTTCCTCGGCGCCATCGGCACCAGCGGTCTCCTGGTCGGACCCGCCCTCGGCGGGCTGCTCGGCGACGCCACCGAGCTCGGGCCGAAGCTCCCACTGCTGGTCGCGCTGGGCGCGACGGTCGTCGTGACGCTCTTGCTCTTCGTCCGTCCCTCGCCGCCCCCGGCCCGCGCCGTCACCAAGACACCCGCCGAGGCCTACCGCGAGATCGGCGCGCTCCTGAAGAGCGGCGTCTTCCTCGCCCTGATGCTCCCCATCGCGTTCAACAAGCTCACCTTCAGCGCCTTCCAGGGGCTCCTGCCGCTCGTGGGGCCCGACCACCTCGGCCTCGACGTCGGTGGTGTGACCGCGCTCTTCGTCGTGACCGGCCTGGCGTTCGGTCTCGCTCAGCCCATCGCCGGCGCGCTCGCCGACCGAGTCGATCCCCGAACGGTCGCGAACGCCTTCGCTCTGCCGTTGCTCGGTTCGCTGGTGGCGATGGGCTTCCTCACCGACGGCTGGGCGTTCGGCGCGGCCTATGCGGGCTACATCGCGTCCTCGTCCGTGATCTTCACCGCCACCCTGAAGCACGCGGCCACCAGCACCGGCGACGAGGACTCCTACGGTGGGGTCTTCGGGGTCTTCGGGACCGCGACGGACCTGATGACCATCGCCGGTCCGCTGCTCTTCCTGAACCTCTACCCGCCGCTCGGCCTCTCGCTCTTCTGGGCCATGGCCGCGATCGGCGTCCCCTTCGCGCTCGCCTACGCGCTCCTCACACGGCGGACCGGATAGCCCACGTCGGTCGTTCACCGCGAGTGAATTGACCATGCCGCTGACGCCTCCCTCCGGCTATCCAGACCGTGCAGGCAGATGACGGCTCCCCTGGATCTGCCCGCGGAAAGGGTTTCCACTCGGCCGATGCGCTACTCGCCGCTGGTTCTCTCGCTCTCGCTCGTACTCGCCGCGTGCGGTTCCGAGGAGTCTCCCCCACCGTCGACATCGGTCGCCGACCCGGAGCCCGAGGTGACCACGGCCCCGGAGTCCCCCGCGGCCGAGCCGACCGAACCGACCGAGGCGGACGAGCCCGCGGCGCCGACCGGCCCGACCGAACCAACGGGCCTCATCGGCGCGGTGCCCACGACGGTCGTCCTCTCGTCCGCCGCCGGCCGAGACCCGGACGCGACGGCTCGACGACTCTTCGACGGGGACCTGACCACCGCCTGGAGCTCCCAGCCCGGCGACCTGGTCGGCGCCTTCGTGAAGGTCACCGTGCCGGAAGGAACCGAGGTCACCGCCGTCGCGCTGACCGCTGGCTACGTGAAGGAGCACCGTGGCGAGGACCTCTTCACCGCGAACCAGCGGGTCGAGGCGATCCGTGTGCTGCGGGGGGAGACCGAGGTCGGGCGCTTCGAGCTCGACGTCGAGTCCCGCGAGCTCCAGACGTTCCCGCTCGAGGGCGGCGGCGGAGAGTGGACCATCGAGGTCGCCGCCCTCCGCGATGGCGCCCACGAGGGCTGGTACGACGTGAGCATCAGCGAGCTCCAGCTGATCGGTCGACCCCCCGGCTCTCCGACCGAAGCTGCGCCGGTCGAGGTGGAGGTCTGGGACATCCACGACTACCCGGCGCTCCGCGAGCGGGTTCAGGGCGACCTCCCCGAGGAAGTCACGGTGGTGCCCTTCCAGACGTTCTACGGGACCTTCGGCGACGAGCCCCTCGCTCAGCCCATCCCCTTCGAGCCGGGCGCTTGCTACTCCGTCTTCGGTCGTGTCCACACCCCCGCACCCTCGGGCGACGAGGATTCCGAGGCTCCGATGGTCCAGCTCACCCTGCGTGGAGCGACTCGCCCGGCATCGGTCGTCGATGCCATGCCTGGGGCGTTCCTCTTCCGGCGCATCTGCCTCGAGACCGGTCGACTCGGGTCTCTCGGGGTCGAGGGCGGAAGCGGCGCCATCGCCATCACGGTCGCTCGGCAAGAGGAGCTCGAGGCCGACCGTGACCACTACGTCGACTCGGCCAACTGGGCGGAAGGCGACGACGTGGGTGAGCCCGGAACCGATCCCGATGCCGGACCGTTGCTCGGGTCTGCCGGGGGCCTCGAGTTGACCAGCCTCGTGCTGGGTGGCGAGCGGGAGGACGGGGTGGTCACCCAGCGGAGGGTTCACTTCGCCCACCCGGAGCAAGACAGGATCTACTGCGAGGCACTGCTCCGCAACGGAACGGGCGAAGCCACCGAGATTCACATCGCTTACGAAGCGATCGACGCCGAACCCTCCGACAACTTCGGTCCGAGCTTTCGGGTACCCGCCCGAGAGCGCTACCGGACCTTCTCGCATCGGGGCACGGTCGTGCCACCGGGTCGCTACCGGTGCGTGGTCCGCACCGCCGACGGAGAGTTGCTCGGCCAGCACGCCTACGACGTCTTGCCGCGCACCGATCGCTGACCGGCACCCGTCGCTCCGCACACGCGTGTCGATCACCTGCGTTCCGCCGTGCGACCCCCGACTCGGGTGCGCCGAGTTGTCAGTCCCTGACGACGCGCGCTCGGCCGGAGGCGACGGTGACTCGCGTCTCCTCGGGAGAGAGACCGCGACGCCGTGCGGTCGCGGGGGCGAGCCGCATCAGCTCGAGGGTCCAGTGGACCGGGCCACGACCCGCCGGCAGCTCGAGCTCGACCCGTCTCGCAGGCGCCGGGCTCGCCTGGACCCGGGTGTCGTCCACCTGCCGCGTGCGGAACTCGATGGTGCCATCGGGGCGCTCGATGGACACGCGCGCGAACCAGCGACGCAGCAAGAAGCGCTCCTCGTGCTCGCCCTGACGCACGGTGAGAACGGCACGGCGGAACATGTCACCGGTGGGAAAGGCATGGCCGATGTCGCCCGGCGCGAGCTCGGCCTCCACCACGGTCCGGTTCCTCCGACGACGAGCGCTCACGCGAACCTCGACGGCGCGGGAGAGCAACTCGCGATCGGTGAAGCCGGGGAAGTCGTGGCTCACTTCGTCACCCTCACGCATGTGGCAGTCGACGCATCCGCGGCCTGCGGCACGGGCGTCGCTGGCACGCCACTCGTCGACCGTCGCCTGGAGCGGGTCCCCTGCGACGAAGCGTCGATGGGCGTCGCCGGTCTCTCCGAAGGTGAACTGGTGGCACGAAGCGCAGAGCTCGCCGGAGGTGAGCCGCGGGTCGGCTCGGGTCGGGTGCGCATCCGTTGGACTGGGCCCGGCGGAGAGCACCACCCCGTCGCGCACGTGGCATGTGGCGCAATCGACGCCTGGGTCGCCCGCGGTGGTCTCCGCGCGCGGTGAGTGGCACCGGTCGCACGCTTGCCGGTCGGTGACATGGTTCGCCTCGGCCTCGTAGACGTCGTTGGCGAGACCGTGGGCGTGGGCGCTTCGGGACCAGCGCTCGTGGGACTCCCGATGGCAGCGGGCGCAGTCTGCGGCCTCGAGGCTCGCCAGCGGCGCGGGAGCGCGCAACGGCAACGGGCCGATGCCACGCTCGAAGAGCGGTGCGTCCGCACCCTGCGCGGCGGCCATCGTGGCCAGCGCGAGCGTGGCCGCCGCAATCAGCGCAGGTCTTCGGCGGTGACGTTCCACCTGTCCGCGGCCCGATCGTAGGGGAAGACCTCCCGGCGAATCTCCGCCTCGCACGGGGAGTCCGGGTCGGTGTCCTCGGGACGCCGACCGATGAAGCCGAACTCGTCGGGCTCGGTGCACCCGGTGCCGTCGTCGTAGTAGGTCGACTCGAGGATCAGCTCGGCGGTTCCGTCGCCGTCCTCGTCGTGGAAGGAGATCCGCCGCGCGGTGTTGCCCTGGGGCGCGGTCGCCCCGAACTCCTCCAGCTCCCAGAGCCTCGCGCTCAGCTGCACCGAGCCATCCGCCGGTCGGACAATCCGGATCTGGCCGGCCTGGGCGCTGACGAGGCCCTCGCTTCGGTCGTCCACGTAGCTCTCGTCACAGCCGTAGATGACCTCGACCTCGGGCTCTCCGTCCCCATCGAGGTCACGCTCGTCGAGCTTCGCGTCGTCTCCGCCGGCGCAGTGCTCGTCGAGGACCACGTCACTCGTGACCTCGAGCTGGCCGCCCCAACCGACCGGCGATCGGCGTGGCGTGGGACCGAAGGAGGCCACGACCAGGTGGAGGAACATCTGCTCCGAGTCGCCCTCGTCGTCGTCCGACGACCGATGCCGTCGGCACGCGCTCCGACCTTCGGCAGGGTCCTCCGGGTGCTCCGCCATGCAGGCTTCGTAGGCGCTGTACGTCAGCAGCGCCAGGACCCGTCGGCCGCCGGACTCGCGAGGGAGGGAGCGGACCGACGCGATCTGGCTGCGCACGTGCTTCTGCTGCCGGAGCCAGTTCCGGATCCGCCGATCCATCTTCTCGGGCAGCGGCGCGTCGGTCGGCTCGGTGATGACGTCCGTCACGGGCGCAGGCGCGGGCTCCGCTTCGTTCCCGTCTTCGTCTTCGTCGTCCGGCTGCGGGTCGGCCGACTCCTCCTCTGGCTCCTCGGGGGTCGGTGTCGGCCGCTCCTCGGCCTCGGGGTCGGCCGAGACGGCCACCTCCTCGCCTTCGTCGTCGTCGCCGCAGGCGATCGCGCCGCCGATCGAGCACCCCACCAGCGCCGCCACGATCGCTCGCCCCATCCGCCCGTTCATCGCGCGAGGATACCAACGACGGCGCGGCCGGTCTGCCCCGCCGACCTCAGGCCCGCGGGCGGGAGAGCCGCAGCCAGCGGCCGCGCTCCGGGTAGAGCGGGAAACGCCACATCCGCGAGTCGACGTAGTAGTGCATGGCCACCACGAACGCGAGGGGCAGCTCCGCCAGTCGCTGGCCCTGGATCAGCGCGCGGGGGGCGAAGATCACCACCCCGTAGAACATGGTGAAGAGCACGTAGATCCACACCTTCCCGCCCCGCAGCCAACCGATGGTCCGGTTCGGCGCGTCGCCCTCCGCGGGCTCGGTCGCGCGGTTGCGGTTGTGGAACCAGGTGAGCCCCAGGTACTGGAGGTTGTGGTAGGCGGTCACGACCGCGATGCCCACGATGATGTCCTGCACCACCAGGACCGCGAGGCCGAAGGCGAGGGTCACGCTCGTGAGCAGGAGCGCGCGCGGCATCAGCCCGCGGCGGCCCTTTCGCCACAGGTGCAGGTGGTGTGCGATGGCAGCGACCACGAACGCGACCCAGAGCGCGAGGATCGGTACCCATGCCGACTCCGGGAGGACCGGGTGGTGGATCCACGCGTCGACCGCGCCGACCTTGATGGTCATCAGGTCCGGGTCGCGAAAGCGCACCAGCAACGGCAGGTAGCAAATGGCGTCGACGTAGCGCGCGTAGAAGCGCGACTCCTCGGCCGGCACGTCGCCCATCTTCCGTTCGTAGAGCCGGAGGAAGCCGTAGTGCTGCCGGACCAGGTGGTAGTAGCCCCAGTAGATCAGCGCATCGCGAACCCACGGATAGACCCCGTCCGGCGAGAGCGCCATCGGGATGCCGAGCACCGCGAGGCAGACCACGGCAGCGACGAGGTAGCGCCGCCCGTGCTTCTTGCGGTCGCCTTCGTCCAACACCGACATGGTCCAGGTCTGGAAGTTGTGCGGCAGGTTGAAGAGCAGCTGGAAGAGCACGTAGACGGCGATGCCCGTCAGCACGCCCACCGAGAAGCCGAGCCAGAGCGTCAGCGGCACGAGCAGGCTCGCCGTGAAGAACGCGGTGTCGTAGCGCGGCGACACGATCCAGGCGCCGGGCGGGCGCTCGGCGGGGGCGGGGGGGGCTGCGCTCATGAAGGGTCGAGCATGACCGGCTCACCAGCCGTTGTGAAGGTGAGCGCCGCTGGTCGCTTCGACGACCGTGCCCGTCACCGCGCTCGCCGCCGGGGTGCACAGGAACGCGACCACCGCCGCCACCTCTTCGGGGGTGGTCAGCCGTCGAGTGGCGGTGAAGCGCTCGAGCTTCGCCCGGGCCTCGGGGTCGCCTTGCGTCCGTTCCCGGATCCGTTCCGTGTCGGCGATGCCGGTGGTCACCACGTTCGCGGTGAGGCCGCGCTTCGCGTAGTCGACCGTGAGCCCGCGGACCAGGCCCTCGTAGCCCGCCTTCGCCATCGAGTAGAGCGTGCCCCCCGCGACGCCGGTGCGCGCCGCGACCGAGCCGATGAGGACCACCCGACCGAAGCGGGCGACCATCATCTCGGCCACCAGCTTCCGGCAGAGCCGCTCGGCCGCGCCGACGTCCAAGGCCAGCTGCGAACGGGCGTCGTCGTCGCCGACGGTGTGGAGCTTCTGGATGCGGTAGTGGCTCGCCGCCGCGTGCACCAGGATGGTCGGGGTCCCGTGCGCCTCACGGAGCCGCGCGATCGCTCCGTCCATCGCCGCGTCGTCGCGCAGGTCGCAGGGAAGGGCGAGGCCACCGGTCGCCGCGACCGCGTCGTCGAGCGCGTCGCTCGGCCGCGCGAGCAGCCCCACCGAAGCGCCCTTCGCGGCGAGGGCCACCGCGCACGCGCGGCCGATGCCACGGCTCGCACCGGTGACGAGCGCGACCCGACCGTCGAGCTCAGCCAACGAGGGACTCCCAACTCGCTTCGGTGGCTTCCCAGGGCTCGCGTCGACCGTCCACGGCGACGCCCATTGTCGCCAAGGGCGTGCGCAGAAGCCAGCGCGTGTGCGCGACGAAGGGCGCCGGCGCTCCGAGCCGCTTCAGGGCCGCGAGGGCGTAGAGGCTCGCCGCCGCTTCGCTGATGGCGAACCGAACGGCCACCGACTCTCCGCGTGCGCCGCGGGCGGCTTCGTGCACCTCGGCCGCTCCCGGGACCCCGAGCGAGAGCGGACACAGCGCGGTGACCTCCGGGTCCTCTCGCCAGGGGTCGAAGATGCCGACCGGGCTCGGTTCTTCGAGCGCGGGCCGCCAGGTCGCCGCGTGCCGCCAGAGCTCGTCCTTCTGCAGCTGCGAGGAGCCATCGAAGATCGCCAGGATGGGCGCGTCGCGCCGGAGCGCGGCGAACGGACCCATCAGCGATCGGGCGCCGAGCACGGTGCCCGCGTCGTGGATGCTCCGCTCGAGGAGCTCGGGGCAGAGCAACTTCGCGGCGCAGGTCCACTGCCGTGCGCTCACCGCTGCGCGCTGGGTCGTGCGGGCGGCGACGCGCCCGAGCGCCAGGGCCGCGAGCAGGCGGGTGCGGAGCCGGGCGCGCAGGACGCGGATGGGCTCGAGCGCTGCGATGGGCGAGCCGTAGAGCGCTCGCCCCCGGACGTGCGTCTCGGCCAGGCCGACCGCCGAGGCGTGCGCTCCGTTGGCCATGCACGCGACGCCACCGCGCGAGATCTCGAGGACCCGCCGCGCCAGCGCGAAGCCCTTGCCCACGCCACCCAGGGGCTCGCCAGCCGCGCCATCCAGCACGACGCCATCGAGATCCATGCCGGGGAAGCCGCGCCAGTCGACGGGACCCTCCGCGCTCAGTCCGGGCGTCGGTCGCTGCACGTGGAAGAGCGTCGCGCCGAAGGGATCGTTCGGCTCGCCCGTTCGCGCGAGCACGGCGAGGTGCGTCGCCACCGACGCGTTGTTGATCGGGCGCTTGCGCCCGCTCAGCCGCCAGCCGTCGTCGCTCTCGGTCGCCACGGTGTCGTTGCCCAACAGATCGGAGCCGTGGTCCCACTCGCTGAGCGCCAGGCCGGCGAGCCCGCCCTGCCGCAGCGACGCCATGAACGTCGCGCGCTGCTGCGCGTTCCCTGCGACCAGGAAGGGCAGCTCTCCGAGCACCACGCCGCCGAGGCAGAGCACCACGCCCAGCTGTCGCTCGGCCAGCCGACTGCAGATCCGCATCAGCGTCGACCAGCTCAACGTGCCGCCCTCGGCGTGGGGCACGAACGCCTCTCCCGTCGGTCCCTTCAGGAGCGCGTCGAGCTCTGCATGCGGGAACTCTCCTTCGCGCTCGATCGCCGCCGCGCGCTCCGGCGGAAGCGCGGCGGCGAGGTACGCGTCCCACGCCGCCATCGTCTTCGACTCCGGCTCCGTGATCGGATCGAGCTTCGATTCGAGCGCCGCGACCAAGTCCATCGCTTCGCCATGCCCCGAGTGAACCCTCCTCGTCAACGACGCGGTTGCCGGCGGCTGGCTGCGTGCTTTGATGCGGCATGTCGTTTCAGTTGCCGCCGCGGCTCCTCCACGTGCTCGGTCAGCTCAGTCGGCGGTCCAACGCGAAGGCGTTCGCGAAAGCCGCTCGCGATCCGATGGCGGCCCAGCGAGAGCGGCTCGAGGCTGCGCTCGAGCAAGGCCGCGGTACGGCCTACGGGAAGGCCCACGGCTTCGACGCCATCACCGGACCGGCCGACTATGCCCGGAAGGTCCCGCTCATGACCTCGGCCGACCTCGCGCCGTGGGTCGATCGCCAGCTGGCAGGCGAGAGTGCCGTGCTCACCGAGGCGGACCCGGTCTACTTCGTTCGGACCAGCGGCTCGACGGGCACCCCGAAGCACGTGCCCATCACCGATGCCTACCGGGAGGAGTTCCAGAAGACCGTCCACGTCGCGCTCTCCCATCTCTACCGGCGCTACCCCCGCGCGTTCCGCGGCCGCGCGCTCTACTTCGTCGGATCTCGTCGCGTCGACGAGGCACCGAGCGGCGCCGGCATCGGCACCATGAGCGGCTACAACTTCACCGAGATGCCGCCGATCGTGCGCGCCATCTACGCCTGGCCCTACGAGCTTTTCGAGGTCGCCGACCTGCGCACGCGCAGCTTCCTGGCGCTCTGGATCGCCTGCCTTCGCGACGTCTCCCTCATCGCCGGCATCTTCCCGGCGCCGGTGGTCTACCTGCTGCGCGATCTCGAGGCTCGCGCTGCCGAGCTCGCCGACGCGCTCGAGTCGGGCGAGCTCCCCACGGAGCTCGAGCTCGACGACGACCAGCGGGCCTTCTTCGGCGCGATGCTCCCGCCGCGCCCCGCCATCGCTCGCCGCCTTCGGGCCGCGATCGGCGGACCCGTCCACGGGCTCGCCGCCGCTGCGATGCCGAAGCTTCGCCTCGTCTATTGCTGGAAGAACGCGACGGCCGGCGTCTACATCCCGGAGCTCCAGCGCCGCCTCGGACCCGATGTGGTCATCCGTGACGCCATCTACTCGGCCTGCGAGGCCTGGTGCTCGATCCCGATGGGCGAAGAAGAGCCTGGCGGTCCGCTCGCGGTGACGAGCCACTACTTCGAGCTGGTGCCCGAGGCTCGCGTCGAGTCCGTCGACGACCCGAAGGAGCTCGCGCCCGAGGACTTCCTCACCCTCGACCAACTCGAGGACGGCCAGCGCTACTACATCGTGCCGACCACCAGCGGTGGCCTCTACCGCTACTGGCTCGGCGACGTCGTGGAGGTCGCGGGCTTCCACGAGCGGATACCGCGCATCCGCTTCGTCCGTAAGGGCGGCGCCGCCGCAAACCTCGCCGGCGAGAAACTCACCGAGGCCCACGTCAACGAAGCGGCCGCGAAGGCGTTCGCCGACCACGGCGTCGACCCGACCTACTTCGTGGTGGCCCCGCTCGACACTCCGGACGGAGGGGTGCCGGGCTACGCGCTCCACCTCGAGGGCGACGCGGAGCTCGGCGCCGTCGCAGCCGCGATGGACGACGCGCTGCGCTCGCTGAGCTTCGACTACGATCGCCTCCGCGGTGCCGACCAGCTCGCCCCGCTCGCGGCCCGCCCGCTAGCCGCCGGGACCTACGACGGCATCCGCAGCGCCAAGGTCGCCGGCGGCGCCGCCGAGGCACAGCTGAAGATCGCGCACCTCCAGAGCGAGCCCTTCCACGCCTGAGACCTTTCGTTCGTTCGGCGCAATTCGTGCGCTGCGGGGCGTCCATGTAAAGGTGCGCCTCCCATGAACATCACCGTTCTCTCCCGTGGTCCGAAGCTCTACAGCACTCGTCGTCTCGTGGAGGCCGCCAAGAAGCGCGGCCACACGGTCTCCATCTGCGACACCCTCAAGTTCTCCATGCACCTGGAGAAGGGGCGGCCGATGCTGCGCTATCGGAGCCAACGCTACGAGCGGCCCGACGCGGTGATCCCGCGCGTCGGCGCGTCGCTCACCTTCTACGGTTGCGCCGTCGTTCGACAGTTCGAGCAGATGGGTGTGTTCTCGCTCTCGGGCTCGCACGCGATCGGTGTGTCGCGTGACAAGCTCCGCTCGCTTCAGATTCTCAGCCGCCACGCCGTGGGCATGCCGAGCACCGCGTTCGTTCGCACGCGCGACCAGGTTCACGACGCGATCGAACAGGTCGGTGGTGCGCCGGTCATCATCAAGGTCCTCGAGGGAACTCAAGGAGTCGGCGTGATCCTGGCGGAGACCGAGAAGACGGCGCTGGCGATCGTCGAGACCCTTCAGATGGTCCAGCAGAACGTGCTGATCCAGAAGTTCGTCGCCGAGGCGGCGGGCAGTGACATCCGCGCTTTCGTCGTCGGTGGCCGCGTGGTCGCGGCGATGCGCCGCACCGCCAAGAAGGGCGAGTACCGGAGCAACGTGCATCAGGGGGGAATGGCCGAAGCGGCCGAGCTCTCCCCGGAGTTCGAGCGCACGGCGATCAAGGCCGCGCAGATCATGGGGTTGCGGGTGGCGGGGGTCGACATGCTCGAAGGCAAGTCGGGGCCCCAAGTGATGGAGGTGAACTCCTCGCCGGGCCTCGAGGGCATCGAAGGCGCGACGGGCATCGACATCGCGGACGCGATCATCGAGCACCTGGAAGAAGAGGTGCCCTTCCCGGACCTCGACATCCGTCAGCGGCTCACGCTCCGCAGCGGCTATGGCGTCAGTGAGATCCCCATCACCGCCGAATCACCCCTCGCCGGGTGCACCGTCGAGGGCTCGGACCTGATCTCGAAGGACATTCGAGTGCTGACGATCATCCGCGGGGAAGGAGAGACGTTCCCCAACCCGCGCCCCGATCGAGAGATTCTCCCGGGTGACCTCGTTCTCTGCTTCGGTCGGTCCTCCGAGATTCGCCAGCTCGTCCCGAGCCGTTCCGCCGTCGAGGGCTGAGCATGCGGAAGCGGAAGTCCCCGCCGATCGTCGTTGGCTGGCGCGAGATGGTCGGTCTGCCGGCGCTCGGCGTCGTGCAGGTGAAGGCCAAGGTGGATACCGGCGCTCGGACGTCGGCCATCCACGCGACCCGGGTCCGTCGGGAGACGAACGAGGGCGCGGACTGGATCCGCTTTCTGATCCACACCGAGCAGCGGGGCCACGGCGCGACCGTCGAGGCGTTCGCCCCCCTGCTCGAGATGCGCAGGGTCCGCAGCTCGAATGGTGAGAGCCAGGAGCGCCCGGTGATCCTGACGGAGCTCACCCTGGGGGACCGCCGGTGGCCGATCGAGATCACGCTGACGGCTCGCTCGCAGATGGGCTTCCGCATGCTCCTGGGCCGGACGGCCTTGAAGGGGCACGCGCTCGTCGATCCGGGTCGGTCGTTCGTCGCCAGTGTGCGGCCCCTTCGGGCCCAGCGCTGAGGGGGCGGTCGCAGGGGGCACGGGACCCACGGCCGGGTCGGCGGACAGGCCCCC
>CAYXAP010000022.1:0-49072 GCA_964462035.1 uncultured Sandaracinus sp.
ACTAGAACGTCGTCGGCGGAGGCCTCACCAGTTTTGAGTAGACTCCGCCACGCGAGAAATCACTTCGCGCATGCATGCGCGAACGATGCTCGGGCGACGCTCTGTCACCGATGGCGGACGTCTCGAACTCATCGGGGCGACGGTTCCGGAATTGATCGAGATCTCCTTCCGCTGGCAATCGAGAACCGCCGCCAATCGCCGCTTGATCGGCCGCGTTCGGCTGCGTTAGCGTCCGCCCACCGAGGGGGGGGTATGGAGCGTCGAGCGACCATAATTGTTCTCGTCTGCGCGGCGTTCGTCGCGTGCGGCGATGATGGGGGCGATCCCGACATGGGCGGGGACGCCTTCATGTGTCGGACGGATTCCGACTGTGACGACGGCGTCTTCTGCAATGGAGCGGAGGTGTGTTCGGACGCTGTATGCACCGCCGGTGAGCGCCCCTGTCCGGAAGAGATGGGCTGCGACGAGGACGCGGACGCGTGCGACGAGAGCTGCCCCGACATGGACGGCGATGGCTTCGCGGACGTGGCGTGTGGCGGCAACGACTGCGACGACGCGGACGACGGGCGCTATCCCGGGAACACGGAGCTCTGCGACACCGCCGACGTCGATGAGGACTGCGACCCCGACACCTTCGGTGTTCGCGACGCGGACATGGACGGCTTCGCCGACGCCGCTTGCTGCAACGGCGACGTCTGCGGGCCCGACTGCAACGACGCCTCCGCGATGGTCCACCCCGGCGAGGCCGAGTCCTGCGATGGGCTCGACAACGACTGTGACGGCTCCACCGACGAGGGCGTCCTGAACACCTACACCGTCGACGCCGACGGCGACTCCTTCGGCTCCGACGCGGCGGACGCGGAGACGATGGAGGCGTGCTTCACCCCATCGGGCTTCGCCGACCGCGCCGGCGACTGCGACGACACGATGGGCGACGTGAACCCAGGCCAGTTCGAGCGCTGCGACACGCCCGCGCCCGGGGAGATGGCGGTCGACGAGAACTGCGACGGGATGGTGAACCCGGCGTCGCTCTGCGAGTGCACCGTTGGAACGCCGGCCCGCGACTGCTCCGAGGGCGGCCTCTCCGGCGCATGCGCCAGCGGCAACCAGACCTGCATCGAGGGCATGTGGGGGGACTGCTCGATCATGCCGGTCGGCGAGACCTGCAACGGCATCGACGACGACTGCGACGGCACCCCCGACGAGATGCTCCGCATCCTCTGCTTCCTCGACGAGGACGGTGACGGCTACGCCTCGAACCCGACCGAGCAGATGGAGTGCCCCGACCCGCCCGGTTCCACCGAGTGCCCGTCGGGGACCACCAACCTCGCTCCCCTCGGCGCGAACATCGACTGCAACGACCTGAACGGGGACGTCCACCCGGGCGCGACCGAGCTCTGCAACTCGGTCAACGACGACTGCGACATGGCCATCGACGAGGAAGCTTCGGATGCCTCGACGTTCTGTCGCGACGCCGATGACGACATGTTCGGCACCTCGACCATGATGATGACGGCCTGCAGTGCGCCGACCGGATACGTCAGCAACTGCACCGACTGCGACGACGGCGACCCGCAGATCCGACCGAATGCGGCGGAGATCTGCGACGACGTGAACAACAACTGCACCGGGGGGATCGACGAAGACCCAGCGGCGACCACCGACTGCAGGAACCGCTCGATGGATGCGGCCGGCACGACCTTCGACTGCGCGTCGGGCGGCATGTGCGTGGTGCTCTCCTGCCCGACCGACGAGCGCGACTGCGACATGGACTTCCTCAACGGCTGCGAGGCGAACGTCCGCGACAACCTGATGGCGTGCGGTGACTGCATGACGAGCTGCTCGCTCGATTGCGACGGGCTCGCCTGCGACGACTTCGCCTCGATCTCGGCGGGCCGCGACCATGCGTGCGGCGTGACGGAGAACGGTCGCGTCGTGTGCTGGGGCGAGAACGACGAGCAGCAACTCGGCGATGAAACGACCATGCAGCGAGCTGGGCCCGTTCTGGTGCCATCCCTCTCCGGCGTGACCAAGGTCAGCGTTCACTCGACTCATAGCTGTGCGATGACGAGTGGCGGACGGGTCTCGTGCTGGGGTGACAACGCGCAGGGACAGACCGGGAACGGTGGGGCAACCGTTCACGGGGCCCCACATGCCGTCATCGCCAGCGGCGCCACCGATGTGGCTACCGGCTTCTTTCACACGTGCGCGGTCGTCGCGGGCGGAGTGCGCTGCTGGGGCCTCAACAATGTCGGTCAACTAGGTACCGGCACGAACTCCGGTGGAACACCTGTGCGCACCGTTCGGAACATCACGAACATGGGGTCCCTCACCGGCGCGACCGCTGTCGCCGCGGGTTCGGTCCACACGTGTGCCATCGTCGACGGCGGCAACGTGGTCTGTTGGGGCGGCGACACCAACGGCCAGCTCGGCGATGCGAACGAAGGAACCTCGTCGACTGTCCCGGTCGCGGTCTCGGGCATCACGGACGCGGTCGCGATCTCAGCGTTCGAGAGCCATACCTGTGTGCTTCGGAGCGGCGGTGGCGTGTCTTGCTGGGGTCTGAACAGCTCCCACCAGATCAACGATGGCGGCACCGAACCGCTCCAGACGCCGGTCGGAGTGTTCACCGGCGCGTCCCAAATCAGCGCCGGCGCGCTCCACACCTGTGCACGGGCCGGTGCCACGGTCACGTGTTGGGGCGGGAACGCCTTCGGCGAAGTCGGGATCTCGAGCGCGACTTCCCCCGCTCCGCAGTCGACGGTGGCCGGCCTCACCGCCGCCCGGGTGTCCGCTGGGCGGAACCTGAGCTGCGCCGTCCGCCCGGACGGGAGCGCCGCCTGCTGGGGCAGCGATGTCACCGAACAGCTCGGCGATGGGCCGGGCATGACCAATCAGTTCTCACCGAGCGACGTTCAGCCGCTCTGACCCGACCGACGCCGAGAACGGCGTCGCTCCAGCCCACCTTCAGCCCCGAGAGGAGCCTTCGTGCCCTTCACCCAGTCCGAGTACACCCTCTTCGCGATCGTCGGTCAGAGCTCTGGCGGCTCTCCCGAGGTCCTCGGCTTACAGACCAACCTTCCCGCACTGACCTGGGACGACTTTGGCATCGCCGCGCACAACTGGTCGGTGAGCTCGGTCGCCCCGATCACGCTGACGGACGGAGTGACGGTGGTCGACCTGACGGGCCACATCCTCGCGGCCCGTGACACCTCGACGCCGTTCGCGACCGAAGGCTTCCTCGGACTCTCCTTCATCGGAGCCACGCCGCCGGACGCGAGACCCTTCATCGAGAACCTGAGCACCACGGTCGAGATCCAGTATGGGTCGGACCCCGTCGCCGACCTCCAGACCGTCACGCTCCATTTTCGCGCCATCCCTCCCCCCGTGCTGGTTCGGCCACCGTCGACCTCCGGGCCGGCAACCGTCTTCGGCTCTTCGCTCGCGAGCGACGCGATGGGCTTCCAGATCACTGCTCCGCCGGCCGCGTCCTGGACCGGTGGCGTCCAGTGGGTCGCCGCGCTCCCGACCGATCCGACGTTCGCGGACGACGGGCTCTCTTCGGATGGTGGTCCGAAGGCTGCCGTGAGCTCGGGTGACCTGGGTGGCTTCGTCCTGAGCATCGAGGGAACCGCGAACACCCAGTTCAACTCGGCCACGTTCGACCCGGCCGCGCTCCCCTCGACCACGGTGAACACGGAGACCTGGGCATTCGGGGCGATCGACAACGAGCTGCTCGAGGCCAACCCACCGACTCTGACGGTCACCGCGCCCCACCAGGTCGGCGTCAACGAGGTGAAGGCCTCGGTGATCGAAGTGAGCATCGACGTGACCGCTGATGCGCTGGTAGCTCGGCGCGACATCACGGTGACGCTCTCGGTGACGCGTCGGGATGGAACCGCCGTGCCGTCGACCGACTTGACCTACGATTCGACCCTCGCGGTTCCCGCGTGGGGGTGGAGCACCGATCCTCAGGGGTTTGCCGACTCCATCGGCCACGACCTGACGGTCGTCGACGAGGCAGATGCGTCGCCGGTCCATGCGGACGGTTGGGCCGACTACGAGCGTGCCGGCGAGTCGTTCGGCACGATCAGTTACACGCTGCGCTTGGAAGTTCCCGACGCCTACTCGGAGATCGATGTCGCCGTCTCGTTGACGGACCTACTGGATCAGCCGGCCGCCGATTCCACGTTGACTCGTCTCGAAGCGCCGACCGACGCCGTGCTCTGCCTCGACCGGTCCGGCAGCATGACCGGCGCTGCGTCGTCCGATCTCAGCAAGTGGGAGGCCGCGAACCTCGCAGCGAACGTCTTCCACACCATCTTCCGAGAGGTGATGGCGAACTTCGAGGTGCCGACGGTGAACGCCGGCGATCCTTCGATCATCGACGTGGCTCCGCTCGACTCGCGTGAGGGCGTGGCGTTCTTCAACGCTCCGGGGGGCACGGACGCGAGCACCATCCCCACACTCGCGACACCGATCGCCGGAGCTCTCCCGCCGGCGCCCGCGGCTGGCGGCGTCGCCGAGGGCAACCCGGGTGGCCTCACGCCGATCGAAGCTGGGCTGACGAAGTGCATCAACGCCATCGACAAGGCTTCCGAGTGGCGCAACCGCTTCATCATCCTGATGACCGACGGGAAGGAGAACGTCGGCATGATGCAGAACGTCGCCGATGCGTCGACGGTCAAGCCCGACCCACTGAACCCTCAGGCGTCGGACCTGCGAATCCATGGCGTGACGTTCGGGTCGACCGCCGCGACCGACGAGCCGACCGTATCGGCGTTCGTCTCGGAGTTCGATGGACTGTTTCAGTCGACCGCTTCCTTTGCCGACCCCCCGACGGAGGCCACCGACCCGGGCGTCTTCGTGAACACCTTCGTCGACCTACTCGTGGCGTCGACCGATTCCTTGGGCAAGGCGCACCTGGCCGGAGGCGGCGCGCCCACCGGTCTCGTCCCCGTCGGTGATCAGGTCACGGTCGAGGGTCACGTCAGTCGCGTCGTATTCGTCCTCGCCTCGGCCTCGGGGACCGCGACCCTCTCCGGCCCGAGCGCGGGCACTGCGGTCCAGGTTCCCGAGGCCGACATCACCTACTGGACGATCGATGATCCGACGGCGGGGGACTACACCGTCAACGACGCTGCGGGCGGTGAGTTCGTCGCGGTGGTGGACCTCCGGCTCGTGAGCGCCTTCGCCGTCGAGGGGGACGGTGTCGCTGGTGAGCCGCTCACGCTGAAAGCGCGAATTGCGGACGCCGGAAAACCGGTTACCGACGCCGAGGTCTGGGTCTACCTCAACGGGCCGGGCTACTCCGAAGGCGATCTGGTCACGAGATACATGTTGGCGACGAAGGGGAAGCGGCTGAAGAAGCAGCTTCGTAGAGATCGCCGGTCGTTCCTCGCGCTTGCCCCGTCGGCGAGCCACCTGCGTCGGTGGTCGCCGCTCGCCAGGGAGCCGATCAACCTACGTCATGAGCTCGTCCGACGGGCCGCCGCCTACTTCGGGATCTCCATCGACGCTCGCTCGCGTGCGCCGAGAATCCGACTCCAGCACGTCGGCAAGGGGCGCTATGAAGCGACGCTTCCCACGTCGACCGAGGGAAGCTACGGATTCAGCTTCGAGGCGCGGGGCACGATGGGCGGTGGCTATCCGTTCTCCCGAGCGCATTCGGTCTCTCGCTATCTCCTGCCGGTTCCCGATTCCGAGCAGACCACCGTGGCCTGGGACGGCGGTCAGCTGATCGACCAGAAGGTACGCCGTTGGCAGGTGGTCATTCGACCGGTTCAACAGTCGGGCAATCCACTCGGGCCAGGCCAGCAGCTCTCGCTTGGGGTGAAGGGACGCAAGGAACCCGTCGCACTCGTCGACCGGTGGGACGGCACCTACGTCGCCACCATCGACCTGAAGCCCGACGAGTCGCGCCCGGCTCTGAGCCTCATCTACCGGAAGCGGGCGATCGACCTGAAGTCCTCCGGCACCCGCTGCGACGTGCACCGCGTGAGGGTGGTCCTCGAGGCCATCCAGATCACCGAGAAGCACGATCCGGATGGCACCGAAGAGCTCGCCTTCATGGCGCTCGTCTCCCCGAACCGGAACCCTCACGGCTCGGTGCTCTCCGCGCTCTCGCTCCGGGCGAAGGTCGGGGAGAAGGTGAAGCTCGACCGGGTGCTCTACGACGGCCTCTTGAAGGACCCGACCTCCCTGCTCGTTCTGATCGCGGGCGCGGAGCTCGACCTCGAGGGCTACCTGGCCGCCGCCATGAGCAAGGGCGTGAAGGCCGAGCGGCTCGCGCCCTACTCGCGGATCTTCCGTGGTCCGATCGCCAAGTGGGAAGGCTCGCACGGCCCCCGCGACGAGGTGCCCGACCCCGAAGAGCTCGAAGACTGGAACGTCTGGCTCCACATCGAGCTGCTGTGACCCGACCAGGCGTACTCCTTTGGTGGAGTACGTCTGGAAGGTCGAGCTCATTGGGCCGACGTTCTCACAGCTGAAGCGCAATGCTCTGGTGAGCCACTCCGCCGGGTCTGCTTCGTCGGGCGAGCAGTCCGGCCGGAGCCGGCTCGCGGGACGATCGGGGACCCACCAGACACGGCTCGGTCTTTGGCCGGGTCGAACAGCGCGCGCTCACTGCCGGCACGCGCTCGAGTAGCTGCACACACATGCGCCACAGTCGCGGGGCGCGCAGTTGAAGCTCACCCACACGCCGCCGCGACACACCTGTGAGGTCGATCCACCGCAGGCGGTGGTGGTCACGCAGCGCCAGGTCTCCGCGGCGACGCCCGAACACGAGTCACCGTTCTCGCCATTGCCCCGGTGGCCGTTCTGGCAGTCGCTGCAGCTCGAGCAGCTCTCGCCGCCCTCGCACAGGCCATCGCCGCAGACCGGCGGGCAGGCGCCACAGTCGGCGCGGCAGGTCGAACAGGTCTCGCCGCCGTTGCAGTTCCCATCGCCGCAGACGATGCAGGCGCCGCAGTCGACGGGACAGCTCGCGCAATCCTCGCCGGTCCCGCAGGTCCCGTTGCCGCAGACCTCTGGACAGGCCCCGCAGTCCATCGCGCAGCTCGAGCAGGTCTCTGCACCGTTGCACATCCCATCGCCACAGCTCGCGGGGCAATCGCCGCAGTCCATCGCACAGCTCGAGCAGGTCTCGGCGCCGTTGCACATCCCATCGCCGCAGCTCGGCGGGCAAGCACCACAGTCGTCGGCGCACGCCTCGCAGCCCTCGAACTCGTCGCAGACCCCGTCGCCACAGCTCGCGGGGCAATCGCCGGGACAGCTCAGTCGGTTCTCGGTGCCGTTGCACGCGCCATCGCCGCAGACGCATGCGCCCATGCAGGCCGGCTCACCCCACTCGCAGCTCGTCGTGCAGCTCTCGATCTCGGTACCGCAACCATCGGCGCAGCTCTCACCCGTGCGGGTCTCGCCGGGTTCGCAGGCGCCCATCGCCGTGCAGGCGCCATCGTCCTGCCACACACCGCCGACGCATCGCTGCAACTGCTCCCCGCATCGTTCGCAGGGGACGATGCGCGGTTCGTCGGTCGCCGCGCAGGCGCAGTCGGTCGGCGCCGTGCACGCGCTCCACTCGCCGGCGATGCATCGCTCGGTGCCGGCGCCACACTCACTGTCGCACGGGAGCGTCGCGTTCTGACCGAGCGTCGGGTCGGCGTCGTCGCAGTCCAGCGCTGCGTTCACTCCGTCGCCGTCCATGTCCGTCTCGATGCCGACACAGACCCCCATGCTGCACACCTCGGGCGCGATGCACTCGGGCTCGCAGAGCGAGTTCCGCGTCGTGCTCGGACTGGTGTCGACCCCCTGCGCGCAGCCAGCGAACGCGGCACACGCGAGTGGGACACCGAGAAGGAAAGAGCAGCGCATGACGCACCCGGTGAGCAATGTTCGTGCCTGGTGGCACTGGGTGTCATTCGTGCCGTTTCGCGGACCCCAGTGCGCGATCCCCGCGCCATGTCCGCACGGCACCGTCCGATGGGCGCACGGAAACACACATGTGTGTGCCAGCCAGCGCACGTGTGAGCCCTTTACCACACAATACTGACCAGGCGGTCGGTTTTCGCAAGCGCGCCGCTGAGATCATTGATTAATTTGGCAGGCACGGCCGCTGCAACGGGTCAAGGCATGCGACACATCAGCACCAGCCTCTTCCTCCTCGCCGCCGTGTTGGGCGTTGGTTGCTTCCAGCGACCGATGACGCCTCCCTCGACGGCATCTCTCCTCACCACCGCGGAGACGCTCGCCGAAGGCGAGGTCGCGGTCGGTCTCAACGGTGGCGCACAAGGGGTGGCCTTCGGGCCCGCCGTGGCCACCGCCGGCGGTCGCCTGCGCTATGGCGTCCGCGACGATCTCGAGCTCGTCGTCGATGGCGGCGCGTACGTCGTCAGCGAAGACAGCATCGTCGATGACCACCGCGGTCTCTACACCGCCCGGCTCGGTCTCAAATACCGGCTGCACGAGCACTTCGCTGCGGTCGGCGGTCTCGGCGCGGGCATCGCGCCGGCCTTCGGCTTCTTCGGTGGCGTCGATGGTGGCCTCGTCGCCGCCTACGAGAACCCCTACGTGGTTCCCTTCGTGGCGGGGCGAGTCTCCTTCAATGGACCCGTGAACCCCGACGAGGTCGATACCGGGCAGCCGGACGACGACGCGCCCGGTGAGGTGGTCGCCGCGCCTGCCCGAACGCTCGGCGTCAGCGCCGAGACCGGCGTCCGCATTCCCTTCGGTCCTCCCGTCGCGAGCGGCAAGCGCATGGGCAGCCTGATCGGCGCCGTGGTCCTCACGCACCTCTACGACGGTCGCGGCGGCCTCATCGAGGAATCCAATGGCGTGACCGCCATCGGCGGCAACTTCGGCATCGAGCTCGTCTTCGACTGAGCACCGCCGAGCGACTACGCCAGCAGGGCCTCCACGGCCTTCAGGCTCCCACCCTGGTTGGCCAGCTCGGTGCGGGCGAACGACTCGATGGCCTTCTCGTGGGCGAGCACGTAGGCGAAGAACGCCTCGTGCTCGCCTTCGGCGTGTTGGGCCAGGCGCAGGAACTTCTCCTGGAAAGGGACGGTGGCGTCGGCGACCAGCTTCATGGCCATGCGCCAGGGCATCAGGGCGAGGGCGGCGCCCTCCGCGTGGCCCTTCGTCGCCCAGCCTCTCGGTTCGACCACCCGCTGCTCGGTGCGCTCCATGTACGCGAGGTAACGGGCCAAGGTCTGGTCTTCGAGCGCCTTCAGCGTGAGCCACTTCTTCTTCCGTACTCGGTTCCGGGTCAGGCGGGCGGCGGTGGCGAAGACCGCCGCGCCGTAGACTTCGGACTCGTGAATGCGCCGTAGGTCCGATCGATACTCGGGGTACGTCACGATGCGTCTCTCCTTCGGGTGGCTTTCGCCTCGGAATCGGCACGGCCCGCGATGTCGGCCAGCGCTCGCTCCAGGGCGTCGACGTACCGCTCCGTGCACTCCATGAAGGGCATGTGGCCCACGCCGTGGAACACCACGGTTTCGGCGCCCGGCACCTCGGCGGCGATCCGCCGCGATTGCGCTGCCGGCACCACCGGATCGTGGCTGCCCACCAAGACGTGGCAGGGAACGCGGATGGCACCGAGGCGGTCGCCGATCGCCAGCCCTCCGATGCCGTCGAAGAGCGTGAAGAGCGCCGCGGGATCCTGCGCTCGCGTGTCGGACCGGATGTTCGCCAGCATGCGCTGGCTCAGCGGGCTCGCTCGGAATGCTCGGTGGTCGTGGGCCAGGAGCGTGGTGAACACGCGCTGCACGAGCGCGCTGGACTGGGCGACCCGGAGGTTGAGCCCGAAGAGCGGCTTCGCCCACGCGCCGAGCCCGGCGAGCTTCAGGAGAAGCCCTTCGACGCCACCCCAGTCGCCGCGATGGAAGCCCGCCACGCTGACGATGCCCACCACGCTGGGCGCCCGATGGACGGCGAGGTTCAGCGCGGCGAACCCGCCCGTGGAGTGCCCGACCACGATGGCTCTCCTGCCCTGCAGCAGCCCTTCCAGCGCGCCGTTCATCAAACGGAAGAACCACGCGTCGTCGACCTGTCCGAGGCCGAAGTCGGCGGGCACCGTGGATGGATGATGGGCGGGGAGGCTCAGTGCGTACCAAGCCCGCTCCTCACGGAAGCTCGGCGGCACCGCGTCGAGCCAGAAGCGCACCGACGCCAGCACGCCGTGGATGAACACGACTGCCGGCTCCTCCGGCCGAGCCAGGTGTTCGTTCACCGCCAGGGTCGCCAGTCGGTGGCCTTCGATGTCGACGAACCCTTCGCTGACCTTCATGCGTTCACCCGGAGTCTCCCGATGCGCAGCCGGCGAGACGCCAGCAGCTGGGTCCACGTTAGCGACCCTCGGTCGGGGCGTCTTGAACGAAAGAGCTATCGCTGCTGCGCGTGCTGCCAGGCGTGCAGCGCGTCCATGTAGGTCAGGCCGAAGGACTCCGAGAACGCGCGGCTCATGTGTGCCTGGTCGCTGAAGCCGGCCTGGATCGCTGCGTCGGCAGGCTTCGCGCCATCCAAGAGCGCGTCCATGGCCATACGCAGCTTGAGCCACTTCTTGTAGCTGCGAAGCGGGACCCCGGACTGCTCCACGAACCAGTGCGAGAAGCGACTCGGCGACAGGCCGACCCGCCCGGCCAAGGTGTCTCGATCCAGGTTCTCGCCCTCCTGGAGATGCTGCGCGATCGCGCGCACGACCTCGCGGAAGCGCTCGTCGGGAGTGGCGGACGAATCGCGCACGCGCAGGACATCCGAATCGAGCAGCGCTCGAAGATCGGAGTCGGCCGACAGGGCCCGGAGCTCGTCGGGGAGCTGGTCGTCAGAGAGCGCCGCCCAGCCCGGGCCGGCTCCGAGCCTCTCCAACGTCGACGCCGCCAGCGGGTCGACGTAGATCGAACAGACGAAGCCCGAGAAGAGTCGATGTTCGACCTTCGAGGGCAGATAGACCGCCCTCGAGCGGCGCCGCTCCGAGCCACCGGCCTCGAACTCGACCGAACCCTCGAGCGCGATGGTGAGCTGCGAGGCCCAATGGGCGTGTGTCTTGTTCGGACCGACGTGACCTCGGAAGATCGCGACGCTCTCCGAGAAGACGATGTCCCCTCGCCAGTCTTTCTCCATCGGCGGAAGCCTCCTTCCAGCGGTCGCCGTCGATCGGAGTACCACGGGGAACACATTTCTCGGCATCCACCGGTTGACGGGCTCGAGCGCGGTCTTACTCAGCGGACCTCTCGGCGCTGAGCGGTGCCGACGAAGAGACCCATGAGCTCACGTACCCAACTTCGCCCCCTCGCGGGAGGCACCACCTGAGCGCTCGGAAGTCCGTCTGACTCCCGACCGCCCAGGCGTTTGCCTCGGGCGGTTTTTTCGTTTCCGCGGAACACGATCGGGAGTGGCCTAGAGGACGGGCAGCTGGTTACGAACCAGTCCGACGGGGGTTCGAATCCCTCCTCCCGAGCCGGCGTCATCGGCGCCTTTGACAATCGAGAAGGAAGCTTTTGCTCGGGCGAATGCTGTAGGGACTACATCGATTTGGGATCGCGAGGTCGCGGGTTCGAATCCCGCCCTCCGCGCATGTGCGGAGGTAGCTCAGTTGGGAGAGCGCGTCAGTCGTCTCTGCGCTCCCTCGTCGCCCGTTAATGCGTCTGAGGTGTTTCTAGAGCGGCATCCCTGGCCACCAACCAGGAGGAACGGGTGCGACTCCCGTCGGACGCTCCAAGCGAAAGCTCCTTCTCGATCGTCCAAGGCTCCCGGTGGCCTCGAGAGAGGAACCCCAATCCAATGGCACTCAAGGATCTCTTCAAGAGCGCTGCGCGTCGCGCACCGCTGGCGACCGGTACGAACCACCACGGTTCCCCGGCGTACACCCTCGACTCCGAGACGGCGCTGGCGCAGCTGGCGTCCACGGGCTGCTTCGCGCAGACCTTCTACGTCTCCGGTGTCGAGCAGCTCGAGCTCGTGCTCGCGCATGCCGAGAAGTGCTCGCCCGAGTACGTGGCGAAGGTGGCGATCCACGCGCGTGAGCGCGGCCACATGAAGGACATGCCGGCGTTCCTGCTCGCGCACCTCGCGACTCGAGGTCCGGTGGGTCTGGCTGCGCTGAAGGCGTCGTTCGATCGCGTGATCGACAACGGCCGCATGCTCCGCAACTTCGTGCAGATCCTCCGCTCCGGTCAGCTCGGCCGGAAGTCGCTGGGATCCGCGCCGAAGAAGCTGGTGCAGCGCTGGCTGATGTCGCGCACGCCGATGCAGCTCTTCCGTGACTCGGTCGGGCAGGACCCGTCGATCGCCGACGTGATCAAGATGGTCCACCCGAAGCCGGCGAACGACGAGCAGCGGGCGATGTTCGCCTACCTGATCGGCAAGCCCTTCGACGTGTCCAAGCTCCCGGCGCCCGTGCTGGCCTACGAGGCCTTCAAGCGCGGCGAGGGCGGTGCCGACGTGCGGGCGCAGATGCGTGGCGTGCCGAGCCGCATGCTCACCGGCCTTCCGCTCGGCACCGCCGATTGGACGGCCATCGCGGACTACGCGCGCTGGCACGAGACTCGGATGAACCTGAACACCTTCCACCGTCACGGCGTCCTTCGGGACCCGGCGATGGTCGAGAAGCTGGCGTCTCGTCTCGCGGATACGAAGACGGTCCGTCGCGTGAAGGTCTTCCCGTACCAGCTGCTCGCGGCCTACGTGCACGCGACGCAGGTCCCGACCCCGATCCGTGAGGCGCTCCAGGACGCGATGGAGCACTCGGTCGCCAACGTACCGGCGCTCGAGGGCCACGTCGTGCTCTGCCCGGACGTCTCCGGCTCGATGGCCGGGCCGGTCACCGGCTTCCGTCGCGGCGCGACCACTCACGTCCGCTGCGTGGACGTCGCTGGGCTCGTCTCGGCGGCGCTACTGCGGAAGAACCCGCTCGCGCGTGTGCTTCCCTTCGACACGGCAGTTCGCCAGGTGGATCTGAACCCGCGTGACTCGGTCATGACGATCGCGGGTGTGCTCGGTCGCCTCTGCGGAGGGGGCACGAGCTGCTCGGAGCCGCTGGCGCAGCTCAACCGCGAGAAGGCGAAGGTCGACACGGTCATCTACGTTTCGGACAACGAGTCGTGGATGGACGCGAAGGGCCAGTCCGGCTGGCAGCGCAGCACGGCGATGATGGACGAGTGGACCAAGCTCCGCCGACGTAACCCGAAGGCGAAGATGGTCTGCATCGACCTGACCCCCAACACTCAGAAGCAGGCGATCGAGCGTGCGGACATCCTGAACGTCGGAGGCTTCTCCGACGCCGTGTTCGACGTGATCGCCGAGTTCGTGAACGGCGAGGGCACCCGCTGGGTGGACCACGTCGAGCGAATCACCCTGTAGGGGAACCGGAAGGCCGGCGATGGGCGAGAGCCCGTCGCCGGCCTTCGACTTTCTCGGGAACGGGGAAGAGCGCGCGACCCCCCGGCGGTTCCTCGCCCGGAGACCATGACCGGCCCGCCGGCCGCCGGGATGGGTTAGCTTCGGGGGATGGCGGATGCGATCGAGGTGCTGCAGGACGGCTACCCGCTGCGTCTCGCGCGCGCTGGCGCCATCGTCTTCGCCGACCTCTGGGACCCGGACCCGAGCAACAGCCCCGACATCATGGCCGCCCTCCGCGACCTCGTGGAGGTGATCCTCGAGGATCACCCGCGGGGCACCATCCTGCTTCGGGTGCGGAGCGGCTCGGGTCTGCCCGACTCTCAGAAGCGAGCGCGGATGGAGCGCTGGCTGCGTGAGCGAGGTAGCTCCGGGGAGGGCATCATCTGGCTCGAGGGCGAGGGCTTCTGGGCGGCCGCGTTTCGGGCCTTGCTCTCTGCCTTTCTGATGGCCACCGGCCGTCGGGCGCTCTTCACGATCGTCCCGTCACTGGACGCACTGGTCGCCGCGGCCGAGCTCGACGACGCGCAGCGCCAGGCCGTCACGGCATTCTTCGTCCAGGCGCACCCCGCCGAGGCCGCCTGAGCCGGAGGAAGAACGCGGGGTTGCTCAGCGTAGGGTGGCGCGTGACCTCCCCCTCCCGTCTCGGTGGCGTCCTGCTCGCGCTCTCGTTCGGTCTGCTGATCCGCGGCTGCGGCGACGACGGCGGGATGGTGGGCCCGGACGGCGGGGACGACCCCTGCGTGGTCGACCCCACCGGTCCCGGCTGCACCCCCGACATGTGCACCGCCGAGACCTGCAGTGGCGAGCGCCGCGAGTGCGTGATGGTCGAGGGGATGCCGACCTGCCGATGCGAGCCGGGCACCCACGACGAGGGCGGCGCGTGCGTGCCCGACACCGAGTGCACGGACACGAGCTGCAATGGCCACGGGCTCTGCTCGGTGGTGGACGAGATGCTCAGCTGCGAGTGCGAGCTGGGCTACACCGGCCCGGCGTGCGGCGAGTGCGACGAGGGGATGGGCTTCCTGCCGGACGGGGAGGGCGGCTGCGACGCCGATCTCTGCGACCCGAACCCGTGCGCCGAGGGCGAGCGCTCCCGCTGTGAGGTGATCGACGGGACGCCAGTCTGCGCGTGCCCCGCGGGGACGCACGCGGAGGGCGAAGACTGCGTGCCCGACGAGAGCTGCTCGCCGACGAGCTGTGGTGGCCACGGCACGTGCACCGACGATGGCATGGTCGTCTCCTGCGCCTGCGAGCCCGGGTGGGCGGAGCCCTTCTGCGGCGAGTGCGACGAGATGGCCGGGTACCACCCGGACGGGATGGGCGGCTGCACGATGGACGCCTGCCTGCCGAACCCTTGCGTCGATCCGCTGCAGACCGTCTGCGTCGAGACCGACGGGGTGGCTCGGTGCGAGTGCGACGCGGGAGCCCACATGGAGGGCACCAGCTGCGTGCCCGACGAAACCTGCGAGACCGTCACCTGCGACGGTCACGGCGAGTGCAGCGTCGCCGATGGCGTGACCGAGTGCGCGTGCGACCCCGGCTACACCGGCGACGACTGCAGCACGTGCGACACCGACTTCCACCCGGACGGGATGGGCGGCTGCACGATGGACGCCTGCCTGCCGAACCCCTGCACCGATCCGAACCGCGGCGAGTGCAGCGACGTGGGTGGCAGCGCGGTCTGCGATTGCGACCCCGGCTACCACGAGGATGGCGTCGGTGGCTGCACCGACGACCCGTGTCTGCCCGATCTCTGCGTGGGCATGAACCAGGCCTGCCGCCCCGATGGGATGGGCAGCTACGAGTGCTACACACCGGCCTGCGACGACATGAACCCGTGCACCGACGACGCCGTCGTCGGCGGGAGCTGCACCTACACGCCGCGCTCGGTGGGCGCGGCCTGCTCGACGACCGTGTGCCTCGCCGGGCAGACCTGTGATGGAACGGCGACCTGCACCGGCGGCACCGCGGTGGTGTGCGACGACGCCAATCCCTGCACCGCGGACTCCTGCGACTCGGTGATGGGTTGCGAGCATACGGTGGATGATGCGTTGGTCCCGGATGACGGCATCGCCTGCACCACTGACAGCTGTAGCGGTGGTGTGGCCTCGAACGTGGCCGACGACATGGCCTGCGACGACGGCCTGTGGTGCAACGGCATCGAGATCTGCTCGCCCGCCGCGCCCGGCGCGGACACCGATGGCTGCCTGGCCACCGCGGTGCCGACCCCGCCGGAGCGCTCGACCCCTTGCCGCCAGGTGCTCGCCTGCGACGAGGCGACCGACTCATTCCCGCTCATGGTGCTCGCTGCCGGCGCGGCGTGCGACGACGGGCTGAGCTGCACCAGCGGGGACATGTGCGCGACCACCGGCGGCGCCTGCGTGGGCACCGTGATGGACACCTGCCCGTGGACCACCTGCGACAGCCCCGACGCGCTCGAGTCGACGATCGACATCCCCATCGCGACCATCACGGGCACCGTGACCCTGGCGGGCGCGCCGCTGCCGGCGACGGACGTGGACGCCTACAACTACGGGGAGCCGCAGCTCTCACTGGTCGCGCGGGACACGGGCACGCGGCACACGATCCACTGGGTGGACTACATCAGCGGGGCGAATCTGGCGTCGGGCGCGGACACGATCGGTGCGCGGGTGGTGCCGGGGATCTACGACCTGCGCTACCGGCGGGATCACAACCGGAGCTCGAGCGGCGACGAGTGGGTGGACGAGGCGCGAGACATCGCGACCTACCCGACCGGCGACCGGATCCTGCAAGCGGACGTGGTCATCGGCCCGGGCGCGAACGTGCTCGATGTCGACATTCCCGTGGCGACCATCAGCGGGACCGTGACGCTCGGCGGCGCGGCGCTGCCGGCGACGGACGTGGACGCCTACAACTACGGGGAGCCGCAGCTCTCGCTGGTCGCACGGGACACGGGGACGCGACACACGATCCACTGGGTGGACTATGTCAGCGGGGCGAACCTGGCGTCGGGCGCGGACACGATCGGCGCACGCGTGCCGCCGGGGACCTACGATCTGCTCTATCGGCGCGACCACAATCGGAGCTCGAGCGGCGACGAGTGGGTGGACGAGGCGCGGGACATCGCGACCTACCCGACCGGCGATCGGATCCTCCAGAGCGGCGTCGTGCTGACGGCCGGAGCCAACGTGCTCGATGTCGACATCCCAGTGGCGACCATCACGGGCATGGTGACGCTGGATGGCGCGGCGCTGCCGGCGACGGACGTGGACGCCTACAACTACGGGGAGCCGCAGCTCTCGCTGGTCGCACGGGACACGGGGACGCGGCACACGATCCACTGGGTGGACTACATCAGCGGAGCGAACCTGGCGTCGGGCGCGGACACGATCGGCGCACGGTTGCCGCCGGGGACCTACGACCTGCTCTACCGCCGCGACAAGAACCGGAGCTCGAGCGGCGACGAGTGGGTGGACGAAGCGCGGGACATCGCGACCTATCCGACCGGCGACCGGATCCTGATGACCGACATCGTGCTGACGGCTGGAGCGAACACGCTGAACGTGGACATCCCGGTGGCGACCATCACGGGCACCGTGACCCTGGCTGGCGCGGCGCTGCCGGCGACGGACGTGGACGCCTACAACTACGGGGAGCCGCAGCTCTCGCTGGTCGCACGGGACACGGGGACGCGGCACACGATCCACTGGGTGGACTACATCAGCGGAGCGAACCTGGCGTCGGGCGCGGACACGATCGGCGCGCGCGTGCCGCCGGGGACCTACGACCTGCTCTATCGGCGGGACCACAACCGGAGCTCGAGCGGCGACGAGTGGGTGGACGAAGCACGGGACATCGCGACCTATCCGACGGGTGACCGGATCCTCCAGAGCGGGATCGTGCTGACGGCGGGGAGCAACACGCTGAACGTGGACATCCCGGTGGCGACCCTCACCGGAACGGTGACGTTGGATGGGGCGCCGCTCCCGACGCCCGACGTGGACGCCTACAACTATGGCGAGCCGCAGCTCTCGTTGGTCGCGCACGACACGGGGACGCGGCACACGATCCACTGGGTGGACTACATCAGCGGGGCGAACCTGGCGTCGGGCGCGGACACCATCGGCGCGCGCGTGCCCCCCGGGATCTACGACCTGCTCTATCGGCGGGATCACAACCGGAGCTCGAGCGGCGACGAGTGGGTGGACGAATCGCGGGATATCGCGACCTATCCGACCGGCGACCGGATCCTCGTTCACGACATCGTACTGACGGCGGGGAGCAACACGCTGAACGTGGACATTCCGGGCCGACTCATCGCCGGCACCCTGACCCTCGGCGGCGAGGCCCTGCCGACGCACGACGTGGACGCGTACAACTATGGGGAGCCGCAGCTCTCGCTCGTGTCACGGGACACGGGGACGCGGCACACGATCCACTGGGTGGACTACATCAGCGGGGCGAACCTGGCGTCGGGCGCAGACACGATCGGCGCACGGCTGCCTCCCGGGACCTACGACCTGCGCTATCGACGGGACCACAACCGGAGCTCGAGCGGTGACGAATGGGTGGACGAGTCCCGGGACATCGCGACGTATCCGACCGGGGACCGCTACCTCGCTCAGTGCATCGTGATCCCATAGCGCCGGAGGAGCCGAAGCGACTCCGGCGCCGGCTACCCCCGCTCGAGTCGCAGATACACGCTGTCCGCCCAGACTCCGCCGATCTCCCACGTCCGCTCCGCGCGCCCGGTCTCCACGAAACCGAGCTTCTCCAGTAGCCGGAGGCTCGCCTCGTTGCGGGGGTCCACGTCGGCCACGGCCGCGTCGAGCCCTCGCGTCTCGAACCCATGGTTCAGCACCGTGCTGAGGGCCTCGTGGGCGTAGCCCTTCCGCCAGTGCTCCCGCGCCAGGATGAAGCCGATCTCCGGAAAGCGATAGAAGCCCGCCTTCCCGATGGTCTGGCCCTCGAGCTCGACGATGAAGTCGGCGCTCGTCTCCGGCGGTGACTCGATCATCGAGCCCAGCCACTGCCGGGTCTGCTCGAGCTCCGAGTGCGGCGGCCGCGACCAGAAGCGCATCACCATCGGGTCGGTGAAGATCGCGTGGAGCGGCTCCAGGTCGCTCCAGCGGGCGGGCCGAAGCACGAGTCGCTCGGTTCGGAGGACGGTCACGAGCCCACCCTGACCCATCGAGCCGTGGCGCGCCTCCCGAGGCCTCGACTCCCGGCCTCGCCCCGGCCGTGCTAGCAGATCGGGCATGAAGCAGAGTGCCGCCGTTCGTCCCGACCCGAGCATCCTCCGCAAGGCCGCGATCGCCTCCGGCCGTGCCAAGGACTACCGCGGAAAGGTCGAGATCCGGCCGATCCCGAACTTCGACCTGGACCGCACCATCTTCCAGACCCTCGAAGGGAAGGCCGCCCGCTTCGTGATGCGCTCCCGCGTCGGCAAGGAGCCACACTGGAAGCCCGCTGCCGCCGAGCGCGTCGAGGCTCGGTACCAGAAGGCCCGAGAGCGGCACCCGCTCCCCGAGGTCGACCCGAAGCTCATCCAGTTCCTGGTCGACGAGTGCGACTTCGACGTCGAGCACGCGGACGGCTCGTTCCTCGACCATCTCTACTTTTGCTTCGAGTACAACGTCCACCACTACCCGGAGCAGTCGCCGCTGGTCTCGCTGCTCCACTCGATCCTCGGCACGGGCACCAACACCTTCGCCATGGAGGCGGAGAAGATCCCGGCGCTGAAGCAGCACCTCTCCGACTTCGAGTGGGCCCACATCGCGGCCTTCCCGTCGATCCTCCGGCTCCTCTACGACCTGCGCCTCCGCGCGGAGCTGCGCGCCAACGCGCATCGCATCGACTCGCTCAGCCGCATCGACTTCCATCGGGTCATCGACAACGAGCCGATGTCGCTCAGCGGCGAGGACTTCTGGATCCAGCTCAACTACCAGCTGATCCACCTCATCGATTTCCTGCCGGTCGCCAACTGGGTCACCCACGCCAACGACACGGCCTTCATCCTCTTCCGGGACCTCTACGAGATGCTCGAGTCGTTCGGGAAGCTAGAGGCTGCCATCGACTACGATCCGCCCGGCCGCATCCCGACCTTCGACGGCGAGACGCCGAGCCTCGCGTTGCTCACCGACCTGATCCCGGTGCCGCTCAGCGAGAAGATGGCGGCCAAGTCCGTGCAGCAGTTCTCCGCGAAGATCGGCCACTCGCTCGACTACACGCTGACCTTCTGAGAGCGCCGATCAGGAGGCCTCGAGCTTCGGGGCGATCACACGGAGCATCCCATCGACGTCGGTGATGCCCTGGTCGGCCATGAAGCGCTCCGCGCGGCTCACGAGCTCCTCTCCCGCGGAGCCACCGATCAACGTTCCGCGACGGTGCCGTGCTGCCGCCGCGTGCAGTCGAGCCTCGGCCGTCTGCGCCAGCGCCGCCGCCTCCACCAGGAGCTGGGACGCGCCGCGTTCGTCACCCGCCGCTTCGGCGAGCGCTGCCGCGGCGAGCCGAGCGCAGGCGTGGGCGAACTCGATCGTCTCGCCGTTCAGTCGCTTCACCATCGCTGCCGCGTGCGCTCGGTCGCCGCCGGCGAGCGCCAGTCGGGCCCGAGCGTGGTCCTCGTTGACCCGGTGGAACTCGACCCGTCGGTAGTGGGCCTTCTTCGACATCGCGAGCGTGGGCTCGAGCTCGCGCAGCGTCGTGCGCGCGTCCCCGCGAGCGAGCGCGACGTCGGCCTCGGCGAGCGCACGGAGCAGATGCTGGGTGTGGAAGCCTTCCGCCGGATCGGTCCAGGTCGCCTCGCCAAGCTCCCGCACCGCGCCATCGACGTCTCCTGTGGCGAGGAAGCATCGAACCGCGAGGGTCGGTAGCGTGCTGGTCACGTAGCGGTCGCCCCGCTGCGAGGCTTCCCGGATCAGATCGAAGTAGACCGTGCGCAGCTCGGCGAGATGGCCCGCGTTCATCAGCGCCATGCACCGGTAGATCCGCTGGGTGTGCAGGGTCTCCGAGTGACCGGTCGCGGTCCGGTGCTCGAGAATGGCGGTCTCGGCTTCGAGGGATTCGGCCGCGGAGGTGACGAATCGGCCAGCGAGCATGTCGAGGATGCCCTCCGCGCCGGGCATGCCAGCGAGGGCCTGCTCGTTGCCGGTGCGCTCGTAGATCAGTCGTGCTTCTCGGAGTAGCGCTCGCCCCTGCTGCCGGCCCTTGGCGCCCTGGCTCGCTCGGTAGAGCGCCTCGACGACCAGGCAGAGGCCGAGCCGTCTCGCATCACCGGCCTCGAGCGCCACCCGCAGCGCCCGGGCCTGAAAGACCGCCCCCCGAACGTTGTCGACGAGCCCGAGGGTGAAGCCGACCCGCTGCATCACGTCGAGCCGCAGCAGCACCTCCGGGTCGATGCTCTCCGTCGGTCGTTCGACCCAATCGAGCCCCCGAAGCGAGAGGCGAAATCGATTCCAGAGCAAGGAGCGTAGGGCCTGGCCGGTGGTGTGCGGGAACGGCTCGTCGAGCTCTCTCAGCACCGCATCCAGTGTGGCGTAGCCCGTGCCGATGTCTCCGCTGACGAAGCGCAGTCCAGCGGCCCGGCTGAGGCTGTCGAGCCGCTCGGTCCGCACCGGAAGGAGCTGCGCACACTCCTCGAAGGCTTCCGCTGCAGCCAGCGCGTTGCCGCAGCTGGCGAGGGACTCGGCACGGCGGACGGCGAGCCGAGCCCGCTCCTCGGGACCGTGACTATCGGTCGCCAGCGCCAGCTCGTAGAGCTCGGCCGCCCGGTCGAAGGCGAGTACGCGGAACGCTGCGTCGGCCGCCTCTCGACGGCGTGGCGGGCCGCGTGGTCGAGCCGGTCGGCGGCCCGCAGATGCATCAGCACCGTCTCCGGTCGCTCTCGTCCGAGCGGATGGTCGATCAGCGCGTCGGCGAGCAGCGCGTGTAGCTCCACTCGCTCGTCCTCTCCGAGCTGGGCCAGCAGCGCCTCGCGTACGCGGTCGTGATAGGGCGCCACCATCCGCCGGCCGCCGCTCCCCCGGATCACGTGCGCGGTCTCGAGACGCGTGAGGACGGGTAGCGTCACCGCTTCGCCAATCGCCGCCCGCAGCACCTCCACCTGAATGGGGATGCCCGCGACCGCTACGGCGTACGCGACCTTCTGGTCGAGCTCGGGCAGCCGCCGGATCCGTCGACCGATCGCGTCCTCCAGTCGGGTGATGACGGGCTCTTTGGTGGCCGCTTCGCCCGCGGCCATCACGAGCTCCCGCAAGAAGAGCGGGTGGCCTCCCGATTCGCGTGCGATCGCCGGCCCGAGCGCGATCGACTGGCCCGTCGTCTCCAGCAGAGCCCGTGCCAGCCCTTCCGCGTCCTGTCGGCTCAGCTCGTCGAGCGGAAGGTCGATCAGGTCGAGTCCGCGCTCGGCGAGTGGGCGCAGCCACTCGGGCACCTCGCTCGCGCGTGTCGTGACGAGCCACAGGATCGGTGGCGCATCGGGTGGACGAATGAGCTCTTCCAGCAGCCGCCGGCTGTCCTGATCGGCCCACTGCAAGTCGTCGATCACGATGACGGTCGGTCGAGCGTTGGCCAGCTCGTCGAGGTAGGCGCGCATGGCCGCGAAGGTCCGCGCGCGGACGAGGCCGGCGTCTTCGCTCGGGGTCGCTGCGGGCGTGCCATCGATGACGCGGTCGAGCACCGGGAACGCCCGAGCGAGAGCCGCGAGGGTCTCCACGTGGCGTGCGCGATCGTCCGCGGTCTCGGCGGCCAGGAGCCGGGCCAGGTCGTCCGCCACTCCGTCGAAGGCCTTGAACGGCACGTTCTCGCGCTCCCAGCATCGACCGCGAAGGACGACGATCCGCTCGTCGTCATCACCCCAGGTGCGGAGCGCCTGGTTCACGAGGTGGCTCTTGCCGACGCCTCCCTCTCCGCGAACGAGCGCCAGCACGGCCCCCTTCTGGGAGCGAGCCCTGGCTTCGTCGAGCGTCCGCATGGCGTCGCCACGCCCGACCAGCCGAGGGATCGCTTCGAGCTGGGTGCCCCGCTCCACCTGGCCACCGAGCCGGGTGAGGATCTCCTCGCCGCTTGGTCGGCGCTCCGGATCGCGCTGGAGCAGGTCCATCGCGAGGTCGATCAGATCGGTCGGCGCATCCACGGTCGGTCGAACCGGGTCGCGGAGCTGCTTCTGGCCGAGCACCGCGACCATCGTGCCGGTGAAGGGGGGCAAGCCGGTCAACATCTCGTAGAGGATCACGCCGAGCGCGTACCAATCCACTGCCTCGGTGACGGCCTGTCCCGTCGCTTGCTCGGGCGCCATGTAGTCCACGGTGCCGACCACTCGACCGTCGACACTCTGCTTCCCCACGTCGGTCGCGAGACCGAAGTCCAGGACGACGACACGCCCCTCCGGCGTCACGAGCACGTTGCTCGGCTTCAGATCCCGGTGGGCCTTCCCGTGTGCGTGGAGCGACCGAATGGCACGAGTCATCTGTAGGAGCACGTCCCGCAAGCGATCGACGTCCACCGCGAGCGGGGCCGCGGAGGCGTGGTCCATGGCCGCGTCGATGTCGCCGTGCTCGATGGTCGGGGCGCGAGCGGCCATGGCCTTGGCCGCGCTGTCGATGGTCAGCTCGGTCGACTCCACCCCCCCGGTCGGCGTTCCGCGTACCCAGGTGCCAGGGTCCACGCCTCGCACGAGCTCCATCGAGAAGAAGTAGCGGCCCTCGTCCTCGAAGAGCTCGCCGAGGGTGACCAGTCCGGGATGCTGGATCTCCGCCAGGACACGGAACTCCTTCTTCAGCCGGTAGATCGCGTCGCCATCGAGGTGGTGCAGGGTCTTGAGCGCGACCGGCTCGTCGAGGACCCGGTCGAGCGCCTCGTAGACGACACCCATGCCACCGGCGCCGAGCGTCCGACGGATCGTGAACCGGTTTCCGCCCAAGACCTCGGGCGCTCGCTCCCTGACCCCCATCCCCAGAAGGCTCATCCTACCACGCGGCCCGCCCCCAAATGTAGAGCCCGAGGGTTGCCGTCAGGTCGGTCTGCGGTCGGCGAACCTCACCCGGAGCATCGACTCTTCGCGGGGAACGCCCACCCGGAGCGGGAAGCCGTAGTGGCCCGTGCCACGGTGCACGTAGACCCGGTCGCGGCCGCGCACCCAGAGCCCGTGGTCGGGGATCGAGGTGAACCCGCGCACGAAGGTCCAGTCGGAACCGACCGAGAGCAGCCCGACCTGGCCGCCGTGGGTGTGGCCGCAGAGGATGAGGTCGGTCTCGCCCTCCGGCAGGTGCTTCACGTGGTTCGGGTTGTGGAGCAGCAGGATGCGTGGTGTGCCGTCGTCCTCGCGGCCTTCGAAGAGCGCGCTCAGCCGTTCGTCGCGGTTCTTCCAGTGGTACTCGGCGCCGATGACGTCGACGGTGCCCGCGTCGGTCTCGACCCGGGCCCACTCGTCGACGAGCAGCCGGATACCGTTGCGCTCCAGTCCTTCACGGACGGTCGCGCGGTCTTCGTGGTCGTGGTTCCCGTGGCAGGCGAAGACGCGCCCCTCGAGGGCCTTCAATGGAGAGAAGGCGGCGGCCACGGCGTCAGCGGCGTCGTGCGACTCCATGGTCAGCAAATCGCCGGTGATGAGCACGAGGTCGGGGTCGCGATCGACGGCGCGCTGGCAGAAGCCGGCGAGCTGCTCGGGCGACATGAACGGGCCGAGGTGCGGATCCGTGAGCTGCACGATGCGAAGCGGTCGCGGCCCATCGGGCACCACCGACCGACCGGCGTGCTCCACGTCCCGTCGCGGCTTCCGCAACGCCTTCATCGAGACCGGCTTCAGGGGGCCCCGGTCCAGGCGGTCGAGCACCAGGTCCACCGTCTCGGGGGCCGCGGTCAGTGACTGCACGACGCCGAAGGCGCCGATGACGTAGGCGATGATGAATCCATCGCTCGGATGGCCGACGGCCGCCGACACCGAGAAGGGCAGCGCGAGCACCGTCGACGCCATGAACCACTGCGCGGGGATCGTCAGGAACGCCCGATAGGCGACCCCACGCAGCCGGGCGTGCACCAGCTGCACGAAGTGGAACGCGACCAGGAGCTCGAAGACGATGAAGAGCCAACCACCGATCGGCTGGAGCTGTCCGGCGAGGCCCCACCAGATGAGGCAGAGGACGCCCATCAGCACACCAACGAAGCGCCGGTAGAAGACGCTGCGCTTCCACACCAACGCCAGCGTCCCGACGAAGAGCGCGAGCAGGAACCACGGCTGGAGCATGGAGGGGTCGGGCAGCGTCACCGGTCTCGGCTCTGACATGGATCCCCCGCGCTGGCGACTCGCGGACCGCGCCAGGATCGGAGGCCGGCGACTGGCGGATGGCGGCGAACGGTCCCAGGGAAGGGCGGTGAGCGCCGCCGACCCGACCTCCCCGCGCCGTGGCGACCTGCTCGCGTTGATCTCTGCGCTCTTCGCGGCGGTCTTTCTCCTCTCGTTCCGCGCGTCCAACGCCGAGGCGCCCCGAGCGGCTGCGGTGCTCGCGATGCTCGGTTGGTCCGCCCTCTTCAATGGGGCCCTGGCCTTCGCGCGCGCCCGCGGGCGTATCGCGCGACCGAGCCGCATCACGTTGCGAGCGTCGATCGTCCTCGGTGTGCTGACCATCCTCGGCAACATCGGGGTGGCCGGTGCGTTGAAGGAGCTGGACCCGGGGCTGACGAGCACGGTGATGCAGACGCAGATCTTCGTGGTCGGCATCGGTGGGTGGCTCCTGCTCGGGGAGCCGCTCACGGGGCGCTTCTTCGTCGGCGCGGCGTTCGCGCTCGGAGGTTTCGCGCTCCTGGGTGGCCTTCACTCGGGAGTCGCCACGGTGAGCGCGAAGGGGCTCGCCTTCGCTGGGCTGGCGTCGGTCAGCTTCGGTGGGATGCTCCTCTACACCCGGAAGGTCATCCGCTCGATCGATCCCATTCGGGTCAACGTCCTCCGGCTGATCCTGGCCGTGGCGGTGATGAGCGCATGGCTCGTACCGCAGGGCGCGCTGGGTCAGATCCCGGGCTCCGTCTGGCTCACGACCGCGCTCGCGGCGGCGTGCGGTCCCTTCGCCAGCCGGCTCTGCCTGATGTTCGCGACCCGCCACATCAGTGCGGCGCGCACCAAGCTCATCACGCTGCTCTCGCCGGTCTTCGCGTTCGGGCTCGAGATCGCCTGGCTCGGTGACCTGCCGAGCGGGACCGAGCTCGCCGGGGCGGGCCTCATCCTCGCCGGCGTGCTCTTGCCGATCGTCGCCGCGCGAGCGCGACGGGGCCGGGGCCTCAGCGGCGAGTCAGGGTGATCGACATCTCGACCGGCGTGGTGCCCGACATCAGGCCTCCCCACTGCTCGAGGAAGAGGTAGACGGTCGAGTCTCCGGCGAGCTCGGTGGCGGAGATCGCGCTTCGGAGCATCACGGTGTCGTCGTTGCACGCCACCTCGGTCGCCCGCTCGGCACAGCTCGTACGCGCGTAGAGGATGGTGTCGGTCTCGCCGGTGCCGTCCAGGTTGGTCGTCGCCGAGAGGTCGAAGCTACCAGTCGGCAGCGGGAGCGCGAAGAGCAGCTCGGCACCCGCCGTCGCGGGGTCGTGGTTCGGAAGGCAGTCCACATTGGGGCGGAAGTTGCCCATGCCCGCGCCGATGTCGCCGGTGACCGTCACGGTCACCTCGTCGGTGAAGTCGGGGACGGTGATCGGCGTCGCCGCCGCGCACGCATCGGCGATGACCGGCGGCGCCTCGCAGAAGCCGTCCACGCAGGCCAGCTCGGGCCGGCAGGGCATCGCGAGCTCGCACGCCTCACCGAGACCGACGAACGTGGCCTCGGCGACCGGGACCCGAACCGGATCGCTCACGGCGCCGGCCGCGTCGTAGACCCGGACGTCGGCTTCCGTCGCGTCGACCGAAGCCAGGTAGCCGGCGAGGTTCACGTCGGCGCTCGACACCACCCCGTCTCGAGTGAAGGGGGTGCCGACCTCGGCGCCGAAGGGGACGCGGAAGTAGTCCTGCTCCGCCAGGGCAGTGCCGTCACCGTAGATGTCGAGGAGCCCGTCGGCGTCGTAGAAGTTGAAGAGCACGCCGACCACGTCGCCGTCCGCGTCGGTCCCCTCCACCTGGTAGAGGAAGTCTTCGGTCAGGCCGATCCACGCGCTGGTGAGCTCCGGCGTGGTGGCCGTGCCGGGGGTGATGGTGACCTTCACCGTGCCCTCGTCGACCACGCCCGAGTCCCGGGGCGGATCGCTGTAGCCGGTCACGACGATGAAGATCGTGTCGCCGCCCTCGACGACCACGCCGCCCCCACCACGGGTGCCGCTGCCGGCGATCGGGCCGTTGAAGCAGCTGAGCGCGAAGCTCGGCGCAGGAACGCTCGAGCACTCGCTCCGGACCTGGACCAGCGTGTCGAAGTTTCCATCGGTCTCCGGGTGGTCGGTGTCGATGGTGACCGACACCGGACCGCTGCCGGGCACCTGGTACTCGATGACCTCCTGCGGCGCCCAGCGCGCGAGGGTCCCGGTGTTGCCGCAGTCGCCGAGGTCCCGCGGCCGCTCCTCGGTCATCGCGGTGTCGAAGGTCACCTCCGACGTCTCGCCCATGACGCCCTCGATGACCGTCGCCACGTCGCAGCCGTAGACCGGCCCGCCATCGGGCGGCCCCCCGTCGGTGTTCACGAAGAGGTCGGGCGGCGGGCCCCCGTCCTCGACGGGCATGACGTCGTCGTCGCCACAGGCGGCGAACGTGAGCAGGAGGGCGGAAGAAAGGCGACCGGCGTAGGCGAGGATGGGGCGCATCGGGTCCGGACGATACGCGGAATCGACCAGCCCGCACCAGGCCCCATCGACCATGTTCCCGGACCAGGAACTTTGGTATGGATGCTCGGTGCATCGCTACCTCTGCTTGATCTCGGCTCTGCTCCTCGGTGCGTGTGGGGACGATTCGTCGACCGACGCGACGCCAGACCTCGGGCCCACGGCCGACCTCGGGACGCCCGACGCGGGCCTTCCGCCGGGGGTGCTCTTCGGCGCCTGCGCGAACGACGCTCAATGCCAGGCGGGCCTCGGGCCGGAGGCGGTGTGCCGGCAGGGCGTCGACGGGTTCACCGGCGGTAGCTGCAGCATCGTCTGCACCGATCGCACGCCTTGCGACGATGGGGTGGTGAACAACTTCTGCCTCGATCTCGATGGGGACGGAGTGAGCACCTGCGAGCCGGCCTGTCAGAACTCGACCGATTGCCGGGAGAGCTACCTCTGCACGGCTCGCGGTGAGCTCAACCCCGCCGAAGAGAGCATCGGCGTGTGCACCGGGTACTGCTCCAGCGACGACGCTTGTGGCTCTGGCGCCGAATGCAGTGAGTACGCTGCCACCTGCGTGGCCGAGGGCACGGTCCCGACCGAAGGCGGCGTGACCGGCGACCCCTGCACGGGGAACGACGACTGCATCAGCGGCTGGTGTCTCGCGGAGACGGCGCCCGATGGGAGCCCGACCGGCTGGGCCGGGGGCACCTGCCTCGTTCGCTGCGCGCTGAACGCCGGCTGGAACTCCAACGACCTCTACTTCGAGGACTCGTTCCCCACCGACAACTGCGAAGGCGACAACGTCTGCTTCCCGAACGGCGAGTACACCGCCGGCTCCGAAGGGGTCTGCCTGACCGAGTGCGCCGGCGACGCGGACTGTCGCTCCGGCTACTTCTGTCGTCGCACGTACGACTTGACCGCCGGCTCGCGGACGTTCGACAACGGCGTCTGCTTTCCGATGGAGTGAGCTCGGTCGTTCTCGAACGACGGGCCTGAGCCGCCGCCGCCCGAGCGTCAGGTCGGGACCAGCTTCGGGTAGGTCGGGTACCACATCAGCGAGTCGACCTTCTTCTCGAAGGCGGCGCGCTCTTGCTTCGGCGCGAGCCCCAGCTCCATGGCGTGCAGCCCGACCGCGATCGCGACCTCGCGCGAGATGGCCCGGAGGTTCTCGAGCGGCGGGTAGAGGTGGCCGGCGGCGACCGCTTCGTCGGAGAGTTGGTCTCCGATGGCGTGCGCGGCCACGGCGAACATCGTGTCCACCACTCGGCTGGTGCCACTGGCGATGGCGCCGAGCCCGACACCGGGGAAGACGTAGACGTTGTTGCCCTGAGCGACCGGGATGGTCGCGCCCTTCCACTCCACCGGGTCGAAGGGGCTGCCCGACGCGATCAGCGCCTTGCCGTCGGTCCACTCCACGAGGTCCTTCGGGTGGGCCTCGGCGTTGTCGTTCGGGTTCGAGAAGGGGAAGATCGCCGGGCGCTCGCAGTGCTTCGCCATCTCGCGAACGATGTCTTCGGTGAAGGTCTCGGGGACGCCGGACGTGCCGATCAGCACCGTTGGCTTGAAGGCGCGCACGACCTCGAGCAGGTCGATCGGCTCGTCGGGGTTCAGTCCGAGCGAGCGCGCGTGCTCCGCGGACCAGGCGAACTTGTTCTTGTACTCGTCGCGGAACTCGCGCGTGTCGACCAGCAGGCCGCGGCTGTCCAGCACGGCGATGGCCTGCTCGGCCTCTTCCTTCGTCATCGCCAGTCGGTCGAGCTCTGCCTGTAAGATCCGCGTGATCCCCACGCCGGCGGCGCCGGCGCCGAGCACCACGATGCGCTGCTTCTCGATCGGGGTCCCGGTGATCCGTCCCGCGGCGACGACGCCGGCGACCGCGATGCCCGCGGTGCCCTGGATGTCGTCGTTGAAACTGAGGATCGTCTCGTCGTAGCGGTCGAGGAGCTCGAAGGCGTTCACCTTCTTGAAGTCCTCCCACTGGAGCAGCGCTTTCGGAAAGACCTTCTGGATGGCGGTGACCAGCTCGTCGATGAGCGAGTCGTACTCCTCTCCACGAAGCCGCGGGTGACGGTAGCCGACGTACGAGGGGTTGTTGAGCAGCTCCTCGTTGTCGGTGCCGACGTCGAAGCTGATCGGGAGCGTCTGCGTCGGGTGGATGCCGGCGCCGACCACGTAGAGGTCGAGCTTGCCGACGGGGATCCCCATGCCTCCAGCGCCCTGGTCGCCGAGACCGAGGATCCGCTCGTTGTCCGTCATGACGATCAGGCGCACGTCGTCGTAGGGCGCACTCTTCAGGACCTGCTCGATGCGCCCGCGGTGCTCCGGCGTGATCCAAAGGCCGCGGCCGCGGCGGAAGAGGTGGCTGAACTCCTGGCACGCTCGACCGACCGTGGGCGTGTAGACGATCGGCAGCAGCTCCTCGAGGTGCTCGACGATCACCCGGTAGTAGAGCGTGGCGTTGCGCGACTCGAGGTCGGCCAGGGCGACATACTTCTCCAGCGGGTCGGGGGTGACGGTCACGTGGGCGTAGCCCTGCCGCACCTGGTCTTCCAGCGTCCGCACCCGCGAGGGCAGGAGCCCCTCGATGCCGAGCGCCCTCCGTTCCTCCCGCGTGAACGCGGTGCCGTGGTTGTACATGTTGTGCTCGACGACGGAATGACCGCGAAGAGGAACCTTCAGCTCCTCTTCGCCCTCGTCGTTCACGGTCAGCTCGTATCGCTCCATGGCTGGAGCCTACAAGGCTCGTGGCTCCGGGTGCACCCGGCCTTTCGTCAGAGGGCTTCGTAGCGTTCGACCAGGGGGAGGGCGGCCCGGTTCTTCTTGGCCGTCGCGGCCAGTCCGTCGAGGGTCTCGGAGCGCTCGAGCTCGCCGGCGTCGATCATGGCGAGGGCGGCGGTGAGCACGTAGCCGAAGAGCTGACTGGCGATCGAGACCATCCCGGGGCCCGCCACTCGGCGGGGGGCGCCTTGCTCCGCCAGCTCGGTGGCGCGGGCGAGCAGCGCCTCCTTCGCACCCTCTGGAGCGAGCTCGCCGACCGTGCCGGCCAGCGCGTTCATGTTCGCGGTCGCGTCCTTTTTCAGCCGGGTGAGCTGGCCGAGGTGCCAGAGCGCGTGCACCGAGCGCTCGCCGCCGAAGGCGTCGACGAGTGCTCGAGTGAACGCCTCCGCCGACGGCTCGCCGACCTCCGGGTCCGCGAGGTGGACCCACCACTCCCGCACGCTCTTGCTCTCCTCGCCGAGGGCGAGCTCCGCGTCCAGCACCCCGGCGCTCGAATGCTCGGTGGCCACTGCTCGGAACTCGTCGACCGTCGCAGCGCCGACCTCCACCGCGGCCAGCAGCGCCTCCCGCTCGCTGGGGAGCTGCAGCTCCATCAGCGTCTCGCGGACCCTGGCCACGTCCCAGTTCGCTTCGGTGGCGAGCCAGCGGCGGACGGTGTCGAGGAAGACCGCCATGTCCCCCTGGTCGAGCGAGCGCCAAGCGGTCGTCGCGAAGAGGTCGAGCGCGATCGGCGGCTCGGCCTCGCTGATGGCCTCCGCCATCTTCGCGCTCAACCCCTTCAGCACCGTCGCGAGCCGCGAGAGCTCGCCGCAGGTGTCGAAGCTCAACCCTCGCTGCCGGTAGGGGCCTCGCGCGTAGCGTTCCTCCAGCGGACCGGCGCCGAGCACGACTTCGATCAGCTTCTCGGCCACCGCCATGGGGGTGTCGCCCTTGAGCAGGTAGCAGAGGTTCACCCCCGCCTCGCGGGCCACGAGCAGCGACTCGTCGTCGAGGAACGCTTCGAGCTTCTCGCGCGCGTAGGTCGGCTGGACGATGGAGAGCGTCGCCACGAGCGTCGCCCGCACCACCTCGTCGTCCTCCTTCGGGATGCGCGCCTCGAGCCGCTCGATGGCGTCGTCACCCTTCAGCGAGCAGAGGATGGCGATCGCCGCCGAGCGGACGTCGGGGTCGTCGTCGTCGATGAGCCCGAGGAGCGCGTCCCGCTCCGCCTCGACCGCCGCCCTCGCCGCGTCGACCCAGGCCAGCTCCTTGGCCATCTGCGCCTGGAACTCGGGGTCGGCGCGAGTCGCCACCGTCTCCATCTGCTCGTGCTGTTTGTTGTACGACTGACCGTGGTAGATGCGCTTGATCAGGTCGAGCATCGCGGGGCGATCTCCGCCGCCCGCTCGGGTCGCAGCGGCGACGAGCCCTGGGACCGCGTGGGCCGTCGCTTCGTACACGGTCCCCTGGTGCCAGATGTTGCCGTTGAGCTCATGGAGCGCTGCGTGCCGTGCCTCGGCATCGTCGCCCGTGAGCGCCTCGAGCAGCTCGGGCACGTCCGCCGCGGACCCGTAGGCATGGGTCACCGTGGACCAATCGATCGTCGCCATCTCCGCCTCCTCCGGGCGGAGCGTATCGACTCGTGACGACCGCGGGGAACCCCGAAGTCGGGACACTCAGTCCGCGACGGCCTTCGCGAGCGGCTCCAGGTAGCGCTCCACCCAGCCCTGCGCGAGGTGCTCGGCTTGGTCTTCCGGGAAGCCGGTGTGCTCGAGACTCAGCTTGGTGCCCTCGCCCTCGGCGCTGAGCTCGAAGCGAACCAGCGAGTACCGCCCTTCGTCCCAGCCGTCGACGCGCCACGCCTGCACCAGGCGTGTGCCATCGACACACTCCACGTTGCGGCCACCGATGGCCCCACCGAAGCAGGAGAAGGGCTCGCCGGCCTTGGCGTCGATGCTGGCCGGCGCGCCGGTCATGGCGGCGAAGCGCTCTCCGCTCGTCAGGACCGCGTACACCGCCGAGGGCGGGGCGTCATAGGTGCGTTCGTGCTCGATTCGATGGGTCATCCGGGCCTCCTTGTCTTCAGTAAACCAATCGGTTAAACAATTGATCGATGCCTTCGTCAAGCGCAGCGCTCGAGGACGACCAGCTCGACCGAATCTTCCACGCCCTCGCGAACCGAACCCGACGTGCGCTCCTCGGTCGCATGAGCGAGGGTCCGGCCACGATCACGGAGCTGGCCGAGCCTTTCGACATGTCTCTGCCCGCCGTGTCGAAGCATGTGCGGGTGCTCGAGCGTGCCGGCCTGGTCGACCGCGACGTACGAGGGCGAGTGCACCACTGCTCGCTCCAGACGGCCGCACTGCAGGACGCCGACGACTGGCTGGCGTTCTACCGCCGCTTCTGGGACGAGACGCTCGAGTCGTTGGCGCGCCACGTCGGGGACGAGCGATGAGCGAGCCACTCACCCTTCGAACTCAGCGACGCATCGCAGCGAGCCCCGAGCGGCTCTTCGACGCGTGGACCGACCCCGAGCAGCTCGTCCGCTGGTGGGGGCCGAAGGGTGTCAGCTGCCCTGCCGCGTCCGTCGACCTCCGTGTGGGCGGCACCTACCGGATCGAGAACCTCTTGCCCGATGGCGCGACGGTGGTGATCGAGGGTGAGTTCGTCGCCGTCGAGCGGCCGCGGCGGCTCGTCTACACCTGGCGCGTCCGACCGGGTCCCTCGGTCGAAGAGCGCGTGACGGTGGCTTTCGAAGCGGTGGGCGACGAGACGGACGTCGTGATCACCCACGAGAAGATCCCCGACCAGCCGACTCGCGACGATCACGCGATGGGCTGGAACGGCTGCTTCGACGGCCTCGTCGCGCACGTCGGCTCGGGCTCGAACCCATGATCCGGCTCTGGTAGCGTCCCCGGCCATGCGCTGCCGCCTCTGCCACCACCCCATGGCCTACATCCACGGTCACGCCGCGTGCATCACCAGCGCCTGCCCGATGTTCGGCGTGAACCAGGCCGAGTGCTGCGACGGCGAGACCATCGCCAATTGCCCGGCGCCGACCTCGACCATCGCCGCCGCCCCGCGCCCCCCGGTCGACCGTTCGCGAGAGCGTTAGGGAGAGACGGGTAGGGGGCCGTTCTGGGCGGCGGTCTGGCGGATGGCTTCCAGCGCTTGGAAGGTCTGCTCCAGCGCCTGTGGGTCGACGACACTGCCGTCGAGCACGACCGTCGCCTCGTGGGGCGCGAGGATGACGCGCGCCATGACCGGGAGCGCGGCGACGCCTGGGACCATGCTGGTGAGCTCGTTCGAGTCGACGCGGGCGGGGCCGGTGGTCGCGACCTGTAGCTGCTGCGGATCGACCTGCATGGTGGCCTGGGTGAAGGTGCCGCCGTCGGGGTAGTAGGGGCCGCTCGCGGCTTGCATCACCGAGACGAGCTTCACCTCGAGGACCACTCGGTGGTCGGGGCGCGTCAGGATCACCCGGTCGCCATCGAAGGTGCCGCCGTGGTTCTGCGCCAGCGCGGTCCAGGGGCCGATGCGCGCGGCCTTGCGCTTGTTCGCGCGGATGACGACGAAGGCGATGATGCCGCCGATCGGAACGATGAAGATCAGCGCGATGAGGAGGAAAGCGAAGGGCACGAACGAAGCTCCGGTTGTGTGAGGTGTCGTACGTCAGTGCCGGGCCGAACCTTCCGGGCTTCAGCCGCGAATGATCTCCAGGACCGCCTCGCTGAAGTCCTCGTTCACGAAGACGTACCAGAGGAACCAGTCGTCGTGGCTGACCAGCTGGAGCAGACAACGCATCGGTCGGTCCTGGCTGTCGCGGATGTCGGGGTCGAGATTGCCGCCCACTGGCACGCCCCAGGCCTTGTCGGTCCAGGCGTGTGACCAAGCCGCCTGGTGGTCGTCGTGGAGCGGATCGTCGTCGTCCGGCCATTCGATGTCGAGCAGCACCCGATCGTCCTGATCGGGTTCGAAGCGCATCGTCTGGACGTCCGCCAGGTCGACGCCGGTCGGCGGCTCCAGCACGGCCGGACAGGGCGCCCGATGGATCACCACCTGGTTCTCCTCGTAGTACTCGCCCTCCATGTCGGCGAACGCCTGGAGCAGGTGGATGTCGCCCATGTCGATGTCACCGCCACCCGCCTTGCCGGTGAGCTGAAAGACGAAGTCCATCGGCCGGCTCGAAGTGCTCGGCCAGGGCGTGTCGGTGCTCGGCGCGTTCGGTCGGCCACCCACTCGGCTCGTGAGCGCACCGTCGTCCTCACCGTCGGCGAAGGTCAGCGTCAACCGCGCGATGGCGCGGTCCGGCGGCGGCACCCAGGGCTCGTCGTTTTCGCCCTCGTCGTCATCGTCGAGCTCTTCGTCGTCGAGCTCTTCGTCGTCCGTGCGCTCGAGCAGCGCCAGGAAGCGCGGATCCGCCCAGAGTGATTCGAGGTCGGTGTCCTGTTCCGGGTGTGGGTTCTGCTCGCGTGGATCGCCGCAACGAGCGAGGTGGGCGAGGGCCCTCTCGCTGTCGCCTGCTCGCGCGTGCAGACACGCGAGGTTGTATTCGATCGCGGCCTTCGCGCCCGCCCCGAGATCCGGCAGCCGAGCCTCCGCGCGGCGGGCGACCTCGGCCGCCGCGCCCTCCAACACCACGGCTCCCGGCTTGGACATCAGCAGCGTCGCGATCGCCAGGTTCACGTGGTTCCACGCCGGCGCGTCGTCCCGGGCAATCAGTCGTCGATAGCACTCGAAGGAGCGGGCGACCCGACCCTGGAACGTCATCGCGGCGACTCTCGCGACGCCCGAGGTGTAGGCGTGCGCGCTCCTCGCCTCGGCCTCGCTCTCGATGGCGTCGAGTCGCTCGATGCACTCGCCGAAGAGCGCGTCGTCCTCGGTCTCTTCGGCGACCCTTCGGACGATCTCCTCGGCGAAGGTCATGACCGAAGCCTTCTCGCCACGTGGTACCACCGGCTCGGCGAGGAGCGTCTTCGCCAGCGCAACGAAGGTCTCTCGCGCGGCGGTGCTCCGGAGTCCGCGCAGGAGCGCCAACCCGAGCCCGGCCTGTTTCTCGTCGAGCGCGTCGAAGCGCTCGCGCACGCTCGCTCCGTCGCCGCCTTCCATCGCCTTCCGCAGGCCGAGCAACGCCGTGGCGAGCGAGCGGTCCGGTCCGGACTCGTAGTCCGCCGCAGCGTAACGAACGGCGGCCAGCGTGGCGTCGTCGGCTGCGTCTGCTGGCCGCGCCGCGCCGATCGGGCAACCCAGCTCGGTCACCCATGCCCGCACCTCGTCGGGCGTGCCAGCCACGGTCTGAACGTAGCTGCCGCCGCGCTCGAGCTTCATCGCCAGCGCGAGCCGATCGTCGTAGACCCGATACCAGACGGCGGTGGTGCCCAGGTGGTTGGCCATGATCGCCGGCGTCGACCAAGCGCCGCCGCCGATGCCCGCGGCGCCGTCCGCAGAGTCGATCACCGCCCACCAACCATTCGTCGGTGGATGGATCGCGAGAGCGACGTCACCGCCGTCCTCGAAGCCTGCGAGCGACTTCGGGTCGGCGTCGCTGAGCTCTCCGTCCCCCCGCAGCTTCTTCAGCAGCACGTTCGCCGTGACCCCATCCGCCTCCTCGAAGAAGAGGCCCCCCTCCCGCGCGCGTTCGCTCATCGGCGTACTCTACCCGAGCCGGCGCTCTTTCGGGCGAGCCGAGGCGGCGAAGAGCGGGGGCGGCCGAGGGCAGTCGACCACGCGCAGGAAGCGCCAGTGAATGGCGAAAGTAGTCGGCATGACCTGGCCGCAGTGATGGCTATACTCCGCCCCCGGCTCGCCGAATCACCAGGAACTCTCATGGATACCGAGCTCTACCCGCCGGCGCCCGCTGGCGTCCCGGCCGATCTCGCGGCGCCCACCGGGCGCTACAAGCGACAGACCGCCGCCGCCGTCATCGGGGTCGTCGCCTTCTTCCTCCTCTACCTCGGGATGACCTACTGGTTTGGTCTCGTTGCCTACCGAGCGTTCGCCGCATGGGGAGAGCACACCAAGCGGGCGCTCTTCGTCGGGATTCCCTCGGCGTTTCTCTGCCTGGTGCTGCTCAAGGGTCTCTTCGTCCGACAGAAGCTCTCCCGGGATTCGCTGCTGCAGATCACGGCGGACGAGGAACCGGAGCTCTTCCGGTTCATCCATCGGGTCGCCGACGACATCGGTGCACCACGTCCGCACAAGGTCTTCCTGTCACCCGACGTCAACGCGGCGGTGTTCCTCGACGTCGGTCTGATCAACTTGATCATCCCGAGCCGGAAGAACCTCATCGTCGGCATCGGCCTGGTCAACAGCCTCACACTCGATGAGCTCAAGGCGGTGATCGCCCACGAGTTCGGTCATTTCGCTCAGCGCTCGATGGGCGTGGGTCAATGGGTCTACGTCGCCGAAGGGTTCGTCCGCAATCTGATCGCCCGACGGGACATGCTCGACGACCTCGTCCATTGGATCTCACGCTTCGACTTCCGGATCGCCTGGATCGGCTGGGGTCTGCGGCTGCTCATCTGGGCGCTGCGCTCCATGATCGACCAGCTCTTCCGGTTCGTGGTCCTGCTGAGCCGCGCGCTCACCCGCCAGATGGAGTTCCAGGCGGATCTCGTCTCGGTCAGCGTGGCCGGCAGCGACAGCCTGGTCCACGCGCTCCATCGACTTCCGGCGGCCGACCGTGGCTGGGGCGAAGCGGCGAGCTTCGTGGTCGGCCAAGCGCAGAAGGGCCGCCGCACCGAGGACCTCTTCGCCGTCCAGTCCCGTTTCATCGAGCGCTACCGAGAGGTCCACGCGCTCCCGGACCATGGGCAGACCCCGCGCCGCCCGTCGGTGGAGCGGTCGGCCCATCGGGTCTTCGCCCACAGCATCGCCGACGTTCCTCAGATGTGGTCCACGCACCCGTCCAACAAGGACCGAGAGGAGAGCTGCAAGGCGCAGTACTTCGAGTCGCACCTCGACGAGCGCTCGGCTTGGCTGGTCTTCCGCGACCCCGAGCTGGTGCGTCGGCGCATGACGTCCCACTTCCTCGACCTCGCAATGCGACCGCACCCCGATGACCCCGCCCCGCCGGCGCCGGTCGAGATGGTATCGGTGCCGCTCGAGGAGAGCCTCCGAACGGTGGACGAGATCTTCGGCCGCGCCGCGCTCGATCGCCGGTATCAGGGGCTCTACACCACCATGGCGATGACGCGCGCGCTCGCGAAGGGCGAGTCGCTGCACGTGCCGCCGCAGACGGACGACCCGGAGCAGTTGCTCGGTGAGCTCGAGCAGGTCTTCGACGACGAGCTCTCCGAGCAGGTCGAGGAATTCTTCCAGCTCGACGAGGAGCTCGCCCAGCTCGAGGGGCTGAAGCTCGGCGTGCTCGAAGCGCCGGGCGGGGTCATCGCCCACCGTGGCCGTCAGCTCCGTCGCAAGGAGCTGCGGGACGTCTGCGCCGAGACGAAGGCCGAGCTGGAAGGGCACCGTCGCGCGCTCGGCGAGCGCTTCCGTCGGGCCCGTGGGGCGGGGCTCCGCATCGCGCGGATCCTCGACGAGCGCCGGGGCGCCGGCGAAGGAGGGACCCGCTGGGAGCTCCATCTCGAGGCGCTCGCGGAGCTGCTCCACTACGCGGAGCACACGGGCGCCGACCTCGTCGACAACGTGACCTTCTTCGAGCACGTGCTCGCGATCGTCTTCGCCGACGGGAACGTGTCGCAGTCGGAGATGCGGCGCCTCGTCGCCGAGGGAGCCGAGCTCTCCTACACGATTCGCCGGGTGTTCGAAGAGCGGCAGCAGGTGCTCATGCCGGCGCCGGTCCGGCAGCGGCTGACCAAGGACGGGCTGAGCTGGGAGGAGCTCATCGGTCCGCAGCTCCACCTGAGCGCGCCGACGGAGCACGATTTCGCCAACGACTGGATCGGGATCGCCGCGACGTGGTGGTCGCCTTACCTCCAGTCCTTGCAGGGGCTCGCCACCAGCACGCTCGACGTGTTGCTGGAGGCCGAGGAGTACCTCGCCACCTGCCTGAAGAACGGGAGCGATCCGGGCGATGCGCCGGCCGCCGGGAGCGTGCCGGAGAGCTACCGCGAGTTCCCCTTCGGCAGCGAGCGCGAGCGACAGGAGCGGCTGGGCTGGTGGGACCGCTTCCAGGTCGCCGAAGGCTTCGCGGGTGGCGCGATGCGCTTCCTGGTCGCAGGGGCGTTGCTGGCGCCCGCCGTGGCGGCCGGTTTCATGGTCTCGGAGCGGGAGCTCTGGCTCTACAACGGCCTCGATCGAACGGTGGTCGTCGACGTCGACGGCGATCGAATCGAGATGCTCCCCGGCATGGACACGGAGGTCGCCGTCGACGGCGATAGCGCTGCCATTCGAACCACGACCGAGTCCGGGGAGCTCATCGAGGAGCTCACGATCGACGACCTGAGCGAGTTGGACCAGCCGGTGTACAACGTCGCGGCGGCAGGTGCGTTCGCGCGCTGGTGGGCCGTCTATGGCGTGGGAGTCGAGCCCGACCCGGTCTTCCAGACGGGTCGGGTGCTCGAGGCGGACGCGGAGTACCTCTTCCGAGAGCCGCCCTCCTCCATCTCGTCGCGCGGGAGTCAGACGCGCGCGGTCTTCGACTCGCTGGACGACCCGTTGGTGCTGCCCCAGGTGCTGAACGGAGCGGAGCGGGAGCTCGCCGAGACCCACCTCCGCTGGGACGGCCCGGAGTCGCTCGACCTCGGCGCGTGGATCGCGCTCTTGCCAGCGGAACGGCAGAGCGCGGCCGCGCGCGAGCGATTCGAGGCACACCCGAGCGCTCGCACCTGGGTGCTCTTGCACACCTTCGCCAACCAGCGCGTGGAGGATGAGGTCTGCGGATCGGGGCAGAGCTTCCCGGAAGCCGTCGCGGCGCTCTGCGCGGGCGACGAGCGCATCGAGACACTGGCCGCCGAGGGGAACCGCGCCTGGCTCCGCATGCTCGCGGGTGACCGCGCGTTGCGCTTGCGGGAGTACGACCGGGCGCTCGTTCACTACGGCTCGGTCGCGCTTCGGGGCGTGCTCGAAGCGGCGATCCTCTCGCGACGCGCGCGAGTGCTTCGCGCCATGGGTCGCTACGACGACGCGGCGGCGTTGCCCCGCGAGGGGGACGCGTACTTCGACTACGTGATGACCGTGGAGTCGGGCGCCGACCCGGCGGTGGGCGCCATGGCGCAGGCGAGGGCGCGTGGCGACCACGGGGCCGACGTGCGGCAGGCGCTCGCGACGGAGGCGACCGCCGACGAGATGGCGTTCGCCGCGGCGTCGGAAGGTGCTCCGCTCGAGCTCGCCCAGGAGTTGGCCAGCGACGGGCGCAGCTTCCGGAGCCCCACGGCGGCGGTCACAGCGTGGGCCCTGGGGTGGCGTCTCGCCGATCCCGAGCTCCGCGCACGAGCCGCAGCCGCGTACGCCGAGCTCGACGGAGCGCTGGACCTCGAGGCCATCGATCTCCCCGCCCTTCGCGAGACGCCCGACGTTCTCCTCGCCGGCGAAGAGCGCCACTCCATCCGCACTCAAGCGGAGCTGAGGCTCGCGGCGTGGATCGCCTGGGAGGGCGAAGTGCCGACCGAGTGGCGCGAGCTGGTGCACGCCGTGCTCTTCCTCGCCGAGCGGCCGGCGCTCGAGCGCTGAGTCCAGACGCGAGAGAGCCCGGCCGCCCATGGCGACCGGGCTCCGTCGTTGCGGCTCGCGGGTCAGTTCACGAACACGTCGCCACACGCGACGCTGCAGTCCACGCACTCGTTGTCGGTGGAGTCGACGCAGTCCTCGCAGCGGTCGACCTCGCTGTCGGTGGAGTTGTCGACGCACTGGTCGTAACACTCGGCCTCGTCCGTACCGAAGGGCGCCAAGCACTCGTCGAACTCGGTGCAGATCTCTGCACAGTCGAAGCGCTGGTCGACCTCGCCACAGCCAGCGAGCAGTCCGAGTGCCAAGGTGATGGAAACAATCAGGGAACGCATTCGTTCGTCTTCTCCTCAATGACCCACGGAGGTGGGCCCAATCGTCCGTTGGACGTGTGGAGACGCTTTTCACGACGCGTGCCGACGCCCCATCGCGGCGTGGGGCGAACCGATCGGTGCGATGCGCCACACCACTGCGAGAAGGCCGCGGTCCGAACGCTCGGTTCAGGGTGCGAAGCCGACGGTGCGCTCGAGCGCGAGTCCCAAACCGAGCAGCGTTCGCTCTTCATTCAGCCGACCGGCGAGTTGGACGCCGACCGGCAACCCACCCTCGCTCTTCCCGAGGGGCAGTGAGAGCGCCGGTGCGCCGGCGACGTTCTGGATCGCGGTGAAGGGCAGGTAGGTGCGCAGTCGGTCGAAGTGGCGCTCGAAGGGTTGGTCGGGCGCGAGCCAGCCGTGTACCGGGGGCGGCGCGGCGGTCACCGGGCTGAGCACGACGTCGTAGCGTCGCATCACCGACTCGTAGCGGGCGCCGAAGCGGCGAAGTCGGCGGGTCGCGCGGACCACGGCGAGTGGGTCCGACTTCCAGCTCGCGGCGAGGCCCTTGGTCCACGGATCGAGCTTCGACGCGTCGAAGCGGCGGTGGATCAACAGGCGCCCGCCGACCTTCTGGCCCCACGCGATCAACCGCCAGTAGAGCAGGAAGTCGTCGACGACCCGCCCCTCGAAGGGCGAGGGGATCTCCTCGACCCGGTGGCCGATGGCTCGACAGGCCTCGGCGGCGTCGAGCACCGCGCGCTGATGGTCGGCGTGGACCGGCGTGCCGGTCGGCGCCTCGACGAACGCCCCGATGCGCAGCTTGGGCGGTTCGTCTCGCGGGGTCATCGAAGGCCCGGCTGGCGCCACCGCCTCCCAGAACGCCACCGTGTCGCGGACGCTCCGGGTCAGGCAGCCGTCGACCGCCACGTTCACCGGGAGGAGGTTCGAGCCTTCCATGTCGAGGCGCCCGCGGGAGACCTTCAGCCCGACCACGCCGTTGCACGAGGCCGGGATCCGGATCGAACCGCCGCCGTCGCTGCCGTGGGCGATCGGAACCACGCCGGCGGCCACGAGGGCACCCGCGCCGCCGGACGAGCCTCCGGCGGAGCGCTCGGGGTCGTGGGCGTTGCGACACGGCGGCATGCCGAGTGGCTCGGTCGTGCCCGTGAGGCCGAGCTCGGGCGTCGCGCTCTTGCCGAGACTGACCAAGCCGGTGGCCTCGAGGGTCCCGACGATGGGGTCGCTCTTGGTCGGCACGTGATGGCCGCTGGCGATCGTTCCCCAGCGGGTGCGAACGCCTTCGGTCCGCGCGAGGTCCTTGATGAAGGTCGGCACCCCCGCCAAGAGGCCGCTGGTGCGACCGGCCCGGGCGCGGGCCCGCTCGAAGCTCTCGGTCACGATCGCGTTCAGGGGCTCCGCCGCCTTCGCTCGCGCGATGGCGGCGTCGACCACCTCCGCGGCGCTCACGTCGCCTACGCGAATCCGGTCCATCGTCTCGACGGCGTCCCAGCGACCCAGCTCATCGGTCATGCGCCGGACTCTACCCGATGGCACTCTCTCTCCCTCTCCACTGAATATCACCCCCACGGAGCCGGTCTCTGTTCCCCCGCGGCCCCGCCGTGCTTTCGATGCCTCGCTTTCTCTGCCTTCTCCTGCTCGCCGGAGCCACGCCCGGCTGCCTCTCGGCCAACACCTACCAGAGTGCTCAGGTGCTGGAGCGCGGCGACTGGGAGCTCGGGCCCGCGGTCTACCTGAGCGCGGTGAGCGATGCCTGCTTCGCCGAGGAGTGCGCGACCTACACCACGCCCAATGGCGCGGCCGACCTCGAAGGGGCCGTCTCCGGTGGCCCCGAGGTGGTCTTTCGGGTCGGCCTCGGCCACCGCCTCGACTTCGGCGCGCGCGTCGGCGTCGTCGGTGCGCGGGTCGACCTCAAGGCCCAGCTCGTCGACACCGAGCACTTCGACCTCGCGCTGGACCTGGGCGTTCGCGCCAGCGTGCGCGAGGTGGGGGTGAGTCTTCCGCTCATCGTCTCGAGCCAGCTCCACGAGTGGTTCGGGGTCTTCGCGAGCGCTCAAGGCATGGTGAGCCGCTGGCGCTTCAACGGCGACGGCCGGGACACGATGGTGGGCACCGGCGTGGCTGGCAGCTTCGGGCTGAGCATCGGACCTCCCGACACGGTCTCGGTCCGACCCGAGGTCAGCTATCACCACGTGCTCCATGGGTCGCGCCTGCCCGATGGGCTGAGCGAGCCCCGCTTCGGGTTCTGGTCCTTCGGGGTCGCGGTCGTCGTGCGCGACTTCTGAGCAGCGTGATAGATCGGGGGAATGCGTTGGTCGCTCTCCGGTCTCCTCGCGGTCTTGGTGTCGAGCGGAGCCCTCGCTCAACCCGTCGCGCTCGTCGACGACACGGCGGCGACCGAGCCGGCCGCCCCGCGGCTCACGCCTCAGAGCCTCGGCGTCGGCTCCGGCTTCACCGGGATGATCGGTCAGCGCCCAGGCGGCGACCCGGTCGAGCTCGCCCTCGACTCGGATGTGAGCGGCGGCCTGCAGATCGATCTGCGCAACGGCGTCTGCATGGGAGCCAACGACTACGCGGTGGTCTACCTCGACACCCGCGTGGGTGGCTTCGCGACCACCGCGCCACTGACGGATATCAGCGACCCGGGCCGAGCAGCGGTCTCGGGGCGAGGTACCGACGGCGCAGTGGCCGACGTGACCTTCCCCACCGCACCCGCCGCCTTCGAGGCGGACTACGCGATCGCGATCAACAACGTGACCGGGACGCCCTCGGCCAACCTCTTCGAGCTCGTGGGCGGTGCGGCCTTGACCTTCGTGGCCGCCTTCGACGCGACCGAGGTCATCGTCGGCTGCTCGCATCTGCGGCTCGACGGCGTGTCGCTCGCCAGCCTCGGCCTGACCCCCGGCGATTCGTTCCGCTGGGCAGCGACGCTGCTGAACGCCAGCAACGGTTTCCGCTCCAACGAGGTCCAGGGGGCCTTCGCGACCACTCCCACCAATCCGGGCATCGCTCCCTTCGTGCTCGGTGGCTACAACCAATTCACTACGGTGCCGGGGCTGCGCATCAACGAGCTCGACGCCGACCAGGTCGTCGACACGGCGGAGTTCATCGAGCTCCTCGGCGGGCCGGATACACGCATGGACGGGGTCGCGGTCGTGCTCTTCGACGGGGCCGATGATGCGAGCTACCTCGCGATCGACCTGGACGGGACGATCCTCGACGGCAGCGGCTACCTCTTGCTCGGCAACTCGGGGGTCAGCGGCGTCGCGCTGACCATCGCCGACGGGGCGCTCGAGGACGGCGCCGACGGCGTGGGGGTGTACCTGGCGGACGCGAGCGCGTTTCCGAACGACACGCCGGTCACCGCCGACGGCTTGGTCGACGGACTGGTCTACGTGACCGGAGACCCGGACGACGCTGGGCTCTCCACGGTGCTCCTGGCGGCAGGGGAGATCGCCACGGACGAGGACGGGAGCGGTGAGGGACCGACCGTCTCGCTCGCGCGATGCCCGAACGGCGCCGGTGGACCGGGCGAGGCCGGCGTGTTCCGCACCACGCCGCCGACGCCGCGCATGGCCAACGACTGCGTACGCTGTGGCGATGGCTTCATGGAAGGCGGCGAGGGCTGCGACGACGGACCGGCCAACGGGACCGCCGCGTCCTGCTGCACGAGCGGCTGCACCGTCGACCCCGACTGCGGTGACATGGGACCGCCGGAAGTGGACATGTTCGTCCCGGAGGTGGACATGTTCGTCCCGGAGAGCGACATGTTCACGTCCGGCGAAGACATGGGTCGCGAGGACATGTTCGTGGCTCCGATGGACCTCGGCGCGGACGATCTGGGTACTCCGGCGGACATGAGCTCCAGCAGCGACGGAGGCAGCGGCCGGGACGCGAGCTTCGATCCGCCGTTCGAGGACGACGAGGGCTGCGGCTGCCGGACCCCCGGCGCGGGTCGCTCGCCCTGGCCAGCGCTGGTTCTGGTCATCGGTCTCGCGTTCGCCCTTCGTCGCCGCCGCTGAGCGCGAGCCGCATGGCATGCTGGGCCCATGCGGCTGCTCTACCTCACTCTGATCGCGGGCTCGTTCTCCATCGGCTGCGGTGACGACGGGGACGGCGGCGTCGACGGCGGCGTCGATTCCATTCCGTCGCTGGACGGCGGACCCATCACCGAGGCGCGTTGTGTCGGACTCGGACGAACCTGGTGCGATGGAGACTGCGTCGACCCACGGAGCGACGCCGACCATTGCGGTAGCTGTGGTGTCTCCTGCTCCCCGGGGGTCGCCTGCCGCGAGGGAGAGTGTGGCGGAGCCTGTCCCTCGTTCGCGCCCGTTTCCTGTGGCGTCGAGTGCTGCTCGCGCTGTGACGCCACTGGCCTCGCGTGCATCGAGGCCTCGATCGAGTGCCCGGAGTCTCCGCCCGCGGATGGCGAGTCATGTGTGGACATCGGCTACAGCTACGAGGGGGCTCGCTGCGACTACCTGCGCTGCGCCGCCGAGGGTTTCGTGATGGCTCGTTGCGATGCGGCTGCCGAGAGGTGGTCGGTCACCATCATGGAGTGCGGCGACGTCGAGTGTGGGGGAATGACCTGCGCTGCTCCGCAGCTCTGCGTGGAGCGCGCGGGCGGTGCTCTCTTGGTCGAGTGCGCAGGGTCGCCCTGTGGCGATGGGCCGCTCTACACGGACTGCATGTGCAGCTTGTGCCCCGACGGATCGGGGTGCTCGGTCTCCGGGCGGACGGTGACGTGCAACACATGCACTGACGGACCGTGCCCCTGAGGCGCGCGTCGACTCATCGTCCGTCCTCCCTCGGGCGGAGCATAGGTGCGTGAGATGACAGGGACAAACCCGTGAACCGCCTTCGGGGCTGCGTTAGGGTGGGCCATGGCTTCGACTGCCCGGCTACTCGCCGTGCTCGCGGCGTTCACGCTTGCCCTCGGCTGCGGCGACGACGACGACACGACCACCGACACTCCCGGCGACGACATGGGAATGGGCGACGACATGGGACCGCCCCCGCCCGATCCGCCCGAGATCTTCGCAGACGTCCCCCTCGACGGACAGTTCCAGATCCCGGGGTTGAGCGGACCGGCGCACGTGATCCGGACCGAGCACGACGTGCCGCACGTCTACGCGGCCAACGAGCTCGACGCCCAGCGGGTCCTCGGCTTCGTGATCGCGCGCGACCGCTACTTCCAGCTCGAGGTGGTCACCCGCCTCGCGCAGGGTCGCATCAGCGAGCTCCTCGGCGACGTGGCGCTGGCGGGCGACATCGAGAGTCGGATGACCGGCGGCGCGAGGCTCACGGATATCTACACGGAGGCGCTCACCGAAGAAGAGGGCGCCGAGGTCGACGCCTTCGCCGAGGGAGTGAACGCCTACATCGAGGTGGCGCGCACCCGACCGACGTACGTGCCCGCGGAGTTCCGGCTGACGGCGACCATCCTCGGCGCCGGCCGGCCCCACCAGCTGCTGCGCGAATGGACCCGGCGGGACGTGATGGGGCTGGCGGCCACCATGACCATCGCCACCGGCTACGACGGCAACGACGGTGTCTCGCGCGCCCGCGCGCTCGAGACCCTCGACGACCACTTCCCCGGCGCCCGCGAGCGTGACCTCCGCATGGCCGGCCTGATGGACATCGTCGACCGATGGGCACCGCCGCGGCCCGTGCCCTCGGCCAACGGCTGGGGCGTCGATGGCGCGGGCGTGACTCGCGCGCCGCTGATCCAGCTGGGGCCCCGCGGGGTGCAGCAGATCCCGCGCATCGACGTCGAGGACGCCGTCCTCGCGCGCCACGAGCGCCGCATGCGCCAGCACCACGAGCGACTGCACCCCGCCGACCTCGAGGGCTGGGGCTCGAACGTCTGGGCCGTCATGGGCTCGGCGACCCCCGACGGTCGCGCGCTCCTCGCCGGTGACGGACACCTGCAGCTCAGCATCCCTTCGCTCATGTGGGAGTACGGCCTCGACACCGAGCTCATGGGGGAAGCCGATCCGACCACGGTCGTCGGCGTCGCGCTCATCGGCGCGCCCGGCATCGCGACCGGCACCAACGGCCGGGTCGCCTGGGGCGGCACCAACTTCGTCACCGACGTGACCGACACCTACAGCGAGGAGATCGTCCTCGACGCCGACGGCGCGCCCGTGTCGTCGATGTTCGGCGGCGAGGAACGACCGCTGACCCAGGTGGACGAGGTCTACGAGGTCCGCGGCGTGGCCGCGCTCGAGAGCGTGGAGCGCACGCTGAACCTCGCGCGCTGGATGACCTTCGACGGTCGGATGATCACCTCGATCGAGGGCCGTGAGGCCAGCGAGGGCGAGGCGGTCGGCGACGGCGAGACGCTGGTCAACATGATGGGCGACTGGATCGTTCCGATGGACATGAACGACGACGGCGTCATCAGCGCGCTGAGCTTCTACTACGCGCCCTTCGCCGGGGGCAGCCTGCTTCGCGCCGTGAAGGGCTTCGAGGACGCGGAGAACGTCGAGGACTTCCGTCAGTCGATGCGCAACGTGATCGGCTTCGGGCTGAACTTCTCGGCCGCCGACGTGGACGGCAACGTCGTCTACACCGGCTACCACGCGATGCCCTGCCGGACCTACCTCCCGCGGGACGCCGGCACCGGTCGCTTCGAGCCTGGCGCCGACCCGACGCTCATCATCGATGGGACCACCTACCCCGCGTGGGACATCCCGCTCGACGCCGAGGGCCGCGTCGACGAGGCCGCGGCCGCGGCTGGTGCGGAGGTCAACTGCGCGGTGCCCTTCGAGGAGTGGCCGCAGGCGGTGAACCCGGCGCGCCAATACGTCGCCAACGCGAACAACGACCCAGGCGCGATCAGCCTCGACAACGACCCCTGGAACGACCCTTACTACATCGGCGGTCCGTGGGATCCAGGCTACCGGATGGACCGCATCGCGACCCGGCTCGAGGCCGCCATCGATGGTGGCAACGCGACCATCGCCGAGATGGCCGCCATCCAGGGCGACCACCACTCGAACATCGGTGAAGACTTCGTGCCGCTGCTCCTCGAGGTGATCGGTGCGGCCCGCGACGCCGCGGCTGGCTCACCGGCGGCCGACTCCCCCGAGGAGCGCATGGCTGCGATGTACACCGCGAACATGGCCGCCTTCGAGGAAGTGGAAGACCGGATGATGCAGTGGCAGGCGGATGGCTATCCCACGCCCTCCGGCGTCGACACCTTCTACAGCACGAGCACCGAGGACTCGCGCCGCCAGTCGGTCGCGACGATGATCTTCGCCGCGTGGTTCCCCCGCATGATGCAGAACGTCTGGAACGACGAGGGCATCGACGGATCCGTCGACCCGGGTGGCAACTGGCAGCTGCGCACGCTCGACCGCCTCGTCGAAGGGCGCGGCGCCGGGAACCCGCTCGACCTGCCCTCCTTCGACCCGGCGACCGAGGAGTCGGTCTTCTTCGACGACCTCACGACCGCCGACGTGGTGGAGAGCAGCCAGGAGCTCGGCGTGAAGGCCCTCGCCGACGCGCTCGCCTTCCTCAGCGGCCCCACCGACGAGGACGGAGAGAACGGCGGCTTCGGCACCGACGACATGAGTCAGTGGCTCTGGGGGCTGCGCCATCAGGTGCGCTTCGAGTCGCTTCTCATCGACTTCGTCGGCGACGACCCGCTCATCGCCGGCTTCTTCGCAGACTTCAACGTGACCACCGAGACCATGCCGCTGGCGGAGGGGCTCGATGCGAGCGACCCGCGCGCAGCGCTGACCTGGTTCCCGCGCCCCGGCGACCAGTACGACATCGACGCGGCCAACCCCGGCTTCAGCGGGACCCGCTTCACCCACCGCAACGGGCCGGTCATGCGTACCGTCGTCGCCCTCGGCCCCGATGGCGTCGAAGGCCAGAACACCATTCCCGGTGGCCAGAGTGGCGACCCCGACTCGGAGTTCTTCTCCGACCGGGCCCGGAACTGGCTCGCCAACGAGACCGTTCCCCTCCGCTTCACTCCGACCGAGGTCGCGGAGGGGGCCGTCCGCCGAGAGGTCTTCGTTCCCTAGGGCGCCGTGCCCGATGGCCCGACGCTCACCCCGTCGGACGCAGCGTGTTCCGATCGTCCGGCAGTAGCCGGGCGAGGCGCCGGTAGGCTTCGAGGTCGGCGCGCTCGAAGCCGTCGGTCTCCATCGCGAGGCAGAGCGCACGGAGCGCCGCGCCCTTCTGGAAGAGCTTCGGCTCGAGCTCCCGTGCTCGGCTCTCGGAGACCGCTCGGGTGAGCACGAACGCGTCGTTGGGCGCAGGGTCGGTGAACGCGAGCACCTTCAGCCGATGCGCGCCGGACTCGCCGACGTTCCGAACCAAGGAGCTCTGGACGTGGTCGCGTTGGACGCTGGTGACGCTCACCGCACCCACGTCCGCGGCGCGGTGGAGCACCGCACCGAGGGCGCTCGGGTGGGAGCCGAGGTAGCTCGCTTCACCGAGCTCCACCTGGTGTCGGCGCAGGTGGTCCGTGGCCAGCACGCAGCCACCGAGGGAGAGCGGATCGGCCCAGGCGGGGTTGGCGCCGACCAGGTCCTCGAGCCGCTCATAGCGAGCGTGGGAGTGGGTGACGATCGCGGAGCGATAGGTCGCCCGCCCGTTCCGAAGCGCCGTGTAGGCCAACCGAGTGGCACCTGGGTGGCTCGACTCGAGCCTCGCCAGCACGGCGGACGGCACCCAGGCCATCTCCGCATCGGCGCGGGCCAGGTCCTGGCCCAGCGCGTCGTAGCTGTCCGCCACGACGACCTGGACGTCGGTTTCGAGCGCACGTTCGAGCGCACGCTCGAGGATTTCGCCTCGAGCGTGTGCCCTCGCGCTGCCCGTCGAAGGGGGGAGGAGGCAGCGAGTGATCACACTCACATGTTGACCCACGACGGGGACACCAGCAAGCCGACGCGTATCCCACCTTTTTATACACATGGCTCGAGTAGCCGATAAGCGCCCAGGACAGCGACGCACAGGCTCAGGATGACCAGCGGGACGGCCCAGAGTGCGCCCGTCACGACGATCCCGCCCCTGATGACGCTCATCGCACCGCCGCCGAAGAGCAGCGCCTCGGCCGCCGGGTTCGGTTCCGGCAGCGCGGGCAGGCGCGTCGCGCCGTGGGTCGGTCGCCGCGTGAGGTCCGAGACCCGGCCCGCGCGCACCCGGCGCGGACCGTGGTCGCGGTCGCGATAGCCGGCGAGCGG
>CAYXAP010000022.1:49172-123901 GCA_964462035.1 uncultured Sandaracinus sp.
GCGAGCGGTCTGAGTCGTTCGAGAGATGTCCCATTGTGAACGCACCACGATTGCGACATGGTCGTTCGCATGAGGGGGTTCGGATGGGCGGCCGCGTTGGTCGTCCTCGGTTCGTGGGGATGTGCACGCAATCACGCGCCGCCGCAGACGGTGGCGCTTCACTACGAAGGGCCGATTCGGTCGCGCGACGTGGTGGAGGGCGGCCGGATCTACATCACCCTCTGCACCGCCTGCCACCGCGGCCGGGTGAACCCGCGTGGCTATACCTGGGGACCCGGCCAAATGCGTCACCAGATCCGTGAGGGGAACCGGCTGATGCCGCCACTCGGCGACGAGCTCCTCTCGGACGCCCAGGTCGAGGCGGTGCTCGCCTACCTGTCGGTCATGGGCGCGCTCGAAGGGGAGCTCCCGCCGGTCCGTCAGAGCGACGACGGGCTCGACCTCGACGACGAGGTGGCCGAAGCCGGTGCAGAGGCGGAAGCGGAGGAGCTCGCGGTGGCGGAGGCACTCGCCGCCGCGGAGGCGGAGGCGCTGGCCGAAGCTGCGCAGCGGGCCACCGAGGCCGCCGAGGCCTACGCCGAAGCCGAAGCCGAAGCCGAAGCCGAAGCCGCGCCGCTCGAGCCCGCCGATCCCTGGGGTGAGACCGGCGACAGCCTCGCGCCACCGGGCGGCTCCGATGTCCGTCCGGCCCCATCCGCTCGGCCGCTGCCCGAGCCGATCGTCGATGGAACGACCGTCGGGGACACGGTGCTGAAGGCGGAGGCGATGAGCTTCGTGTTCAGCAACTTCGGCGATGGGAGCGCGACCCGCCTCCACATCCGGGTTCAGCCGGGCCAGCCCGTGGCGCTGACGTTCCAGGGGCTGCGGGTCGACGGCGGTCGAGTGGTGGCCCGCCAGTGGCGCATCGGCGAGGGCCCATGGACCGAGGGCGATCAGCCGCTGCAGATCGATTCGGCGACCACCCTCGAGATCCAGCTCGAGCACCCCGTGCGAGGGACGGGCGGTTCGCTCGAGGCGAGGCTCACGGTGGGCGGACGACGGGTCACGCTGCCCGTCCCGACCCACACCTCCCACGAGACCGTCGAGCCGATCTGAGCCCTACCTCGGCGGCCCTCGAGACGGTCAGGGACTTCGGAGACCGATTCTCTCCGCGACTCTTCTCCACGCTCGCTCACACGAACGCTCACACGGTCGGCCGCCAGGTTGGTTTCGTCGGGCACGGACCGCACCGGCCACGGAGGAGAGCGATGACGAAGAACCCCCATTTGGAGACTGACTACCTGGTGATCGGCGCGGGGCTGGGCGGCCTGGCCTTCGCAGATGCCATGGTCGACGCAGGCGCGACCGTCACCGTCGTCGACCGTCAGCACACCGTCGGCGGGCACTGGGTGAACGCATACCCCTTCGTGAAGCTCCACCAGCCCTCGCGGCTCTACGGCGTTCCTTCCATGGCCCTGGGCAAGGACCGAATCGTCGAAGGCGGCATCGACGACGGGCTCTACGAGCGCGCGACCGGGGCCGAGATCCTCGCCTACTTCGACCGGCTGCTCCATCAGCGGCTCCTTCCCTCTGGCCAGGTCACGTTCCTGCCGCAGACCGAGTACATCGGTGAGGGGTGGCTTCGGCTCCTCTCCTCGGGGCAGGTCCAGCGCATCCGGGTGAACGAACGCATCGTGGACGCGCGTTACCTCGAGGGCGGCATCCCGGCGACCTCGAAGCCGCCCTTCGAGGTGGCGGACGGCGTGATCTGCGTGACGCCGAACGAGCTGCCGACGATGGACTCGGCGAAGGAGGGCTACGTGGTGATCGGAGCCGGGAAGACGGCGATGGACACTTGTCAGTATCTGCTCGACTCGGGTGTGGACCCGGAGCGGATCCGCTGGGTCCGTGCCCGCGATCTCTGGCTCCAGAATCGAGAGCACTTCCAGGGCGGCAAGTTCGTGGCGAAGGCGAAAGAGGGCGTCGCCATCCAGCTCGAGGCGGCAGCCGCCGCGAGCGATCTCGACGACTACTACGACCGCTGCGCGGACGCGGGTCTCCTTCTCGCCGTCGACCCCGACACGCGCCCGATGATGATCCGGGGCGCCACCAGTCACGCGCGCGAGATCGAGCAGCTCCGGACCATCGAGAACGTGGTCCGGCTCGGCTACGTGAAGCGCATCGAGCGCGACCGGATCGTGCTCGACGAAGGGGAGGTTCGCACCTCGTCCGGTTGGGTGCATGTCCACTGCGCGGCGTCGGCGTTGCCCACCAAGCCGCCCGTGCCGGTGTTCCAGCCGGGCAAGATCACGATGCAGTACGTTCGGCTCGCGTCGCCCTCGTTCAGCTTCTCGCTGATCGGCTTCCTCGAGGCCAGCGAGCGGACGGACGCCGAGCGCAACCTGCTCGCTGCCCCGAACGCCCTCGTCCCCACCCGCCGCGGTTGGCTCCAAGGTACGGTCAGGTCGTTCGGCCAGGGGATGGCGTGGCGCGAGCACGAGGACCTGCGCGTCTGGTTGGACAACCGATTGAACCTCATGCAGGGCATGAAGGCGGCTCGACACACGCCGGAGGGCCAGGCCGTCGACGCTCGCTTCCGCGCGGCCGTGGGCGCGGGCTCGGCGGCGCTCATGCAGCTCGCACGCGAGCCCCGGCGCGACAGCCGCGCGGCTTGATCAGAGCTCGATGCGGATCTCTCGACAGCGCGCGTGGCTATCGAGGGGGATCGCTCGCTGCTCCCGTGTGTTCAGGTCCACCAGGACCATCGCGCGATGCACGCGAGCGCCCATCTGTTCCGGTGGGCAGGTCGGTGGCTGACCCGAGCGGTGGGTCACGAAGAGATCCCACCGTCCGTCCGGCGATACGCGGTGCTCCTCGACCCAGGGACCCGCGTCGCCACGGAGCCCGGATTGGAGGACCAGCGGTGGCGGCCCGCCACCGTCGTCCACTACGAAGTGCGTGTGGTGCGGCTGGCGATGGCTGACGGGGTGCGTGCCGAAGCGGCGGTCGGTCGGGTGTGGGTTGCCGACCACCCGTCCAGCGTCGTCGTCCCAGACCCAATCCGGCGTGCCCTGTTCGCGATCGGAGTCGATCGAGAACTGGCGCTCGCCGCGGCCTCTCACTGGGAAGACGAGGAGGCGCGTCGGGCGATCGGTGCCCAGGTGGACGAGGTGATCGTCGACGACGACCGCCGACCCATCGCGGCTGAGAGCGTGGAAGGTGTAGAGCCCGCGCCGAAGGGTGCGCTCGCGGCCCGTCCGAGGATGGACCTCTACGATGCGGATGGCTCCCTGGCGGGCCCGACGGATGCCGACGAGGGTGGGCTCGTCACCGGCCATCCGAACCTCGAGGAAGCCTCGAGCGAGCCGTCGGCGCCGGTTGGCGGTGACCCGGTGAATGGCCATTGGAGCGCCGCTCGCCACGAGCACGGTGTCGTCGTCGACCATCCGGAACGACTCGGGCACGTCGCGCATTGCCGGGTGGGCCAGGACGGTGGCCGCTCCGCTGACGCTGTCGAAGCGGACCAGGGCCCGGTTCTCGATCGGACGGGGTCGCGGGTCGTCGATCAGGTGCGCCGTGAGAAACCGGCCCGACGGTGACCACGCGACCGAGGGTTGATCGTTCCAGCCACTGTAGCCAAAGGTCCCTGCGAGGCCGGTCGGCAGGTGCATGCGCCAGCTCTGACCATCGTCGACCCGCAGCACGGTGACCTGGTCCGGGTCGATGACCGCGATGCGTTCGCAGTCCGGGGCCCACGCCAGCTCGCGCCGATGGTCCGGGGTTCCGCCGAAGACGAGGGGGCGGTGGCGGGCGCCGGCGGTGGGCGCGTGGAGGAAGGTCACGCGGCCTCGGTGGTGCGACGCCACGGCCACCGTGTCGCCGCACCACGCCACGCTCCCCCACGACTGGGCGTGGGCGATGCCGCTCGAGGAGAGCAGGGCGAGGACGAGGACGGAGCGCACGAGGTCTCGTACGGATCGACCGCCACAAAGATCTCCGAGGCCGTTGTGATCGGGTCTTCGATGATCGAGACTCCCGAATCATGACCAAGCGGTCACTTTGGTTGGCGCTTCCCTTGGCGCTCGCGTGGACTCTCGGCTGCGGCGACGACGATGGTGGGGACACCACGGACGAGCCGCCGATGGACGCGGGCCGTGCCGACGGCTCGACGCCGCCGGAGGACGGCTCGACGCCGCCCCGCGATGGCTCTGCCGGTTGCGCGGCCGGTACCCGGACGACGGCGACGGCGAACCCGACGCCGCCCGCTCCGACCACCGACCACGCCACCGTCTTCGACGGTCACTGCGGCGCCGCGGCTGGGCAGATCGGTCCGCCCGACGCGCCCTGGAACCAATCGGTGCGGGAGACCTGTGTGGATCCGCGTTCGGACGCGATCGTCGCGTACCTCGACGCGGTGGTCGACGGGTCACAGACCTTCCGCATCGACATGGGTCGGGCCGCGGACACCTATGGGTTCAACCCTCTCGTCGCCGACGACTCGGTGACCGAGCGCTCGTTCACCCCGACCGGTGACTTCTACGAGACCGCCTGCGACCCTGCGCCGATCCCCGTGCCGACCGACGGGACGCTCGAGGGCGAGACCACCTACGAGTGCACCAGTGATGGGGACTGCCACCTCACGGTCTTCGACACCGCTTCGTGTCGCCTCTACGAGCAGTGGCGCTCGAACGACCCGCTGGGCACCTTCACCGGCGGCTGCCTCGCCATCTGGGACGTGTCGTCGATTCCCGGCGACCTACGCGGGCTCAGCTGCACCAGCGCCGACGCCGCGGGCCTCCCCATCCTGCCGCTGCTGGTCACGCCCGGCGAGGTGAAGAGCCGGGGAGAGATCCGCCACGCGCTCCGCTTCATCCTCCCCAACGAGGCGGTCCAGCGCGACGTCTACGTTCGGCCCGCGACGCACAACCCGCTGACGGTCGGTCGCTTCGGCGAACCGGCGGCGGGTCCCGCGGGCACGATGCCTCCGCCCTACGGCGTTCGGCTCCGGCTTCGCGCCGACTTCGACACCAGCGGGCTCGGCCCGGCGGCGGCGGCCATGGCCGAGGCGCTCAAGGAGTACGGCATGTTCCACGCCGACGGCGGCAACGTGACCTTCATCGCGTCGAACGAGCGCTTCTCGAGCGCGACTTGGGACGACGCCGAGGTGGCCCTCGGCCCGAACGATCTCCGCGACTCGGGGCTCGCGTGGACCGACTTCGAGGTCGTCAGCGACCTCGACGACGTCGGGACCATGTCGGGCACCGATTGCTCCCGAACGCCGATCGAAGACTGATCAGAGCAGTCGCTCGACGAAGCCTTCGAACGCCGAGAACGCGACCGGGTCCGCCTTCATGAAGCCGTCGGCGCGGCAGATCTCGAGGAGCATCGCCGGTGCGCCCGAGCGGCGCCGCTTCAAGCGAAGGAGCCGTTCCTCGAGTCCGGCGGGCGCGTCGAAACCGACCGCCAGCGCGTCGAAGGGTGCTGCGCTGGTTTGCTCGAGGATGGTCAGGCGCTCGGCCAAGGGACCGACCACGTCACGGAGCTCCTCCAGCGTTCGTTCGATGTCGTCGGCGACCATGTACGTGCTGGTCACGTCGGCTCGCTCCTCGGCGACCTCCACCAACGCGTCGCGAAAGGTCCCGGCATAGCTCTCCGACTCGAGCTCGCTCGACCGGACGTCGTGTTTGGCCAGATGCGCCACCGCGAGCAGGTGGCCGCTGGTGGAGAGTGGGTCCACCCACGCGGCGCGCTTGCCGGCCAGGTCGGCGACGGATGCGATGCCCGAGTCGGTCCGCACCACCAACGCGGCCGCGTACTCACGGCGACCGTCACGGATGGCGGTGAGGACGGACCGGCAGTGGCCGCGGACCTTCGCGCACACCGCCGGCGGGACCCAGGCCAGACCGGCGTCGCCCGCTTTCAGCTCCTGGGCCAGGTCGCGATAGCTGTCCGCGATCGCCACCTGCACCGGCTCGTCGAGCCAATCGCTCATCCAGTCGGCGAGGATGGCCGCCCGCGCCGACGCGCGAACCGAGCCTCGGTCCGGTGGGAGCAGGAACCTCACCCGTCGATGGTAGGCGATTTGCCGGTCGTCACGGACCCGCTCGTGTGGGTTTCCCCGAACGCCCCCATCGTGGCGTCGGCGGAGCTGGGCATCACCCGTCCTCCCTCGGGGACTCCAGCCAGCGACGCGATCAGTCGCCGATACAGATCAAGAAGAACGATCCGTCGGCGGCCTGGTTGGTCGAGTTCAGCCGACACCAGACCTCGGCGCTCGTACCGGTCACGGATGAGACCTCGCAGTTGGCGATGCCCGCGCCCGACACGATGTTCGCGGTGCACGCGGGGATCGGCGAGAAGGTGTGGGCGAAGTTCACCACGTAGTGCTGCGTGTCGCCGGCACCGACATACGCTGCGCCAGCGATCCAACTGGCCGGCCGGGGAATCTGGACCTCGCCGCGAGTCCCGATGAGCGTCGACCACGTTTGCCGCTGCGCGAACGCCCCGGACGCACCGCCCGCACGCTCCGCCTCGACCGCGTACGGGACCGCACCGATTCGGGTGCGCGGGAGCACCTCGCCACCGACGTCGACTTCGGTCCACACGTCGGTCTGCTCCCGGATCACGTCGGTGCAGGCGTCGGCGAGCGGGATGCGGAAGCTCCCCGCGTCGAAGAGTGCGCTCGCCACCACCGTCTCACAGAGCATCGTTCCCGAGGTCTCGTCGCTCCAGAAGCTGACGGTCACGCGTCGCGACCCCGTGACGGGTGAGCCAGCCTCCTCGAGGAAGCCAGAGTAGTACATGGTCGGCGAGGGTGGGATGCCGTCCGCCGCGGCCTGGTTCCCCAGATAGGCCGCCCCGCCACAGAGCGCGACGAGGCCCACCACGCGGGCGAGGGATCGGGTCTTCGACTTCATGGGAGCACTCCTCCGGTGAGGCACAGGTCACCGCTGCAGGTGCGCGCGTAGCTTTCGATCGAGGTATGCGAGAGCACCAGGTCGCCGGCGGACAGTCTGCCGCCGAGTACACGGATGCCGTGCGGGCCGCTGAGTCCTTCGTCGACCGCGCCGTCGCAGTCGTCGTCGACTCCGTTGGCCGTCAGCTCGCGGGCGCCAGGGTTGATCGCTCCACGGCTGTCGTCGCAGTCGGTGCACGTTCGGCTGAAGCCGGCGATCGGCGCGCACGACATCCGGACCTCGCCATCGGGATCGCCGAAGAGGTCGCCATCCATGTCGACGCACCAGTCGACCGTGACCGGGTCCTCGTCGACCGTCCCGTCGCAGTCGTCGTCGGCCTCGTCGCAGATCTCGCTGGCGCCGGGCCGGACCATCGGGTCGGAGTCGTCGCAGTCGTCCGCGCAGAGGCCGTTGTTGCAGCACGCGGCGTCGATGGCGCCGTCGCCGTCTTGGTCGCGGTCGCCGAAGGTGGTGTCGTCGCAGTCCTCGTCGTGGATGGGGTCGCAGATCTCGATGTTGGTCGGGTAGCGGTTCGCGTCCGAGTCGTCGCAGTCGTCACCGCCGCACGCGATGTCTTCGTGGCCGTCACCGTCGCGGTCGACGCAGCCGGTCTCGCACTCTCGCGAGACCTCGTCGCATGAGCCCTCACAGGGAGCGTCCCCGGCGGTGCAGCTGCCCTCGATGCAGCGCTCCAGCCCGTTGCAGAAGATGGCGTCGTCACAGTCGGAGTCAGCGGCGCACGGCCCGGCCGCCATGTCACCGTCGCCCCCGCCGTCATCGCCGCACGCGAAGAGCGCGCCTGCGAGCAGCAGCACCATCATCCCCCGCATGCGGACATCCTATCACGGGCCGTGGGAGTCAATCCCGCTCGAGGCCTTCGAAGACCACCCCGTCGCTGCTCCCGGAGGTGCCGTCGAGCTCGACCACCCCGTCGCCGTCGCTCGGGATGAGGTCGGCGCCATGAAAGCCGTCGGCCGAGCGCTCGCACTCGATGAAGCCCTGGTATTCCCCGTAGAGCCAGACGTCACCGCAGCGGACATCGGTCTCGCACTGCGCGGAGGCCGAAGCGAAGCCCCGGGGCGCGTACGCGACGTCGACCGTGCATTCGGTCCCGACGTGTACGTCGCTGCGCTCCGACGACGTGACCCGCGCGGCCCAGTGGTAGTGGTCCTGAGCGATGCTGCGCACGGTGAAGAGCCCACCGAGCGCGGTCGACAGCACCGCCAGCGTGAGCGTGAGCCGGTGCGCCCAGCGGAGCGAGACCCGGTCCTTCCGAGGCCGTGACCAGGTCGCCATCAGGACCACGAGCCCGGTGAACGGCACCCCCACCATCCCGTAGCGCGCGTGGGAGGCGGCGCCGCCCGCGACGTTCAACCCGAGCATCGCGATGATCACCGTCGAGATGCACAGTGTGGTCAGCGCTCCAGTCTTCGCGCTCGCCGGGTCTCGGGCGCGGCTCCAGCCGAAGCCGAAGCGGATCCACGCGAGCGCCCCGAGGCAGAGCTGCAGGCCGAAGGCGGCGGTGAAATACCGGCTTCCAGGCGCGGGGACGTCGAGGAGCGCGAGCAGCCCACCCGTCGCCAGGAGCACCAGCCCTACGGCGAGCGCGATCAGTGGGCGTCGCAGCTTGTCGCGGAACCGGCGCAACGTGCCGAGCTCGGCGAGCAACGCTGCCCGGCGCCTTCGGCTCACCTCGTCGTCGAGAAACGCCGTCGCCTCGTCCCCGATCCCGATCGCGACGGCGTCGATCGACTCCGGTGCCACGGTCTTGGGCCCTCGATAGCCCCTGCTGCTCTTCCCGTGCGTGACGATCCCTTCGACCACCACCCGGTCGCCCGCACGAACGGCCACGCGTCGAAGCTCGCTCTCCGCGGCGGGGTCGAGGTCCAGGTCCTCGAAGGTCGCGTCGAAGGCCTTCGTCCGGAGCTCCGCGCATGGGCCGCGCTGCGTCGCCAGGGGCCCGAGCCGGGGCCCTTGAGCCCGAACCCGAACTCGAGCTCCGTCGTCCATGGCCAGCGTGAAGAGGACCCGCTTGCGGAGCTGGTGGTGGGAGCGCCCGCCCACCTCGAGCCGCGCGTAGTACGCCACGAGCTCTCCTTCGCCCGCGATGACGATTCCTTCGAGCCGCTCCACGCTCCGAGTCTACGTGGCGGGCCGGCGGGGTGTATGATTCTCGGTCATGGGGAACGTCGCCGAGTCGATCGAGGTGTTGAAGGCATGGGCGGGGCGGTCGGAGAGCCACCACCGCTTCGAGACGACGGAGCCCGCGGACGACGCCGACGCGAGACTCGCGGCACCGGAGCCGCTCTTCGGAGAGGTGCCCGAGTGGTCCTTGCCGCCAAGCCTGAAGGAAGCGCTGGAGCACTTCTCGTCGGCGACGATCAGCTGGGGCCCGAGCCTCGGCCACGAGGAGTTCGTGATCCTCCCGCCTGGCGACATCGCCGACTACAGCGAGATCATCTACCTGCCCGAGGGGGTCTCGCGCGGAGCCGACGGCCCGGAGCTCTCGACCAACCACCTGGTCGCGTTCGCGAGCGGCGGCAACGACGAGTGCGCCTTCTGCTTCGACGTCACCCAGAAGGGCGACGACGGCGAGTACCCGGTCTACTACCACCACCAGGACGAGCCGCGGGCTCGCATCCGGGCGACCGGTGAGTGGGAGGACCCGGCGGACGCGACCCCGGACTTCCCGAGCTTCGCCGCGTGGCTCGCCTGGGTCGCCGAGGTCCTCGACCAGGGGGGCGAGCCCGTGAGCTCCTACCCCGGCGCGTTCCACCAGATGCCCGGGCGACGCGAAGACTGATCGCGCCGATGGGCTCGACCCTCAGTCGTTGACGACGTTCGGGCGCTCGCCCTTCTCGAAGAAGGCGATGATCTGTCGCGCGCCGGCGGTCGCTGCGTTGGTGTTCGCCTCTTCCGTCTGCGCGCCCATCTTCTTGGGCGTGCGGTAGTAGCGCTTGCCGAGCTCCTGGAGCGCCGCGTCGCTCTCGTCGCTCGGGGCGATGTCGGTGAGGTAGCGGAGGTCGGTGCGCTCCTTCAGCGCCTCGATGAGCCCGGCCTCGTCGATCACCTCGGCGCGCGCGGTGTTCACCAGCACGGCGCCCTCGGGCATCGAGGTCAGCAGCGCCTTTCCGATCGAGCCCTTGGTCTCGTCGGTGGCCGGGATGTGGAGCGAGAGGACGTCGGCCTTGGCGTAGAGCTCCTCGACGCTCGCCACTGGCGTCGCGCCGGCGGCGGTGATCTGGTCGTCCTTCAGGAAGGGGTCGTAGGCGAAGACCTCCATGCCGAAGCCCTTGGCCACGCGCAGCACGTTCTTGCCGACGTTGCCGAGCGCGTGGATGCCGAGGCGCTTGCCCATCAGCTCGGTGCCGGGCTTGCCGTCGAACTGGCCGCGGGCGCTGAAGACGAGCATGCCGAAGACGAGCTCGGCGACCGCGTTCGCGTTCTGGCCTGGCGTGTTCATCACGGCCACCCCACGCTCCTTGGCGGCGTCGGTGTCGATGCTGTCGTAGCCGGCGCCCGCACGGACGACGAGCTTCAACGCCTTGGCCGCGTCGAGGACGCCGGTGTGGATCTTGTCGCTGCGGACGATCAGGGCGTCGGCCTCGGTGACGGCGGCGAGGAGGTCGGCCTCGGCCTCGTAGCTCTCGAGGACGCGGACCTGGTAGCCGGCCTCTTCGAGGATGGCGGTGGCCTGCGCCTTGGCGTCGGCGGAGAAGGGCTTCTGGGTCGCGATGAGAATGGTCTTCGACACTGGGGGCTCCGATGTTCTGTTCGTGTTGCAGCGGCGTTCTAGTGCGACTGGGCTTCGCCAGCCACTCGATCGGCGGCGCCGTCGAGGAAACGTTGCAGATCCGCCTCGAAGTGGTCGGCGTCCGCGCGGCCGGCGGCCAGGGTCTCGTCGACCGGTGCCTCCTCGCGGTAGTCCCAGCGCTTGATCGGCAGCTTCTCCCGAGGCGCGACGTAGAGTCGGTGGCCCTGTAGGCCGGTCGAGCCCTCGGGGTAGGGGCGCGTCAGCAGGACCAGGCTTCGTCGAACGCCTGGCTCCCGCTCGGCGAGGAACGCGGGGGCGTTGTCGATCAGGCTGCCGTCGAGCAGGCGCCGGTCCCGGTGGCGGCCGCGCCGGGTGAAGGGCGGGGTGGACGAGGAGCTGAGGATGAGCTCGACCAGATCCTCCGGGCTCGCGCACTCGCGCGCGTCCACGGCGTGCGCCGCGAAGCCAACACGCTGAGGCAAGCGCGGGTGGAGCTGGCGCGGCCGGAAGCGCTTCTCGAATTGGTAGGTGCCGAGCCCGAGGGCGATCCCGAGCACGCTCGGCATCACGCGGGGGATGGTGCTGGCCACGAAGTAGAGCGGGAAGGGCGCTCGTTGGATCCGCTCGAAGCCGCCCTCCGCGAGACCGTGCATGAGGGTCCGGCGGTAGATGCCCTCGTGGGGGAAGGGGCTGCCCTCCTCGCGGAGCGAACGCAGGTTCAGCAGGCCCCGGACCCCGCGCCGCTGCTCCGCGAAGAAGGTTCGCGTTTCTGGAACGCGACCGCTGACGAGCAGCGTCGCCATCGCGGCGCCTGCGCTGCAACCAGCGATCGCAGCCGTACGCGGCATGAGCTCGTCGGCCCAGCGCTCGAGAAAGCCCAGCTGGTAGAAGGCCCGGCTACCGCCGCCGGCGAAGGTGATGGCGAGGTCACGTTCCACCCGCACTGCATAGCGCGCTCGGCGCCAGAATCGAGGAGGCCGATGGAGATCGCCATTCCCAGCCGCCATACTCCTCTGCATGAGGCAGCCTGAAGTTTCGTGGCTGGTGCTCGCGCTGGCGCTCTCTCTCTCGCTCGGATGCGGCGACGACGACTCGACCCCGACCGACGATCCGGACCCGACCGACGCGGGCGGTGACCGCGACGCGGGGCCCGACCCCGTGGACGCCGGCCCCATCGACTGCCCCGGCGCGCAGGTGGTCTGTGGAGACCGCTGCTGCGACCCGGCGGACGCGATCGAGCTGCCAGTGGAGGTCCTCGGCGCCGAAGGGACGATCGCGGAGCGGAGCTTCGAGCTCGAGGCCGGCGAGGCCTCCGCCGCCGCCTACCTCTGGATGCAGATCAACAACCTCAGCTACCAGAACAAGGCCTCCGTTCGGATCAACGAAGGCGAGTGGGTCGACCTCAACCACGACACCGTCCAGATGCACACGCCCGAGCTCCGTCGCGGCGGCATGGTCCATGGCGGTCACAGCACCGTCCGACTCCGCATTCCGACCAGCGGCTTCCGGGCCGGCGAGAACACCGTCGCGTTCCGCTTCAACGAGTCGGACGGGATCTCGATCGGCTTCCGGGTGGTCCGCTTCCAGCTCCTCGACGGCGACGCCGCCGACATCCTCCCGGACCACCGCTTCTACCGCGTCGACCCGAACGACTGGGAGCCGCCCTTCACCGACGCCGACTCGATCGCCGAAGGCGAAGCGCTCTGGCGGAGCGCCGAGCTCTGGAACCACTACCTGCCCGACGGACGCACCGGGAGCTGGTACGCGGCCACGATCCCGGCGGCTCGACCCATTCGCGCCGCGTGCGCCGACTGCCACACCCAGGACGGGCGCGACCTGGAGATCTTCGCCTACTCGAACGAGTCGATCGTCGAGCGCTCGATCTTCCACCAGCTCACGCGGGAAGAGGGCGAGAAGATCGCGTCATACATTCGCTCGCTCTCCAGCGACCCGCGCATCGGTCGCTGGGGTCGGCCGTGGAACCCGCCCTACCAACCGGGGCCCGCCGTCGCCGACCGACCGGTCCACCAGTGGGCCGCCGGCGCTGGCCTCGAGGCCGTGCTCGAGACGGACGCCGACATGCTCGAGCACATGTTCCCGGACGGCGTGAGCGAAGAGGCCGTCGCCGCCTACTTCGACTCCGGCGCGATGGAGGATCACACCACGCTGCCCATCGCGATCCAGCTGCCGGACTGGAAGCACTGGCTGCCCCTCGTCCACCCGATGGACGCCTACTCGAACGATGGCTTCTACGAGGACGAGTCGGTCGAGTTCAACCCCACCCGGGCCTACGCCGAGGTGCGCGCGTTCTTCGAGGCCATGCCCGCCAGCGAGCGGAGCGCCGACGAGCTCCTCGGCGCCATCAACCGTCACTGGCGCCACTACCGGCTCTTCCTCTCACAGGGATCGTCGAGCCCGCAGCACTGGCGAACCCGAGACGGAGTCGCCCACACCCGCGGCCTGGCTGGCGCCGGCGTGCCGATGCAAGAGCTCGCCGCGACCTCGCTCGGCCGGCTGCTGGCGGTGAAGCACTTCGAGCTGATGAACGAGTTCGGTCTGCAGGACGAGGCGGTCCGCCTCTTCGATCCGGCGGACCAGCCGCTCGATCGCCAGTGGCTCGGCCGCGACTACCAGGTCTTCGAGCTACCACCGCACTTCACCGCCTGCTTCGACGACGACGAGAGCTGCCAGCACTTCCAGGGCCAGCCCAACGAGACCGGGCAGTTCGAGTCGACGCTCTGGTACCACCTGCAGCTCGTGCTCAACGGTGGTCAGGGGCAGATGCTCCACAACTCGCCGGTCGACAACAACTACCACCCGGAGTTCATCCTCAAGTCGAACCGGTCGAGCGACCTCTTCGAGCCGCTCCGCTACTACTCGTCGATCAACGCGATGTGGCAGACGCGCACCTGGACCGGTGCGACCAACCCGAACGACGGCCGCGGCTTCCGCATCCGGGTGCAGGGGCCCTGGTACTTCCTCGCGAAGGAGGGCGACGCGCGGGCCAATCACTTCCACGGCTTCGAGCCGGGCGAGTACCCCGCGTTCCTCGACGACGTGCACCCCGGGCTCACCAAGTGGGTCCTCGACACGCTCTTCGCGCAGTTCAACCGCGAGGTCCAGCGCCCCGCGAACTCGCTCGACGGCTGGGAGCGCTTCGACGTCGGCGGCGACGCCTCGAACAACCTCGACCCGGTCGACAAGGACTCGGTGCTCGACGTGGCCACCTTCGGCCCCGGCTCGCTCGGCAACGGCGGCCCGCTCTGGGCGGACCACACCTTCTGGTCCATCCGCCAGGCCGCCGAGATGGGCGTCGAGTGCAGCGTGCTGAACGAGACCATCGCCTGGGCCGAGGCGGCGTGGCCCGAGATCGACTTCGCGCAGCACCGCTCGCGCTTCACCGCCTACGTGCAGCTCGTGCAGGACGCGAGCGGCATGACCGCGATCCTCGGCAACGAAGGCAGCGGCGCGACCCTCGAGTGGTTCGTCGGCGGATCGCCCGCCGGCAGTGGGCCCACGCTGCCCGCGAGCGCGTATGACGCGGGCGACGAGGTCCGCGTCCGGCTCACCAGCGACGCCGGCTGTGTCCCCGCCGGTCGGCGAACGGCCGAAGCGACGCGCGTCGCCGACTGAGCGTCAGCGCTTCTTCGCTTTCCGCGCGGCCTTCAGGCCGAAGGCCGCCGCGTCGATCAGGTCGAGCGGCAGGCTCGCGCGGACGGTCCGGACCGTCTTGGCTCGGATGCGCCGTTTCGACGCCGCGTGGGCGTCCATGTCGAGCTTCGCGAGCTCGGCCGCGAGCTCACGGGCGCGGTCCATCAGCTGGTCGGGCTGGACGAGCTCGTCGAAGAAGCCGGCCTGCATCGCGGCCTCGGGAGGGAAGTACTCCGAGAGCGTCACCGCTCGCTGGTAGGCCGCCGGGTCGAGCCGGTGCTTCAACATCGCCGCGGCCACCCGCGGCATGGTCAGCCCGATGGCGACCTCGTTCGCCGACACCTTGAAGTCGCCCTCGCAGCCGAGGACGTGGTCGCAGGACAGCATCATGAACACGCCCATCGCGAGCACGTGGCCGTTGCACGCCGCGATGACGGGGTAGGGGTATCTCATGATCCGCGGCGGCAGCGAGTAGCCGAGCCGCAGCATCTGAATGGCGGCCACCCCGCCCTTCTTCATGACCTTCAGGTCGAAGCCCGCGGAGAAGACGTCCGCGCGACCGGTGAGGATCACGATGGCGCGGTCCTTCTCGGCGCGATCGAAGGCGGCGTAGATGGCGTCGAACATCGCGGGCGGCAGCGCGTTGCGCTTGCCGTCGTCGAGGCGGATGGTCGCGACGCCGTTCTCGAGGGAGTATTGCACCAGCTCGGTCATGGGGGTGTGGTAGCGCAGAAGCCGTCTCCTCGCCGGCCGACCGCGAGCGGTGGGGCGCACCATCCTTGCGATGGGACGGCGCCTTCTGCACTCTCGGAAGGTGGTTGGTGGTGTGAGTCGGGCGGTCGTCGTCGGCGTGCTCCTGTGCGTCGGTTGCGGCGACTCGCTGGGTACGGATGGCGGCCGCCGGGATGGCGCGGTGCCCGTGGATGCATCCCCGCTGGATGCCGCGAGCCCAGACGGCAGTGCCCCGGGCGATGGCGGGGCGAACGACGGCTTCGTGCCGCCGAGCCCGGACGACGTGTCGGCCGCCTGTCCCTCGGACCTGTGCTGGATGGCTGGTGGCCTCTCGCCCTTCTGCGGGAGCTTCACCACCGCCGAGGACTTCGGCTCTGGTCGCTACGGCGCCCACGAGTACACCAGCCGGCTCCGCGCCGACGTCGCGACGACGTTCACGCTGGAGCGCACCGGTGGCAGTTGGCAGCCCGCGCTGCTCGTGCTCGACGGTGCTGGCGGCACGATCCACGACGGTCGCGTCGGGCTCACCACCGGACCGGTGCGGGTCACCGCGAGCACGTCGGGCGAGAGCGGCAGCTCGGCGTCGGTCACGATCGTCGCGGACGCGGAGGTCGAGCTCCGGGTGATCGTGACCTCGTGGGCGAACCGCGACACCGACTTCTCGACGACCCTCCCCACCGACGCGAGCTACGACCTCGCCGTCGCCGCCGAGTGCGAGGACGATCGGTTGCTGACACCGCCCAACTTCGACCCGGCAGACATGGCCGACGGCTACTACCTACTCCCGCCGGCCGACCCGAGCGGGCTCTACACGCGCAAGGCGGACGACTGCTCCCGCGGCACCCGGCTCCTGGTCCAGGTGATCTACACCGCGGCCTACCGCTGGCGCGAGGCGCGCCCCGACCTGCCGCCGCTGAACGTCCGCGACATGAACGAAGGCTCGTGCAGCACGGTCGACCACGCGACCCACGACGACGGGACGCACGTCGACATCACCGTGTCCTGCGGCACCGAGGTCTCCTGCGCGGACGACTCCGCCGCCATCACGCTCGGCCGCATCCTCGTCGACACCGGCAGCGTCTGCGGGATCCTGTTCAACGACACCGCGGTCCAGACCGAGGTGAACGACTACTTCTCCTCGAACTACAGCTACGAGCCCTGGGACCCGAGCGGCGCCGGCCGCTTCATGCGCACTGTCAGCGGCCACACCGGCCACTTCCACGTCCGCGTCTTCAAACCGGACGGCAGTTGTAACTAGGGGGATTTTCGAAAATCCCCCAACTCGTCGCGAGTGAATCGCTCCTCGTTTCCCCAAAAAGCTGAAGGTCTCGCGCGGAGCGCTCGGTGCGTCCTCGCGCTTCGCGCTACGTCCTCCGCAACTAGTCTTTCTGGACCCAGCCGCCGCCGCGCTGGCGGGCGCGGTGCTCCGGTCGCAGCTCGGAGCGGGCCTGGGCGGTGAGCAGCTCGCAAGGGTCGAACCAGTGGGTCGTGAGCGCGCGCTGCTCGATCGAGGGCAGCTCGCCGCCGAACTCCTCGTTGTCCGGACAACGCCAGTGCCAGAGCGCCCAGCGGTCCGGCCGCTCCGAGAAGCGGAGCACCTCCTTGATGCCGCCGTTGCAGTTGGTGGCGATGACCACGAAGGCGGGCTCCGCGTCGATGGCGACGAGCACGTCGTGGTGGAACTCGCCCTGCTTCCAGTGGGCGAGGAGCTCGTAGGCGCCGTAGCGCTCCTTCAGGATCTCGAGGGCCGCTCCGAGGGAGAGCGTCGCGGCGAGCTCACGGGCCAGGTCCACCCGATCAAGGTGCCACGGTTCGGGCCGCTCAGCCCATCTCGCTGAGCAGCACGATCGCCTCGGGCATCTCGTGCTCGTGGGGGTAGAGCATGTACTGGTGCTCGAAGCCGACGAGCTTGCAGAAGGCATCGGCCCCGTCCGAATGGAAGCACTTCTCGAGCGCGTCGGTGTTCGTTCCCAGCGCGTCCGCCGTCGCGGCGAGGTCACCGCGGAAGCCGTTGTCCTTCGCGTCGATCCCCCACTCGGCGTTCTCGCCGTAGGTCGCCGTGCCGACCTCGGCTCCGTTGACGCAAACGGTGAAGCCCCAGGCGCCCCCCTCCGCGTCGAACACGCTCAGGTACCAGTCGAAGTGCTTCGGCAGCACGCCGGTATCGCCGCTCATGACGAAGGGGACGAAGTCGCCCTGACCATCGATCAGCACCGCGCTATCCGTCACTCCAGCCAGGGCTTCCCGAACCGCCGCGGCCGGTCCCCGAACGACGTTGTAGTCCGTGTACTCCATCGGCCGACGATACCATCGGGTCCGCCCGTCAGCGTTCCCCCGATGGCGACGTCTCTAGCTGGCGTCGCGCATCGCGCGGAAGCGTGGGTGGTCCACGATGGCCGCGAGGTCGGAGTCGTGGGCCATCGCGCGGATGGACTCGCCGGCGGCCACGGCGCGTTCGACCAGATCCAGCGCCGAGTCGACGCGTCCGGCGCGCGCGTGGACGCACGCGCACTGATAGAGGGCGTCGCCCGTGCGGAAGGTGATGACCGACGCCAGGTCGTCCAAGAGCTCCACCGCGCACTCGATGTGCTCGGTGTCGCTGCTGTCGAGGAACGAGCCGAGGCCGTTGCTGACGTAGGTCTCGAAGGCGAGCGGGTGCGTGCGATGCCGCAGGTGGCTGAGCGCGACGTCCGCCATGTTGGTGCAGACGTAGCGAATCGCCTCCTCGTAGCGTTCGTGCTTGCGGAGCCAGCCCACGTAGCCGGCCGAGCCCGAGCTCAGGAAGCGGCCGTCCTCGACGCATCGGTCGAGCCGCTGCGCGTGCACGGTCTGCCAGTAGCGGTTGAGGCGACCCTCGACCGACACGAGACGGAGCGCGCGCTCCTCGACCCCCTCGTCTTCCAGCGGGGAGCTGGCCGCGAACTCGCGCGAGAGGTCGTTGTACTCGTTGATCCACGCCTGGACGGTGCGCTGCTCTTCGCTCTGGCGTTGGGCGAGGGCGGGGTCGCGGCCGGCTTCGTCGAAGACGGTGAAGCAGACGTTCCACACCGCGGGCACGCACGCCTCGAAGGCTCGACGGTATTCGCCGAAACGATGGGCGCTCATGCCCTTCACCCGTCCCTCCACGATCGAGCGCGCCTCGTCCTTCACTCGAGCCTCCAGCGCGGCGGCGACCTCGCGTTGGACGTCGCGGCCGACCAGCTTCAGGCCCTCGCGCGCGAGCGCTCCGAGCGGACTCTTCGGCTCGACGATGTGGCCCCCGACCCCGACGGCCGCGCTGCTCAGCGTGACCCGCTCCGCGGGTTGGCGCGAACCGCCCTTGGCGATGCGCAGGAGCGCGCGGAGCGCGGAGATGGTGTCCACGCTCCGAGGTTTGGTCCCACGAAAGCGGAGCGCAGCGGTCGTGATCGCTTCGCTCCGGGCGAGGAGCGCGTCGAGCTCGCGCGCGCCGCGGCCTTCCGCGATCGTCTCCCAGACCGACCACGCGGCCCGGAGCAGGTGGTCGCCGACCATCGCCGACACCTGGTTCCGTAGCCAATCCGCGTAGGGGACCGGCTTGCCGATGATGTCCCCCTCCTGGTCCCACGCGTGTCCGAGCTCTGGTCGGCCGTTGCGATAGGTCGTCCACACCATCCCCTGGTGGTGCACCGCTCGTTCCCGGCTGACGTCCACGAAGAGACCTTCGTGGGGCTCGGCGGGCCGTTGGCCGAGCACGATCTGGATGGGGCAGTCGTGCGCCGACGCCGCAATCGCGCGGAGCTCCAAGTCCAACACCTGGCCCATCAGGTCCGCGATGGGCGCAGGTGCCTGGACTCGGGTCTCGCTGGCGCTCTCGTGCGCCGAGTCATCGCGGTCGTCCCCCATCGCCATCTGTCGACGATAGTAGTGAACTATTCCGTTCGTGCCAGAACAATCCCCTGATATCGTTCAGGTTCCGATTCTCCTTGGGCCGCCCCGCCCCCAGAGGTCGGAAGGTGAGTCCTCAGAGAAGCGCGGAGGGCTTTCGCGGCGGGGCCACTGGGTGTGGAACGAGTTATAGTCCCGGGCCATGGCGCGCCGGGACCCCTACCGCATTCATCGTTGGATCGACCGCTTCGTGCTCGTGGGCATCGTCGCGGTCGGCTTGCTCCACCCGGAACCCCTCGTGTGGCTCCAGAGCTTCGGCGCGGCGTTCGCGGTGCTCGTCGGCTCCGTGTACGCGGGCGCGTGGCTCGTCACTCGATGGGCGGAGCGGAAGGAAGAGCGTATTCAGGGCCCGCGGCGCAAACCGCCGATGCTACGCGAGGAAGCCTTCGTGACCGCCCAGGCGATGTGGGTGATGGCGGGCCTGATCGCGTGGCCGATCACCCAGTCGCGCTTGGGCATCGAGACCGGCTTTCGCTGGTCGCTCGAGGGCACTGGGTGGACGTGGTGGACCGCGTCGTTGGTGACCGTCGGCGGGGTCGTGGCGATCGACGCCTGGACTTACTGGAAGCACCGCGCGCTCCACACCAAGGCGCTCTTCGGCTTCCACCGGGATCACCACACCTTTCGTGACCCGAGCTCCTTCGCCGGCTTCGCCGTCGGTCCGACCGAGGCGTTGTGGACCTTCTTGCCGGTGCTCGCGGTGCTGCACCCGAAGGCGATCCACTGGGGTCCTTCGTACCTCGTGCTCGTCGTCGGCTTCGTGTCGCTCAACCTCTACCTGCACTGCGGCGTCACCGCGAAGCTGATCGAGGGCACGCTCCCGAAGATCGGGATCAACACCTCCGCGTTCCACAACGTCCACCACTCCCACGCCAAGGTGAACTTCGGCGAGGTCGCCACATGGTGGGACATCATCTGTGGGACCCGGCTCCAGGACCGCGCGGCCACCAAGCCACTCGCCGAGGTGGAGCCGGAGCCGCGCCCCGAGGTCGTTCAGCGGCCTTCGTCGGCGGTCTGAACGCCCCAACGGGGGCGTCTTCTCGAGTGGCCACTGGCGACTCGAGTCGTCAGCGCTGGTGATTCGAAACACTGGCCCGATGGGGGCACCCGCCGTTGGATTCACCCCCGTCGGAGTGCCGAATTGGCGCCAATGTGCTCGGTTCGGTGACCTGTGGGTGTCGGCACGACATGTGCAAAGTTACACCGCAACAGGACGGCGCCGTGGTCGTCGTCCGAAGGAAGGACACCCCCCGATGCGCAAGATGCTCGTGACCCTGCTCGCCACCCTCGCCTGGTCGAGCGCCGCCTACGCCTACACGCCCGAGGGCACCTGCGAAGGCTGGAGCACCTACGGGTTCTGGGGCGGAGACGCCCTGACCGTCTCGACCGCCCAGCTCCAGGAGCTGCAGACCGATGGAACCTGGCTGACGCTCGACACGAGCATCGACGCCCAGCACAACGACCCGGAGACCACCGAGTTCCACCTCGGCGCCCTCTGGGACGTCCCGACCTTCGGCACCTACCGCGTCGTGCTCTACAGCGTCGTCTACGACCAGGTCCCCTACGGCTACAGCCCCTCCGCCGAGGAGCTCGCCAACTGGAACCCGGACATGGTCTACGAGTTCGGGCCCACCGTGAGCACCAGCTTCGAGTGCACCGAGCCCCCGGTCTACAGCCAGGAGGCGCGCACTCCGGGCTACTGGAAGAACCACCCGGACGCCTGGGGGGTCAGCGCCCTCACGCTCGGCGGTACCACCTACGACGCTGCCTGCCTCGACGGCGTGCTCGACATGCGCACTCGCGGCGACATTCGAGTGAAGCTCTTCCACCACCTCATCGCGGCGAAGCTCAACCTCATCGCCGGCACCGACCCCGGCCCGATCGCCTCGACCATCGCCGACGCCGACGCCTACCTCGCGACCGTCGTCGCCGACTGCGGCTCGATGCAGCTCAGCGGTGACCGCCCCCAGGGCGCCGAGAAGGACCTCGTCGAGGCCCTCCTCACCACGCTCGACCTCTACAACAACAACGAGCTCTGAGCTCGGCTCCCTCATCGATGCGAGCGCTCCCGTCAGGGGGCGCTCGTTTCAATTCAGCACCTCGGGCGGAACCGCTCCCCAAACCTTGCCAGCTGGCGACGCAGCGAATACCGCTGAGCCATGCTCACCCGCAGCCTCTGCGCCGTTCTCTCCGTCCTCCCCTTTGCGCTCGGTTGCTACGACTCGGTGCCGGTCACGGATGCGCCCTCCCGCGACATGGGTCCGACCGCTCGCGATGGTGGACCTGGACGCGACGCCTTCGTACCGCGTCGCGACGCCTTCGTGCCCCCTCCGATCGACGCGGGGGGCGATGTCTGTGTGACCGGTGAGCGCCTCGCTCCGTACGCTGGGCCCACGTGTCGCCCCGAGACGGCGGAGTGCCTCGAAGGATGCGGCGCGGATCCCGACCCCGGCTTCTGCCAGGACGAGTGCTTCGCCGCGGACGAGACCTGTGTCCAGTGCCTCAACGAGACGGTGATCCGCTGCGCTGCGAACAACGGCTGCCAGGCCGAATGGGACGAGTATGCCTGCTGCTCGGAAGAGCTCTGCCCGGGCGCCGTGGAAGTGGACCGACTGATCTGCTCGGACGACTGCACCTCCCAGCTCGAGCTCTTCGTCGACTGTCTGAACGACCGAGCGCTCGGCGTGTGCGAGGCCGAGTTCGAAGGCTGTCTCGCCCCCTGAGCGCGTGTCATTCCTGGTAGCGCGCGAGCCTCGCGTGGAGTGTCTTGCGGTCGATGCCGAGGATGCGCGCGGCCTTACTCTTGTTGCCATCGACCGCGTCGACGACGCGGAGGATGTGCCGTCGCTCCACTTCGTCGAGCGGTAGGAAGCGGGATGGCTCGCCCTCTTCCTCGGACGCCCCGAGGTCCTCCACGTCGAGCAGCTCCGGGGGGACGTGCTCGACCGTGATCTCTCCGCTCTCCCGCGCGAGGGCCACGCATCGTTCCATACAGTTGTGGAGCTCTCGCACGTTGCCCGGCCAGTCGTACGCCAGCAGCCGTCGCGCGACCTCCTCCGAGATCGTCGGTGGGTCGCTGCGTTCTCGAACGGCGATTTCGTCGAGGAAGACCTCGGCCAGGAGCAAGACGTCGTCGCCCCGGTCGCGAAGCGGCGGCACGTCGACCGTGATGACGTCCAGCCGATAGTAGAGATCGGCGCGAAAGCCTCCGCCTTCGACTTCGGTCCGCAGATCGTGGTGAGTCGCCGCCAGGACCCGAACGTCCACCTCGACCTCTCGGTCGCCGCCCACCGGCCGGAGCCGCTTCTCTTGGAGGACGCGGAGCAGCTTCGGCTGCAGCGTCGCGGACAGGTCGCCGATCTCGTCGAGGAAGACCGTCCCCCCGTCGGCTTCGCGGAGCAGGCCCCGTCGGGCCGTCCGGGCGTCGGTGAACGCACCGCGCTCATGGCCGAAGAGCTCGCTCTCGAGCAGCGCTTCGGGCATCGCGGCGCAGTTGAGGGCCACGAACGCGCCGCCGGCTCGCCGGCTCCGGTCGTGCAGCGCGCGGGCGACGAGCTCCTTGCCGGTGCCGCTCTCGCCGAGGATCAACACGGACGCCTCGGAGTGCCCCACGCGATCGATGAGCTCGTACAGTCGCTCCATCGGTGGGCTCGTGCCGACCATCCCCGCGTGACCGGGACGGGTCCCGGTGCGCCGCCGAAGCTCGCGAACCTCGTCGCGGAGCGAACGATCCAAGAGCGCACGTTGGAGGCTCAGCTCCAGGCGCTCGGGCTCGAAGGGTTTGGTCAGGAAGTCGTAGGCGCCCGCGCGAATGGCTTCGATGGCCGAGTCCAGACTCCCGAAAGCGGTCATGAGCAGGACCGGCACCTCCGGGAAGTGCCGTACGACTTCCTTGCAGAGCTGGGTCCCAGACGTCCCGGGCATCCGTAGATCCGTCACGACGGCGTCGATCGGTCGCGCGGAGAGGGCGTCGAGCGCTTCGGCAGCGTTGCCGACGCCGACCACCCTGTACACTCCCCGGGCCTCGAGCTGTTCGCGCAAGAGCTCGCGCAGCTCGAGGTCGTCGTCCACCAGCAGGACCGTGGGCTTCGTCACGCGGCGTCCTCGGCGATCGGGAGGAGGATGCTGAGCGTCGTCCCCACGCTCGGTAGACTGTCGAGGACGAGCCAGCCGTCGTGCTCACGCGCGATCACGAAAGCGACGGACAGACCGAGCCCCGTCCCCTGACCGACGTCCTTCGTCGTGAAGAAGGGATCGAAGATCTCGTTCTGGAGCTCCGGGGGAATCCCGGCACCGTCGTCGTGGACGTCGATGCGTACGTAGCCGTCGTGAGGCGGCACGTCCGGTGGAGGCTCGAGCGCGGCGGATCGAGAGACCGAGATGCCGACGCGTCCGCCCTCGGGCGTGGCCTGTACCCCGTTCTGTACGAGGTTCGTGAGCAGCTGGGCGAGATGGTCGCGGTCCCCGAGCACGGTCAGCTCGTCGATGCCCTCCGCTTCGATGCGCACGCCGGCCTTCTCCGCGTTCGGGCTCAGGTGTTCGATCACTTCGGCGATGAGCGTACCCACGGCGACGGGGCGACGCACCCGGTGGCGCGGACGAGAGAGACTCAGCAAGCTCCGAACGATGCGTTCCATCCGCTTGGATTCGGTCCGGACGATGCGCGCGTGTCGCCGGAGCCCTTCCGGCGTCTCCTCGGCCTCCTCGATCATTCGTGCCCGGCCGGCGACCACCTGGAGTGGCGTACCAAGCTCGTGGGCGACGCCCGCGGCGAGGGTACCCACGGCTGCGAGTCGCTCGCCGTGGCGGAGTCGGCGCTCGGCCTCGAGGCGCGCTTCGGTCTCGCGCTCTGCGGCCGCGCGGGCTTCGCGCAGCCGGTCGACCATCTTGGCGATCGCCGAGTGCAAGTGGCCCAGCTCGTCCCGTCTCCGTGAGCGCGGCAAGACGTCCAGCGAGCCGGCGGCGATCTCTTCCGTGTGCGCCACCAGATCGCGCACCGGCCGGCCGACGATCCAGTTGCCTACCAGCACCGCCAGCCAAGCCGCACCGAGGGCGACCGCCAGCGTGGTCCACAGTAGACCCATCGCGCCTCGTTGGATCCGGGCTTCGGCTTTCGCCAGCGGCTCCGCGAGCTCGATCGCCGTGCCGGGCGCGTCATCGCCGAGGGGGATGTACGTGTACACGGTGCCCGGACCGGTGCTCCGGTCGGTGTGGGTCACCTCGGCCTCGCCTCGGCCCGTCAAGTGAATCGGTAGGGCGGGGGTCGCGCCTAGGCCGTCGGGGCCGACCCCGACCAAGCGGATCCCGACCTCCGCCTCCCCCTCTTGTGCGACCTGCAAGAGCTCCTGGGCCGCGTCGAGGTCGCCGGAGCGAAGCGCGAGCCGAACCGAGGGACGCAGAGCGCGCCCGAGGAGGCGCTGCTCGTGGGCCATGTCCCGCTCCACCACCTCGCGCTCTCGCTGAAGGTGCTGCCATCCCTCCAGGCCGAGCACGGTGACGAGCAGCCCGAGGAAGACGATCATCAATTTGAGCGCCACCCGCATGCGTCACTCCGCGGCACTCCGTGGGGCACCGCTCTCGAACGCTAGAGTGCCATGGTCGCTCCGATGGCGTGCTTCACATCGTCTCGCAGGGACCGTCACCTGTCGGCCCCCGCCTGGTCGGCCGAGCGACGTCCTGGCTCCGTCAGAGGGACATCCGTCTCGTCGCGGAGGAGCTCACGCCCATCCGATATCCGAGCGAAGACGTAGTAGAGGCCGGGGATCACGATGACGCCGATGACCGTGCCGAGGAGCATCCCGCCCACGCCGGTGATGCCGATCGTTCGGTTGCCGATCGCGCCGGCGCCGGGAGCGACGACCAGGGGCGCGAGCCCCGCCACGAAGGCGAAGGAGGTCATCTGGATGGGCCGGAAGCGGAGCTTGCCGCCCTCGATGGCTGCGGTCTTCAACGACGCTCCTTCGCTGCGTCTCTGGACCGCGAACTCGACGATGAGGATCGCGTTCTTCCCCAAGAGGCCGACCAGCATGATCATGCCGAGCTGGGCCCAGACGTCGTTCGCCAAGCCTACGGCCTGCAGCAGGAGAAACGAACCGAAGATGCCGATCGGCAACGAGAGGATCACGGCCAGCGGGATCAGGAAGCTCTCGTACTGCGCCGCCAGGACCAGGTAGACGAAGACGACGACGATCAGGAAGATGAAGAGCGCCGCGTTACCCTGCCGTGACTCGTCCCAGGACAAGCCCTCCCAGCCGAGCGCATAGCCGCGCGGCAGGGTCGCCTCGGCCACGGCTTCCACCGCCTCGATCGCCTGTCCGGTCGAATAGCCCGCGGCGGGAACGATCTGGATGGCCGCCGAAGGGTAGAGGTTGTAGCGGGTGATCTCGTTGAGCCCCTGCTTCTTCTCGATCCGCATGAAGGCCGAGTACGGGACCATCTCGCCGTCGTCGTTGGGGATGAAGAGGTCGTCCAGGTCCTCGGGCATCCGCCGGAACTCGGGCCAGGCCTGCACGTAGACCTTGTAGAACTGGTTGAAGCGGACGAAGCCCTGCTCGTAGGTGCTACCGATGAGGATGTTGAGGTTGTTCAGCGCGTCGTTGATCGACACGCCTTTCTGCATGGCCACGTCGTTGTCGATGACCAGCTCGTACTGCGGGTAGTCGGAGGCGTAGAACGTGAACTGGCTGCCGATCTCGGGGCGCTCTTCGAGGGCGGCCATGAGCTCGTCGTTGATCTCACCGAGCCGTTCGTAGTCGGGCGTGCTCGATTGCGTCTGGTCCAGCAGGCGAAGCGAGAGACCGCCGGCCGCGCCGAAGCCGGGGATGGCGGGTGGCTCGAAGAACTCGAGCTTCACGTCGGTGATCTCCCGTGTCCGCTCCTCGAGCTCTTCGATGATCTCCGCGGAGGTTCGGTGACGCTCGGACCAGTCGTCCAGGTTGATGATCGCAGTGCCGGCGTTCGAGCCGCGCCCCTCGGTGAGGACCTCGTAGCCTGCGACCGAGGTGACGCTCCGGATGCCGTCGATCTCCTCGGCGATGCGCTCGAGCTCCTGCGACTTTGCGTTGGTGTATTCGAGCGTCGAGCCGGGCGGTGTCTGCAGAACGGCGTAGATCATGCCCTGGTCCTCACCGGGGATGAAGCCGCTCGGCAGGACGGAGCTCGTCCCGACGATGCCCATCGCGAAGGCGCCGATGACGCCCATCGTGAGCAGGCGTCGCGTGGCGATGCGGCGGAGCAGGCCGCCGGCGTAGAGGTTCGTCAGCTTGTCGACGCCGCGACTGAAGGGCTTCTGGACGAAGGGAACGAGGACCAGCAGGAAGCCGACCGGTCCCCAGAGCTCGTACGCCAGGTAGCTGAGCCCAGCCATCAGCGGCAGACCGACGAGTGAGTACACGAGGATCGTTCGCATGCCGAGGCTGCGCACCCGATCCCGGAGGCTCCGCCGCTCTTTCCGCTCGTGCCCATCCTCGGCGTGCGGCTTCAGGACCATCGCACAGAGCACGGGCGTGAGCGTCAGCGCGACTACGCCGGAGAGGATGATGGTCGACGCCATGGTGACGCCGAACTGCCGGTAGAAGACGCCAACCGGTCCGGGCACGAAGGTCACCGGAACGAAGACGGCAGTCATCACCAGGGTGATCGCGATGATCGCGCCGCTGATCTCCTTCAGCACCTCGACCGTCGCGCGATAGGGAGAGAGGTGTGTCTCCGCCATCTTCGCATGGACGGCCTCGACTACGACGATCGCGTCGTCCACGACGACACCGATGGCCAGCACCATCGCAAAGAGCGTGATGAGGTTGATGGAGAAGCCCATCAGCTGCAGCACGAAGAAGCTGCCGATCAGCGAGACGGGCACGGCGAGCGTCGGGATGATCGTGGAGCGCAGATCGCCCAGGAACATGAACACTACGAGCGACACGAGGATGAACGCCTCGAGGAGGGTGTGGAGCACCTGCTCGATCGAGGCGTCGACGAAGCGCGAGACGTCGTAGGCAATCTCGTAGTCCATGCCGGGCGGGAACGAGTCCTTCAGCTCGTCCATGGTCGCCTTCACCTCTTCGATGACGGCGGCTGCGTTGGAGCCGGGAGCCTGCTTGAGGACGATGGACGAAGCGGGGTGACCGTTGACGTCGGAGTAGATGTCGAAGAACTCGGAGCCGAGCTCCACGCCATCTCGCTCGTTCGGCGAGCCATCTCGATGGGGCGGGGGGACGCACACGTCGCGGAGCCGGAGAATCTCGCCGTCGGGCGTGGCCCGTAGGATGATGTCGGCGTACTGCTCGGGCTCGTTGTAGCGCCCGATGTACGTGAGTACGTACTCCTTCGATTGCGAGCTCATGCCCGTGGCCTGACCGAGCCGGCCGGGGGATCCGATGACGGACTGCTCAGCCAGCGCTTCCATGACGTCGTCGACGCCGATGTCGTAGGCCCGCATGCGTTCCGGGTTCAGCCAGATGCGCATGGCGAAGCTCCGGTTTCCGAGGTTGCGTGGGATCCCCATGCCTTGGATGCGCTTGAGCACCGGCATGACGTAGACGTTCGCGTAGTTGTAGAGGTCGGTCTGGTCAGTGTCGGGGTCGGTGCTGTACAGGTTGAGGTACATCAACATGCTGGGCACGACCTGGCTGACCAGGATGCCCTCGCGTACGACCAGCGGAGGCAGCCGGCTCAACATGATGTTGACCCGGTTCTGCACGTTCACGACGTTGATGTTCGGGTCCGTTCCGGGCTCGAAGAAGACCCGGATCGTGGCTTCGCCCGCGCTCGTAGCGTCCGAGACCATGTAGCGCATGTCCTGTACGCCGTTGATCGACTGCTCGAGCGGGATGAGCACCGAGTCCGTCAGGACGTCGGCGCTCGCGCCCGGGTAGGCGATGGAGACGTAGACCGTCGGGGGAGCGACGTCCGGGAACTGAGCGACGGGCAAGGTCGTGATGCCCAATGATCCGAGGAAGAGGACGACGATGGAGACGACGATTGCCAGGACCGGTCGGTGGAGGATCTTCGTGAACATGGTGAATCCGTTGGGGCTCGAGGCGCCGCTACTCCGCGTGGTGCTTCAGGTCTTCGAGAGCGTCTTCGGCGCTCACGAAGTCGGTCTCTTCGAGGCGCTCCCCATCGCGCACCTGTCGAACCCCCTCGAAGACGAAGGTCTCGCCTTCCGCCAGCCCCTCTCCGATGACGTAGATGTCCTCGAGCTCGTGCGAGACCTCGATCTCGCGCTGGTGCGCGATGCCCTCGTCATCGACGACGTAGACGTACTGGCGGTCGAGGATCTCGAACGTGGCCCGCTGCGGGATGACCACGGCGTGCGGGAGCGTCTGGTTGATCAGCAGCGTGCCGGTCTGACCGTGCCGCAGCAGCCGCTCCGGGTTCGGGAAATCCGCTCGGAACTTGATGTTGCCCGTCTCGTTGTCGAAGTCGGACTCGATCGTCAGCGTTTCGGCTGCCTCGTGGCTGAAGATCTCGCCGTTGGCCAAACGGATCTGGATCTCCGCGCCGGGCAACTCGAGCCGTTGCGGCGCTTCGGGGTCGTTGGCTCCGGGCAGCGACTTGAATCGGAGGTAGTCGGCCTCCGGGACGTTGAAGTAGACCCACATCACGTCGTTGTTCGAGATGGTGGTGAGGATGTCCCCCTCCTCGATCAGACTCCCTTGCTGGACGAGTTGCCGGTCCATGATCCCGTCGAAGGGGGCGACGATGTTCGTGAAGCCGTACTCGGCCGTGGCGAGGTCGACCTTGGCCTTCGCCCGATCGCGCTCGGCCCTGGCGAGGGCCAGCTCCTGCGGCGAGACCACCCCCTGATCGGCCAGCTGCCGGGTGTTGCGCAGGTTGATCTCGGCGAGGTGGAGCTCGGCACGATCCGCGTCGAGGCGGGCGCGGTAGACGACGGGAAGGAGCTTGAAGAGCAGCTGCCCCTGGCGTACCGCCTGACCCTCTTGGACCGGGATCTCCTGGAGGTAGCCTTCGTCCAGCGCGCGCACCTCGATGTGTCGCTGCGAGTGGATCTGGCAGACGAAGTGCTGGCTGGTCGGGACGTCCATGATCGCCGGTCGGGTGACGACGATCGGGTGGCGGGCCTCTTCGTGGTGGCCATCCTCCGCCCGGAGCTCGGAGCACGCCGTGCCGCCGATGAGCCCGAAGCCCACCAGCGACAGCGTCAGGAACGGGTTCACTCTCGGCGTCATTGCGCTGCCTCTTCGCTTCGTTCTTCCTCGCCGTCGGGGTCGCTCCCGGCGGCGGGGTCCAGTCCGGTACGGCGCCAGCCGCCACCGAGCGCTTGGTAGAGCGTCACGGCCGCTTCCATCTGGCGCTGCTTCATCTCGATGAGCTCGATCTGCGCCTCGAGGGACTCCTTCCGAGTCGTCAGCACTTCCAGGTAGTCGGCGCGACCGGAGTTGAAGAGCTGGCTCGAGATCTCGATCGACCGAGCCAAGCGCTCGACCTGCTCTTCCTTGAGGTCGTAGCTGCGGCTGAGGTTCCGGATGAGGCTCACCCGGTTGCTGACCTCGATGAACGCGGTCAGCACGGCGCGCTCGTAGTGGAGCACCGCCATCATCTCCTGCGAGTTGGCGCGGAAGTAGTCGGCCTTCAGCCCCTGCCGGTTGAGGATCGGGGCAAACACCCGCGCGAAGAGCCCGAAGAGCAACGAGTCGGGCGTGTCGATCAGCTTGGTCAGGTCGTAGGACTGGTAGCCGATGACGCCTTCGATCCCGAGCCTGGGGTAGAAGGCCGCGCGCGCCGCCGCGACATCGAGCTCCGCGGCCGCGAGCTCGCGTTCGGCCTGCCGGATGTCCGGGCGGTTCTCGAGGAGCTGGGCTGGCACACCGACGCTCATCTCCGCGGGCTCGAGGCTGAGGAAGTCCACCGTCGACCGCTCGATGGGCTGGGGGAAGCGACCGGCGAGGAAGTTGAGCTGGTTCTCCGTCTCGACGATCCGCTGCTGGATCGCGAACCGTGAGCTCTGCATGTCGCGCAGCTCGGCCTCGAAGCGTGTCACCGCCAGCGACGTGGCGCGTCCGGCCTGGAACTGCGCCTGCACCATCTCGAGCGCGCTCTCTTGCAGATCGACGTTGCCCGTCACGACCGCGAGCTGCTGGTCGAGCGCCATCAGCTCGTAGTAGAGACTCGCGATCTCGGCGACGAGGCGTGTGACGATGAGGTTCCGGCCCTCGATGCTCGCGAGGTAGCGATGAGCCGCCGCGTCAGCGAGATCGTGGAGGCGGCCCCAGACGTCGATCTCCCACGACGCATAGAGACCGAAGCCGTAGTCCTGCAGCGTCGGCGACACGCCGTTGGCCTCGTCGCTCTGTCCTTGACTCGTGAAGGCGCCGACGTGCTCGACGCCGCCGCCCAGCCCGAAGCCGAGCCGCGGGAGGTACTCGCCCCGCCGACCGACGACCTCGGCGTTCGCGATCCAGGTCTCCTGGACCGAGATGTTCAGCTCCTGGTTCTGCTGCAGCGCCGTCTCGATCAGCGCGGTCAGATGTGGGTCCTGGAAGAAGTCGCTCCAGACGATCATTCCCGAGCTCCGGGTGTCGCGGAGCCCGTCGTAGGACTCGGGCACGTCGCGGTTCGGGTCGCGGGCGGTCCCACCGGGAGGCGTGGGGATGCAGGCACTCACGCAGGCGGTGGTCAGCATCGCGAACGCGCGCAGGGTCGTGGGTCGGTGAAGCATCGGGCGGCTCGATGGAGGTCTCGAGCGCCGCGACATGCGGACCCGAAGCAAGCATCTGTCCTGTGCTTTGCAACGCCGGTGCCAGTGCCCGATCTGTCGCCGATATCGGGAGATCGGCGGCTCGGCCAACTCGAGGTGGGGAGTTCTTACCCACCTCCCATCGGGGGAGTGGGTAGGTTCTCCACACTTCCCGACCGCCCCTGGCCGGGGGGCCGGTCAGCGGTCATGCTCCGGCCATGGGTAAAAAGCGTCGCAAGATGATCGACACGAGCGTCTCCGAGGAAGAAGTCGAGGTCGGTCAGTCGCGGAGCAAGGCCCGCAAGGAGCTCAAGGCGCACCAGGCGCGGCTCGAGGAGCTCGCCACGCGGCTGGCCGGGCTCCCCGCCGAACGGCGCAAAGCGTTCGAGCTGGACGAGCACGCGGAGAAGGCGCTCGCCATCCTCTCGACCACCAAGAAGGGGAGCGCGCTCGCGCGTCAACGGCGCGCCGCGGCCAAGCTCCTTCGACTGGCCGACCTGGATGCGATCGAGGCACGCCTCGACACCGTGAGCCGCAAGCCGGGGCGCAGTCCGAAGCACTGATAGAGTCGCTCCATGAGCGACGACCTGAAGGAGCTCCTCGAGCGCCCGCCTCCGCGCCCACGATCCGCGGTCGCCCCCCACGTCCGGAGCGCGTCGCGCGGCTACCGCACGATCGGCCTGCTCATCTGGGGCTCCGTCATCCTCGTCGCCGTGGTGGTCGGGGTCACGTCCGTCGAAGGAGAGCGGCTCAGCACCGGCATCTACAGCTTCCTCGGGGCGGGCATCGTGCTGATCGTACCCACCCAGATCTTCGTCATCGTGAACGTCCGAAACATCCGAGACTGCCTGACCCTCGGAGTTCGGGTTCCCGCGCGGATCATTGCCATCCATCGACGCGGGGAGGTCGGCAAGCGCGTCGAAGAGGTCGAGCTCGAGCTGGAAGACCCGGCCGGACGGACGCGCCGCGCCTTCGTCAGCGGCATGACCACTGGCGCCGCCCCTGGGACAGAGGTGCTCGCGTTGGTCACGCCCGAGCGTCCGTCGATCGCGGCGATCCTGCTCGGCGAGGGCTCGCTCGGAATCGCCCGTGTCGCGGCGTGAACGGTCTCCGAGCGAGAGGCGCCCGGTGTAGGCTCGGTCGATGTCCCTCGAGGTCGAGAGCTACGCGGTCTTCGGACCGTCGGAACAGGCGCTCCATCGGAAGCTGAACCCGAGCATCCGACCTGGGCTCATCGACGCACGTCAGATCCGCTCCATCGCCCGCGGTGGTGACCGATTGGTGATCGGGAGCGCGGGTCACACGGCTGCGCTCTTCGGCCTGAGTGATCGGTCGCTCCAGAAGTTCGGGCAGATGAAGGGGAACTTCGTCGACGTCATGCACGTGAGCGCCGACGGGCGTGCCCTGATGAGCTCGGAGAAGGCCGACCTCTCCGTCTACGACGTCGTCACGGGCGAGCGGGTCGCGAGCCTCCCGAGCGAGACCAAGCACCACGCCGGGTTGCTCGTCGAGGGCCAGGCGTTGGCGGTCTCCGCTGGGATCATCGTCGGTGGACTCACGGCGTGGGACCTCTCCAGCGGGGCCAAGCGCGTCAGCGGGGACGTCGAGCATCCGCAGTACTTCCTAGCGTCTGGGCCAGGGTCCATCGTCGTGAGCATTCGTAGGTCCGACATCGCGGGCACCCTCGAGCGGGTCGCCGTGGAGGAATGGGACCTCGACGCGTTCGAGCCGCGTTGGAGCGTCCCCGTCGGTCCGGTCGAGGAGCCGGTGGCGCTCACGGCGCTCGACGTCGGTCGTGGTGGCCGGCTGGTCGCCTTCGGGACGGCACAGGGAGAGGTGAAGGTCATCCGCGACGGCGAGGTCTTCCAGCTCCTCCCACTCACCGGCAAGCGGGTGAAGGTGGTGCGCTTTCGGCGAAGCGTGGACGCCGACCAGCTCCTGGTCTTCGACGACCACTGGACGCTGCGCTGCTTCGACGTGAGCGACCCCGCTGCGCCCGTGGAGCGATTCGCTCGCTCGATCGAATCGCACGGCTGCGCGGCTTCCAGCTGGCAGAGCGAAGGTCGACCGGTCATCGCTGGGGACCGGCTGGCGTTCATGGACCGGACTCCCACCGTCTACGTCGTCGACACCGAGAGCGGCGAAGAGCTGGGCTCCTTCGAGTCGCTGGACGCCCAGCTGATGGCGCTCTGGGACGACGGCTGGCTCGTCAGCGCCACCAAGAACGGACGTGCCGACATCGTCCGTCTGGCTGTGCCCGACGTCGCGTGGACCGACCCGGTGGTGTGCGAGATGCAGCCGTTCACCGACTGAGCGCGTCGGGGATCGCCAGCAGGAGTTGGGCGTACACGCCGGGGTGGTTCTGGAGCTGGTGGTGCAGCACGCCGCCGTAGCGCCGGGTGTCGATCGGGAAGTGGGCCTCTCGCGGGCCGCCGGCGCTGGTGCCGCGCACCAAGAGGTCGCCGACCCACGCACCCACGGGATGCTCCGGATCGGCGGTCACGGTCGCCGAGACGAAGTGGTGCTCGATCCCCGGGAGTAGGGTCGCGTCGCTCATGTCGCGTGGGTCCGCGGTGAGCCAGTCCTCGTCGACCAGTGCCCCGTAGCGCAGGTCGTGGATGCCGGCGCTGCGCCTACCGAGGATCGCGCCGATGACCTTCGTCGCCGGGTGGTCGACCGCCTCGAGGATACCGGTCACCGAGTGGCCGAGCTGGGCCAGGGGCGCGCCCTGGTGCGGGCTGCCGAGGTAGAAGATTCGCCGGACGAGCTCGGTCCATGGGTGGCCGGCTTCGAGCCCATAGTGAGCCGCGCTGCGCACCACCAGCCCACCCATGCTGTGGCCGATCAGCGTGAGATCCTCGATCGGCACCGGGTAGGCCGCCACGAAGCGCTCGAGCGCCATCGCCAGCTCGCGGCCGTTGACCGACACGCGGCGACCGGTGTTGTAGCGGACGTAGACCGGCGTGAAGCCGCGGTCGGTCTCCAGGAGCGAGCCGAAGCACGCGGATGGATCGCCGTGGTAGGCCTCGGCCTCGAGGCACCACGACCACTCGGTGGTGCCGAGCCCGTGCACGAAGACGGCGACCTTCGGGCTCGCGTTCGGAACGTGCTCGGCCCAGAGCTTCGGCTCGAGCGCCAGGTAGCGGTCGTTCGCGCGGAAGACCATGCCCATGTCGAGCCCGTTGCCCTGAGCGTCGAGGACGTCTCCGACCGCCGCGTTCAGGAGTCCGATCGCTGCGTCCGCGAGCCACGCGCCCTCCGTCACCACGTTCGATCGGAGGGGGAGGGCGTCCACCGCTCCGCTCGGCGCGTCTTCCGGGAGCACCACCTCGAGCGCGGTGTCCGTGATCAGCTCCACCACCCGGTTCACGGCGCGGATCGTCCAGAGGACGGAGCGGGTGGAGACGCGACGCACCTCGTCGACCACGCGCGCCGGTTTCCGGATCGGGTCCAGCTGATCGGTCACCCGCCGAACGCCCCGGCTCGCCGACTCGTGGCCGACGTCGACCAGGCGGGTCGTCGCGTCGACGGCGTCGTGGATCAGCGCCTTCAGTCCTCGGAGCTTCCCCGGCGGGCCGGGTCGCTTCTCGTCGTCGGTGGGCGCCATGCGCCAGCGTAGCAGTCCGCCGGCCGGGTCGTCTTCGGTCGGAGCACGGGGGTGGCGCCGGTGAAGACCACCAACACCAGCGCGCCGAAGAGGAGCGTCACACCGAATGCCTGCAGCGCCAGGCCGCTTCGCAGCGCGTCGCTGACGATCGCCAGCGACGTCCATGGCCGCAGGAGCGGGTCCCAGCTGTTCAGTCGGAGGAAGCGGCCGAGCCAGATCGCGAAACCGGAGCTCAGGGCCACGCTCCCGAGGAAGAGCGCTCGGAGTGCCCGGCCTTCGACCCGCGCGTACATGCGCTCGAGCGCCATCGAGCCGGCCAGCAGCCCAGCCCATGCGAAGGCGACCAACATCCCGATGTCGAACCAATAGGGCGCGCTCCGCGGCTCCAGGTGCACCAGATCCGTGACCAGGTAGGGCGCGTTCGGGAAGAAGAGCCACCAGAGCACGAAGCGGACCGGACCGCCGCGCTCGGGCTCCGCGAGGACCAGCGGAACGACGGCGAGCCACAGGTTCCAGGCCAGGAAGAGGTAGGTCAGCTGGCCGGTGTAGAGCACCCGGGCGACCAGGAGCGCGAGGGCGAAGGTGCCGGCGACGAGCACCGCGAGCCAGGGCCTGTCTCGGAAGGGCACGACGATAGCCTTGCCGAGCCGGGAGGCGAACCCGCGGCCGAGATGTGGAGAGATCGTGGCGGAGCTACGCCGCTTCGCTCTGCGCCAGGGCCCGCGCCCAGCCGGGTAGGGGGCCGAGCAGACTCGGCGGAACCAGGGCGGTGAGCGCGACCATCGCGTCGCCCAGGTAGTGGTAGGGGTGGTCCCGGTTCACCACCATTCGCCCGTGGGCCCGGATCGCTCGGTAGGCCGACGACTTGGCCGTGTGCGGGCTCCGGCTCCCGATGGCGTCGAAGCGGTGGATCGCTCGGTAGAGCCGTTCTTCGTCGAGGCCCATCTTCACCAGGTTGTCGCGCATCCGCGAGAGCAGCGGGATGTAGACCAGCAGGCCCATCAGCCGGCGCGGGGAGAGCGTTCCTGCGATCAGCCGCACCGTCTCGCGGGTCTGTTCGCGCATGCCGTTCAGCTCCATCACGTGGAAGTCGACGGCCAGGTGCCGGGCCTCGTCGCGATTGATGTGGGCGAAGACGTCGGCGCAGAGTGGGTCGTCGACCTCGTCGAGGAGGAACTTCACCAGCGCGCCGTCGAGCGCGACCTCGAGCATCGCGATGACGCTGGTGAGGGTGGTGAAGTCGACCGAGTCCGCGTGGCGGTCCAGCCACGCCACCGCCAACCGCACGTTGATGTTGGGCTCGGGGATCTCGCCGGGCTCGACCATGCCCCACCGGCGCATCAGCGCGAGCTCGGCCTGGGCGTGCTGCTCTTCTTCCTCGACGAAGCTCGCGTAGATGGCTCGGAGCCGCGGATCGTTCGCCTTCCGCGCGAGCGCTGCGAAACCCCGTGCGCCGACGTGCTCGATCCACACCAGGTCACACATGAAGGCGCGCAGGTCCTCGTACTGCTCGGGGCGGATTCGTTCCGCGCCGGGTGCGTGCCAGTCGATCGCGTCCATGGACCAGCGACCGGTGACCACCTTCTCCAGCATGTCGTCGAGATCGATCGTCATCGCTTTCTCCGCTTCGAGCGCTCGGCCTTCGCCCGTACCGCGAGCACCGGCTCGAGGACCGCCCCCAGGAACTCCCGCAGCGGTCCGGGGGATGGGGCCAGGATCAGTGTGATCCCCACGCGGACCACCCACTCCGTCAGCGCCACCGGGTCGCCCTTGGCCAGGATGCCGGTCTCCATCGCGAGCGCGACGGCCGGCGATAGCGCGCTCGAGAAGCGCTCGACGATGTCGGGCAGCCCTCGCTCGAGGAACCCACCGACGAGCTCGGGCTCGTCGTCGAGGATCTTCGAGAGCACCGGGTTGGCCAGGACCTCTTCGACGGTCGAGGCCGTCAGCTCGATCACCACCTCGTGTCCCTGTCGCCCATCGAGGTCCACGGCGGTGGCCCGTTCGATGATGCGGTGGACCTCCCGGGCGATGAGCAGCCGGAAGATCTGCTCCTTCTTCCCGAGGTTCCGGTAGATGGTGGTTCGTTCGACGCCTGCCTCGCGGGCGATGTCCTTTGGCGAGGTTCGCGACCAGCCGTAGCGCTGCACGCACACCTCGGCCGCGTCGAGGTAGGGCTCGAGCGAGGCGTCCGGCTTCGGGGGCAGCCCATGGTCGACGGCCTTCGCGAAGAGCAGGGGGATCGGCGAGCTCATCACATCACTCTACCCGCGGCGTTCGACGATGCAACAAATACGTTGTATCGTTGCAGGCATGGATCGACGCCCATCCTCCACCGACCTCGACGTCTTGATCGTGGGGGCGGGTCTCTCCGGCATCGGCGTCGCGGCCCAGCTGGTGCGTCGGTGTCCGACGAAGCGCTTCGCCATTCTCGAGCAGCGCGACGCCATGGGGGGCACCTGGGACTTCTTCCGCTACCCGGGGATCCGCTGCGACTCGGACATGCACACCCTCGGCTACTCGTTCCGGCCGTGGCCCAGGGACGAGGTGATCACCGACGCCGAGAGCATTCGGGGCTACATCGAGGACACCGCCCGCGAGTACGGCGTCGACGAGCACATCCACTACGGCCATCGCGTCGCTCGTGCGTCGTGGTCGTCGGCGGAGCAGCGCTGGACGGTCACGGCCGTGCGTGACGGCGAGGAGGTGAGCTTCACCGCGAGCTTCCTGGTCGCGTGCTCCGGCTACTACAGCTACGACGAAGCCCACGTCCCCGACTTCGCCGGCGTCGACTCCTTCGGCGGCGACGTGGTGCACGCGCAGTTCTGGGACGAGAGCTACGACTACACCGACAAGAAGGTGGTGGTGGTCGGAAGCGGCGCGACCGCGATCACTCTCGTGCCGGCGATGGCCGAGAAGGCCGCGCACGTGACCATGCTCCAGCGCTCCCCCACCTACCTGCTGAGCTTGCCGCAGCGGGACCGGAGTATCCGCGCGCTCGAACGGGTCCTTCCGGAGCGGTGGGTCGCCGACCTGACCCGGCTCCGCAATACCGCCCTTCAGTTCGGCTTCTACCATCTGTCGAAGCGGCGGCCGGCGCTCGTGCGACGACTGCTGCTCGGTGCGGTCCAGCGGCAGCTCGGGCCCGACATCGACATGCGGCACTTCACGCCGAGCTACGACCCCTGGGACGAGCGGCTCTGTGTCCTGCCGAAGGGCGATCTCTTCCGTGCGCTCAACGCCGGCGACGCATCGGTGGTGACGGACGGCATCGAGCGCTTCACCGAGTCGGGCATCCGTCTCGCGGGCGGGGACGAGCTCGAGGCCGACCTGGTGGTGCTCGCCACGGGCTTGAAGCTGAAGCTCCTCGGTGGGGTCTCGGTGGTCGTGGACGGCCGGCCGGTCGACGCCACCCAGTCACTCACCTATCGCGCGACCATGCTCGCCGACGTGCCGAACCTGGCGATGATCTTCGGCTACGTGAACGTCTCCTGGACCCGCAAGGCCGACCTCGTCGGTGAGTTCGTGTGCCGTCTGCTCCAGGCGATGGACCGCCGCGGCGTCCGAAGGGTCACGGCGACCCACAGCGAAGGCTTCGAAACCGACGAGCCCTTCGTCGAGTTGAAGTCCGGGTACGTGCGGCGCGGTGCCGGTGTGATGCCGCTGCAGGGACGCACGTCACCGTGGCGGAACACCCAGAACGTCTTCGTCGACACGCTGCTGCTGCGCTACGGCCGGCTCGAGGATGGCTACCTGGTCTTTGGTGGTTCGACCGCACGCAGAGCGGCCTGACAAAGGCCGATCTGGGAGACCCGTGTTGTAATTCAAAAACGGTTGTGGCATGCTCTGTCGCCTCAGCCGAGCCATGCTCCCCGACCACCGTCCGCTCGCCGGACGAACGAGAGGAGTGGCGACGGCTCTAACATGCGACCCCTTCCGGGCCGCTGACGCAGGAGACCCATGAGCCAAGACACGGGCGCAGAACCCATTCAGAGCCTGCCCAAGGCAGCGCGCGAACAGCGAATCATCGATTTGACGATCGCTGGTGACCAAGAAGCCCTCCGCCGATTCTCCAAACGAACGGGAACCGAGTTGAAGGCGGTCCGCGCGAAGGCTCGGAAGCTCGGCCTGACGCCTCGTGTCGTGAAGGGATGCCGGCTCGCCGGCACTCAACCCAAGCTCCGAAACTGCCTCCGCTGTTCCGATCGTTTCCTCTCCGTGGGGCGGCACAACCGCATGTGCCGGAGCTGCGCGCGCCGCACCTGATCAGGCCGGCGGTCGCTCGATACCGCCGTCCGGTCGCCGGGCGAACCGGCCCTGCTCACGCTCGTGGACGTGTTCGTCGCTCGGCCATGGCCAGCCGCCGAACTGCGTCTGCCGATAGTCCGCGTACGCCTGCCGGATCTCTCGGTCCGTGTTCATCACGAAGGGGCCGTGGCGAGCGACCGGCTCCCCGATGGGCATGCCCTGGAGCATGAGGACCTCGGTGAGCTCCGGTCCCGCCGCGAGCGACAGGTCCGTGTCCGCCCGCACGGCGACGTGGTGATAGCTTGGGATCGTGCGACCCCCGACCGAGAGTCGGCTCCCTTCGAAGAAGTAGAGCGAGCGATTCGCGCGGGCGGGTCCCGCCGGGAGGGTGAAGCGCGCTCCGGGCTCCATCCGGAGATTCCAGATCGCGACGTGACTCCGTGAGTCGGACGCCCAGGAGTGGGGCGGGGCGTCGGGCGCGTTCGTTCCGTCGTAGCTCCCGGCCACCAGGGTGAGGCGTGTGCTGCGCCCGGCGCCGTCCTGGACGACGCGCGTCGGGATGCTGGGCTTCCAGAGCATCGAGAAGTGGGCGTCGACCATCTTGCTGGCAGACGGCAGGTTCACCCAGATCTGGAAGAGCTCGAGCGGGTTGGGCCGCCCGGCGTTCAGCAGCGGGAACATCTCGGCGTGGAGGATGCCGCCGCCGGCCGTCAGCCACTGGACGTCGCCCTCGCCGTAGCGCGCGGTCGCACCGAGCGAGTCCGAGTGGTCCAGGAGCCCCTCGCGCACGATGGTCACGGTCTCGAAGCCGCGGTGCGGGTGGCGCGGGAAGCCGGGCACGGTGTCGCCGTGGTACATGCGCCAGCCGTCGACCCCGGCGAAGTCGTTCCCCATGCGATGGCCAGCGAGCAGGGCTCGGTCCGGCCCCAGCGTCGCGTTCCCGGGCGGGTAGCGGTCGTCGTGGTGCATGCAGAAGAGGAAGGGGTCACGCGTCTGCCAAGGGGTGGTCAGCGGCTCGACGTCGAGGATCGCGTCACCGCCGGTGCGATCCGGCGGCGGCTCATCGAGCTCGACGCGAGTCCGTTGCGCAGCAGGCTCTGGAGTGCAGCCCACGAGGCCATAGGCTCCGGACGCGGCCAGGAGCTCGAGCAGACGGCGGCGAGAGATCTCGTTCACGACGATCGACTCTAAGGCCGCCGCTCTCGGTCGGCCAGAGTCGTCAGCCCAGCGTTTGCGCAACGCTGTCGAGCGCTTCGAGCAACGCTCGAATGCGAGTGGCGTCGACCGACCCATCGAGTCCGGCGCGAATCGCGGCGTCGCCACCACGCATCAACGAGGCGTGACCGAGCACACCCACCAATCGCAGTAACGCGGCTCGCGTATCCGGCTGGAGCACCTGCTGGAGCGCCGGTACCGGGCCGCGCGCCGCGAAGCGTTCGTCGAAGGCCGGGTCTCCGGTCGGCACGAGCTGACCGTCGAAGGCGCGGTCGGCGAAGTCCTTGCCCTTGATCTCGATCCCTTCGGGTAGCGGTCGCGCCAGCGCCACCTCGATGGTGGTCATCACGTACGCCGGATTGCCGCTCCCGGGGCTGACCGTGCCGGTCCACACGGAAGCGCGGCGACCATTCCATGCGCCTTCGATCGACACCCCTCCGTTTCGAGTCACCGGTCCCTGCCAGCCGAGCTGCCGGGCGAGTCCCGTGAAGTCCTGCGCAGCGGCCTTCACCTTCCGTCGATTCGCCAGCAGCCACCAGGCGAGCAGGCCACCGAGTACGAGCGCGAGCCCACAGTTGAGGAGCGCCGAGGACCAGGGACTGTCGGAGGGCATCGCGCGCCGAGCGTATCAGCCACGGCAGGGTCTCCTCTGCTCCCGAACGGGGGCGTCGAGGGAACTCCCTCGGCGAATCGCGTACGATGCGCCTCTGGAGGATCGATGCAGTCAGCGTACGGGCACACAGGTGGGGAATCCCCCGGCGAAGCCAACTTCGACACCGCGAAGGAGAAGCAGTGGCGGATCGCCCGGATCGCCGCGCTCGTGTTCGTCTACCTCTTTCCGGCGTTCTTCAACGGGCCCGAGGGAATCGGCTTCCAGATCCCCAGCTTCACCTTCCTGATTCCAGACAGCATCTACGAGCTGGTCCTCTGGGCGGCCATCGGCGCCCAGATCTACTTCATGCAGAAGCCGCTGCAGGATCAGCCGAAGACCTTCGTCTATCGCGCGGCCAGTGGCTGGGGCACGGAGCTCTTCCTGATCATCTTCGCGCTCTTCATCGGCATGGGGATCTCGCTCCAGAGCTTCCCGGGCCTCTACGCGCTGCCCTATCCGGTCTTCATGCTCATCGTCACGGTCATCGACCTGATTCCGGTGGCGATGATCACGCTCCGGGGCACGGTCGTCATCGATGGGAAGAACCAGAAGGTCTACAGCCTCGGTCTGATCCCCAAGGTGCGCTCGTTCGACCAGGTCCAGGGGCTCGGCAAGCTCGAGGTCCGGGTCGTGAACCGCGGCTACAGCAGCTTCCATCTCGTGATCTTCTTTCAGGACGGGAAGCACTGGCGCCTCGAGCAGATGGCCGCCGAGCGGATCCCGATGGAGGCCGCTCGCGTGACCCAGGCCACGGGGCTGCCCAACCGGCCGGCCTGAGCTACGCCCCGAAGGGGAACTTGATCAGCAGGCCGGCCTCGCCCGCGATCCGGCCGTGGTAGTCGATGCCGACGTAGATCGTGGGCCAGAAGACCGTGAAGAAGCCGCGCGCGCGGAAGCCGACCACGTCGCCGCGGCTGTGGAAGGTCGCGCCGGCTTCGAGGCCCGCGAAGTAGGCCACGCCGAACGCGACCATCACCTCGGCGCCGAGCGTCGCTCGGAAGTGGCTCGGGTTCGACACCCAGACGGCGTCGAGCACCAGCCCGAACGACGCGCCGCCATCTTCGGGGGACGGCAGGAAGCTGCTCGGGTTTCGGTTGCGCGCCATCTCCACCCACACGACCGAGACCTCGCCGCCGACCACGAACGCGCTCGCGTCCCGGTTCCCGAGCCAGCCGAGCGTGACGCCGACGGGGATCCAGAGCCTTCGGCGAACGCGGTCGTCTTCTGGATCGGGTGCGTCCGCTCGTGAGCCCTCGGGGGCCGCCGATTCGTCGGACTCCTGCAGCAGGACCGAGTCCTGCGCGTCGGCGTTCGGGAGCGCCAGCCCGAGCGTGACCAGGACGGTTGCGAGACGAAGGGCCACCGTACCTCCGAGCATCCGCCGAGCGTACCGCAGGTTCGCCGGACGGAGGTCGGCGCGCGACCGGATCGGGGGTGACGATCCGAATCGCGCGCCGAGGCGATTCGAGGGCGCGGAGTCGCGCATCGATCAGAAGCGCTCGTCGACGGACTGCCAGTGGACGGTGACCAGCTCGAAGCCGGTCTGCTCCGCGATGCGACGGCGGATGGTCTCCGGATCGGTCTCGCCGACCACGTACTGGATCACGGCGCGGCGGGTCTCGAGGCTCGCGTCGACCGCGAGCACGCCATCGATCGTCCGCGCGGCGGTCTCCACGTCGGAGGGGCAGCTCGCGGTGACCATGCCGCGGACGTCGAGGGTGACGGCCGCGGTCTCGCTGACCGTGTCCGGGCTCTCGGGATGGGCGGCCGTTCCGGCACAAGCCGTCAGGGACAGGAAGCTGAGGGTGAGGATCAGGGTGCGCATGGGGGGTCTCTCTTTCTGACGCTGTCTCGGCGTCGAAGGGAGACAGAGCAATGGCCGGGCCAAGGGCGAAACACGGGGAATTCGGTGTGTGCACCACTCATGTCGTTGGACTCGCCACAACGCCTGTTGCATCCACCTCAACGGGTTTGGTCGTGTGGTGCTAGAAGTTGCACTTCGCACTTTTGGTCAGTGAGAATGCTCAAGGATTCCGTCGTCGAGCTGGGCCAGTGTGTCGACGGAAAGGGGGCGACCCATGTCTTGGAGCGTCCGATGGATCTTCTTGTCTTGCCTCGTGTGGGGCTGCGCCGAGGGCGTGGAACGGCCGCGCGTTCCTGGTCCCGGGAGCGACTTCGGCGTTCCGCCGGCCACCCCCGACGCCAGCCGACCCGCGCTCGACGCCGGCGGACCGAGCGCCCCGGATCTCGGGAACGCCACCATGGACCTCGGTGGCGTGGACGCCGGACCGATCGACGCCGGCCGGCCGGATGCAGGACGGCCCGATGGCGGGCCGCCGGACGCCGGACCGAGGGATGCGGGCCCGCCCGACGGCGGTCCCCTCTGCCCGGCGCCCACCGACTGTGTCGGTGCCCGCAGCGTGGGTGCCCTGGCTGGCGATGACGAGGCCCCGATGCTCGAAGCCATGGGTGCCGGACCCGAGTGGCTCACGGTGACCGTTCGCGACACGGGCAGCACCTTCAATGGCGACTCCACCATTCGGGCGCGGCTCGAGCTCGAGTCGCTCGACGGGTCGGACTACGATCTCGTCGTGTATCGAGCGTCGGCCAGCATGACGCCGATGGCGCGTGAATGCGTCGCCAACGAGATGGCCAGCGCGCGGCCGATCGGGGAGATGGACGACGTGTCCCTGCAGTGGCCGGACGTCACCAATGGCCTCTTCGCCAACGACGGCGACGGCCGGATCCTCTCGGTGCACGTTCGCCACGCCGACGGACCGTGCGATGGGGGCTGGCGTCTGGTCGTCCACGGCAACCAGTGAGTGCGTGCGGCAGGCCGCTCGGGCCGATACGTTGCGCGCGGCGCACGTGTCGCCCGAGAGGAACCCGCCGTGACCATTCCGCGAGAGCTCGCCGCCCGCCTGCCTGGACTCCACGAACGGCAAGAGCAGCTGGAGGCGGAGAACCTCCTGGCCGCGGGGCTGGGTGAAGAGCTCGGCGTGAGCACCACGAGCTGGGACGACGGGCTCTGGGGCGTCCGCACCATGGGTGCGCCGAACCACCGGCCGGGCAACCAGCTGATCGGCGTGACGCCGGATCACCTCGAGGTGCTCCCCGAGCGGATCGCGTGGCTCGCCGACGCCGGTTGCGGAGTCCACCTGCGTTGGCCCGGACCGGCGGTCTCCCACTCGGTCGGTGCCGCGCTCGCGGCCATGGGTCTCGTCGCCCACGAGCTCGAGGCCTGGATGGCCAGCCCGGTCGATGGCCTCGAGGTCGAGGCGCCGACGCACCACATCGAGCGCGTCGATGACGCCGACGCGGTCGACGATTGGATGCGGGCGTTCATCGGCGGCTGGGCGATCACCAAGCCCGAGCTCCAGCGGATCGTGCGCGCGGCGATGGGGCCGTGGCCAGGGCCGAGCCAGTGGCGGCGCTACGTCGCGTACGTCGATGGGGAGCCCGCGGGCGACTCGCTGCTCACGCTCTTCGGCGACGTCGCATACCTGGCCGAGGCCTCCACCGTGCCTCGCTTTCGCCGGCGTGGAATCCAGCGCGCGATGATCGCCCACCGACTCGCCGAGGCGCGCGCCGCCGGGGCGACCACGATCTTCAGCGCGGTCCAGTATGGCGACCGGAGCTGGTCCAACATGCGGGCCATGGGTCTACGTGAGGCGTACCTGACGCTGAGCTTCCGGCGCCCCGCCTGAGGTCGCTCGTGCTTGCAATCGCGGCCTCGATGCTGAACCTAGGAGTCTCGATGGAGTACCGCAGCCCGACTCGGCAGCCCGCTCGCGAAGCGGCGGAGCGTGAAGAGCAGCTGGACGCCCACATCGAGCGCTCCCAGCGCGCCCGGGAAGAGGCGCGCGCGAAAGCGGAGCGCCTCCGGCGGGCCTTCCGAATCGCGCACTGGTCCCTGCTCGTTCTGGCCATCGTGCTCGGCGGCGTCGGGCTCGGGTTGGAGTCACCCGCGCTGAAGATGATCGCGCTCGCGTGTCTGATCGGCGCGCTCTTCGGTGGCATCTACCGGCTCCTCGCGAAGATCCCCGCGCGTGACGGCGGTGGCCTCGGCGGAAGCTCCGGCATTCACTGAGCGGCGCGAACCCGCGAGACATCCCGACGGCGCTGGAGCCGTCGCGCGCGACGGCGGAACTGCTCGAGCTGTGCCTCGTCGAAGTGCGAGCGGTGTCGGCCGTAGCTCATGATGTTCGTCGGGTCCCGATGGTGCGGTGCACCGAGCACGTGACCGAGCTCGTGGGCGAGAGCGAGCGGCATGGCCCGGTCGAGGGCGATCACGTAGCTGCCCGGCCGATGAGTCGGCGCCGGGATGTGCGCACCGCCGAGCAATCCAGACGGCTCACGGCCCACCCGGGCCGACGCACGCCGAGTCGCGGCCGACGGCCAGGGATCGCGGATCTCCCGAACGATGAATGCGTGGATGCGCCGCCCACGCAGCCGTCGCTTGAACCGATGTCGGTCGCGGTTGTTCCGCAGTAGGACCCAGTCGTCGGGCAACGACCGCCGCTCGTCCACCGCGAAGCGCACATGGGCCGGGGCGTACCAATGGTTCACCGCATCGACCCAAACCTCGACCTGCGCATCCTCGAGGTCGGTCGGCCCCTGCACCGACAGGGGCAGTGTGATCCAGGGCTCCTCGTCGTCCTGGGCGAGACCCAGGGTCGAGGCGCCCAGCAGCGCGAGCGAGAGGACGACGAGCCGGTGCACTCAGCCTCCGACGGATGAGCGCGCCGAACGATCCATCGGGCTACCAGTCGCGGGGAGCGATGACGTCCTCGATGTCGACGTCACCGAAGCCGTGGCGGTCGAGCACCACGCCGAAGCTCACGGCGATGTCGTCGCGGGCGGCGGTCTCGATCTCGCTGTCGTGCTCATAGAACTCTTCGGCGAGCTCGTTGAACTCTTCGGTGGCCGCGTGGGTCAGCTCGAGCAGCTCCTCCACACTCTGCGGCGGGTCCTCGGACAGCTTCGCATCGAGCCGTTCGAGGATGGCTTGGCCCTTCTTCACCAGAACCGGCGGGAAGTAGGCGTCCTGGGCCATCTCTTTCAGATACGGGCTCTCGTCGCTCATCGGCGGAGCGTACTCCGGTCGCCCGCGGTGGGGTAGCGCGCGAACAACGCGGACATGGCCGCGCGAATCGGCGAACGAATCGTGTGAATGCGCATACCGCCGGACCCCTCCATGGCCTAGGTAAGCGCCGCCAGAGGGATGGTCTCGGGTGTGTGGATCCGTCGGCCCCGTCGACGGACGCCGTTCCCCTCCCATGCGCGGTGCTGACAGCGACGCGCACCCGAAAGAACCTCCCCATGAAGCATCTCCTCTCCGGCGTGGCGTTGGCCGCGGCCGTCCTCGTCCATCCGCTCTCGGCCGACGCCCAGGGCAACTCCACTTGGTGTCCTCGGCTCGGCGCCGAGGGCGTCATCTCGTTGCCGGTGAACCCGGCCTTCCTCAGCACCGACTACCGCGAGCACCCCGACGGCACCTACACCGAAGGGCTGACCATCAGCTCGTTCGTGAACACCGCTGCCAATCCGCCCGGTTCACCGGTTCCCTTCACCTTCCTCGAGGGTGACCAGGTGCTGCGCATCGCCGACGTCCACGCGAAGGCGCCGGACCAGTTCCTGCCCAGCGACTTCGAGCGGCTCACCGACGAGAACCTCCCCACCACCGGCGTCGTGCCCGGTGGGCCTCCCTTCCCGGTGCCGCTCACGCCCGGCGAGTCGTGGTTCCTCAACGGCAAGACCATCTGGCCGAACGAGGCCGTTCGCGCGCCCGACGGAGTGCTCCCCTTCGACGCGATCACCGTGGCCCAGGGCTTCCACCCAGCCTCCAAGGCCGGCCGCCTGACCATTCTCGACCTGACCGACGACAACCCGGACGGGACCACGCCGGAGTACGTCGTCCACGAGAGCACGAACGAGACGCCCCGCTTCTACCACCGCGTGGTCTGGGCCGACATGGATGGCGACGGAGACCAGGACCTCATCACCGTCCGCTCCGGCTTCAGCGTCGGGAACTTCTCGTCGATGGGCGGGCCGCAGGCCTCGCCGCCCTCCGGTGAGCTGCTCTGGTTCGAACACCCCGGCATGGATGCGGACTTCGCGACCGCCACCTGGACCGAGCACGTGCTCTTCTTCTCGCCCTTCAACGGCCCCGACGTGAACCTCGACGCCGCGGACTTCGACGGCGACGGTGTCCTCGAGATCGTGACCACCGCGTTCTTCGAGGCCCTGCCGCCGCCTCCGAACCAGAGCTCCATCGGCGACGGTCGCTTCCTCGTCTTCGGCGTCCCCGCCGGCGCCGGCAGCTGGGCGGACGTCGGAGCCTTCGGTCCGATGCCGCCACAGGTGGGAGTGATCGCCGCCGACCAGGGCGCGCCCTTCGCCGTCGAGATCGAAGACCTCAACGGCGACGGCCTCCTCGACGTGCTCGCGACCAACCACCAGCCCGACGGCGACCTCTTCACGAGCTCCGTCGCCGGTCGTGTGGTCGCCTTCGAGCAGCCGGCCGATGGCGACCTCTTCGGTTCCGCGTGGGGCGCTCGGGTGCTGCTCGACGACATTCGCCCGCAGCCGAATCCCGCCGTGCCGCCCACGAGCTTCCCGGGTCGACTCGCGCCCGGCCACGCCCACGCGTTCTGGCCCATTCGCCAGCTCGAAGGACGGGGCAAGCCGTGGATCGTCCTCAGCGGTGACGAGGCCGGTCAGGTCTGGCTGATGGCGCCGCGTCGCCCCGGCGACGACGCTGATTGGGGCTACCAGGTGGCCAGCATCTTCGACATCAACCGCTTCCCGAGCCGCTACCCGACCGGAACCCAGGGCCTCACGGCCGAAGGTCGGACCATCTCGACGATCGGCTCGAGCGCGATCGGCTACGACGAGCTCGGCCTGGCGCAGATCTTCGTGCCGGTCTTCGAAGCGCGAGACATCCACGTCCTCAGCTTCAACCCCTCGCACCCGGGCGACGTGATCCGCTGCGACGGTGGCGAGAAGGGCAACGACTCGTCCGAGCTCGTTCGCTGGATGTGGGCGACGCTGATGATGTGCACCCACTGAGCAAGGGCGCCCGCCGGACCTTCCGGCGGGCGCCGGTTCTTGCGAGCGCTGTTCATGTCACCTGAGCGCGCTAGACTACGGGCTATGTCTCGTCCCTTTTTGGTGATGTCTTGCTTGTCTCTCGTCTTCGCCTGCAGCGATGACGATGGCTCCACTCCCGACGCCGGACCGGGCTTGGATGCGTCGATGGACCTCGGCGCGGGCGAGGAAGATGCCTTCGTCCCGATGCCGGACGCAGGGCCGGCGGACGCCTTCGTCATCTCACCCGATGAGCTGGTCCTCGAGCCGGAGTCCCCGCCGGTGACGGTAGCCGCGGGCACGATCTTCGGGACCCTCGAGTACGGACCCGGGCGCGACCAGCAGATGGACGTCTTCATCCATCCGGACGCGGAGACGCCCACGCCCGTGGTCATCTTCATCCACGGTGGCGGCTTCACCGGTGGCAGCCGGACCGCGTCCTACGACGGCTTCCGCGCGACCCAGCTCCAGGCGTTCCTCGACGAGGGCGTTGCCTACGTGACCATCGACTACAGCCTCCTCGAACCGGGGACCGAGACGGTGGGCGCCATCAAGTGCCTGCACGACTCCCGACGGGCCCTGCAGTTCGTGCGCTACTTCGCCGAGCCGCTGAACATCGATCCGGAGCGCGTGGCGCTGATGGGCAACTCCGCTGGCGCGGGTACCAGCCTCTGGCTCGGTTTCCACGACGAGATGGCCGACCCCGGCAGCGTCGAGCCGATCGCGCGCGAGAGCACGCGAGTGACCGTGGTCGCCGTGAACGCGACGCAGTCGACCTACGAGCTGCTCCGCTGGCCTGCCGATGTCTTCAGCCCGACCTACCCGCTGACCATCGAAGGCCTCCTCGGCCAGCCGTCGCTCGCGTCGCAAGTGCTCACCTTCTACGGTCTCCCAGTCAGCTGGACCACGATGCCGAGCCGGATCGAGACCGAGCTGATGACCGACGAGTATCAGGCGTACCGTGCCGAGCTCGACATGCTGGCGTGGATGAGCGCCGACGACCCGCCCTTCTACGCGCGCAACGAGGCGGAGGACCTGGCGCCCACCGAGTCGGGCTTCGACATCCTGCACCACCCGCTCCATGCAGCGACGCTCGCCGAGCGTGCGGGCGAAGTCGAGCTCGAGGCCGTCGTGGAAGCGCCGGCCCTCGACCTCGGTGGCAACGAAGACGCGACCCAGTTCGTGCTCGACCACCTACTCGTGCCCTGATCGGGACGGGGCGACGCTCAGAGATCGCGCAAGCGCTCGAGGGCGAGTCGCTCCTCGTCGTCCATCCGTTCGAAGCGCTCGGCTTCGAGCGCCATCGTGAACGCGGCGCCGATCCGGCTGCGGCCGGTCGTCGTGAGCGCCTCGCCGATCGCGTCCGCGATGGAGCTCGGCATGGAGCGCAGCAGGATCACGCAGTCGGCGGTCACCCGCTCGGAGACCGCCAGCGTTCGCATCTTGTTGCGCATCGCGGCACCGCCGTACTGGTAGACGGTCTCCTCGAGCCCCGCGTCGTTCGGGACGTTCACGCAGATCCCGCCCACGTCCGCGTCGCCATGGGCGATCATGCTGAGCACCTCCGGATAGGAGCCGACGAAGAGCTCGCGGTCGAACACCCGGTCCGGGTCGATGCCGCGTTCGCGCAGCAGCTGGCGAGGTAGGCGGTAGCCGGCGAGCGAGCTCTTGCCGACCCAGGCGACGGTCCGTCCCCGGAGCGAGTCGAGCTCTACCGTGGAGGTTCGCTTCGCGATGAGGGCGGCGTGGTAGCCGCTGACGCCATGGCGGACGGTCTGGAAGACGTCGCGTGCGAGCGGAAGGAGCTGAGATGCAACGACCGGAGGAGCCCACACCAGATCGGCATCGCCCATCGTCGTTCGGTCGTGGAGATCCTCGTAGCTGTCGGCGACCGCCACGGTGACCGTCGCTCCCAGCTCCGCGCGCACGCTCTCCCCGATCAACTCGACGCGAGCTTCGCCACGGGCGGAGCCCATCGAGGGCGGGAATACGAACTTCAGAGTGGTCATGGCCGGTCTCCCCCCGGCGCGAACGGAGAATTCTGGTGTACGTGATCGGTGCCCGTTCCGCCAGGGGGGCGACCGGGAACGGCGCTCACCAGAACGCCGGTCGCGCCGGTGGATCTGCGGCTAACGCGCGTCCCAGTCGGCGCGGGTGGTCACGAAGCGGCGCACCTCTCCGTAGCGGCAGGTGAAGCGCTCCTGCTCCTTCATCCCGAGCCGTTCGCACACCCGCGCACTGGCGTGGTTCGCCGGATCCACCAGCGCGTTGACGTGGTCGAGCTTCGCTTCCGTGAACGCGGCATCGAGGAGGGCGCGGCCCATCTCGGTCGCGTAGCCGCGTCCCCAGACGTGACGCGCCAAGTGCCAGCCGATCTCGATCTCGTCGAGGTCGGTTCCGTCGACCGCCGGTATCGGCTTCAGCAACCCGGTGCCGACCGGCCGCCACGACTCCCGCTCGAGCACGATCAGGGCACTCCAAGGCAACCCGCGGCTGCGATAGGCCTGGTACTTCGAGGCGATCGTCTCCATGAACGCCTCGAACTCGGCCAGCTCGGGGTGGGTCACGCCCCCGAGGTGCTTCATGACCTCCGGGTCGCGATGCCAGTAGTGGACCGGCCCAGCGTCTTCGCGTTCGTAGTCTCGGAGGACCAACCGTTCGGTCTCGAGTCGCATGGCGCTGGAACCTAACCTCGCCTCGGCCGCTGCGGAACCGCGCCGTTGACGAATGCCGAACGCGACCCAGTGTGCGCGCGCCATGACGTTCGACGAACGACAGGCGAGCAACCCCGCGGCGAAGCAGGTGCTCGCGATCCTCGACGCCGGTGCCTACACCTCGGCGTCCGGGAAGGAAGTGTCCATCGGTGCGCTGCAAGCGAAGGCCGAGGCGGACACGCGTCTCTACCTCCCCGAAGAGCTCGACGCCCTGCGCGCTCGCCCGGCCGACGGCCGAACGCCGCCCATCGAGGTCGTCGCCAGCACCACGCAAGAGGCGGCCCAACGCTGGGCCAACGACCACGCGGTGGTGTTGAACTTCGCGTCCGCCCGAAACCCCGGCGGCGGCTTTCTCGGTGGGGCCCGCGCCCAGGAGGAGGAGCTCTGCCGTTGTTCTGGGCTCTACACCACGCTCCTCACGCAGCGCGCGTACTACGACCATCATCGAGGCGAGCGCACGCTCCTCTACAGCGACCGCCTGATTCATTCGCCGGGCGTCCCCTTCTTTCGTCTCGCGACCAAGGAGCCGCTGCTCGACGAGCCGGTCGTCGTCGGAGTGATCACGGCGCCCGCGCCCAACGCCGGGGCGATCCGTCGAAACCGGCCCGAGGAAGCCTCGGCGATCGAGTCGACCTTCGAGCGACGGTGGGCGAACATCCTCGCGGTCGCCGCGGAGCACGGATACCGGAGCGTGGTCCTCGGTGCCTGGGGCTGCGGCGCGTTTCGCAACGACCCGCAGCCGGTCGCGGAAGCCGCTCGGCGCGTGCTCGAGTCCGGCCGGTGGGGTGACTTCGAACGGGTGGTCTTCGCGATCCCCGATCGGGGCAACGTCAGCCGCGCGAACCTAGAGGCCTTCCGCCGCGTCTTGGGTTAGCGCGTAGAAGAGCGTCGCGTCGCCCATCAGCGAACCGGTCACGTATCGTGCGTCGATCCGTATGCCGCTGATGGTCGCGCCGTGGGCCTGCTCGACGAGCATCCGCCCCCGCGGCAGTTGGGCGAGCAGCCGCTCGCGTCGCTCCCGGTCTCCGAAGGCCGCGCAGGTACCGATGCCGAAGGTGGAGGCTGCGGCGCCGATGCCGTTGACGATGGGCCCGGAGTCCAGGTCCGGGGCGTGGCGTCCGCCTGGCCACTCGGTGAAGCCCGTGACGGTCTCCGTCTCCCGCCAGAAGAACGCCAGATAGCGCTGCTGGAGCTCCTTGGCGTACGCGGGCGCCGCGCGCGTGAGCAGGAGGATTCGCCACGAGAGGTCGCTGCCACGGGGCTCCATCGGCCGGGCGGTGTCGACCCGAGCGTAGGGCAGGCCGAGCTCGGGGTCGGTCCCCGCGTTCGCCGTCCAGCGTTGGTGCCCGGCGAGCATCTCCGCGTCGGGCGCGCGACCGTGGCACTCGTCGTGGAGCGCCACCGAGGCCATCGCGACCACGGTGTCGACCGGCCAGCGCTGGTCGGGATAGGACGCGATCGGTCCACCATCTTCGGCGGCGATCGCCGCGCGCAGCACGTTCGTGATCGGCTCGTGGATCGCGGCGAAACGCTCGGGCCCCGCAGCCACGCAGTGATGCGCGAGCGCGAGGTTCAGGTTCGCCATGTAGGTGCCCTGGCCTTGGAGCGTGGTCAGCTCGCTCAGGGGTTGGCCGACCCGCTCGCGCACCGCGGCTCGCGCGGCTTCGATCAGCGTGGCCGCCGCGTCCGGCTCGCCGACGTTCACGTAGCCGATGGCGGCCAGTGTCGCCGGCAGCAGGTCACCCTCGGGGAAACGGCGTTTCGAATCGGCGAGCGCGCCCGAGAGCTGGTGCGGCGAGTGGACCAACGCGTCCAACCGTGAGCGGAGCGCGCCCATCGCCTCGGCTTCGGTCCCCACGTCGATGTGCGGCGCCAGTGGCGGGCCCGCGGCAGTCCTGGGCTGGCTCGTGGGCGACTGCGCCGCGCACCCCAGCAGGCACGCGAACGCGAGAGCACGCGGGCTCAGCGGGCGCCCCACCAGTCGCGGAACTCTTCCCAGTCGATGACGTCGTTCTCGTTCGCGTCGAGGACCTTCAATCCCATCACGACGTCGTCTTCGCTGAAGCCCGCGTCGAGGCTCTTCAGCAGCGCGCGGAACTCGTTCCGATCGATGACGCCGTTCTCGTCGGTGTCGTAGTGGTCGAAGGTCTCCCGGAGCTCCCGAAGCTCATCTTCGCTCAACGCCATGCCGCGGTTCTATCACGTACTAGGCTCCGGCGATGGACGCGTGGATTCGCGAGCTCACCGGCGCCAGCCAGGTGCTGAACCGGGAGCACCTGCAGACGTTGTGGGGTGGCTACGGGGAGATCCTCCGGGTGCGCCTCGAAGGCGGTGGCCCACCGTCGGTGATCGTCAAACACGTGACGCCGGGCGCCGGGGGCGGTCGCTCCCACGAGCGGAAGCTCCGCTCCTACGACGTCGAGCGGGCGTTCTATCGCCAGTACGCGACGCGCTGCTCGGAGGGCTGCCGGGTCGCTCGCTGTCTGGCGGCCGAGCGCACCAAGGAGGGCTGGCGTTTCCTGCTCGAGGACCTCGACGCCGCCGGCTTCGGGGGGCGCCGCAGCGCGCTCTCGAAGGCGGAGGTGATGAGCTGCCTGAGCTGGCTCGCGCGCTTCCACGCGACCTTCCTCGGCCAGCCGCCGGATCAGCTCTGGGGCCAGGGCACCTACTGGCACCTGAAGACCCGCCCCGACGAGCTGGCCGCCATCGCCGACGCGCGGCTCCGCGACGCCGCGCCGGTGTTGGATGCCCAGCTCCGCCGAGCTCGCTTCCGGACCTTCGTCCACGGCGACGCGAAGCCGGCCAACTTCTGCTTCGGGTCGGGCGGCTCGGTGGCCGCCGTGGACTTCCAGTACGTGGGCGGCGGCTGCGGGATGAAGGACGTGGCCTACCTGCTCTTCGGTCGCCGCGGCTGGGGCGGGGGTGATGGCGGCTCGGGACCCCTGCTCGACCACTACTTCGCCGAGCTTCGCGCGGCGCTCGACCCCGAGGTGGACACCGACGCGCTCGAAGCGGAATGGCGGGCGCTCTACCCGGTGGCTCGGGCGGATTTCCACCGTTTCCTCGCCGGCTGGTCTCCGAGCCCCGGAACCGTGCGCGACTACCGCGAGGCGCTGAGCGCGGTGGGCCCATAGCGCCGAGTGTTCGCAGCGATGCGCAGCCCTTGCACCCGGCATGGCCGAGGCGCGCCGAATCTGCGCCAGGGCACCGTCCGACCCCGTCGAATCGAGTCGGCATCGTCTTTGCTCCCGCGCGAGGCAGGAGGTCGACGAGTGCGCGAAGGAAAAGAGCTGATGCAGGCCATGCGGCCGTTCGCCAAGGAGGACCGGCGCCGGAGCTGGTGGGCTCTCGGGTCCACGCTCGCGATCCTGGTCGGGGTGCTCGTGGTCGCGGGTCTCCCGCTGCCGTGGCCGGTGCGGGCGGTCGCGTCGGTGCTCGCGGGGCTCGTCGCGGTGCGGGGCTTCATCGTCTACCACGACTTCATGCACGGGGCGCTGCTCAAGGGCTCCGGTCTCGCGAAGGCGATCATGAGTGTCTACGGGGTGCTCGTGCTCACGCCGCCCAGGGTGTGGCGACAGACTCACAACTACCACCACGCCAACAACGCCAAGATCGTCGGCAGCCACGTCGGCTCCTACCCGGTGATGACCGTCGCGATGTGGGAGAAGGCGAGCCCTTCGGCGCGGCGCTTCTATCGGATCGCTCGCCATCCGCTGACCGTTCTCTTCGGCTACGGGGGCATCTTCCTCTACGGCATGTGCGTCTCGGGCTTCCTCCGTCGACCGCGTCGCAACTGGGACTCGGCGCTCGCGCTCCTGGTCCACGTGGCCCTCGCGATCACGCTGACGCTCACCCTCGGCTGGCAGGGGCTGCTCTTCGTGCTCGTGGTGCCGCTCTTCGTCGCGTGCGGGCTCGGTGCCTACCTCTTCTATGCGCAGCACAACTTCGAGGGGATGCACCTGCAGCCGCGCGAAGAGTGGAGCTACGCCCGCGCCGCACTCGAGTCCTCGAGCTTCATGGAGCTGGGCCCGATCATGAACTGGTTCACGGGGAACATCGGCTACCACCACGTGCACCACCTGAACCCGGCGATCCCCTTCTACCGGTTGCCCGAGGCCCACGCGGCGGTTCCCGAGCTCGCGGTGGCGCGCCGAACCACGCTCGCCCCGCGTGACATCGCCGCCTGCTTTCGGCTGAAGCTCTGGGACCCGGACCGCGGCGAGATGGTCCCGTACCCCTAGCTCTGCGCTAGCCGCGCCGGAGGGAGGAACCGCCGGAATGGATGGCCTCCATCCCATCCCAGTCGATGACGCGCTGCAGTCGATAGAGGGTGCTGTCGCCCACCGGCAGCTCGTCGTCGTCCACCAAGCGCAGCTCGATGGCGTGCGCCGCCTCGAGCGCTCGGGTGAGGGGCTCGAGGTCGGCCTCCTTCGGGCTCGCGGGGAGCGTGAAGGTGCCTAGCGGGTCGTCACCCTCGCCGTAGAGCGTGGCCTCGATGGTGTCGTCCACGAGGGCGACGTTCAGCTCGTGCTCCAGCGTGCCCTCGAGCGCGCGGATGGCCTTCTCGAGGACCCGCGTGCGGACCTCGTCGCCGGCGGCGATCGCGCTGGTGAGCGTGTCGCGGAGCGCGGGGATCGCGTCCTCGCCGAGGCTCACGAGGATCTGCCCGGTCGTGCTGACGTCGGCCCACCACTCCTTCGTCATCATCCGCTCCAGGGTGGCCGCCCGCGCGACGGAAGGATCGGCCAAGTCCATCAGCTTTCCCCGCGTGTATGGGTTCTGTAGCCCGCCGATGATCCGGCTCCGGCGCTCCAGCGGCAGTGCTTCGAGCAACGGGCGAGCGTCGTCGACGCGGTAGGACGCACGGCCGAGCAGCGGGTCCCAGCGCGGGTCGTCGAGTTGGCCGAGGGCGTCGAGCAGGCGCGCGAAGAGGAGCGCGACCTGACTCGGCGCCATGGGCGAGAGGTCGGACGCCATCGCTTGGATCGCGGCGTCGCGGTCGGCTGCGATCGAGAGCATTCGGCGGGCCAGCGGGTCCCAGCAGTTCCACTTCAACGCCGGGATGGAGCCGTTCCGCGAGTAGGCCATCGAGAGCAGGTCTTCGACGAGGGGCAGGAGCTCGTCGTCCGAGAGGGTCGCGAGCACCGCCTCCGAGGTCGCGAGCTCGGGTGCCTTGACCTCGTCCAACCAGAGCCAGAGCGGCCGGGTTCGCCCATCGACCGTGACCTCGCGGTCCAACGGGCCGCCGCCCTCCAGGTAGCGGCGCATCGCCTCGGGCCGAACCCATGGGATCCCGCGCACGGGGATCGGCAGGCCGAAGTCGACCGTGAGCTGGAGCACCGAGCGTTGGGCGTCCGTGAGCTCGCTGGCCAAGACCGGATCCGCACGACCGGCGAGCTCCCCGAAGGTGCCGCGAGCGACCACCCCGACCAATGCGCGCAGCGGGCGGTCTTCCGGGCTCTCGGTCCAAGGCTTCGATGGCTCCGGGTCGAGGGTTCGCCGTGGGAAGTCGTGGGGTGGAGAGAGCTCGTCGCCGCGCTCCAGCCGAGCACGCAGGACGCCGAGCGTTCGGCCCACCACGGCTTCCTCGGCCTCGTCCAAGGCTCCGATGAGTGCCGCGGCCGCCAGCTCCACCAGGTCGCCCCAGGGGAAGTCGCCCGCGAAGCGTTCGGTTGCCGGCAACGCTGCCGCCGCTTCCAACATCGAGAGCGGGAGGTCGTCACTCCGCCAGCAGAGCCCCACCGCGACGGCGGCGCGGACGGCGGGGTGGGGGTGGTCGGCGTGCGCGCGTAGCGCGGCTGGGTCGTCACCGAGCTTCGCCCGGGCGAGCGTTCGGCTCGCCAGCGCTCGCGGGTCGGCCTCGGGGGCTCCGAGCCCATCGACCGCTGGTAAGTGACCGAGCTCGGCCACCAGTCGAGCAGCGGACGCCCGCACCCGCGGATCGGCGTCGGCCACCAGCACGCCCAACGCGTCCGCACGCTCTCGGATCGCCGCGATGGTCTCCTTTCCCTCCGGTTGCTCCGGCGACGCGGGCGTCGAGCGGAAGGCGTAGGGGTCCCAGCCGATCAGCCCTACCGGCTCGGGGCCGCAGAGCTCCGCGAGGAAGTCGATCACCACCTCGCGCGAGGCGACGGCGGGTGCGGTGGCGAGCTCGACGAGAAAGGGAACGGCCGGGGGCGCCGCCGGATAGTACGTGGCGCCCTGATGGAAGATGTGCGCTTCGAGGGTCCCGACCGCCCGAGGCTCACCGTCGGCGATCGCTCGCAGGAGGTCGGGCACGTCCACCGCAGGGCCGTAGGCGTCTTCCAGCGAAGACCAGTCGATCGAGTCCAGATCGTCGAGCATTTCACCCCCTTTGCGCGGAGCCTACGCCCGGGGATCGCGATTTGCCACGTTGCGAGTTGGCCCGGAAGTGGCAGGCTGTGGCCGTTCAACCCCCAAACAGAGAATCGAGCGTCCCCATCTTTCGAAACACACACGGCCTAATCATCCCCAACCTCAACATCGGGCGGACTCGATGAGCTCCTCGTTCTCCAAGCGGGCTCGCGAGCAGAAGAAGGCCGAGAAGCGCCGTGAGAAGCGCCGTCGGCGCGACGAGAAGCGCGACATGGATCCGGCCGAGCCGGAGATCGTCTCGCAGGAAGACATCGTCGGCGGCCTGATGTCGCCCGAGGAAGTGCTCCGAGATCTCCACGCCGGACCCAGCGCGGGCCGCAGCGCGGCGCCGATCCCGTCGAAGCTCTTCATCGGTAGCCTCAGCGACAGCACGACCAACGCGTCGCTGCTCGCGCACTTCGAGGCCGACTTCCAGATCGACGAGGCCGTCGTGATCAAGGACCGGGACACCGGGATGTCGCGGAACTTCGGTTTCGTGACCGTGACCGATCGCAAGGACGCGGCCGCCGTCATCGAGCAGCTGCACCGCAGCGAGCTCGACGGCCGAGAGATCGTCGTCCGCGTCGCGACCGAGCGCTAGGCGCTCGCCCGAACGGCTTCCAGCGAGACGTCTGGAAGCCGGTCGGCGTCGGCCAGCGTGAGGTAGGGATCGCCGCTCGGATAGAACTGCTCCGCCCACTTGCGGAAGTCGACCACCGAGCGGTCGAGCCCCTTGCGCTCGGAGCGGTGGATCTTGTGGTGCCACACGTCGCGGTCCTCGAGCTGCACGGCGACGACGTCGTCGAACATCAGCTTGGTGAAGAGCTCGGCGACCGGTCGCTGCATCTTGGCCTGTAGCCAGCCGCTGCCGGGCAGCCGGTGGAAGCCGGGGAGGAAGGTCCCGAAGTCCTGGATCTCCTCGAAGGCCGTGATGATGCGGAGCACGGTCTCGTGCTCGTTCAGCGGCGTGCCGCACGCGAGGTACTGGTTCACCACGCCGACCTTGTAGAGGTCGCAGCGCGCCGCGAGGAACCCGAGCCCGTTCATCGCGATGTCCACCTCCGCGGCGAGCAGGTCGCGCTGCATCTGGCGACCGGAGCTCTCCTCGAAGATCTTGCCCTTCAGCGTCGTGCGGAAGACGTGGGGTCGTTCGGGGTCCGCTTCCGCGCGAAGCATGCGGAAGTTGTTGTGGTGCAGGAAGCGGAAGTGCCGCAGGTCCGAGCCGTTCTCCGCGAGCTCCTGAGGATGGGTGCGCATGGTGACGCTCGTCGAGCGCGTCGACACCAGTGGGTGATCCCAGAGCTGCAGCCGGAAGCTCGGCGGCCGGCCGAGGTAGTCGTACCAGACGAAGAGGTGGTCCATGACCACGTCGGTGTGCAGTGTTCGGGCCCGTAGCTTGGGCACACCCTTGCTCTCGGGGACCTTCGCGCAGCGGCCGTCGGTGCCGAACTCGAAGCCATGGAAGGGGCACTGCACGTGCTCGCCCACGACCTTGCCGCCGTGGCCGAAGTTCGCGCCCATGTGCGGGCAGTAGGCCTCCATCGCCGCGAGCTCGCCGCTCTCGGTGCGGAAGTAGACGATGTCCTCGCCGCAGAGCGAGAAGCGCTTCAGCTCACCCGCCGCGAGCGTTCGGACATCATCGATGCAGTACCAGGCACTGGGGTACGGAAAGAGGGGTCGATCGCCCTTGATCTGCTTCACCGTGCGGACCTCCTTCGGAAGGCTCGGTCACCTACATGACCCCCTCCGGGTAGAACATGTATCACGAGCTTCGCGCCGATGCCGGACTTCGGCCGCAGCCCGGGAGGTCCGGCCATTTCGGGTGCCGCGAACTCGCGCCACCGTTCGGTTCATCAGGTGACGGAAGACGTGGACGAAGAGCCAGCGGCGCAACCCGCTGAGGTTCGTCCCCTGGGCTTCGTAGAAGGCGTCGGGGTCGTCGAAGACCCCGAAGTCGTCCGCGATTCCGTCCCGCTGGATGTAGGTGGCGCGACCGCACCAGTCGACCTCGGGTCGCTGCAGGTTCGGGGTGGCGGCGCCGTAGCCGCAGAACGCGTCGGCGTCGGGGAAGCGAGCCTGGAGCGCGGACAGGTAGGTGCCGTCGAGGATGAAGCCTTCGAGCGGGATCCACTCGCCGCCGAAGCGGACCTCGACCCAGCTGTGGAGGATGCGCGCGGGCGCGATGGGAAAGAGCCAGGCCGGGATCGCCCCCTTCTGCAGTGCCTTGTCGATGGTGAAGCCGTGGAAGCGGCACGGGATCTCGAGCGCTCGCAGCAGCGCCATCAGCAGGTTGCCCTTGGTGTTGCACTGGCCGTAGCCATCGCGGAGCACGGCGCTGGCGGGTAGGTCGTCGGAGGCGTTGTAGCCGAAGGCGATCTCGTCCTTCACGAACGAGTAGGCGGCCCCGATGCGTTCGTACGCGCTCGGTGTGCGCCAACCGCGTTGGTCGACGAGGGCACGGATCTCGGGGTGATCGATGTCGAGGATGCGCGTGGCGCGCAGGTGGTCGGGTTCCATGCCTCCACCCTGGGCCCGCGGTGGGGCTCAGCCTTGAACGAGGCGGCTGAATCCGAGCGCGCGGGAGGGCGTGAATCCGAAGAGCGCCTTGAACTGGCGTGAGAGGTGCGCCGAGTCCGCGTACCCCGCGCCGTGCGCGGCCTCGGTCAGCGTCGCGCCACGCAGCGCCAGGCTGGCGGCGACGAGCGCACGCCGCCACACGAGGTAGCTGCGCCAGGAGCTGCCGACCTCGTCGGTGAAGAGATGGCGGAAGCGACTCTCGGAGAGGTGCACGAGAGGCAGTGCGTCGGCGATCGAGACTTCTGGCCAGCGTTCGCTCGCTTCGAGCTCGTCGAGCCAAACGAGGACCCGCGCGATCCGCTCGTCGGTGGAGCGCGGCGTGAGCTCGCCGGTGAGCGGGGGGAGCATCGCCTCCGGCTCGTCCAGCATCGTGAGGGGCGTCTCGGCGACGACCGCCACCTCCGCGCTCGCGAGCCAGCGCTCGCGAATCGCGCGGGCGGCGCGTCCCTCTGGCTCGAGCAGACAGAGCAGTCCCCGTTCCAGCCGCAACGCGTGACGCACGCCACCCTCCACGGCGAGCACGCCGCCGGAGAACGGCTCGCCGGTGGTCAGCAGCGCTCGCTCTCCGACCGCCCAGGTGAGCTGCATCGCGTGGTGCGCGTGCGGCGCGTTGTCGACGATCCGTCCGCTCAGGAACACCGCGTCGTTCGTGCGACGGACGGCAATCGCGCTGGGCTCGCTCACACACTTTGGATGCCATGGGCCGCCATCGCTCGCCACGTGGGTGCTGACGAAGGCCGAGCGAGCGCGGTACGCTCGGCTGGTGAGTGCCCCAGACCCGCAGACCGCCGTCCGCAACGGTGACGTCACGAGCGTCCGGGCCTGGCTCGATGACGGGGGCGACCCGAACGAGGGGCTGGGCAACGAGAGCATTCCGCCCCTCGCGCTGGCGTGCGCAGCGGGCGCGGAAGAGGTGATCCAGCTCCTGCTCGAGCGAGGCGCAGAGGTGTCGGCGGAGGCGCTGCGCAGGGTCGCCGGGTTCGTCGAGCCCGATGGGGTGCGCGCCCTCTTGGCGCTCCGCGACGAGTGGGATCCGGCGGTGGTGCAGGCGGCATTCCTGGCCGCGGCTCGCTTCCATCGGGGAGCCTGCGCAGAGCTCTTGGCCGAGCACGTCGGCGCGTGGGACTTCGCCGTGGCCGACGGCCTCTCCCCGGCCGCGTCGATGGCGCTCGAGGGGTATTGGTTTGCGCTCGAGCGCATGCCGGAGTGCGACGAGCTCCTGAGCGCACCGCTCCACCCATCGGTGGTCGAGCGGCTCCGCACGAGCAACCTCAAGCTTCGCGACGAGGCCAACGGCGTGGACCTGGCCTTGGCCAAGCTGCGGGCCCTCGAGCGCTACGTGACCAGCACCAAGCGTAGTCAGGGCTACGTGGACGAGCGGTCGCTCGACCACCTGCGCTGTCTCCGTGAGACGAAGAAGCGGCTCCCGAAGCTCGCGCCCGGCGCGTGGGCGGCGTCGCAGGGCGAGGCCGGCTCCGAGAGCGGAGGGGCGGCGGGCGACGCAGACGAGGGCGACCGAGTCGTGATCCTGCGCGGACGAAAGAGTGTCGGCGCGCAGGGGACGGTGTTCTGGAAGGGCAAGAGCAAGCACGGGCCTGGTACCCGGCTCGGGGTTCGAACCGACGATGGCCAGAAGGTCTTCGTAGGCCTCGACGATGTCGACGTGGTCGAGGAGTGAACATGACGGAAGATTCGTGGTTCGACGGCTGGCTCGAGAGCCTGCCCGAGGGGGAGGGAGCGCTGGCGGACCGGGTGACCCAGGCGTTCGGGGTCGAGCCGAGCTCCCGAGTCGTCAGGCTCCTCGAGCGGATGGAGGAGGGCTCGAAGCGCGACGACGGGCTGCTGGTGCTCACGCCTCCCGGGTGGTGGGCGCTGGACGCGCCGAACCTCTTCGAGGCTGCGATCGGCGAGCCGCTGCGGCTGGTCGCCGGGCTGACCGGGAGCCTGCCGATCGGGAGCGACCCCGCGGGCCGCGAGTACTTCGTGCGCGTCGACCCCACGCGCGACGAGGTCGCGCTCTACGACCCAGCGATCGGTGAGCTCGAGCGGGTGGCCGACTCGCTCGCGTCGTTCGCCGGACTGCTTCGCTTCCAGCAGCTTTGGAGCGAGCTCGAAGAGGCAGGCGTGGTGGACACGGAAGAGGCGATCGAAGGTGAGGTGGACCTGGCTGCGCCCGAGCTCGCGGAGGTGCGGGCGTTGCTCGAGGCGCTCGATGGCCACTTGCATCTGCCGGACCCGAGCGACACGGACATCCTCACGGACGACCTCGAGCTCCTCATCGGGCTCCTCGGCGAACCGAGGGAGGCGCCGTGTCCGCTGGCGGACGAGTTTCGCGTGATGGAGCCGTTGCTGCCCTTGCTCACCCAGGGTGGGTTCGCTCCGGCGCCCGAGCCCGCGGGGGACCCCTCGCTCGCGCGACTCCTCGGCGCTTACTTCCACCTGGATGAATCGGCATTCGAGGAAGAGCGCAAAGCGCACGCCGATCACCCGGCGCGCGTCGTTCGCGACGCCGCGACCTTCCTCGGCGAGCTCGTCGCCGGCGAGCGGCCGGCGTACGGGGAGCTGCCCATCCTGCGCTCGTGGGTGCGAGATGGTCTTCCGAAGGGTTCGGACGCGCCACCAGCGGAGCCGCTGGCCGAGGTGCCCGAGGATCGTCGTCCAGCGCAGCTCGCCAACGCGGACGGCTGGGACCAGGTCACCTACACCTTCTACTCCGAGCAGGACTGGGAGCGGATGCTCGCCTGCGCGGAGATCTCCACCGCCCTGCGGCCGGGTCACTACTACGCCTGGATGCAGAAGGGGATCGCGCTGCATTCCTCGGACCGTCACCGGGAAGCGCTCGAGGCCTACTACCGTGCGCTCTGCTTCCCAGGGCACACCAACATCCTCGCGAACATCGCGATCACGTGGCTCGACCTCGGCGAGCCCGACACCGTCCGAGTCGTCCTGGATCGGCTCCCGGCCTCGGCGCGCGAGCAATACACGTCGACGATCGACGAGCTGAAGCCCTTCGCCGACTGAACGCTCAGAGTCCGAAGAGCGACCCGCTTCAACCGGTGGGACTGCGCGAGGGCGAGCCGCAGCGGCACCCGGTTGGCGTCGCCGAAGACGAAGATGGCGCAGCCATCACACCAGTGCTTGGAGACCGCGACGCTCCGGTAGGCCCCTTCATCGCCTCGGCCGATCGGGACCGCACACCGGGGGCAGCTCAGGGGGGTCGCGGGGCTCTGCACGGGTCAGACCCTAGTCGAGTCGCGGACCATCGGGAGCGGCCTTGCCCAGGATCTCGACATGGCGTGCCACCTTTGCGCACCGTTCGACCGTCGAAAACGGCCGGATCGGAGGGTCGGATGCGGACTCGGCGCCCGGATCGGGGGTCGTGGGGCTTGGCCTGCTACTTGCTGTAAGTTGGAGGCATGGGTGTGTTCCGGCGTCTTGCAGTTCTTGGATGTGCGGTCTCGTTGGCGGCCTGCTTCGGGGACGCCCCGAAGCCCGAGCCGCACGCGGTGGGCTCGGTCGCTCAGGGCCTGAGCGACCCGGCGGCACGGCGCGCCCGCGCGGCTCAGATCCGCGATGCCTCCTTCGCTGAAGGGATCACCCAGGGCTGGCTCCTCGCCGGGGTCGCCAGCGCCGAGACGCTGCTGAGCCACTGCGCGAGCGAATACTCCGGGCTCAAGTGCTACGGGCCCAACTCGTCGGACTGCGGCGGCGGCCCGGTGCTCGCCGGTTACTGGGACGGTCCCTGCGGCAACGAGCAGGGCGGGCTCGGCATGTTCCAGTTCGACGCCGGCACCTACGCCCAGACCCTGGCCCGCGAGGGCGACCGGATCCTGAGCGTTGCCGGCAACGTGCAGGCGGCGATCGACTTCGTGATCTCGCGGATGATCTACCGCTCGGGCAACAACGGCGTGCCCACCAGCGGCATCACCAACCGCGCCCAGGCCATCGAGTGGATGAACGGCGTGCGCGTCGACAACGGCCGGATGGCGCAGTGGACCGAGTTCATCACCAAGTACTACAACGGCTGCGTCAGCTGCTCGGACTATACGAACCGCTTCAACCGCTACCGCGACCACGCGGTCAACATCTACAACGAGATGGGCGCGTCCTTCTGGGCCGTGAACAACGATTGGGCGGCCTCCTACGCGGCGCAGTCCTTCCCGGTCGCGGCGGTCGACTTCGAGATCCCCGCGGGCACCGAGGTCGCCGGCTACATCGAGATGCGCAACGAGGGCGCTCAGACCTGGACGCCGGGCGCGACCTTCCTCGGCACCACCGAGCCCCGCGACGGGGCGAGCCCCATCGCCGGCTCCGACTGGGTCAGCGACCACCGCGCCGCCACGGTCGACGCGGCCACGCCGCCCGGTGAGGTCGGTCGCTTCAGCTTCTCGGTGCGCGCCCCCGACGCGCCCGGCGACTATCCGCAGTACTTCAACCTGGTCCAGGAGGGCGTCGCCTGGTTCTCCAGCCCGCCCGACAACCAGCTGCAGGTCCGCGTGACCTCCGTGCCCAACGAGTGCGGCGCGGTCGGTAGCGCGTGGGAGTGCAGCGGCGGCTCCATGCGCCAGCGCTGCAACGCGGGCTCGCTCCAGGTCGAGAGCTGCCCGGCCAACTGCGCCGACGGTGAGTGCACCGACGGCCCCGCGGACGCCGACGGGGACGGGCACAACACCAGCGTCGACTGCGACGACACCGACCCGAACGTGTACCCCGGCGCCGAGGATCCGTGCGGCGATGGTGTCGACGCCAACTGCGACGGCAACGACATGTGCGGCGTGGTCATCGGGCCGGACGGCGGAGTCATCTCCGGCGGTGACGGCAGCGTCGGCGGCGGCCCGGGCATGATGACCATCGAAGGCGGCTGCGCGGCCGGCGGATCGAGCAGCGCGCCCCTCGCGTCGCTGCTCCTGCTCGGCGTCATCGCTCGCTCGCGGCGCCGTCAATAGTCCCCGCTCTCGGGCTGCCGGTCGGGCTTCGCCGCGGGTACGCTCGCGCGATGGGGAACGCACCGACGCCCGAGGACATCGACTGGACCCAGTTCGGCGACGAACACGAGGAGTACACCTGGGTGCCGGAGGCGCTCGCAGCGATTCGTTCCGGTGACCGGAAGGCGAGCCGCGCGGCCATCAAGGAGCTCGATCAGGCGCTGGTACACCAGGGCGGCATCTTCCTGCCGCCTTCGACGGCGGTGATGCCCTTCCTTCTCCGGGAGATCGAGGCTGGCAACGCAGAGCTCGATCGGCTGATCCCGCTCTGCACCGAGATGGCGCTCGGCGGCCACCACAACCATCTCGAGGGCGGCTGGGGTCCCGACTCGGCGCTGGCATCGGCGGCTGGCGAGCCGGAGGTGCGGCGGCTCTTCGTCGAAGGCATCGACGTGGTCGCTGCGCATCTGGGTGGCAAGGCAGCACTGCGAGCGCCGGTTCTGCTCGCGCTCGCCTTCGTTCCGGAGCGCGCCGCGGACCACCTGCCGCTCGTGCTCGAGCAGGTCGGGGAGCGGAGCAAGCCGGTGCGCTTTGGCGCGCGCCTCGCGGCGGGTCTGCTCGCGCGAGCGCTCGAGACCCCCGACGCCATCTGGCCGATGGTCGACGAGTCGCTGGGCGCCAAGGCGGAAGAAGACCGGTGGGCGGCTGCGATGGCCTGGGCCTGGGCGTCCCCGAAGGCGCTGGACGAACCACGCGTTCGGAGAGCGCTCGTGGAAGCCATGGGCGCGAAGGCGGACAAGAAGCTCGTCTGGGCCGACGGCCGCGTCGCCATGCTGGCCAGCCAGGTGCTCGTCGGCGCCGTAGGTCGCGATGGTCGTCGAGACGTGGCCACCGAGCTACTGGAGGCTGTCGAGGGAACCAAGGGCGAGATGGGTTTGAGCGGAGCGCTGGTGCGTCTCTACTTCGCGGATGCGCCGAAGCCGGAGGGCACCCTCCGTCGCTGGGACGAGATGGACGAGACCGAGCAGTGGCTCATCGGTCGCATCGCGCGGCGCAACCGGACCAACACCGTGTCCGTCGAATCGGTCCCCGGAAGCGCGCTGGCCCATGTGGGGCTGCCGACGCTGAAGGCCGACCTGCGCCGCCTCGCAGGCGTCGAGAAGCCGGCCGCGCTCGAGCAGGTCGTCGACGGCCGGCCGCTCTGGTGGCACCTCTTCGAGACGCGCGAAGATCCCGAGCGCCGCCCCGCGCTGGTCGAGGCCCTGCGCGCCGGTGGCATCGACGTGATCGCGCTCGCCGAGGACGCAATCACGGGCCCCTACCGCCTGGACACTCGGTTGCCCGCGGCCAAGCGGGGCGACCGGATCCATGACCTGGCGGTGATGCTCGCGCACCTGATCGTCGAGCTCGTCGAGCCCGAAGCCGCGCTCGCATGGGTCCGTTTCGTCGGGAAGGGCGAGCGCGACGTACGCAACGACGGGTGGCTGAAGAACTGGAATCGCTCGTACCTCGCGATGGCCGTCGCGCATGAGCTCGGTGCATTGGCGGAGCTCGACCCGGAGCTTCGGGATCCGATCGTGGCCACCGCTCGCCAGCTCGGTGCGCCCGGTGCGCGCGAGTACCACGCAGCGGCCGTCGCCGCGTTCGAGAGCTGACTCAGCAGCCGGGGTCGTCGGCGCAGCCGACGCCGTCCGCGTAGGTCTGGCCCGCGCCGCAGTCGCAGCCGGGAATGAGCGCCCGGCAGTCGTTGGGCACCCCGCAGACGTAGTGTCCGCACGCGCCGTCGTCCCAGCGGCCGCCGGTGCCCTCGCAGAGACACTGCTCGTCGCTGCAGCCGCAGGTGGCGTCGTCGACGCAGCCGGTCCCCGCGACGAAGTTGCGCCCGGTCCCGCAGTCACACCCTGGGATGAGCGCGTCGCAGAGGGGCGGCATCCCGCAGGAGTAGTGACCGCACGAGCCCTCGTCCCACGTTCCCGCGGTGCTCTCGCAGAGGCACTGCACGTTGCAGTCGCCGCCCAGGTCGGGCGCCGGACCGAAGTCGACGGCCGGTCCCGAGTCGACAGCCGGTCCGCCATCGGTCGGTGTGGACGACTCCGAGCACGCCATGGCAGCGAGCGAGACGATCAACATGAGGCCAGCGCGAGTCCAATCCATGGTCACAGCATGCCACGAGTCGTATCTCGGCGAGGTGGGGACGCGGGTGCCAGGAAGAACTCGAGCGCTCCGTTCGTCTCATGAGGCGATGAGCGATCGCCCCACCGACCGCCCTCGTCGCCAACGTCGGCGTCGCCTCGCGTTGGTCCTCGTGCTCTTGGCAGGAGCCTACGTCGGAACGGGCTGGCTCGCGGCGACCGGCCTGACCCGGCGACCGCGCCCTCCCTTCCCGGAGCCGGCGCCCGCTGGCTTCGAGCCCGTTCGACTGACGAGCAGTGACGGCTTGGCCATCGGCGCCTGGTGGGCGGAACCCGAGAAGCCGAGGGCAGTGGTCGTGCTGGTACACGGCAACGGTGCGTCGCGTGGACACCTGCTCGAAGAAGCCCGAGCCCTTCGCTCGGCGGGGTGCGCGGTGCTGCCGATCACGGTGCGGGCCCATGGCGACAGCGACGGGGAGCTCAACGACATCGGGTGGAGCGCTCGCCACGACGTGGTCGCCGCGTTGCGGTATGCCCGGTCGAAGCACCCCGAGCTCGAGGTCGGCGTCTATGGAATGTCGCTCGGCGCGGCGGCCGCTCTCTTCGCGGCCGAGGAACCAGCCGGTGCCGCCGATCGCTACGTGCTCGTTGGGCCCTACGCCGACCTCCGGCAGGCGGTCCGGCGGCGAACGAAGAAGTATCTGGGCCTGCTCGACTTGCCTGCGTATGGCGCGCTTCTGCTCGGGGGCCGGATCGCATTGCCCGAGCTCGACCGGATCCGCCCCGTTCGTGCAGCGTCGAGCGTACCGAGCGGGACACCGGCGCTGGTGATTGCCGGCGCCGACGACGAGCGCGCGCCGTGGGACGACACTCGACGGATCGCGCATGCGATGAGTCGTGGTGCGACGCCGATGGAGGTGCCGGGGCTGGACCACGAAGACCTGGGTCAGCTCGTCGACACGCCCGTGTGGGCTCGGGTGACCGAGCTCCTTGCGACGGCGTCACCCACGCCCGACTGAGCGATCGCTACTCGAGCATCAGGGCCGTCGCTCCACTCGCTCCTGGAGCTCCTGCGCCATCGCCGCGAAGCCTTCACGGAGCGACCGGCCCAAGAGGCGCTCGACGACGAAGGAGAGCGGGCCCTCGATGCGGTCTTCGCTGATGTAGCGGCAGCGGCCGTCGGTCGGCTCGATCCGCTGCACCCGCTCCGCGCGGATGACGCCCAGTGGGAAGCGGACACCCCAGACGAGCTCTCGTGGCTCGACGACTCGACGGACCTCCTCGCGCTGCACCTGGATCCGTCCACGCAGCCGGGTGTGGAGCGCGACCGTCGAGCCGGGCGCCAGCGGCCCTTCGAGGTCTACCCGGGGCGTGAAGGAGTTCCACTTCGGGTAGGCCTCGAAGTCGGTGAGCACGGCCCAGACCTCTTCAGGCGACGCGGCGATGGTGCACTCGGAACGGTAGAGCACGGCCGGAGCGTACTCGGACTGGGCGGCGAGTCGCCATCCGGAGCGGGAGCCCGCCGTGACAGCGTCCGGGCGTGGGTGCGGAGGTCCCGCGAGCACGCGAGCGCCTCGAGGTCCTCCGACTCGCGGACGGCGGCAACGCCGAACGGGCTCTGCGGGCTCCCTGAGCGTCTTCATCCCCTGGTAGGGTCTGCCGCGATGCGCTGGAAGCCGTCGACCGAGTCCGCCCTGGGTGCCGTCGCGCTGGGGCTTCGCGACCGACTGCTCGGTGGAGACGCCGAGCCCGAGCTCGGTGCCGACGTCCGGATGGATGGGCAGCGGGTCCTGATCACCGGGGCCTCGGCGGGGCTCGGTCTCGCGATCGCCAAGCGCTTGGCGCGCCGCGGGGCCACGCTCGAGCTGGCGTGCCGGAGCGGCTTCCCCGAGGTCGGCGACGCCGTTCGCCGGCTCCACCCCGAAGGCCGGGTCGCGATGTGCTTCGTCGACCTCTCCGACCTGCGGAGCATCGAGCGGCTGCTCGATCGACTCGACGGCCCCATCGACCGGGTGGTCCTCAACGCGGGCGTCGTGCCCAAGAGCGCGCGCCGAACGCCGCAGGGCTTCGAGCTGATGTTCGCGGTGAACTATTTGGCGAACGCGGCGTTGGTGGAAGGGCTGCTGGAGCGCCGGTTGCTCGTCCCGAACGTCGCCGCGCCGCCGCGGGTCATCGCCGTGAGCTCCGAGTCCCACCGTTCGGTCGAGCCGCGGCAGCCGGCGGAGCTCGGCCGCTTCGTCGAATACGGCGTGCGCGGCAGCATGCGCGAGTACTCGCAGTCGAAGCTGCTGCTGAGCGCGTGGGTCGGCGCGATGAGCCGGCGCTTCGCCGACGGTGGCCGACCGACGATCGCGTTCCACCACACCTGCCCCGGCGCCGTCGCGACCAACATCGCGCGCGAAGCGCCGGCGCTCGCCAAGCCGATCCTCGACCCGCTGATGCGCGCCTTCTTCAAGTCGCCCGACGACGCGGCCGGCGGCACCGAGCGACTGACCGCCGCTCCCGACTATGACGGTCGCACCAACGTCTATCTGCACGTGCTGACCGAGAAGGCCGCCGCCCCGGCCGTCGAAGACGCCGCCTACGGCGACGCGCTGCTCGCCGCGACCGAGCGCCTGCTCGCCTTGGGCCACCCGCCCGAAGGAGATCCCCTATGACCGATCGATCGCGCAGCCGCCTCGAGAGCGGCGCCACCTGGAGCGACTTCCTCGCACGGCTGAAGAACGCCGGCGACGTCATCGAGCGGACCTGCCCGGAGGGCGATCTGCTCACCAAGGCCGAGGGCTACCGCTACGTCGCGCGCATCGCTCGCGCCGCGCTCGAGACCTTCGTGGAGAACGCCGACCCTCGGGCGCCGGTGCTCCAGCGGGTGGTCCACGAGACCGCGAAGATGGGCGCGGACAATCCGGACAACTTCTACCAGAACGCCGCCATCGACGGGCGCGAGCGCTACGTGCTCCGTGGGACTCGCGGCACGGTGCACTTCCTGCGCTTCTACACGCAGATCGGCGACTACGGGAAGGGCGCGGGGATGCCGCCGAGCGGGCGCCTCGACGCGTCCGAGCTCGTGACGGGCGACGACGGTCGCTTCGAGATCCACGTGGCGACCGAGCGACCGGAGGGCGCCGCGAACTGGCTCCCGATGAAGGAGGACACCGGCACGCTGATCATCCGGCAGACCTTCATGGACCGCGAGAAGGAGACGCTGGCGGACGTGACCATCGAGCGCGTCGGTGCGGAAGGGGGCGCGCCGACGCCGCCCAGCCCCGAGCTCATCGAGAGCGGCATCACCCAGGCCGGCAACCTCGTGGCCGGTGCCGTGATGCTCTTCGCCAACTGGGTCGACGGGTTCGAGAAGCACACCAACGCGCTGCCGCTCTTCGACCCGGAGCTCTCGACCAGCTTCGGCGGCGATCCGGCCATCGACTACTATCACTCCTATTGGGCGCTCGAAGAGGGCCAGGCGCTGGTCATCGACGCGATGCCGCCGGAGTGCGAGCACTGGAACTTCCAGCTGAACAACCACTGGATGGAGTCGCTCGACTACCGCTACTACCGCATCCACGTGAACAAGGCCTCGGCGGTCTACCGCGACGACGGCGGTGTTCGCGTGGTCGTCGCGCACGAGGACCCGGGCGTGCCCAACTGGATCGACACCGTCGACCACCACCGCGGCACGATGTGCTGGCGCTGGTTCTTCGCGAAGGGCGATGCCCCCGAGCCGAGCTGTCGCGTGGTTCCGATCCGCGACGTCGCTGCGCTGCCCTTCGCACCGTGAACCGCTTCACCCAGAGGCCGCGATTGATGCGTGCCGCGAACGCGCTGGTGCCGAGCGCGGCGGCGTTCGATCCCGACCCGCTGATGGCCGCTGCCGCGCGCGCCGAGGGCCGTCACTTCGCGAGCCTCGACTTCGCCGAAGGGCTCCGGGTCCTGTGCGCGAGCATCGAGCGCGACGCGCGCCTCCACGCGACCGGTCGCGCGGTCACCCGCAGCCGACTGGTCAGCGCGCTTCGAACACGCCTGCGTCTCGAAGCCGCACGCGAGAACGAGCCCGAGCGCTTCGCGCGGCCGATGCCCCGACCCATCATCATCTGCGGCCTGCCGCGCACGGGCACGACACTCCTGCATCGGCTCTTGGCCGGCGCGGGGCTGCGCGCGCTTCGCACGTGGGAGGCGCTCGACCCCGTCCCCGGTCCGGAAGGCCCGAAGCGGCGACAGGCCCGGTTCGCCGAGCGCGCCCTCGCCGTGATGGCGCCCAGCTTCTTCGCGGTCCACCCCATCGACGCCGGCGGCGTCGAAGAAGAGGTCTTCCTCTTCGAGCCCACCTTCCACAGCATGGTCCCGCCCGCGACGATGCGCGTCCCCGGCTACCTCGAGTGGTACGAACGCACCGATGCCGGACCTGCCTACCGCGAGGTCCGCGACATCCTCGCGGGTCTCGGCGGCGATGAGCGCTGGGTCCTCAAGACGCCCCAGCACGTCGAGTGGCTCGACGAGCTCGCCCGGACCTTCCCCGACGCACTGCTCGTCTGGACCCACCGCGAGCCGCGCGAGGTCGCACCGAGCTACTTCTCCCTCATCGCCCATGGCCGCGGCGTGCTGAGCGACGAAGTCGACCCGAGGGAGATCGGCTCCGAGTGGCGCCGGAAGCTCCGCCGCATGATCACCCGCGGCCTCGCCGCCAGAGACCGACTCGGTGAGGACCGCTTCGTCGACATCCCCTACCACCAGCTCGTCGCCGACCCCCACGGCACCGTGCTCGCGCTCCTCGAACGCGTCGATTGGGGGGTCAGCGAAGCCACCCACTTCGGCATCGCTTCGGCCCGGCGGCGACAGACGCCCGGCCGACACGGCGCCCACCGCTACGCCCTCGAAGACTTCGGCGTGTCCCGAGCCGAGATCGACGACGATCTCGCGGAGTATCGCGAAGCGTTCGACGAACTCTTCTGATCCGTGGCCTGCGTGGGCCACCCACGATGGCTCCAGGGCTACGGCGACGCGGGCTCTTCCACGTCGGCCCCGCTGATCCAGGCGCGTTCCGCCAGGTCGCAATCGCGCTTCGTCCCTGGCAGCTCGTAGAGTGCGTAGCCGTCGAGGAACGCTGTGGCCGCCAGTCGCACCCCTTCACGAACGGTTGCCCAGGGCGTGCCGTGCGGTCCGTCTCGAATCACCGCCAGGACGCCCTCTCGAACCTGGAGGGTGTCGAGTGTTCCGCAGGACCTGGAGCTGCCGCTCAGAAAGGAGAGCTCGCCCGCATACGGCATCAGTTGGAGTGCCCGCCGCTCGATCACCGTGACTTCGGTCGCGCCCACCCATCCATCGAGCGTGATCCCACTGGGGTAGTCTCGTCGGACCCGAATCCGACTGCCTCGTCGTTCGAGACGCGCGACTCCCAGCGGTTCGCGAGCGTCGATGATCACAGTGACACCGTCGCGACTGACACGGACCAGCGGTCCATCGAGGCGCCCGTCGATGTGAGTGAGCAGATCATCCGGCGGCTCTCCGGCGGAGTCCGATAGGTCGGCGGAAGAGAGGATGTGGAGCCCCGAGCAGCTCACTGGTCCGATACGTGCGGTGACGTCAGAAGCAATGCGCACGAACGCGAAGAGTCCGACGTCCGTCACCGACTCCACTCTCAACAAGGCGCCGTCGTGCATTCGAATCGGTCCAGCCTGGAGGACCGGTACATGAACGGCTGCGATGACGGAGTAGCTCGGCGGAAACCTCGCCATGAGCTCCACGGGACCGATCGTTCGAAAGCGCAGGCCCTCGCCGCGGCTCGACGGGAGCAGCTCGATGCGTTGCTCGCTGCGGAACTGCACGTCGATCGGGTCCCGGCCCGGGACCTCGACGTTGGCGGGCACCTCGTAGAGGTCCGCCGAGAGTCGGCATTCCGCCGAGGCTGTCGAGGCAGAGCCGACCATCACCAGCAGCACGAGCGCGCGCATGCGCCTCTGACCGTGGCTGCGCCAAGAGGTTCCCAACGGGCACGTTCGGGTTGCTCAGACGTTGATAGTCGCTATCATTTGATAGTGACTGTCAACGCGCCCTCGCCCCGGAAGATTCGATCCATGAAGCGGGTCCAGGGTGTCGCCCTGGATCTCTTCGAGGCCCACGGCTTCGCCAACGTCACCGTGGAGCAGGTGGCCAGCGAGGCCGACATCTCGGCGCCCACCATCTACCGGCACTTCGGCACCAAGGAGGGGCTGGTCCTGTGGGACGAGCACGACGACAAGCTGCTGGATCTCGCGTCCCATGCCGGGTCCGAGGATGCGCCCATGCTCGAGACCCTCACGGAGGGCTTGGTCGAGGCGGTCGGCGCCGTGTACCGACAGGAGCGCGAGCGGCTGCTTCGTCGGACCCGACTGATCCGCACCGATCCCACGCTGGAGCGGGCGAGCGCGATGGAGCTCGTGGCCATGCGCGACGGCTTGGCGGAAGCCCTGGCCACGTCTTCGACGATCGACCGCTTCGAGGCCGAGGTGTTGGCGGCCGCGATCATCGGGGCGCTCGAGGTCGCCATCCGACAATGGGAGCGCCGCGGTGGCCGACGGTCGCTCGACGGTCTGGTTCGACGCGCGCTCGGTCATCTCCACGCGTTCGGAGACCTCGACCATGGCTGACCGGCCGGGGAAGCTCTCGACCGCCTGGAAGGTGGGCCGCATCGCGGGCAGGCGCCTCCTCGGCAGGAAGGTCGGCGAGAAGGACCACGCCCTCACCCAGTCTCTCGCGGAGTCGCTCGACCAGATGAAGGGACTGGCCATGAAGGTGGGCCAGATCGTCTCCTACATGGACGTGCCGCTCCCCGAGGAGCTGCAGTCCAAGCTCAGCGTCCTGCAGACCGGCAGCGTGGGTCGACCCGCGAACGAGCTCGCGTCCGTGTTCGAAGCGAGCCTCGGCGCTTCGCCGGACGAGCTCTTCGACGAGCTCGAGCAGCGGCCGGTCGCCGCGGCGTCGATCGGCCAGGTGCACCACGCGCGCTTCCAGGGCCGGGAGGTGGCCGTGAAGGTGCAGTACCCCGAGGTCGCCGGGAGCTTCGCCGACGATCTCTCGCTCCTCCACCGACTGGCGGGTCTCGCGTCGCTCGGCTCGTCGGTCGATGGCCGCGCCATGGTCGGTGAGCTCGCGGCGCGCCTCGAAGAGGAGTGCGACTACGAACGAGAGGCGCGCTTTCAGGAAGCGTTCGCGCGCAGCTTCGCCCATGACCCCGGCGTTCGGATCCCGAGCGTGATCCACGAGCGCAGCGGTCCGCAGATCTTGACCACCGAGTGGCTCGCCGGCCGCGACTTCGCCTCGTTCGTCGCCGGCGCCACCGACGAGGAACGCCAGCGGGCGGCTCGGACCCTGGTGCGCTTCTCCTACCGCTCACTGCTGACTCACGGCGTGATCCAGGCGGACCCGCACCCGGGGAACTTCGCGTTTCCAGAGGAGGGCGGCGTGGTCTTCTACGACTTCGGCTGCGTGCGCGACATCGGCAGCGATCTCCGAGACGCGCTCCGCGCGTTAGCCGCCGCGATGGTGGCCGGTGACCGCACCGCGGCGAGAGAGGCGGCGGTCGCGATGGGCGTCGTGGGCAACGCGAAGCGCTTCGACCACGACCACTTCACCCTGACGATGCAGCACCTGCATCGCCCCTTCCTCGAACCCGAGTTCGAGCTCACCCACGACTACCTGGCCGAAGGCATGCGCCTCAACGGCCCGAGCTCACCGAACGCGCGGACCCTGGCGATGCCACCGGCCTACCTCTGGGTCGCCCGGCTGCAGTGGGGACTCTGGTCCATCGTGAGTCGGATCCACCCACCGCCGACGAGCTACGCGGACATCCTCCACGAGTCACTCTCGGAGCCCCCCCGCGGCCTCGACTGACGTCAGAGCTTCAGAGCGCGCGCAGCCAAGGCGCGACACGCGCGCCGATCGCCGCCGCCCCTTCGCCGATCGGCCATCCCTTCGGCGCGGGACGCCGGGCGCCATCGCGCTCGTCACACTCGCGCCAGTGGCGCAGCGCCGCTCGCGCTCCGGGCGCCGGGTTGGACTGCCAGTCCCAGAGCAGCTCGTGCAACGGCCCGGCGAGGTCGCCGAAGTTGGCCAACCAGTGGAAGTGCTCCCTGTGGTGCGCAGCTTCTGGCCCGATCACGTGACACTCGTCCCAGTGCGCGCGCACGATCGTCCGCAACGCGCTCCGCTCTTCCTCGGACCAGCGGCTCTCGATCTCGAGCCTTCGAAGCTTTCCGGCCAACGCATGGTCGCGATAGCCCATCCGCGGCGGACTCTCGAACGAGAGCTCGAGGATGCGCGGCAAGTAGTGCTCGTAGTCGTCGGCGCTTCCCCAAGTGGTCATCGCCTTCGACGGGTACGGACCCATCCGCTCCACCGTGAGCAGCTCCCGTGGCCCGCTCAGCGCGTGCTTCATCTCCCCGCTGACGCAGCAGGGGCAGCCGTGCATGACCTTCGGCGGTCGCACACGGATGGCGTAGAGCCGCTTCAGCGCGTCTGTGACCTCGGGGTCCACGGCGCGGACG
>CAYXAP010000023.1:0-8842 GCA_964462035.1 uncultured Sandaracinus sp.
GTCGCCCCGCGGCTGGGAGTTCTGCGACCTGAGCGTGACCGCCGAGCGGCTCTGACGGCTCAACGTTCGTCGAGCTCAGCCCGAAGGCAGCCGAGCGCGTCGCGCGCGCTCGCGCGGAGCGAGCGGTCGGGCTCGTCACTCACGGCTCGTTCGAGCACGGGAAGTAGCCGGCGAGCGTCCGCGCCGCGAGCCGCCGACATCCAGTCGTAGGTCTGGCCCCGAAGGTCCAGGTTCTTCGCGCTCGTGAGCCGGGCGAGCACCTCCGCGAGGATCCCAGGCGTCTCCAGGTACCTCGTCGCCCAGGGGACGACGCCGGTGTCGGCGCAGACCGGGTGGGACTCCACGTCATCGAATGACTCGTCGAGGGCATCCGCGAAGACCGCCATCGTGGCAGGCGAGTGATCTCCGAGACGCATCGAAGCCGCCCCGGCGGCCATGCGCGCGAACGCGCTCGGATGGTCGAAGTGCTCGGCGAGGTCCGGCAGAGTCGACCAACGGTGCTGGCCCACGAGCAGGGCGAGTGCGCCGAGCGCATCACCATCGCGCGTCATTCGCAGGCTCTCGGAGGCAGTCTCCTTCAGCTTTGCAGCATCTGCGAGAGCGGGGGCCATGAACATGAACGCTGCTGCGGAGCAGACCTCGGCGCGCTGAGAGCGGATTGACGGCACGAGCATCGGAAGGGAGCTGTCGAGCCTCTCGAAGGCAGCGTTCGCGAGTCGCCGCCATCGGTCATCGGGTTCCAAGGGCTGCTCGGTAGGGGGGTCCCAGGGAGTGAAGGGCTGCTGGTATTGCTCGGGCGCCGTAGACCGGGCGAGCTGTCCCATGTACACGAGTGCGTTCGGAGCATTCGCGCTGGGGCTCTGCGCGAGCTCGACCACGAAGGGGAGCGTCACGGCTGTCGCCTCCGTGAGCGTTTCGTCGAATGGTTCGTAGACCAGCCTCTCGAAAGCGAACCAGTCTGCCGATGTTCCGCCTGCGGCAGCCCGGATCGACCTCGGGATGGCCGTGCTGTCCCCGAACGATTCGAGTCGGTCCCACCGAATCTCGTCCAGTCCTTCGAACACCGAGTGAGCGTCCAACGCTGCATGGTCGTCAGTCAACTCGACCGTCCCCGTGCCAGTCCGGCGTTGCGTCAGGCGCCCGCGCGCAGGGAAGCGCGCAGTAGCTCCTCCGTGGTGGGCGACCGATCCGTCGGAAGCTCGGTGCCGGCAATTGCGCGGTTCACGAGAGTGCGAGATTCCTGCTTGCGGTATCCCATCGCCGTCAGGAGTGCGACCACCTGCTGCACGAGAGGTACAGGGATCGCTGGGCCGGCGTTTTGGCCCACGTGGGCCACCGCGAGCTCTCGTGTGCGGTCTGCCTCCACCCGCGCCCGAAGCTCGCTGCCGGTTCGGCGCACCGCCGAACGAAACGTCCGGGCCGCAGTGGCGCACGCCGTGATCCCCGTGGCGACGGTCCCGTAGACTCGACCGTCGGCACGCTCGAAGCTGAATGCGCCTGCCTCGGTTGCGCGGCGAATGACCAGTCCGCCGCGATGGGCGGCATCGTGGTGAACCGAGCAGAGGCTGACCAGGTTGTCGGTAGCGTGGGTTCCGGCGTCGGCACGGCGGTCGACGTGGTGCACCTCGACGAACGCCGCGTGCCGGCAGCCAGGGACGGCACACTTGCCTTCGTCTCGCTGAACCACGGACCGCCGCGTCGCTGGCGGGACGGATTGGGCGGCGCGCTCGCCAGGCCGGACCACCTGCGCGTCGCAGAGCGCTCGCTCGCCGACCTTCGGATCGATGGGCACGAGTCCCTCGGCGCCAGCTTGTCGTTCAGTTGCGCCGCAGCGTTCGCATACGGTCATGCGGACCTGGTTTGGAGCCCGGCGGGGGTCGGCATCCCCGGCGGGATTCGCGAGGAAAGCGTCGATGAGCATCCGCGCGAAGGTCTCGTCGTCGACCGAATGGCCAATCCGCCTGGTCGCCTCCGCGCGGGCCTCGGAGTAGCGCGCGGCCTCGCTGCCGCTCATGCGGAGCGCGACCGTCACGGTCTGCTCCTCGAACGGCGCCGGTGGGTCGCTCGGTTTCGAGCCCGGTGCCTGACGGGCGACTGTCCGTGCCACTTCGCGAACGGTTCGGCGGACCCCGTTCCCGGTGGCCCACATGAGCCATTCGTGCTCCACCTCGGGTGTCGCCACGCGGGTCAGCTCACGGACGACCGAGTACGTGAGCTCTCCCGCGGCCCAGCGCGCTCGCATCACAGGAAGCGAACGCATCGACTTCGCGACGCGAACACGCTCCCGCGTCGTCCGCCCGCACCAGCCGAAGAGCCGCGAGCAGTACTCCTGGAAGCTCCCCAGCCCGAGCACTTCGTGGATCCGGCCCTCGTGAGCCACCAAGAGCGGCTCGAGCATCGCCACGTCGTCCGCGGCTCGCCGCCGAGCGAGCGTCAGCAGCTCTTGATGAGCGCTCGCTGGATCGGTGCGTACACTGTGCGTTTCCTGCCGATAGGTTTCGTGATGCTCACGTACGAGCGCGATCGCTGCTCCCATGTCGTCGTCCCCTTCGAGAGCGACACTACTCGCCGGCTGTGACGTTTTCGCACTCGGAATGTCCCTGAAAAACCGAGTGGAACGCCGCTTCGCGTGCCGAGCTCCTCTGACGGCTACTCGGCGGCGGCGGGGCGCTCGGAGCGGCGCGGCTTCGCGCTCGGCTCCAGGGCGGGCAGAGTGAACGCCACCACGGCGCCCTTGCCATCGGTCGGGCTGGTCGCCCACGCGCGGCCACCGTGGGCCTGCGCGATGTGCATCACGAGGCTCAAGCCGATGCCCGAGCCGCGGACCTCCTGGTCGCGGTCCGAGCGGTAGAAGCGCTCGAAGACCCGACGCTGCGCGGCCTCGGGGATGCCGGGGCCTCGGTCGCGGACGCGGACTTGCACGAAGTCGCGGACCTTCTCGAGCGTCACGGTGATCGGCGTACGACCGCCGTACTTCACCGCGTTGTCGAGGAGGTTGTTGAGGGCCAGCACGATGGCCTGTTCGTCCATCTCCACCTCGGGGATCTCGCCGAGCACTTCGAGGTCGACCTCGACGCCTTCGTGCTCGACCCGATAGCGGAAGGTCTCGATCGCGCGCGTGACGACCGGCTCCACGTCGCCCTTGGCGAAGGCGTAGGTCTGCTTGCCGCGTTCGAGGGCCGAGAAGTCGAGGACGTTCTCGATGAGGCTGGAGAGGCGCTCCGACTCGCGGAGGATGATCTCCAGGTACTGCTTCCGTTTCTCTTCGGTCTTCACGCGGTTGGTCAGCAGGAGCTCGCCGAACATTCGGACGACCGAGAGCGGCGTCTTGAGTTCGTGGCTGACGTTCGCGATGAAGTCGCCCTTGAGCTCGGCCAGGCGCCGTTCCTTGGTCGCCGCGTAGAGCAGGAAGCCGACGCCGAGCAGGATGACCACGAGCGCGACCGCCAGCAGCGCAGTCTCGGTCCGGCGGCGGCTCCGGCCCTGGGCTTCGAGGCGTGGGGCCTGCTTCGGCGCGATCTGCAGCCGCCAGTTGTAGAGCGTGGTCGGGAAGCGCAGGCCCACCAGGTAGTCGCCGGCGTTCGCGAGGCTCGGGCCGTGAACGCGCCGGTTGTCCTGGTCGACGATGTTGTACTGCCGCTTGCCCTCTTCGGTCGCGAAGATGTCGGAGAGCTCTTCGCGCACGATGGTGTCCGTGTCGTGCTGCGCGACGATGTAGTAGCGGCGGCCGCGGTGGCTGCGCCGCAGGTACGAGAGCAGGTCGCTGCCGCCGTCGAGGGTGTGGTGCAGGTGCTTGAGCCGTCCGGAACGGAGCCGAGTCAGGTCCATCTCGGGCAGCAGCCGCTCGGTGAGCACCTTCACGAACTCGCGCTCGGCGCGCTCGCCACGACGGGCGGCGGCGGCCACCACCTCGCCGGTCGCGTCGAGCACGACCAGCGCTTCCATGCTCGGCGTCAGCTCGCTGGCGACCGGCAGCCATCGCTCGTCGAGCAGCTCCGGGTCGCCGTTCGGGTCGAGCAGCTCGTCGAGGTTCACCAGACCGAAGGCCGCGTTGTCCTGCCGGATCACGTAGCGCTCGATCGTGTCGACCTTCTCCCGAACCAACAGGAGCGTGTTCTCCGCGATGGTCTGCTCGCCGAGCTGGGTGTAGCGGGTCGCCGTGAGCCAGGTCGTGTAGCCGAGGAAGACCGCGGCCGCGAGGATGGCCGGCACCATCACGAAGAGGATCACTCGGTAGCGCCAGCCGGCCATCGCCCCTTCCTCCTAACGGTTTGGTGGGCCGGCCGCCAGAGGCGTGCCTCGCGAAGCCAGGTGTCGAACGACCACGGGCGCTAGTGCCGCTCGTCTTTGAGCGGTCGCGTCATCAGCGCGACCATCGCTTCGCGGGCGGGCTTGTCCTCGTAGATGATGTCGTGGATCTCGGCCGCGATGGGCATCTCCACGCCCTCGCGCAGCGCGAGCTCGTGGGCACTCTTGGCGGTCTTCACGCCCTCGGCGACCATGCCGAGCTCGTCGAGCACCTCCTGGAGAGTCTTGCCCTGGCCGAGGGCCATGCCGACCCGGCGGTTTCGACTGAGGTCGCCGGTGCAGGTGAGCACCAGGTCGCCCATGCCGCTCAGGCCCGCGAGGGTCAGTGGGTCGGCGCCGAGCTTCACGGCCATTCGGCTGAGCTCGGCGAGGCCGCGCGTGATCAGCGCGGCGCGCGTGTTGTGGCCGAGGCCCATGCCGTCGGCGACACCGGCGGCGATGGCGATCACGTTCTTGAGCGCGCCGCCGAGCTCGACGCCCACCACGTCGGGCGTGGTGTAGACGCGGAAGCGTGGGGTGTTGAAGAGCTCCTGCACGCGCGTGCGGACGGCCTCGTCGTGCCCCGCGACGCTCACGGCGGTCGGGACGCCGGCCGCGACCTCCTTCGCGAACGAGGGGCCGCCCAGATAGGTCAGGCTCGAGTGCCGTTCGTCGGGAAAGACGTCTTCGAAGATCCCGCTGACCAGACGGAGCGTGCCCTGCTCGATGCCCTTGGTGGCACTGACCACGGGCACACCGATTGGAATGAGCGGTACGGCCTGCTCGAGGAGCGCGCGGTTGGCCTCCGTCGGAACCACGACCACCACCATCTCCGCTCCGCCGAGCGCTTCCTCGAGGGACGAGGTGGCGCTCAGCGTCTCAGGCAGCTCGACGCCCTTCAGATAGTCCGGGTTCGTTCGGTGCTCACGGATGTGCGCCGCCTGCTCTTCGCGGCGGGACCACAGCTTCACGCGGTGGCCCTGCGCGGCCAGGTGTTTGGCCAGCGCCGTGCCCCAGGAGCCGGCGCCGAGGACGGTGGCTTGGATGGTCTCTGCCATGCGGCGACTCTACCAGCTCGGCTGGTAGAGCCGCGCGCTTGGCGTCAGGGGGCGCGCGTCAGGGAGCGGGCGCGGGCGCCTTGGCCTTCGCCTTGTCGTCGCCGTCGTCGTCCCTGAGGACGAGCGCGAGCTTGTCCGGCTCCTCGAGAGCGTTCGCCAGCACCTCGTCGACCTTCTTCACCGGGATGAACTCGAGGTCGTCCTTGACCTCCTGCGGGACCTCTTCGAGGTCGGCCGCGTTCCGCTCGGGGAGGATGATCCGCTTGATGCCGGCGCGGTGCGCGGCGAGGACCTTCTCCTTGATGCCACCGACCGGCAGCACGCGGCCGCGGAGGGTGATCTCACCGGTCATCGCGACGTCGTGGCGGACGTGGATCTTGGTGAGGAGCGAGACCAGCGCCGTCATCATCGTCACACCGGCGCTCGGGCCGTCCTTGGGCATGGCGCCCGCGGGGATGTGGATGTGCAGGTCGCTCTTCTCGAGGAAGTCCACCGGGATGTGGAAGTCCTCGGCGCGGGTGCGCACGTAGCTCATCGCGGCCTGGGCGGACTCCTTCATCACGTCGCCGAGCTGGCCGGTGAGCTGGAGCTTGCCCGTGCCGTGCATCTTGGTGGCTTCGATGAAGAGGATCTCGCCGCCGACCGAGGTCCAGGCGAGACCCGTGGAGACGCCGGTCTCGCTGGTGCGCTCGGCCACCTCGCTCGAGAAGCGGGGCGGGCCGAGGAAGGGTCGGAGGTCGTCCGGCACGTCGACCGTGAACGGCCCCTCGTTGCCCTCGGCGACCTTCACGGCGATGCCGCGAATCACGCCGGCGATCTTCCGCTCGAGGTTACGAACGCCGGCCTCGCGGGTGTGGTCGTCGATGACCGCCGCGAGCGCCTCGTCGCTGATGGTGAGCTGGCCGTCCTTGAGGCCGTGCTCCTCGATCTGCTTGGGCACGAGGTGGACCTTCGCGATGTCCAGCTTCTCCTTCCGCGTGTAGCCGGGGATCTCGATGATCTCCATGCGGTCGCGGAGCGGGGCCGGAATCGTGTCACCGACGTTCGCGGTGGCGATGAACATCACCTTGGAGAGGTCGTAGGGGATCTCCAGGTAGTGGTCGCTGAAGGTGTCGTTCTGCTCGGGGTCGAGGACCTCGAGGAGCGCGGCCGCGGGATCGCCGCGGAAGTCGTGGCCGATCTTGTCGATCTCGTCGAGCATGAAGACCGGGTTGATCGTCGTGCACTTCTTCATCCCCTGGATCACCTGACCGGGGAGGGCGCCGACGTAGGTCCGACGGTGGCCGCGGATGGCCGCCTCGTCGTGGACGCCGCCGAGGCTCATGCGGTGGAACTTGCGACCGAGGGCGCGCGCCACCGAACGACCGAGCGAGGTCTTACCGACGCCGGGCGGACCGATGAGGCAGAGGATCGGGCCCTTCTTGTCCTTCTTGAGCTTCCGGACGGCGAGGTACTCGACGATGCGCTTCTTGACCTTCTCGAGACCCGAGTGGTCCTCGTCCAGCACCTTGCGGACCTGGGCGATGTCCATGTTGTCCGTCGTCTGACGGCTCCACGGGATGTCGAGGATCCAGTCGATGTAGGTGCGCACGACCGTGTACTCGGCCGATCCGACCTGCATCGAGCGCAGGCGCTTGAGCTGCTTGCGGGCGACCTTGTCGGCCTCCTTGGGCAGGTCCGCCTTGGCGATGCGCTCCTCGAGCACGTCGAGGTCGCCGGAGTCGCCGTCTTCTTCGCCGAGCTCTTCCTTGATGGCCTTGAGCTGCTGGCGGAGGACGTACTCCCGCTGGTTCTTGCCCATCTCCTCCTTGATCTGGGAGTTGATGCGCTCGCGCATCTTCAAGATCTCGAGCTGCCGCGTGAGCAGCCGGAGCACCTTGCGGATGCGGTCCTTGGCGTCGATGGTCTCGAGCAGCTGGGCCTTCTCGTCGACGGGCGCGTCGAGGTTGGCCGCGACGAGATCGGCGAGCTGTCCGGGCTCCTGGATGGAGTCGATGAGCGAGCTGGCCTCGCGGGGCAGCTCGGGCATCAGCTGGATGACCTGCTTGGCGACGTCCCGGAGGCTCATCGCGAGGGCCTCGGCTTCGACGTCGTCGACCTTCGGCTCCTCGAGCTTGCTGACCCGGGTCTTGATGTACGGCTCTTCGGTGACGAAGCCCTCCATCCGGACGCGCACGAGGCCCTGGAGGATGAGGCTGTAGTTGCCGCTGGAGTGCTTGAGCGCCTTCAGAACGCGGGCCGCGACGCCGACCGGGTAGAGGTCCGCCTGGTGCGGATCGTCGGTCCCCGGATCACGCTGCGCGAAGATCGCGATGATGGGCTGGTCGAGGTTCTCGATGTCCTCGACGAGGGCCACCGACTTCTCGCGGCCGACGTCGAAGGGAGCGACCGCTCCCGGGAAGAGGACGGCGTTTCGGATGGGGAGGACGGGGAGCTCGGGCGGGAGCTCGATGCCCTCCTCGGGGGGCGGCGGCGGCGGGTTGGAATCGGACATGAAGTTCCTGTGCGAGACGCCTCTGCTCAGGTGCGAGGCAAGGCCGGAACATAGTGAAGCGTTTCCCGCGAGGCAAGGCTGGTGAACGCCATCGGAAGGCATGTTCCACGCCGCTGCGAACGCGGCGGATCAGCCAATGATTTCGTGGCCCGAGGGGGCCACGTGGGGGGTCACTCCACCCAGTCGATTTCGGCGAGCGCCGGTCCGCTGCGATGGAAGCTCTTCACCGTGAGCCGGATGCGCGTGATGTCGCTCCCGCTCAGGTCGTGCTCGGCCCACTCCCCGTCCGGGTTCAGCTGCTCGAAGTGACCTTCGGTGCTGCCCGCCGACGCGCCGCTCGAGTCGAAGAGCTCGACCTCGTACTCCTTGACGGCGCGATCTCGGAAGTGGCGGTTGTGGCCGTTGCGGATGCGGAGCTGCTGGATCGAGCGCGGCGGCGAGAGGCGCACCTCGAGCCAGCCCGTCTGCCCGTCGGCGAGGAGCCACTCGGTGTTCTCGTCGTCGTCGATCGCCTTGTCGGGGGCGTACTGCGGTGAGTTGGCGAAGTAGCCGGAGGCCGTCGCCACCGCTTCGTGCGGGGTCCGGAGCATCAAGAAGAGGGCGCCGACGATCAGGACCGTGGCGGCGACGAGCCCGGCCCAGCGACCGGCCTTCTTGAGCTTGACCTCCTTGGGCGTCAGCGCGGCCGGCGAGAGCGCGTCGTGCAGCCGGCGACGAATGCGCATGGCGGCGCGGAAGGTCTCCGCGTGCGTCGGGCTCACGTCCTCGTCGAGGGCGGGGAGCTCGGCGCGGAGCTTCTTGGCCGTCTCGGCGGCCTCGGTCAGCAGATCGGCGCCGATGCCACGCTTGGCGAAGACGGCGTGGGCGGCGCCCAGCGAGTTGGCGGTCGGCTCCGCCGAGGCCGGTTCCTCCGGGGCGGCGCTCGGCTCCTCGGCGTCGGTGGTCGGCTCCTCGGCGTCGGTGGTCGGTTCCTCGGCGTCGGAGTCGGCGGCCGGCTTCTCGG
>CAYXAP010000023.1:8942-122107 GCA_964462035.1 uncultured Sandaracinus sp.
TCCTCGGCGTCGGTGGTCGGTTCCTCGGCGTCGGAGTCGGCGGCCGGCTTCTCGGCGTCGGCGGCCGGCTTCTCGGCCTTCGCCGGAAGCCCACCCGCGAGGGGCGCGGCCGCGACCAGCGTCTCCTCGAAGGACTTCGCTGCCAGCATCAGGGCTTCGGCGGCGTGACCGTTGGCCCAGAGGGTGTCGGCGGCCTCCGCGCGCTGACGCGCCACGAGCAGCGCCTTGCGGAGCTCGTCGCGAGTCGCCGCAGGCATGCGATCCGCCTCGTCGGCGGTCCGCTGCAGAGTGAGCGCCTCCTTCAGGCGCGACGGCAAACTCCCCTCGCTCATCGGCCCGGGGGGTTACCACGAAAACGGCGGCCGTGCAGTAGCCGAGCGCTCCGCCAGCTCACGAGCCCCAGCCACAGGAGCAGCGAGCCGAGGGTCAGCCAGCCCCCGAGCCGCTGGGGACCGGTGCGGACATAGGTGATCGCCACGTCGTGCGTTCCGGGCTCGACGTCGACCACGGCGTAGCCACGCGGGTCCGCGCGGGTCGGCGCGGGGGACCCGTCGACCCGGCCCTCGAAGGCGATCCAGCGAAAGTGAGGGAAGGTCACGGCGCACGGCTGGGCGGCCTCGACTCTGACGGACATGCGCGGGAGTTCGCGGGCGGGCCCGCGCTCGAGCGGGCCGACGACGCAGCCGCGGCTGCCAGTGGCATGGCGCGGCGGACGAACCGAAGGGCGCGAGCCCGCCGGGTAGTACTCGCCATAGTCGAAGAGCACGTATTCGTTCTCGGCGCGGGCGGCGTAGTCGAAGGTCCCGGGTTCGAGCCAGGTCGGCTTCGGGATGACGACACTGGGCCAGGCGACCAGGACGCCGAGGGCCAGCAAGAGCGCCCAGTGGGTCCAGCGATCGCCCACGAGCGCCACGCGCCCCGCCAGCAGCGCCAAGCAGAGCGAACCGATCCCGAGCCAGCGCCAGGGGAAGACGATCATCGCGAGGGGCGGGACGGACTCGTAGATGGGGCCGGCGGCCCGAGTGGAGAGGAAGGCTGCGACCACCGCGGACCCCAGGAGCACGCCCAACCAGGTCGCGTGCGCAGTGCGCGCCCGACGGCGGACGCCCCAGCCGAGTAGCCCGAGGAGTGGGAGCAGCCAGCCGTAGGTGAAGAGGCGGTCGCCCATCGGCCCGTCGATGGCGTCGTCGAGCAGGCCCATCGCTGGCAGGGCGAAGACCTCGAACTGCTCCATCGTGAAGAAGCCGTGGATGGAGACCGAGCCCATCTCCTTCAGCACTGGCACCCAGTAGAACCCGCTGAGGCCCGCGCCGAGGATCGCAGGAACCACCGAACGACCGACCTGCAGGAGCGTGGCGTGCCCGCGAAGCAGAATCGCCAGGTGCAGCGCGCTGAACACGAGCGTGAAGAGCAGCGCCGAGAAGGCGTGCATCGGGATCAGCAGGCCCCAGCCCAGGGCCAACATCAGCCCGTCGAGCCAGCCGCCGCGTTCGAGGAACGCCGCGGCGTGGAAGAGCACGAGCGGGAAGAGCATCATCGCGCCGAGCTCGGCGAGGTCCCCGCGCAGGTAGAGGTTCGAGAGGGTGTAGGGGGCCGTCAGGTAGAAGAAGCCCGCGAACGCGCCGACGACCTCGCGATGGCGGGATTCGCTCGGCAACAGCCGGATGGCGAGCGCGCGGGCGTAGAAACCTCCGACCAGCAGGAGCACCAGGATGGCCGCCTTGCAGGCGTCGGTCGGGCTGAGGCCGAGCGCCCGGAAGGGGAGGCCGACGAAGATGAACCCCGGGTTGAAGAAGTCGAAGAGCGGGTAGCCCGTGCCACCCGCCAGCTCCGGGATCCACCGCGGGTAGGGGTTCGCCCACGAGACGTGGTCGAAGAAGACCTCGAGCCGCGCCGGGTACCGGTCGACCTCGTCGTTGTCGTACCAATGCGTGGTGTGGAAGGGCCAGAGGACCCACAGGGCGCTGGCCGCCACGAGCCCGAGCCCGAGCCACCGCTCGCCCCGCTCCCCCCACCACTCACGCCAGCGCCTGCCCTTCATGGCGAGCCCGGCGTTGCAGGAAGCCGGAGAGGTTGCAAGGATGCGCCGCCCTGAGGCCCCCAGCGGCGCACCCGACCTTGGCGAGACGGCACCCACATCTGACGCTCCTGGCGCCGCTGCTCGCGGTCTTCGCGCTCCTGGCGAGCGTCAATCCGATGCCGGGCACGGTTCACGGCGACGGTTACTACACCTATCTCTGGGCCCGGACGCTGGTCTACGACGGGGACGTCGAGTTCCACGACGACTATCGGGTGTGCCCCGATCCCTGGGGGTTGGCCGACGCGCCGGTCGCCGCGGACGTGAACTACTGGAACCTCGGCCCCGCGCTCTTCTGGGCGCCGATCCTCGCCTGGCAGAAGTGGACCGGCGCCGGCGACGGGCGCCCGCCCCAAGAGGCGGCGGGCTGCACTGGGCCGCTCGCGGAGCGTTCGGTCTTCGGGTCGCTCTTCGCCGGGCTCCTCGCCGCGTGGATCGGCTTGCTGATCGCCCGTCGGCACGCGAGCGGTCGGGCCGCGTGGGCGGGCGCCTTCATCGGGACGCTGACGACACCGCTCGCCTACTACGCGACCACGATGCTCTCGTACGGCCACGCGGCCTCGGCGCTCGGCTGCGGGCTGGCGCTCTACGCGTGGGACCGGTGGAGGGATCCGTCCGTCCACGACGAGCGGCCCTGGCGCGCGTGGACGCTGATGGGGGCCGCGCTCGGCTTTGCGATGCTGATGCGCTCGCAGAACGCCGTGATGGTGGTGCTCCCCTTCGCGACCTGGGTGATGGGCGCGGTACGCCGGCGCACGGACCTTCGTGGGCTCGGCTGGCACGCGCTCCACGGCTTCGCTTTCCTCGGGTGTCTGGTCGTCGTGTTCCTCCCGCAGATGTTCTACTGGTGGAAGCTCACCGGCTCGCCCTTCGCGATCAGCCAGGGGGAGCACTACATCCGCTGGGGCGCGCCGCGCATCGTCCGGGCGCTCTTCTCGACCGGCAACGGCCTCTTCCCGTGGTCGCCCATCTTCTACCCGGCGTTCGTGGGCTGGGTGATCCTGGCGCGGCGGAAGCCCACGCGGGCGCTCGGCATCGGCTGCCTCGTGCTCTTCGCCGTCGACAGCTACGTGGTCGGTGCCGTCTACGACTGGTGGGGCTCGATCGGCTACCCGGGCCGTCGCTACGACATGCTCTTCGTGCCGGCGATGGTCGGGCTGGCGGCGACCGTCGGCGCGCTCGGCGAGATCGCGTGGCGTCGTCGAGGGGCGGCGCTCGTCTTCGCGGGGATCTTCGCGGCGATGATCCCCTTCACCTTCGGCATCAACGACGCGGTCGCCCGCGGGATGCGCATCGACACGGCCGGGCCGGCGCCGGAGAAGTGGGGCTGGGTCAGCGGCCGGCTGCACCAGTCGGTCTGGAAGGCGGTCGGCAACCCGCTCGCGTGGCCGGCGTCGTTGCCCTTTGCGCTGAAGTGGGGGGTCCATCCGCGCGCGTGGGACGTCCTCGGAAGCCAGGAACTCTTCTATCACGACCACCAGACGCTCGTTCGGCGTCAGGTCGAGTCCACCCTTCGAGTCGGCGTCCCCGAGAACGACGGCTATTTCGGTGGCACCTTCGAGGAGGAGCCGAGCCGGGTCGCGGGTCGCGCCGCCCGCGTCGCGCGGCCGGGGAGCGCACGCATCCTGCTCCCGCTCCACTGGCCCGACCTCGGTGGACTGATCGTCCGCGGTCGTCCGGTCGGCGACGACGAGGCGATCCTCGGTCTCATGGTGAACGGTGTGCCCTGTGGCTCGCGTCGGCTGCTCCGCAGCGGCGAGGTCCGCTTCCAGATCCCAGCCGGTATCACCGACCACGGCATCAACGAGCTCTGGCTCTGGGTCGAGGGCGCACCGGTCGCCGTGGAGACCCTCGAGCTCCTCGACCCCGATCCGCCGCCCTCGGTCGAACAGGCCCGCCGCAACGAAGCCCTCCGCAGCAGCCGCTAGACGTTTACACCTTGGGGACGCTCTTGAGTTCTTTCCCAAGTCACATTCCAGCGTGCCCAGCGATCGCACGCACCGCGTCCAGATGTGCGGTCCCCGAGAGTGGTGGGCGCTGTGTGAACAGGGAAAGAACTCAAGAGCGTCCCTTGCGTGCAGAGTTCGAGAGTGGTGGGCGCTGTGTGAACAGGGAAAGAACTCAAGAGCGTCCCTTTCGTGCAGAGTTCTACTGGATGCGGATCTCGCCGATGTCGGCCGTGAATCCGGTGGTGCCGTCGGGGCGCGTGAAGGGCACCGGGTGGTGGTTGTCGAGGACCGTCAGTCGAACGGGCATCGTGATGCCTCGCCGCACGTTTCGCGGCACGACGATCTCCACGACGTCCTTCAGCTTCTCGCCCGCGCGCCACTGGAAGGTCTTGTAGCGACCGTCCACGGGGAAGTGGTTGCCGTGGAAGTGCGGCGGCAGGATGTAGCCTTCGGGCGGCATCAGATCGACGAGGAACTGGAGGTCCTTCGAGGTCTCCTGGAAGACGTCGTAGTAGAGCGTGACCTTGAAGCTCTCACCCGCCCGAACGGTCTCCGGCTCGATGTCCACACCGACGGCGCGGAAGGTGCTCGCGAAGTCGAGGTCGAGCCGCTGACCCATCCGCGGGAAGCGACGGAGCCGCGCGTGCGCGATGGCCGCCGCGGTGTTGTTCTCCGGCCGATGGGTCTGGGACGTCCACGCGCGCAGCACGCCTACGAGCTCGTCGGCCCGCTCGGGTCGAGCGTCCGAGAGATCCTCGTGCTCGGTCGGGTCGGTCGCCAGGTCGAAGAGCTGGAAGGTGCCGTCCCGCACCCAGTACATGAGCTTCTCGTCGCCTTGGTAGACGGCCTTCACGTCGAAGGGGAAGTGGCCGTCGGGCATCAGCTCCGCGAAGAGGTAGCGGTCGGCGGGCCACTCGTGCTCGCCGGTCATCAGCGGCACGAGGCTCCGGCCGGGGACCGGCTGAGCCATCTCCACGTTCGCGAGGTTCATCAGCGTCGGCGCCAGATCGAGCAACCCGACGCGCTGCTCGATGCGCTGCGGCTCCAGCCCCGGCGCACGGATCATCAGCGTGGCCCGCAGCTCCTCGCCGTAGAGCGTCGTGCTGTGGCCGAAGTGACCGTGCTCTTCGAAGGCCTCGCCGTGGTCGGAGGCGATCACCACCACCGTCTCGTCCCAGAGCTCGCGGGTGTCGAGCTGCATGAGGATGCGCTGGATCTGCGCGTCGGCCAGCGCGATCTCGGTGTCGTATTGGTCCATCAGCTCATCGCCGAAGCGCGACGCCACGTTGTCCCGCAAGTAGGGCTGATGGACGTTGAAGAGATGCACCCAGAGCAACCACGGTGAGCCGCGGCCCTCGAGGCGGCTGAGCTCGCGGAGGCCGTCGTCCACCGGCGAGTGGCGCGGCGGCTTGTAGGTGGGGCTCTGGTCGACCTGGTCGAAGCCCTGGAAGAAGCCGCGGACCCGCTCGAAGTAGTCGGTGCCCATCACCACGCTGGTCTGGTAGCCACGGCGCTCGAGCATCTCCGCGACGGTCTCGTTCGACTCCTCCAGCGTGGGCCACAGGAACTCCGGACCCCAGTCGAGCTGGCTCGGGTACTTCCCCGTCAGCATGCTCGGAATCGAGCGCAGCGAACGCGACGAGTTCGCGAGCGCTTCCTCGAAGACCACCGCCTCCTGGCAGAAGCGATCGAGGTTCGGCGAGGTCTCGCGTTCGTAGCCGGCGCAGCCGAGGTGGTCCGGCCGCATCGTGTCGATCGTGAGCAGCAGGATGTTGGGCCGCTGTGGTAGCTCCGGCGGTCGACCCGCGTAGCGGCCGTCGCCGAGGTCGCTCACGTCGCGGCTCCCGTCGCCGTCGAAGCAGTCGGCGTCGATGCCGTCGCCTTCGGGGTCGGGCGCGCCCGGGAAGACGTCCGCGCGGCTGTCGTCGCAGTCGTCGCCGCCGAACGCGAACGAATGACCGTCCCCGTCCCGATCGGTCGCCGAGGCGTAGCGGCGAACCATCGCGCGTCCGAAGTGCGAGCGCTGCTCGACCACGTGCCGGACGCGGTTGTCGTGGCCGTAGAACGCGCCGCTGAACACGAGTCCGCCGAGGGTCAGCGCCGTCGCGATGGTGGCCGCGATCCACGTGCGCCGAGGCCTCACGCGCTTGAAGAGCCACGCGAGGGTCGGCAGGAGCGCGGCCGCGCTCGCGCCGATGGCGATGCCACCGGGTGGATAGGCGACGAGCAACCCCGGGAAGGTCACGAGCGCCCAAGTCACCACGCCAGCCGTGAGGCCGAGCACGAGCAGCGCGAGGCTGCCGAGCGAGGCGCTGCGTCCCATCCGCCGGGCCAGCGGTCGGAGCACCAGCAGAAACGCCGCGCCCACGGTGGCGGCGACGAACGCGAGGAAGACCACCGCTCCGGTCGCTGCCGTCGCCGCGAGCGACGCGTCGTGGTAGCGGGTCCCGAAGTGGCGGATGGTGACCAGCGTCGCGCCACCGAAGACGCCGAGGGCGGCGAGCCCGGAGAGGCCCCTCGCGAACGCTTCGGGCGCCGCTTCGAACGGCCGCGGCCACTCGCGCCTGGGGAGCGCGAGCGACCAGAGCGTCACCGCGGTGCCGATGGCCGCCCCAGCGACCAACCCCGCGGGGAGGAGCAGCGCGACCAGGTGCACCATCCCCTCGGCGTAGGCGGTGGGCGGCACCTTCGTTCCGCTGCGGAAGAGACCGACGATGCCATCGGCGATCGCGACGAGCGTCGCGACGCAGACGCTGGCGAGCACGAAGCGCGCGAAGGCCGGCGCAGGAGTGGGGGGCTCGTCCTTCGGTGGCGTCGCCGGGTCGATGGGCTCCAACGCGTCGGCGAGCGGCGGCACCGGGACATCGCTCTCCTCGACGGAGGGGCTGGGGGTCGAATCGCTCACCGGTCGAAGTACACGTCGCGGTCGAAGTTCTCGTAGGTGTCGAAGCCCGTCTCGTAGTTGACCACGAATCGGGCGGCGACCCCGACGAAGACGAGCATCTGAGCCACCATCGCCACGCGTGCCACCCGACGAAGCCAGGGTCGATCCCACACCTCGACCAGGGCCCAGGGCGCCATGGCCACCGCGACCACCCCCAGGATGAGTGCTCGGAGCATCGGCCACTCGGTCGGGGTCTTCATCGTCGCGGGTTCGAAGGTGAAGTTCAGTGAGTACATCACGAGCAGCAGCGCCACGATCATTCCGCCGAAGAGCCCCGGTCGCTCCCAGAGGTCGGCGAGGAATACACCCGCACCGAGGCAGAGCCAGGGGAAGAGCGGCATCGCGTACCAGCCGAACGTCCAGCTGCCGGCGCCGACGGCGATGGCCAGCAGGTACACGATCAGCGGCACGGTCCACGCCGCGCGGTCCTTCCGGGACATGCGCCGGTAGGCCACCGCGCTCGCCAGCCACAGGAAGAGCATCCAGCCGCGGCCGATGACGTTGTGGTTGACCAGCGTCACGTCGAACCAGCGCGAGAAGATGTTGAAGTGCATCGGCCGTCGCGCCTGGTGCGACGTCGTGAACCAGAACACGTCCCAGTCGATCACCGCGGCGTAGACGATCAGCAGCCCACTGGTCGCGATGCCCACGGTCGCGGCGATCCAGAAGGCCTTCGCCTCACCTTCGGCCGCGACGAGCATGCCCAGCGCGATGACCGCGGCGAAGCCGGGGATCTTGGTCACCGTGCAGAGGCCCGCGCAGATGGCCGCGACGAGCAGCGGGGTCAGCCGTTTCGAGTCGCGCCAGTGAAGGAACGCGAGTACCGCGCCGAGCATCATGGGGACGAGCAGCGCCTCCTCTTTGATGGCCCGTGCCTGGAGCACGACCGTCGGCATCGTCGCGTAGAGCAGCGCCGCGAAGTGCGCCGCCGGACCGGTCGGGCTCAGCTTGCGCGCGACCAGGAAGAGCAGCGTCAGCGCGAGGAGCGAGAGCAGGATCGGCACCAGTCGCGTGTGTTTGAGCTTCGAGTGCGTGAAGTGGTCGGCGCCGCCCGCGTGCGCAGCGACACCGACCAGCGCGTGCATCAGCGGCGGGTGCTCGAAGTAGGGGCGGATCAAGTTCCAGCTCTGGCCCCAGACCTGGATCGTCTCGTGCTGGACCTTGTCGTCGTAGGTGCGCGCCCAGAGCGACCAGCCGACCGTCGAGCCGTCTTCGACCAGCTGCCATCCGTTCCAGGTCGCGAAGAGCTCGTCGCCGTTCACCCGCATGTCGGGCATCACGTCGTAGTCGAAGAGGCGCAGGCCGAGCGCGGCGCAGAGGATCAGTGCGAACGCGGTGCCGGAGATCAGTCGCCGCCGGCGTGTGCCCCTGGCGAGGATCGCCAGCGCCACCGCCAGTCCGAAGCCGAGCGCGATGAGGAGCGAGATCAGCCACAGCGCCGACCGGTCGGGGTTGGCGCCGACCGGTGCGAAGGCGTCGGCGGGCAGCTCCTCGCAGAGCGTCGGCTCGTGCGGGGCACAGAGCTCCCAGCTCAACCGGTTCCGGTCTCGTCGCAGGTCCCCTTCCCAGCGCGCGTCGACCCGCTGCGGGGTGCCATCGAGCATCACCGGCTCGGCGGACACGCTCCCATCGCCCACTCGGACGCGGCGGGTGCCGGTGCCCTGGAGCCGGAGCAGGCCCGGGCGGGGTGGGTGGACGATGGTCGACAGGTGGGCCCGGAACTCGAAGAGCGCGCCCGGGACGGGGTGCGCGTCGGCGTTCCACTTCTGGGCGAAGCGGGAGAGCACCCGCCGGTCGCTGGGGAAGTGCGGGCGGTGCTCCACGGTGGTGGCCACGGGGATCACCGACTCCCCCTGCACGGCCTCCCAGCGGGCCGTGATGCCCCGCCTGGCGAACCCATCGGCGAGCCATGCGCCGCCGAGCACCACCAGCATGGCCGCGAGCGCGCCGGCCAACGCTGGGGCGAAGCGATCTCTTCGCCTCGGCCTCGTGGAGCTCATGAAGGCTCCGCCTTTACCACGGCGCGGCGATTCCGCCGCCAGGCGAAGCCGAGCCACCACAGGAGGCAGCCGAGGGCGCCCACGGCCGACAGACCCAGCGAGAGCCCCAGCTTCTTCGGCCGGTAGCGGAGGTCGAGCCGGTGGGTGCCGGCGGGGAGATCGAGCTCGAGGCGAGCGGCGTCGCGGTCGATGGTCCCGCTCTGCCCGTCGTCGAGCTGCCATCCGCTGCCGCCACGCTGGTTGACCACCATGCGACCCGGGGCCTCGAGCTCGACCTCGGCCCACACGTGGTCGAGCCCGCGTCCGAGCGCGGTGATCCGGCCTTCCCCTCGGAGCGTCGCCTGAGGACGGTCGCCCGAACGGAGGCCGGGGACCGCCGGCACGTTCATCGGGTCGTAGCAGATGCCGGTGCCGACGTTGAGCTGCGGGAAGTCCGCGTAGCGAGCGTAGGGCAGGTTGCTCAGGTGGAAGCGCTCGGCGGGGTCATCGGTGGTGATCGCGGCGCCGTCCCAGCGGTCGATGGTGCGGACGTTCACGCTCAGGAGATCGAAGCCGAGCAGGAGCACGACCAGGGTCGCGCCCGCGGCGCTCGCCCCCGCGACCGAGCGCAGCCGTCCGGTGAGCTGGTCGAGCCCCGCGCCGGCGAGCAATGCCAGGTAGAAGGTCACGAAGATCATGAAGCGGCTCGGCACCCGCAGCGAGTCGTAGACCGGCAGGTGGTGGATGAGCCGCCAGGGGCTCCAGGGCCCCTTGTTGCCGAGCATGAGCGCGCCGAACACCAGTAGTCCGACGATCCACACGCGCTCCTTCTTCCAGGCCCGGGCCAGGCCGAGCGTCGCGAGGAGCAAGACGATGGGCCCGAGATAGGCTCCGTACTCGGGCCAGCTGTAGGCGCCGACGGGGTGTTCGGGCTGCGTCCGGGCCATCAGCATCGACCACACGGCGTTCCAATCGAGCCGGTCGAGCAGGTCGGTCTCGCGCGGGTGCTCCGCGAGGGTGTCGAGGATGGGGATCAGCCGACCGGCGCAGAGCAGCAACGCGAGCGCGGCGGCGCCGGCGCCCACCCACACCAGCCGGAGCTTCTCGCGGTGCAGCCGGGTCGCAGCGTCGAAGGCCAGCAGGAGCACGAAGTAGGGCAACGGATAGACGCCGCCTTCCCAGAGCGTGAGCCCCATCAGGAGCGCCACGACGGCGGCCTGCCGCGGGTCCGAGGGAGCGCGCTGCCAGGCCAGCAGCAGCCAGGGCGTGAACGCGAAGGGGGCGAAGGGCGCGTGGCCACCCGCGAGGTGCCAGGCGAAGTAGCCCGAGCCGCCGAAGGCCAGGCTGGACACCATCGCGCCGCGAACGCTCAGCCCGTGCCGCCGCGCCAGCAGTGCCATCCCGTGGAAGCCGGCGAAGACGTGGAAGGCCAGGAAGAGCTTGATGGCGAGCGTGGTGCCGACCCAGAGGCTCAGCCAGAAGAAGGGCCCGTAGACCTGGGCCTGCGGGTTGCCCCAGAGGGTGATGCCGCCGCAGTGGTGCGCATCCCAGAGGGGGAGGGCGCCGTAGCGCTCCACGCCGACCCGACCGACCTCCCACATGTGGTGGAAGAACTGCCAGTCGCCCCAGCCGGTCGCCTGCGGCTCGACGAAGACCACCACCCAGAACGCGGCGGTCGCGCCGAGGGCAAAGGGCAACGCCCAGCGGCTGGCCGCGGTTCGGCGGGACACGGGTCGTGCGTAGCAGATTTTGGCCCGAACGGCGCCTTTTCGACCCCCGTGCTAGGACCGCCGGGTGACCCCGACGTGCCCCTCCAACGAGTGCTGCCATGGACCTGCGTGAGCGCGGCGGCGCCGAGCCGAGCCAGCGCCACCCATGGGAGCGCTCCCGGGCGGCCTTCTTCCTCGAAGTCCTCGAACGCCAGGGCGGCTTCTCGGGCCAGCTCCTGGACGCCGGGGCCGGCGATGGCTGGCTCGCCGGTCAGGTGGCTCGCCGCTGGGGCGCGCAGGGCACCTGCTGGGACGCCTTCTACACCGACGAGCAGCTGCGAGAGCTCTCGGCTGCCGAGCCCGACCTGACCTTCGTCCGGGACCAGCCGGATGGGCCCTTCGATCTCGTCCTGCTCCTCGACGTCCTCGAGCACGTGCCGAACGACGTCGACTTCCTCCGCTCGCTGGTGGACCGGCTCGCTCCCGGTGGCCAGATCCTCATCAGCGTGCCCGCGTGGCCGGCGCTCTTCAGCGCCCACGACGTCTTCCTGCGCCACTACCGCCGCTACCGGCGGGGCGAAGCACTGAACGTCATCGAGCGCGCCGGGCTCCGAGCGGTCGAGTCCGGCGGTCTCTTCCACGGACTGCTCCCGGTCCGCGCGCTCCAGGTCGGGCTCGAGAAGGTCCGCGGCGCTCCCGACCCCGAAGCCCAAGAAGGCCTCGCTACCGGTCCCCAGGGCTGGCTCAACGAGGCGATCACGCGCGGGCTGGTGCTCGAGCAGAAGGTGACCCACGCCGCGGCCGGCGCGGGCGTTTTCCTTCCGGGGCTGAGCTTCTACGCGCTGACCGAGCGCTGAGCTGAATCAGTCGGCGAGCTCGACGACGCCGACGACCCGATCGAGCGCGATCGCTCTGATGTTCGGGTTGCTGCTGTCGTTCGAGCGATCCCGGTGGTCCCCCAGCACGAAGATGTGACCCGCAGGGACCTCGACACCCGCCGTGGGGCGGCAGCCCTGCGCGCTGTCGCGAAGGACGTAGGACTCGCCCGAGAGGGCGCGCTCCCGGAAGCAACGCGGCGGCTCCGGGTCACCGTAGGGGGAGCTCTGGTAGGGGCCGTCCGGACACTCGACCGGTTCGCGGGGCAGCGCGTTCCCGTCCACTTCGACCACGCACTCGTCTGGAGTGATCGTCACCGTCTGGCCGCCGACGGCCACCACGCGCTTCACGATCTCGACCTCGTCGTAGGGCGAGCGCACGACCACGATGTCACCGTGGGTGGGCGCTTCATTGGAGAAGAGCCGTACCTCGAACGAGTCGCCGTCGAAGAGCGTCGGCTCCATGGCCGGTCCGTCGGCGTGGTAGCTCTTCGTCGGGTGGAGCGCGAAAGCGATCCCCCAGGCGACGCCAGCCACCAGCAGGAGGCTCCCGAGGGCCAACCAGATCTTCAGCGCGCGCGGCATACCTTCCGGGCTAGCGCACCCGGGCGACATCGCCACTGAACCGACTTCGCCGACGATGGCTCGAGCCGGCGCGCGTCCGGGGCCTCAGGGGAGCCGCTGGTGGAACGTCTCCGCGAAGCGAGTCACCTGGTCCCAGTCCGTGTACTCGTAGTCGTGGGCCGTGTCGGTTTCGCCGCCGTGGCTGGCGCTGATCTTCTTCATGATGAAACGCTTGAGCCAGCTGTACTGGGTGTACTTCAGCGCGCCTGCGATCGGCTCGCTCTGGTCCGGTTTCCAGCCGCTCTCGTTCTCGAAGGTCGCGATGGCCTCCGCGGCCTCGCTCAGTGTCTCGTCGGCCGCGGCGGACAGGCTCACCGAGAAGAAGGCGGAGGGCATCTCCGAGAGCACGGCCGCGTGCTTCTTCGCGAGGCCGCGCACGTAGCGTTGGTGTCGCCCCTCGTGGATCGAGGCGCCCACGATGATTCCGTCGTAGGCCGTGGGGTCGAAGTCGGGGTCGAGCTCGGAGCCCAGGATGAGCTCCACCCGGTCGTCGTGGTGGCGCAGCGTCTGGGCCATGTGCTCGGCGATCTTGCGGGTCTGGCCCTCGGTCGTGCCGTAGATGATGGCGATGCGGTGGCTGGTCATCGAAGGTCCTCCTGACCTGCCCTCGATCAAGATGTGGGCCAGCGCGGAGAGCCGCGTTTGGGCTGTGCGCGGCGCAAGAAGCGCGCGGTTGGCCGCTCATGTCGCAGAAGTTGCCGAGCGGTGCCGTTCGCCGAGGGCCACGAGCCAGAAGAGGGCGGGGATGCCGGGCGCGCCGACCGAGGCGTCGCCTTCGCGCCAACGGTCGAGCGTTCGTGCCCAACCGTCGACGAAAGCGTCCGTCACGGCCAGCGACGCGAGCTCTTCGCCGAACGCGAGGAGCGCGGGTCGGTGGTGTTCGAGCGCCCAGGCGACGAAGCGCTCGAGCGCGACCCGGTCGTCGGCTTGCGCCTGCTCCGCGTCTTTCGCTTCGTTCCGCGACGCGGGGCTCATGCGTTCCGGGTAGTAGCGGGCCTCCGAGAGGAGACCGGCTCGCCGGTCCATCTGCTGGCACCGCTCCATCGCCGACGCGAGTGCCTCCTCGAAGCTCCGTGCCACGGCTGGAGGATAGAACATGTCGCCTCGCTGCCGTCTGCTAGGGTGTGAATCATGATTGTCTTGCGGTGTTTTGCTCTTTGTGTGCCATGTCTGTTCCTGCTCGCGGTGGGTTGCGGCGACGACGGCGAGCCCGAGGACTTCTGCTCGTGCACCGACCGGGAGCCGACCACGGCGTTCGGCTTCGGCGAGTCCTGCTACGACGGCTGCAACTGGACCGAGTGCGCGACGGGCAACCAGACGGCGCGCTTCTGCGAGCCGCCGGACGGGGGCACCTGCTCGCCGCCGGGCGGAGTGGAGGTCTCCTGCGAGCCGCTGCCGCCGGACAGCTCGGAGAGCGGATGCAGCGGGCGTGCGTTCGGTGGGACGCCCGTGCCCGGCGGCGACGAGGACACCGTCTATCCAGTGGGCTGCGAGGTGCGCTACCCGTTCTGTCTGAGCGCCTACCCGACGTCGGTCGCCGAGTGCTTCTGCCTCGAAGGGACCGCACCCACGTGGAACTGCCCGATATGAGCATGCGCCGCCCGCTCCTTCTCTTCGCTGCCTGCGCGCTCGTGGGCTGCCTCTCCGCGGAAGAGCAGCGACTGGAGGACGCCTGTGGAGGCACCCGCCCCGAGAGCGACTCGTGTGAAACAGGCTTGAACTGGGCCGACTGTGGCGGCAGCGAGGCGGAGCCCCGCTTCGGGTGCAGCGAAAGTGACTGCCGTTGGTTCGCGGGAGGCTGCGTTCCGCGTGGCTATCGCGCGTCGGACTGCCCCTCGGGGGATCTCTGTTGTGTCGAGCATGGTGATGGGGCGCTGACGCCGTTCGCGACGGTGACCGAGGACGGCGACATGGTCCTCACGAACGACGTCGTCGAGCTCGACGACGGGCGACCGATGGAGCTCCGCCTCTAGCGATGGCTAGGGCTGCTGCTCGCGGGCGAGGCGGCGCTCGAGCTGGAGCGCTTCGGCGTCGCGGCCCTCTTCGCGGAGGAGCTGCAGCCGGAGGTGGAGCGAGGCCGGGTCCCCCTTGCGAGCGAGCGCGGCGGGCAGGTCGTGCCCCGCGGGACTCCAGTGCTGGGTGACGAATCCGACGGCGGCGCGTTCACCGGGCTCGGGGTCACCGGCCGGGAGAACCTGTAGCGCGAGGAGCAGCGCGGCGACGGGGAGCGACCACAGGGCGCTCCGGTACTGGCCGTGGGCGGCCCATCCGACGCCGAGCGCGAAGATCAGCGCGACCGGGATCATGCTGATGCTCCCGTGGACGTCGACCAGATGCATCGCCGTGTAGGGCGCGAAGTCGTGGGCGACCAGGACCGGGAAGAGGTGAGCGAGCGGCCAGTCGAGGTCCGGTGGCAGGTGCGGGTAGTAGAGCGAGGGGAAGCCCGCGGCGATGAGCGACGCGGCGGCGGCGCCGATCGCCAGCGCGTGAGCCGCGCGCAGGCTGCGGCCGCCGCGCCGGACCAGCGCGTCGAGGCCGAGCGTCGCGCCGCAGGCGACGAAGGGGATCACCACCACGAGGTAGCGCGGACCGGTGACCCAGCCGCCGTCCCAGTTCGCCAGGTGGATGACGGCGACGTACATCCCCACCACGATCAACGAGCCGAAGAACGCTTCGAGCCGGGCGCCCGGTCGGCGGAACGCGGGGATCACGCCGAGCACGGCGAAGGCGAGGATCGGCGTCAGGGAGAAGAGGCCGAGCCGAGGGTGGAAGAGGAGCTTCCACGCCGCGCCCCACTGGAGCTCTCCCATGCCGAAGAAGCCGCCCTCGTGGATCGCGCGGAAGGCGGGGTTCTCCACGAAGAGATGGCCGGGGGAGAGCGGGCTGCCGAAGGCGGCGTCCTGGAAGTGCATGACCAGGAGCGTCGGGATCAGCGCGCCGACGCCGAAGGCGATCCATCGGGTCCAGTGGACGGCGAAGAGGGCCTGCACGCAGAGCAGCGCGGTGACCAGCACGCAGGGGTATTCGAGTGCGGTGGTGCCAGCGGCGAGGAAGCCGGCCACGAAGGCGAGTCCGTGGTTGAGCATCCTCGAGGGCAGCCGTCTCGAGTGGTGCAGGAGCATGAACGCCCCGAACGCGAAGGCCGCGCTCTGGGAATGACTGACGAAGAGCAGCGCGTATCCAAGGAGCACGGATCCGAGCGCTGTGCCGAGGGTGACGGCGTCTCGGACGATCGGGCTGCGGGTGAGCCGGCCGAGGAAACCATGGAAGAAGTAGAAGAAGAGCACCATCGGCAGGACCGACGCGCTCACCCGGGTCCACCAGAGCGCCTCGACGAGCTCGGGGTCGGCGTCGCCCTTCCACCAGCGGTAGAGCTGGTACCCGGGGACGCCGAGCCAGCTCGCCAGGGGGGCCTTCACGCTGAAGTACTCCCGGCCGTCGTCGGCGCGCGGGACCTGGCGCATCGGCCCCTCGCAGGGCACGCGGCTGCCGTCGCCGGCGCCGACGTCGACGCAGGCGGCGTCGTTGGTCCAGCCCCAGCGCTGGCGGATGGTCGAGATCTCGTAGGTGCCCTCGTCGACGAGCGCCGCGGTCATGTAGAGGCGGACGTTCTCGTTGGGATTGTTGAGGATCGGGTAGTAGGGGAAGACGTAGAGCGCCACGGCCGCGAACAACCCGGCGGCCGCCAATTGGCGGCGGCGACTGGGGCGGGCCCCAGCGGAGCGAGATGTCCGCGGCACCGCGGGAGGCTAGCACCTGCGGGGCCGGCCGCAGTGCCCCGAGGCGGGGGCGGGGGAGTTGCCTTGGCGGACCCGGGTGGAGTCGGCTATCAACCGGCGGTGCCGGCCCCCACACGATGTGCTCCCGTGCTCGGCGAGCTGTCGATCGTGCTCCCCTGCCACGACGAGGCGGAGAACGTGGAGACCGTGGTCCGCGCGGCCTGCGAGGCGGCGAGCGCGGTGGCGGCGCGCTGGGAGGTCGTGGTCGTCGACGACGGCAGCGGCGACGGGACCGGCGATCGGGTCCGTGCGCTCGCGGCGGGCCAGGACGCGATCCGATTGGTCCGTCACCCACACAACCAGGGCTATGGCGCCGCGCTCAGGAGCGGCTTCCGCCAGGCGCGCTACGACCACGTCTTCTACACGGACGGCGACGGACAGTTCGACCTGGGTCAGCTCGCCCGCTTCCTCGCGGCGCCGGGGCGCCAGCCTGGGACGGTGTTGGCTGGCTATCGGCACCCGCGCCGGGACTCGCTGCTGCGGAGCCTGAACGGCCGGAGCTGGACCGCGTTGGCCAACGCCACGCTGGGACTCGGCGTCCGAGACGTGAATTGCGCGTTCAAGCTCTTCCCGCGGGAGCTGCTCGCCGCGACCCCACTCTCCAGCCGGGGCGCCGCCATCGACGCCGAGATCCTCGCCGAGGCGCGCTGGCGCGGCTATCCGATCGCCGAGGCGCCGGTCGAGCACCGACCGCGCCGGCACGGACGCCAGAGTGGGGCCCGCCCCGCAGTCATCGCCCGGGCCCTCTTCGAGCTCTGGGAGCTCCGGCAGCGGCGCGACCGCGCCTGAGCGAGGGACTCAGCCTTCGGGCTCGTGGTGGCAGACCTTGTTGCGGCCCGTGCGCTTCGCTTCGTAGAGCGCCTCGTCGGCCGCCTGCACGATGGCGGTGCCCGACTCGAAGGGCTTGCTCCACGTCGCCACTCCGCAGCTGATCGTCACGTCGATGCGGGTGCCTTCGAACTCGAAGGTCGCGTCGTCGACCAACCGGTTGAGCTTGTTGGCGAGATCCAGCGCGCCGGTGAGTGCGATCTCCGGCGTGATGATGCCGAACTCCTCCCCGCCGGTCCGGGCGACGATGTCGTCCCGCCGGACGCTCGTTCGCACGACGTTGCCGAGCTGCCGGAGCACGGCATCGCCGGCCAGGTGCCCGAAGGTGTCGTTGATCTTCTTGAAGTGATCGATGTCGAACATGATCAGCGAGAACGCCCGGTCGTAGCGGCGCGCGCGGCTGACCTCCCGGTCCAGCATCTCGTCGAAGTAGCGTTTGTTGTGGACCTGCGTGAGGCCATCCATCGTCATCAGGCGATAGATCTCCTCGTGGTACTGGCCCTCGATGTTCCCGCCGACGATGAACTTCAGGATGGTGCGGCCCACCTTGAGCTGGTCGCCGTCCCGTAGGTCCATCGAGTCGATGAGTTCGTCGTTGACGTAGGTGCCGTTGGTGGACCCCAGGTCACGGATGGAGAAGCCGGTCGGCCCGCGGTCGATCCGGCAGTGATTCCGGCTGACGCTCTCCTGGTCGAGCTGGACTTCGCAGCGCGAGGAGCGACCGATGATGACCGGTTCGCCCCCGAGCGGGATCCGGCGCCCCAGGTCTTCGCCGTAGATGACCACCAGGCAGGCTTCGCGCGCATCCACCTTCTTCGCGGTGGGTGCCCCCACGACCGTGATCACGGTCTTGTTGGGGTTCGTGGTCCGCTCGTCGGTCATGAGCGCGCGATCATACTCCGCGAGCCGTAAGAGGACGAGTCGACGACAATCCTACACGAACACACATGTGGGCCGATTGGGTCGAGAACTGGATTCGCCGTTCGTTCAGACGCGATGACGGGGGAGCGTCCGCTCCAATTCTTGGACCTCGCTCGCGGCGTCCTCGTAGCCCTTCCGGCCCAGGAGCCCGTACGCGAGGCGCTTGCCGAGCTCGACGCCGGGCTGGTCGAAGGCGTCGATCCCATAGAGCTCACCCGCGATGGCGGTCGCGGCCTCCATCAGGAAGAAGAGCCCACCGAGCGCCGGCGCGTCGAGGCGGGGCAGGTGGATCGTGAGGCTCGGTCGCCCGTCGCCGGCGAGAGCGAGCGCGGTCGCCCGGCGTTCGTAGTCCAGCAGCTCGGCCAGGTCGTGGCCGCCGAGGTACGCGTAGGGTCCCTCCTCGGTGGGGATGGCCCGCTTCGCGAGCGGCTCGTCCAGGGCGACGAAGGTGATCAGCTTGTCCTTCGGGCCTTCCATGAAGAGCTGGACCTGGGCGTGCTGATCGGTGGCGCCCACCGCCGGCAGGGGCGTGGGGCCGGTCTCGACTACCCGCTCCTGTCGATCGAGGCGCTTGCCGAGGCTCTCGGCCCAGAGCTGGACGAACCAGTTCGCGTAACCGCGCAGGGCGTCGGCGTAGGGCATCATCACGTGGATCGGACGACCGTGGAGCCGGTGATGGAGCACGTGCAGGGCCGCGACGATGCCCGCCGGGTTCTCCTTCAGCTCGCTCCGGGCGCAGCGGTCGCGCATCGCGCCGGCGCCCTTCAGTAGACCCGCCACGTCGAAGCCCGCCAGCGCGCCCGGGAGCAAGCCGACCGGGGTCAACACGCTGAAACGGCCGCCGACGTTGCTCGGGATGTCGAAGGAGCGCAGCCCCTCGGTGTCCGCGAGCGAGCGGAGTAGCCCGCTCTCGGGGTCGGTGATGGCGACCAGGTGGTCCTTCATCGGCGCGCCGCCGTCGCGGAGCCACTGGCGCACCACCAACAGCTGCGCGGCGGTCTCGACGGTGCCGCCGGACTTGCTGATGACGACCGCGAGTGTCCCCTTCGGGTCGAGCGCCTTCAGCAGGCCGTCGAGCCGCCAGGGGTCGCTGTTGTCGGGGTAGTGGATGCGGCGGGCGTCCGCCGGCGCGACCGCCGGGCCGAGGGCCTCGACGAGCGCTCGACCGCCGAGCGAGCTCCCGCCGATGCCGAGCACCACGACATCGGTGATGCCGTCGCCGAGCTCCGCCGCGTAGGCCTGCACCTTCTCGAGGTCGATGGTGTCGTCCGGGAGGCCCCAGAAGCCCAATCGGCCGCCCTCGGCCTCGGCGAGGACCCGCCGCAGCCCGCGCTCGAAGGCGGGCGCTTCCGCGTCCAGTTGGGCGGTCGTCAGCCCGCAACCGGAGCCATCGTCCATCGCCAGTGCGTAGTCCACTCGGATCGCGTCGTCGGTCATGGCGAACCGTGTATCACCTGAGCGAGTCTCTGGTCATCCCTCAGCCACCGAGCAGATCGATCGGCGCGCTCACCCGTCGCAGCTCCCCATGCGACGCCTCGCCCTCGTCTTCCTGCTCGTGCTCTTCACGCTTCCCGCGTTCGCCCAGCCCCGGTCGCAGCAGGCTGGCAGCTGCTCCTTCGCCGCCACCTGGCAGGAGCGCAGCGGCTTCGTGACCACCATCGACGACCAACGGCGGTGGCACACCTACACGAACGCCGAGGCGCTGGCCGCCGAGTCCCCATCGGCCGTCCACGGCTGGGTCGTCCACGACGAGCAGAGCATCACCTTCGACCACGAGGGCGCCGAGCACGGCTACGAGTACAGCTGGCGCTTCAGCGAAGGCTGCCGAGTGCTCGACCTGGCACTCGTTCGGTCGGGCGGTCAGCCGACGACCACGCCCTTCGAGCTGCACTTCACCAAGCTGGATTGAGGTGGGCCGCGTTCGTTTGATGCCGGGCGCCGCTGGGGTCATCGTGCGGCGTGATCGACGGGATCAACGCGCTGGCCGCCGTGGCCGCCCTGGCCTGTGCCGTGCTCCTGGCCGGCGGTCTCGAGCTCGGGCTGGACTCGGAGGGCGCGAGCGCCGCCGTGTCCGAAGAGCCGGTCGTGGACGCGACCGGGGTGGCGGTCCCCGTCCGCCGCTACGAGCGCATCGCCAGCGCGACCACCATCGGTGATCAGGTGCTCGATGGGATCCTCGAGCCCGGTCGGCTGATCGCCGTGACGGGCGAGAGCCAGCGCAATGCCGAGCAGCCGTGGCGTCACGAGGGTAGGGCGGTCATCGAGGACCTCGAGGATCTGGAGACGCTGATCGCGTTGAACCCGGATCTGGTCGTGGTCGCGAACGTCGCCGAGGCGAGGCGCGTGGCGCGGCTCCGCGAGGCGGGGCTGGAGGTCTTCGACATCGGGCACGAAACGGGGGCCGAGGCGCTCGCAGCGACCACTCGCCAGCTCGGCCGGTTGGTCGGCGCTCCGGAGCGGGCGGACGCGATGGCGACCCGCTTCGAGCGCCGGATGGCCGCGATCGCCGACGAAGGCGCCGAGCGCCCGGGCGCGCTCTACGTCGGCGCGTGGGGGAACCAACTCTTCGGCGGCGCGACGGGGACCAGCTACCACGACGTGATCGTCGCTGCCGGACTCACTGACGTCGCTGCGGAGTCCGGGCTCCATGGTTGGCCGACCTACGACGCGGAGCAGCTCCTCGTCTTCGACCCCGAGTGGCTCGTCGTGCCGGACAGGAGTGGCGAGACGTTCTGCCGCCGCGGCCGCTTCGCCGCGCTCCGTGCCTGTCGCGAGGGGAAGGTCGCGGCCATCGAGGGGCGCATCCTCGGCGACCCGGGTTACGGGATGTTGCCGGCGGCGGAGGCGCTTCACCATCGCGTCTTCGGCGAGTGACGCCGGCACTTCGATAACTGCTTAAAGACGCCATCGACCCCTTGCGGGAAACTTGGCCCGCCGGGGGCCGTTCCCGTAGTTCCAGGGTATGAGCGTAGGGCGAACGCGAGGGGCGCATAGCGCCATGAGCTGGCTGTGGCGCGGCGTGGGTCTCCTCGTCGCGGGACTGGCGCTCGGCAGCTTCTTCGGCGCCGAGCGCGGGAGTGCCGATGGGCCTCGGGAGGACGCCGCCTCTGCGCAGGCGCGTGCCTCCGACGCGCCGCGACGCGCTCAGGCCCGCCGCAGCTCGATGCTGGAGGGCTTCGACCCCCGCTTCCACGTACAGGAAGGCGACCGGCGAATCTCCGAGCTCGAGAATGGCCGCCGCGCCGTGCTCACGCTCGATCCGGGCCTCCAGGAGCACGTCGAGCGCGTCTTCGGTCGGTACGAGGTGCCCTATGGCTCGGTCGTCGCGATCGAGCCGAGCACCGGCAAGGTCCTCGCGTATGTCAGCCACTCCAGCGCCGACCCTTCGGCGCCGGACCTCTGCCTGGACCCGAGCGCACCGACCGCGTCGGTCTTCAAGGTCGTCACCGGCTCCGCCCTGGTCGACGCCGGGATCGGCCCCGACACGCGCACCTGCTACACGGGCGGCGGCAGCCGGCTCACTGCCTGGCACCTCGAGGATCACGCCGACGAGGCCCGTTGCGTGACGCTCACCGAGGCGATGGGCCGCTCGGCCAACGCCGTCTTCGCGAAGCTCAGCGACCGCCACCTGGATGGTCCGACGCTCGCGCGCTTCGCCTCGGCCTTCGGCTTCGGCCACGCGCTCCCCTTCGACGTGCCGACCCAGCCGAGCCCGATGGAGGTCCCCGAGGACCGTCTCGAGCGTGCGCGCACCGCAGCGGGCTTCTGGCACATGCACCTCAGCCCGCTCCACGGCGCCGCCATCGCGGCGACCATCGCCAACGACGGCCGCATGATGCGCCCCGCCATCGTCGAGCGCCTCGAGAACCCCGACGGACGAGTGCTCATGCAGCACGACCCCGAGGTCTTCCGCGCCGTCCTCTCGCGCCGCACCGCACGCAGCGTCGGCCAGATGATGCGGCACACGGTCGCGCACGGCACCGCGCGCAGCACCTTCTTCGACGAGCACGGCAACGCCTTCCTCCCGGACATCGAGGTCGCCGGCAAGACCGGCACCCTCAGCGCCGAGCGCCCCTACCGCGGCTACACCTGGTTCGTCGGCTACGCGCCGGCGGACGACCCGCAGATCGCGGTCGCGTCGCTCATCGTCAACACCCCGCGCTGGCGCATCAAGGCCGCCTACGCCGCCCGCGAGGCGCTGCGCTACTACCTCGTCGAGGCGCCCCGCGAGCGCGCCGAAGCCGAAGCCGCGGCCGCAGCAGCCGCAACCGCCGCGACCGAGTGACTCAGCTCTTCTTCCCTTCCGCGTAGAGCGCGAAGCCGGCGTTCTGCGGGTCGTCGCAGATCACGATCTTGTCGTCACCCGGGATGTCCATCGGGCCCATCATGATCTTCCCGCCGTTGGCGGTGACGCGTTTGGCGGCGGCGTCGATGTCGTCGACGTTGGCGTAGAAGAGCCAGTGCGGGTGCACGCCGATGTTCGTGGCGGCGTTGCTCATCCCGCCCATCGACTGTCCCTCGGGGCCGCCGGCGCGTTGCCACATTCGATAGGTGCCCATCTCCGGGCCCATGTCCATGTCGTTGGTGATGCTCCAGCCGAGCAGCTTCGAGTAGAACTCGAACGCACCCTCGTAGTCGGTCGTGTTGAGCTCGGCCCAGCTGAAGTTGCCGAGCGCGCCGCGCTCGATCGCGGGCCCTTGGCCGTCACCGCTCGACGCGAAGAGCGCCACGGCGGCGCCCTGCGGGTCGGCGATGGTCGCAAAGTGACCGATGCCCGGGATCTCGGTCGCGGGCACGCGCACCTGACCGCCCAGCTCCGTGACCTTCGCCAGGCTCGCCTCGAGGTCGTCGACCTCGATGTAGCCGAGCCAGTGCGGCGGGACGCCTTCGGGGATTCCCTCGGGCATCGGCATCACACCGCCCACGGGCACGTCTCCGACGGTGAACATGGTGTAGTCCATCGGACCATCCCACTCTTGGATGCCCCAACCGATGGTCTCGGTGTAGTAGGCCTTCGCGGCGTCCACGTCGGTCGTGAACAGGTCGTACCAGACGAAGGCTCCCTGCTTGCTCTGGGCCATGCGCCCCCCTTTCTCCTCGGCGCATCGTGCGCGGAGCGGACCGTACGACAGCACCGTGACAGTCGTCGACCGAGTCGGTGACGACCCTCAGCCCATCGCGGCGCGTGCGGTCTCGACGTCGATGAGGCCGTTCTTGACCAGGTCCTTCAGCGCCATCTCGAAGTTCTGCATGCCGTAGGGGTGCACGCCGCGCTCCATGACGTCCTTGAGCGGCAGGTTGTTGTCCGGGTTCTTGATGCTCTCGCGCGCGGTGCCGGTCATCACGAGGACCTCGACCGCGACGACACGACCCTGACCGTCGGCACGCGGCAAGAGGCGCTGGGCGACGATGCCCTTGAGGTTGTCGCTGAGCCGCTCGCGGATCTCCTTCGGATCGGAGCCGCTGGCGAGGTTCAGGATTCGACCGACCGTTCGCGCGACGTCCGGCGTGTGGAGTGTCGAGAGCACCATGTGGCCGGTCTCGGCGGCCTTGAGCGCGATGTCCATCGTCTCCTCGTCTCGGATCTCGCCGACGAGGATTACGTCCGGATCCTGACGCAGCGAGGCGCGTAGCGCCGTGGCGAAGTCCGGCGTGTCGAGGCCGATCTCGCGCTGCGATACGGACGCCAACTGGTCGGGGTGCATGTACTCGATCGGATCCTCGATCGTGACGATGTGCACCCGACGGTTGTTGTTGATGTGGTTCACCATCGCCGCGAGCGTCGTGCTCTTTCCGTTGCCCGCTGCCCCGACCACCAGGATCATGCCGCGCTCGTTTTTCGCGAGCCCCTCCACCGCGGCAGGGAGTCGCAGCTCCTGGAAGTTCGGGATGCGCAGCGGGATCGCGCGAAGCGCCACGGCGAGGGTGCCGCGCTGTCGGTAGACGTTGCAGCGGTAGCGACCGATGCCGGACGCGCCGTAGCTCGTGTCGTACTCGAGCAGGTCGTCCAGCGATCCCTTGTAGCGCGAGCGCCGAAGGATCATCTCCGCGAGCCCGCGGGTCTGCTCGGGCTTGAGCTTGTCGCCCTGCAGGTAGTGGAGGTCGCCGTTCACACGGAACGCGGGCGGTTGGCCGACCTTCAGGAGCACGTCACTCGCTTGGTACTGCTGCCCCTTCTTGAGGAGCGCCAACAGCGTCGCTTCATCCATGGCCGCATCATACCTGGGGCGCGCGGGCTCGTGGGGTCTCGCGAAGATGCGGCCCTCCGGGGGCAGCACTGTTACCGTGGGCACGATGGGCTCCCCGTCGACCGCGCGGTCCCTCCTCGGTGTTCCGCTCTGCGCGTCGCTCCTCGCGGCGAGTGCCTGCTCGATGCCGGCGTGCGGCGGCGCGGACGCGCCGGCCGACCGTGGGACTCGCGCTCGCGCGCAGACCCCGGAGCCAGAGCCGGCGACCATACCCGCCACCGAGCCGCTCCCGACCGGCGTGGAGCCGCCGCCCCCGGCGTCGGTGGTCCCCGACTTTGCCTCCGTCGAGGCCGCGCCGGGACCGACCGGCCGTGCGATCGCCGAGCTCGAGCCCGCCCGTTGCCGAGCGCTGCTCCGCGAGCTCGACATCCCCCACGAGCGCAGCACGGACGAGCGCGCGCGCGGCGTGGTCGCGGCGCCGGTCGTTCCGACGGGGCCCGTGGGCGGCATCACGCTGACCTTCGAAGGGCGGCGCGCGCTCCATCGGGTGATGGACTGCCGGTTGCTCATCGCCATCCACGCTTGGGCGCCTCTGTTGCGTGCGGCGGGCGTGACGCACATCCGTCACCTGAGCGCGTTCCGTCCCGGCGCGCGCGTGCGCTCGACCGGGCAGCCGAGCGGTCATTCCAAGGGACTGGCGTTCGACCCACGCTTCTTCGAACGGGCGGGGCTCGAGACCCTCGACGTGCTCGAGGACTGGCAGCCGCGGGAGCGCGGCGAGCCGCCGTGCGGACCCGAGCCCGAAGAGGGGCAGCCCCGCGCGCCGCTGCCGCCGCCGGAGGAGGGTCGGGAAGCGGGTGCCATCCTCCGCGGGATGGTCTGCGAAGCGATTCGCCGCGAGCTCTTCCAGGTGGTCGTCACGCCCCATCACGACGAGGCGCACGCGAACCACGTGCACGTCGAGGTCGTGCCCGGCGTCGACTGGAGCTGGAGCGGATGAGGGCTGGGTGGCTCCTGGCCCTGCTCGTGGGCTGCGTTCCGCCGGTCGAGGGACACGGCGCCGCGATCACGAACGGCGTAGCGACCGACGGAGACCCCGCGGTCATCCATCTCTTGGGCGGACCGCTCGGGTGCAGCGGGACGCTCATCGCGCCGGACGTCGTGCTCACCGCCGCGCACTGTCGAGCGCAGGAAGACCCACTCGCCGTCCGCGTCGGAGTGGGCCCCGTGCGCGCGGACGGCGCGGCGAGCGTCGGACTCCTCGACGCCGTGGCTCATCCGGACGCCGACGACTCTGCAGACCACGACCTGGCGCTCTTGCTCCTGGAGGAGCCCCTCGACGTCGCGCCAGTCGCGCTCGACGACGGGGCCATCTCCGAGCTCGGCCCGGTCCGTGTCGTCGGCTTCGGCGTGACTTCGGCGGGTGCAGGTGACGACGGAACCAAGCGGGAGGGCGAGAGCGTCGTCGACGTCGTGACTCCCTTCCACGTGGAGCTCGCCCCGGACCCTTCACTGCCTTGCAACGGCGATAGCGGTGGCGCGGTCTTCGTGGGCACCAGGTTGGGTGGGGTCATCAGCCGCGGTGACGCCTTCTGTGCGGCGCAAGCCAAGGCGACCCGAGTCGACGTCCATCACGAGACGTTCATTCGACCTCAGCTCGAGGCGTGGGAGGCCGGCGAGATTCGGCAGCCCTTCGGCGGGCCTTGCGCGGACGATGGGGACTGCCTGGACGGCGAGTGCGCAGCCTCGGGGTTGTGCTCCACTCGCTGTGTGTCGGACCGGGGGGACTGCCCGAGTGGCTTCCGGTGCGAGCACGAAGGCGGCATCGACTTCCTCTGCGCACCCGAGCCGGACGGTGGTTGCAGCGCGAACGGGACCGGATCGCCGACGCCCTGGCTCGCCTTGCTGGCGCTCGTGGCGACCCGCGCTCGACGACGCTGATCGCCGATGGGGCCGAGCTCGAGCTCGGCCCCTTGCCAGCTACTCCGTCGGTCGGCCGTCCACCGACTCGACGATCAGTCGGGCCATCAGGTCGTTGAGGAACTCGACGTCGAACTCGCCGACGGTGGGCTCGATGTGGTCGCCTCCGATGCCGCTGTCGTTGGTCAGGAAGACGTAGGTGCCGCCGGTGAGGATTCCGAGCGTGCGAAGGAGGACCTCGGTCGACTTCTGTATGCCCGAGCCGCTGACTGCGACCACTCGGACGCCCTGAGCTGCGGCGGAGCGCGTCGCGTCACGGACCCGAGCGAGCTTGTCCTGGTCGGAGTGGGGTGGTGCGTCGAGCACCAAGAAGAGGAGACGGGCGGTGGCATCCTCGCTCCAGTCGTGGTTCGCCACGGCGTCCTCGAGAGCCAGGTCGACGGCTTCGGGCCAGTCGCCGCCGCCGCCCGCGGCCTCGCTGCGGAGCTGCCCGACGGCGTCGGTGACGACGGGCGTGAAGGCATTCGAATTCACCACGTACTCATCGGTGGTGTCGCGATAGAAGTTCATGGAGACCCGGAGGTCGAAGCGCTGGCTCGCGTTGGCGCGGGCGCGCTCGATCACGTCCTCGAGCTCGGCCTGGATGTAGCGCAGCTCGTCACCCATCGAGCCGGTGGTGTCGATGACGAACATCAGGTCCAGCGCCCGGCGTGGTGCGAGCGAGCCGGTGAGCGCGAGCTCGGTCGGCGTCGGACCGGGCTCGATGGCCTGCGAGAGCGTCGCGTCGCCGGAGCGAACCTCGACGGAGTAGGGACCGGCCGAGGGCTGGTCCATGCCGGCGAAGAGCTCCGCCTCACCCTGAACGTCGGTGCGTGCTTCCCACTCGGTGCGGCCCTCGCCGTCGAGGAGCGCCACGCGAGCGTCCACGACGGGCGCGTCGGCCTCGGTCACCCGAACGGCGAAGCGCTCACGGGTGTCGGCGCCCCAGCTCTCGTGGTCGCTGGCGAACTCGCCGTCGACGAGGTCGGTCCACCGCTCCCAGTCGTCCAGATCGCGCCACTCACCGGCGGTGAGCTGACCCGCCGGGATCGGTTCGCCGCAGGGGCCCACGCAGCCTTCGCCACCGGGATCGCCGGGCTCGCCGCCTTCCCGACCGTCCGAGTCGCCGAAGGAGCTCGGGATCCCATCGCCGCCCCCACCGTAGTCGTCCCCACAGGCCATCGAGCCCGCGACCGCGAGCACCATCATCCATCGAAGCATTCGAAGCACCTCCACGCCTCTGGTGCTCTGCAACGCCCGTACCTGGCTGCGAGCGCCAATTCGGCGGTGAATTGGCACAGCCTGGCGCGGCACACGGCTGCCGGAACGCACGGGATGTCTCGGGAGCGGTAGGCTCCCGCGGTGTCCCCCCAATTCGACCGAGAGCGGCTCCTCCGAGAGGTGAGCGGCCCCGATCGGCGCCGCCGAGCGCGAGCGCTCGAGCTCGCGGAGCTGGCGCTGGCCGCCATCGAGCCCGGCGCGGCCACCGAGCGGGCGATGGCGCGGCTCGGTCCGCTCGACGGCGCCACGCTCTTCGCATTCGGCAAGGCCGCGCTCCCGATGGCCCGCGCCGCGGTGCGACACGTGGCGTTGGCGGGTGGGGTGGTGGTGGCACCGCGACCGTCTCTCGGCTCGCCGCCGGAGTCGGTCCCCGATCCCGAGGTGCAGCTCCTGTGGGGCACTCATCCCGATCCGGCGGACGATGCGCTCGAGACCGGGCGGGCGGTGCTGGCTCGGGCGAGGGCGCTGGGCGCCGATGACACCGCGCTCTGTCTGGTGTCCGGCGGCGGCTCCTCCCTGCTCGAGCTCCCGGCGGGTACGGTCACGCTCGCGGAGCTGGTTCGGGTCACCGGCGACCTGCGCGAGCGAGGAGCGAGCATCGACGAGCTGAACGCCGTGCGTCGCGTGCTCTCTCGGCTCAAGGGAGGTGGGCTGGCCGCGGCGATGGCGCCCGCTCGGATCCGAAACGTGATCGTCTCGGACGTCGCGCCAAACCCACCGAGCGTGGTCGCGTCCGGTCCGACCAGTCTTCCCCCCGAGGACGCGCCCGACCCGGTCGAGGTGCTCGAGCGCTACGCGGTTCCGATGCCCGAGTCGGTGCGCACTCGGCTCGCCGTCGACAGGCGCGTTCCAGCCATGGACGTGCGCACCGAGCTCGCCGCCGACGTCTTCACCGCGCGCGCGGCCGTCCGTGCGGCGGACTCCTCGATCCGCGATCGACCGGGCACGTTCGCCGGTGAGGCACGGGAGCTCGGCGCACGGCTCGCCGCGGAGGCCGGAGACGGCGCCTGGGTCTGGGGCGGCGAGACGACCGTAGCGGTTCGAGGAACGGGGGTCGGAGGGCGAAACCAGGAGGTCGCGCTCGGCGCGCTCGCGTCCGGATGGTCCCGCGGGCTCCTGCTCTGCATCGGCACCGACGGAATCGATGGGGCGAGCGACGCTGCCGGAGCGCTGATCGACCCCGCGAGCCAGAACGAGATGCGCCGCCGCGGGTTGGACCCGGCGGCGGCGCTGGCGGCGAACGATGCGACCCCCTTCTTCGACGCGATCGGCACGACCCTGCGGTGTGGCCCGACCGGGACGAACGTCGCGGACGTCGCGATCTACCTACCGTAGTCAGGCGGTGGAGGACGCTGCGCAGAGCGCGAGGACGCACCGAGCGGCTCTGCCGCGAGACCTTCAGGTTCGCGGGGGGCTCTTGCAAGAGCCCCCCAGAAAAGTTCAATCGCGACGGCGGACGACGAAGGTGTCCATGCGCTCGTTGCGCTCGAACTCGCGGCGGTAGGCCTCTGCCTCGCGACCCGTCTCGAAGGGGCCGATGCGCACGCGATGGAAGATGCCGCGGCCCTCGATGTCGGCCTGGATGGTGAAGGCGTCGTGGCCGCGGTCGCGCAGCGCGATGGCGAAGGCATCGGCTTCGCTCTCGTCGCGGTAGCTGGCCACCTGCAGCGTGTACTTGCCGTCCATGCCCACGGTGCCGCGCGGGCCGCGGCGCTCCTCCGCCGGCAGCGCCGCGGCGACCATGGCGTCCCGGCTGGCGGTCCGAGCCAGCTCCTCGGCCTGCGGGGTCGCCAACGCGGCGGCGGGCAGGGCCATGCTCGTGGGGCTCGGTGGCCGAACCTGATGGCCGACGAAGACCTGGCCGTTCTGGAGGCGCTCGTGCTCGGCGGCGGCGGCAGCGAAGCTCGCCTCGACCTCCGGGCGCTCGTCCCCACCCAGCGCTTCGGGGAACGCCAGCTCGGTGCGCTCCACCTCGACGGGCTCCGCTTCCGCGGCCTCCGCCTCTCGAGCGGCTTCGGCCAGCTCACTCGCTTCCGCGAGCGCCGCCAGCGGGTCGTGGGCCGAAGCTTCGGCCTCGCCGCCGTCCAGGAGCTGAGCCACCCCGTAGACCAGCCCGCCGGTCACCAGGGTCGCCAGCAGGAAGACCGCCGCCGAGCGGCCCTGACCCTCTGCCGGGTCCTTCTCCTCGATCTGCTCGAGGTCTCGCATCGCCGTATCCATCGATTCCTCCCGGCGAGCACCCATCGCTCCGGGGGCCCGCCGACATCGATGTACGCACTTGTCCTACATGTGGTCAATAAAGCGACAGTGGAGCACTACGGAGCACCTCTGCCTCAAGGATCGGGCACCAGTACCGTGACGATCTCACCTCGCTGGGAGCCGACCGTCTGCCACACGGCGATGGGATCGCCGACCTGCGCGCGGAGCCGGAGCTGGAACTCGCCGACATCGTCGATCTCGCCGATGACCCCCTCGCCGATGCGCTCGTTGAACGCGCTCACCATGGCCCCTTCGATCCCGGAGCTGCCCTGGATGGTCACGAAACCATCGCCGTCCGGAGGCGTGGAGAGCGCGGAGGGCGGCGGAATGGGAAGGGTGGGGCTCGCGCTATTGGAGCAGCCCACGAGGCCGGAGAGCGCCGCGAGGGCGCATCCGAGCGCGAGACCACGGAAGGCTCGTTTCGGGCGCGAGATGGGTGCTCGGGGGCGCTGAGGGGTCAAGACGATCGTCTCCAGGTCGGTGGAACCGGCGCCATGGGGTGGACGCCGGGGCTGTGGGGTGGTGGGGCAAGCACCGTTCCGATCTCAATGTCGACCGAGAACGCCCGGTTTTCCAAGGCTTTCTGAGGATTCTCGCGCCTCGCCTGCCAACGCCGTTGGCGATCGGAGGATGCCTCGTTGGCACATGCCTGGCGGGAGATACTATTTAACTACGCGCGTGCATGCGCGCGTACGCGTGCGGTGATAGGGTCCGCGCACTCATGGCCGACCCGCAGAAACTCCCCGTCACCATCGAAGACGAGATGCGCCGCTCGTACCTGGATTACGCGATGAGCGTGATCATCGGGCGCGCGATTCCCGACGTCCGAGACGGTCTCAAGCCCGTGCACCGCCGAATCCTCTACTCGATGCACGAGCAGAAGGTCACGGCGAGCGGCTCCTACAAGAAGTCGGCCCGCATCGTCGGTGACGTGCTGGGTAAGTACCACCCGCACGGCGACCAGGCGGTCTACGACGCCCTGGTCCGCATGGCGCAGGAGTTCTCCATGCGCTCCCCGCTCGTGGACGGGCAGGGCAACTTCGGCTCGGTCGACGGCGACCCGGCCGCCGCCATGCGTTACACCGAGGTGCGGATGGCTCGCCTCGCCGGCGAGCTCATGGCCGACATCGAGAAGGAGACCGTCGAGTACGGCCCGAACTTCGATGACACGGAGTCCGAGCCGCTCGTCCTCCCGAGCCGCTTCCCGAATCTCCTCGTCAACGGCTCGGGCGGCATCGCCGTCGGCATGGCGACCAACATCCCGCCGCACAACCTCCGCGAGGTGGTCGACGCCACCATCCGCCTCATCGACGACGCCGACCTCGAGGTCGAGCAGCTGATGCAGGACTACGAGGAGGAGGACGGAACCCTCCGCCTCGGCGTGAAGGGGCCCGACTTCCCGACCGCGGGTTTCATCTATGGCCGCGGTGGCATCCTCAGCGCGTACCGAACCGGTCGTGGTCGGGTCGTCATGCGTGCCCGCGCCGACGTCGAGGAGATCCCGAACGGCCGCGGTCGTGAGCAGATCGTCGTCACCGAGCTCCCCTTCCAGGTGAACAAGGCGGACCTGCTCAAGAAGATCGCCGACCTCGTCCGCGAGAAGCGCCTGGAGGGCGTCAGCGACCTCCGCGACGAGTCCGACCGTGACGGCATGCGGATGGTCATCGAGCTCAAGCGCGACGCCCACGGCGAGATCGTGCTGAACAAGCTCTACCGGATGACCGCGATGCAATCGACCTTCGGCGTGAACTGCCTCGCCATCGTCGGGCAGCGGCCCAAGGTCCTCGGGCTCAAGGAGTGCCTCGAGCACTTCATCTCGCACCGTCGCGAAGTGGTCACTCGCCGGACCCGCTACGACCTGCGCCAGGCGCTGAGCCAGCGCGAGCTGGTCGAAGGCCTCGGCATGGCCGTGACCGAGGTCGACCTCGTGGTGGAGACCATCCGCTCGAGCCGTGACCCGAACGAGGCCCGCGAGCGACTCATGAAGTTGCCGCTCCCCGGCCTCGAGGAGTTCGTGAAGCGGGCCGGGCGTCCGGAGGAAGAAATCGCCGCCGCGAAGGAGCGGGGCCAGTACTTCCTCAGCGAGCGCCAGGCGAAGGCCATCCTCGAGATGCGCCTCAGCCGCCTCACCGGCCTCGAGCGCGAGAAGCTCGCGACGCAGTACGGCGAGCTCTCGGACCTCATCGCCTACCTCCGGTCGATCCTCGCGGACGACGACCTGCTCATGAAGGTCATCAAGGAGGAGCTGCAGGAGATCCGCGACAAGTACGGCGACGACCGCCGGACCGAGATCGTGGAGGCCGAGGGCGACATCAACATCGAAGACCTCATCCCGGACGAGGAGGTCATCGTCACCGTCAGCCACAAGGGCTACATCAAGCGGGTCCCGCTCTCCGAGTACCGCGCGCAGAAGCGCGGCGGCAAGGGCTCCCGCGCCATGGACACGCGGGACGAGGACTTCGTCCAGTGGGTCTTCAGCGTGAACGCCCACGCGCACCTGCTCTTCCTGACCCACAACGGCAAGGCCTTCCTCAAGCGGGTCTACGAGATCCCGCAGAAGGGTAGGGCGAGCGCCGGTCGCGCCGTGGTGAACTTCCTCCAGCTGGAGAAGGACGACCGCGTCGCCTCGATCGTGCCCATTCGGAGCTTCGAGGACGACGCTTACCTCATCACCTGCACGCGCGGCGGTCGAGTCAAGCGCACCGAGCTCAGCGCCTACTCGAACATCCGCGTGACCGGCATCATCGGCGTCAACATCCGCGAGGACGACGAGCTGCTCACCGCCCGGATCGTGCAGGAGGGGCAGTCGGTGATCATCGGCACCGCGCACGGCATGTCGATTCGCTTCGACGTCGGTGACGCCCGCCCGATGGGCCGCGACTCGAGCGGCGTGAAGGGCATCGATCTGCGCGAGGGCGACTACGTCATCGGCATGGACGCGATCGAGGACGAGGACCGGCAGCAGGTGCTCACCATCTCGGCCAACGGCTACGGCAAGCGCACGCCGCTGATGACCCGGGACGATGAAGGCAACCCCATCTCGGATCGCTCGTTCAAGATCCAGAGGCGAGGTGGCCTCGGCATCGTGGCCATCCAGACGAGCGAGCGAAACGGCGAGCTCACCCGCCTGCGACTCGTCGACCCCGACGAGGGCATCATGGTCATCACCGACGGCGGCCAGGTCATCCGAACTCGCATCGAGCAGATCCGCGAGGCTGGACGAAACACCCAGGGCGTCATCGTCATCCGGCTCCGCGACGGCGAGCGGGTGGTCGACATCGAGCCGGTGCCACGTGAGGACACCGATGATGCGGACGAGGTCGACGGCGTGGAAGGCGAGGTCGTCGAGGGATCCGTCACGGACTCCGCCGAGGCGAGCGCCGAGCCGGAGGCCGAGGACGCTCCGGCATCCGCGGACGACTCGGACGACGATACCGAGGGCTGACCACTATGGTCTCCGGGGGGAGCCTTCGATAGGGTACGTGTCTTGAGCGGGTACGTCCTCGGCATCGACCTCGGCACGACGAACTCCGTCGTGTCGATCATGGACGGCGGGGAGGCGCGCGTACTGCGCACTCCGTCGGGCGCGGCGCTGATCCCTTCGGTCGTGTCGTTTCACCCGAACGGCTCGGTGATCATCGGTCGGGATGCCCGTGAGCGGCGGCTCATCGACGCACAGAACACGGTCTACTCGGTCAAGCGGCTGATCGGCCGCCCGTACCAATCGCCGGAAGTCCGCCAGGCGCGAGAACGCTTCCCCTTCGAGCTCCGCCCGGGGCCCTCTGGGGGTGTGCTCGTGGAGGCCCGCGGCCTGACCTACACGCTCGCCGAGATCAGCGCCTTCGTGCTCAAGGAGATCCGCTCGGTCGCCGAGCAGGCCACTGGGGTGCCCTGCACCCGTGCGGTCGTCACGGTCCCCGCCAACTTCGACGAGCTGCAGCGAAGCGCCACCAAGGCCGCTGGACGCGTCGCCGGTCTCGAGGTGCTGCGCATCCTCAACGAGCCGACGGCCGCAGCGCTGGCCTACGGCTATGGCCGCGGCTCGAAGGAGCGGGTGGCGGTCTTCGACCTGGGTGGCGGCACCTTCGATCTGACCATCCTCCACCTCGCGGGCGACGTCATCGAAGTGATCGCCACCGCCGGTGACACCTACCTCGGCGGCGACGACGTCGACGCCCTGATCGCCGACCAGATGGCGGAGGCCTTTCTCGCGCATCACCGCTACGACCCGCGCGAGGACCGCCAGGCGCTCGAGCGGCTGCGTGCTGCTGCGGAGTGGGCCAAGTGCCAGCTCTCTGCCAAGACCGAGGTGCAGCTCCGGGTGGAGGAGCTGGCGTACGGTGCCGGCGGCAAGTCGCTGGATCTCTCGTTCGGAATGACGCGCAGCGCGCTCGAGGAGATGGCGCGACCGCTGATCTCTCGAGCCTTCGACGTCTGCGACGACGCGATGCGCGTGGCGGGCATGCTGCCCGGTCAGCTCGACAACGTGATCCTGGTCGGGGGCTCGACGCGGATGCCCTTGGTCCAGCAGATGGCCACGGAGTACTTCGGCCGCCAGCCGCTCGCGGGAATCGACCCGGACCTGGTCGTGTCCAAGGGCGCAGCGATCCAGGGCCACGCGCTCCGCACGGCTCGTGGTCGGACCGGAAGGCGGAAGAAGCGCACCACGTCCCGCACCTCTCGCGCCGGCTCCTCCCGTCCGCCGGGGCCGACCTCCTCGTTGCCGCCAATCTCTGCGTCGCCGATCTTCGACGAACCCACGCGGCCGAGCGTTCGGCCGCCCGGCCGGTCCAGTCCGCCGAGCCTGCCGAAGTCGGCGGTCGCTGCCCACCCGATCGCGTCGGTCGGGACCCCCCGCACGCCGCCGCCACCACCGCCTCCGCCACCCGTCCCCTCGCCGCCGAAGGTGCCGAACGACAGCTGGGAATCGGTGGCGGAGCCCATGCCTCAGCCACCTCAGCCACCGCCGGGCCCGGCGTGGCAGCCCGATCGAGACTCCGTTCGTCCGCCGTCCGCACCGGCGGCGCCCACCCCGTCGCCCATCGAGGCGCCACCGCCGCCGCTGCTGGTGGACGTGACGCCTTTCTCGCTCGGGGTCGAGACGGTCGACGGCTACTGCGAGCACATCATCAAGCGCAACTCGCCGGTGCCCACCGAGCAGACGCGCATCTTCGCCCCTGGCCGTCAGGAGCAGGCGCAGGTCGCCATTCGCATCGCCCAGGGGGAGTCCCGACGGCTCGAGCAGAACCAGCTGCTCGGCGAGGTGGTGCTCGACCTCGACCCGAGCCTCTCCAAGACGGTCGACATCGAGGTCACCTTCGTCCTCGACTCCGACGGCACCCTCGGGGTGCGCGCCCGCGACCAGGCGACCGGTCGTGAGCAGGTCACCCGCATCCGGCTCATCGGCGGCATCGCCGAGGACGAGCTCCAGCGCATGCAAGAGCGGCTCGAGCAGCTCACGGCGTCATGAGCGCGTCTGCGACACCGAAGCCCGGCCTGGACGACCTCGACTACTACGAGCTCCTGGGCGTCGATCCGCAGGCGGGGATCGACGACGTGCGCCAGGCCTTCCACGCGTTCGCGCGTCGCTACCATCCGGACAACCACACCGACGATCCCAGGCGCCACGAGCGGGCGACCCGGATCTTCCGTCGGGGCACCGAGGCCTACCGGGTCCTCCTGGATCGCGATCTCCGCTCTGCTTACGACGACGACCTTCGCAAGGGCATCAAGCGGCTCCGTTCCGGCGTCGAGCGCCGGCACGCCAGCCGCATCCCGAAGCCCCTCGGCCCCCGGGCCCGCACCTTCTTCGCTGCCGCCGAGCAGGCCCAGCGGAGCGGCGACCTGAGGGCGGCCATCCTCCAGATCCGCATCGCGTTGCAGCACGAGCCAGGCAGCGAACGGCTGGAAGCGAAGCTCGAGGAGCTCGAGCGGCTTTCCGCCGCTGAACACCGCTGACGCTCGCGCGTTGGTCCTGAGGCCCGGGAGAGCTATGGTGGCGCCGCCATGGCGCGCACCGGCCGCATCGAACGAACGACCTCCGAGACCGACATCACCGCCGAAGTGGGCCTCGACGGCACCGGCGAATCGTCGGTCACCACCCCCATCGGGTTCCTCACCCACATGGTCGAGCAGCTCTCGCGCCATGGGCTCTTCGATCTGACGGTCGACGCCGAGGGCGACACCCACATCGATGGGCACCACACCACCGAGGACCTCGGTATCGTACTGGGGAAAGCCTTCGCCGACGCGCTCGGGGACAAGGTGGGCATTCGCCGCTACGGTCACGCGACCCTGCCGATGGACGAGGCCTGCGTGACCTGTGCGCTCGACCTGAGCGGCCGCCCCTTCTTCGTCTGGGAGGTGCCGCTCCCGAAGGCGAAGATTGGCGACTTCGATGTCGAGCTCGCGGAGGTCTTCTTCGAGGCGTTCGCTCGCACTTGTGGTGCCAACGTCCACTTCCACCTGCACGCAGGTGAGAACCTCCACCACATCGTCGAGATCTGCTTCAAGGCATTCGCCCGGGCGCTTCGGCAGGCGACCGAGCTCGACCCGCGAGCCGCGGGCAGACTGCCCTCCACCAAGGGCACCCTGGACTGAGCCGAGCGAAGAACCCTTCGATGACCCGTTGGACCATCCTCGATCTCGGGCTGGGGAACCTTCACAGCGTGATGCGTGCCGTCGAGCGCGTGGGCGCCGAGCCGGTTCTCGAGCGCACCCCCGAAGCCATCGCGAAGGCGGAGCTCTTGCTCGTGCCCGGACAGGGCGGGTTCGCGGCCGGGTCCGCAGCGCTCGGTGACGGCGTCGGCGAGGCCTTGCGCCAGTACCTGGAGAGCGGCCGGCCCTACTTCGGCATCTGCCTGGGCATGCAGCTGCTCTTCGAGGCGAGCGAGGAGGCGCCGGGCGCGCCAGGTCTGGGCTTCTTCGACGGCACCGTCCGCCGCCTCGCCGGCGGCGAGGGCCGAAAGGTTCCGCACATGGGCTGGAACACCCTCGAGAGCCGCCACGAGCTCTTCCCGGCCGGAGGCTGGTTCTACTTCGTGCACAGCTACCACTGCGCGCCGGTCGACGAGTCCCTCGTCGCAGCGACGGTCGACTACGGCGAGCCCGTCTGCGCGGCCATCGCCAAGGACGGATGTGTCGCCACGCAGTTCCACCCGGAGAAGAGTCAACGCCGCGGCGAAGCGCTCCTCCGCAGCTTCTTGGAGCAGGCATGACGCTCGAGCTGATCCCGGCCATCGACGTCCTCGGCGGCAAGGTCGTTCGACTCCTCGAGGGCGACTACGACCAGGCGACCGTGTACTCGGACGATCCGGTGGCGATGGCCAAGCGCCTCGAGGCGGCCGGCGCGACCCGGCTCCACATGGTCGACCTCGACGGAGCCCGCGAGGGCCGGCCCGTGAACGACGCCATCCTCGCGCGGGTGGCGGCCGAGACTGGGCTGACCTTGCAGGTCGGCGGGGGCATCCGTACGGCCGAACGAGCCCGCGCGCTCTGGGGGCGTGGGGTGGAGCGAGTGGTCCTCGGGACCCTCGCCGTCAAAGCGCCCGAGGTGGTGCAAGGCTTGGCGAAGGAGAACGCGAGCGGCGTGGTGGTCGCCATCGACGCCCGCGACGGTGAGGTCGCGGTGGAGGGCTGGCTGGAAGGGTCCGGCCGGCAGACCCACGACCTGGCTCGCGAGGTCGACGGATGGGGCGTCGCGGCCATTCTGTACACGCGGATCGAACGCGACGGCACCGGCCAGGGGCCGGACGTGAGCGCGACGGCCGCGCTGCAAGCAGAGGTCGACGCGACCGTCATCGCCTCGGGAGGCATCGGGAGCCTCGACCACATCCGTGCGCTGCGAGAGGCCGGCGTACGCGCCGCCGTCTCGGGCCGTGCCCTCTTCGCCGGGGCGTTCGAGCTCGACGAGGCCTTTGCGGCCGCTCGGGGGGACGCGTGACCCTCGCTCGTCGCATCGTCCCCTGCCTCGACGTGAAGGACGGCCGCGTGGTCAAGGGCGTCCGCTTCGTGGGTCTCCGCGACTCGGGCGATCCGGTCGAGCTCGCCTCGCGCTACTGCGCCCAGGGGGCCGACGAGATCACGTTCCTCGACATCACCGCTTCTCACGAAGCACGGCGCACCCTCTTCGACGTCGTGGACCGCTGCGCGAGCACCGTGGCCACGCCTCTGACGGTGGGGGGGGGCGTGCGAACGGTCGAAGACGTTCGCGACCTGCTCAACGCGGGCGCCGACAAGGTCTCCATCAACAGCGCGGCCGTCGCGAACCCCGAGCTCGTGGCCGCAGTCGCCGGCGCCTACGGCGCGCAGGCCCTGGTGGTGGCGATCGACGCCAAGGCGCGCGAGGGGGCCCCCGGATGGGAGGTGTTCACCCACGGAGGCCGCAGAAATACGGGAATCGACGCGCTGGAGTGGGCCCGGAAAGTAGCCGAGCTCGGGGCTGGTGAGATACTCCTCACCAGCATGGACCGCGACGGAACCCGCGATGGCTACGACCTGGCGCTCACGCGCGCGGTCGCTGACGCCGTGCCGGTGCCCGTGGTGGCATCGGGTGGGGTGGGCACCCCGGCCCACGTGGCGGCCGGTCTCACCGAAGGGGGGGCCAGCGCGGCGCTCGCAGCCTCGATCTTTCACGACGGCGATCACACGGTGGCCGAGCTGAAGCGCTACCTCGCGGAACACGGGGTGCCCGTGCGTCCGCCGGAGGAGAGCGAATGAGCGCCGTCTCGGTGTCCGAGCTCGTCCGCCGCTGCCGCGAGCGGGACGCCCGCATGCCCTTCGAGATCGGCGCCTTCGTGGCCCTCGAGACGACCGAGGCGTTGCTGAGCCAGCCGCGGTCCGTGGGCCCGGACGACGTGCAGGTCCTCCCAAGTGGCCAGCTGCAGATCGAGGGCGGGGTGCCTGCCCCGCAGCTGGAGGCCACGCAGGGCGTCATCGCCGTGCTCTCGCGGCTCCTGGTGGCCGCGGGCGCCGGCGTGCCGCCGGTCTTGCTCGAGCTCGTCGAGAGCGGACCCCACAGCGGTCGCTGGACCCTGGACGAGCTGCGGACGGAGCTCGAAGCCTGTCTCGTGCCGCTCAACCGCGGTGCGGCGCGGCGCGTGCTCGCGCGGCTGCTCCGCGAGGGCGACAAGAAGGGTCGCTCGGTCCGTCCGCCCGAGCCGGCGACGGAGGCGGTCGATGCGGACCTCGATGCGCTCCTCGACGGGCGCGACCTCGAGCCGGAGGAGCTCCCGACGGCTCAGTTCGGCGCGGTCGACGCGATGGGGAACCCGGTGGTGCCCTTCGACGAGGTCGCCAAGAAGGCTGGGCAGCGAGCGGTGCTCCGTGGGCGTGAGCCCGCACCGGCGCGCCCGACGCCGGCGCGCCCCATGTCGCGAGACGACCTGTCGGGGCTCGACCGAAAGACGCCGCAGATCGACATGCTGGTGCCGGCCGAAGCCCGACCGAGCAACGGGGACCCCTTCTCCGCCGAAGCCACCCCGATGCCGGCGGCGCCACCACCCAGCGAGCCGCCGCAGCCGCGCTCCGTGCCGGAGTCGGCACCGACGATGGGTGCGATCGACTCCGGCGTGCTCGATCGCGCCGCGGGGCTCGGGGACGACCTCGACGAGTTCGACGCGGCGGACGTGGGCAAGAGCAAGACCGGCCTGGTCCTGGTGATCGCCTTGCTCGTGCTCCTCGTCGGCGGGGGTGCGGCCCTCTTCATCTTGCGGCCGGACGTCGTCGCTCGACTCACCGGCGACGCGCCCGAGGAGCCGGAGGAGCCGAGCGAGCCGGAGGTCATCGTGAACCGGCCCGAGGGCGGAGACCTGCGCGTCACCGCGCCGGAGGACGCTCAGATCCTCCTCTACCTCGGTCGTGGTCCGGCGACCGCCGAGTACCTGCCCGTCGGCGTCGCGCACGAGCTGGTCGTCATCGCGGACGAGGGCGGCGTGAGCCGCTCGGTCGTGCCGGCCGACGCGCAATGGGAGCAGGACGGCGACACGCCCCGTTACGAGCTCGCGATGCAGGTGCAGCGCGGCGAGGGGGAGGGCGTCGAGCTCGGCGCCACGGAGCTCAGCCCCGACGCGATGGGCACGCCGACCGGCAGCCTCGGGACGGTGCGAGTCGTCACCAACCCACCCGGCGCGAAGGTCTACCTGCTCATCGGCTTCGGCGAGGCCTTCGTGGAAGACCTGCCGATCGCGGATGCGCACGAGCTCTTGATCGAAACTCCGGATGGGGAGCCCGAGCGCGTCGTCATCGGGCCGAGCGATTGGCTCGACGGCCCCGACGGGAAGCTCGCCGAAGTCCTTCGCGGCGGCGAGTAGCCTTCGCTCAGTGCGGCGCGGCCGCCGTGGCGACCTCGCCTCCACGCGCCTGCGACACCACCGCCTCGACGGTCGCGCGGATGCGGTCCCGGGTGGTCGCGTCCTTGGCCTCGAAGCGCAGCACGAGCACCGGTTGCGTGTTGGACGCGCGGACGAGACCCCACGCTCCGTCGCCGAAGAGGATGCGAGCGCCGTCGACGCCGATCACTTCGTGCGTCTTCTCGAAATGGGTCTTCACCGTCTCGACCACCGCGAACTTCTCGTCGTCGGGGCAGGGCACGCGGAGCTCCGGCGTGACCTCGGTCCTCGGGAGATCGGCGAGCCTCTCCGCCATCGAGCCCTCGCCTCGGGCGAGCACCTCGAGCACCCGAGCGGCCGCGTAGGTCGCGTCGTCGAAGCCGTAGAACTTGTCGGCGAAGAAGATGTGGCCGCTCATCTCGCCCGCCAGGAGCGCGCCCTCTTCCTTCATCTTGGCCTTGATGAGCGAGTGGCCGGTCTTCCACAGAATCGGTCGGCCGCCGTGGGCGGCGATGTCGTCGTAGAGCACCTGCGAGCACTTCACCTCGCCGAGGATGGCGGCGCCGGGTCGGCGCGCGAGCAGGTCGCGCGAGAGCAGGACCATGAGCTGGTCGCCCCAGCGCACGGTCCCATCGGAGTCGACCACGCCGAGGCGGTCCCCGTCGCCATCGAAGGCGATCCCGAGATCGAGCTTCTGGTCGCGGACGGTCGCGATCAGCTCTTCGAGATTCTCCGGCTCGGTCGGGTCCGGGTGGTGCGCCGGGAAGGTCCCATCCATCTCGCAGTGGAGCGCGACCGGCTCGATGCCGAGCGCTCGAAGGGTCGCTAGCGCGGTCGGTCCGGCGGCGCCGTTGCCGGCGTCGATGGCGACCTTGAGATCGCTGCGGCCGAGGGAGACGTTCTCCCGGACGAACGACACGTACGCCGGGAGCACGTCGATGGTGACCCGCTCACCGCCGCCGCCGCTCTCGAAGTCACGGGCCTCGATGAGGCGACGGAGCTCGAGCACGTCGTCGCCGTAGAGCGAGCCGCGCCCCTTCATCATCTTGAAGCCGTTGTCGCCGGGCGGGTTGTGGCTCCCGGTGATCATCACGCCACCGTCGAGCTCGTGGTGGAAGACGGTGAAGTACATCAGCGGGGTCGGCACCACGCCGACGTCGACGATCGAGACGCCCGTCTCGGCCAGCCCGGCGACGAGCTCGCCGTGGATCCGGGGCGAGCTGAGCCGGCAGTCGCGGCCGATGGCGACTCTGGTGAGGTCTCGGCGCTTCCAGAAGGTGCCCAGGGCGCGGCCCAGGTCACGGACGAAGGCGCTGGGGAGGTCCTGCTCGGCATCCCCACGGATGTCGTACTGACGGAAGATGTTCGGGTTCACCGGGGGGAGGTACTCAGAGACGGTCTCGGCCGCAAGCGGAGACCCCCGTGCCCGTGCCCGTGCCCGACCGAGGCCGCCACGACCCCATGTTCGATGGCCCCCGGACCCCAAGGACCACCAGGGGTGCCCTCCCATCCGGTGGTCACGGGCCCCTGGCCACGGAGCGGGAAGCCGCGCCTTCGGACCCTCCTGACAGCTCGGCCACGATGCGCTCGCCGACGGGGCAGGTCAGGCGGTGACGATCTCTCGAACTCCCTCCGCGGCGCGGCCGGGCCGCTTCAACGAGGCGAGCCAGAGCTGGAGCTCGCGGTATGCGTCTCCGCGACTCTCGGGAGGTCGCCCCGCGAGATATCGAGCCGCTCCGAACATGATCTTCTCGGCCCGGGCTTCTGGACGAGGTCGCAGCGTCACGAGTCGTCGGGCAAGTGCATCGGCTCGGTCGGTGGGCTGCGGTGGGCCCGCTTCGGCCACTACGCCGAGCAGCCACAGGAAGTTCTTGAGCACATGTGAACCGATCGTCTCGATCCGAATCGTCTCGGTGGATTCCGTCGGCCAGCACGCTTCCAGAAAGTCGAGCACTTGCCCGACGCCGAGCTCTGCGACGAGGGCATCACAGTGCTTGCGCCATCGAGCGGGCATGTCTGCTCGATCGTTGACGCCCATGTGGAGGAGCGACCGTCGCCAGGTGCTGGCTTGCGAGGGCTCCAGGCGCCCGAGGGCTCGATGGATGTCCGCGGCCCATGCACGGCGTTCCTTTGGCGTGCGAGGTTCCGCGACCACCAGTAGGAACGCCGCCTTTCGCTTCACGGATTGAGCGGTCGTGGAGTAGGTCCCCTTCAGTGCGCCGAGGTAGTCGCGAACGGCCTCCGCCAGCTCTCCGCTGAGGCCGTGGCGCCGGGCGTGCTTCAGCGCCCGCTCCACGGGGGGCGCGACGTCGCTTCCGTGGCCACACCGGTGTCTCGACGCTTGCAGTAGTCCGATGATGTCCGCCTCCTCGAGCTCGAGTCGGCTGGAGTAGAGCCCCGTGGCGAGCTCATACAGCTTGGCTCCTTCTTCCCACGCCTCGCCGGTCTTCTCGGATCGTAGCTGTGGCATCCGCTGGACGGCAGCTCGGAGCAGCCCCACTCGTTCCGCGGAAGACAGTTCCGCTGCCGCATCCAGCAGCTCGAACATGTCCAGGTCCCGACGAGCGTCGAGCCACGCCAGGCCTCGGGTGACCAAGTCGTTCGTGTTCCTTCTCGGCACTGCCGGATGGTAGCAATGCGGGGCGGTCTCCTGCCGGGCACCGGTGCGACATCGCGACGCTGAGCGCTCGCGTTGGGTGCCGCCAGAGATCACGGACCCCTGGCCACCGGAGCGGGAAGTCGCGCTTTCGGCGCTCCTTCCGGCTAGATGATCAAGAAGCACTCGATCGACGTCTCCAGCCGGAAGTTCGACTCGCTCGTGTGGCGCTCGGCGTGGAAGACGTCGAGCGAGTAGGTCTCGCCGGTCACGATCCCGAGCCGCGAGGCCTCGCTGTCGAAGTCGACGGTCGCCTCTTGGGCGCCGTGTACGCCGCCGAGGTCGATGACCAGCTTGTCGTTCACGAAGACGAAGACGTCGTCGTCGCCGCGGAAGGTGAAGGTCTCGCCGCCGCGGTAGCGGAAGGTCGCGTGGATCTCGGTGGTGAAGTGGAAGTTGTGGCCGGCCGTGCGTTCGTCGAAGCCGCGATCGTCGATGGGGAAGAACTCCGAGTCGTCGAAAGCGAAGACCCCGGGGCTCTCCTCGGTCAGCGGGAGGTCGATCTCGAACGCCATGTTCACGTCCGAGTCTCGGTACCACTGGTCGAAGCTGGTCTGGCCGGAGACGGTCGCGGTCGCGCCCGCCGGCGCGTACACCGGCTTGCCGTCGGCGCCGAGGTCTTCCTCCACGAGGCCACGGTCGTCGGCGATGGCGCTCTCGAAGTCCGGATGATCCGAGCGGAAGTCGCGGATCGTCGCGCGGAGATCGGCGCACATCTCGGGCGTGGTCCCGTCCCGATCCGCGGTCGTTCCGTCGGTCGGCACCCGGCCGTCGCTCGCGCCCAGGTCGCGGTCTGGAGAGTCCGGTGCGTCCGAGTCGGTGGTCAGCTCGTTGCCGCAATCGCAGGCGGTGAGAGCGAGCAAGAGAGGTAGCCAGCGCATGGAGCGATCTTCACCCGCGAGCGCTGGAGGCGCAACGCCGGCTAGCTCGACTCGCCGTTGCGGTCCGCGAGCCGTTGGACGACTTCGCGGACCTCCTGGGCTCGGCTGCGGGGCACGACGAGGAGCGCGTCTTCGGTGTCGACGACGACGAGATCGGACACGCCGACGAGCGCCACGACCTTGCCCAGCGGCGCACGCACGAGGTTACCGCTCGCATCCACGAGCACGGCGTCGGAGCCGCTGGCGTTGCCGGCGTCGTCCTTCTCCGAGAGCTCCCAAGCCGTGGTCCAGCTGCCGAGATCCGACCAACCGAAGTCGCCGGGGACGACCGCGACTCCGTCGGCCTTCTCCATCACGCCGTGGTCGATCGAGATGCGGGGCAGGTCGCCGTAGCCCTCGGCGACGGCGGCCTCCTCGCTGCCTGCTGCCGCGGCCCGGTCGAGCTCGGCGAGGCCCTTCGCGAGGCCGGGCAGGTGGTGCTCGATGGCCTCGAGGATGGCGTCGGCCCGGAAGAAGAACATGCCGCTGTTCCAGAGATAGCTACCCGACGCGAAGAGCTGCTCCGCCCGCTCGCGGGTCGGCTTCTCGACGAAGCGGCGGGCTCGCCACACCTCTTCGGCGATTGGCTCGCCCACCTCGATGTAGCCGTAGCCGGTCTCTGGCCGGGTCGGCTTGAGACCGACGGTCACCAGGTCGCCCTCGCTGGCGGCGTCGAGCGCGGTGGCCAGGGTCTGGAGGTAGGTCTTCTCGTCGCCGATGTGGTGGTCGGCGGGGAGCACCATCAGCCGCGCCTCGGGCGAGCGGCGGGCGATGACCGCAGCGGCCCAGCCGACGCAGGGGGCGGTGTTCCGTCCGACGGGCTCCGCGAGGAGGTTCTCCTCCGGCAGCCCCGGGAGGTCGGCCCGGGTCGCCTCGGCGAGGGCAGTCGAGGTCACCACGAGCACCCGCTCGATCGGGACCAACGGGGAGATGCGATCGACGGTCGCTCGCAGCAGGCTCCGGTCGTCGCCAGGGGCGAGGGGGAGGAGCTGCTTGGGCCGCTCGGGCCGAGAGGCAGGCCAGAAGCGCGTTCCCGAGCCTCCGGCCATGATCACCGCGTACGTATCCGCCATCGGTGAGCGCTCTAGCCCGAGAACGCCCTCGCCACCAGCGGCCAGGCGATCAGGAGCAGGCCGACCGGCACCAGATAGAGGGCGAAGGCCCAGAAGCGCCCCTGGGTGACCAGCTTCTTCAGGACCACCAGGGACAGGACGCCGACGACCGTGGCGAGCAGTCCGCCCAGCCAGACCGAGAGGTCCACCGAGGCCAGGGCCCCGGGCTCACCGAGCTCGAGGACGACGGCGCCGAGCACCGCCGGGAGCGAGAGCAGGAACGAGAAGCGGAACGCCGCCTCGCCGCGCATGCCGAGGAGCATGGCGACGGCGATCGTGGTGCCACTACGGCTGATGCCAGGCAGCACGGCGATCCCCTGAGCGAGACCCACGATCAGCGCCGCGCCGAGCCCGAGGACGACGGCCTTTCCCCCACCGCTTCGCGTGGTCCAGACCATCACGGCCGAGACCAGCAGGCAGACGCCCACGATCCAAGGGACCGACTGCCAGGACTCGACCGAGTCCTTCAGCAGCAACCCGAGGACGGCCGTCGGGATGCTCGCGACGATCACGCCGGCGCTGATCTTCCCGGACTCGGACCCGAGCCACGCCTTCGGGTGGCGAAGCCCCTTGGCGAAATCGACCAATAGCCGCGCGACGTCCTTGCGGAAGAGGATCAGCGTCGCGAGGAGCGTGCCCGCGTGGAGCACGATGCTCAGGCTCAGCGGCGGGTCGTGGATGCCGAAGAGCATCGCGCCGATCGCGATGTGCCCGGAGCTCGACACCGGCAGGAACTCGGTGACGCCCTGCAAGGCACCCAGCGTGAGCGCGGTGCCGAGGCCGATGGCCACGGGTTCGGCGGCGTTGGGCATGGCCGGGACGTAGCCGGGGAGGCGCCGAAGGGCCAGCCGAGTCTCAGAGGTTCGTGATCCGCATGCGAACCACGAGCTCCCGGTCGCCCTTGGACGGGGCCTCGGTGACCTCGGAGGCTTTCACTTCGCCGCCGGCCATCGTCACCGCACCGAGGGTCCAGCCCACCAACATCTGCTCGTGGACCGGTGGGGCGAAGTCGTAGTCCTTCACCCGGATGGTGACCTCGCCGTCCACACCGTGGTCGATGGTCACCTTGCCGAAGTCGAAGTAGCGCGACCACATGTTGGGGAGGCTGCGGAGCGTTCGTCGCACGTCGCCGGGGTAGACGAAGCTGGCGTGGATGCCGGTCAGGTTCTGTTCCGCCGTCCAGCGGCCCATGCGGCGCGCGCCTGCGTCGGTGCCGCCCATGAGGTGCTCGTGGACTCGGTGGATCAGCCAGTCGAAGTGCTTCCAGGCGTACCAGCCGGAGAGGAGCACATACTGGTCGAGCCAGGCGCGCTCGTGATCGGTGAGATCGATGTGGAGGCCGCCCTCCATGGCCTTCTTGAGGGCCTTGATCATCGCGATGATCATGATCCCCCGCGCTCGCGGCGCATCGTGCGCTTGCTCCATCGGGGCGAGCAGGTCGGCGCCCGAGCCCGAGATGCCCGGTCGCGATCGGACCTTCGAGGCCTCGGTGTCGGCGGTGGGGGTGCTCTCGCTCGGGGCGCGCACGGAGGGAAGCGTGCCGGTCACCATCGGGGCGAGTCGGTCGCGCAGCGCCGCGGCGTCGCGCGGCCGCCCCATGGGCTGGAACGCGAGGCACTCGTGGACGAGCGCGACCAAGTCTCTCGGGACGCGCGGAGCGACCGAGTCGAGCGGTGGGTACTTGCCGCTCGCGAGATTGGTCAGCGTCTTGAGCGGGCTCTCGTCTCCGAAGGGCAGCTTCCCGCTGGCGGCCTCGTAGAGCATCACGCCCATCGAGAAGACGTCGGCGGTGGATTCGACGGTTCGTGCGCTGTGTGCCTGCTCCGGGCTGATGTAGTGCGTGCTCCCGACGATGACCCCGGTCTGGGTGAGCTGCCCCGACGCGAGGTCGCGGGCCACGCCGAAGTCGAGGAGCTTCACCTGGGCGCCCCCGTCTTCATCGATGGCCAAGAAGATGTTGGCGGGCTTCATGTCCCGGTGGACGAAGCCGGCGGCGTGAGCGGCCGCGAGCGGTTCGAGGGCGGCCATCAACACGGCGAGCTGTTGCTGGAGGGTGGCGCCGCGCTGTTGCAGCTGCTTGAAGCTCTCGCCTTCGAGGAGCTCCATCACCAGGATCATGCGGCCGTCGTCGTCGACGAACGCATCGAAGACCTCGACCAGACCAGGGTGGCCGATGCGACCGGGCGCCTGGGCCTCGCGCTCGAAGCGCGGCTTGGCATCCGGATGGAAGGAGGCCTCCTCCCGCAGCACCTTCACGGCGCACGGGCGGTGCATGAGGGTGTCTCGGCCGGCGAAGACCGTGCCCATCCCTCCCTTCCCGATTTCGCGGAGGATCTCGTAGCGCCCGGCGATCTTCTGCGCCGCCATGGCTGCATCATTGCATGGCGAGGGTGGCTCTGAGAATCGGAGCCTCGGAGAGCACGCGGCGACCCTCAGAACCCGGTGGAGGTGCCGACGGTCCGAACGGTGCCGTTGAGGGTGCAAAGGCCCTCGTCCTGAGTGTTCTGGAGGACGACGTTCTCGAAGGTCAGGTCGGAAATTCCGGCGTTCCCGTCGAACTGGCGGATGATGATACGCCCCGAAATGGGGTCGGGTGCACCGTTGGTGAGCACGCCGGTGGCGTCGGTGGCCATGTTCATCCACATCGTCTGGTCCTGCATCAGGTGGACGATGGTGTCGGGGGCATCGATCCGACCTCGGGTCGAGAGGTCGACCGCGCCCGCCTGCACGGCGCTCGCCGGGAAACCGAGGCTGAGGTTGCCGCTCACCCGGAAGCCCTGCGTCGTGCTGATGGTGATGATTCCCTGGGAGACCACGACCATCGTCCGACCATGGAAGCTCGGGGTGCAGCTGCCCCGGCCCATGAGATCGATGGTCGGCGCGTTGAAGACCGCGTTCGGTGCCGTCGGTGCCGTCGGTGCCGTCGGTGCGTTTGGTGCCGTCGGCGGGTTGGGCGTGACGTTGAGGTTGGGACCGTTACCGTTGTTGGGGTTGTTGTTCCCGTTGCCGCCCCCACGGCTCGCGCACCAGAAGATGCCCCCACCCATGACGGCGACGAAGAGGAGCAGCAGCCCGATCGCCAGGAAGAAGACCCACATCGGCGTGGAGCCGCCGCCCGTCGGCTGAGCGGCCATCCCCGTGGTCGGACCGGTCTCGCGGAGAGTGTCGGGCGCGCTGATGGGGCCGCTGCCGTGACCGCTCGGCTGGGTCTGTGGGACCATCGGGCCGGTGTTCGGTGGCCCCACGCGCGTGGGGGGCGTGTGCGGCGCGGGGGCGCCGCCGGCCGGGTCGTTCTGGAAGCCACGCTGCTGCAGCGACTCCAGGTCGGCGATGAGGGCCTGTACCGTCGGATGCCGATGTTGCCGATCGACGTGCATCGCCCGCATCACGACGTTGGAGACTTCCTCCGGCACGTCCGGGGCCGCGACGTGCAGTGGTCGCGTGTCACCGGTGCCGATCTTCTGGAGGAGCGCGAAGAGGCTGTCGCCGTCGAAGGGCGGGTAGCCGGCGAGGCACTGATAGAGCACGACGCCGACCGCATAGATGTCGAAGGAGGGGTCCGGGTCGAGGCGCGCGCTGATCTGCTCGGGCGACATGTAGAGCGGCGTGCCCATGATCGCGCCCGTCTGGGTGAGCTTGTTGGCGCTGCCCTCCTCGTAGAGCTTCGAGATCCCGAAATCGAGGACCTTGGGGGCGCGCTTGCTGCCGTCCTTGCCCTGGCAGAGGAAGATGTTGTCCGGCTTGAGGTCGCGGTGGATGATCCCCTCGGTGTGCGCCTCGGCGATGCCGCGGCACGCGGGGATCATCACCTCGAGCGTCTCCGCGACCGAGAGGCGTCCGACCCGCTCGAGCCGCTCGCCGAGGGACTCGCCGCGGAGTCGCTCCATGACCAGGAAGGGCGCGGGGCCGTCCTGGCCGACGTCGAGCACCTGGATGACGTTTGGATGCTCGATCCGCGCGGTCGCGCGGGCCTCGGCGAGGAAGCGAGCGACCGCTTCCGCCGACCGCGCCATGGCCGGGAGCATCCACTTGATGGCCACCGCGCGACCGGTGACGTCGTTGGTCGCCGCGAAGACCGCGCCCATGCCGCCTTCACCGAGGAGCTTCTCGACGCGATAGCGTCCGATGCGCTGACCAGGCTGCGGGAGATCGGACGGGTCCACCACGGCGCACCTTAGCCCGCCCGGGCCCGTTCGATCCATGCCGTTTCGGGTCTAGGCTGCGGACGGCGTCGCGGGGAACCACCCGCGCGTGCGGTTCGCGAAGGCGACGAGCGAGAGCATCACCGGCACCTCGATGAGCACCCCGACCACCGTCGCCAGCGCCGCTCCGGACGCGAGACCGAAGAGGCTGATGGCCACCGCGACCGCGAGCTCGAAGAAGTTCGATGTGCCGATCATCGCGGCGGGGGCGGCGACGGCGAAGGGGAGCCGGAGCACTCGCGCGAAGCCGTAGGCGATCGCGAAGATGCCGTAGCTCTGGATCAGCAGCGGAATGGCGATCAGCACCACTCGGCCCGGGTGCGCGACCAAGGTCTCTGCCTGCAGGCCGAAGAGGAGCACGACCGTGAGCAGGAGGCCGCCCTTCGAGAGCGGGCCCATGCGGGTGGAGAAGCGTTCGACGGCGGCTTGGCCGCCCCCACGGAGCAGGCGCACGCGGGTCGCGAGACCGGCGACCAGCGGCACGACCACGAAGAGCACGACGGAGGCCAGCAGGGTCTCCCAAGGGACGGAGAGCTCGGTGACCCCGAGCAGGAACCCGGCGATGGGCGCGAAGGCGAAGACCAGGATGAGATCGTTCACCGAGACCTGGAGCAGCGTGTAGCTCGCGTCGCCTCGGGTGAGGTGGCTCCACACGAAGACCATCGCGGTGCACGGCGCGACGCCGAGCAGGATCATGCCGGCGATGTACTGGTCCGCATCTTCCGGTGGGACGAGCCCCGCGAAGACGTGGTCGAAGAAGAGAACGCCGAGGCCGGCCATCGTGAAGGGCTTCACCAGCCAGTTCACGACGAGGGTGAGCACGAGGCCCTTCGGGCGTTTGCCCGCTTCCTTCACGCAGCTCGGGTCGACCCCGATCATCATCGGATAGACCATCAGCCAGATCAGCACGGCGACGGGCAGGTTCACCCGCGCCCACTCGAGGGAGGCGACGGCCTCGAACGCCGCGGGCGCGGCGAGGCCGAGTACGACACCGAGGCCGATGGCCACCGCGACCCAGACGCTGAGGTATCGCTCGAAGAGGCCCATGGGCTTCGATTCGTCGGTCATCGGCAGGGGCTCCGTCGCGCTTCGCGCGTGGCTTCGATGTCGGCCTTCAGGTCGTCGAGCTGTCCCGCGTCTTCGGTGAGGGCCGCCAACGCACGGGCGACGCTCGGGCTGGGCTCGGCGGCGATGCGGTAGTAGACCCACTGGCCGTCGCGGCGGTCGTCCACGAGGCCGGCGTGGCGCAGGACGCTCATGTGGCGCGAGGCGCGTGACTGGGTGACGTCGAGCCCGGCCTCGAGGTCGCAGACGCAGAGCTCGCCCAGCGCCTGTAGGACCACGAGCATCCGCACACGGGTCTCGTCAGCGAGCGCCTTGTGGAGCTCGAGCAGTGACTGCAGCTCGCTCATGAGCTCGCCTCCGCCGCGGCGCGGGCCATCAGGTAGAACATCTCGCTGGCGATCTGGAGGCTCCGCTCGTCATAGCGCGCGGCTTCGGCCGCCGTACCGTCCGCCTCCTTCGGGTCGGCATAGGGGAGCGCGACTCGAAGGGCCGCTCCTTCGACCGCGGGGCACGCTCGGTCCGCGTCGGTGCAGGTCAGCACCGCGGCGAAGTCGGCGCTCGGGTTCGGGGGGTCGAAGTAGACCTTCGAGAAGGCGACCCGGGGCGGCAGCCCGGGCCCGACGCGAACTTCGCGACGAGGGTTGGGGCCGGGCGGCGAGGTGATCTCGAAGCCGGCGCGTTCGAGCGTGGCGACGGCTCGATGGTCGAACGCGGTCGCCTCGGTCCCGCCGGAGTAGGTCGCGACGTGCTCGAGGCCGAAGTAATGCGCGGCGACTCCCGCCCATTGTTCCGCGAGGTGGCTGCGCCGGGAGTTGTGCGTGCAGATGAAGGTCAGCGCAGCCGGTTTCGAGCCACGGACGAAGGCCGCGAGGCGGTCCAGGGGTGGGCGGCGCTCGGGCGGGATGCCGTCGATCGTGGGGAGCACCGCGCGCTCGATCGTCCGCGTCAGCCCTTCGTTCAGATCGACCCGCGACATGATGGAACCCGCATATGCGGATTCGCGCATATGTGCAAGGCGCCCCCACATGCGGGCGCAGGCCGCCGCTCAGGGAGCGACGGTGCAGGGGTAGGGCTCGACCCCGGGGAAGACGCTGGTGAAGTCGCCTTCCTCGACCCGGTCGGTGATCGACTCGGGGTCCGACACCGCGCGACCGAACCACTCGCTCATGACCACCCCATCGACCGAGCCGGACCAGAGCTCCTCACGGATGGTGACCACGTGCAGGCTCTCGTCGGAGACGCTGGTCAGGTAGTACTGGATGCCGGGCAGATCCTTCGTGTCGCAGTACGTCTGCCGCATCGTGTTCATCCAGGTCGCGTCGTCCTCGAAGAAGGCGTCCCCGCGCTGGATGTCGTCCTTCGGGTTGCTGAGGATCAGCATCTGCTGCTCGGGCACCTGCAGCAGCCGCGGCGAGATGGCCTCGTAGAGCACCGGCCCGACGGCGCAGTCGCCGACGAAGCAGTAGGGCGGAAGGAAGGGCTTGAAGTCCCACGCCGGGATCTTCACCAGCCCGATGCCGGAGACGCCGAGCGCCGATCCGTTGTCGAGAGCCATGCCCGCGTCCGGGAAGGCGATGGTCCGCGGCCACTGCAGGTCGTCGAGCAGCCAGTGGTAGTTGTAGAGCGTCCCGTAGGCGCCGGCGGACCAGCCACCGAAGAGCGCCACGAGCTGGTCGGGGCGGAAGCCGTCACCGCCGGCGGCGTCCAGCTTCTGCCAGAGCAGGTCGCGGACCATCTGGATCGAGGCGCGCAGGTTCACCGAGCCGTAGCGCGGGACCTGGATGGAGCCGAGGTCTTCCACGACGCCGCCGCCCGCGAAGACGTCCTGGGTGCAGTAGGGCAGGTACACCTTGGTGTAGTTCGCGAAGGGGCTGACCTCGGGGTCGTCCGAGGCGATGGCCACGCTGAGCGGCTCGTCGTCGGCTGCCGTGAAGAGACCGGGGGCTGCGTCGAAGCGGGCGGCGCAGTCGTCTTCGAACACGCACACGCCACCCCCCTGCAGACCGATGAGCACCCGATCGAGCGGCGCGCCTTCGGGAGCCAACCGGATCCAGAACGAGTAGTCGGAGCCGTCGCCGCACTGCGTACCCCACTTCTCGGAGTCCACGGCGATGCGGGTCCACTCGCCGCGCGGTGCGTCGAAGTCGGCGTTCTCCGGCCCGCAACCCAGCGAGAGCGGCGCGACCGAGGTGTGGGACGTCGCCGCGAGGCAATCGACCTGGTGGGCGGCGCGTTCGATGAAGGTCGCGGGCGTCACTGCGATCCGGTTGGCGAGCGCGCTCGGGCACCCGGCCTCGATGGTCGCCACGGCCTCCGTCGCGAGCTCGGTGCGACGCGCCTCCACATCCGCCGCGTCGCAGCTGCTCTTCTCGAGGCAGGAGTCGATCTCGGCCAGCGACTCGTCCATGTACAGCCGCGCCGCCGCGTGCGCTCCCGTGAGGCACGCCTGGATGTCCTCGTTCGCCTCCGAGATGACCGCGCCCTGCGGGCCGCCGTAGGAGCGCCAGGCCACGGACGACGCCTGCGAGGCACAGGCGCTCTCGAGGCGGCCGAGGAGCGCGTCGCCGATCAGTCCGGAGACCTCGGCGCCGGCCAGGCTCTCGACGCCCGACCGGAGCTCGGCGAGCGCGGCGCTCGTGCCCGAGTCGCCATCCGCGCAGCTCGCGCCAGTCGCTCGGTAGCAGGCCTCCTGGGCAGCGCCGTAGTCCGTCACGCACTGGCGCAGGTAGTCCGGCACCGAGTCGGGGCCGGAGTCTCCATCGGAGCACGCGAGGGTGAGGGTCAGAAGCGCGAAGAGAGGGAGGACGCGGGTCATCGCCCGGAACGGTAGAGGCGAACGTTCCGCCCGGCCAGCCCGGTGCCGATCCGTAGGCGCCGCAGGTGAAGGCGACGAACGCGAGCTCCCGAGCTCGATTCAGGAGCGCTTCGTCCGACTTCGGTTGGGTTGGGCCGCGCGTGCCCATAAGCTTCGGCGATGCGCGTCTTCCTCGGTCTGTGCCTACTCGTCGGCTGCGGCTCCCCGGCTGGTGACGCCGTTGTCGCGGACCGTCCCGCCGACGTCGTCGAACCGGTCGCGGTGGTGGCGAGCGGAGACGAAGACCCAGTGAGCGACGAGCCTGCCCTCCCGGCGCGACGTCCGGAGACCACCTGGGAGATCGCGGGCGTCGCTCTTCCGGCGTCCGTGCGCCCCTCCGACGGCCCCGCGTGGTCCAGGGCGCGCGAAGCGCTCGAGCTTCGACTGCCGTACTTGCCTTCGGGCCTGTCCATGGAGGTGGTGAACCGGTGGGCGCAGGGGCCGTTCAAGGACTGGGTCGAGGTTCGCATGCGCTTCATGCAGCAGGCCTTGGAGTCGTTCGCGGCAGAGGCGGGCCCCGGGCCCTCGAACACCGAAGGTCGCGCTGTCGCCGGTCTCTTGATGGACGACTTCCTGGTGCAGTTCGTGGCCGCGCCGATCCCGTTCGAGATCGAATCGGACCCCGAGCTCCGGGGCGTCTACGAGGGCGCGCTGCTCGCGCAGGGCGAGCCCTTGGTGCGGCAGGCGCTCGAATACTACGAGGGCTGCGAGCGATCGGAAGCCGGGTTGGAGTGGCGCCTCTTCTGCCGCGATCGACGGGCGCGTCTCGCGGGGCTGCTGGACGGAGAGGGGCAGATTCGGGCGGCCGAGCTCCCGAGGCTTCGCGGCGAGGCTCGGTTGGCCACGCTGGGCCCGCCGCCCGCCGGACCTGCGGCCTGCTGGGAGGGCGTCGCCGGCTCCTCGGCGGTGACGGGGTCGTGGAACCAACCACCACCGGTCGCCTCCGCGGTGATGGGGACGCTCGGTGCCATGACCGGGACGCTTCCGTCGCAGCTGCCGACGACCATCCCGGGCGACGTCGTTCTCGCGGTCACGTCGGTCGGCGCCTTCGAGCAGGCGCCACTCGACGCTCGCCAGCGAGCGTCCGTGATCCGCGCGGTGGAGCGCCGGCTCGGGTCCATGGTCGACGGTCGCGTCATCCGGTCGCGGACCGCGGAGCGCACGACCGCGCGGTGGCGTCGGGAGATGCCGTGTCGCGCGGACATCGACGCGCTCGACGCCGTCCGTCGCGCCCATGCGAACCAACAGGTCGGCGAGCTGCAGCTCACCTGTGATGCCACGGAGCTCTGTGAGGTGTCCGTGGCGGTGCATCCGCCGCACGCGAGCGGAGGCGACGTCGTGGCGACCGTGGTGGGAGAGGTGGGCGCCGACCCGCTGACGACCCGCGCCTGGACGGCGGCCGTGGCGGGCATGGAGTGGATCGGGGCAGCCCTCGATGCGCCGCGCATCGGCGGCGGCCCGCAGGTCGTCGCGTTCGGTCCCGACGATTGGAATCCTCAGCTGAGCGGGCTCGCGGACGCGCTCCGAGGCTGCGAGGTCTCGCGGTCGCTCGAGGTCGGCGTTCTCTATCGCGTCGACCGGCGAGGGCGTGCGCGCGTCACCACCAACCTCGACGACGCGCCCAGCTGCGTGAGCTCGGCGATCGAAGCGCAGGAGTTCGACGCGGGCGAAGAGCGAGCGGTGACCTTCGGCATGCGCCTGGAGCCGGAGCCCGTGCCGCGCGAGCAGGTCTACGGAGCGGTGTTGACCGACGACGTCCGCGCCCGTGTGGGCGGGCTCGAGCAGGGCGAAGCGTTGAATCGGGCGCTGGTGCAATGCCAGCAGCGCCACGGCTCGGAGCAGAGGGCGGTCGGGGTCCGGGGCACCGTGACCTTCGGCGCCGATGGGACCGGCGCATCGGCGGAGCTCGAAGCGCTCGATGGCTCGCCGGAATACGTCGACTGTGTGCGACGGGCGCTGCTGGCAGTGGTGGACGAGTGCGGGGCCCACGACGTGCCCGTCGTCGTCTGCACCTACTCCGAGCCGGCTTCGGACTGACGGGGCAGCAGGCGCTTCGCGTCGGGCCACGCGCCGTGCTCGGAGAGGGGCTCGAGACGCAGCGTGATGAACTCGTGGTGGAAGGGGCGCCGGGAGCGCTCGACCATCGCCTTGCGGTGGTCCTCGCCGTCGCGGTCGGCGTGGCCGCGGACCATGCCGAGCATGGCCTCTTCGTTCTCCCAGACGCTGAACGTCGAGAAGGTGTTGAAGGGTCGGAAGGAGACCGCGCCGTGCATCATCCCTGGATGGTCGCGGACCTGTGCTTCGACCGGCCGGCCCCAGCGCGCGAAGCGCAGCGTCTCGGTGAGCCTCAGCCGGGCGAGGGTCAGCCCCACCACGCGGCCGCTGGGCGTGGACTCGGCTTTGGTCGGCACCGCCGCCTGGTCGATGCCGCGGTAGCTGCCCCAGCGTCGGTACGCACGGAGGCGCAGGTGGTAGCTCGGCCGCTCGAAGACCGAGTAGGGCGGCGCGGCCAGGAACGTGTCCAGGTGCGCCTCGCTCTCCCAGAGCCCGATGAAGACGAGCGAGCCGAGGCGGTAGCGGCTCGGCGCAAGCACCGGCGCGCCCATCCGCATCCGCACCATGCGCTCGGAGTGCAACAGCCCGGGGATGCGCTTCAGCTTTCCGGCGGCCATCAGTCGGAGCGCGACTCGGTGGGCTGGCGCTTCGATGACGTGGTAGCTGAAGAGCGGCATGAGCGGCGTGCACGAGGGTTGGCGTTCGGCGTGATCGAGGCAAGCCGATGAGCGAGCTCGAGGTGCTCCGTGGCTTGCTGCTCGTCAGCGTGGTCCTCGCGCCCCTCGGCACGCGGCTGTTCGGCGAGCTCCCGCGGGGCTGGTGGTTCGCGTACGCGCTCGGGGTCGCAACGGTGGCCCTGGGCCTGTACGCGGTGCCTTGGCTCTCGGTCGGCTGGCCGCTCTTCTGCGCCGGCAACTTCGCGGCGTTCCTCTGGCCTCGCCGGTCGACGCTGCTGACTCTGCCGACCCTCGCCGGCAGCGTCCCGTTCGCGTTCAGCCTGGTGGCCGCGACCTGGATCGTCGGGGGCACCAACGACCTACGGATCCTCGGCTACGGCCCGCACTTCAGCTTCTACGCCGCGCTCCACGGCAACGTCCTCGGCTGGATGCTCGTCGGCACCATCGCAGCACTGGCCAGCCGCGAGAGACCGCGTCAGCGCCTCTACGCCGCCGCGGTCTTCGTCTGCTTCGCGTCCTTCCTGGTCGTCGCCATCGGCATCGATCAGGTGCGCGCCATCAAGCCGATCGGCGTCGCCGGGCTCACCGTCGCCATTCCGCTGGCGCAGCTCGCGCTCCTCGCGGAGGTTCGCCGGAACCGCGCGGCGTTCGTGTGTGGACTCGTCAGCTTCCTCGGCCTGCTCTTCACCTTGGTGCTCGCCTGGCAGAACGAGCTCGCCGCGCCGACCCTCGGCAACGTCGCCGGTGTCCGGGCGATGGTCTCGATCCACGGCGTTCTGAACGCCTTGGTGGTCGGCCCGGCGATGATCCTCGCCGGATTTCTCAGAGACCGGCCGTGACTTCGAAGGCGAGCTGCCAGCTCGAGCGGCGACCGCTGCGGCTCGACTGCTCTTCGAAGAGGTGCGTGAGCGCCACGGCGACGCAGGGCTCGAAGCCGTCCACGTCGACACCGCGCTGCTCCACCTCGGTGGTGCCCTCGTAGACGTCGTAGGTGCCCATGTCGCGCATGCGGGTCTCGGTCTTGAGCAGGAGCATCGCGCGGGCCGTGCGCTCGTGGCGCAGCTCCCAATCCTGGATGAAGCAGTCCGCGATGAGCCGAGTGCCCATCTCGCCCTGCATGAGCTCCTTGAGATCGTCGTAGCCGGGCTTGTCCTCGTCCGGGAGATCGAGACCGATCTCCACGGCGTCGACCGTCGGCCGGGAGGCTTCTTCGGTGAAGAAGCGCGAGGCGGGCTCTTCCTCGTCGAAGGCGATGAGGCTCAGGCCGTCGTAGCGCAGCCGCCCGAGCGCCTTGAGCACCTCCTGGCGGAGTGGGTCGCCGGGCAGCGAGCCGCGGAAGCAGAGGTCGGAGAAGCGGCCGGCACGTTCTCGACCGTTCTCGCCGCCGGTGAGCCGGAGGGACGCGAGCGCAGCCCCGCAGAGCACCTCGGGCGGCACCGGGACCTCGGCGTCGTCGAAGGCGGCGATGGCTTCCTCATAGGTGCTCAACGCGCCATCGATGTCACCGCTCTCGCGGAGCGCGTGGGCGGAGCTGGCCAGCACCTCGCCGGAGACGGCGGTCGCGGCGTAGCGGCAGCGACCTTCGACGCAGAGCTGCGTCGAGTGACAGTCGCCGGCACCGGTGCACGTGGCGCCGGCAGGGCCGGGTGGCGCTTCGGGCTCGGGCGGGGGCTCCCCCATGCCGAGGGCTTCGCAGCCGACGAGCAGGAACGTGAGCGTGAGCGCGCGAGTCATCAGAAGCTGGCCTCCATCCCCAGGGTCGCGACCATCGCTCGATCGTTGGGGACCGAGCGGGTCCCGTAGCGAAAATCGCGGAAGTCGTATTTGACCCAGTCGAACTTCGCCAAGATGACGAAGCCGGCGAAGGGTCCGACCCCGCCATCCTCCCCTGGAGGCACATCGTACGCGACGTGGCCACCGACGAGCCAGCTCGACATCGGGCTGAGCTCGCGATCACCGGTGAAATACTGGCCGCGCGGGAAGCGCACGTAGTCGTCGGAGTAGAACGCCGCGCCGGTCTGGTTGTAGTAGCGGACGCGCGCTCGCATCGTGAAGCCTTCGAGCAGGCGCTGCTCCCAGGCGGCCTCGGCGGTGATCGACTTCACGTCCCAGGTGTCGCGGTAGAGGCGACCGAAGACCTGGAACGCGCCCGCGAGGGGCGCGACCCAGAAGCGCATCCCCAGGCCGGCCGCGTAGCGCGTTCGGTTCTCCGGGTGGTTCTCTTGCGCCGCCGTCCGCCCCAGCCAGACCGCGCGGTAGGGGTTGCCCTGGTAGCCGTTGAGTACCTGCGCGGTGAGGATGAGCTGGGTCACGAAGACCGGCGCCCACGCCTGCGTCCAGCCGCCCTGGAAGGTGTGGAGCGCGAGGTCGAGCTCTTCACGGTCCTCGTCGTCGTCGTCGAAGCAGCCGTCGGAGCCCGGGAGTCGCTGGCGGTCCACCGCCTCCTGCGCGCGCGGCTGCGCCAGGTTGCAGACGGAGTCGAAGCCGCGGCCGTAGGTCAGCGAGAAGGTGGTGTTCCGCTCGAAGAGCTCGGCGCTCGCCGTGAGCGAGAACGAGTGGCTCCGGTAGTCGCTCTCGGTACCGTAGGTGTACGAGCCCTCGAGGGTCGCGAACTCGCTCTTCACGCCGAAGCCGGCGGTGGCCGTGTTCCGGAAGTCGCTCCACTCGGTGGCGCTGGTGATCGCGTCCACCCCGGTGCCACCGGGCGCGTCGACGACCGCTACCGAGGCGCCGCTCACGACGTCCGCTTCCCAGCCGGCGCGGAGCGTGACGCGGTCCTGGATCGTGCCCTTGATCCGCAGCGAGGGCGTCACCGACGTCGTGTCGAGCCCACCGCCGGACTCCCGGTAGACGGTGTTGGTGGTCGCGACGGAGACCTGAGCCTGCGTCACCATCGGCGCGGCCAGCACGAGCACGAACGCGATGGCGTCCTTCAGTTGCAACCGCAGCCTCCGCCACTGGCCGAACCGGCGCCGAAGCTGCCTTCGCGGTTGGAGAGCACGTGCTCTTCCTGCGCGCGGGCGTCGCCACCGCTGCCGAAGGTCATGGCCGGCTCCGCGAGGAACTCCTTGTCCTCCGGGCGCACGGTCACGCAGCCCGTGGCGAGCGGGAGCGCGCAGGCGAGAAGCAGCCCTCCGACGAAGGCCCGCACTCGCCGCTCAGAAGAAGACCGAGATTCCACCGCTGTATTCCTCCTGGCTCACGTAGCTGTCGGCTTCGAAGAAGACGTAGGTCCGGACCTCGAGTCGCAGCACGAGCCGCTTGCGGAAGCCGAAACGAAGGCCGCCGCCGGCGTAGAGCATCCCGGTGGTTCCCTGCTCGAGCAGGAAGGTGTCCGCGTTCGGATCGCTGAACGCGGCCCCGCCGCCCACCACCAGGAAGGGCACGACGGGCCAGAGCGGGAAGACGTTGACCACGCCGCCGCCCCCGATGAGCAAGAGGTTGCCCGCGCGGTTCACGGACGCCGCGCCGTTCACCTCGATACCGAAGTAGGCGTCGAGCACCAGCGTGGGCCGCACCGCCATGAACCCCCCGCCGCCGAGGGCGCCGAACATGGCCGAGATCTCCATCTTCGCGTCGGCGAGCGGCGGTGGCGCGAAGACGCGCCAGCGACGGGCGCCCTCGACCTCGCCGACCTCGTGGGTGTAGACGGCGTCGCCCAGGACCCAGGCGAGGGTGCCGTCGGGGCGTTCGATCTGGAACCAGTAGCCCTGGGTGGCGCGCCGCCGAACGGGGAACGTCTCTCCGCGGGTGGCGATGCCGATCCGGCGGAAGCCGGGGCCCGCACCGCTCCGTAGCGGGGTCGCGTCCACCACGACGCGCGCGAAGACCTCGACGTCGTCGGCGTACGCGTCCGCGGGGACCGCGAGCGCGCTCAGGAGCGCGGCGCCGAGCAGGAGCCCGAGCCGGCTCACAGGCCCCCCATGAGGATCCACTCGACGATCAGATCCGCCTCGGGCGAGGCCTCGTCGAAGATCACGCGGGGGTGCGAGTCGAGCCCGATCGGGCGTCGATAGACGGGACTGGAGAGCGGGTCGCTCTGGACCGTGAAGCGGATGGCCTCGAGGTTGGCCTCGTACTCGGCCGGGACCGTGCCGACGACCACGCCATCCTCGCAGGCAGGCGGCGCGACCGTCTCGGCGCCGCTATTGAGCCGGAGCGCCGAGCGGTTCGCGTGGCAGGAGTTGCCATCGCCCGCCGCGCCGGAGGCGCAGCTCTGAGGCGTGATCACCTCGGGCTGGATCCGGCAGAAGAAGAAGTCCTCGTCGAGCACCAGGTCGGGTGGGACGAAGTTGTCACCCAAATCGACCGTGCCGCAGGCGCTGCCGAGCAGAGCCAGCATCGTGCCGAGAGCGGCCAGGCGCGGGGAGGACACCACGGCGGCAGAGTACCGATGCCGATCGGCGCTGGTCAACGCGTTCGGACCCGTCAGTAAGACGACGCCCTCAGGGTGGCGTGTCATGATGCTACCGATGCGGGACACGTGGAAAGCGGCACGCGTCGGCCTCCTGGTCGTCGCGGGGTTGATCGCGATCTTCTTCGTGTATCAATTCGTCGACGAGCGCTCGGACTCCGGTGACGGGCTGAACGTGTACGCCCTCTTCGACGACGCTCAGGGGCTAATCGAGAAAAGTCGGGTAGTTATCGCCGGCATCCCAGTGGGCTACATCGACCGGATCAGCCTCGAGGGCGATCAAGCCCGAGTGGACATTCACATCGACGACGGAGTGCCGCTCTACGAAGACGCGGCCGTGGCGATGAAGCAGGTCTCGCTGCTCGGCGAGCAGGTGCTGGTGATCAATCCCGGTACCATCGACCGGGAGCCGATGGTCGATGGCGATCGACTCCGGGTGATCAGTGAGTCCGTGGGGACCGATGACATCCTCCACACGGTCCAGGAGGTCGCCGAGAACGTTCGGCAGGTCACCGAGCAGCTGGCGCGGAGCTTCGGCACCGACGAGGCCGGTGACCGGATGGAGAACGCGCTCCAGAACCTCTCGGAGGCGCTCGAGGGCGTGAACCGCACCATTCAGACCAACGAAGAGGTGGTCCAGCGCACCCTCGCCAACATCGAGGAGACGACCAGCGCTGGTGGCCCAGCGTTGGTCGCGGCGCTCGAGAACATCCAGCAGACGACCGAGCAGGTGCGCGGGATCATGGAGCGGCGAGGGCCCGACATCGAGCGCGGTGTCGGGGAGGTCGACGACGCGGTGGCCTCGATCCGGCGCGCATCGGAGCAGCTCGAGGGCGTGCTCAGCGACGCTCGGGTCGTGACGGACCGGACGGCTCGGGGCGAGGGCACGCTCGGTCGGCTCACGCAGGACGAGACCCTGATCGACGAGGTCGAGGGCGTGGCCGAGGGGCTCGGCGACATCGTCGGCGGCATCGGCCGGCTGCGGACCATCGTGGAGCTCCGCAGCGAGTACAACTTCCTCGCCAACAGCTTCAAGACATACTTCTCGCTGCGCCTCGCGCCTCGCGAGGGCCGCTATTTCCTCATCCAGCTCGTGGATGATCCTCGTGGCTCGCTCCGTACCACCGAAACCGTGGTGCGCCGGAGCGGACGGGGACCGGAGGCGAACCAGGAGTATCAGGAGATCCGGACGGAGCGGACCGACGCGCTGCGCTTCACGATCCAGCTCGCCAAGCGCATCCGTTTCGCGACCTTCCGCTTCGGCATCATGGAGTCGACCGGCGGCCTCGGCCTCGACCTGCACCTCTTCAAGGACCGGCTGGAGATCAACAGCGACGTCTTCGCGATCGGCATCCAGGAGTTCCCCCGGTTGCGTGTTCGCGCCGCCTTCGAGATCGTGAACAAGCTCTGGATCGTGGCTGGCGTCGACGACGCCCTGAACGACAGCGCCGACTTCTTCATGGGCCTGCAGATCCGCTTCGACGACGAGGATCTCAAGGCCATCCTGCCCTTCACCGGCGGCCTCCTCGCCGGTTCCAGTACGTGAGCTAAGCTCCCCCCACATGCGGAACGCGATGAAGGGGGTGGCCCGCGCACCCATCGGCTTCTGGCGAGGCTTCAGCTACGCCTTCAAGGGGCTCGGCTTCGTCTTCGGCAAGCATCCGGAGCTCGCGCGGATCTGGATCTTCCCGATCTTCCTGACCTTTCTCGCCTTCATCGGTGCGATCTGGGGGGCCTGGGAGCTGCAGGACGACCTGGTGAACCTCATCTGGGAGGACCCCACCGGCGACGGATTCTGGGACAGCGCGGGCCGGGTGGCTCACGGGTTCCTGGAGATCATCGCGTTCCTGATGCTCCTCGTGACGAGCTTCTTCGCCGTCCTCGGGCTTTCGACGGTGCTGGCGGCCCCCTTCAACGACGCGCTCAGCGAAGAGGTCGAGCACCTCGCGACCGGGCGGAAGGGCCCGCCCTTCTCCTGGGTGGCCCTGCTCCGTGACATCGTCCGGACGGTCGTTCTCGAGGTCACCAAGTTCGTCGTCTGGGCCCTCATCATGATCCCGCTCTTCCTGGCGAGCTTCGGGCTGCCGGTCGTCGGTCAGATCCTCTACTCCGTCGTCGGCTACTTCTTCACCTCGCTCTACTTCGCCATCGACTACATCGATTGGCCCGCAGCCCGGCGCAACAAGGCGCTCTCTTACCGGACCAAAGTGTTGAGCGAGCGCTTCGCTGCCTGCTTCGGCTTCGGAAGCGGGGTCTTCATCCTGCTCTGGGTGCCCTTCCTGAACCTCTTCTTCATGCCCGCGGCCGTGGCCGGCGGGACGCTCCTCTTCCTGGATCTGGAGGGCGAGGGCCCGGGAGCTGCGAAGTTGGCGCTGGGCGAGGTGCCCGGCGGCCCCGGATCCGGCGTCGGCGGCGAGTCCTGAGCCCGCTCGGACCTGGAAAAATTTGAATCCTTTCGGGTGGTCCCCCGTCCTTGTGAGTCGCGAGGGGGCCGGTGTATGTTGCGGTCGCCCTGCCAAAAGGGACGGAAATCGGTGGAGGAGCCCATGGCCCACAGGATGATGAAGCGAGCGATCGTCGGGATGCTCATGTCGGCCTTCGTGGTCGGCGGAACGCTGGCCCTCGCCACGAGTGATGCAGACGCCCAGCGCCGCGGACGCCGCGGACGCCGCGGCCAGCAGCAGCGCGCCCCCCAGGCGCCCCACAGCGACGCCATCGCGCCCTACCTCGGGCAGGTGGAGTGGGGGTGGAGCCGAGATCAGCTGGTCGAGTACTACACGCAGAAGATCCGCGCGGAGTACCAGGAGCGGATCCGGAAGGCGCACAACCACACCGACCAGGACCGGCTCGTCCACGAGCGGAACCGGGACGTGCGGCGCCTCCGGCGGAACGTGGTCCGGTTCAACGGTCGCACCACCGGGTACGACTCGGGCTTCCTCAAGGACGAGTTCACCCACAACAACAACGAAGAGATGATCCGGGTCCGCGGCGACAACGCCGACGACTACTTCTTCTTCATCGATGGGAAGCTGTGGAAGTGGTACCACGCGTTCGACGCGTCGGTGTTCTCCGGCGCCGACTGGGAGACCTTCAAGACGGCGCTCGCCCGTCGCTTCGGTGAGGGCCTCGAGCGCACCGGCAAGCTCCACGAGCACGCCGACGAGCGCACCTGGGTCGAGTGGCAGGACGAGAACACTCGCGCTCGCGCCCTCGACAACACGACCTTCTACGGCTTCTACTGCCTGGTCTTCGAGTCCAAGGAGACGCTCGCGCAGCTCGACCAGCTCCGGAGCAACAGCACGCGGCGCCGCGATGACGACGGCCACGCCCTGGTCAACGCGGTCACCGGCGATCCCGAAGAGGACACCACCGACCGCGACGAGCATGCCGACATCGTCGACCGGATCACCGGCAACAACCGGCGCCGGCGCCAAGCACCCAACGAGGACTGAACCGCCCGGGGCTCACCGCCCGGCGATGCGCTCGAGACGCTGCACCGTGTCCGGTTCCGGAGGCGGTCGCAGCGTTTTTCGTTCCGTCACCGCCCACTGGGCGAAGTCACCGAGCACGATCTGCAGATCCGGGAGCGTCTGCAGATCCAGGTCCTCGAGCTGCCCGAGCAGCGCGTCGTTCGGGAAGAGCTTCTGCTGGCGGTGCACGTTCAGCGCCCAGTGCACCCACTCCACGCCGCCGCCTTGGCCGGCGAGCTGGAGCGCAAAGCCCGAGATGTGCGCGAGCTGCTCCGGGTCGATGCCCTCGCTCGCCGTGAGGCGCTCGTCCACCTCGCGCGCGGCTCGGCGCATGAGCCGGACGGCCTCGCTCGTGCGACCGGTCGCGAGCGCTCGCTCGATGACCTCGCCGAGGAGCTGGAAGGTCCAGGTGCGACGGGGTTCCACCAGGAGACCACTCATCGTGTCTTCGTCGCGGGCGGGGGCTCCACAGTGCGGGCACGCCTTCGCCTTCTCGGGGTAGGGCGTCGAGCACGCGTGGCAGACGGTCATGAACCCGGTCGTGCGCGCTTCGCGTCGGTGCTTGGCGGCCTGGTAGAAGACGAGCTCCTGGGTTCCGAGCCGCACGCGATCCCCGTGCGCGAGCTCCGCCGCGCCCGTGATCTTCTCGCCGTTGATCCGGACGCCGTTCCGGCTGCCGAGATCTTCGATCGTCGGCTTGTCGTCGTTGACCAGGATCTTGGCGTGCTGCCGTGAGACCAGCGGGTCCTCGATCGTGATGTGGCACTCCGGACTGCGCCCGATGATCACCTCGGGGCCTCGCAGATCGAACTCCTGAAGGAGGAATCGTAGCCGGTAGCGCGCCACGTCCGAATCATAGCGGAAAAATCCGCTGTGCTGTGCGATTCACGCACGCGATGGAGGGGTGGCGGACGACTCAGGCGCGAATGACTCGCTCGAGCCCCTCGAGCCGACGCAGCAAGAACCGCTCTGCGGGGGCCAAGACTTTGGCCTGGAGCACGTCCAGATAGGCTCGTAGTGGCTTCGGGTTGGTGTAGCGGGACTTCCGCACCAGCTCGTGGAGCCGGTCGAGGGTCTTGCTGTCCATCACCCGTTCGGTGGCTCCGTGGACCTCGAAGACCCAATCGATCCACTTGGTGGCCTTGGGTCCGTTGGCGAGCCGAAGGGCATAGCCGATGCCCTCGAGCAGGGCGCCCTCGTCCAAGGTGCCGTTGCCGGTGGCCGAGGCCATCAGCTTCTCCATCGCCGGCTGCAGCACTCGCTCCGCCTCTTCGTAGCGATTGAGCGCCAGCGCCTTCTCGGCGATCCCCCCGAGGAGGTGGAAGGTCGAGATCGCCCCGGGCGAGGTCGCCGCGGGCATGGATTGCATCGTGGCGCGGCCGCCGCCGCTGAGCGGTGCATGACACCGCACGCACTCGCTGCTGGAGGTGTCGTTGAGCGCCCCACAGTGCCCACAGGTCTCCATCTGGAGCGTGGCGGCTTGGTGGGTGTGACCGCTCCGGACGACGACCATCTCCTGAGAGCCGATGCTGATCCGATCCAGGTGCTTCAGCGGGGTGGCGCCGTCGATCTTCTTCCCGTTGACCGACACGCCGTTGCGGCTGCCGAGATCCTCGACCTCGATCGCGTCGTCCTTCACCCGCAAGACGGCGTGGCGGCGCGACACCAACCCGTCATCCAGGGCGAGATGGCAACTCGACGAACGCCCGATGAAGAACTCACCGGGAGCCACTTCGAGGTCGGTCGATCGATACCGGAGCCGAAATCGCGCCACGGGGTCCAGAACGTAACAGATTGCAGAGGTCAGAAGCGACAAAGGCGTGCCCCCGGTGGGAGCACGCCTCTGCGGCTGGGGTCTCTACACCTCGCTCAGAAGGTGAAGAGCTCCTCGTTCGAGGCGATCTGGCCGAGGCTGGTCTCGAGCCGACCCTGGACCTCGACGGCGGCCTGGATCTCGGTGTTGAGCTGACCGAGCTGGTGGACGTAGTCCGCGAAGAGGCTGGCCTGCTCGCCGAGGACACCCATCGACTGCTGGTTGTTGATGAGGATGACGTACTGCTCCGGCTCCTCTTCGAGGCTCTGACCGGAGTAGAGGGTCTTCTCGACGTGCTGACGAGCGGTGCGGCGAGCGCGGACCTGGACGGTGCCCTCGCTGCCTTCCGGGATCGTGATGAACCCGAGCGAGCACATGAAGCGGTTCTCGTTGATCTGAGGGATGCAGCCGATCATCTGGCCGGCGTTCTGGGCGCTCTCGGCGGCCTCGTTGAGCTGGTTCCGCCGCTCTTCGCCGCTGGTCATGCCGTTCACCCGGGCGATGTGGTCCCAGATGACGTTGACCTTGTTGTAGTAGTCGAAGAGCGCGTCGACCGTCTGCGGCTCGAAGAGCGAGTAGTGCTTCCGGGCGAAGGTGCCGGCCGTGAAGGGCTTCTCGATGGCGTTGATCGCCTCGATGGCGTCGTAGTCGACCGCCGCGGGCTCGCCGGGGCCGCCGCGTGCGGCTTCCACGGCTTCCCGGACCTTGGCCTGGACCGAGTTCAGCTTGTCGCTCGCCTCCTGCACGGCCTCGTAGAGGGCCTTACCGTCGCGAACGGCGGTGTTGTGGAGCGAGCGCCGGTCGTTCAGACCACCGACGAAGTAGCCGAGGAGCAGGCCGAGGGCGACGCCGAGGCCAAGGAGGATGAAGGTCTTGCCCTTCTTCTCCCGGCCGACCTCGCTGTCCGCGACGGCGCTGTCGTCGAGGACGAGTCGGACCTCCTTGGGCCCGGAGCTGGGCTGCGCCGGAGAGCTGGCGAAGGGGTCGGCAGCCGCGGCAGCCGCGGCCTTCTTGGCCTCCTCCGCCTTCTTCCCGAAGGGCGGAGCGACCAACCCACCGGGGGCGCCAGGACCTCCGCTGGGCGGCGGGACCACGCCACCACCGGGCGGGGGAACGACTCCGCCGCCACCTCCGCTGGGCTTGGCGCCGGCCGCACCGGGCGGTGCGACGACCGCCCCCTTGCCGGTGTTCGGGGCGATGGTGCGCCCGAGGCGCGCCTTCAGGTCCTTGATCTTCTTGGGCTTCTTCGGCTTGTCGGCCATCTTCCTCGTCCCGTGACCATCGAGGCCACCGGTTCTCGAGCGACGCTCCACTCCCGCAAACTGCTCGGGGGTTTCGTGCCGCTTCAGCGCATCGCGCGCGTAGGGGTCTACAGCGGGCCGCGAATCTACTTGCGGCCATTCTGAGGTGTCAAGGCGGCTGACGCACCCCGACGCTCGATCCGCCCTTCGGAATCCGTGAGATTCGGCTCTGGCCCATGGCCCCGGCTTGGGTCACCCTCGCCCCCGTGAAGCCGATCCAGGTCCAAGAGCACCGCTTCCCCTCCTTCGACGCGACGGAGATCGCCTACCACGCCGCCGGTGACGGGGCGCCCATTCTCTTGTGCAACGGGCTCGGGGGGAGCTGGATGGCCTGGAAGCACCAGATCCGGTACTTCCAGGAGCGCCACCGCTTCCTCTCGTGGGACTACCGGGGTCTCTACCGGAGCGGCCCGCCCCCCTCGCTCGACGCCATGACCGTCGAGGATCAGTGCCGGGACGCGCTCGCGGTCCTCGACCACGCCGGCGAAGAGAGCGCCATCCTCTTCGGCTGGTCCATGGGGGTGCAGGTCGCCCTCGAGCTCATCCGCACCCACCCGGAGCGCGTGCGCGGATTGGTTCTGATCAACGGTGTGGCGGGCCACCCGTGGAAGACCGTCATGAACATCGGTCTGATGGGCGATCTCCTGCCGCCCGTGATCCGCGGCATCGGCTCCGTGCCCCGAATCGCCGAGGCACTCACACGAAGGGTCGTCGCGATGCCCGAGGCCGTCGGCTGGGCCAAGCGGGTCGGCCTCGCCGCACGCACGCTGGACGAGGACATCTTCCAGGAGCTCGCCGCGTCGTTCTCCGACCTCGACATGAAGCGCTACATGCGGACGCTCGAGCTCCTCGGCGAGCACGACGCATCCCCGATCCTCTCCGAGATCGATGTGCCGACGCTCTTCATCGCCGGCGACCGGGACCTCTTCACGCCGCGCGCGGCGATGGAGAAGATGGCCCGGAGCGTCCCCGGCGCGGAGCTGATGGTGGTGCCTGGTGGAACACATTACGTCGCCGTCGAGTTCCCGGAGCTGGTGAACCTGCGTATCGAGAAGCTCCTGCGGGAGCGCGGGCTGGCGGCGTGAGAGCGGTGCTCGCGGTCGCGCTGGTGTTGATCGCCGGCTGCGAAGAGGACGAGCCCGAGGCACCCCCCGCCGACATCGTCACGGACGCGGCGGACATCCAGCGCGTTCTCGCGGACGACCTGGCGATGCTCTCGCTCGAGGAGGTCGAGAACGCGGTCGACGACGATCTCCCCGCGCGCGCCGCGGAGCTGCTCGAGCAGGGTGCGATCCCGAACGTGCGGCGCCAGCGCACCGCCATCGAGGCGCTCACGCCGGGCACCGACGAGGGGCGCACACTCCAGACGGAGGCGCTCGAGCTGCTGGATGCCCGCATCGCTGCCCTCGAGAGCTATCGGGAGGTCCTCGCGCGCGGCCTGGTCGCCGACGACCTCGCGCTGCTCGACGCCATCCGAGCTCAGAGGCTCGCCGAAGAGGCCATCACCGGCTTCTTCGGGCGCCTCGAGGAGATCCACCCGCTCCCCGAAGCCGACGAAGCCGACGACGTCCCCGTCCGCCGCGTTCGGCCGAATCGATAGCTCGGTGCGCCCTTCCGCTTCGCGCTGCGTCCTCCCCTCGCTGAGTTAGAGTTCCGCCGTGCCTTCCATCCTCGTCGTCGACAACTACGACTCGTTTACCTACAACCTCGTCCAATACCTGGCCGAGCTCGGCGCCGACGTGGAGGTCGTACGCAACGATGCCACCGACCTCGACGGCATCCGCGCGACGAACCCGGACGGCATCCTCCTCGGACCTGGCCCGGGGCGACCAGAGGACGCTGGGATCACGCTGGCGGCGATCGAGGCGTTGACCACCACGCCGATCCTGGGTGTCTGCCTCGGCCACCAGAGCCTCGCTCAGGTGTACGGCGGCTCCATCGTCCGCGCCGAGCGGCTCATGCACGGACGAACCAGTCCGATCCTCCACTCGGGCCAGGGCGTCTTCGCCGGACTCCCTTCGCCCTTCACCGCGACGCGCTACCACTCGCTCATCGTCGATCGCGACACGGTCCCCCAGGTGCTCGAGATCACCGCGTGGACCGCGGAAGACGAGATCATGGGGCTCCGCCACAAGGAGCGTCCGCTCGAGGGAGTGCAGTTCCACCCGGAGTCGTTCCTCACGGAGAACGGTCACCAGCTCCTCGACACGTGGCTCGGGACGTTGCCCTCGCTCCAGGGGGCGGCGTGAGCAGCGAGGTGCTCCGTGAGGCGCTGGCCTCGCTCCTCGAGGGAGAGACCCTGAGCGGCCCGGCGATGGAAGCGGCCATGGGGTCGATCCTGGCCGGCGAGGGTACCCCCGCGCAGGTCGCCGGCTTCGCGGTCGCGCTGCGCATGCGCGGCGAGACCACCGAGCAGATCGCGGCCGCCGCCCGAACGCTCCGCGCCCACTGTGACGCGGTCGAGCTCCCGGTCGATGGGCCGATCCTCGACACGTGCGGCACCGGCGGCGACGGCGCGGGGACCTTCAACGTCTCCACCGTCAGCGCGATGGTGGTCGCAGCTTGTGGCGTGAAGGTCGCCAAGCACGGGAACCGATCGGTCTCGAGTCGATCCGGGAGTGCCGACGTGCTCGAGGCGCTCGGCGTCCGCATCGACGCGCCCGAGCCGGTGGTCGTGCGCTGCCTCGAGGAGGTCGGCATCACCTTTCTCTTCGCGCCCGCGCACCACCAGGCGCTGCGCCACGCGGCCACGCCACGGCGGGAGCTCGGCGCGCGGACCGTGTTCAACCTGCTCGGTCCGTTGGTGAACCCGGCCGGCGCGACTCATCAGCTCGTCGGCGTCTACGACCCCGACCGAGTCGAGCAGCTCGCCCGCGTGCTCGGCGAGCTCGGCACCGAGGGGGCCTGGGTGGTGCACGGCGCGGACGGCCTCGACGAGATCGCGCCCCATGGCCCGACCCAGGTGGCGATGCTGAAGGGCGGCGAGGTCACGACGACCACCCTCTCGCCGGCCGACTTCGAGGTCGAGCCCGCGCCGCTGAGCTCGCTGGCTGGTGGCGACGCGACGGAGAACGCCGCCATCACCCGGCGCATCTTCGAAGGGAAGGCCGACGGCGCGCGCGTCGCGGTGCTCCTCAACGCGGGAGCCGCGCTCTGCGTCGCTGGGGCCGCCGCCTCGCCGGTCGAAGGCGCCACCATGGCGGCGGCGGCGATCGACGAAGGCCGGGCCATGGCGACGCTGGACCGTTGGATCGACGCCTCGCAGGGGAAGTGATGAGCGACGTCCTCTCCCGCATCGTCGCCCGAAAGGCGACGGAGGTCGCGCGCCGCAAGCGCCACCCCCGGCCCAGCGAGGCTCGTGGCGACCCGCGTGGAGCGCCCGACGCTCTCCGCCGGGTGAAGGGCGTGCCTCGGGTGATCGCGGAGGTGAAGTTCCGTTCGCCGAGCGCGGGCGCCATTCGGCCTCGCGGGGCGGGGGAGGGCGCTCGCGTGGCTCGCGGGTACGAAGCGGGCGGCGCCGCCGCCGTGAGCGTGCTGGCGGACCGACCGGGCTTCGGCGGCTCGCCGTTGGAGGTGCGGCGCGTGTCGCGGGCCGTGCGTGTGCCGGTGCTCTTCAAGGAGTTCGTGCTCGATCCGATCCAGCTCGACCTGGCGGTCGCGGTCGGTGCGTCGATGGCCCTCCTGCTGGTGCGAGTCCTCGACCAACCGGCGCTCGAGGCGCTCGTCGCCGCCTGCCACGCGAGGGGCATCGAGCCGGTCGTGGAAGCCGCCGATGAGGGGGAGCTCGAGCGGGCGCTGCGGACCGAAGCGACCATCGTCGGCGTCAACGCTCGCGACCTGAGGACCTTCGCCGTGGACCCGGCGAGGGCGGCTCGTTTGATCGAGAGCATTCCGTCCGAGCGCGTGGCGGTGTACATGAGCGGCGTGAGAGACGTGGACGACCTGAAGCGGGTGCGCGATGGGCGCGCCGATGCCGCCCTGGTGGGCGAGGGCCTGATGCGGGCCGACGATCCCGGCGCGCGGTTGGCAAGCTGGCTGGAGGCGATGTGAGCTCGAAGGGAACGCTCTTGGTCACCGGTGCTCGAGGCACCGTGGGCAACTACGTGGCGAGCCTCGCCGAGGCGGCGGGGTGGCGAGTGATCGCCAGCGACATCTCCGATCGGGGCGTACGCGTGCCGATGCGGGGAGAGGTCCGAGTGGCCGACCTCCGTCACGAGGAGAGCCTGCCGCGGCTGGTCGAGGGCTGCGACGCGGTGATCCACACCGCCGCCGAGCTCGACGTGACGAAGGCGGCCGCGGCGCTCTCCGCGATCAACACCGAGGCGGTCGCGAGTCTCTACGAGGCAGCATCGGCCGCGGGCGTGAAGCGCTTCGTGCACTTGAGCACCGCCGCGCTCTACGAGCGGCGGGATGGACCGATCGACGAGGAAACCCCGCTGGCGCCCGAGGGTCCCTATGGGCTCTCGAAGCTCGGCGCCGAGGTCTTCCTCCGGGGCCTCGACCCCGAGCGAAAGCCGCGCTGGACCGTGCTCCGGGCGGCGCCGATCTACGGCCGGCGGGGTCGTCACTTCGCTGCGAGCCTCTTGGCGGTGGGCCCCATCATCCGGCTGACCACCCCCGTCGTCCCCCGGCCCGCGGGCGGCCCGGAGGGAACGATGGTGCACGCCGAGGACGTGGCTCGCGCCTCGCTCTTCGTGCTCGAGCACCCGGACGCCGTCGGTCGCGCCTTCGACGTCTCCGACGGCGACGTGCTCGGCCTCGGGGAGCGCATCGGCGTGACCTTCGACGGCTACGGTCTCCGCAGCATCTCGACGGGCAAGACCCCGGAGGCCTTCTTCGAGCTGCTCAGCCGCTTGCTCCGCACCCGCAACCTCGCTGGCGGTCTCGACGCGGCGGCTGCGCTCGCCTGGCGGACGGTGGTGGCCCGACACCGGCTCAAGCCCGCTCTCCGACCGCGCTTCGACCGGGAGGTGCTGGACCTGGTGGGCCGACCCCTCATCGTTCGCGCCGAGCGCCTCCGGGCCCTGGGCTGGGAGCCCCGCTTCCCACGCTTCGAGAGCGGCTTCGCCGAGGTCCTTCGCTGGTACCAGGCCGAGCGCTGGGTCCCCCGCTACTCCTGACTCGAATGGGGCGCTCGGATGGCGCTGGGGGCTCGAGCGCCCCATGATCGATGGGATGCCCCTTCGTGAGATTGCGGCGGTGGCCCGGCAGGGCTGGCTGATCGGCGCTCGGACGCTCGGTTTGAGTGACGAGGCGGACCCGACGCCGGAGGCGACCCATGCGGTGGCTTTCGTCCACGGTTTCCTGGCGGCCGGGCCGGTCTTCGACCCGCTCCGCGCGCAGGTCGAAGCCGAGGGGATGGCGACCTTCGACTTCTCCTACGCCTCCACGGGGCGCTTCGAGCGAATCGCCGCGGAGCTGGCCACGACCCTTCACGAAGCTGCGGCTGGCCGTCGACTCGCGTTGGTCGGCCATTCGCTCGGCGGGCTCTTGGCTCGGTGGGTGATGCAGAAGCACGGCGTGCCGGCGGAGACGCTGATCACCATCGCCACCCCTCACTCGGGCACGGAGATCGCCCGTCGCTGGCCGCTTCCGCTCGCTCGCACGCTGCGTCCGGGGAGCCCGGTGCTCGCGGAGCTGGCTCCCCCCACCGTCCCGCACGTGGCCATCGTCGCCGGTCGCGACACGATGGTTCGGCCGGTGAGCAGTGCGGCGGCCGATGGAGCGCATGTTCACTGGCTCCACGACGTGGGCCACAACGCCGTGCTCTTCGACGACGAGGCCCACCGGCTCGTCACGGGTGCGCTTCGCTCGTGGCGGCGCTCGACGGACGGGCGCCCTCGAAGCGACGCGGCAGAGTGACACGCAGCAGCGCCCCTCCATCCGCCCCGTCCGCCACCGAGATCACGCCCTTGTGGCCCTCGACGATCTGATGGACCAGCGCGAGGCCGAGGCCGATGCCTCGCGCCCGCTTCGAATAGAACATGTCGAAGAGCATCTCGCGCTCGCTTTCCGGGATGCCGTCGCCCTGGTCCTCGACCTCCAGCACCACCGTGCCGTCTCCCTCGTGGGCCCGCACGACCACGACTCCACGCTCCGGCGAGGCCTGCAGGGCGTTCTTCACCAGGTTCCAAACCACCTGACGAATGGCGTCGGGATCGGCCTCGAGGGGTAGGGGCTCGGCCGCTTCGACCTCCACGCTCTTGGTTCCCAGCAGCTCTTGGTCGCCGCTCACCAGCTGGCTCACCCCGCGGACGAGGTCCGCGAGGTCGATGTCCGTGGGCACCGGGGCGACCGGTCGGCCGACCGCGAGCATGGTCGTCACCAGGTCGTTGAGGCGGAGCACTTCTTCCTGCACGAGGTCCAGCAGGGTCGCGTCTTCCTCGTCCAGCCCATGTCCCTCGCGGACCAGCTGAACGCTCCCACGGATCGCGCCGAGCGGGTTCCGGATTTCGTGCGCGAGACCCGCCGCGAGGTGGCCGAGCACGGCCAGCCGCTCCGCACGCTTGGCGGCGTCGCGCAGGTCTTGGATCTCGGTGAGATCCTGGAAGAGCAGGAGCGAACGGCCGCTCGAGTCGACCAAGGGCGCGCGGGTGTAGCCGAGGACGATCTCCCGTCCGTCCGGGAGGGAGGCGCGCTCCTCGGCGCGCTCGTCCATCACCGGGACGAAGCCGAGCATGTCGTGGACCGGTTCGCCGAGGACGGTCTGTTCCTGGAGGCCGAGCATCTCGAGGCCCGCGGGGTTGATCGAGGTGACTCGCTCGTCGTCGCTCAGGGTCACGAGGCCGGAGCTCAGCGAGCGCACGATGTCGTCATTGAGCTGGCTGAGGCGAGCCCGCTCCTGCTCGGCGGCGCGGGCCACGCCACGCTCCTTCTGTAGCCGCGCTGCCAGCGCCACGCTGAGACCGCCGACGACGATGAGACCGACGACGTTCGAGAGCAGCGAGTAGCCGAGCGTCTGGATGTCGAAGCGGTAGCCGAGCGGGTTCTGGTCCGGCGGCGGTGCGATCCACTCGGTGCTCAGGGCGAGGCCCAGCGCGACGTAGAGGACGATCGACGCCGCGGTCGTGAAGGTCGCTGCGCGGCCCCCCAGGGTGACCGCCGCGCTCAACACCGCAGCGCCGTAGAGGATGGAGAAGGCGCTGGCCGCGCCCCCCGAGAGGTAGACGAGCCCCGTCGCGAGCACGAGGTCCGCGAGGAGAGGGATCAGCGCTCGCGGGGTCAGCGACCAGCCGGCGAGCCGGCCCGCGAGCGCCACGACCGAGCTGGTGAAGGTCCCGACGATCAGACCGCTCAGCATCACGGGCGTGAAGCCGTCGGGGGCCAGCCCGGCGCCCAGGTTCAGCCAGAGCGTCCCTCCGAGGAGGAGCCCGCCGACGATCAGGCGCCAGACCAGCAGCCACTGCAGTCGGCGCTCCTGCTCGGTGGCCTGGTCGGCGGGAGCCATCGAGCCCTATTCGGCCTGCACCTTGCCGGCGATCTCGAAGATCGGCATGTACATCGCGATCAGGATCACACCGACGATGGCACCGATGAAGACCATCATGAGCGGCTCGAGGAGCGATGTGAGCGCGGCGACCGCGACGTCGACCTCCTCCTCGTAGAAGTCGGCGATCTTGTTGAGCATGTTGTCCAGCGCACCGGTCTGCTCACCGACGCCGATCATCTGAACGACCATCGGGGGGAACACACCGGTGGCCATCAGGGGCTCGGCCATGGTGCGACCCTCTCGGACCTTGTCCGCGGTGTCGTGGATCGCCTGCTCCACGATCACGTTGCCGGCCGCTCGACCGACGATGTCCATGGCGTCGAGGATCGGCACGCCGGAGCCGAGGAGGGTGCCGAGGGTTCGGGTGAAGCGGGCGACGGCAATCTTCCGCATCACCGGTCCTAGGATGGGTAACGTCAGGAAGGTCTTGTGCCAGAAGCGTTTGCCGCCCTTGGTCCGGTAGCTGTATCCGATGCCCGTGACGAAGGCGATCACGACGATCGCGATGAGCCAGAAGTTCGAGACGAAGCCCTCGCTGAGGCTGATGACGAACTTCGTGAGGCCGGGGAGCTGATCCTCGCCGCCGAACTCCGCGAACATCTCCCGGAAGGCCGGGATGACCCAGGTCAGCATCACGACGATGACCGCGACGGCGACCAGGAGGATGGCGATCGGATAGACCATGGCGCCCCGGACCTGGCGCCGGAGCTTCACGTTCTTCTCGATGTAGACCGCGAGGCGCTGGAGGATCGTGTCCAGGATGCCGCCCATCTCACCGGCGGCGACCAGGTTCACGAAGAGGTCATTGAAGACCTTGGGGTGCCGACGAAGGCCCTCGGAGAACGTTCCGCCCTGCTCGACGAAGAGCTTGATCTCCTTGAGGATCTTGTTGAACGCCTTGTTCTCACCCTGCGAGGAGAGGATGTCGAGGCACTGTACGAGGGGCAGACCGGCGTCGATCATCGTCGCGAACTGCCGGACGAACACCACGAGCTCTGCCGGCTTCACCGGCGAGCCGATCGTGATGTTGAATTCCTTGGGCTTCTTCTTGACCTTGACCGGGTTCAGGTTCTGCGCGCGCAGGCGCGACTGGACCAGGTCGGCGTTGTCCGCCTCCATCACGCCCTTGCGGACTTCGCCATCGCGCGAACGCGCTTCCCAGCTCCACTCGGCCATTCAGCCTCGACCTCCGAACCCCACGGGACGCGGGGATGAGTCGCATGCTAGCGGAATCGCATCGAATGGGTCAAAATCCGTTCCCGATGCAAGGATCCGCTCTCGTCGATCTCTAGTCAGCGCCTGTACGGGTTGAAGAGCAGGTCGTCGTCGTTGGACATCATCGTGGTCCGACGCATCGACGGAGCGGTCATCGTGGGCTCGGGTTCCATCTCCGCGGGAGCCTCGGTCATCGCGGTCTCGACCATGGTCGCTTCGGCGGTGGCCGCGCGGCGCCGTCGGCTGCTGCTCCGGCGTCGGCGGGTGGCTTCCGGCTCGTCCTCGACCTCTGCCTCTGCCTCGAGCTCGTCGTCGACTTCGGGTTCCGCTTCTTCCGGATCGGCGGTCGGTGCCGGCACCAGCGGAATCGGCTCGGCCGCGGCCGCTTCCGGCTCTTCGTCGACCTCCGCAGGGGCGGGCGGGGCCGCCGTGGGGGCGGGCTCTTCGGTGTCCGACGCGCGGAGCGAGAGGCCGACCGCGACGCCCGCGCCGGCCATGAGGAGAACGGCGAGGGTGGCGATGATCGGCAGCATCGAGCGGCCCTTGTCCTCGGCGGGCAGGGCGGCGCCGGGGCCGAGCTGCATGGCGCTCGGCGTGGCCGAGAGCGTCTGGGCGTCGGGCGGGAGCACCGGACGGGTGCCCGAGAGCGAGACGTTGGAGACCGAGCTCTCGCGCGGGATCGGAATCGCCGCCTCGGAGAGGTCGGTCCGGCCGAGCTTCCGGATCGAGTCCTTCACCCGCTCGCGCTGGGCCTCGAGCTTGTCGCTGAGTCGGGCGCGGACCTGCTTGCCAACGGCGCGAGTCGACGCGATTCCGCCGTTGGCCCGGGCGACCTGCTCGAGCGCCGCTGCGAACTCGTCGGCGCTCTGGAAACGCTCGTCCGGCTCGCGGTGGAGCGCCTTCGCGAGCAGCTCGTCGAAGGGGGCGAGGTCGTCCCAGAGCTCCGAGGGCGCAGGGATCGGTTCGTGGAGGATCTTGGTGAGCGTCGCGGCGTTGTTCTCGCCTCGGAAGAGACGGCGACCGCTGAGCGACTCCCAGAGCATGATGCCCATGCTGAAGAGATCGCTGCGCTGGTCGGCGAAGCCCGAGCTCGCCTGCTCTGGCGACATGTACGCGAGCTTGCCCTTGAACTGGCCGGCGCGCGTGCTGGTCAGGCGCTTCTCGGCCTTGGCGACGCCGAAGTCGGTCAGTCGGCTGATGCCGTCGACGCCGACCATCACGTTGTGGGGCGAGATGTCCCGGTGGACCAGCTTGAGCGGCTCGCCGTTCTCGTCGGTCAGCTCGTGGGCTGCACCGAGGCCACCGAGGGCGTCGATGAGGACCTTGCAGACGATCGGTGTCGGGAGCCGCTCGCCTTCCTTGGCAGCGGCGCCGAGGACCGAGCCGAAGTGGTCGCCCTCGATGTACTCCATCACCAGGAAGAAGCCGTCGCCCTCCGTGTCGGAGATGTCGAGGGTGGGCACCACGTTCGGGTGCCGGATGCGCGCCGCGAGCCGAGCCTCGTCGAGGAACATGGAGATGAACTCCTCCTCGTAGGCCAGATGCGGGTGGAGAACCTTGATCGCGACCAGGCGCTCGAAGCCGGCGACGCCCTTGGCGCGCGCCACGTAGACCGCGGCCATCCCACCCGACGCGAGCTGAGTCAGCACTTCGTAGCGGCCGAGCTGGCGGCCGGCCAAGTTGCGCTGGAGCTCGGAGGCGGGGGAGGGCATCAGAATTCTCCCTCCAAGACCAAGCCGCCGGCGCGATCCTTGGATCCCAGGGTGAGCTGAGGCCGGATCGTCGCGCTCACGGCGTCCGGATCGTCGTCGTCATCGTCGCTCCCATCCCAGTCGGTGAGAAGCGCGAAGACCAGCGTCAGCGCGGCCAGACCCGCGGTCGCGCCGATGAGGATGTTGGTACGGAGCTCGAGCGTCTGGCCGTCGTCATACATCTCTCGGGCCAGGGCCGGGTCGATGCCGGCCGTCTCCACGTACTCGTCGCGGGCGCTCAGGGTGTCGAGGCCGGACCAGATCAGCGTGGCACCGGCGCCCGCGGTGAGGACCAACGACGTGATGAAGAGCGCCGGGGACAGCCCGCCACCCTCGTCCTCGTCGACCTCGCGGGGACCTTCGACCGGCCCGGCGAGCGGGTTCCGCTGCGTCTCCCGCGGGCCATCGCCTTCTTCCGGATCCTCGAGGCGGGCGGCGCCTTCGGGCGCCTCGAACGCCAGCGCGCGGACCTCGCCGGCTTCGCCCTGCACGGTCTCCTGCTCGGTGCCCGTGTCGAAGGTCGCGCCGACGGTGTGCTCTTCGTCCGGCGAGAGATAGAAGCTGTTGTGGCTGCTGAGCGTGCCGTCCACCTCGACGGCGCATTCGGCGTTGCATTCGACGTCGATGCGGAAGAACTGCCCGCCGAGATCGTCGATCACCGCCTGCGCGCGGCCGACCATCGCTCCATCGTCCGGAAAGCGCGCGATCAAGCGGAGCGCGAGCGTGGCGGCGCGGAGCTCGTTGCCTGCGCGCCGGTGCGCGATGATCGCCTGCATCAGCGCGCCGGCGGCGGGCGCGAGATCGTTCGCCATCTCGAACCAGCGGGCAGCCGTCGCGAAGTCTTCTTGGAGATAGGCCGACGTGCCGCGATCGAACGCTGATGCGGCGGCCTGACGCTGCTGCGCATCCTGCGCGTGCACCGTGGCTGGGAGCGCCAACGAGAGGGCCAGAACGCACAACGACGCTCGTACGATCATCACGCACGCCTGCCTCGCGCCCCTGCGCGGCCCTTGATTGAACGACATCCGTTTACGACACCCCCCTAACGCGCCGGGTATCACACCGAACCCCACACGGTAGTCAGGGACCTAAGGATGGCGGTCCTCTCCTGGTTGCGTCAAGGGTGTGACACTTGCAGGGGGCATCATCGATGCCCACGAGGCGGGTCACGGCCAGTTCCGCTACCCTTCGAGGCGTGCGCCGGATCGCCATCGCTGCGTTCTTCGGGCTCCTCGGGGTCGCGCCGGCGCTGTGGGCGGGGAACGCCACGGCGCAGGGGTGCACACCCCGCGACATGTGCTGCAAGGTATGCAACCGCGGTCAAGCCTGCGGCGACACGTGCATCTCCCGCAACCGGAGCTGCCGAACGGCTCCCGGTTGCGCCTGCGACCGCGTCGACGTCTGCGACTGAGGCTCGGCTGCGCTCGCTTCGCGGACGGCAACGAGGATGGCGGAGAGCGGAGGTCTCGATCCCCACGGCTCGCGAGCTGCGCACCGGTTAGCGGCCGGGCCCGACCCCATGGTCGGCTCACTCAGGGAGGCACCGGCGGCGCTCCGCAAGGGGTGCCCCGCATCGGCCGACGGCGGTGTATCTTTGTCGCACGATGGAAGAACGGCCTCGGATCACTCTCCGCCAGCTCCTCAACGTGATGATCCAGCGAGGGTCGTCGGACTTGCACGTGACGACCGGTACGGCGCCTCAGCTCCGCATCGACGGATCGCTCGTGCCGCTGCGGACGCCGCCGCTCGGGCCGATCGAGAGCAAGGCGCTCTGCTACGAGGTGATGACCGAGGAGCAGAAGGTGAAGTTCGAGCGCCACAACGAGCTCGACTTCAGCTTCGGCGTGAAGGGGTTGAGCCGCTTTCGAGCGAACGTCTTCATGCAACGGGGCGCGGTCGCCGGTGCGTTCCGGGCGATCCCCTTTCAGATCAAACCGCTCGACAGTCTCGGGCTGCCGCCGGTCATCCATCGGCTCGCCGAGCTGCCGCGTGGATTGGTGCTGGTCACCGGCCCGACGGGTAGCGGCAAGTCGACCACGCTCGCGTCGATCATCGACAAGATCAACACCGAGCGGCGCGAGCACATCATGACGATCGAGGACCCGATCGAGTACCTGCACGCGAACAAGAACTGCGTGGTGAACCAGCGGGAGGTGGGCGCCGACACCGAGACCTTCAAGGGCGCGCTCAAGTACGTGCTGCGTCAGGACCCGGACGTCGTGCTCGTCGGTGAGATGCGTGACCTCGAGACCATCGAGGCCGCGATGACCATCTCCGAGACCGGCCACTTGGTCTTCGCCACACTCCACACCAACAGCGCGGTCCAGTCCATCAACCGTGTCATCGACGTCTTCCCGCCGCACCAGCAGTCGCAGATCCGCGCGCAGCTGAGCTTCGTGCTCCAGGGCGTCGTGACCCAGATGCTCCTCCCGCGGGCCGACGGTCCGGGCCGCTGTCTGGCCGCCGAGGTGATGGTGCCCAACCACGGGCTCCGGAACCTCATCCGCGAGAACAAGGTCCACCAGATCTACGGTCTCATGCAGACCGGCCAGGGCCAGAGCGGCATGCAGACCATGAACCAGTCGCTCTATGCGCTCGTGCAGCAGGGCGTGCTCGCGAAGGAAGACGCGCTCAACCGGAGCCCGGAGCCCGGAGAGATGCAGATGATGCTGCAGAACGACGGCCGCGGCCGCCCGCGCTGAGCTTGCGTCAGCCGCCTGCTTCGACGGTGGCGAAGTGGCCGATGGTCTGGTCCCAAAGCACGACCGTCGGCTCGATCGGGCCGCTCCTCGCGAGGAGACAGAGCATGTCCTCGCCAGCGTTTCCGGCGACACCCACGCCTGGCGGGCCGAGGTAGGGACCGTCGGTCTGGGTCCCGATGTCGCCCCGCGTGTCCCACCCTGCGAGCGCGTCGTCGAGCGCGACCCACGCTTCGGGTTCCCAGAGCTCGAACCCGGAGCCACCATCCGCGAGCATGTCGAGAGCCCGCTCGAGTCGTTCGACGATGGCTTCGAGGAGCCCATCGTCGACGGTGAAGCCCAGTCGAGCCAGCCCGTCCCTCGTTCGCTCGGGATCCATGGCTCAGGTCTACGTGGGACAAGGTGCCATCCTTCCGCGACGACGAGAGGACACTCGCCGATGAGGCACGGTCGGCGCTGCTGCGGTTTCGCCACCTCGCGCTAGAATCCGGGGGTGCGCGTGTTGCTCCTGCTGGTTTGCTCGCGTTCGCCCTTCTCGGTGGACGGCGCGGCGCAGGGGCGTTGGCCGGAGCGGTCGGGCGGAGGGGATGAACGGCGATGACCCCACAGACGCTCTTCGGTGACGCCGTCCACCGTGGCGAGCTGGTCGCGGCGATGCGTCTCGCTCCCGAGGTCGACGTGAACGCTCCCTGCGAGCCTTCGGGCCGGACGCCCTTGATGCTCGCGATCGAAGGGGAGCGTGTCGCGCTGCTGGAGTGGCTCCTGAGCATCGGCGCCGACCCGAACGGCGCGCGGGGGGGAGTCACCCCGATCGCGTACGCCGCAGGCTATTGGGTCGACACCATGCAGCTGACACGCGGCACGGCTCCCGGACTGGCGATCGCCATGGCACGGATGGTGGACGCCTTGCTGGCCGCGGGGGCGAGACCAGACATGGCCGACGCCGACGTCGCGACGCTGATGCGACGGTTCCGCAGGTCGTCGCTGGATTCGGTCTGAGCGCTAGCCACGGTGGGCCTTGCGTTCGAGCGCTTGGTGTCGCTAACTCCGGGCCGTGGCGGGGGAAGAGGCGAAGGCTGCTGCGAAGCGACCGCGCGGGTTGACCGTTCGGCGCGCGTTGGTGCGCACCTTCGTGCTGATCATCGTGGGGCTCGCCGGCGCGCTCTTGTTCCTCATGGCGCTGCACTCGAGCCGCGAGGTGGCGGAGCTCAGTCGGAGCCTGGTGTCGCGTTCCACCGAGCACGTGGCGGGAGAGCTGCGCGGCTTCTTCCGACCCTCGCGGGGCCAGCTGCAGTCGATGGGCGACTGGGCGCGTTCGGGGCTGCTGCCGGTCGAGCCGCCCCGCCTGACGCCGCTGCTGCGGCCCGCGCTCGAGCGGCACGAGTCACTCAGCTCGCTGATGGTCACCAACGAGAGCGGCCACGGGTACATGCTGCTCCAGCTGCCCGACGCCTTCCGCTCGCGCGAGGTGCTGAATCCGACCTTCGCCGCCGGCGAGGTGGAGTGGACCGCGCACGAGGGCGGGGCGGAGCCTCGGGTCTGGCGCGAGGAGCTCGACTACGACCCGCGCACGCGGCCGTGGTTCCAGGCGGCGATGGACGCCGACGCGGGCCAGCCGATCTGGACCGAGCCCTACACCTTCTTCACCACGCAGGACCCCGGCATCACCACCGCGATGCACGTGGAAGGGCCGACCGGCGTGCAGGTGGTCGGGCTCGACCTGCTGCTGAGCGACATCTCCGCGTTCACCACCCATCTCGACGTGAGTCCGAACGGCCTGGCGCTGGTGCTCGCGGACGACGGTCGGGTGGTCGGGCTGCCGGCGGACCCGCGCTTCGAGTCGAGCGAGGGGCGCAAGGAGGCGGTGCTGCACCCGGTGGACGAGCTCGAGCTGCCGGTGGCCGCGGCCGCGTGGGCGCAGCGCGGAGAGGGCGAGGATGTGTTCGCCATCGACGTCGACGGCGAGACCTGGTGGGCGGGTCACGACCGCTTCGGTGTCGGTGACGATCAGAGCTTCTGGATCCAGGTCCTCGTGCCCGAGAAAGACTTCCTCGCGAGCGTGGAGCAGGAGCGCAACATCGTGATCGCGGTCGCCTTCCTGGCGCTGCTGCTCGCGGTGGGCATCGCGCTGGCGATGGCCCGGGCCTACAGCCGCCCACTCGAGTCGTTGGTGACGCAGGCGGACCGGATCCGCTTGCTCGATCTCGACGAAGGCGAGGCCATCGACTCACGGCTCGCCGAGGTGAGGCAGCTCGGCCACGCCCAAGACCGGATGCGGGCCGCGCTCCGCAGCTTCTCGCGCTACGTGCCCCTCGAGCTCGTACGCGAGCTCATCCGTCGCGGCGACGTCGCGCGCCAGGGCGGGCGGCACGCGGAGGTGAGCATCCTCTTCACCGACATCCAGGGCTTCACCTCGGACTCGGAGCGGCTCAGCCCGGAGGCCATCACCCAGCACATCGGCGACTACTTCGACGCGCTGCTGCCGATCATCCGCGAGCACAGCGGCACCGTCGACAAGCTGATCGGTGACGCCATCATGGCGTTCTGGAACGAGCCGACCCCGGACCCCGACCACGCGCGCGACGCGCTCGAGTCGGTCCTGCGTTGCCGGACCAAGCTCGCCGAGCTCCGCGCGGATTGGAAGGCGAAGGACCTGCCGCTCCTCCTCACGCGCTTCGGTCTTCACACCGGTGAGGTCATGGTCGGTAACATCGGCAGCAAGGAGCGGCTGACCTACACGATCCTCGGGGACGCGGTGAACCTCGCGGCGCGGCTCGAGGGCGCCAACAAGAACTACGGGACGTTCATCCTCGCGTCGAAGGACTTCAAGGAGGCCGTCGGCGAGGGCTACGTGTGGCGCTGGGTCGACCGAGTCGCGGTGAAGGGGCGGGCGGCGGCGGTGGACGTGTACGAGCCGCTGGGCCGCGAAGGAGAAGTCTCGGACGCGGCGCTCGCCTTCAAGGCGCGCTACGAGGACGCCTTCGCGAAGGCCCGCGCGCGCGACTTCGAGGGCGCGTTGGCGATCCTCGCGGAGCTCGGGGACGACGTGAGTGTCGCGTTGCTGCGAAGCCGGTGCGAGAGCTGGATGCGCGAGGCCCCCGAGGACGGTTGGGCGGGCGAGTCGCGGCTCACGTCGAAGTAGGCGCGTCGGTTCGAGACAGGGAGAGAGACGCGGCGGCTGTCAGCCGTAGGTCCGCTCGAGGTACGCGACGATGTCATCGGACTCGTACATCTCCGTACCGGTGTTCGGGTCGATGAGGTAGGGCACCAGCATCTTCCCGCCGCGGGCGACGAGCTCCGGTCGGCGCGCGCTCTTCTTGGCGACGTTGTGGACCTTGTAGTCGAGGTTGAGCTCGCAGAGCGCCTCGCGGACCTTGCGGCAGTAGGGGCTCGCTTCGAAGTTGTAGAGCTCGAGGAGCTCCGCGGGCTGCTCTCGGTTCGCGCAGCCCGGCCGGCACTTGGAGCCCTTTGGGCGAGCGATGGTGGCCGCCAGCGAGCTGGCGGTATTGAGCGGAGAGACGAGCTTGCCGAGCGTCGAACGACCGCCGCCGTAGGTGTCCACGAGGTAGGTGATGATGTCTTCGGACTCGTGGAGCTCGGCCCCGGTGTTCGGATCGACGAGGAAGGGGAACAGCTCCTGGCCCTTCGACGCGACGAAGGGGCGCTTGGTGGTGTCCCCCTTCGGGCAGCTCCGTTCGATGTAGGCGAGGTCGAGCTCGCTCATCACGTCGCGCACCTTGCGGCAGAAGGGGCAGCCTTCGTGGTCGTAGAGCTCGAGCCACCGCTCCGGCCGCGGCGGGTTCTTCTGCTGGCGGGGCAGGACGACGAGACCGCGACCGACCCGGAGGACGGAGGCGGCGAGGCTGTGGTTGTCTTCGAAGAAGCTCACGGGGAGGAGCCTAGCGCTTGCAGGTGGGTCGGGACAGGGGCCCCCAGCCGCGGGTCAGAGCTCGGCCTTGGTCCACAGGCCCCGGCGCATCCGCTCCTTGCGGCGGTCGGACTTGGTGACCAGCCGAGCGACGGAGGCCGCCGCCAGGAACGAGCCCTCCTGGCCGAGCGCGGGCACCGCCTGCGCGCTGCAGAAGAGCAGGCGTTTGAGCGAGGTCCGGGCGGGGTAGGCGCTGAGGCCGAGCGGACCGGGCACCGGGAAGCCGTAGACGCGAGGCATCGTGCGCATGCCGCGGAGCCACGGGCGCTCCGGGGCGACTTGCTTCCGCTCCGCGAGATCCTGGAGCTCCCGGCCGTCGTGCGGCGAGTCGACCGTCAGCACGTGGCGACCCAGGAAGGGCACCACCTCCGCCAACGAGCCGAGCACCCGCTCGCGCATCCCCTCGAGCAGGCTGCTCTGCTCCTCCACGGCTCGGCGCTCGAGGAGTACCTCGATCGAGAGCACGCGGCGGTCTTCCTCGTCGGGCGGGCGGACGTCGATGCGCAGCAGGTTCGGACCCACGAGCGCTCGTCGCGGGTCCCGGACGGCGAAGACGTCGCTCGCCATGCCCACCGGCACCGCCTCGGCGGGGACCTCCACATTGAGTGTGTAGCGGTAGTAGCGGACGCTCGGCTCGCCGTAGCGCTCGAAGAGCTGGCGGAGGCTCGCGCCGGGCACGAGTCGGGTCAGCGATTCGAGGCTGCCACCGTGGATCACGAAGTTCGCGCCGACCGCTTCGCCGCTGGTGGCGAGCTCGACCCCCGTCGCGCTGCCGCGTTTGGTGATCACCCGAGCGGCCTTCGCGCCGGGGCGAATCTCGCCGCCGTAGGTCTGGATCTTCTCGGTGAGGGCCTCGCGGACCCAGGCCTCTCCGCCTTCGATTTTCGCGGCGCCGCGCCACCAGGCGAGGTAGAGCCGCAGCTGCGCGAGCTCCGAGAGCTGGCTCGGGTCGGCGTGGCTCGCGAACATGCCGGGCGCTCGCACGACGAGCCGGAAGGGGTGGTTCTGGGGCAGCTCCCCGAAGAGGTGCAGCCCGCCGCCCTTTCGGTCGAACGCCTGGTGGGCGGTGGCACGCGCGAAGTCGCGGCGCTCGAAGAAGGTCTCCGGTGGCCACGCGAGGTCGCGCACGAGGATGCGGTCCAGGTCCGCCTGGGTGCGCAGCGCCAGATCGTGGAAGTCGTCGACCACGCGCAAGACCTCGGCCATCTCGCGGTCGAGCTCGCGGCGCATCGCGTCGTCGTCGGTCGTGGCGTCGAAGCGGAGTCCGGGCATCACGAGCTGGAAGCTCGGATCCATCGCGGTGGCTCGGCGGCGGAAGACCTGGCCCATGGCCAGCTCGGAGAACACTCGCCGCGCCACCGGGCTGTGGGCGGCGAGGAAGGTGTGTGGGCTCCGCGGCCAGCGCCGCCCCGCGATCTCGTAGCTCGCGTCGAGCTCCCCCTGGCCGAGGACGAGCACGCGGAAGCCGCGCTTGGCCAGCAGGGCGGCGGCGACCAGCGGCTCGAGTTGCGTCCCGAGAATGACCGCGTCGTAGTGTCGGCGCTTCACGGTGCCCCCAGGAGCGCGGCCCGCTCGCCGTCGCGCTCCCAGCGCGGGGCGGGGTCGAGGATCAGCGCGCCGCGGCCGATCGCGTCGACGACACGAGGCAGGAGCACGTGCTCCGCTCGCTGAATGCGCTGGTGGAGCGATGCGCCGTCGTCTCCCGGCGCGACCGCGACGGCTGCCTGCGCGAGGATGGGGCCGGTGTCCACGTGTCGGTCGACCAGGTGGACCGTGCAGCCGCTGAGCCGGACACCGGCCGCGATCGCCTGACCGGGCGCGTCCAGCCCGGGAAACGAGGGCAGCAGTGAGGGATGCACGTTGACGATCCGGCGCTCGAAGGCGTCCACGAACGACGCGCCGAGCACCTTCATGAAACCCGCGAGGACGATCAGGTCGGGACGATGGGCCCGCACCGCCTCCAAGAGGCGCGTCGACCAAGCGTCGCGCGTCTCGCCCTTCGCCTTCGGTACGGTGTCCGTCGGCATCCCTCGGGCAGCGGCGCGCTCGAGCGCTTCGGCTGTCGGCCGGTCGCTGATCAGCGCGACGAGCTCTGCGCGGCAGTCACCGGCGTCGACCGCCTCGGCCAAGGCGGCGAAGTTCGAGCCCCGGCCGGATGCCAGGACCACCACGCGGGGCGTGCCCGCGTCGGTCACGAGGCGTACCGCACCCGCGCTTCGCCCTCGGCGTCCGAGCGCTCGACCGAGCCGAGCTGAACGACGGATTCACCGGCCCCTTCGAGCGCGGCGGCGATCGCGTCCGCCGACTCCGGCGCCGCGACCACCACGAAGCCGATGCCGAGGTTGAAGGTCCGGCGCATCTCGGCCTGCGCCACATCACCACGGCGACGGATCAGATCGAAGATGGCGGGCTCGTCCCAGCTGCCGTCGACGAACGCGCCGTGCGCATCCGGGAGCACGCGCGGGAGGTTTCCGGGCAGCCCACCACCGGTCACGTGGCAGAGGGCGTGGACACCGCCGGCGCCGATCGCCGCGAGCGCTGCCTTCACGTAGATCCGGGTGGGGTCGAGCATGACCTCGCCGAGCGGTCGGTCCATGCCTTCGGCCGGCGCGTCGAGGGGGAGGGCGTCGTCGCCTTCGATGAGCGCCCGCCGCGCGAGCGAGTAGCCGTTCGAGTGGAGCCCGCTCGAGGCGACCCCGAGGAGCACGTCGCCTTCGGCGACCGCCTTCCCGTCGAGGATGGCGCTTCGGTCGACCACGCCGACCGCGAAACCGGCGAGGTCGTAGCGACCGCCGTCGTAGAAGCCCGGCAGCTCGGCCGTCTCACCGCCGAGCAGTGCGCAGCCGGCTTGCTTGCAGCCCTCGGCGATGCCGCGGACGACCGCCTCGCCCTGGGCCACCTCGAGCTTGCCGGTGGCGAAGTAGTCGAGGAAGAAGAGCGGCCGGGCTCCCACGGTCACGATGTCGTTCACGCACATCGCCACCAGATCGATGCCGACGGTGTCGTGCTTGCCCGCGCGGATGGCCACCTCGAGCTTGGTGCCGACTCCGTCGGTGCCGCTGACCAGGACCGGGTCGGCGATGTCCGTCGGGAGGCCACAGAGGCCGGCGAAGCCTCCGACGCTGCCGAGCACCTCGGGGATCCGGGTCGCGGCGGCGAGCGGCTTGATGCGGTCTACCAGCCGTTCGCCCTCGGCGATGTCGACGCCAGCGTCTTCGTAGGTCAGGCCCATGCGGGCCTGTGTAGCATCATCGGCGCGCCCGAAAAGCGGGCGCCCGAAGTTCGGCTCAGTAAGGGTTCGAGGTCGTGAAGCCGGCGCCGCGGCTCCGCATCCGGGCCTGGCGCATGGCCGTGGTCCGCATGCTGGTGCGTCGGGTCCGCCGAGTGCTGCGCATCTGAGCGGGCGGGGGCTCGACCATGGCGACGGGGGGCGGGGGCGGCTCGGCCTCGAGGGTGAGCACGGTGTCGTGGTCACCGTCGAAGCTCACGGTGGTGCTCGCCTCTCGGTAGCCATCGGCGGTCGCAACCAGGTGATGCTCGGCCTCGTCGGGCTCGACGGTTCGTGTGAGTGGGTTGGCGACCGTCTCGCCGTCCAACGTCAGGGTCGCGTCGGCGGGGACGGTCCGGACCGTGAGCTGGTAGGTCACGGGCTCGGGCTCTGGCTCCGGCTCGGGGGCGACCTCGGGCTCGGGCTCCGGCGCTTCCTGGGCCGCGGTCTGCTCGTCGCTGGCCTGAGTCTCTTCCGATTCCCCGGAGCTCTCACCGGGAGCGTTGGAGACCGCGGGGTCGGGCGTGTCCTCTCCGCTGGAGAGCATGAAGGCCATGATCACCACGATGGCGAGAACGAAGACGCCCGCGCCGATGAGCAGGTTGCGCCGAGCGGTCGCTTCGCCAGGGACGATCGCGGCGACGGCGTCGGTGTCGTCGGGCGGGGAGACCGACGCCGGCTTCGAGACCAACACGGGCGTCGGGTCGTCGAAGCCCTTGGACGGGGGCGTGGCGGCGATCGCGGCCGCGGCGGCGTCCAGGTTGGAGTCGGCCGCGGGCGGCGGGCTGTCGTCGGCGCCCCAGTCCGTCTCCCACGAGGGCCGAAAGCTCTCGGCGAGTGCGTCGGCCTCGACCGCGCTCAGACGCTCGGCGCCCCAGTCACGGGAGCCCTCGGCGACGGGCGCGTCTTCACCCTCGTTCGGCTCTGCGGCCCCGGTGTTGGCGTCGGCGGGGTCGTTCGGGGTCTCGGCGCTCGCCACGGTTTCGTCGGCCGGCTCGGGGTCCGACGGAGCCGCGGCCGCCGCCTCGTCGGCCGAGGGAGCCGCATCGGTCTCGTCGGCCGGCGGGTCGACCTCGCCGTCGTTGTGCGAAGCCTGATCCACGGGCTCGCTCACCAGCGCCGGCGACTCACCGCTGACGGGAGGTTCGCTCGACGCCGGTTCCGACTCGCTCTTCAAGGCAGAGTTAGTTTCGGACATCCGACCACAGGAGGCTATCACCGGGCCCACGGCGGGCCAAATGCTCAGGAATCACGGGGGTCATTCGGCAAACAGCTGCTCGAGGCGGTCGTCCCACTCGTCGGCGGTCGTCGCCGTCTTGGTGAGAAGGTCCTCGAACTCCTCGAAATCGAGCCCGCCGAGGCGACGGTGCGCCCGCAGGTAGATCGCGTCACGGTCGCGATCGATGGCAAACGCGGCGTCGCTGGTCACCAGGAAGTTCAGCTCCAGCAGCCGACGGTAGAGCCGCTCTCGCTCTTCGCGGGGGACGTCCATCATGCGGGAGAGGAGCAGGAGGACGCCGTGCTCTTCGAGCACGTTGACCCCCACCTCCGCAGAACCCTTGCGGATCTCGCTGTATCCGTCCTCGTCCAGCGGCCGGACCTCGATGTCCACCGAGTCGGCGAAGCGCCGGAGGTAGTCGTTGACCATCTCGACGGCGTCGCGATAGACCCGGCCACTGTGCCGGTCGGCATAGGTGGGTCGCGTCTCGCCCCGTGTCGCGTCATCACCCATGAAGGCGCCGAGGTTAGGGCGCTGGCTCGGGTGCGGTCAAAGGGAATGTGGTCGCCAAACACAGCGCGAGGAGCTGACCAGGGGCGCTGGATCCTCGGCCTGCTCGCCGCCCTGGCGCTGGGGTGCTCGGACGATGATGGGGATCCCGATCCCCTCGCTGGCCTGGACCGGGCGGACGAGGCTCGGCTCGACAGCCTCGAGCGCGAGGCCGCAGAGCATGCGGGCACCGAAGCCGGCGCCGAAGCGGCTCTGGAGGGCGCTCGGCTCGCGCTCAGGCTGGGGCAGGACCGAGCGCACGCCGACCGCGCGGCGGCCCTCCTGTCCGCCACCGCGGACGCCTGGGAGCTGCAGGCCTCCTGCGCGGCCCTCGAGGAGCTCAGCCGAGCGCGGGCGATCGCGCGGGACCGGCGCGGCGAGGCGATCGCCCGCGCCCGTGGGGCGCTGCGCGAGTGCCCGGGGGCCTGGACCCGCCTCGGCGCCGGGCCGCCCACGGAGGCGGCCCGGCGCATGGAGAGCGGTTGCCGTCTCGCTGCCCTCGAGGTCCGGCAGCAAGGCACGGCCGCCCGAGTGGTCGCCACGCTTCTTCCGGGACCCCTGCGAGAGAGCTGTGCCTTCGAGGAGGAGCGACCCGAGGACGAGACCCACCTCCTTCGCATCGATCATCTCCTGGCGGCGCCGACCGCCCAGGAGGCCGAGGGCGCGGGGCCCGTGCGCCGAGTGTCGGTCGATGGCGACACCATCGTGACCGAGCTCGAGCCCGGTGCCGATCCGCGAACCTTCTTCCTGCTCGACCCGCTGCGAGCCGTGATCGACGTGGTGCCGCCTGCGGCGGAGGTGCCCGACGGGCCGCTGGTGGTCTTGGACCCTGGCCACGGCGGTGAGGAGACCGGTGCTCAGTACGATGGGCTCTCGGAGTCCGAGCTGGTGCTGGACCTCGCTCAGCGGGCGGCCCGCGTGCTCCAGCGCCGAGCGCCCTCGGTGCGGGTGGTGCTGACCCGTACCGAAGACGTTCAGCTCCCCCTCGAGGATCGCGCGGCGAAGGCGAACGAGCTCGACGCGGACCTCTTCGTGAGCCTGCACCTCAACGCGGCCGACGAACCCGTACGCACCGGTGGGGTGACGACCTTCGTGCTCGACACCACCGACGATCGCCAGGCGCTGCGATTGGCCGCCCGCGAGAACGGGACGAACGCGGCGTCCGTTTCTCAGCTCCAGCGGCTGCTCGCGGGTCTCCATCGCGAGGAGCAGCTCGCCGGCAGCCGTCAGCTCGCGGAGGCGGTCCATGCCTCGACCCTCGCCTTCGGTCGGCGCCATCTGCCCCGACTCCCCGACCGGGGAGTGAAGAGCGCGCTCTTCTACGTGCTCGTCGGCGCACGGATGCCAGCCATCCTTCTCGAGGCCAGCTTCCTCACCAAGCCCGAGGAGGCCGACGCCCTGAAGACCGATGGCTATCGGCAGGCGCTCGCCCAGGGGATCGCGGCAGGCATCCTGCGCTATCTCGCGGCTCGGGCGGCGCCTGCGCCCCCGGAGTGAGCGAGAGCACACTCCGGTTGCCGTACCGTCACGCGGTGCCATACTCCGCGACCGTGCGAGAGGCCCCCACCGTCGACTTGAGCCGTCTCGCGCCGAGCCTCGGTCACTGCTGCGACGGATACCTCGAGGGGTATCGCGGGCGCTTCGAGGCCGATGTGCGGCGCGGTGCCTCGGGCGTCGCCGCCGCGTCGAGCTTCTCCCGAGCGCTCGATGGGCTGCTCGGCGCGCTCTACTGCGCCGCCGACGCCGCGGCCGGTCCCAAGAGCGAGGGCCGGGTCGCGCTGGTCGCCGTCGGCGGCTACGGCCGCGGTCTCGTCGGGCTCAGCTCCGATGTCGACGTGCTCTTCCTCTGCGACGATCCCTCGGACCCTCGGGTCCGCGCGCTCGCCGAAGGCCTGCTCTACCCGCTCTGGGATCTCGGCATGGAGATCGGTCACGCGGTCCGCGGGCAGGAAGAGACGCTGGCGCTCGCGCGGGAAGACATCCGCACCGCGACCACGCTCATCGATCTGCGGCGGGTCGCGGGAGACGAGTCGATCGTCACCGACCTCTTCAAGGGGGCGCGTCGCGCGATCTTCGAGCCGCACCTCGACGAGTTCCTCGACGCGCTCGAAGAAGACACGCTGCGCCGGCACGTGCGTTTCGGTGACTCGCTCTACCTGCTCGAGCCGGACGTGAAGAACGGTCGCGGTGGGCTTCGGGACCTCGACGTCGCCGAATGGGCCGCGCGCGCTCGATGGGATGCGCGATCGACACAGGACTACGTCCGCACCGGCGCGCTGCTCCAGCGCGAGGTCGAGGAGCTCGACGCCGCGCGCGAGATGCTCTGGCGGGTACGCAACCTGCTCCACCTGCGGGCCAAGCGGCAGCAGGACCGGCTGACCTTCGCCGACCAGGAAGAGATCGCTCACGAGCTCGGCTTCGTCGACGGGATCACCCTCGGCGTCGAGCAGTTCATGCAGGCCTACTACCGGCACGCCCGCGTGGTCGCGCAGACCGCCGAGCGGATGCTGATGCGTGCGCGGCCGCGGCGGAGAAAGACGCCGGCGAGCCAGCGCTCCCTCGGTGACGGTACGGCCGTCTTCGATGGGCACGTCACGCTGAGCGACACCGACACGTTGGCGAAGGACCCGGCGCTCGCGTTCCGGCTCTACCAGCGGGTGCTCGAGCAGCGGCTGCCGCCGTACCCCTTCGCACGCGACGCGATCGCGCGCCTCGCCGTCGACGAAGACTGGCGCGAGTCGCTGCGTGGCTCGCGGGAAGCGAGCGAGACCTTTCTCTCCCTCTTCACCACGACCGATCGTGGCGGCTGGGAACGCGGCCCGCTCTCCCGAGGATCGCTCCTCGACGAGCTGCACGAGGTCGGACTGACGGTGGCGATGGTCCCGGAGCTCGAGCCGCTGACCGGCCGGGTGCAGCACGACGTCTTTCACGTCTACACGGTGGACATCCACGCCATCCGCGCGGTCGAGCGGCTGCGCGCGATCTTCGCCGGTGAGCGCATCGAGCACCTCGCGCTCTCGAACCGGCTGGCGGCCGAGACGCCGCGCCGGGTGCCGCTCTTCCTGGCGACCTTCCTCCACGCCCTCGGCAAGGTGCATGGCCACGGCCACGGCATGCCCGAGGAGCGCGAAGGCTCGCGCAGCGCCTCGATGGTTCGCCCGGTGGCGGAGCGCCTGGGGCTCCGACCGATCGACGTGGACCATGTCGTCTGGCTGCTTCAAGAGCAGGGGAGCCTCTACTTCTGGGCGACCAAGCGCGACACGAGCGACCCAGCGGTTCTCGAAGAGGTCGCGCGGCGGGTCGGATCGCTCGAGCGGCTTCGGGACCTCTATCTGATGACCGTGTCGATCCTCTCGACCGTGAACCCACGCTCGCTGACGGACTGGACCGCGCGCATGCTCGAGGACCTCTACTTCGGGGTCGCCGGCGTGCTCGAGGGCCGCGGTGGCTCCGCCGCCGGTCGCGCCGCTGCGCTGCGCCGCGAAGTGAAAGTGGGCTTCACGGGCGATCGGGACGAGGCGCTCCTCGAGCGCTTCGTCGACGCGATGCCCGAGCGCTACATCCTGGCCAACCCGGTCGACGTCATCCGCCGACACGCCCGGGTGGTACGGGACGCGGCGGGCGAGCGCACGACGGTCGCTCTCGGGCCGGGGCCGAGCGAGGACGTGTCGGAGATGCTGGTCGTGACCGACGACCGGGCGGGACTGCTGGCGGACGTCTGCGCGGTCTTCGCCAAGCACCGCGTCGCCATCGTGGACGCGCAGATCTACACGCTGCCCGGCGACTCCGAGGTCGGCGAGGCGCGGGACCGTGCCGTCGACGCCTTCGCCGTTCGCCGCGAGAGCGGCGGGCGCCTGGACCGAGACCTGCGGGCGCGGGTCGAGCAGGACCTGCGCGCGCTCGTCGCCGGCGAGGCCGAGGCCGCCGAGATGCTCGCCAAGACGCCGACCACGCCCCCGTGGGCGCGCCGGCCGGGGCCCGAGGTCTCGACCGACGTGCGCATCGACAACGAGGCCTCGGCGTCGTTCACCGTCGTGGACGTGCTGACCCGCGACCGGCCGGGGGTGCTCCACGCCATCGCGCGGACGCTGCACGAAGAGGGGCTGACCATCGCCCTCTCGAAGATCACCACCGAGGGCGATCGGGTCACCGACGTCTTCTACGTGCGCGACGCCGAGCTCGGCGAGAAGGTCCGCGACCCGGAGCGCCTCCGGACCCTCGCGCGGCTCCTGATGGAGCGGCTCGAGAGCGCCTGAGCACACCCGCGCGCGAGATTGTAGAGTGCGCGCCATGGCGCGCGCTTCGATCTCGCTGATCTGCCTCTTGGCCCTCGGCCTCGTGACCGGCTGTCCTCCGAAGGAGGAGGAGCGGGACGAGGGCACCACCGGGGACGAGGACATCATGTTCCCGGACGAGGCTGCCGCGCAGTCGACACCTCGCCACGAAGCCAGCCCGCTGGTCGCCCGTGGCGAGACCGCCCTGGCCGGTGGCAACCTCCAGGAAGCGACCGAGATCTTCCGGCAGGCGGTCGCAGAGGACGAGAGCGACCCGCGCGCGCAGCTCGATCTCGGGCTCGCCCTCGAGCTGGCCAACGACTACGCCGGCGCCGAGGCGGCCTACCGGGCCGCGATCGCCGTCGACGCCGACTTCGCCGAGGCGCTCAACAACCTGGGGCTCCTTCTGCGCGACCGGGAGCGCGGCTCGGAGGCGGTGCCCCTGCTCCGCCGAGCGGTCGAGCTCGAGCCCTCGATGGCCGAAGCGTGGGTGAACCTGGCGCTCGCCCTCGAGGAGAGCGGTGACGATCGTGGGGCCGAAGAAGCGTACCGCGCGACCATTCGGCTGACCCCCGACGACCCGATGGTGCGGGCCAACCTCGGGTTGCTCCTGCTTCGCAACGGTGAGGAGTCGGCCGCGGCGCTCGAGCTTCGTCGCGGCCTGCAGCACGCGCGCGGCAATGTCGCCGCGCTCCAGGCGATCGGCAACGGCCTGCGGCGCGCGGGCCATCCCGACGGGGCGGCTCGCGCCATGGAGATGCTCGTGGACACCATGGACGCCCCGACCGCAGCCGTCCTCTCCGAGCTGGCCCTCGCCCAGCGGGCGGGGGGCGACCGTGCGGCGGCCGAGCGGACCCTCGAGCGCGCGCTCTCGGTCGATGAGAGCTTCGCGACGGCTCACTACCTGCTGGGTAGCATGCAGGCGGCCCGAGGCGCCTACGACGACGCCATCGGCCACTTCGAGCGCTACCTCGCGCTCGAGCCTCGTGGACCGCACGCGGAACGCGTGCGGCAGCATCTGCAGGCCGCGCGTCAGGCGCGCTGAGTCCAGTCGCCTGGGTGCGGCACCAGCGCACATCGTCGCACCGAATCGTTCGTGGTCATCTCCCATTGTCCCCACCGCGAACAAGTGCCGCGGTTGCTCGTCTGCGAGGATCGATGAGGCTCAGCTCGATCCGAGTGGGGCTACAAGGTCGAGTGGAACGGGTTGCACGCGACGCGGGGACGCACGATACGGGAGGCATTGGCCATGAGGCTCACCGTGATTGTTCCTGCTCTCGCCCTGGTCTGACCCACTTCCGACCACTCGACAGCGGGGGTTCGGTTGTGGCTGATGATGCCGTACATTGGGGGGGTGTCAGCATCTCTACGAGTCATGGCTCTCGGGCCGATCCCTTCCAAGATCGAGCGCGTGCTCGCTCAGCTCGACGCAGTCGTCGATCATTCGGGGCAGGAGACAGATGGAGACTACATCTGTGCGGTGCTATCGGCGCAGGATGCCGACGCTCGGGTTGCCGAGTGGCGTGACGATCCTCGGCACCGGTCCACGCCGGTGTTGGCGATCTCCCGGACGTTCGATGAGGAGAGGTTTCTCGGCGCGCTGATCGCGGGGGCAGACGACGTCGTCCTCACCGCCGATGTCGGGGGGGTCGAGCGGCGGCTGACGGCGCTGCAGGGCAGGAAGGGCGGGGAGGTTCCTCGGCGCGGCTCCGTACTCATCGTCCACCCCGACGCCAGCCATCGGCGGAGGCTCGGTCGACCGCTGTTTCGCAGCGGCTTGTCGCTCGACTTCGCTTCCAACTTGGAAGAGGTGACCGAGTCCGCCCCGGAGGTCGACGTGGCGGTGGTCCACGACTCCCGAGCCGATGGTGCGACTCACAACGTGGTGCGGCAGATCCTGGGCAAGCCGGACCTCCCGGTGGTCGTCGTCACGGAGAACGACCCGACGGGCGCCGCGGGCGTCCGCGTGGAGCGGACCGCTTCGATTCCCCTGAGCGTTCCCGCGGACCATCTCCTCTTCGTGGTCAACGAGCTCCTCAACCCGACGCTCAAGGAGCTTCGTGCCTCGCCTCGGTTGTTGCACTCGACCCTGTGCGGCTTTCGCACGGCCGGCCAGCTGATCCCGCGATTCGGGGCGACCTTCAACATCAGCAGGGGAGGGGTGTTCGTGCGCACGCTCGACCTCCCTGACATGGGCGAGTCCATCTGGCTGGAGTTCGTCCCTCCGGGAGACGATGCCGTCGTCCACCTTCGCGCGACGGTCGCATGGCGGACCACGGGCGGCGCCACTCCGGCCGGCTTCGCCACTCAGCTCTTGGCCCACCGGTGCCCCGCAGACGATCTCGCCAGGTACCGCGAGCACTACCAGCGGGCCCTCGACCGCACTCACTCGATTCCAGGGCGGGAGAGCCAACGACCTCCGAGCAGCCAGCCGGCGCCAGCGACCCGGCTGCTGATCGTCGACGACGACCCGAAGGCCCTCCGGACCATGGCTCGCCTGTTCAAGGACACCGGGATTCAGGTCGAGGTCGCGCACGACGGGCGCGAGGCGGTCGAGCTCTTCCGGCGCGATCGCCACGATGTCGTGCTCACCGACCTGAACATGCCGAATCTGTCGGGCATCGACCTACTCAAGGCCATCCGCGCGGATGACGAGGAGGTGCCCGTACTGATCACCACCGGCGACCCCGCACTGGAGACGGCCATCGAGGCGATGGAGAACGGGGCGCTGCGGTACATCCTCAAGCCGTTCGAGCCCACCGTGGTGCGCGATGCCGTGACGGACGCGATCGGGATGTCGCAGCTCGCGCGCTTCCGCCGGCAGGCATCGATGGTGGTGGCGGCGTCCCCTCAACGAACGGACGAGATCGGCGATCTCGACGAGACGCTCTCGCGGGCGATTCAACAGCTCTACCCGCATTTTCAGCCGATCGTTCGATGGCCGGCGAAGGAGATCGTGGCCTACGAGGCTCTGGCTCGCACCCGCGAGCCGAGGGTGCCTCATCCAGGGGTCCTCTTCGATGCAGCCGAGCGGCTGGACCGCCTCAGAGAGGTGGGCCGGCGGATGCGTGTGGTCGCGTCGGAGCCGTTCGCGGAGACCCAGGAGAGGCTCTTCATCAACCTCCACCCGACCGATCTGATGGATGAAGAGCTCTACGATCCGAGCTCGAAGCTCGCCCAGCTCGGCGAGCGAGTGACCCTCGAGATCACCGAACGCGCCAGCTTGAGTGGGGTCGGCGACCTTCGTGGGCGGGTCAATCGCTTGCGAGAGCTGGGCTTCCGCGTGGCGGTGGACGATCTGGGAGCGGGCTATGCCGGTCTCTCGGCGTTCTGCGCCCTCCAACCGGATGTGGTGAAGCTCGACATGTCGCTGGTCCGCGACGTGCACCTCTCGGAGACCAAACGTCGGTTGATCCGTTCGATGGTCAGTGCCTGCGAGGAGTTGAACATCCAGGTCATCTCGGAAGGCGTGGAGACACGCGAGGAGCTGGACGCGCTGTCGGAGCTCGGCTGCGAGCTCTTCCAAGGGTTCCTCCTGGCACGGCCGGGGCCCGCATTCCCCGAGGTCGATTGGCCTTCATGACGTCGCGGCAGCGGCTCAGCGGTCTGGGTCGTTGGACCGCACGAGCCGCAAGGTGGGGCCGCTGCTGCTGATGTTCCGTACGGCGCGCCGCACGGCGTCGATGTCGATCGGCTTCTCCAGCGCGAGCTCCGGCACGGAGTCCAGGAACTCTTGCGCCCGGAGCGACAGCGCCCCGCCCGTGATGAACACGAAACGCCCCTCCAGGGTCGGAACCCGGGCGATGGCGCGTTCGTAGAGCTCGTCTCCATTCAGTCCCGGCATCATCAGGTCGCAGATGACGACGTCGAAGCACTCGCCACTCTCGAGCCGCTCGAGCGCTGCACGAGAGTTCGTCTCGACCGCCACTCGTGACTCTCTCAGCGTGCGCTGCAGCGCACGCCCGACCAACGGCTCGTCATCGATGACGAGCACCCGGCTCGCGACGCGCGCCTGCCGCCGGGGCGGTGCGCTCGACATCGACGGCGCCGCGGGCAGCAGGACCCGCATCTCCGTGCCCGAACCGCCAGAGTCGATGACGATCCGGCCGCCGAGGGCTTCCACGATTCCGTGAGAGATGGCCAGTCCGAGCCCGGTGCCGGTGCCCGGGCCCTTGGTCGTGAAGAATGGCTCGAACACCCGCGACGCCAGCTCTGGCGGGATGCCGACCCCGTCGTCCTTGACCGAGAAGTACGCCGATCCGTCGCTGGATCGGCCGCAGCTCAACACGATCTGAGCGTCTTCCATACTCTCGGGCGTCGCGTGTGCTGCGTTCACCAAGAGATTGACGGCCACTTGAACGACCTGCGTCTCGTCGCCCATCACGTGCGGCGTGGCGGGGTCGAAGTCGCGGACGAGTCGAGCCCTATGTCGGACCTCCGTCGCGGACAGTCGGGCCGCCACATCGAGAACCCTCGGTAGCTCCAGCCGTTCGCAACGTGGCTCTCCAGCCCTCGCAAACGTGCGCAGGCCCTGGACGATGCGCTGGATCCGGGTGACGCCATCGAGGATCTCCGCCGCCATCTCGCGAAGCTCCGAGAGCCGACCCGAGGGACTCACACCAGCGAGTCCCTCGAGCTCCTCGTGGAGCAGCTGGGAGTTGGTCTTGATGAAGCTGAGTGGCGTGTTGACCTCGTGTCCCACTCCCGCGGCCAGCGTGCCGATGGAGGCCAGCTTCTCTGCGTGGATCAACCGGGCGCGCATCTGCTCACGCTCGGTGACGTCTTGAAAGACTCCGAATACGCCCCTGGCTCGGGTGCCGAACGCATCCGGCTCGACCAGGCCTCGACAGTGCACGAGGCGGGTGACCCCATCCGCGCGAATCAGGCGGAGCTCGAACTCGAACGGCTCGAGGCGCTCGATGGCCGCGTTGACCAGCGTCGCGACGCGCTCGCGATCATCGGGATGGTACGCCTCGATGCCCGATTCCAGCGTGGGCGTATGTGACTCGGGGTCCAGTCCATGGATCCGATACACCTGAGGAGACCATTCGACGGTCCCCTCTTCCAGGTCGATGCGCCAGTGGCCGATGTCGGCGAGCTCCTCGCTCAGCTCGAGGAAACGGTTCCTCCGCTCGAGCTCCCGCTGCCGTTTCATCCGGACCGAGACGTCGCGGACGTGACAATAGAGCAGACCGTCGGACCCGATCTGAGTCGACCACTCGAGCCATCGCCAGCCACCTTCTTTGTGTTTGTAGCGATTGGTGAAGTGGGAATCGACCTTCTGCTCCGCCGACATGCGGTCGATGCGTTCGGCTTCCTTCGACGTCGCGCGGAGGTCGTCCGGGTGAACGAAGTCGAAGAACGGCCTCGAGAGCAAGGTCTCCTTGCTCCACCCGAGTGTGGTCTCCCATGCGTCATTGACCCACAGGAGCCGCCCGCTGGCTCGGGCGACGCACAACAGCTCGCGCGACCGCTGCGCAAACCGCTCGAAATCGAATCTGGAGGGAGGTTCCGAAGCACTCTCGTTGGCTCGTGAGTCCCCATCCACAGGTGATCTCTGGCGCCGCTGAGCGCCGACGTCAACCGAGGCGCGGTAGCTCGTATCAGCGTGTTGATGGACACGGGCGCCAGTTGCAAGTTCACGATCGCAATGTGATGCTCGACATGCGACACTGATGCGGGAGCATTCGTGCCTGAAAGTGAAAGAGCTGGGCCTACGCGTGAGGGGGAAGACGCGCAGGTGGACCCTGCGGACATCACCTCCGAGATCGACCTCGTCGGTTCTCTGCCGGACCGCGAGCAAGGTGCGCTTCGAGTCCTGCAGGGGCCCGAGCTGGGCTCCATCATCCAGATTCCGGTGACGGGGTCCATGGTGGTCGGGCGAGGACGAGAGGCAGACAGAGTCCTCGAAGACCGTGGGCTCTCCCGCCGGCACGCCCGCTTCTTTCAGCTGGAGGGCCACTGGTACGTCGAGGACCTCCAGAGCCGCAATGGAGTGCTGGTCGAGGGGAAGCGCCTCGATGGCCTCCCCCGGCGAATCACCCATGGAGACCGAATCCGGATGGGCGAACGGGTCGTGTTCGTGTTCGAGCTCCACGACGAGCTCTCGAAGAAGGCGTCCGAGATCCTCTACCGGAACGCCGTGAGAGACGCTCTCACGGGTCTCTACAATCGAGGCTACTTCGACGACCGGTTGAAGCAAGAGTTGGCGTACGCCTTTCGACACGAGTCACCGCTCTCGTTGGTTCTCCTCGACCTCGACCACTTCAAGCGCGTCAACGACGAATATGGCCACAAGAGTGGAGACGCGGTGCTGGTGGCCGTCGCGAGAGTGGTGGAACGAGCAGTACGTTCAGAGGACGTTGCCGCCCGCTACGGAGGCGAGGAAATCGTCGTTCTGGCTCGTGGAACCTCTTCCGGCGGTGGTCTTGCGCTGGCCGAGAGACTTCGTCGCCATATCGAGTCCCTGCCCATTCGCACCAATGACCGGATTTTGCGAGTCACGGCGAGTCTGGGCGTCGCAACGTTCGTTCGACCAGGAATGGGTGACTTGGTAGCCGCCGCGGATGAAGCCCTTTACGTCGCGAAATCGAGCGGTAGGAATCGTTGTGTGCACGCAGACGAGCTCAGCACTCGAAGGTAGACTCGTGTGTGTGCCCTGATGGGAGGCAGCAGAGATATGGACGACCCGAAACCAAGCGAGAATACGATTCCGGCGACCCCACGTGCGGTCGCGGCGGAACGACGCGAGCACGAACGCCGCAACCTCGAGGTGGAGATCGGCGTTTACAGCGAGACGAACTTCTATACCGGCTTCTCCGAGGACATCTCGGAGGGGGGAATCTTCGTCTCGACCTACGACCTCCGGCCCATTGGATCGGTGGTCAACCTGGAGTTCGTGCTCCCTGGGGGGCACCAAGTGAAGTGTTCGGGTGAGGTCCGATGGGTCAAGGACCCGACGGATTCCATGGAGGTGAAGCCCGGAATGGGAGTCCGCTTCGATTCGTTGCCCGAGGAGCACCTCGAGGCCATCAAGGAGTTCGTGTCGAACCGAGAACCGATCTTCCACGAGTGAGCTCCCGCGAGGTCCGGATCGAAGCGGTGGCGGCACGAAGGGGTTCGGTTTTCGGCGGCCCCGCCGTTGGTTCATTGGAGATGCCAATGAACGGGCGGTGGTTCGTCGCATGCCTCACGCTCGCGCTCTGCGCGCCCGCGAGTCAGGTCACTGCGCAGAGCGGCGCGGAACGCTGGCTCGTCGAAGGCGAGGTCGGCGCGGTCGCGCCCCTGTCGTCACCCCAACGGGATCGCTTCCGCCCGGGGCTCTCGGGTGGTGTCGGTCTCCTGCGCAGCGTGGCGCCGAAGGTGCTCCTGGGCCTCCACTATCGGGGTGGAGTCCTCTTCGACGGGCCCCCGCCGGATGACCCCACACTGGCCGATCCAGGCGTCGGGAGTCTCTCTACCCTCTCGCTTGGCGTCCGCGTCCGGCCGCTGGGCCAGCGGGATGATCCGAGTCGACTCGGCGGACTCTTCGTCGAGGTCGCGGGCGGAGCGGCGCTGACGGGCAGCTCCGTGCGTTTGCAGGGAGGGGGCGGAGTCGGCTGGGGCTTCGCCGTGGGAGTCGTGAGTCTGGCCCCGGTCCTCCGCTACACCTGGATTCACCAGCCCTCGGGGCAGCTCGACTCGCGAGACGCTCACCTCATCTCTCTGGGTTTGCAGGTCGGGCTCTTGGACGGGCGGGCTCCGGAGCCGGAGCCAGAAGAGTCGGAGCCGCAGCCAGAGGTCCGGGATCGCGACCGAGACGGCATCGCTGATCCCGACGACTCCTGTCCCGACGACCCAGAGGACTTCGACGCGTTCGAGGACGCCGATGGCTGTCCCGACGAGGACAACGACCAGGACGGCATCGCCGATACCGATGACCAGTGCCCGATGAGGCCGGAGGACATGGACCAGTTCGAAGACGATGACGGGTGTCCGGATGCCGACAACGATCTCGATGGCTTCCCAGACGTACGCGACGCGTGCCCCAATGACGCCGAAGTGGTCAACGGTGTGGACGATGAGGATGGTTGCCCCGACGAAGGTCTCATCGAGATGGTCCAGGACCGGATCGTGCTCGAGGAGACGGTGCTCTTCGACTTTCAGCGCTCGCGGGTCAAGAGCCGCGCTCGTCCGGTCATCGAGGCCATCGTCCAGCTCGCCAGCCAACATCCGGAGTGGACTCGAATGCGAATCGAAGGGCATGCGGACGTGCGCGGGAACGAGGAGTTCAACATGGAGCTCTCCGTGCGGCGCGCCCGGAACACGATGCGTGCATTGGTGGAGGCGGGGATCCCCGAAGACCGCCTGGAGTTCGTGGGCTATGGGGAGACGCAGCCACGTGATCTGCGACGCACCGAGGCCGCGCACCAGCGCAACCGGCGAGTCGAGTTCGTGGTGCTTCAGCGCCGGGAGCTGACGGACGAAGAGGTCGAAGAGCGGGATCGGCAGGGCGCCGAGCAGCGAGGAGCCATCGAAGAGGCGAGGGGACGATGAAAGGGTGGGTCGGCCTCGTCGCGCTCTTCGCGGTTGGATGCGCGAGCCCGATCGTCGGCGCCGAGTGCGCCGAGGGCTATGAGCTCTGCGATGGACGTTGCATCGACCCGTCCAACGACGGCGCCCACTGCGGTGGCTGCGGGAACGCTTGCGCGGACGGCGTATGCGTCGATGGAGTCTGCCCAGCGGGCCCGGCAGACGCCGGGCTGGATGGTGCGGTCTCCGACATGGGGATCGACGACGGAGGTCGATCCGACATGGGTCGCGTTCGACCCGACTTCGGTCCCCCACCGGAATGTGCCTGCAATCTCGGTCAGAGCTGCTGCGACGCGACCTGCGTGGACGTGGCCGTGGAGCCAACCGACTGCGGCGCGTGCGGCAACGCCTGCGCCACTGACGAGGTCTGCTCGGCGGGTACCTGCCGCCGTAGCTGTGACCCCGGCCTGACCCGATGCGATGGCCTGTGTCTCGACCTGAGCGACGACGCCAACAACTGCGGCGCCTGCGGAAACGTCTGCGCGACCGGGATCTGCATCGATGGGGCATGTGCCATCGGATTTCCCGGGCACGTCATCCTCGTCGGCCACGACTACCAGGCCAATCGGGAAGGTCAGAACCGTGTGGCCGGCAACGCCATCTTCACGTCGTTCGCGGCGGCACCGGAGGTGGTCGGCTATCGTGGGACGGCGACCATGACGGCCGTTCAGGGCATCACGCGCGCGGTCGATCAGGTGGCGGGCGAGCGAGGCCGAACCTGGAACCTCACGATGGTCGGAGCGGACGAAGTGACGGCGGCACTCGACGAAGCCGACGTCTTCGTCGTCTTTCCGCAGAGCGACGGGACGACCGACGCCGCCATCGCCGAGCTCGGGGCGTTGTGGTCCGTTGCGCTGGACACCTACACGAGGCGTGGAGGTGTCGTCGTCGTGTTCGATGGTCCCGCCACACATTCGGGAACTTGGCAGGTGCTCGCTCGGGCGGCGCTGCTGGACGTCGGCGGACAGGTGACGATCACCGGCGACGAGGTGACGCTGACCGACCCTTCCGACACGGTCGCCTTCGGTGTGCCCATCCGGTACGTCGGTGAACGAGAGACGGTCCGCTTCGAGGCGACGGATGGTGCTCAATCCGTGGTCGCCCATCCGGAGGGCTCGGTCGTGCTCCATCGAACCGTGCTGCCCTGAGCGTCCGCGGTGCTCATTCGCTGAATCGGGGCCCGACAGTCGAAGGAGTCCGGGCCGCGCAGCCCGGACTCCTTCAGCCATACGCTCGATTCAACCGTCGTTGCGGCTGTCGGTCGCGGGACCGGAGGCGAGCGCTTCGCCGCTCTCCACGTCGGAGCTCACTGGAGCGGTCGCGATGTGGTCGACGAGCTCGTTCCAGCGCTCCATCCGCGCACGGTAGACTCGTCGCTGGCTGTCCGGGTACCCCGGATGGTCGGCGCTGAACTGGCAGAGGTGTTCCACCGAGAGGCCCTCGGAGGCTAGCGACCTCCGGATGTGGTGAATCATTCGGGCCTCGGACCCCAAGCTACGCGCTGCCTCGAGCGCGGCGAGCCGACTCGGGTATTCGCGTTCCCCCGCCTCACGGAGCTCTTGCTCGTAGGCGTCGAGGCCCGCGTTGATGATGCGCTCGTAGCGGCGAACCTCGCGGGCGTCGATCGACCCGTAGAAGCCGGCGTGGGCTCCTCCGTTGGAGGCGCCACAGGCGCTGCTGAGGGTAGCGAGGGCGAGCAGAAACAGAACGGACTTCGACATGGGGGACTCCCTTTCGTTGTGAGGTGGTGGGAGCCAACCTCGCCGTTTCGGCGGTCCTTCAAACCGTAGGGCAGAACCCCTTAGGTCAATGACTTTGCGTCCACGTCTTTCGAGCGTGGTTGCCGTTTCGACCGGCTCCCGTTCTTTTGTGCGATTGAAAAGTTATCACAAGAGAGGACTGTTGCAACCCCTCCCGGCCCAAACGACGGCTAGGCCGCGTCGCCGACGCCGTGGTGAAGCACCACGGGCGGGCGGATGCTTCGCTCGGCGAAGGCGCCGATGACCTGTTCGGTCACGTCCGTCTCGAGCGCCTTCTCGTACTTCACGTCCAGCACGTAGACCTTCGCGCGCAGTCGAAGTGCGGGCACGGTCCCCAGGACGACTGGGCTGATGACGACGTTCCACGGCTTCTCGAGGTACGCGAAGCGACTGGCGGTGAGCGCCTCGCCGACCAGTCGCTTGGCCAACGCGAGGTCCTGGTCCAGGCCGATGTGGAAGTCGATCTGCACCAGCATGTCGAGCGCGCCGGCGTTGCCACTCGACACCGGGTCGGTGAGGAACTTGTTGTTCGGGATCGTGATCAGGCTGTCGTCGAGGGTCACGAGCCGGACGGTGCGAAGCCCGATCTCCACGATCTCGCCGTAGAAGCCCCCGAAGCTGACCCGGTCACCGACCTGGAAGGGCCGATCGATCAGGATGATGATGCCCGCGATCATCGAGGCCATCAGGTCCTTGAACGCGAAGCCGACCGCCACCGCGATCGTTCCACCCAACGCCAGGAGCGCCTCGTTGCTGAGACGGAAGAGGAGACCGACGGCGACGCCGATACCGATGCCAAAGACGACGAGGCGGAGGATGGCCTTCGACTGGCTGAGCAGCAGTCGGCGGTCGGGGAAACGCTCCGACAGGTTGCCGAAGGTCCGCGTGAGGAAGCCGGCGGCGACCCACGCGGCGACGAGAACCAAGATCGCCGGGACGATTCCGTCGACGCGGAGGAACTGAATCAGATCGGTGGGGTTCTCGTTCATGGTCAGCCTCACGCGGGGGGGAGGAGCCGACGGCGCCGCAGGTGGCGCAGTACGGTTCGGAAGTAGTGGACGTGGATGCGGAATCGGCCCGGGCGGTCCTCGTCCTCGCTGAGGATCCCGCGGGCAGCGAGCGTGTCGAGCAGCGCGGCGCAGCGCGCGACCGGCCAACGCAGCACCATGGCGGCTTCGCCGGCGCTCAGGTCCTCGTGGACCACCACGGCGGCGAGGAGGAAACGGGATTCGTCGTGGAGCTGGTCGAGTGTGCTGGGGTCCGGGGCGTCGAAGAGGCGGACGGTCAGCCGGTGCGTCTTCTCGTCCCGTTGTAGCGAGCGGAGCCAGAAGTGGGAGACCAGGCGAGGGTTCCCGTCGGTCGCATCCCAGAGCAGCCGGAAGTACTCCTCGCGCGCGCGCTCGAGCGCTCGCTGCCGCGCCGGTCCCGCGAGCTCGGCCTGTGCTCCGGCGCCCTCGAGGAGCCCAGCGAAATCGAGGGTCAGGCCCGCCCGTCGCATTCGACTGTCGACCAGCTCGGCGACCTCCTCCTCGGCCCAGCCACGAAGCTCGACCAGTCGGCTGAAGAGGTTCTGGCCGGCCTCGGCTGCACGGAGGTAGCGCCAGCCATTCTCGGAGAACGCGCAGACCCAGACCAGCCGGTCCTGCGTGCGGCCTGCGATCTCCGCGAGCGCGCGGAAGCCCTCGGTCCCGCCGATGCGGCGGAGGAAGAGGTTCTCACCCGCGTCCACGCAGACCAGGCCCCGCAGGTCGGCGTCCACGATCGCTCGGGCGAGGCCTTGCGGCGAATCGGTCACCGGGAGGCCCAGCTGCTCGCTCAGCCAGCGACACATGATCGAGCGGTCGTAGGCGGCCGGCGGCGCCTCGAACATACGTGCATCCCCGACGCGGTCCGCCAGGTTGCGGAGCCACGTCGTCTTACCCATTCCGGCTTCGCCGATCAGCGCGACGGCTGCCCCGCGTCCACCCTCGCGTGTGCGCTTCACGAGCTCGGCGATCGTGTCGAGCTGCGGGAAGTGCTGCAGACACTCGGCCGGGTCGACCGCGCTCAGGGGGAAGGCGGTCGCGACGCGCCTCTCGGGCTTGGCGTCGTCGACCGCGTCCGCTTCCTCGTCACCCTTGCTCTTCTCGAGCCGGCGGCGCGAGAGCATGGCCATCGCGCGGCGACCCGCCGTGAAGCGGAGGAGGAGGGCGCGTCCGGCTTCGACCAGCCGTTGCGCTCCCATCTCGACGGCCACGATCGCCGCGAAGAGATCCAGCTTCGGTCCGCGCGCGTCCTTCAGCTGCGACGTCAGCTTTCCTCCAGGGTGGGTCGTGACGTAGTGACGCGCGATGGCGTCGCGCCACCGCCGCAGCAGGACGTAGAGGAGGATGACACCGGCGAGCACCAGCGCGCGCACGAGCTGCGCGTAGAGAGTGCCCTTGCCGACGATCCACCGAGCGGCGCCGAGGGTGACCACCGACGCCAGCAGGAAGCGGCCGACCCGACGGACGTCGACGCGAATTCGGTCGGAGCGGGCGGTCGGCACGTGCACTCGCACTCGCTTCCGTCCGAGCCGACGGACCGGACCGCGAGTGAGCTCATGGCCCAGCAACCGTACGAAGAGTCGATAGACCAGGAACGCGAGGACGAGCGTTCGCACCAGCAGGAGCTCGGCGGTCTCCCGGATGTCCAGGAGCAGGGAGAAGCCGGCGAGGGCTCCACCCAGGAGGAAGAGTGGGCCGGCGCCGGCCCGCATTCGTGCAAACCACGCGTAGATCACGCGCTTGAGTCGGCGTGAGTCGGTCTTCGCGGCCGCCCACTCTTCGACGGCGTCGACGATGGCGATGCGTCGACGGAAAGCGAACACCACCCCGAAGAGGAGCACGATCAGGCCGAGCAGGTCCCGCCGAGCCTGCGGCTCCTGTGCGAGAGTCAGGATCGCAGCCGGCCAGCCCGGGGCGGTTCGAACGAGGTGTCGTGCGCCGTAGCGGCTCATCAGCTCGAGCTGGTGGACCTCACGCTGAAGCTGTTGTCGTCCCTCGGCGCTCACGAAACCGAGCAGGGAGTCCCGCTTGGTCGCGGGCAGGTGCTGGAGGAGCTCGAGGCGTAGCTCGTTGCCCTCGTGCAGCGCGTTCGCCAACGCTTCGAGGTGGGCCCACCACAGCCGATCGAGGGTCTCTTGAGCTTCCGCTCGTGAGGTCCGAACGGCGGTCACCGCCGTGGCGGTCTCCGTGTCGTCGTCGGGGTCGGGCTCGACGGCGGGTAGGGCATCCGGACTGTCCCCGAGCGCGTCGCCGAGGTTCCGGCGAGTGGCGACGAGGATGGTGACGAGCTCGTCGTAGAGCGCCTCGGCGACGTCCGGATCGAGGTCTCCGTGGGCCTGAGTCGCGATGGCGTGGACTCGGGAGACACGCTCGCGTTCACTCTCGGCGTCCACGCGACGGGCCGCCGCGGCGACCGCCATGGCCTCGGCGATCGAGGCGCGAACGCTGGCCACTTCGGCCCGCCGGGACTGCTGCCGCTGCTCCGCGACCGACGACGCCTCTGCCGCTCGCGCCGCGGCTTCGGCTCGCTGCGCTTCCGCTACCCGAAGCTCTTCCTCGGCTGCGACCTCCGTTGCGCGCGCTTCCTCGGCTCGTCGCACCAGCTCTCGGTCGGCGTCGAGCGCCGCGAGCAGCGCCTGCCGCTCGTTGAACGGGAGCTGTAGGAACTGGAGCCGGAGCGTGTCTCGGCGATGGCGGAGAGCATCTCGCTCGGTCGTGTCGTGGATGGCGGGGACTCCCCCGTCGAGCTCGCCGGCGTCGGGCGCCTCATCGGCGAGGCCTCCATCGAAGTCGTCGGTCGCCACGACGGCGGCACCAGCGTCGGGGAGGCCGGCATCCACGCCCGCCTCGACCGCGCCGTCGTTCACGCCCGCATCGCCCACGCCTCCATCCGCCGCGATACCTCCGTCGTCGATCGTGGGCTCGGGGGGCGGATCGGCTCCCAGCATCCGGCGGAGCGCGCTCTCGCGCTGGGTGCACGCCTCTTCGTCGGAGAGGTCGACCGCGAAGAGCGTCCGAGGCTCGATGCCGTCGGGCAGCTCGCCGGCGAGGAGCGCTTCGAGGTGCTCGATGTCGCGCCGGAGGAGATCCTCCTCGGAGAGCTCGGGCTCCGCCGTCGCGGTCTCAGCTCGAGTCTCGGTCTCGGCGGGCGGGGGCCCGGCGTCGGAGAGGGTGTGGACCTCGTCCTCTTGCACCTCCGTGGTCGGTCGTTCCTCGGTAGGACAGCCGGCGCTCAGCGCGAATGCGAGCAGAGCCAACGTGAAACCGAGCCTCGAAGCCGTGTCGCGCGCGGGGCGCATACGCCGTTCTACACCACCCGCGGCCTCGTACTCCACGATCGTCCGGTGTAGCCCCCGCGGGAGCTCAGCCTTCGACGGGTCGGCGGTCGACGCCGCAGAGGAAGAGCTCGTAGCTCTCGTCACGGGTGGCCTTCGGCCGAACGATCTTCTCCTTCGCAAACACCTCGCGAAGGCGTGCGCGGGCATCCTCGAACTCGGCGCCCTGGAAGATCTTGCCGACGAAATTCCCCCCCGGGACGAGCACCCGCTCGGCGACGTCGACGGCGGCGCAGAAGAGCTCGTAGCTCCGGTACTGGTCCGCGTCGCGCATGCCGGAGGTCTTCGGTGCCATGTCGCTGAGCACCAAATCGAACTCGCCGCCGAGACTCTCGACGTCGACGTCCCGAATGTCGGCCACGCGGAAATCCACGTTCGCCGGCATCGCGCCTTCGTGCGGATTCAGGTCGATGGAGACGACCTTGCCCTCGCGGTTGACCTTGTCCGCGGCGTAGAGCGTCCAGCTCCCGGGAGCGGCGCCCAGATCGAGCACTCGCATCCCGCGCCGGATGAGGCGCATGCGCCGGTCGATCTCCTCGAGCTTATAAACGGAACGCGCCGGGAAACCCTCCCGGCGCGCTCGTTTTCCGAAGGAGTCCTGGCGGCGCTGTCGTCGTCGACGTCGCGCCATCGGACCCTCAGCTTGCCTTCTTGCCGGCCTTCTTCACCGCGGTGCGGAGCGTGACGATGGCACCGCGCGCGCCGGGGACGCTGCCCTCGACGAGGACGAGGCCCTCTTCGGCGAGGACCTTGGCCACCTTCAGGTTCTGGATGGTGACCTTCTTGTTGCCGTGCTGGCCGGCCATCTTCTTGCCCTTGAAGACACGACCCGGGGTCATGTTCATGCCGATGGAGCCGCCGTGCCGCTGGTACTCGTGGGCACCGTGGCTGGCCTTGTAGCCGGAGAAGTTGTGGCGCTTCATGACACCGGTGAAGCCGCGGCCCTTGCTCTTGGCGCTGACGTCCACGAACTGACCGTCGCTGAAGATGTCCGCGGCGGAGATGGTCTGGCCGACCTCGTAGCCGTCGACGATCTCCTGCGGGAGGCGGATCTCCTTGATGGCCTCCGGCGGGGTCTCGACGCCGACCTTCTTGAGGTAGCCGGCGCGGGGCTTGTTCACGCCCTTGGCCTTGCGCTCACCGAAGCCGAGCTGAAGGGCCGAGTAGCCGTGCTTGTCCTGGGTCCGCTTGGCGAGGACGACACAGGGACCGGCCGCCACCACGGTGACACGACGAACTTCGCCGTCCTCCGTGAAAATCTGGGTGTTGCCGAGCTTCTTGCCGATGAGGCCGAGGTTCGTGTTCACGATGCGCTCCGCGAGATGCGAGGAAAGAGTGCGTAATGCGTAGGAAAAAGGTCCGCCTGGGAATTCCACGGGCGGCCGAAAGGGAGCGAAGGGTAGCTGTGGGCCCTTCCGCGTCAAGCGGAAGTTGCGCCGTCCATCCCGAAGACCCGGAGCGAGTTCGCGAAGGCCTGCTCGGCCAACGCCTCCGGGTCCTCGCCTCGGAGCTCGGCGATGAAGCGCGCCGTGTGCTCTACGTATGCGGGTTCATTGGTCTTTCCGCGCTTGGGGATCGGCGCGAGGTAGGGCGCGTCGGTCTCGACGAGGAGCATGTCGGCCGGCTGCCGCTTGGCAGCTTCCTGGATCGCGGTGGATCGCTTGAAGGTCACGATGCCGCTGAAGCTGGCCACGAAGCCCATGTCGAGGGCGGCCTTGGCGAAAGGGGCGTCTTCGCTGAAGCAGTGGATGATGCCCCCGCAGTCGCGTGCGTCTTCCTCGCGGAGGATGGCGAGGGTCTCTTCGGCCGCCTCCCGCGTGTGGACGATGATCGGCTTCCCGAGTCGCTTGGCCAGGTCGATCTGCCGGCGGAAGGCCTCGCGCTGCACGTCGCGGGGGCTGTTGTCGTAGTGATAGTCGAGGCCCATCTCGCCGATGGCGACCACCTCGGACTCGGCGCACTTGGCCTCGAGCGCGGCGAAGAGCGTGTCGTCGAGCGACTTCGCGTCGTGGGGGTGCACCCCGACGGTGCAGCTCACGTGTGCGAACTGGCGCGCGATCGACGGAGCGCTGTCGAGGCCCTCGACGTCGCGGACGCAGCCGATGGTGGTCATCCGCTCGACGCCCGCCCGTTTGGCGTTCTCGAGCACCTCGTCGAGCCGCCCGTGGAGGCGGCGGTCGTCCAGGTGGCAGTGGGTATCGAAGAGGCGGAGCGGCATGGGGGAGGGGTGAGCACGACGAGCGCGTCGCGCAACCCGGTTCAGGCGACCGCGTGCTTCTCGCGGAGCAGACCGAGCGCTCGGCCGGCGTCCTCGCGCTCCTCGGCGAAGCGCTCGAGCGCGTCGGCCAGGACCCGGGGATCCGCTCCCCGGAGCCGCTTGGCGAGGCCCACCAGGGCGGGCACGAGGCCGACCAGCCCGAGCTCGCCGACCGCGTGCACGGCGTAGTCGCGGCCATCCGCGCGCCACGCGTTGAGCACGCGGCCCAGCGCGGGCTCTCCGCGGGCGTCGCCACGCTTCGCGAGCGCGGCGCCGGCAGCGGCCTTGAGAAGGAGCGGCGCGAAGGTCCGCTGCGCGACGTACGCCAACGCCTCGACCCCCGCCTCGGTCGCGATCTCGCCGAGCGCTTCGGCGGCGTCGAGCCCTGCGTCGCGGTCCCGCAGCGCGGCGATGAGAACCGGCTCGCCCCGCTCGTCACCGAAGTCTGCCAGAGCCACGGCGGCGGCGAAGGCCACCTCGGGCGCGTCGCCGAGCATGTCGGCGAGCGTGTCGTCGAGGTCACCGAGGCCCAGCTCACCCGCTGCCACGGCGGCGGCTCCGCGTACGCGGGAGTCGTCATCGGTGAGCGCCTGGCGCAGCACGGGCAGGGCCTGCTCGCCACCGGCCAGCTCGGCGACCGCGAGCACCGCCTGTGCCCGCATCTCCGGGCGTGGATCCCGAGCCATCTCGGGGAGCCACTCGAGGGCATCGTCGTCGATGGCGGCGGCGGCGCGCAGCGCGGCCTGACGAACGGCGTCGTGCTCGTCGTCCATGCGGCGCTTGGCCACGGCGAGGCCGCCGGGCTCGCCGAGCGTCTCGAGCGAGCGAAGCGCGGTCTCCCGGATGGGGCCGAGCGAATCGTTCGCGAGGACCACCAGCGCGCGGCAGGCCTCGCCTTCGCGCCCCTCGGGCGCGGTCGCGAGTCGAAGCGCCGCGGCGAGGCGCCACTTGCCGTCGCGGGCCTCGCTGTCACGGAGGGCAGCGTCGAAGTTCGGGGGCAGGGGCGGCAGGAGCACGGCGTTCCCTTAGCACCCTCGCGGCGATCGCGCCCCCGAGCGCGCTCTCGGTGGGTCGCCCGGAGTTTTTCTGAGCCTCCGTGATGGATTCGAAGCCGTCGCCGCAAACCCGGGGTGAGGACTCGCCGAGAACTGGCGAGCAACGATCCATGCAACACCATCCCATCCTTCGCGCTCTCTTCGCTTCGACCCTCGTCCTGCTCGGTGCCTGCAGCCTGTTCACCTCCGGTGGCGGCGCCGAGACCCCCGAGGCGACTCCCTACACCGCACATCTCGTCGTCCCCGAGCTGCACCTCGAGGACGGACGGCTCCACGCCACCATCTGGTACGAGGGCTTCGCCGACGGCACGCCGCTCCAGGCCACCCTCCGGGGGCCGGGCGTCGGCGCAAACCTCGCCGTTCCCACCAACGGCACGGGCACCTGCTCCCGCCTGAGCTTCCGGTCGGCGGGTGGTCCCTACGAGCTCATCACCGATCCGACCTCGCCCTGCTCCTGGGCGATCGACGCGCCCGCCGCTGGGCCGTGGACGATCGAGCTGCGTTCCGGAGACGCGGTGCTCGACACGGCGGAGTTCCACCTGGTCGAGGTGCCGAAGGTCGACGGGACGACGACCTGGATCGTCGACCCGGCCGACCGAGTCGGCACCGCGTACCTGCACCCGGCCGGCATCGTGACCTGGGTCGCCGTCCCGGCGAGCGTCCAGAGCAGTGCCCATGCGTTGGTCGAGGTCCGCAACGGCAGCGACGCCACCGTCACGACCTACGAGCTCCAGGGCCCGGCACCGGGCGCCGGCGCCGCTCGTCCCGCGATCGATGTCCGTCCGCTCGTCGTCCGCAACGGGCCCGCGGCGGCGAGCGAGCAGGTCGTCGTGCTCCTCGCTCCCGAGCGGGAGCCGCAGGCGTGGCGCTTCGTGATCGACCGCGCCGCCGACCCGGACCGCATCGAAGGCATCGAGCTCTGGCGCACCAAGGCCGGCAGCGGCGGCGATTGGGACTCTTTCTACGGTGGACTCGCGCCGATGGAGCCCACGGGCTCGCAGGTCCAGCTCGCGGTGCAGGAGGCCGGCCGGCTCTCGTCGTCCGAACGCGAAGAGCGCCTCGTCTGCGCGTGGCTCGATCCGGAGACGTCCGAGCGCGTCACCGCGATCGGTCGTGAGCTGCGAGAGCACTTCGACCAGATCAACGCGCTCGAGCGCCGCGCCGGCGACGCCGAGGCCGCGCTCCAGCCGGACCGCGTCCGGAACTTCACTCAGGCCGAGCGTCGCTCGCTCCGCGCGACGATGCGGGAGTCCCGGGCCGCGGCCGATGAGCACCGCGCGGCGAAGGCGCAGCGCGAGGCCGAGCGGGAGCGGATCCTCCGCGGCTTCGAGCCCGGGTGCTTCGGGGCGACCGGAGGGGCGCTGTCACCGTCGGCGCCCTGAGACGACCAAGGGGCATGCGAACCTTCGAGTGCGCGTGCCAGGGCCCCCTCTTCTTCGAGAACACGCGGTGCACCCGCTGTCAGCGCGAGGTGGGTTGGTGTCCCGAGTGTGAGGCCATCGTGGGATTGGACCCGCTGGACCAGGGGGTCGGCTGCACGGTGTGCTCTGCAGAGCTCGCCAAGTGCGTGAACTACGCCGTCCAGCGGGTCTGCAACCGACTGGTGCCACGCGCGAACGACGGCGGGCTCTGCGACTGCTGCGTCCACACCCGAGTGATCCCGGACCTGGACGTGCCCGGCCACCGGGAGCGCTGGGCACGGCTGGAGGAGGCGAAGCGCCGGCTCGTCTACCAGCTCGACGCCCTCGGCTTGCCGCGCCGCGACCTCGACCCGCCTCTACGCTTCGAGTTCCTCGCCGACTCGCTTCCCACGGGCCCCGGCCGTTGGCGCGCCATGGGCGGGGAGCAGGTCATGACCGGTCACGCGGGCGGGACCATCACCATCGACGTCCAGGAAGCCGACGACGCCGAGCGCGAACGGATGCGGCTCGAGATGGGCGAGGAGTACCGCACGCTCCTCGGTCACTTCCGACACGAGATCGGTCACTACTACTGGGAGGTCCTGGTGGATCCCGATCCGCAGCTTCGCGCCGACTACGTCGCGCTCTTCGGTGACCCGAGCCAGCCGACCTACGCCGACGCCCTCGACCGCCACTACTCCGAAGGCGCGCCTGCCGACTGGGCCGAGCGCTTCACCACGCACTACGCGTCGATGCATTCCTGGGAGGACTTCGCCGAGACCTGGGCGGCCTACCTGGAGATCGTCAGCACGCTCGACACAGCGGTCCACCTCGGCCTCGGCCGGCGCGGGGCGTCCCCCTACGACCGAGCCGAGGCGATCGAGCCGCTCCTCGAGCGCTACCGAGACCTGGGCGTCGACCTCAACGAGATGAACCGCGCCATGGGCCTCGACGATATCCTGACCCGCCGGTTCCCCGGCCCGGTCGTCGAGAAGCTGGCCTACGTGGACCGCGTGGTGCGGAGCGCTCAGTCGCGCTGGTAGGTGCCGATGAGCCGGTTCATGCCGATGAGGTTCGGCTCGCTCTTGTCGAGGAACTCCCAGAGCGTGAGGCCGGCGTCGAGCTTCAGCT